>CANMZB010000001.1 GCA_947502265.1 uncultured Sulfitobacter sp.
TGAGCGAAGCCTAAACCCTCTTACGATACCACATCCGTATCTCGGTGTGCTGCAATCCACTTGTTCAGCGTCGACATTCCGACACCACGATCATCAGCCACCTGCTTGCGCGTCAGCCCACTGGTCAGCGCGATACGCACCGCATCTTGCCGGAATTCGTCCGTCCGTTTCAGTCCCATAGTTCGTCTCCTTTGTTGCAGCAAATGCTATCAAAGGAGCGGCATCAAACCGCGACAGGTCCAGATCTCATAGGCCAGGGCATGGAAGGTGCGGGCTGCAATCGGCACACCGCACCGCGCTTCTATACGCTCCGACATCTCCGTGGCGGCATCCTTGGCAAAGGCCAGTAGTAGAGCAATTCATCAGGCTGCCTGATCTTTGCTTTGATCAAGTAGGCGGCCTTTGCAGTAATCACACTGGTTTTTCCAGAACCAGCGCCGGCCAGCACCAACGTCGCATCTTCATCGACTACGACAGACAGCCGTTGTTCTGGGGTAAGGGGCATTGACTCCACCGTGTCAAAGAACTCCTGCCATCGCTCAAGTTGTTGATCGACAAAAGCACTGATCGCCGCATCGCGGGTCGCTTGCGGGTTTTCTGCAAAGGCGACAATGGGCGCCACACGGTTGATTGTATTATCGCCTATCTGGAGCACAGCCGAGCTTGGGCGCGATCGCCTGATAAGCAGCGTTGTCACTGCGATATTCCGACCGTTGCTCATTGAAAAGTCGAACGCCGCGCGCGCGCAATCCAGCTGTGTAAGACGGGGTGTGTTTGCGCTGTGTCATAAGGTTCATCCTTGGAGGGTCTTGCTCTCCGGTAAACCCGGGGCGGTTCAAAGATCGACTGCGATGGCCATTTCTTCGTCGTTGATCAGACCATCAGCGTCTGTGTCCATTTCGCGGAACAGCTCTTCCTTGAGTTCCGGATATGCAATCAAGAGTTCGGAAAGCGACGCCATTCCATCACCGTCTCTATCAAACTTGGTCGTCACGGCATTTGCAAAGTAAGCAACAGAAGCCGCGAGCGCGGCAACGAGAATTACGTTTTCCACGGGGTTCCCAGTTGAAATAGTGCCGTTTATTTTGGAACGCAGCTATCAAGTTATTTGTATGGGCAGATTAGAAAGCCCGCAGACGCATGCCTGCGGACCTCGTTAGTGGCTGGTTTACATCATGCTGCCCATACTACCCATGCCGTCCATATCGGACATCGCGTTTCCGCCTGACTTTGCGGGTTTGTCCGTAACCATGGCCTCGGTTGTGATCAAGAGCCCCGCGACGGACGCCGCATATTGAAGTGCAATCCGAACAACCTTGGTCGGGTCGATGATACCAGCCTTCAGCATATCGCCGTATTGCTCTGACTGCGCATCGTAGCCAAACGCATTGCTCGTGTTTTCAATGATCTTTCCCGCAACGACTGATCCATCGACCCCTGCATTTTCAGCGATCTGACGCAGAGGGGCCTGAAGCGCTTTACGGATGATCGCGATGCCAGCCGACTGATCTGGGTTGTCGCCTGTGAGACCTTTCAAGACTTTGCCAGCATGCACCAATGCGACACCACCGCCCGGTACCACGCCTTCTTCGACAGCTGCCCGCGTTGCGTTCAATGCGTCATCAACCCTGTCTTTGCGCTCTTTCACTTCGATTTCGGTTGCACCGCCTACCTTGATGACCGCAACGCCACCCGCGAGTTTGGCGAGACGCTCTTGCAGTTTCTCCTTATCATAGTCGGATGTAGTATCTTCGATCTGCGCGCGGATCTGGGTTACCCGTGCCGCTATGGCAGCCTTGTCACCCGCCCCATCAATGATGGTTGTGGTATCCTTGGTGATAGTGATCTTCTTCGCATCGCCCAGCATGTCCATCGTGACATTCTCAAGTTTGATACCCAGTTCGTCAGCGATGACCGTTCCGCCTGTAAGGACGGCAAGGTCCTGCATCATCGCCTTGCGACGATCCCCGAAACCGGGCGCCTTAACCCCGGCGACCTTCAGTCCACCGCGCAGTTTGTTCACCACAAGCGTGGCAAGCGCTTCGCCGTCGATGTCTTCGGCAATGACCAACAATTGTTTGTCTGCCTGCATCACAGCCTCAAGCAAAGGCACCATCGGGGCCAATGATGTCAGTTTTTTCTCATGCAGGAGGATGACGCAGTCTTCGAGGCTCGCCGTCATTTTGGCGGGTTCGGTGACAAAGTAGGGGCTGAGATAGCCGCGATCAAACTGCATGCCTTCGACAACTTCGGTCTCGGTCTCAAGGCCCTTGTTCTCTTCGACGGTGATGACTCCTTCATTACCGACACGGGCCATTGCGTCCGCGATCTGTTGACCGATTGCGGCTTCGCCGTTGGCGGATATGGTGCCGACTTTGGCGATTTCTGTTGTGTCGCCTACGGGGCGTGACATGGCTTTTACTTCATTGATGACGGCTTCAACCGCCTTGTCGATACCACGTTTGAGGTCCATCGGATTCATGCCCGCAGCAACCGACTTCATACCTTCTTTCACGATGGCATGCGCCAGCACAGTCGCTGTCGTCGTGCCATCGCCTGCTTCGTCGTTGGTGCGCGATGCTACGTCCTTAACCATTTGCGCCCCCATATTCTCGAAAGGGTCCGCCAACTCTATCTCTTTGGCAACGGTGACGCCGTCCTTGGTAATGCGCGGCGCGCCATAGGATTTAGCAATGACTACGTTGCGCCCCTTGGGACCCAATGTAACTTTGACGGCGTTGGCGAGTATATTTATACCCTTGAGCATGCGGTCACGGGAGTCCGTGCCGAATTTTACGTCTTTTGCAGACATGTCGGTATTCCTAAATGAAAAAAAATGTGAAAGAAACGGCGTCGTTCAGGCCATAATGCCAAGAATGTCGCACTCCTTCATGATCATAAGCTCTTCGCCATCGATCTTGATCTCAGTGCCGGACCATTTGCCGAACAGGATTTTGTCGCCCGCTTTGACGTCCATGGCAATGCGCGCGCCGGCGTCATCCTTGGCCCCTGCACCGACAGAGATCACTTCGCCTTCTTGCGGTTTTTCTTTGGCGGTTTCGGGGATGATCAGACCGCCGGAAGTCTTTTGCTCGTCTTCGATGCGGCGCACCAAGACACGGTCATGTAGGGGGGGAATTTCATGGAAATGCTCCTTTTGAAGATTTCCGAGGTAGGGGTGGCACGCTTAGAGACTATTGACACTCGCCACACCTGAGTGCCAATATTTGTTAAGTGGCTACGCTGACAGACCACTACAATAGGGCCACGAACTAAATTTCTTCGGGACTTTTCATCCCGAAGATCAGGTTTGTAGCAATCGACCTCAAAGGGTCACTTCACCTTCTTACCAGCAATCGAAAGTGCAGGTTTTCCAGCGTTAGAATTCGCTGTTGCAGAGACTTTTGGCTTCTCTTGTTTTGGTTTCTTTGCTTCTTTGTTGCTGTTTTTACCTTTGGCCATGGAATTTCCTTCCAAAATGCAGCGATCCGATGCCGGAATGGCAGAGGCTTGACTGCGGTCGTCCTCCAATTGCCCTTTGGGGCGCAGGGTGGTGTTGAGCTGATATGGCTATGCCGAAGTGTCAGCTTTTTCGGCGGCCTCGTCTATTGCCTTTTGTTGCCCACGCGAAATCGTCGATACCGGCGTTCCGAACATCGCATTTGCAGCGGCAAAATCTTGCGCCGTATCAATCTCGGTCCAATTTAATCCGGTGATATCAAGCGCACGAAAAACTGTCCCTTTCACCACAAGACGCGCATAGGCGGCTTCGTAATAGTCCTGAAAATGATCTCTGCTCTCCATCATTTCGGTGAGTTCTGAAAAAAGCAGTGGACCAGTCTTGGCGCTAATCTTTTCGATACCAATGGACTCACCCAACGCCAATTTTGGATCGACCGATTTGCCTACTTCAAGGACCTGCATCTGGTCGTCGGTGATGACTTTGACCTCTTCGTCCTCAAGCGCGATGTTTTGATCAATGCACAAGACGTTTGAGTCGTCGCTATCAATAAGCTGGCGCAAGATTTTAACGTCAAACACCACGTCCGCGTCGAACTTGATGAAGTCAGCAGCGCCAATCGCTTTCGAGGCCAGCATCAGCGAATAGCCTGTGTTGGTCTCGCGGTAACGCTCGTTGATCACATAGGTGACGCGGATGCCCCGGAATGTCTTGTCGACGAACTGCTTGATCTCGTCCGCGCGATGCCCCAGCACCAAAACGAACTGAGACATGCGGCAACTCAGACAATTGCGGATCATCCGTTCCAGAATGACTGACCCGCCAACGGACAACAGGCTTTTCGGGCAGTTGTCGGTTAAGGGGCTGAGCCGTGAGCCGATACCTGCGGCGAGAATGACTGCCATAGGCGGGCGATTGATTTCATTTTTCATGTCTGATGTCCTTGATAAGGCGGGATGTGGGGTGCTATTTTTGGAGGGCCAATTTTCGGTTTTCCCCGATGTTCTTGCCCCTTTGCCATGACTTGTAAGTGCCCCAGAACAGCTGGCTGACCGCAAAAACCCAAAGCATTGGGACAATCTGATCAAAGATGAGCGCTGCTGAGAGCATGAAGATGAACACACCTTCATCGAATGCGAGAACTTTGCGTTGCTCCCGCAGGAACCACGCAAAGTTGGCGCGTGGGCCAAAGCCCAAGCCCGCCAGTGTTTCGACCTGTTTCAGACGTGCCATCTTCGTGGGATAGTCTGGATCACGGGCCGTTTCGATCTCAAGTGCCACGTATTTGGCATATCCACGCAACCCGTAGAACGCGATGCCAATCATGGCGAGGAATACGGGAACCACGCTGGCTGTTTGAGCAAAAGCGGCATATCCGGCAGCCCCGAACCACAGCGCGACCTGCACCTGATCGGTCAGGCGATCATAATAGCTGCCGGTCGGTGAGGACACGCGGCGGTAGCGCGCCATTTGCCCGTCCATGCAATCAAGGATGTGGCTGAGATGGATCAGGAGGGCAGCGGCAACGAAACAGGCGGTACCATCGAAAACAATTCCACCAGTCGCCACCACCGCCACCAGAAAAGATGCCGCTGTGATGCGGTTTGGCGTTATCCAACGCACTTCAACAGCTGCATAATTGGCGAGGATAGCCATCGGGGATGTGACAAACGACGACCACCATTCATCATCGCGGGTCTTTGTGGCCCAAAGCCGTGTCAGTTTGTCGGTCATGACACTACCTTTTTTTGGATACGCTTGGCCGGCGGCAGCATGACCAAGGTCGCTCCTGTCGGCCTCACAGGTGCGACGAGTTCAGCCGCTTCAGCTTGCAACGTCAGCAACACGTCCTTGAGCGCCGATAGAAAAAAACGAATGTCATAGTCGGACAACTCTCCGATATTGCCGACCTGAAAGACTTTGCCCGCAAAGCACCCTTTGCCTTCGTAAATGATGATGGATTTCTCACGCAACCTGTCGCGGAGATCGCGCACAGAAATCGACGGCGGCACCCGCACAGTGGTCAGGATCGAACACATGTCCGCCTCTTCAATTAAGAAATCTAGGTTCAGCCTGCGCATGCCGACACGCAGCAGATCAGCTCGGGCCTTGATGCGTGCATAACGTTTCATGACGCCTTCGCACAGGATGTCCGTCAGGGCTTGCTCCAGTGCAAAGAACAGTGGAACAGCGGGAGTATTCGGTGTCTGACTGTGGTGTTTCAGGAAGGCATAGAATGTAGCCAAGTTCAGGTAGGTCGTCTTTGCCGCATGGTGCTTCAGCCGTTTGAAGTGCTTTTTCCGTCCAACGACAAAGGACAGACCGGGATAAGAGCCGATGGCCTTGGAACTGGAGCTGGACACAAAAGCGATATTGCACGCCTCCATGTCGATCACTTCAGCGCCGACCGAACTGACACCGTCGACCACGAACAACGCGCCGGTCTCTTTGCAAATGGCACCGACCTCCGCCAACGGGTTCAGCATCCCTGAACAGGTCTCGTGATGGACCATCGCGACAACGTCGATCTTGTGCGTCTTCAGATAGGCGGCAACTTGGGCTGGATCGAACGGCGCGCCCCAAGGCATCTCAATCAGATGGGTGTGTTTGTTGTGGATCCGCGATGTTTTATGCAGACGCCCACCAAATTCACCGTTCGACAGGATCAGAATCGCGCCCTTGCCCACGACAGAGGACAGGATTGCCTCATTGGCCGCCGTGCCGGAACCCGTGATCACCACAGCGCGATACCGGGCCCGGTTTCTGATCTGAAACAGCGAGATCAGTTTATGTTCGATGCTACCCAGAAGGGCATCAAAGTCAGGTTCGCGATGGCAGATATCTTCTTTGCAGATCGCCGCGCGCAAGGTTTCGGCCACATTCACGGGGCCGGGGGTGAAAAGCAAATACTTGTCTAACATTTGGTCATACTCCAACGGCACCAAGACAATGGTCCTAACGCCGTTACGCCCATGATACGTCTGCGCACGAGGGTCGGGCGGGGACATCGAGAGGGCACAAATCGAGTTCGAGAGCGCAGCGCCATACGGAACTGTCGCGACGTCGTCCGAAAATTGAACGCTTGCAGAAATAATTTAAAGTCGCCCGACCCCGGCAACACGTGCGGATCAGGCGGGTCTCATGTGCTGGAAATCAGCGTCAGAACCGTAATAGAGCAAAGTCGAAGGTCGCAAGGAGTGTCCAACGCGCACCCTGATGGGCTGGTGTTGGATTTTGACCGGAAACATCCGGTAGCAGTTTTCAGGCATCCTGATCTGCTACGATTGACCTTAGAAAAACGATCGCACGCTGTGATGGAGCGCCCGAAGATTAAGCCGTATGGAGAAATCGAACAGATAGCAAGGAATAGATGCGACTGAGCGCTTCCGCATACCCCGAGTCCTAGCAAAGAATGCATATGACGCAGGCGTGCGCAGTGTCAGGTTCCATTAGGTTGTGCTTGACCCAAGGTGTTCTGAAACCTATCCCATCGTGTTCATGGTACACATCAGTCACCCTTTGGGCTCATCCGTCGGACTTGTTCCGCTCAGCGAACTTATGGATCGCTACGATGGCCTATTGTGTGACATTTGGGGCGTTATCCACAACGGTAGGGCGGCCTTCGAGGGTGCCGTCGATGCGCTGTGCAGAACACGTGCCAGCGGTCGTCTTGTCATTTTGATCACCAATGCACCGCGACTATCCAAAGACATCTATCCGCAATTGGCGCGTTTCGGAGTTCCGCGTGAAGCGTTTGATACCATCATCACATCAGGCGACGTCACCGCGCAGTTGGTTGCAAACCAACCCGATGTTCCGTTGTTTCATTTTGGTCCGGCGCGGGATCAGTCCATTTTGGAGGGTTTGGCGAACCCTATTGTAGGCATATCAGACGCCAAACTGTGCCTGCTAACCGGGCCATTAGATGACACAATCGAAACTGTTGATATTTACCACAGTCTTCTTAAAGAGATGCGGGACAACGCTGTCGAGATGATTTGCGCAAATCCCGACTTGGTAGTTCGAAGTGGCAAACGCACGGTCATCTGTGCCGGTTCCATTGCGCAATACTACAGGCAACTGGGCGGCAAGATTACCTTTGCCGGAAAACCGGAGTCGGCAATCTATCGCGAGTCGCTGAGAAGAGCAGCTACTCTGACGGGGCGAGATGCCCTGAAGGGCAGGTTACTGGCCATAGGTGATGGGTTGCCGACTGATATTAAAGGTGCCGCTGACAACGGCTTTGATGCATATTTCGTTGCGGGTGGCATTCATGCAAATGAGTTTGGCGCGTTGAACGTCGCGGACAATGCGGAGAAAGCTGTGAGTAGCATCAAGAACAGATTCATAGGACTTAACCTTGTCGGGGTTTGCGACCAGTTGATTTGGAACTGAACAAACTGGATGCTGCTCACCGAAACTCAATCCGAACCTTTGGTAACCGTCTTTTGTTCCCGAGCATGGGAAAGATCCTATCCTGGCGCGGAAGGTTGAAAAAGAAAAATCTTAAACGCTCCATTTTCCGTCAAGAGCTGACCGATGAGCCATTCGTATACATGACAATTTTGTGAGGCGCACCCGTTCTTCATCTAGCTTCTGTTTCCCAAAAGCGGCCATTGACGTAGATGTAGTGAGGGATCACATTACTTTGCTGACCGACGTTTAAGCCGCCAAAATGCTGCAAGATCCGCGAATGACCGCAATGCGAAAGCTGCAGCGCAGCGTTGAAGCAGTAGGCGAAAGGCCGGTTAGGGCCGTCCTCTCGAACGGCCCGTTAGTCTAAATTTCAATTGCTTCAGCAATCGCCAAGGCATCTTCGAGTTCAACACCCAGATATCTGACGGTGCTGTCCATCTTGGTGTGTCCAAGTAGCAGCTGGACCGCTCGGAGGTTGCCTGTCTTCTTGTAGATCTGAGTGACTTTGGTTCTCCGCATTGAATGGGTCCCATAGGCGCTTGCCTCAAGTCCAATCGAGGTGACCCAGTCCCGAACAATCCGCGCATATTGACGCGTAGAGATGTGCAGGCGCTCATGAAAACGCCCCGGCCAAAGATACTCTGAGCCGACCATCAGGTCATCTTCCATCCACTTCTCGACGGAAGCGCGAGTGCCTTCAGATATCTCAAACCGCACCGGTTTCTGTGTTTTACTCTGCAACACTGAAGCCCGCTCCTTGATCTGACCCGACGCCATGACGTTGACGACCTTCATCTTGACCAAATCGCAACCGCGCAATTTGCTATCGATAGCCATATTGAACAGAGTCAGATCGCGATGGTTCTCGGCCAATTCCAGTCTGACACGGATCGCCCAGACATGTTTGGGCTTCAAGGGTCGTTTCTGACCAACTATACGACCCTTGTTCCATGCGGGGCGAAGTGCGCGAATGGCAGGTAAGTTTTGTGTTTGCATGACAGTTCCTCCGATCCGCCATGCCCTCCCACACCGACAACCCGACGTTGACGCCGCATGATATCATGAAATGCCGCGCCGCATCTGATGTCCGGTCTGAACTCTCTTTACTGACCTTCTGCATCGCGGCTAACGCCTGCTATCACGGTTGTGGTGAAAACGTTCAACAACAACTTGGGTTTTGAATGGGGTGAATGGCCGCTTTCAAACGGGAGGCAGTGAAGCCCCAACGACCGTTTAGATCCCGACGTTTCACGCTTCATGGATTAGAGGTTCATCGACATTGAAATTCAGGTCGCAACACATAGCGTATCAAATCACCTTTTGATCCCAAAATTTGAGCGGGGAACTTATGACGTTTGCACAACAATAAGTAGAAATGAAATTTTTCAAAGAAGATTAGTTTTCTGATTGGTCGTTACGTCTCTGCCATTTGAGCAAAGGTAGCCCTCATACGTGCGTCAAAAACCATAGTATTTTCAGATCAACCATACTTGGACCAGTGATCTAAGGGCGCCACTTGAAACAACGGCGCCTCAACCACCCATGCGACCAGTCAGGTACAATTCAAGTTGTACGAGTGCATCATAGATCAACACCGCGAAGAGCCCGACGATCAATCCGCCCTGCAATACGTACGCGGTGTTGTTGGTTAAGAGCCCGGCGATGATAACTTCTCCCAGAGTTCGGGCCGCGACAGTAGAGCCTATCGTCGCCGTACCCAAGGCGATTACAATGGAGAGGCGGATGCCCGTTAGGGTCACTGGCAATGCCAGCGGCAGTTCGACCCGCAAAAGACGTTGCCAGCGGCTAAGGCCAATACCGCGTGCGGCTTCCATTGTGGCGCGGGGCAAATTGGTTAGTGCAGTGACTGCGTTCTCGAATATCGGCAGCAAGCCATACAGAAACAGTGCCACCAAAGTCGGTCCGGCACCGAAACCCAAAGCTGGCACTGCCAGCGCCAGCACGGCGACGGGCGGGAACGTCTGCCCCATGTTGGTGATCGTGCGAGACAACGGTCGAAATGCAGCGCCAGCCGGACGCGTCACGAGAATGGCGAGCGCCACAGCGACAATCGTCGCCGCAGCGGAGGCAAGTGCCACAATCCCGAGGTGGCTAAGCGACAAAGACAACATCGATGCCCGTTGGTAGATCACCGGGCCATCGTCGGGCGCAAAGGGCGCAAATATAGGAACAAACCATTCGGGCCGCAGCACCAACGCCAGCAGAATCGCGATCATCACAGGGCGAAGGATCAGGCCGATTTTCATACGTGTGCTCCGGCGCGTGCGCGAATGGCTTTGAGTGTCACACGCCCTACAACGATGCCCCCTCTGGTGGCGGGCAAGGCATCGCGCCCGCTCCACAGACAGGCTGAGAGGGCGTCACGCAAGCTTGCGGTTTCTGGCAGTGATTCACCCTCTGCCTCACCCGGCTCAATGATTTCAGCCACTGAGATCAACGACAAAAGCCGCAGAGGCCGTTCGACATCTCCGACCATGTTTGCCACGAAGTCTGTCGCGGGACGGGAGATGATTTCGGCCGGTGGGGCATATTGTACCAGCTTGCCACCGTCCATCACAGCCACGTGGTCCCCCAAACTGATGGCTTCCTCCATGTCATGGGTCACCAACATGATCGTTGATCCCAGCTTGCGCTGGATGTGCCGCAGGTCTTCTTGCGCACGGGTCCGGATGATCGGGTCCAATGCGCCGAAAGGTTCGTCCATCAGCAACAAATCAGGCCGGGATGCCAGCGCGCGCGCCACGCCGACACGTTGTTGTTGCCCGCCGGACAGTTCTGCCGGAAAGCGGTCTCGGAATTCTGCGGGGTTCATTGAAAACAGCGCGAGCAATTCATCGACGCGGGCATTGATTTTGTCGCGGGACCACTTCAGCAATTCGGGAACCGCGCCGATATTGCGAGCTACCGTATGGTGCGGGAACAGTCCGTGGCCCTGAATGGCATAACCGATGCGCCGTCGCAGAAGGTGCGGTTTTACCGATAAGGTAGATGTTCCGTTGATCCGCACTTCGCCTGAGGTCGGTTCCTCTAGGCGGTTTATCATCCGCAACAACGTCGTTTTGCCTGACCCAGAGGTGCCGACGATCACGGTGATTGATCCGGTTTTCACCGTCAGGGACACTGCATCGACGGCATTCACCGTGCCATAGGTTTTGGTGATGCTGTCTATCTCGATCATGCTGTCTCCTCGGGGGTTCGACGGGTGAGTTCGACCAGAATGTCCATCAATATCGCTGCCGTTAGGGCCAGCACAACTGTGGGTAATGCGCCCAACAGGATCAGATCAGTCGCGGTCTGGTTCAGCCCCTGAAAGACGAAAGTCCCAAAGCCGCCGCCACCAATGAGCCCGGCAATGACGGCAAGGCCGATGTTCTGCACAAGCACGATGCGCAAACCGGTCAGGATGATCGGCAGACCGAGCGGCAACTCAACGCGCAACAGACGCTGGCCAGGTGTCATTCCCATGCCGCGCGCAGCCTCCAGCGCGGCGGGTGGCGTCGCCGCAAGGCCAGCAACTGTGTTCCCAACGACAGGCAGCAGCGAATAAAGTAAAAGGGCAAGAAATGCAGGGGCAAACCCGATTCCTGCGATGCCGATTGCTTGCGCCCCCGGAACAGTATTTCCGACCCATCCAAGGATCGGGATCATCAGCCCGAACATGGCAAGCGATGGAATGGTCTGCAAAAAACTGAGCACCGGCAGGGTTGCACCCCGTAGTCCCGCGCGGTGGTGGCACAGAATGCCAAGCGGAAAACCGATTACCGCGGCCGCTGCGAGTGACCCGAAAGCAAGCCCCAGATGCCGCAGAAATTCCGTGAAGAATGCGTCACGACGGCTGGAAAATTCCTGAAGGACTGACAAGTCGGACAGAAGGCCTGAATGAAGGACGAGGACCAATGCAGCAAGCACCGCGGCCAATAATATACCGCGCATAAGTGGCCCCGGTTTCAGGGCGGCCAACGCATCGGCCATCAGCAGCATAAAAATAATCAGCAGGCACCAAAAGCCTGCCGCCGGTGAAACGCGTGCATACTCTCCCGCTTGAGTCAAAAGGATGGGCGCACTACGGGAGAGCAACCAGATCAGTCCTGCTAAGCCAAAAACAGCCCCCAGCAAACGCAGGCGTGTCCACTTTGCGATAAGACCCATCGCCAAACCAATGATCACCGCGGCCACACCGGGAGCGGTGATTGTAGGCCCAGCGATGCGCAATACAGAGATGCCATCACCCGCAACAATGCGATTGGCTGCAAGTGTCATAAATGGGACCAGCAATGAGGCCAGCCCCAGAATGGCAAAAAGCAATCCGGGCGGCGAAAGATGTGTGCGAATGCCCATCATGCGTCAGATTCTACGCAATCAATCCAGAACGCCGGTTTCGGTCAGGTATTGGCGCGCCACGTCTTCAGCAGGCTCTCCGCCGACTTGAATACGACCGTTCAACCGTTGCAGAGTCTGCATATCAAGACCAGCAAAAATCGGGTTCAGAATTTCCGGTATGGAAGGATACTCCGCCAAAACGTCAGCCCGCACGATCGGAGCGGGTTGGTAAACTGGCTGCACGCCTTTGTCGTCTTCCATCACTACAAGTCCAGTAGCGCCGACACCCCCGTCAGTGCCGTATACCATGGCTGCGTTGACGCCCGATGTGCCGCGTGCTGCGGCTTGGATCGTTGCGGCCGTGTCGCCACCGGACAGGATTATCGTTTGATCGGAGGTCAGGCTAAACCCGTAAGTGTCCTGCATCGCAGGCAGAACCGCAGGAGAAGAAACAAACTCTGTCGAGGCCGCAAGTTTGACGTCGCCGCCAGCCGCAACCCAAGCGCCAAAATCAGTCATCGTCACCAAGTCATTTTCCGCTGCGACTTCACCCGTCACCGCGATGGCCCACGTGTTATTCGCAGGCGCGGGATCAAGCCATGTGACGTTGTTTTGCTCACTATCCAACTCCGCCGCGCGTGCGTGAGCAGCGGCGGGATCTTTCCAGACGTCGCTGTCTGCTTCGTTAAAGAAAAACGCGGCGTTGCCAGTATATTCGGGGTAAATATCGATCTGATTAGACAGCAGTGCTTCGCGTACAATCTGCGTGCCGCCAAGCTGCAAGCGACGCTCTACTGGTAAGTTTGCGTCTTCAAGTGCCAAGGCGATGATATTGCCCAGCAAACCGCCCTCAGTGTCGATTTTGGACGAAACAGCAACGTCGGCAGTAGCGGTTGTCGCCAGAAGGGCGGAAAGGCTTATTACTGAAATAAACTGGCTGGGTTTCATGATTAACTACTCCGATATTATAGGTTGGGGCTGTGGCGAAATTACGTTGCATTTTAACGTAGCACGGCTGGACTTGAAGCCAAGTCCTGTCTCATTCCACGCTTCCCAGCGGTCACTGGGAGCCGAGGAAATTTATTCATCATGCACCGCTTTTGCGGTCCCGTTTGCGCGGGCTTCAAGCAATGCAGTTGTATTCTGAAGTAGACCCTCAAGGTCTTCCATTGTCATCTTTGCGGTCAAATAAACCGCGTCCGCTGGCGGCGCAAATTGTAACCCAGCCGATAGGCCTCCAGCGCAATCAACGGCACAAAATGCACCATCGCAGCACCAACACCGCCCCAATTATGCAACGCAGCCCAATGCAAAAGTGTCAGCACCGCGGCCCCATAAACGCCCCGCTGGAGGATTTTCCAGCGAGGTCCCAGTTTGCGAACCCAGCCGTCTGTCGATGTGATGGCCAAGGGCACGAAGATCAGGAAGGCAAGCCAACCGCTCCAGATGTAGAGTTCGGAGATTTCGACGCTCGTAAAGGCGACCGCGCCTTCGTCAACAAGGTACAAAGCTGTATGTGCCAAGGCATAGACAAATGCCGCAACGCCAAGATAACGCCGCCGCTTCATCAACCAGCGCGGTCCGCGCCAGCCTTTGAACAGCATCACCAACGGCGTGATCATTATGGTGACGATCATGAACCGCGCGGCAAATTCACGTGTCGGGTGCAGCAGTTGATTGATTGTTTCTGGATCGCCGGAGGTCGGGCCGACCACCATTGGAATGGCAGGCAACGTCAGGATGCCCCAAAACGTGTAAGGCGAATTGAAGAACGATTTTGTTCCGGACATTGAAGTTACTTTTATCTCGTGGCGTTTGCCTGAATAGGGCGCTCAAGCTGCAACGCAAAAAGGGGTTCTCAACCTGCTATTGATCCGAAATAATCGGTCCAGCTTTGGTGAGTTCTGCCAGCAACAGCTTCAAAATCGCTGGGCACATCGTAAATACCACGACGAATACCCTCATATATGCCGCCGATGATTGGGCCTATGAAATCGCCCAGTTCGGCTGTGCGATCTGCGACGTACTCTTCTGGAGTCATTTCGCGATAGGTCAGCGACGTGCCGAATGCGCTGTTCAAATAATCGGTAAGCTCGCCTTGGGCGATTGGCGCGCCCCACAGGTTAAACGTCTGGCCGTTGAAGTTATCATTGGTCAAAAGGCAAGCGTAGGCATGGGCCAACTCAGAACGGGTTGTGTAGCCGCATTTGCCCGCCCCGGCGCTATTGGCGATCTCGCCTCTGGCTTTGTAGCTGTCGATGTATTCCACGTCCGGTTCGATATAGATGCCGTTGCGCCCGATGGCATAGGCAAGCCCGCTGTCGCGCAGATCGGCCTCGGTTTGGCGGTTGCTTTGCACAACGGGGGAAAAGGCAGTGCCCTCTTCGGCCCCTTGAATGCTGGTATAAACGATCTTCCTCACACCTGCGGCCTTTGCGGCCTCAATGACGTTGCGGTGCTGCTGAATGCGGGCCTCGGGGGCATCCATACCTGACACGAGCAACAAGGCATCAACGCCCGCTAAAGACGCGCGCAACTGCTCCGGTTGCCCGTAATCGCCAGCGCGAACCTCAATACCGAGATCTTTTGCCTTCGCAGGGGTGCGGGCAAGGCCGATGATGGTCTCACCATCTGCGGTTTCGATCAGATTGCGGGCAATTGCTCCGCCAAGCTGGCCTGAAACGGCTGTAATCGCGATTGTCATTTTGGCGCTCCTTCATTGCGGCGGCTGGGCGCAGGCTACGCCCACCCTGATAAAATTCTCAGCCGTGGTAGGCTTGGCTGATCGCAAAACTGTCTTCAAACCAGTTCCACAAAACCACCTGTCCATCACGCATTTTGGCACGCAGGGCGAATGTGAGTTCGCCGATTTCTTTGCCGCTGTGGGCCGTGATCCCATTCATGCGACCAAACACGGCAACCGTATCACCAGAGGCAAATGCGTCGGTGTTTTCCCATTTGGTGGTCTGAAAGTTGGCTGCGAAGACGCCGAGAAACTCAAAGATGGCTTCTTTGCCGACAGTCTCGCCAATCCAAGGCAATGATGTGTCGCCTTCGGTGTGCCAGACCATATCATCAGCCATTAGGTTGCCCATTGCTTCCATGTCTCCGCTGCCCATCGCGCCCATAAAGGCCATGACGGTATCAAAGCTGGCTTGTGTTGTTTCGTCCATGTTCTGCGCTCCTGCGTGGGTCCCAAACATCAGCGCAAGCGACGCGCCAAGGGAAGTTGTCAGTAAATTTCTGCGGTACATGGTGTCCTCCTGCGGCGTGTTGGCCCAGATTGCTCTGGGCCGTTACCGTTTGTTTTATTGACCAGAAAGCTGCTGCAACGCGCCTGCCCAGTCTTCGACGTGGTAGGTGCGGGCGATCACGCCGTCTTCCAACTCGTGGATGTCGATGGTCATGATGTCAAAGCTGCGGCCTTCACCATCAACACCAAAGAAAGGCGCTACAGGTGTGCCAGTTGCACGGCTGCGCACAACGAAGGTGTCGCCGTCTTGGTGGATGTCCTGAATGGCCCAGTTGAGGTCTGGCATCAGTTGTCCAAAGCCGCCCACCTGACCGAGGAACGCTTCGCGGGTTTTGTTGTTGCCTGAATAATCGCCCATGCTGGTCCACTCCTCAGGCTCCAGACCCATTAATCGGCTTGAGGCTGTCAGGTGTGCGTGATTCAACTCCTCCAAATTGAGGGGGAATTATGAGCAATCTTTACTGGCTGAGCGAAGAGCAAATGGCGCGGCTTCGTCCCTATTTTCCGAAGAGCCATGGCGTGCCACGCGTGGATGACCGGCGTGTTCTAAATGGCATTATATTTATCAATCGCAATGGGTTACGCTGGTGTGATGCGCCCAAGGAATACGGACCAGCAAAGACGCTCTACAACCGGTGGAAGCGCTGGAGCGACATGGGGGTTTTCGCCAGGATCATGACGTGATTGGCGGCAGAGGCACCTGACAACAAGACGATATCAATCGATGCGACCTACCTCAAAGCACACCGCACGGCGTCCAGCCTGCGGTTAAAAAAGGGGGGCGTGGCAGGCTGATCCATTGCCGGCAGGGTATTGCGCAGCAATGCACGAGAGGGGGGCGGACGAAAGGCGGGATGAACACGAAGCTACATGCTGTCACCGACGTCAAAGGGCGCCCGATCCGGTTCTTCATGACCGCCGGTCAAGTGAGCGATTACACCTGGGCCAGAGCCATGGTGAGCAGCTTGCTATCAATTGGTACCGCGAAGCCTTGATAAATAAGGGAATAAAGCCCTGCATTCCCGGACGGAAGTCGCGCGACGAGCCCATCAAATATCCCTTTCGGGACATTGCTGCGCAATACCCTGTCGGACAGTGGACAAGCGCCGCTACAAAAGGCGCAACCGGATCGAAATCATGTTCGGTCGTCTGAAAGACTGGCGTCGGATATCCACCCGATACGACCGTTGCCCCAAGGTATTCCTATCTGCCATCGCTCTCGCGGCAACCGTCCTGTTTTGGCTCTAAGTTAATGAGTCTGGAACCTAGTTGATGGAAAACAAGCGGTTTTGCGCAAGCGCTTGGGGGCGTTTGGGTGTGACCTTCAAACACGTGGTTGAGTGACTTGAAGAAAATTCACCTCCTTTGCAGTCGCCTGCCGGGCAATGAACGTCAGGATCGCCAGCCACCTGCTTACGTCTGAGCCCACTGGTCAGTGCGATCAAAGGAGCGGCATCACATCATGGCAGGTCCATCCTCCGGTTAAAGACCAAATCCGGACTTTAACCGGATCAATTCAACTAATGCTGCATCGCGGCGCTGGACCAGTGTCTCTTCGTCCTGGGTCAACAATTCCTTGGCGACGCCGTTGACGAGTTTGTCCACCAGATCATCCGTGAGCGCTGCGGTTCCCAACGCGTTCCAGCGCGCTTCTTGTGTCGGCCCCAGATGTTCAAGATAGTGCCGGTATCCGCCCGGGCCGCCGCCGAGATGATAGGTCAGATGAGGCCCCATAAAGGCCCACCGCATACCGGGTCCATAAGCGATTGCCTTGTCTACACTTTCAACATCTGCAATGCCTTCCGACACCAGATAGACGGCCTCGCGATAGAGCGCAGAGGTCAGGCGGTTGGCAAGATGCCCCGGCACCTCCTTTTTGACGCGGATCGTGACACGGCGCATCTGTTCGTAGAAAGCTTCGGCAAGAAGCAGGGCCGTCTCAGACGTGGCGGTCCCGCCCACCAGTTCCACCATCGGAACAAGATGCGGCGGGTTCATCGGGTGCGCAACCAGAATACGATCAGGGTGCTTCGCCCCGTTCTGAATGTCGCTTGCCATTAACGAGGATGTGCTGGATGCAATCACGACATCTGTCCCGACAACGTCTTCGATTTGCCTGACAATGTCGCGCTTCACGTCAATCCGATCCGGCCCGTTTTCTTGTATAAACCCGGCGCCTGCCAGCTTTGCCATATCGGGCGATACGCGGGCCACGCGAACCTTGTCTGTTTGGGTAAGGCCGAGGGTCTTCAGGTTCGGCCATGCCGCCGCGACAAAATCATTCAGGTTATCTGCCGTCGCGGGATCGGGATCAATCACGGTCACGTCCAGTCCGCGCGCCAGAAACAAGCTGGCCCAGCTCATACCAATAAGGCCGCCGCCGACAATACCAACAGATTGAAAGGGTTTCATTTTTGCAGCCTCCCGAAATAGGCACTTCACGTCTTCGCTTTACGGTATTGTAACCGAAATTTCGGGGCCCTGTCTTGCACAGTTTGCCTGCGACACCCGCCGGTATTTGTCGCGATGTGAAAAGCACCGTCGGGTGCGCCACCCCAAATGTCATGGCATGGCCCGCCTTCGGTCCAGCGCAGCTTCCGGCCTCTCCGCTACAGATTGATTACATCGGGTAACCTCCCGTTTTATCGGCGCCCAGATGTGGTATCCAGGTGGCGGTCTCTTCAGGCAGGTCAAGTTACTTGCCAAGACACGGTGGTTCGTTCCTTAATGCACCGCCAATAGAAATAAACAAACAAGACACTCCGGGGAGTACACAATGACCTTCAAAACCACTCTTTCCATGCTGGCCTTTTGCGCCGCGACGCCTGCGCTTGCCGATTGCGGCAAAGTGACTTTTTCCGATGTGGGTTGGACCGACATTACGGCAACAACGGCGTCTACAACCATCGTGCTTGAAGCGCTCGGGTATGAGACCGACATCAAAATCCTGTCCGTACCCGTTACCTATATCTCGCTTGCCGAGGGCGATGTTGACGTGTTTCTGGGCAACTGGATGCCAACGATGGAGGGCGATATCGCGCCGTACCGCGAGGCTGGCACCGTTGATGTCGTGCGTAACAACCTTGAAGGGGCCAAATATACCTTGGCGACAAATGCAGCGGGCGTGGCCGCGGGAATCACTGATTTCGCAAGCATCGCCGCGGCTTCTGATGCGCTTGACGGGAAAATTTACGGTATCGAAGCGGGCAATGACGGCAATCGCCTTATCCTTGATATGATCGCTGCCGATGCGTTTGGTCTGAAAGGTCTGGAAGTCATTGAAAGCTCCGAGCAGGGGATGCTTGCGCAGGTTGCGCGTGCCGAAGATCGTGACGAAGCCGTGGTGTTTCTTGGCTGGGAACCACACCCGATGAACGCCAACTTTGACATGACCTATCTGCCGGGCGGGGACGACTGGTTTGGTCCTGATCTGGGGGGCGCTGTTGTGGCGACCAACACCCGTGCGGGCTATGTTGCCGAATGTGAAAATGTCGGTAAGTTTCTGGAAAACCTCGAATTTACGCTCGCGATGGAGAATGAAATCATGGCAGCGATTCTGGATGACGGGGCTGATCCTGCCGATGCCGCGACAACATGGCTTGCTGCGAACCCCG
Organism: uncultured Sulfitobacter sp.; assembly: GCA_947502265.1. Classification (GTDB taxonomy): domain Bacteria; phylum Pseudomonadota; class Alphaproteobacteria; order Rhodobacterales; family Rhodobacteraceae; genus Sulfitobacter. The sequence goes on from CANMZB010000001.1 coordinate 19,085, forward strand.
ATGTCTGGGGCGCGTGGATAGAAGGCGTTACAACAAAAGACGGTGGCGATGCCGCCGCCGCTGTTGCAACGGCAATGGCTGATTAATATTACATCGACCCATCAGGTTGATCACGCTGGGCCACTTTTGGCCCAGCTTTTTTACGACTGTTAGGAGACGCCATGAGCTGGCTCACGGAAACGAAAATACCAGTTGGGGATTCTGCCGAGGTGCTTTTCGACTGGCTCAAAACCAACGGGCGGCCGGTTTTCGATCTCGTTTCGGATGTGCTCGACGCGATGATCGACGCGGTGGTGTGGTGCCTTACCGCGCCTCCGGTTCTGATCGTTATCGCGGCTTTTGTTGTGCTCACATGGGTGTTGCAGCGGTCGTGGAAAACATGCGCGTTGGTCTTCTTAGGGTTTCTTTTCATCATCAATCAGGGCTATTGGACCGAAACGGCTGACAGCCTTGCGCTTGTGCTTTCGGCTTGTGTTGTGTGTATGGGCATCGGGGTGCCTGTCGGCATTTTTCTGGCGCACCGGCCACGAGTATACGCCTACGTCAGCCCGGTTCTTGATCTGATGCAAACCCTGCCGACGTTTGTCTATCTCATTCCCGCTATCATCTTCTTTGGTCTTGGCATGGTGCCGGGGTTGATTGCGACCGTTATTTTCGTACTGCCCGCCCCGATCCGGCTCACGTATCTGGGGGTTTCCACCACACCCGTTACGCTGCTTGAGGCGGCGAATTCATTCGGGGCCACGCCGCGGCAAACCCTTTTTAAGGTAGAACTGCCCTACGCGTTCCCGCAGATCATGGCGGGGCTGAACCAAACGATCATGCTCTCGCTTTCCATGGTTGTGATTGCGGCCTATGTCGGGGCAAACGGGCTGGGCAAACCCGTCGTACAGGCGCTTAGCAGAGTCGATACATCGCTTGGCTTTGAAAGCGGTTTCATCATCGTAGTCGTTGCCATTATTCTGGACAGAATGCTGCGGGTGAAATCATGAATGCTGTTGAGTTCGACAATGTTTCGATCGTTTTCGGAGCGAAGCCCGAAAGCGCACTGCCCGCGATGGACGCTGGCAAGGAACGAAGCGAAATTCGTGCCGAAACCAACCAGATTCTGGGCGTACACAATTGCTCTTTGACCGTGAAAGAGGGGGAGATCCTTGTCCTCATGGGGCTTTCCGGTTCAGGGAAATCCACGCTGCTGCGGGCCGTGAACGGGTTGAATCCGGTTGTGCGCGGCGACGTGCGCATTAATACTAAATCGGGCATGGCGTCGGTCACGTCAGCGGATGCCAAAACCTTGCGGAACATGCGCCTGAACGATGTCGCGATGGTGTTTCAACAGTTCGGGTTGCTGCCGTGGCGGACCGTGCGCGACAATGTCGGGCTTGGGCTCGAGCTGGGCGGGATGGAGAAAGCTGCGCGCAACCAACGGGTTGACGAGGAGCTTGCCCTTGTGGGGCTTGCCGACCGGGCCGATGCATTTGTGGGTGAGTTGTCCGGAGGGATGCAGCAACGGGTCGGCCTTGCGCGTGCGTTCACGACCGACGCACCGATCCTGCTCATGGACGAGCCATTTTCGGCGCTTGATCCGCTGATCCGCACCAAACTACAGGATGAACTGCTTGATCTGCAAAAGCGGCGCAACCGGACGATCATTTTCGTCAGCCATGACCTTGACGAAGCCTTCAAGCTTGGCAACCGGATCGCAATTCTGGAAGGTGGACGGATCGTACAATGCGGCACCCCGCGCGAAATTTTCACAAACCCGAATAACGCCTATGTCGCCGAGTTTGTGGCCCATATGAACCCGCTTGGCGTGTTGACCGCGCATGATGTGATGACGGAAGGCTCCTGCGAGGGGGCCGTTGTCGACATTGAAACCCCCGTTCGGGAAATCATCGAACAAATCCAGTCAGGGCAGTCTCTTGAGGTGCACGAGAACGATAAACCCGTCGGGCAGATCACCCAAAGCTCGCTGCTTGCGCGTCTGACCCGTTAATACCGGATGGGCCACGTTCGCCTGCCGTTTCATTCACAGAGAGCCACAAGCGGCACCCGATTTAACGCGCCAATCCTGAACGCTGGGGAGCATTGCGTTATCAGTCGGGTGCCTTTGGCCATCGGCCTTTAAACCAACCGGCCCCACAGATCATATTCGCCCGCTTCCTCGACTATGACGGTCACGATATCGCCCACGGACAGCTTCTCAAAGCCTGCGTCGATGAACAGGTTTCCGTCGATTTCGGGCGCGTCCGATTTGGTGCGGCAGGTGGCGGCTTCATCGTCGATTTCGTCGATGATCACGTCCATTGTACTCCCGACCTTGGCTTCCAGCTTGGCCTCGGAAATCGCTTGGGCCTTTTCCATGAAGCGCTCCCAGCGCTCCTGTTTGACCTGTGCAGGCACATGATCTGGCAGCGCGTTCGAGCGCGCACCGGCGACGTTTTCGTATTGGAAACACCCCACGCGGTCCAGTTGCGCCTCGTCCATCCAGTCAAGCAGCGTCTGGAATTCGGCCTCTGTTTCGCCGGGGTAGCCGACGATGAACGTCGAGCGCAGGGTGATGTCAGGGCAAACGTCGCGCCATGCGGCGATCTCGTCGAGGGTTTTGGATGCCGCCGCCGGCCGTGCCATGCGTTTAAGGACATCAGGATGGGCGTGCTGGAACGGGATATCCAGATACGGCAGCACCAGACCCTCCGCCATCAGCGGGATCAACTGGCGCACATGGGGGTAGGGGTAGACGTAATGCAGCCGCACCCACGCGCCCAAAGACCCCAGATCGCGCGCCAGATCGGTGATATGCGCGCGGTGGCCACGATCCTCGGCGTGTTTGATATCCACACCATAAGCCGAGGTATCCTGCGAGATCACCAACAATTCCTTGACCCCGTTCGCCACCAGCTTTTCCGCCTCGCGGATCACCGCATGGGCGGGGCGGCTTTGCAGTCGGCCACGCATGTCGGGGATGATGCAGAACTTGCACTTGTGATTGCAGCCTTCGGAGATCTTCAGATAACTGAAGTGCCGCGGCGTGAGCGAAACGCCGGAGGCGGGCAACAGATCAATGAACGGATCGGGGGAGGGCGGTACAGCGACATGAACCGCGTCCAGCACCTGTTCGTATTGATGCGGGCCGGTAACGGCAAGGATGCGGGGGTGGTGTTCGCGGATGTAATCCGGTTCGGCACCCAGACAGCCGGTGACGATCACGCGGCCATTCTCGGTCAGCGCCTCGCCGATGGCATCAAGGCTCTCGGCTTTGGCAGAATCAAGAAACCCGCAGGTGTTCACAATCACCGCATCCGCACCCGCATAATCGGGCGAGATCGCATAACCTTCGGCGCGCAGGCGCGTCAGGATCCGTTCAGAGTCCACCAACGCTTTGGGACAGCCAAGCGACACCATGCCGATGGTCGGCTGGCCGGGGCGGTCGGGATGGACGATGCCAGCTTTCGGGACGCGCGCATTGGCAAGATCAGGGCGGAGGCTTGGGGGGTTTGTGCTCATCACTGCGCTATAGGGCAGGCGCGCGATGTGGGCAATATATTACCATGCGCGCACCGGCAGACCCGCGCCGAGCCATCCCGGCCCCGCGCCAGAGCCCATCATCCCCTCGGGTACGTCAATGACATTGGTAAAACCGGCATCCGACAACCGCTGCGCCAACCGGCGCGAACGTACACCTCGCGCGCAGATAAGGGCCACGGGGGCATCGCGCGCGCCCTCTATCTGCGCCAGCAGCTTTGTCGCAAATGCCGGATCGCGCATATCAAGCGGGACAGCCCCCAGCGCGATGCCCGTGCGCGTCCATTCATCGGGGCGGCGGATATCTATCAGGGCAATTGTGCCGTCAATCACGGCGCGGTGCGCGTTCTCGACGCTAAGCGTGGCACCCTCAACCGTGCCGGTCACATTGAACCAGCGCGCGGCCAGCAGCCCGCCAGCCGCAAGCGTGCCCATCACAAGGCCGCGCCGGGCAAGTTGGCCACGCCGCATCGCCTAGCCTTGGGGTGCTTGCGAGGACCATTGCGGGATGGTCGCGGTGGACGCGGGGTTCGGGTCAATATCGGGCCAGTTGCCGTCGGACAGATTCAGATTTCCCGCGATGTCCTCCTCCCAAAAGCCGACTACGTTTTTCGTGATGTTGAGGTACAGCTTGCCATCGATGATCCGCCACAGCGTCGGATTACCCGGCACCTTGCCGCCTTTGGCCACACCATACGCGCAGTGCCCGTCATACTGCGGAACATATTTCGCCGGATCAGCAAGAAAGGCATCGCGGTTCGCTTGGGAGGAAAAGGCGAATGTCGCGCCGTTATGGTCGGCGGTGATCGCCCTGTCGCCCGGTACGGGGGCGGTCTGGGGCTGGCCAACCGGATTTTGTGGCAGATCGAAATAGGCCACTACATCAAAGCCGGAGGCGGCGAAACCGGTCTCGTCGACATATTGTTCACCTGCAAGGGCGCCGTGGGCAAGGCTGATCGCGGCAACGATGGTGAGGGCAAAGCGGGTCATGGTCCGGCTCCTGAAAAGGGACGCAGGGGTGCGCCTGTGATGCCAATTCTAGGCGCAAAGGGGCCAATGCGCCTATCGCAAGTCCGTGACCTCGCAGGTTTGTGACGGCGTGCCCCGCGTTATTTCAGAACAGGCGGCGCATCGGGGTCGCTGCCGGGCATACGCGGGGTTTTCTGTAATGTTTCCATCTGCGGCAAATCAAAGCGCAACCCGACTTTCATCAGCTTGTTCACTGTCGGATCGCTATGGCCGAAGAACCCCACGTCCATCGCCCCCGCCTCGATGCCTGAAAACGTTAGCGCCTCGGATGCGGCGCGCACCAGCGCGTCCTGCGCGCGCGGAATTGCGTCGATGAAGGCCAGCAGATGCCCGCGCCCGCCGCCCTCGTACTCCACGCCCACCAGCCACGCGTTGGCGGCCATGCCCGTGGCGGTGGCCAGTTTCGCGTCAATCGCTTCGATCAGCGATTCGGGCAGGCCTTTGGGCGGCAACACCCGTTCGATCTTTGCTTCGACCTCACCGGCCTGATGCGACAACGTCTCGCGCAGCCATGCCACGGCGGCATCGGGCAACAGGATTGCCGAAGGTGCCACATCCATGTTGAGCGCGATGCCCAGCGGTTGCCCGTCCAGCATCGCCGCCACGTTGCGCCCCGACAGGGCCACATAGGCACCCGCTTCGCCCGCGTATTGCGCAAGCCGCTGGGCACGATCAAACGCCAGCAGGTATTGCGCGCCGTCGGTCTCAAGCACTTTTGGCGCGATCTGGTCGCCGTCCGGTTCTGCCTCAAGCAGCAGATACAATTCCACATCCGCTATACGCTCGTAAAACCGCAGGCGGGCGGTATCGTCATCGGGGGCAGCCATCATGGCCGCATGGGCAGCGTCGAGCGGTGTCGGCGTCATCACATCACCTCTTTAACGGCGGCTTGAAGGCGGGGAATGACCTCTGCCTCGAACCACGGGTTTTTCTTTAGCCATCCCGTATTGCGCCACGAGGGGTGTGGCAAGGCAAAGACGCCTTCGGGGTGCCTGTCCCAATTGCGCACGGCGTCTGTGACAGTGGTAAATCCGGGCAAATGGTATTTCATCGCATGGCCGCCGATCAGCACGGTCAGCCGGACATCCGGCACGCTGGCCAGCGCCCCCGCACGCCACGTTCTTGCGCAAACGGGCGGCGGCGGCAGGTCGCTGCCTTTGGCATCATAGCCCGGAAAGCAGAAAGCCATCGGGATGATCGCCACGCGCGCGCGATCGTAAAACGCCGCGTCGTCCAGCCCAAGCCACGTGCGCAACCGCACGCCGGACGCATCGCAAAACGGCATATTCGCTTTATGAACTTTAATTCCCGGCGCTTGGGAAGCGATCAACAGCCGCGCGCCCGGTTGGAACCAGACCACGGGATTGGGCCGGTGCGCCGTGGCAGTGGCGGCAAAGCGGTCGGCGCACAGGGTACACTTGCGCAGGGCGGGGCGGATATCGGTCATAGCTAACAGGTAAGGGGCCAGCGCGCATTGCCAAGGGGGATTTTCAACGGGAGGGAAGATGACGACTTGCAGCGCCTCAATGTTTCTATATTTCTAGAACTATGAAAACCCAAAGTTTCTCTCAAGATATCGTCCAGGCCGCTGCCAGCTTTGCAGCACTCGGCTCCGAACAGCGGCTTGGCGTTTTGCTTGCTCTGGTGCGCGCGGGGCCGGAAGGTCTTAGCATCGGCGCGCTGGGTGCGCGCAGTGGCGTCACCGGATCAACCCTGACGCACCATATGAAAATCCTCACGGCGGCGGGTCTGGTTGAACAAACCCGCCGCGGACGCAGCATCATCTGTGCCGCTGTGGCACACGGGCGCATCGCGGCGCTCTCCCAATTTCTTCTGACGGAATGCTGCGCCGATGCGGCATCCCCCTGTCCCGATCATCCGCATGGAGCCTCCTTATGAGCGCGCATCATCATCACGTTGACCCCGAAGCGGGCGATCTTCGCGTCGCGATTGCGGTGGGCATCAATCTTCTTTTGACCCTGGCGCAAGTTGTCGGCGGTATTCTGTCAGGCAGCCTGTCGCTGATAGCGGACGCGCTGCATAACTTCAGCGATGCGATTTCGCTGATTATTGCGTTCGGGGCGCGTAAAATTGCCCGTCGTCCGGCGGATGCAAAAATGACGTTCGGTTATGGCCGGATCGAAGCGGTCGCCGCTTTGATCAACTATACCACGCTGGTGGTGATCGGTCTGTACCTGATCTATGAAGGTATCGCGCGCCTGTTCACACCAACCGAGATTGTCGGCTGGATCGTTGTGATCGTGGCAGGTGTGGCGCTTGTTATTGACCTTGCCACTGCTGCGCTGACCTACACGATGTCGAAATCCAGCATGAACATCCGCGCGGCGTTTTTGCACAATCTGGCGGACGCTTTGGGGTCGGTTGCCGTGATTGTGGCGGGCACATTGGTGATCCTGTTCGGCTGGACGTGGGTTGACCCTGTGGTGACGCTGCTGATTGCGGGCTATATTCTGTGGCATGCGTTCACTGAAATGCCGGCTGTGATGCGCCTTTTGATGCTGGGCAGCCCACCCGACATGGATATGTCTGACGTGATCAAGGCGATGGAAGGCGCGCAGGATGTGGCGAGCGTTCATCATGTGCATTTGTGGATGATGCAGGAACACAGTACCGCTCTGGATGCGCATGTCCGCCTCGTGCAAGGGGCAGATCCGGCCAGAGCACGCAGGGCGATGAAAGAGATGCTCGTCGCGCGCTTCCATCTGCATCACGCCACCTTGGAGATGGAGGAACACGATGCCTCTTGCCCTGATCACGACAAACAAGTGGGGCATGCAGGCTGAACCGCACGATAGACAGGCGCGGTTGTACATTTGTTTCCGTTTGGGACATAATATGGTCAAAATCTCGCGATAAAAAAGGGATGAACCTCCGCCAGAGAGGGCTTATATCACCACACAAGACTGAACCGGAGCAGGTTAACAATGCTGGAGTTTCATAACGTTTCCAAGTCTTTCTGGACGGGTGCGCAGCACAAGGTCATCCTTGACCAAGTGTCGTTCCGTGTGGAGCTTGGCAACTCGATGGGGATCCTTGCCCCCAACGGAACCGGCAAAACCACGCTGATCAACATGATGGCGGGGCTCGAAAAGCCCGATGAGGGCGAGATCGTGCGCGATTGCAACATCTCCTTTCCGCTCGGTTTCATGGGCGGGGTCGTTTCCAAGGTTTCCGCGATGGAGAACGCGCGCTACATCGCGCGGCTCTACGGGCTTGATCCCGACTATGTCGAAAGCTTTTGCCGCTGGCTTTGTGGCTTGGGTGAATATTTTGACCAGCCGCTTGGCACTTATTCGGCTGGCATGCGGGCGCGGTTTTCCTTTGCGCTCATGCTTGCGCTGGATTTCGATATGTATCTGATTGACGAAGGCATGCCGTCCACCACGGATGTCGAATTCAACCGAAAGGCAGGAGAAATCCTGCAAGAACGCCTGCGAACCACGACCATCGTGATCGTGTCGCATCAGGCTCAAACGCTTGAAAAATTCGCACGTTCTGCCGCAGTTCTGATGAACGGGCAGCTCAACGTTTTCGACAGCCTGGAAGAAGCGAAACAGCTCTATGACTACCAAACCCAAAGCTAGAAAATTCCGCATTAAGCGCAGCCCGAGCGCGGTAACAAAAGCCGCTACCGGAGCGACGACACAACCGCCCGTTCAGTCACCCGCGCGCGACGAGGGCGCGCAAGATCCGGTGCGGATGGAAAAGCCGATCACTCCGGCAGCACCGGGGGCCGCACCACAAGACCCATCCGCCGCGCGTGCGGGTGAGGTTTCGTCAGCGGGTGAGGTCAGTGGCGAGCAGGACATCGAAGCGATCCGCCACGAAGGGCTGACAGGCCGTCAATTGCGCATGGCGCGGCGCGTGGCCCAAAAACACGGGCTGCCCGCGACATCGGATTTCGATGCTGTACGTCTTTTGCGCGAAAAAGGCATTGATCCGTTCCAACGCTCCAACATGCTGGAACTTGTGGTGCCGCAAGCCGGAGGAGAGCAGCGTGAGGGCGCGCCGGGTGATGCGCTGGCGCAACTGCCCTCGCTAAAGGGCGGTGCAGGGGGGCAAAGCCGTGTGCAACTGCCACAAACCATCCCGACCGGCAAACAGACGCTGCCCTCGGTCGAGCTTAATCCGATGGAACGCCGGATGCGGGAAATCTCCGACATCCAACGCGACATTACGCGTCGACGCCGCAAGAAGATGGGCCTGCTTATCGTCCGGCTGGCGTTTTTTGTGATGATCCCGACGTTCCTTGCGGGGTATTATTTCCACAAGATCGCGACACCGATGTACGCCACCGACAGTCAGTTTTTGATCATCCAGAGCGAAGGCGGCGGCGGGGCAAGCCCCTTTGGCGGTATGTTGCCCACGCAATTCGCCAACAGCGCCGACAGCATCGCCACGCAAGCCTATTTGCAGTCCAAGGATGCGATGCTGCGGCTGGACGCGGATGCCGGTTTCAAAGCGCATTTCACCTCGCAAGAGATTGATCCGATCCAGCGCCTGAACCCTGATCCGACCAATGAAGAAGCGTACAAGCTTTACAAGAAGAACATCAAGATCGGCTATGACCCGACCGAAGGCGTGATCCGCATGGAGGTTATCGCCGCCGACCCGCAAATCGCGACCACTTTTTCCGAGCGCCTGTTGCACTATGCCGAAGACCGCGTGAACAGCCTGAGCCAGGCCAAGCGTGAAGACGGGATGCGCGATGCGCAAATCGGCTATGAAAAGGCACTGGAAAAACGGCGCGAGACGCAGCAACGGTTGATTGAGTTGCAGGTCGCCAACGGGGTGGACCCCGAAGCGGTGATTGCCGCGATCCGCAGCCAGATCACCAATTACGAGACGCTGCTGATCGAAAAGCAGCTTGAGCTTGCGGCGCTTTTGGACAACGCCCGCCCCAACCGTGCAAAGGTTGATGGTGCGCAAGGCGACGTGCGGCGCTTGCAGGCGCAGCTTGACCAGTTGAACGACCGCATGAGCAGCGCAACCGAGGGCACAAATTCGCTGGCACAGCAGGCGGTAACACTACAACTCGCGCAGGCCGATCTGGTCAACGCCGATACCAATCTGCAATTGGCTCAAACCGGAATGGAACAAGCCCGCGTAGAGGCGGGCCGTCAGGTCCGTTACCTGACTGTTGCCGTGCGCCCTGTGGCCAGTGAAGAACCGAGCTATCCGCGCAAATTCGAGAACACCGTTCTGGCGTTCCTGATCTTTTCGGGGGTGTATCTGATGATCTCGCTCACCGCCTCCATCCTGCGCGAACAGGTTACGTCCTGACCGCATCCTCATCGGAGATATTAAAACGCCCGCCTGATTATCTCTGGCGGGCGTTTTTCTTGGTGATGTCGTGCTATTTGGCCGGCAGGGCCAGCGCGGCACTGATCCGTTCCCTTTCGGCGCGTGCGCGGCGCACGATAGCAGGTTCGCGCAGGGTATAAGGGCTGTCGAGCCGCAGGGCGCTGCCTGTCCGCTTTGCCACGGTGACACCTGACAGCGCGGAAAGCGGCACCGCCGCCACAAGGCTTGCCACGATCGGCACCAGCCAGAACGACACAAGACCGGCCATCAGACCACTGAGCAACATCAACCCCAAGACCGTCTCGACCCAATGAAACTTGAACAGTGTCGTCCAGTCATGGCGGCGCGCCTCGCGCGATTGCGGTGCCCATGCTTCTGCGTCACTGGTCAGCGCGCGCAGCACGGCTTTGGTTTGCTGGATCATCATGATTGGCGCATAGGCGACGGACAACGCAACTTCGAAGGCGAAACTGCGCAGGAACGGACCCGCGCCGCCAAACACCCGCGCGGCGCGCGGCGTGGCCGCGATAATGCCCGCGCCTGCCATCTTAGGTGTCAGCAAAAGCGCGTACATCACGACCAGAAACACCGCGCTGTCGATATGGCTCATCGCGGGGGGCCAATCGGGAAACAGCGGGTTCGCCTCATTGAAATACCGGATTACGTTGGTGTCTGCATCCTTGCCCAGCAGCGCCCAGATCACCAGCAGGAAGAACCACGCGGGCGACAAAAGATAGGCGACGGCCCCGTGAAACAGATGGAACCGCGACACCGGGTGCAGCCCCTTTGTCCCCAAAAGCCGCAGATGTTGTAGATTGCCGCGACACCAGCGCCGGTCGCGGATCACATAGTCGATCAGCGTGGCGGGGGTTTCCTCGAAGCTGCCGGTGACGCGGGGCAGGAACCGTACCCGCCATCCCGCACGGCGCAACAGCCCCGCTTCGACAAAATCATGGCTGAGGATCAGCTTGTTGCGCCCACCGCGTCCGCGGATGTGCGGCAGCATTGCGCTTTGCGCGAAGGCGCGGGTGCGGATGATCGCGTTATGACCCCAGTAGTTGCCTTCGGTGTGCGCCCATGTTGCCAGCCCCTCGGCGAGCAGCCAGCCGTAGGCGATATTGGAAAATTGCTGCATCCGCGCAAACAGGGTTTGTGCGCCGATCAGCATCGGAAAGGTCTGGATCAGCCCTGCGTGCGGATCAAGCGACAATTCGGAGGCCAGACGCTCGATTGCGCGACCGGTCATCAGGCTGTCGGCATCCAGCACGACCATCCCTTCGAACGCAGCGCCCCAGCCGCGCGTCCATTCCGCGATATTACCGACCTTTTTGTCGGTGTTCATGTCGCGGCGGCGGTAGTGGACGGCGAATCCTTCGGGCGCGTGTGTAGCAAGGTCGTGATAGGCGCGTGCTTCCATTGTTGCGATGTCTTCGTCGCGGGTGTCGGACAGGATGAACAGCGTATAGCGGTGCGGTCCCTTGCGCGCGGCCAGCGCCTGCAACATCGCAGCGGCGTTGCCGAACACGTTTTGCGGCACTTCGTTATAAACCGGCACCAAAAGCGCTACGTCGATCCCCGGCGCGCTACCTGCGGGGCGCGCATCGGCCTGCGCGCGGGCCAGAAGCCCCGCAATGGCCACGCCTACCGTGCTGACCGACAGTGTCACCCAGACGAATGTCGCGCCGATGAGAAAGAGCAGCGCCCATTCCATGCCGGTCATTCCGTCCGCCGCGAGCCAGCGATAAAGACCGTACATCAAAAAAGCCGTGCCGATAAGCGCAGGGCCGAAGGTGGCCAAGCGCCAGCGGCGGGCCTTGGGAAGCTGCGGGTTTGTCGGCACGGCGGGCGCACGGTCAAATTCCTGCGCGGCCGCGACAAGCGGAGCAGGCGGCGGCATCGCGTTGAACGGGGCTTGGGACATTATGCAGGGGTCCATCTATACAACCAAACTTCACTAAGGGGCGTCGTGTCCAAAAGAAGCTGCGCGCGGAATTCGATTGCACGCGCCTCCTCCGGATAGAAGGTGAACGCGAGACGGGGGCCATTGGTTTCCGGATTACGTTGTAAAATCGCAGGCGTCGTGCGGCCAGCGCTGGCGTGCAGCACAATTTCGAGCGTCGAAAGGTCTTCGGGCACGGCAGTGCCGTTCTCGAAGTCGATCACGATAACCTCGCCTCCCTCCATGCGCGCGCCCATCGCGGTATGACGCACGCGCAACCGGTCCGGCGTGCGCGGGGCAGGGTCGCCGCCCCATTGCAGCCGGTAAATGAACTGGCGCGCCTCGCCTGCTGGAATCGGCTTGGAGGGGCGCCAATAGGTCACGATGTTGTCGTAGATTTCCTTGTCCGCCGGAATCTCCACCAAGGTCACGGCCCCCGCGCCCCAATCCCCCATCGGTGTGATCCAGACCGAAGGGCGTTTGTGATAATGCGCTTCGAGATCGTTGAAATCGTCAAACGCACGTTTGCGCTGCATCAGGCCAAAGCCGCGCGGTGTCTGGTCAACGAAAGTGCTGATCTGGAGCTGTACGGGGTTTGTCAGCGGCCGCCAGATTGCTTCGCCTGCGCCATTGTGAATCAGCAACCCGTCGCTGTCATGCACGTTGGGGCGGAAATCCGAGAACCGGTCGCGCATGGTGGCGTCGAACAAAAACATCGAGGTCAGCGGCGCAATCCCGACGTTCTTCAGATCTTTGCGCGCAAAAATCTGCGCCTCGACCACCATATCGAGAACCGCACCATGGGTGATCTCGAACCGGAATGCGCCGGTGCAGCTCGGGCTGTCGAGCAGGGCGTGGACCGTCACCGATTTAGCCGAGGGCGCAGGCGTCTCTATCCAGAATGCCACGAAATCGGGGAACTCCTCGCCCTCGGGATCGCCGGTTTTCAACGCCAGACCGCGCGCGGACAGCCCGTAGTTTTCTCCGGTGCCGATGCCACGGAAATAGCTTGCTCCCTGAAAGACCGCGTATTCGGTAAAGTCGCCATCGCCCAGAAGATCGGCGCGCAGGCGTAGCCCAGAATAGCCCATATGATCGTTTTGTGGCAGATCGGGGAAGGTGTCGGTGCGTTCAAAGACCGCTTCGTCAAACAACACAGGCCGCGCCGCGCTGTCGGCGACTACGTTGATTTCGACGGCCCGCGGAAAATAGAGGCCGGGCGGAAAAACATCCAGCCGCTGGGGCCGCGCGGTTCCTTCCCACAGGGCGTTGCGCGGATCGAACCAGATGCTGCGGTATTCATCATAGCTGATATCGCGCCATTCTTGCGGGATGGTCGGGCGGGGTGCGTAGGCCTTGGCTGCCAGCGCGCGCGCGCGGGTCGCCACCGTCTGTGCGTTGAACGGCTGCGCTTTGCCGGTGCGCAACGGTGCATCCTTTGCAAAAGCGATAGTGGGTGCAGCGGCCAGTGCCGCCAGCCATTTTAAAAGATCACGGCGCAGCATCATGCGGCTGTCCCTTTCCAAGGTTGTGATTTGAACCATCCCGCGCCATAGGCCACGGCCACCAGAACCAGCGCACCACCCAGATTGACCAAAAGCGCGATGCCAGTGGTACGCCCTGTCAGGTCCATAATGAATCCCATGATCCGCGCGATGAACATCGACACGACGAAAACGGCAAGCGACTGTTGGCCGACTTTCAGGATGATCTTGACGATTATGTCCCACATCTGCGCCGGCAGGCTGGCTCCACGTGCCAGAAGGTTCGCACCCTTATCGCCCGCGATCACCCATGCGAGATAGGCAAGCGATAGGAAATGCACATAGCGCAGCAGGCCAAAATCAGTCTTGTCAGTCAGGGGGCGCAATGCCAGTCGCGCATCAATCACCGGATTGCCGGCTTGCGTTGTAAAGAACCAGTCCTGCTCGATCGCGCGCACGCCAATGTTGCTCAGCGGGACGGTCGCGATCACCACGATAGCCGCCAACACAAACAGCGCCGGATGCACCGGCGGTTTGGGGAGCCAGCCGCGCATGAAGGCGAAGCCGGTAAAGAAGACAAGCTGCCATGCGAAGGGGTTGAAGAACCACTTGCGCTCCGACCACGGCTCGGCGGGGAAGGCCAGATGGGCGGTACCCATCAGCCATGTCTGCGCGCCCAGCCACACCGTGATCATGAACGCGAACACCGCCCAGCGGTTGATACGCGCGAGGGCCATGACAAGCGGCATCATCGCAAGCACCACCATATACATCGGCAGAATGTCAAAGTAATTGGGCACATAGCCAAGCGTCATCAGGCCCATAAGCGGCTCGGCTGGCGCCTCGAAAAACTTCCACAGGTTGAGCGAGCCGATGTAGTTTTTATCGTAACCGCCATAATGGTCGATTGCAGCCATCAGGGCGGCGGTGGCGATGAACAGCCCGATGTGCGCCCAATAGACCTGCCAGACACGGAACGCGACACGCGCAGATCCCAAAAGCCAACCCGCCCGCGCGAACGCGCCACCAAATGCGATGGCAGAGGCCATGCCGGAACAGAAAACAAAGATCTCAGTGGCATCGGAAAAGCCCCAGCGCGCGGGGATCCACAGGCTCAGGAAGTTGCCCGGCGTATGCGAGATCAGGATGATGAACATCGCAATGCCGCGAAAGAAATCAAGCCGCAGATCGCGGACGCGCGGGGTTGAGCGCGACGCGGCGGTTTCAGCAGAAAGCGGAAAGGTGTCGGCAAGGGTCATCGGGAGATGGTCCAGTCGTTATTGCACAGGGGTGTGGGGGTAATTTCATTGTTGGAAAGACGGGTTTCGTGTCCGGCAAGTATCCGCAGGCGATCCCGCAATATCGCTTCCGTCGCACCATAGCGGACCGCGCGCAAGTCCGCGTCGACGGCCCTGCGCATGAAGACACCCCGTTGCGCGTGGCTACCCGCGATAGGTGTGCAGGTCGCATGATGCGCAATTTGCTGCCCAGGGGACACAAGGCTTGTAGGTATACCGCTCCAATCCCCCAGACCGGCAGGGGAGGCAAGAGGAGCGGGACATGCGCGAGTATCTGTTTGAGGCACGGGATTTACCTTTGATCAGGATGTGATTTGCAGCCTTTTCGTGCCGCTTGCAAGTTTTACCCCGCAGCGACCCGATCAGGCATGCGTTTGCGCAAACTCACACGCCAACGCACCCCCTTTAAGCCTTTCGTAACCGGATGTGTTTGCCCTTGACCAAAGTAGTTGTGATTGAGCGCCATTTCGCCTGTAGCGTGTGCCGCATTGCGCAGCGAATCGCCGTTGGGTCTTTGCAACTACCGGGAAACTCCGCCGGAGCGGCATATGTATCCTGAGCAAAGTGCGGTGATGATCGCGCCATTGGTAAGCCTTTTGAGCGACGGTCGTACAAGGTTGATCAACCTGTCGCAGGTTTCTTTCCCTGCCATATTGGCGGCAAATACCGCGCCCTGCGTTCGTACCTCCATGCCGATCACGTTCCGACCGCCAGCAGAAAATGCCGGTCTGCTATTTCGAAAGCGTCGTAGGGAAGCAGTGCGGCGCAGGTGTCGATCGCTAGTGTGCGTGGCCTGTGAAGGCGTAACTCACTTTTGTGCGGCTAATGTGTCACTCCACCTGCTGCTGGCGCTACAGAATTTCGCGAAATTCTGTGCCCAAAGTCTTTGAAAAAAGGCTTCGCAGCGCCTAACGTCGGCGGTCGCGTCGTGCGCTCATGGGTTGGAATGCGACGCCGACATGTGCTTCGCAGTAGGGCTTGCCCTGCTGTACCGGCAGGCCACAAAACCAGAAATCCTCGGTGGCGGGGTCACCCACGGGCCATTTGCAAGTCCGCTCGGTCAATTCCATCAGGCTCAGTTTCTTGGCATTCTTTTCGATCTCGTTGACCTTGGCCAATGCCTCGGGGCTAATTTCATTCGCCGAAGGCTGCGGCGGCAGAGGCTGTCCTGCGGGAATGATCTGCCTGCGCGCGGGCAGGCTTGTTTGCGGCGCAATGGCAGGTTCGGTCTTGAGATCGGGCTTTTCGCGAACTGCTACCGGTTCCGGCTCGGCGGCTGGTTCGGGCTTGGCCTTTGGTTCCGCCGTCACCGCAGGCTTGGCCTGTGGCTCGGGCTTGGCTGCGGCACCTGCTGTTGTGCGGTTTGACAGGCCCAGCCTGTGCACCTTGCCGATAACGGCATTGCGGGTCACTCCGCCCAGTTCCTTTGCGATCTGGCTTGCGGACTGGCCTTCGCCCCACATTTTTTTCAGAGTTTCGACGCGGTCATCGGTCCAGGACATGAAAGCTTCCCTAGCTAAAAAGCGGCCCTGTGCGGACCGCTTTGCAAAATTCAATACCCTATAATAAGGGCTCGGGCGCTAGGTGCAAGGGATCACACGGCGGTATGCGGGCGCGGCACCGGCTTTTTTACCCGCGCCTCGCGTAATGCCAGCCATATCGCGCCTGTCAGAATGATGCAGGCGCCCGACGCGGTGACGGCATCAGGAACGGTTCCATAGAACACCACATCGTACAGCGCGGCGAAAATCAGCGTGCTGTAACTGAACGGTGCGACAAAACTGGCGTCGGCCCGCGCCATCGCATTGACAAAGCAGGTCTGCGCCACGGCCATGCACAGACCGATCGCGGCCAGCACAGCCCATTGTTGTGCATTGGGTGCTTGCCAGACGGGCAAGACCGCGCAGGTGGCAAGGCCCAATCCTATCAGGTTATTGACCAGCAGGATCTGGAACGGATTCTCCCGCCGCGCCAGCTTTTTAATGAAGATGAGCTCCATCCCCATGACCATCGCCGCCCCCAACGCCAAAAGCGCCGCAGGCTGGAAGCTCTGCGGGGTAGGGCGCAGCAGGATCAGCGCGCCTGCAAGGGCCAGTGCGGCGGCAGACCAACGCACGCGCCCCACACGCTCGCCCAGCAGCGGGATGGCGAGCATCATGGCAAAGACCGGATTAAGAAATGATATCGCCGTGGCATCGGCGAGCGGAATGAACGCGACAGAGGCGAACATCAACGTCACACCGCCCCAGCCAAAGGTGGTGCGCGCAATGTGCAGCCCCCAATGGGGTCGCTCCAACGCGGGCCGCAATACAGTCGCCGCCGCGACCAACCCCATGAAAGCAAACAAAAAACGACCGTGGCTGATCTGGAGCGCAGGCAGCGGCGCGCCCAATGTCTGCGTGCCAAGCGCCTTGGCCATCAGCGTGGTGCCGGCAATAAAGACGGTCGCCAGCACAATCAGACCGGCGGCAAGGGCGTTATTCTGGGCGCGTGCGACAAACATGCCGCAGCCTATGGCGGTTTTGCAAGGCGTCGGCAAGCGTGGGGAAACCCCCTTGCAATGCGGCATCTCTCCCGCCATGAAGGGTTTCATGATCACGCGCACAGATATCTTGTCCCGACGACGCCGTAGCTAAGCTACCGCTGCCTAGCCCTTGGCGGCAGGTGTGATCCCGTGGTGCCATGGCACCCTATCTCCAAATTCCCTTGACCCTTACCGCTGCACATGCCTTTTTGGGTTTTTCCCTGCGGCTCCACTCTATGAGGATGATCCTGATGATCCCTTCCGTTCTCCCCACCTATTCCCGCGCGCCCCTGAGTTTTGTAAAAGGCGAAGGCAGTTGGCTGATCGAAGCGGACGGGCGACGTTTTCTCGATCTGGGTGCGGGCATCGGAGTCAATGCGTTGGGCCATGCCAATCCGGCGCTGATTAAGGCGCTGAGTGATCAGGCGGGATTGCTCTGGCACACGTCGAACCTTTACGAAATCCCGCAGCAGCAGGCGCTGGCCGACAAGCTGGTTGCGCATACCTTTGCCGATACGGTTTTTTTCACGAATTCCGGCACCGAAGCCTGCGAGATGGCCGTCAAAATGGCGCGCAAATACTTCTACGACAAAGGCCAGCCCGAGCGGGTCGAGATCATCACGTTCTCGGGCTCCTTCCACGGGCGCTCCTCTGCTGGCATCGCCGCCGCCGGTTCCGAGAAATTGACCAAAGGCTTCGGCCCGTTGCTGCCCGGTTTTGTGCATCTGGAATTCGGTGATCACGAGGCGCTGACAGCCGCAATCACCGAAACCACCTGCGCCGTGCTGGTCGAACCCGTTCAGGGCGAAGGCGGCATCCGCCCGCTGCCTGATGCCTGCCTCAAGGGCTTGCGTGATTTGTGCGACGAAAAAGGCATCCTGATGATCCTCGACGAGGTGCAATGCGGTGTGGGCCGCACGGGTAGGCTTTTCGCCCATGAATGGGCAGGCATCACGCCCGACATCATGATGGTTGCCAAAGGTATCGGCGGCGGCTTTCCCCTTGGTGCGGTGCTGGCCACCGAAGACGCCGCGTCGGGTATGACGGCAGGCACCCACGGCTCCACCTATGGCGGCAACCCGCTGGGTTGCGCCGTGGGATGTGCTGTCATGGATATCATTGCCGATCCGGCGTTTCTGGCCGATGTAAACCGCAAGGCGGGCCTGTTGCGTCAAAAGCTCGAAGGGCTCGCCGCGAGTCACCCTGACGTATTCGAAACCGTACGCGGATCGGGTCTAATGCTGGGCCTGAAATGCAAAACCGACCCCGTCGCCGTGGTCCAGGCAGGATATGCTGAGGAAGTCATCACCGTGCCGGCCTCCGACAACGTTGTGCGTCTGCTACCGCCGCTCACCATCACCGATGCAGAGATCACCGAAGCCATCACCCGCCTTGATCGCGCTGCCAGCAGTCTTGGCGCTACCTGATCTTCATTTGGCCCTTAAACTCACCTTCGGGGGCTTGCCCCCGAAAGCGCCCTATCAGCAAAGACCACATTCATGAATCATTTTCTCGACATCGATAAAACCGCCCCCGAAGCGCTACGCCACATCATCGACAGTGCCGCCGATATGAAGGCTGCGCGCAACGGCCGCCCGCGCGGCGCGCCGGATGACGACCAGCCGCTCAAAGACCACATGGTCGCGCTCATCTTTGAAAAGCCGTCCACCCGTACGCGCGTATCGTTTGACGTGGGTGTACGCCAGATGGGCGGGCAGACGCTGGTTTTGTCGGGCGCGGACATGCAGCTTGGCCATGGCGAAACCATCGCCGATACCGCGCGAGTTCTTTCGCGCTATGTTGACCTGATCATGATCCGCACGTTCGAGGAACAAACCCTGCTCGACATGGCCGAATACGCCACCGTGCCGGTGATCAACGGGCTGACCAACCGTTCGCACCCCTGTCAGATCATGGCCGATATCATGACTTTCGAAGAACACAACGGCCCGATCAAGGGCAAGAAAGTCGTCTGGTCCGGTGACGGCAACAATGTGTTCGCCAGCTTCGCCCATGCGGCAAAGCAGTTCGATTTCGACCTCACCTTCACCGGCCCGCCGACGCTTGATCCCGAAGCCGCGCTGAGCGGACTTTACTCGGTCGAACGCGATCCGCACAAGGCGGTCGAGGGAGCCGATCTGATTGTGACGGACACATGGGTGTCGATGCACGATCCGCAATCCGCGCGCGAGCGCCGTCATAACCAGCTGCGCGGTTATCAGGTAAATGATGCGCTGATGGCGCGCGCCAAGGACGATGCATTGTTTATGCACTGCCTGCCTGCCCACCGCGAAGACGAAGCGACGAGTTCGGTAATGGATGGCCCCAATTCGGTGGTTTTCGACGAAGCCGAAAACCGCCTGCACGCCCAAAAAGCAGTCATGCGCTGGTGCCTCGGAAAATAGCACGCTTCTCCTGCGCTTTGCCATGATCCGCGTGGGGGGCAGTCCGGCCTGCCGGTGTGCTCCCGCCCTTTCCGGATCGCTGCTTGTCCGCAAGATGCAAATGCCGCAGACTTGCGCAGGGCGGCATGAAGGAGAGCGGAACACATGAGCGACAGTGCAGCCGATATCGGTATTTATGGTCTGGGAACGATGGGCAGCGCTCTTGCGCTTAATTTGGCCGAAAACGGATTTCGCGTTGCTGTCACCAACCGCGAGGTCGACTGGATCGTGCCGTTTATCGAAAGGGCGGGGGTGTTGGGCGCGCAGCTGGTCCCTGCGCATGATCTTGCGGCCTTTGTCGCGGCCCTTAAACCGCCGCGCGTGATCCTTTTCATGATTCCATCCGGCGCGCCGCTGGATGCGATGATCGACGCAGTGTTGCCCTTTCTGTCGGGTGGCGACACGCTCGTTGATGGCGGCAATGCGGATTTTCACGATACCCGCCGTCGCGCGGTGCGAATCGAACGGGCGGGCAAGCATTTCGTTGGCATGGGTGTTTCAGGCGGCGCCGAAGGCGCGCGCCACGGACCGTCGATGATGGTCGGCGGTTCGGTTCAAAGCTGGCAACAGTTGCAGCCCATGGCACAAGCCGTCGCCGCACGGTTCAAGGATGATCCCTGTGTGGCGCATCTGGGGCCGGACGGCGCAGGCCACTTCGTCAAGACGGTTCACAACGGCATCGAATACGCCGACATGCAGATGATCGCCGAAATCTACGGGCTGTTGCGTGATGCGGGCGGTTGGGATGCGGCGCGCATCGGGGCGCTTTTTGAGCAGTGGCAAACCGGCCCGCTCGGTTCTTATCTAATCGAGGTCAGCGCCGCAGTCTTGCAGGCAACCGATCCCGAAACCGGCAAGCCGGTGGTCGATGTGATTATGGACAGGGCGGGGCAAAAAGGAACAGGCCGCTGGACCGTGATCGAAGCGTTGAAAATGGGCCAGTCCGCCAGCACTATCGAAGCAGCGGTGGGCGCGCGCAGTTGGTCGTCGGAAAAATCCGCGCGTGTCGCTGCGCAGGCTGTGTTGGACGCGGGTGCACTTGAGGGGGAGTTGCCATCCGACAGTGATCTGGCGCAGGCGCTTTTGGCCAGTCGCATCCTTGCCCATGCGCAAGGGTTTCGCCTGCTTGTGGCGGCGTCGGATGAATTCGGCTGGTCCCTCGATCTGGCGCGGATTTCGGAAATCTGGCGCGCGGGCTGCATCATCCGCTCTGTTTTGCTTGATGATCTGGCGGCGGCATTGCGCGCCGGTGTTCCCCATGGCCAGCTGATCCTTGCGCCCGATATCGCCGCGCAGCTGAGTGCCTTGATGCCTGCCTTGCGGCGCACGGTGGCGGCGGGCGTGCAGGTGGGGGTGGCGTTGCCTGCGCTGTCGGCGGGGCTTGCGTGGTATGACAGCGCGCGCCGCGCACGCGGTACGGCCAATCTTTTGCAGGCGCAGCGTGATTTCTTTGGCGCGCACGGATTTGCGCGGACAGACCGCGACGGCAGCTTTCACGGCGATTGGCCCACACGCGGCTAACCGAAACCGTGGTGGGCGCTATGTCGGAGAAACCGCCGCTGCTAATCGTCGCTTAACAGGCCCAGACGGCTGGCATGCAGGGTTGCTTCGGCGCGGTTGCTGATTTCGAGCTTGCGGTAGGTGGATTTGATGTGGGTAATCACGGTGCTTTCGGCGATGCCCAATGCGTCCGACACCTCGGCCACGCGCAGCCCGCGCGCGATCATGCACAGCACCCCCGTCTCGCGGCGGGTGAGCTTCGCGTCCGGTTCGAAGTGCGGGCCTGTCAGCTTGAAATGATGCATGATCCGGCGCGCGATTTGTGGACAAAGCGCGGGGACGCCTTCGAGCAACATTTTCAACTGATGGGTGATCATCGCGTCCGTGTCGCTTTTGAGCAGGTAGCCCTGCGCGCCGGCGGCCAGCGCAGTGGTGACCACGCAACGACAATCGGGTTGGGCCTTTGCGATGTGGCGCAAAAGCTCCGTTCCGTTGCCGTCCGGCAGGCTCAGATCCACCAGCGCCAGATTGAAGGTGTGCTTCTGGGTGGCCTCGATTGCCGCCTGTAACGTGCCTGTCTGGATCAGCTTTGCATCGGGAAACAGCGTTGCCACAATGCCTGCCAGCCATTCGCGCGCGTGCCGCACATCTTCAAGCAAGAGCACGCTTTCGATCATTGCGCAGCCGCTTTCGTACGCACAGCATCGGGATGGATCGGTAGGTCAACCGTGATCCGGGTCCCGCTTTTACCGTCCGCGCGCGCCACCACGCGCCCGCGTCCCGCCAGCGCATCTGCGCGCTCGACAATGTTCGTGATGCCGTTGCCACCGTTGAAATTTGCCACTTTCCCCTGCACGGATGCTGCCGCCGTGCCGTTTCCATCGTCGAGAACGACAAGTGTTATCATCGTGTCTGTATGGCTGATGGTGATGTCTACCTCGTGCGCCTGCGCGTGGCGCAAGACATTCGACACCGCCTCGCGCAGGATGGAGCGCAAACCGTTGATTATTTCGAACGGCACCAGCGGGCTTTCGCCTTCGGGATCAAAGCCGGTTTCGTCGTGCCAGCGCAGCAGCAGATTTCCCGCCTCCAGCCGCGCGGCGGTTTCGGTACGCAGATCGGCAAGGATCGCGCCGATGTCATAATGCGCCTGAAAGCCGTCGTTGATGATGGTGCGCAGATCGGCAAGACTGTCACGCAACAGATCGTCCTTGCGGCCAAGCTCGCGCGAGTGCAGCGCGCTCAAAAGCTGCGCGCCGATGTTGTCGTGAATATCCCGGCTGATGCGGTCCCGTTCCAAAGTGACGCCCCGCTCGTAAGAGCGCCTGCTTTCGGCGGCAAGCTCGTGGGTTTGCACAAGGTTCGTCGCCACTTCGAGGTCGTCACGGTTGAACAGGCGGCGTCCGCGCATCGCATAGCGTAGCCGCCGCGGTGCCTGATCGTCCACGCCGGGGACCAGCAGGCCAAGGCCGTCCTCGTCGATGCGGGCCTTGTCGACCGGATACGAAAGCTGTTCGGGGGAGCGAGGGGATTGAACACATCGCCCAGCAGCCGGTCCCAGCGACGGGTATGCTCTGCCTGTGAGGGCGACAGGGCGACGCCGAAGATTTCCGGCATTTTCCCGGCCAGCGTGCTGGAGCGTCGCTGCAAAAGCCTGCGCAACATCAGTTGGCGCAGCGGGAAGTATAAAAACCCCGTCAGAAAAAGCGCACCGGTGAGGGACAGCTAGGGCTGCGTTTGCAACAGGCGCAGAATGACCACATCAAGTGCAAGCAACAGCAACATACCGCTCAGCCAAAGCCAGATGTAATAGGACCAGCGATCAAGGTTGAGCACTTTGTAGCGTAATAGCCCCAACGCCAGCCCCACATGCATCACGTTGAAGAAAGCAAAGGCGTAGCCCTGGCTGACCAGACCGGTTTGCGCCAGCCCCAGCAGGGGTGGGGCCACGACCAAAAATACGAACAGTGAACATCCGGCAAGCGAGACAAGGATGAACCAGCGCAGTCCGGCGCGGTTTACCGGCTCGCGGCGGCTGCGGACCCATTGCACGACCCCAAGCAAAAGCGCCGTCGTCGTTTCGGCCAGCGTGCCCATCGCTACCATATTGTCCGGCCCGACCTGCAAGATGTTGGCGACAATAAGGCTTCCAAAAAGCGCGGCAGGCACCAGCAGCCAGACCGGACTGAACAACGGTTTGGGATATTGCGTGAAAAGACCCAGCAGCTAAGCTGGTCCTGCTCTTCCAGAAGGTCGGTTTCGATAATGGATATATCGTTGAGCGAGGTCGGAACAGCACCCGGCGGTAACTCCAGATGTGGTTGCGCCAATGCAATCACCAGCGCGATGGTTGTCAGGCTTAAACTGACCAGCGCAAAGACCAGCATGGTGACAGCGGGCGGCAATCGGTAGGGGGGTGGGCATCATATGTCCGGCCTAGCGGGGGTGATAATAAATACTATCCCCTAAAGGGGTGAGACGACGGCCCCTAAAGGGGTGAGGCAATGGAAACCACGGTGCAGCTGCAAAGCCGGTGCGGCAAGGAAAAAATCCGCAACGGCTTGTGACGAGGGCTCAGGTGCCGCGCGGTTTGGCGCGTAAAGTCGGGTCGGCGGCGCGCGGGTCTTCGGGCCAGGGGTGGCGCGGATAACGCCCGCGCATGTCCTTGCGCACATCCGCATAGGAACTGTCCCAGAAGCCCGGCAGATCGGTAGTGACCTGAACGGGGCGCTGGGCGGGGGACAGCAGCGTCACCTGCACAGGCTGGCCCGCCACGGTCGGATGATCCGTTACACCGAACATCTCCTGCAGGCGAACCGAGATTTGCGGGGTGTCACCGTCATAGTCGATGGCAATGCGCCGACCCAGCGGTGTCTCGAAAGCGGGCGGCGCGGCGCGGTCCAGCATCTGTTGCTGGTTCCAGTCCAGCCGCGCGCGCAAGGCGGGCAGCAGATCAAAGCGCTTCCAGTCGGCGGTGCTGCGCACACCTGTCAGATGTGGCAGGAGCCAGTCTTCCAATGTTGCCATCAGGTGGGTTTCAGAGAAATCAGGAAAATCTTTGTGCTCGCCCAGCAGTGTTGCGCGGCGCAAAAAGCGCGCGGCGGCTTTGTCGGGCCGCAGGCCCAGCTGCGTTATCCCCTCAAGCATGGCGCGCGCGACCTGATCGTCGGGTGCATCGGGCCACATGCGGTCGTCCAGCACCAGCGCGCCAAAGCGTTCCTGCCGCCGGGTTTCGACCCGCCCTTCGCGGCGCGACCATGCGCAGTGATCGTGCCATGCGATTTGATCGCTAAATGCTGTGCGCAGCGCGCTTTCACTCAGGGGGGTGCCTTGGCGGATGCGGGCCTCGCGCGGGTCGCCGTCCAGATCGGTGGCCACCAGCAGGCGCACCCCCGCCAGCGGATCCCCCTCGGGCACGACAGCGCCCTTGCCCCCCGACAAAACAAAGCGCGCGCCGTCGCCTTTGCGGCGCAGGCCGATCCGGTCGGGGTAGGCAAGTGCGGCGAGCGTGCCGATGTCGGTTGGCCCTTCCGGCGCAGTGTCGCGGCGCAGGCGCTTTGCCTCGGTCCGGATGCGGGCGAGGGTGGCGTGATGCACCTCTGCGGGAACGCGTTCACCTGCAACGGCGCGCATCCGGTGCGTGAGGTCCAGGGGCGCGCCGCGCAGCGGATCGCGTTCGGCAAGGATCGCGGCCAGCGTGGCCGCAGGCGGACCGCCGAGCGTGACCATATGCGCAAGTCGGGGATGCAGCGGCAGGCGCGCAAGGGTGCGGCCATGCGCAGTGATAAGCCCGCGCGAATCCAGCGCGCCCAGCATTTGCAACAGCGCTTTGGCCTCTGCCAAACGGCCCTCGTGCGGGGGCGTGACAAAGCGTAATTCCTCCGCCTGCGCGCCCCAAAGGGCCAGTTCCAGCGCAAAGGCACCCAGATCGCCGCTCTCGATCTCGGCGGGCGGGTAGGCGGGGAGCGCACCGTCTTCGCCGCGTGTCCACAGCTTGTAGGCGGTGCCGGTGCTCATCCGGCCTGCGCGGCCCGCGCGCTGGGTCGCTTCGGCCTGCGTCACGCGGGTGGTGATCAGGCGCGACATGCCTGAAGACGGGTTGAACTCCGCGCGCCGCGCGCGGCCTGCGTCCACCACAATGCGGATGCCTTCGATGGTCAGGGAGGTTTCTGCGATGGATGTGGCCAGCACCACTTTGCGGCCCTCGGGCGCGGGATCAATCGCGGCGCGTTGCGCTTTGAAATCCATCGCGCCAAACAGCGGGGCGATGGTGCAATCCTTCGGGGCCTGCCGCGCCAGCAGCGTCTGGACACGGCGGATTTCGCCCTCGCCGGGCAGGAAGACCAGCGCGGAACCTTCGGCCTCGTTCAACGCTTTGAGCACCAGATCGGCCACCGCTGTTTCGAACCGCACGGATTTGCCGACAGGATGATCCAGCCACACGGGCGTGACGGCAAAACTGCGCCCTTGCGAGGTGACAACGGGCGCGTCCATCACTGCGGCGACCGGTGCTGCGTCCAGCGTGGCGGACATGGCGACGAGCATCAGGTCATCGCGCAGCGCGCCCGCGATTTCGAGACACAGCGCCAGCCCCAGATCGGCGTTAAGGGAGCGTTCATGAAATTCGTCGAAGATCACGGCACCGACATCGGGCAGATCGGGCGCGTCTTGGATCATCCGCGTCAGGATGCCTTCGGTGACGACCTCGATGCGTGTGGATTTTGACACGGCAGAGGCACCGCGCACACGGTAGCCGACGGTCTGGCCGACGGGGTCGCCCAACGTTTGTGCCATGCGTTCGGCGGCGGCGCGTGCGGCAAGGCGGCGTGGCTCCAGCATCAGGATACGGCCCTGTGTCAATCCCGCATCCAGCATGGCAAGCGGTACGCGCGTTGTTTTGCCCGCACCCGGCGGCGCTTGCAAAACAACGCGTCCGCTGGCGCGCAATGCGTCCAGCACTTGGGGCATCACGGCGTCTATGGGCAGTTTGAATGACATGGCGTCCTTATCGGGTCTTGGCCCGCGCTGGGCAAGGCTGGACATTTGGCGCGCCGCCGCCGAAAAACGACCGGAACGACAAGAGGGTGCACCGATGGACATGAAAGACACCGCAGAGCGCATCCGCGCAGGCGAACGCCGTGCGCTGGCCCGTGCGATCACATTAGTCGAAAGCGGGCGTGCCGATCATCGCGCGCAGGCAACCGAGCTGTTGGCGGCGCTGGGCACGCGGCGCGAGGCGCTGCGCATCGGATTGTCCGGCACGCCTGGAGTGGGCAAATCGACCTTTATAGAGACCTTTGGCCTGATGTTGACGGCGCTGGGCAAACGGGTGGCGGTATTGGCCGTCGATCCAAGTTCGGCGCGATCCGGCGGTTCGATCCTTGGCGACAAGACGCGGATGGACCTGTTGAGCCGCGATCCGATGGCGTTTATCCGGCCCTCGCCCAGCCAGACCCATCTGGGCGGCGTCGCGCGCCGCACCCGCGAGGCGGTGGCGCTGTGTGAGGCGGCGGGATTCGATGTGGTGTTGATCGAAACGGTTGGGGTGGGGCAGTCGGAGACGGTTGTGGCGCAAATGTCTGATCTGTTCTTGTTGCTGTTGGCTCCGGCGGGCGGGGACGAGCTGCAAGGGGTTAAGCGCGGCATCATGGAGATGGCCGATCTGATTGTGGTGAACAAGGCCGATGGTGATCTTAAAGCGACGGCTATGCGCACGCGCGCCGACTATTCGGGCGCGCTGCGGCTGTTGCGCAAGCGTCCGCAAGATCCCGAGGGCTATCCGCGTGCGCTCACCGTTTCCGCGCTTGAAAACCGCGGCTTGCCAGAGGTGTGGGAGGCGCTTGAGACGCTTGCCGACTGGCGACGTGCCGAAGGTTTCTGGGATGCCACACGCGCCGCACAGGCGCGCTATTGGTTCGAGGATGCGGTGAAATCGGCGTTGCTGGCGCAGCTTGAGCGGCCCCGCGCGCGCGCGGCATTGGCGGCCCTTAGCGATGCTGTCGCGGCAGGAGAGAAAGAACCAACTGCCGCGGCGCGTGATTTTGTGCGCGATTTGGGGCAGCTATAGACAACAAAGCCGCCCAATCGGGTTGACCCGCGCTGCGATTCCCCCTAAAGCCAGCGGACCAATTTAAGGATCGCCGCCCACGCGACCTGTTTAGCTGTGGTGATGCACCGATGTGTGCAAAACCCTATCAAGAGGATAAGCTCATGTCGCGCCGCTGCGAATTGACCGGAAAAGGCCCGATGTCGGGCAACAATGTAAGCCACGCCAAGAACCGCACGCGCCGTCGGTTCCTGCCAAACCTGAACGACACCACGCTGCAATCCGAAGCGCTGGGTCGTGGTTTCAAACTGCGCATTACTTCTGCTGCCCTGCGCAGCGTTGATCACCGTGGTGGTCTGGACAAGTTTCTTGCGAAAGCAAAAGACACCGATCTGTCCGAAGGCGCGCTGAAGATCAAAAAAGCGATCAAGAAATCCGGCATGGAAGCGGACGTTCTGTCCTAAGCTGGCCAACCGGCACGTTCTGCACAACCCCGGCCTGTGAACAGGCCGGGGTTGTTGCGTTTTAGGCCAGTGTTTTGGACCAGTGTTTGCGTGGCCCGAAAGCCAGAAGGAAGCCTGTGATGCAGAAGCGCTCAACCGTCGTAGCCGTTGTTGTTTTCTTTGCGTTGATGGCCGTGGTGATGGCAGTCGTCTCGGTCAAGCTGTCTCCGCTCGACAAATCGGACGCGGCATTTATCATCGGGGAATCGTATGCGGGCCTCGCGGTGCCGTCCGAGGGGACTGCCGTGGCCTTTATGGTGTTGACCAACCGCACGGGGCGCGACGACCGGCTTGTCGCTGCAACGTCTGCGCTGTCGGGGCAGGTTGCGCTTCGCCGTCAAGGCGAGGGTGATGCGGGCGCTGCGCCGACGTATGAAATTACCGATGGCATCGCGCTGCCGGACGGTGCGCATCACCGCTTTGCGCCGGGCGGTGACCATCTGTTGTTCACCGGCCTGACCACACCGTTGGAGCAGGGGCAGATCATCGCCGTCACGCTTGAATTCGAGCGGGCAGGGGCCGTTGTGATTTCAGTGCCGGTTGATCTTGAGCGCTAGGTGCGCTCAGCCGTTTTTGAGGATTTGATCGACCCACGCCGGCACGGTCTGCGTCGCAGGCCCCATGATCGCGGCATCGAACTCTGATCCAACGGCGGATGGTGCCATGTTTATCTCGACCGTATGGGCACCTGCGCGGGTGGCCTCGGCCACGAAACCCGCTGCGGGATAGACATTGCCGGATGTACCGATGGCGGCAAAGAAATCCGCGCGCCCCAGCACATCAAAGATACGGTCCATCTGATGCGGCATCTCTCCGAACCACACGATATCGGGTCGCGCAGCGGGTGCGCCGCAGGCGGGGCATTCCTGTCCGACATGCATGTCGGAGGTTACGGGCCAGCGATGTTCACACACGCCACAAAGCGCCGAGTTCAGCGCGCCGTGCATGTGGATAAGGTTGTGCGATCCGCCCCGCTCGTGCAGGTCATCGACGTTCTGTGTGACCACCAGAACCTCGCCATCATGCGCGGCCTCCAGTCGTGCCAAAGCTTCATGCGCCGCATTTGGCACGGCTTTGGCAGCCTGTGCGCGCCGCCCGTTATAGAAGTCGACGACCCGCTTGGGGTCTTTGGCAAAACCTTCGGGTGTGGCCACGTCTTCGACGCGGTGCTGCGCCCAAAGGCCGGTTTCAGCGCGGAATGTTTCGATCCCGCTTTCGGCGGAAATACCCGCGCCGGTAAGAATGACGATTGTGCTCATGGTGGTGCGCCTCCGGTTTCACGCGTTTCACCGTTTTGGGGGGGCAGCGCGCAGGCGTCAACCCGTGAGAAGGGATGGCCCTTGCCGCCGGAGGGTTCGCTTGGCACAGTTGTGCGATACCGGATGCAGGAGACCCGCATGAGAATCGCCACCGCCGCCTATCCCCTTGATGTGCTGACTTCATGGGCGCAGTACGAAGACAAGATCGCTACATGGGTTGGCGAGGCTGCGACAAATGGCGCCAACCTGCTGGTGTTCCCCGAATACGGCGCGATGGAGTTGGCCACGCTTGATGGTCTCGACGTGGCGGGTGATCTGGAAAAGTCGCTTTTTTCGGTGTCGGACCGGCTGTCTGATGCGGATGCCTTGCACCAGCGGCTTGCGGCGGCGCATGGCGTGCATATCGTTGCGGCGTCCGGCCCTGCGGCGACAGACACGCGACCGGTAAACCGCGCGCGGCTGATCACGCCCGAAGGCCATATCGGCGTGCAGGACAAACAAATCATGACCCGATTCGAACGCGAAGTCTGGGACGTTGTCGGGGGCAATGCCTTGCAGGTTTTTGATACGAGCATCGGGCGGATTGGCATACTAATTTGTTATGACAGCGAATTTCCGTTGTTGGGGCGTGCGTTGGCCAGTTGTGATGTCATCGCGGTGCCCAGCGTAACCGAAGCGCTGGCAGGTTATTGGCGGGTCCGCACCGGATCAATGGCCCGCGCGTTGGAGAATCAATGTATCACCGCCATGTCCTCGGTTGTGGGAGAGGCGGATTGGTCCGAAGCGTTGGGCAGCAGCGTGGGCGCGGGGGGCATTTTTTGTCCGCCCGACACGGGTTTTCCGCCCACCGGGGTGCTGGCTGCGGCTGAAATCTGTGTGCCGGGCTGGACCTATGCGGATGTCGCGCTGGAAACCATCGCAAATGTGCGCGCGGACGGTGTTGTTCTGAACCGTGCCCATTGGCGTGATCAGGCAGGACGCGACGCAGACGCGCTAAATGTCATATTAAAGTGACTCTCCCCTTGAAAAAGGGTGCGAAAACGCTCATCTAGGCGCGTGCCCTCAGTGTGAGGGCTGTGTTTACAGGAGAAACCATGGCCAAGGAAGATACGCTCGAATTTCCCGGTGTTGTGAAGGAACTCCTGCCTAATGCGACGTTCCGGGTCGAGCTTGAAAACGGCCATGAGATCATCGCGCATACGGCAGGCAAGATGCGCAAAAACCGCATCCGCGTTCTGGCAGGCGACAAGGTACAGGTCGAGATGACCCCATATGATCTGACCAAGGGCCGGATCAACTATCGCTTCAAATAACGATCGCTGCGCCGCGTGGGTGTGACGGGGCGAGGAGCCTTTCGATGAAATTTGTCCTCGGATCAGGATCCCCGCGCCGCCGCGAGTTGTTGGCGCAAATCGGCGTTGTGCCGGATGATATCCGGCCCCCCGATATTGACGAAACCCCGCACAAGGCAGAACTGCCGCGCCCTTACTGCGCGCGCATGTCGCGTGAAAAGGCCGCCGCAGTCGTTGCGGGGCCTGATGATATTGTGCTGTGTGCAGATACTACTGTGGCCATCGGCCGCCGGATACTGGGCAAGCCAACCGACCGCGACGAAGCAAAAGCATTCCTGCAATTGATGTCGGGCCGTCGTCACAAGGTCATCACCGCCGTTGCCGTGAAGCGCGGCGCGCGTGTGTGGGAGCGCGATGTGATGAGTACCGTGCGTATGAAGCTGCTGGCGCAGGACGAATTGAACGCCTACCTCGACAGCAACGACTGGCAGGGCAAGGCGGGCGGCTATGGTATTCAGGGCGCTGCAAGCGCGTTGATTCCGTGGATTTCCGGTTCCTTTACCGGCATTGTCGGCCTGCCGTTGGCTGAAACGGCAAATCTGCTGCGCGCAGCAGGCTACCCCCTTTACGGAGAGCGCCCATGAAAGGCCGTACGATCATCCTTGACACTTTGGGCGACGCGGAGGCCGCGGCGTTGATGGTGGATGGCCAGCTTGAAGATCTGCTGGTCGATCAGGAAGACGCGCCGCGCGTTGGCACAATCTATCGCGCGATTGCGGACCGGCCCGTGAAAGGGCAGGGGGGGATGTTCCTCAAAACTCCTGATGGCTCAGCCTTCCTGCGCCAGATCAAGGGGCTGGCCCCCGGTCAGCCGATCCTTGTGCAGGTCACCGGCTATGCCGAGGACGGCAAGGCGATTCCCGTCACCGCGAAGCTTTTGTTCAAAAGCCGCCACGCTATTGTGACGCCCGACGCGCCGGGGCTCAACATTTCGCGCCGCATCCGCGACGAACCCGAACGCGACCGCCTGCTGGAGATCGCTCATGGCGCGATGGAGGGGGCCGGGCACGGGCTGATCCTGCGCTCTTCATGCGCAGGCGTGGAGGGGGAGGCCGTTGCCGAAGACATCGAGGCAATGCTCGACCTTGTGACAACTGTGCTTTCCGATGAGGGCACCGAAATGGAAGTGCTGGCCGAAGGCGATGGCCCGCATGTTCTGGCATGGCGTGAATGGGTGGAAAAGGCCGAGATCGTCACCGATTCGGGTGGCTTTGAAGAGCATGGCGTTCTGGATGCGCTGGACGCGTTGGCAGAAGACCGCGTAACCCTTTCGGGAGGCGCTTCGATGTATGTGGAGCCGACCCGCGCGCTGGTTGCTGTGGACGTGAATACGGGTGCGGATGCGTCTTTGGCGGCAGGAATCAAAGCCAACATGGCCTGCGCCCGCGCCTTGCCACGTGCGCTGCGCCTCAAGGGGCTTGGCGGGCAGATTACGCTTGATCTGGCGCCTATGCCCAAGAAAGACCGCCGCCCGTTCGAGGCCGCCTTGCGTGCCGCGTTCAAGGCCGATGATGTGGAGACGATCCTCGTCGGATGGACCCCGCTGGGCCATTATGAATTGCAGCGCAAACGCGCCCGCGCGCCGCTGGCACAAATCCTCACATGAGCTGCCCGATCTGCAAGCGGGAAACCGTGCCCGAATACCGCCCTTTCTGCTCGCGCCGCTGCGCCGATGTGGATCTGGCAAAGTGGCTGAACGGCACATACGCCGTCCCGTCGACCGATCCGGACGACATTGAAAAGGCGCTTGATGCGCTTGATGCGCAGGCTGATCAGAAGCCGCATTGAGTTTCTTCGACGACATTTTCTTGCGAATCTGAAACGACAATCGACACCCTCCCGCCTGTCCTCCTTTGGACCGCTGGAGATCCCCCCGCCAGCCGGTTCGGTCTTCGCCGGTGGCCCGAACAAAAACGTCCAAAAGCGGAGCCGGTCGCAAACTGGAGTTTTCTACACGCTTTTGTTGGCCTTGTTGCTGCCGGGCACGGTTCCCCAAGGCTTGATGCGGTCTAGCGACGATGATGGCATGGCAATCCTGCTTTGCACCACGAGCGGGCCGACCGAGGTTTGGTTGCCGCTGGACGGCGAACTTCAGGACGAAGCGCCAGCCGATCATTCATCATCTGAAATGGCAGATTGCCTTGCGGTCACGCTGTCGTTGGGCATGGTGAAATCGTGGTTTGAAACGCTTGCACAACATGCAGAATTCTCCCCTATCTAGCAGCACTTATTGATCGTCGCAGCGCCCTTGTTCCCGCGTTCACGCCGCTGTAGCCGCGCGCACCACCTGTATTGATCTGATTTTGCGGGGCACGTTGTCGGCCCGACCCACGCCCGCGTTGTTCTAACGCGGTCTTCGCGCCGGGCGCATACATCCAGCCACACTCAATTTCTTGGACTCCGGTTGCTCACGCACTGGCTGCGAGCTGGCAGGCTCCGCATCACGGTTTGACATTCACCCAACCTCATGGCGGGGCGGGTTAACCGGATGGGCTTCTCTAAAATGTCGATACCGAATTTCTCAATTGGAGAGCGTCTATGAAGACGATCACAACAACACTTGCGGCACGCGCGCTTACATCCCACTGCGGCGCATGTGTCTTTTGAAGCGTCACAGGCGACGCAGGGCCCCACCTATTTGGGTGTTATGGGTATCGCCGCCCCCACCATTAATTAAAAACCCGACCGGATATTACAGCGTCCGGTCGGGCCTCGAATTGTCGGCCCTAAATTAACGAAAACCAAACCAAGGAGTTTCACGATATGAAACAGATCATGACCATCTGCGCCGTCGCCGCGTTGTCTACACCGGCCTTCGCTGATCAACCCGTCACAATCGATTTCGCAGCCGAAATCGGCGGCGAAGCCTTTTCCTGCGCCTAAATATATGACGGCTTCGGCGCTAGCGATGCCAGCGTCGTAGGCACCGATTATCGCATGTTCGTATGCGCCCCCGCATTGGTGCGCGCGGACGGCACGCTTCAGCAGATCGCGTTGGAGTAGGACGAAAAGTTGCAGCTTGGCGACCTCGCGTTGCTCGACTTTGGGGACGGCACCGCCGGATGTAACGGCACCGGAAACGCCGACATGAACACAACCCTGCGCGGGACTGTTCCGGAGGGTGAATACGAAGGGTTGGCCTTCAATGTTGCTGTCCCGTTCGATCAAAACCACGGAGACCCGACGCTTGCGCTTTTACCATTGAATGCCACTGGCATGCTTTGGAACTGGCGTAGCGGGTATCGGTTTGTACGCATCGACATGGTGCCGACCGACCGTGCCAAGGATGGGCCGAAGGGCTGGTTCCTGCACCTTGGCTCCACCATGTGCGCAGCAGAATCCAGAACGAAATCCCCAAGCGCCTGCGCCAACCCCAACAATATGCCTGTGCTGCTCACCGGATTTGACCCGACCAGCAATGTGGTGGTGATTGATCCCGCACCCGTGGTTGCCGGTGCGGACCTGCGCGTGAAGGCGCCCGACACTTCACCCGGTTGCATGTCGTTCTCGAACGATCCTGACTGCGTCACCGTGATGCAAAATCTGGGAACGCATATGGCGACATCCCCGCGGCGGCCCAACAGCTGGTTAGGGTGCGTTAAACCATGAAACGGACACGGGTGGCGATTTCGATATGTGTGCGCGTGATCCGTATTGTGCCGAACGCTTTGCGGCGGCATGTCCCGAACGTCCCGATGTTGACCTGTTCACCGTCACCCGCACCCTCGGAGCGTTCGAGCGGAGCATGATTTCGATCAACAGCCCCTATGACCGCTTCAAATACTGGAACGACGACGCGCTGTCTGACGCGGTCAAATGCGGCGAGCAGTTGTTCTTTGATTACCAGTTTGAATGTTATTACTGCCACGTCGGCGTGATGTTCACCGACAACCTTCAA
The DNA here is from genome assembly GCA_947502265.1 of uncultured Sulfitobacter sp. Taxonomy (GTDB): domain Bacteria; phylum Pseudomonadota; class Alphaproteobacteria; order Rhodobacterales; family Rhodobacteraceae; genus Sulfitobacter. The sequence continues at coordinate 53,211 of CANMZB010000001.1, forward strand.
ACGACACGCAGCACCATTGCCGAAACCGGAAGTCATAATACCGGTCTTTATAACATTGGCGACACGGGCGCGTACCCGCCGCACGCCAGCGGATTTTATGAATTCACCGGACGCGTAGCAGACGTGGGCGGTTTCGCACCCCAAGCTTGCGCAATGTCGGCGTGACGGCCCCTTATTTCCATGACGGTTCTGCGGAAATGTTGGACGACGTGCTGGCCCACTACGCCCGCGCTGGCCGCGTGATCGAAGACGGCCCCTTTGCGGGAGACGGTGCGCGCAACCCGCACAAGCACGGGATGATCGTAGGATTCGACGCCAGCGATGACGAGATCACCGATATCATCGCGTTCCTGCACAGCCTGACAGACGAGAGTTTTCTCACCAATCCTGCCTACTCTGATCCTTGGCCTGACGATCATCCAGTCCGCATTGACAGGGTGATGCCAGGAGACTTTTCACATTCCTGTTGACGCTTTGCACGGCACTCCCCGCAGCGGGGCATGAGTTTTTTCTTGGTGATTTACAGATCATCCATCCCGCGATCCCCGCTACGCCGATGAGTGCGAACCCGGCCGCCGCTTATATGGCACTGGCCAATGACGGCACCGAAGACGAACGCCTACTTGGGATCGAAACACCATTCTGCACGGTCCGTTTTATCCATCCTGTCGCCTATGCGCAGGGCGTTGCGTCGATGCAGGAACGTGCGTGGATCGACATTCCTGCTGGCGAAATTGTGCTCCTGTCACGCGGCGATATGCGTGGCATCCTTGCCAATGTGAACGGGCCGTTATTTGAAGGCGACGAATTGACCGGCACGATGATTTTTCAGGAACGCGGGCGGTTCGATATGTTCTTCATGTTAGACCCGATGGAGACGGAAACCGAATACGACCCCGTAACCGAACCGCAAACCCAAACGCCTCAAATAGATCGCGCCGCCGCGATCACTGAAATTGCGACAGCCGTGCGCGTCGGCCTTAAAACGCCTGAGGCAATAGTCGCGCCTGTTGCGTTGGCGGGCGACGTGGCCATCGCTCGCTGGACGTCCGGCGCGAAGGGAGCGCGGGCTTTCTTGCGGCGCTGCGCGGAGAGTTGGCAGGTCGAATTCATATCTAACGACAGCCTCCTGCTGCCGGCAACCCTTACCGGTCTCGGAGTGCCGCGCCGCGACAGCGCGGCATTACTTGCCGAAGTAACGGCACAGGAAAACGCACTTGGCCGTGCCTTCACCGCGCGGTTCGATGCATTTCCAGGCACGGCCTACCCAAAATCTGCATCACGGTAATTCACACACCAACACGCGCAAAGCAAAGGACGGTCTTTTGAAGCCGTACCTCCTCGCCCTGTTCCTTCGTGTGGCGATCTTTTCAACGCCCGCTATGGCGCAAACGCATGAAGGTTCTGCCGAAGTACAGGTGGGGGAATTGGCGCTGCAAGGTGCTTTCATTCGTGCGACGTTGCCGCGTGCACCCGTCGGCGGGGCCTATGTCACGATCACAAATAGCGGTGCCAACGATGATCGGCTTGTGTCGGCTACCGCACCTGCTGGCGACAATGTGGCTGTTCGCAAAATGAACCATGAAAATGGCATCGTGTCGATGCAGACCCTACCCGAAGGTTTGCCGGTTCCCGCAAGGGAAGCCATTTCGCTGGTCCGGGGGTACAGCCACATGATGATCAACGGGCTGGATGTGCCGCTCGTAAAAGGGCAGGCGCTCGACCTCACCCTGACATTTGAGGTGGCCGGAGATGTGACCGTGCGTTTTGATGTGCTCGCACTGAACGCCCGCAACCATCCTGACACGGACAATCCCGGCGAGCACGGGGATTGACCATGCCGGGAAGGAAGAGACCCAGTGATAATTTTTATCCCGACCGGGACCAACCTGCTTGCGCTGCAACCCACTGGTGAATGCTATTTGCACTTCATCTTTGCGGGGTTCTTCCGTCCGTTTCAATCCCATAGCCCGTCTACTTTGTTGTAATAAATGCCATCAAGGGAACGACATCAAACCGCGACAGGCCCACTCTGTGTAGTGGCCATGAGCGGAATTTGGTCGATTTGATTGAGGGGCGTCGTGGTGTTTTGCCGCCAACGGGGCTTTCAATAAACCCTTATAGGATAGGTGGAAAAAACTCGACTGGATGCTCTTGACACACTGCGCTGAATGTAAGATCAGCATACCCAGAAGCGTTCAATATTTGTTGGTGTCGCCCCGACCACAGCATGTAGCGAAGATAGCAAGGCGGTTTCGCCAAACTATTGGAAATGCAGTGAGATCGCTTCGTAGCCTTTGATTTCTTAGGCGTGCCCGGGTAGCTCAGGGGTAGAGCAGTGGATTGAAAATCCTCGTGTCGGTGGTTCGATTCCGCCCCTGGGCACCATTTAACTCTCTGATACGTAATATCAATCTCCTACAGGTTTGGTGCGCCTGATAGTTTTTCCAGATCATTTGCCAACTTTCGCCAAAACTCCCTCGTGCTTTCTGGTTGATTTGAGTGTTCTCTTCTTCGCCAACGCGGCGTTGCGTGAGTAGAGCCTCGCCATGGCGGGTATTTCTGTCCAAGGATTGGACAGAAGCTCAGGACCTCAAGTTTTGAACAGCTACAATCCACCAGAGGTCCAGTCGTCCCATGTGGCAGATGGAGGAACCATTACAATACCAAGCGACTACACAGTGCATTGGGCCACCCGGCCTCCAGCGCCAGAGGTGGACTTGTCCCATAGTGCTTCCTCCCATTCCAAAGAATAGATCGCACCATCAAACCATGGAATCAAACACCTAGAAAAATCCCTTGCACTGTTGAGTGAACCCATTAGCGTGTTTCCCAACTCGGCCGATGAAGGAAAACACCACATGCCAAATGCGAACATTTACGGGACAGATGAGGCAGACATCTTTACAAATGCGGAGCACGGGGATGTGCTTCATGCGGGGCCCGGGGATGACTTGGTCGAGCAAAGTGGAACAGGTGGATCCGGAGCGCTCGCGCGTATTGATGGCGGGGAAGGCCAGGACACTGTTGCGGTAGTAATCCCCAGTATGGCTGATCCGCTGGACACCTTTCCAGATTTTGCCTTTGGTGAGGTGGATCCGATCCTGTTTGGTGGCTATACGCATCTTTTGACTCATTTGGGACCACGAGGAGATGGTCTCGCTATCAAAGGCCGAACGCTTCTCCGCGATGTGGAGACGCTGATTGAGCCTGATGGAACCTCAGTGGCCACTACATCGGGCGATATACTTTGGCACGCCGAGACAGACATACAGTCTTTCGCAGATTTTCCCACGAAGAACAATCTATCCGAATTTTCGGGTCGAACGGTTGCATCTCTGGCGGACGGTAATGTTGTCCGTATTTTCCAGAGCGCAGAGACCGGTAGTGATCACGGAAAGCTGGGCTTTTTACTCATTGATGGCGATGGTGATGTTGTTCTGAACTCCGATCTGTTCGGCTTCGGGACTCGCACGCTATTCAACCCGTTTGAAAGCCAGATGACGCTGGGCCATCAGGTGACTGCGCTGGATGACGGGGGCTTTGCCGTTGCGTATATGGAGCGAAGCGAGACCAGGCGCTCGGGCGATTCCGAGTTTCTGGTTCAGATCAAGGCTCAGCTTTTTGACGCAAACGGAGAGCTGCGTGGCGACCCGTTGGTGATCTTCGGGGATCGTCCAAATCGCGACACGGTGGCACCCACTGACATTTCGATTACCACCATGGAGGACGGCAACTTCCTGATATCGCTGAAAACAGATGACTATGTTCTGGTTGAAAGCATCTATGATCTAGACGGCAAGCGGCTTGATAGCATTGGATATGAACCGGGATTTTTTCCGACCGATCACACTGCCGTGGCACTGCCGGGCGGGTATGTCTCCATTTATATAGACCATTCTCTCCGTGACCGGAACAACGACAAAATTGAACAGTTGATCGCCCGGCATCACACAGTGGACGCCACGACCGGTGAAATCACGTTTACCAAAGAAACGGCGCTTCATGCGTTTGAACCCGGCGTCGGGACGGGTGACACGGATTATGTAGCTTTGGGCAATGGTAACTTTGCGGCAGCGGTGCAATTTGGCACAGAGATTGTTCTGGTCACCTATATTGATGGCACAGTGACATCGCAAAATCCGCTTCCGGGGGAGTACAGAACCTCCAACAGCGGCGTATCATTGACCCAAAGTGTTGATGGCGGGGCATACCTTGCATTCGAGGCCGCGGACTATGACAACATCGACGGTGCCGTACTGGGCCCGTATGCGATGATGATCACCATCGGGCAGGATGGGACGCTTGGCACCCCAACGAATATGAGCCGGAACTTTGAGCAGAATGGCAATAACCTTCGGCCTGTCATAGCGGAGACGTCTGACGGGGTGATTGCGTTCTGGGAGAATTCAAGCTCCGGTACCGAATGGATCAGTTATCAGGCAGTGGACGGGTATAGCCCGGACACCGGCTCCGGTAACTCGGATACTTTGACCGGCTCTGCCGCAGATGACAGGGTTTCCGGACTGCAGGGCGATGACCTTCTGGTACAGTCCGCCGGTATCGACCGCTTTGACGGGGGCGAGGGAATTGATACGTTTTCGGTCAATGGATCTGGCGCACACGTACTGTCGCTTGCCGATGGCTATGCCGCACCCATAGACAGCATATCACGCGAAGCGCTGATCAATATCGAGAACCTGATTGGTAGCGACGAGGGGGACCGCCTGATCGGGGATCGCGGCGCGAACCGCCTTGAAGGGAACAGGGGTAATGATACGATAACCAGCAATGGTGGGCAGGATACGATCCGTGGAGGAGCCGGAGAAGACACTTACCTCGCGCTCGCGGGCAAGATTGATTATCTGCTGCTGGACGAGGCGGCCTCGGTCGAATTACTTGACCTGTCTCGACCGGTCAGTCAGGTTGAGGGAGCGTTGGAGTTGATCGACAGTGGCGGCATAATCGACCTGCGCGGGGTCACATCGTATGTCGCCGCCGATGATATTAAAGGCGGGAATGGCAACGATACTATTACCGGCACACAGGCAAGCGATACCATTGACGCAGGTGGCTCCGATGACCGCATAGACGGTCAAGCTGGCAACGATGTTCTGATGGGTGGTAGTGGCAGCGACACGCTAATCGGGGGAGCGGGTGATGATGTATTGACGGGCGGCGGTTCCTCTTCCGCTGTGAATACGTTTATGTTCGGGCTAGACTTCGGCAATGACCGTATTACGGATTACCAGAGCCTTAACGACGTGCTGGATTTCAGCGCGTTCACACAGAGCGAACTTGCACAGATGGAAATGGTCCAGCAAGGCGATGACCGGGTTGCCACGTTCCATGACGGCAGCACCCTGACATTAGAGAATACCGCGCGGAACTTTTCACCTTCGGGCAGGCCGTCGATCTCGGGCGAGGCGAGAGAGGGGGCAACTCTCGGTGTTGACCTGAGTACCCTGTCAGACAGGGATGGTTTCTTGCTGGACGGGTCTTTCCAGTGGCAGCGCGATGGTGAGGACATAATTGGCGCGACCAGTGAAACCTACCTGCTTGGTCAGGAAGATGTCGGCGCGCGAATGACAGTGGTCTATCGCTACACCGATCTTTTTCAAACTCAAGAGGAAGTTACCAGCTCACGCTCCGGCGCTGTGCAGAATGTGAACGACGCACCAGAGGGTGCCGTTGTGATCGCCGGGACCGCTACTGACGGTAATACGCTGACTGTGGATACCGCCGACCTTTCCGACGAGGACGGTCTTGGCACATTTGCCTATCAATGGCAGCGTGACGGCAACAGCATCGCAGGCGCGAATGACGAGAGCTATTCGCTCGGCCAAGGCGATGTTGGTTCCAACATCAGTGTGCGGGTGTCCTATACAGATGGATTTGGCGCTGCCGAAAGCGTAACCAGTGTTGCAACCTCGGCTGTTGAGAACGTGAATGACGCTCCGGCAGGTTCGGTCGCTATCAGCGGTTCTGCAGAGCAAGGCGAGACCCTCATGGCGGACGCGACAGCCATCTCGGATGAGGACGGTCTGGGTACATTTGCCTATCAATGGCAGCGCAACGGTAACAACATCGCAGGTGCGAACGGCGAGAGCTATTCGCTCGGAGAGGATGACGTGGGCGCCGAGGTGGCCGTCAGTGTGTCGTACACCGATGGTCAGGGTACCGCAGAGATGCTTGTAAGCGCTGCGACAGCAGCAATCTTGTCAGATGATCTGATCCTCACGGGGACTCCGGATGCAGATCGCCTCATCGGGGCCGAAGGCGACGATATGCTGTCGGGTCTGGATGGGAATGATACGCTCATCGGGAATGCTGGCAATGACACCCTGATCGGCGGGACTTCCGAGAACGACCTCCGCGATGTGATCTATGGTGGCGCGGGTAATGATTCGATCGACGGTGGCTACGGCAATGACGAGCTACGCGGCGATGCTGGCGACGATACAATCGCGGGCGGCTTTGGCGGCGATACGATAATCGGCGGAACCGGCGATGATGTGCTGTCGAGCGGCGCTCTGGGCGACATTATCTTTGGTGGCGACGGGGATGATTACATTAACGGTGGCTTCGGCCATGACCGTCTGAACGGTGGTGCTGGCGCTGATGAGTTCTTCCACCTCGGCATTTTCGATCACGGCTCGGACTGGGTGCAGGATTACAACGCTGATGATGGCGATGTGCTTGTGTTCGGGAACGCCAACGCGACGCGAGATCAGTTCCAGATCAATACAACAGAAACAGCGAACGCTGGCGCTGACGGTATTGAGGAAGCCTTCGTGATCTACCGCCCGACCGGCCAGATCATGTGGGCGCTGATAGATGGTGGAGGTCAGGACGAGATCAACCTGCGCATCGGCGGTGATATATTTGACCTAACGGCTTGATTGAGCTTTGGGGGAAGTAGCAACTTCCCCCGACTACACCACATTAAAACGCGGATTTCAGTCTGCGTTTTAAGAATTCACGGGCCGATTGCAACGAAGTTGTTCTGCTTCTTTGGGCAGCTTTATTCAGTACGGGCTAACTCTGCAAGTTCCAGCAGGCCCTCCAGTGCATTCAAGAAGGGGCCATCCAGTTTTATTTCTTGCCTGAGGTTGGCTATGCGAAACATGGCGATCAATTTCTGCTCGGATGCACTGAGTGGCAAGCCCAGTGTGTCGCATAATACGTCATGAACACCTTCGTGATACTCTTTGATTGCAACAAGCAGGAACTTAGCCTGATCAAGTTCTAAAGTTTGTGCCAGCGCAGGAATTCGGGCGAGCGGAACTCGGGTCAAGCCCTGTTTCATCATGGACAAAACGTTTGGATGTTTGAAGCCAACGCGATCCGCAATTTCTCTTTGTGTAAGATCTGATTCATCTATTGCCTGTGCGAGCATATGGGCGGTGGGGCTGAGTGTCATTTGTGTGTATCCTGACTGTTTATGTTAACGACACGAAGTGATAGTAATTTCAGAATTATCCGCTGCGAGGTGCGGTCGGCAGCGAGGGTGGGCCCCAAGGGCCACGCAGGCCGCCCTTGGGGCGCGAGGTTGGTGCTTTTCTAAGTCGGGTGGGGCGATGCGCGACTTGCGCTCCAGTGGGGCTCTCAAGGCCTCTGAGGGTTCGTCATGTTTTCGGCCTATTTTGTTGCCTCTACAAGGATGAGTGCCCAATATGGATTTTGCTGCCTGCAGTGCTGCCTATAGGGGCGGCTTATCCTCTAGGACTTCGAATATCGGTTGAGCTCGCTGGTCAGGCGATATTCCTCGAAGGGAAAGACGTTCCCTTTCTGCTGATTTGAAGATCAGCGATAACGTATGGGGCAATTGCGGGCTTGGGTGGGGGTTTTCTGGGATTTTTGCTTGTGATATGAGACTTAGGACATGGGATAGGAACCCCTTCGACTTGCACCCCCATCTAAAGTCGTTTTTGTAGGGGATTGTCGGCGAGTGTAATTTAGCCAGCTGATTTGATGTTGGTCAAATTTGGGTGTCCGCATGAAAGCATTTGAAGTTCCATTGCTGTTCGATCGCAAACCAACATGGCCAGCCTTGCTGGACCCACCAAGCCTCCCCTACACGGTGAACGACTATGCGCCAGCGAAGGGTAGAAGCCCTCAGCCCATATTGCGTGACCGACGAATTCTAAAACCAATTATTGACCTCAACAAATATCGTTGTCGCGCCGTCTTGGACTGGATTGAGATTCAGCTTGATACGCCGAATGAGCATCAGGCAGTAAACGTCCGAAGAACTGCTGTGGGTTTTCTCAAAGATGTCGGGTCCTCCTCAAGTGTATTCGTGACAGGGCTTACCCGCACATCACCATACATAGGGTCGAAATTCATTCTTCGAATACAGCAGCCCAATCCGCACGAAATCATCCCGTTCTGCAAGAAATTGGTTGGCAAGTATGACCCTGACCGTAAGTCTGTTCGAGATATGCCGATCACTGCAATCGAGGTTTCTGTCGACTTCTATGTTAAGAACCACAAAGCGCTCAGCACCGATGCTCTAAACCTGTTGCGTTGGCAAATGACGGAAGTCTTAAAGCGGCATCTAAAACCTGCTGCAGCACTGACCGAGAAAGAAAGCAACCATCCCCGCTTCTTTACCGGAACTGGAGGGAGCGGCAGTGCTAAGCCTTTAGTCGCCAGCGATACACGGCAAGTTTCCGCCAAACAGCGTGCTGAGATCAACCGGCTCAACCTATCGGAAAGCATTCTTGCGCCGCTGCGTATCGGTGCGCACAGGCAAGCTCCAATTGATACGACATATTACATTGGTAAGAAGGCGTCACCAGTGATGCTACGGGTCATGGACAAGATAACAGATCAGCGGGACCCCGTGCGCAACATTGCTGTCGACCTCTCGCCCGCTGAACGACGGTCCCGAATTGAAGTCACATTGCTCAAAGAAACCGACGAAGTTGGAGGGCCTGCTGCAGTCGATCTGAATACTCTGAAAGACTTGTTTGGCTTCTCTTTCAAGCCAATCAGGAAGCTTGTCTTTGAATTCTTCTACCCCACCATAAACAAATTTGATGAAATGTCGGATCTTCCATTTCCGGTCAACATTACAGAATTAGCGGTATTTGAGCGAAGTGGTGTTTACGGATTAGATCGCGCACATCGATCAATCGCAGAGATCAACAAGCGTCGGTACCAGGAGAGAGAACTTCCCACCGAGCGCGTAAAGATTGGATCGAAAGGGAAGGCGATGTCATTCGAAGAAATGAACCGCAAGATCGACCGAGCTATGACCAAGTTGTCCAAAGACTGGATGCGACCCTGAGCGCTGCTTCCGCTGACGGATTGCCGCTGAGGGGCCCTCAGAGCGCCATAGGGCGGCGAGTCGTCGTTTTCGCTTGGGTGGGGTTGCGGATCGGGTGAGGATGCGCACCAGGGGCCGTCATATGCAGCCTCAGCGATAGTCTGCCTCGTTCCTGAGGGTGCAAAGACGGCCCGCAGTTCTTTGCAACGGTCTCAACGATGTTCGTAGCTATACCAAAGCCACTTGGTCGCCTGAAATCCAGCTGGGTTTCGTGGTTTTCTGACAACTTTTCTTAACCGCCAGCCCTTGTATCAGGAGTACTGATGCTTCAAGCTCAAAGTCGATCAATCGTTAAGCTATGCTGGTCAAAACGCAACTTTTGCATAATCGGTAAGTAGTGACTCAATCCGGGTGCCCTAATAGCTGTAGTACACTCCCTTCTATCACTTGAATACCCATACAAAGACCTATTAGAATTTTGAACTTATTGGAAGATAGGACGATTACCTTCTAGGTTCTCCTACCCCGCGAGGTGCTTATGTTTCCGTGTGTTCTACAAGTATGGATGATCTGTTCGTCGTAAACCATGGAGGTATCTGTTCCCGCAAGCTGACACTTGTATGGCGAAAGGTTATGCTGCTTACCCGAATAGTTCATCCGAGCTTCTCTGTTGGATCTTCAAGCCTCTTCAATGCGCGCTTAACTGCTGCTGTGGACCATCTACCTCCCCTTGTGGTTTGCAGTCCCCTTTCGTTCGCTTCGTGTGCAAGATCCGCGTCGGTGATACTCTCTTGCTCCTTCAGTAGTTCTATCTTCAGAACCTGAAGTTCTTCGGCTTTCCGGTTGGCTGCTTCTGCTCTAGCTTCTTGTGATGCCCGCGTGGCTTTACGGGTTTGTTCCCTTTTGTCTTCGGAGTGTCGCGATCGTTGCGGGGCAGTTTCGAGCACATACTTTACTGGCGATGTTGCGTTCATAATACGAACTATATTCTTAGCTGTTAGGCTTCCGATGTCTTCCCCGCTTCGAATGTCTTTGAAGTGCCCGGAGTACTCTTTCAGCTCTATAAAGAGTCTCGCCCGTTCTGCTTTTGGGCACTTACTGAATATACGATCAAACGTATCTATAAGGATCACCGCGTCTGCTTCTCTTGCTTTGATCAGGAGTGCCTTCAACTCCGGCAGTGAATCCAAGCTGCATACTTCACGTGCGTAGTCGTGCTTTGATTTAAGCTCCCTTTTGCCGGTCAGCTTCTCAGCGACGAAGAATAGGTTTCTGAGCTGTTGGAGGGCCGCCTTACAGCTGTTCAGTGAGCCTGTCGGTTTCGGACCATATGTTATCAGCAAATAGCCTATCATGCTTGCATCCATTTACGTTGATTGAACGTAAATGATCATAATTGTTTGCATCCTGCAACCACTATCTTGTTCATACCGGTGCCCTGTGTCTGTCAGGCTCTACCTCGGTGTTAGGCTATGATTTATAACAATTATATTGGTTTTCTCGTCGTTTACGCCCGACAGATCGTTCCCAATATTGTAAAATAAAGCATACAGAAGCAAAGTTATGGAGAGGCCTATGCCCCGGAGTTCGAAGTCAGTTGCAGATGCTTGTGACAGTTGGTTGAAATCTTGCGAACGCAATGAACTTGAGCGATCCACCCTCAAAGCTTATCGGAGTCACGCCAAGATTCATATTGAACCGAAGATCGGGGGGCTCCTGCTCAAAGAGCTGTCACGGAGTCAGATCCGAGATTTCATGCATGATTTGATGGACGACGGCGTGTCCCGTGCGTTGGTGCGCAAGATCATGGTAAGTCTGCGTTCAATTTTGTCCGAAGCCGTTGAGCGAGAGTGGATCGATCACAACGTTGGTGTCGATGTGAAGGTCAAGCGACAGGCTAGGGCGCTGGGTGATGACCAGATCATTCCAACCAAGAATGAAATCCGAACGATCATCGACAATGCACCTGCCTCACATAAAGCTATGTTCGTGACCGCGATCTTCACCGGAATGCGCATATCTGAACTCAGGGGTTTGACGTGGGGTAACATAGACTTTGACGCGAAGGTCATTCGTGTTAGTCAGCGGGCCGACGAATACTGTCAAATTGGCGCGCCGAAGAGCAGGGCAGGGGTGCGTAGCATTCCGATGGCACCGACCGTGTTCAAAGTTCTGTCGGATTGGAAGGACCACGCGCCATTGAGTTCGCTGGACCTGGCATTTCCAAATTCAGTTGGGAAAGTTCAGAATTACTCGAACATCTATAACCGCGTGTTCAAACCCATGCTTGTCGATAACGGTATTGTGGATGATCAAGGGCAAGCAAAGTTCGGTATCCATGCACTGAGACATGCTGCTGCTTCGCTGTTCATTGAGCAAGGCTGGAACCCAAAGAAGATCCAAACGCTTCTGGGGCACGCATCGATTAATATGACGATGGATGTTTACGGACATTTGTTCGAAAATGCGGAAGAAGACGTTTCCATGTTCGAAAAGCTTGAGAGCGATTTGATGGCGGCATGAGGCACATGCATGATGAGCTAACTGTGAGCGGCGGCTGCGCCCGTAAAGCGTGACTTTGTGCATATCTTGCGCAATGCTGTCGGTGTCGCGCATTTGAAAGGACGCTGTTTTGGCCCATGTATTCAATTATTCGGGGTCAACCGCCCCTGACAGGGATCAGTATTTCCTGGAGGTGTCCCTCGATGATCTCTTTGGTGGTGTTTCGGGGCAGGTTTTGCCGACCGCGTTCTGGGGAACCGGAAACGTTAGAAAGACCGTCAGCTACTATACGGACCTCGAGCAGACTGCGACGGCAACACATACGGTCAGCATAGGCACGACAGGATATCATAATCTTGACAATTCTTTCGCACAGGACGCTAAGCCGACACCCGCCAGCTTCATGCAGGGACAGGCAGATTTTACCATTGCAGATGTTGTCTATAGCTATTCCGGTTCGTATTTGAGACTGCAAGGCGTCGCAGCACCTACCATAAATCTTGATCTGCAGGACGGCACCTACGCCGATTTCAACGCGGTCCGGCAGGCCGTAGAACAGACGTATGTCGCTCTGCATCTTGACTATCGCGAGCAGTTGAACGCAATTTTCGATACCCCCATGAACACACACGCGGGAATCGAGGTGCAGAAATGGAGCCGAACCGCTCCAGACTCGCCCGAATATGTGATGACCTACACCCCGGACGGCGATACGGGTCTCACTGTAGGTGATTTCTTTCAGACCGGCCCTTTGAACGGTGAAGACGGCGAATACACCGCGTTTATCATGTCGGTCGAGCGCTCGCGTGCAATTTTCGCACGCGAGGACGTTGAAATCGTCCTGAGTGATGACGCGGATGCATTGAGCAATTATGCGACCGGCTCTGCCAGCTTTACTTCGGCTAGTTTGGACATTGCGATGGGCGCAGGGGATGATGCGGCTAACCTGAACCTGTCCGATGGTACCGATCAGGCAGATTTTACGCCCGCACGGCCCATCACCATTGCGGGTGAAGCCGGAAATGACACGGTGATGATTGCGGTCAACGCGCGGGATGCGCTGTCTTTGACCGGAGGTGCAGGCGATGATGATCTGACCGTTCAGGTTGAAGCTGCCGCCAAGGATTCGGCGACACGCGATCAGGTTGTTGATGCGCGAAGCCGCATACTGGATGGTGGCGACGGCAACGATAGAATTCTGGGATCAGTCCTGTCCGACACGCTGCGCGGCGGAGATGGCAATGACACGATTTGGGGAAATTTGGACTCACTTAATCGCTTCACACAGGCGGGCGACACGTTTGAGGGCGGCGCAGGTGATGATGCGCTGATCGGCGGCACTGGTGATGATGTGATGATGGGGGGAGGCGGCAACGACAGGTTTTCCAGCAATCTGGGCGATGATCTGTTAATCGGCGGGGAGGGCGAAGATAGCTACAACTTCTCCGTCGGTTCGTTTTCGGGCAACTCTCCCGGCTCTTCCGGGGTGTTCGGATTTGGCAATGACACGCTGCGCGATACGGGCGGGTATATTGACGTGCTGTCCGGCGGCGGGGTCGCTGATCTTGGGTTTGAGCGCCAGGCAGATGATCTTTTGATCCGGTTTAATGCCGACAGTACGCTTCTGCTGGAGGATTTCTACATTGCTCCGGAAGCTTGGGTACTGCGCGGCATTGACGCAAACGGCCCCAGTGAGCGCCTTGCCTTGCTGGATATGGATGATGCGCGTGCTCTGGGTATCGATGGAACCGACGCTCCGTTAGCCGCCACCGAAGGGCCGGACATTGTTGTTCTGACCTCGCCCGCCTTATACGACGCAAAAGGGGGGCATGACCGTGTGACCGGCAGTGCCGGTGACGACGTTCTGCGCGGCGGAGCAGGGCATGACACGCTCGACGGAGCGGCGGGCAATGATACGCTGAACGGCGGTGAGGGGCTAGACCGGCTGATAGGGGGCGCAGGCGATGATGTTCTGGTTGGCGGTTACAGTGAAGCCGATCGCCGCGACGTGATCTATGGCGGCGACGGCAACGATTTGATCGACGGTGGCTACGGCAATGACGAGCTACGCGGCGATGCTGGCGACGATACAATCGCGGGCGGCTTTGGCGGCGATACGATAATCGGCGGAACCGGCGATGATGTGCTGTCGGGCGGCGCTCTGGGCGACATTATCTTTGGTGGCGACGGGGATGACTACATCAACGGTGGCTTCGGCCATGACCGTCTGAACGGTGGTGCTGGCGCTGATGAGTTCTTCCACCTCGGCATTTTCGATCACGGCTCGGACTGGGTGCAGGATTACAACGCTGATGATGGCGATGTGCTTGTGTTCGGGAACGCCAACGCGACGCGAGATCAGTTCCAGATCAACACCACCGCAACGCCGGACGCTGGCGCCGACGGTATTGAGGAAGCCTTCGTGATCTACCGCCCGACCGGCCAGATCATGTGGGCGCTGATAGATGGTGGAGGTCAGGCCGAAATCAACCTGCGCATCGGCGGTGATATATTTGACCTAACGGCGTAAAGTATCGGCAAGGAAAGGATCGTCAAAACTATCGTGTAAAGCTTGTACCTCGGGGAAAGTTGTCGCTGAGGGCAGAAGTTGGTGTATGCTTAGTGCAGGGTGCAGATGTAAAAGTGCGGCGGGTCCAAGGTGCTTGATCAAAGCTTGAAACAGCGCCAAACTGCAATAAGAACATCCGACCAGAGGAATGTGAGATTAAAGGGATACTACATGGGAATTGGTTTGATCGGTGCGATCATCATCGGCGGTCTGGCCGGGTGGATTGCCAGTATGATAATGAAAGTGGATACCGGCTTGATCGCTAATATCGGCCTCGGGATCGTTGGCGCAGTTTTGTTGAACTTGATCCTCGGTGCGTTGGGTATTTATGCAGAGAATAGCTGGCTTCCGCAATTGGTTGTTGGACTAGTTGGAGCTTGCGTCTTGATTGCAGGATGGCGAGCAATCAAACGGTAGTAATCTTAAGCTCTCCGATTTGACAGAATAGACTACAGCCAAGGCAGGTAGTTCAACTCCGGTCATTTACGTTTTGACAACGTTAATGGCCGGACCACTGAATAGAGTATCGGATGGATTGAAAATCCTCGTGTCGGTGGTTCGATTCCGCCCCTGGGCACCATTTATATTCATTGGTTTAATGACTTTAATACAGGTCAAACGTGTGAATTTCAAAAGCACACCTAACGCGCACTTCTTGATGTGTTCGCTGGTTGGATTGCGGCGTGAATCGCTTTGTTGGGCACAGTGTTTGTGCTTCAGTGTGCGGACACGGTGTTTAGCGCTGCGATGGTTGCCCAACTACGGGCAAAGTCCCTGCGTTGAAGCACTGACATAGCTTGCGATTTGTTGTTAGCGTTGAGCGCCGTGCTAACTTCCTGCTTTCTGATTTGGAAATCAAACTTCTACGTCTCTTCGGAATCGCCTAACAAATTGCGGTTGCTGGAAGGCTGAGACCGGTTCGAAATCGCCTTACAACGCTCACTTGAGCGCTTTCGCCCGTTCAATTGTCACTCAAGGCATAAGGGGCTTGATCAGCAAGCAAAATCACCCGATTGTTCGTCAAGCGATATGCAGGTTGGGAACGTTGGGTTATCGGCACAAGTGGCGGTGCAAGATTCTTCCCCTTTTCAGAAAAGGAAGCCCAATGCGGACCTTCACCCTCCCAGTTATCTTAATGGCAAGCTTCGGCCTGACCACGCCCCTATTGGCGCAGGATCTGGGCGACGTCATCGGAAATATTGCACAATCGCTGATCCAGCAAGAGGTGGACCGCAGCGCCTATGTCGCCGCGCAGAACGCCAATACCGTCTCAGCCTACCGCGACTATCTTGCAAAGTTTTAGAAGGGTAAGTATCGCACCAATGCCGAAAATGCTCTTGCGCGGCTGGGCAAGCCGGTAGAGGGTCCTGCGGCATCAGCAGCGCAGGCGGAGGTTAGGCTGGGCATAACCAGTGCACAGCGTGTATCGATTCAGCGGGAGTTGACGCGGCTAGGCCGCCGGACCTATGGCACAGACGGCATCTGGGGCCGCAACACTCGCAACGCCATTTCTACCTGGCAGCGCAACAGGGGCGACAGTCGAAGTCACCAGCAGCAACATCGGTGATGCTCCCATGCTGCCCGAACTCCTTAACCAAATTCCGCGCGATCAGGACATCGGCAGCGTTACCGCAGATGGGGCGTATGACACCCGTAAATGCCGTGAGGCGATTGCTGTCAGCGATGCCCACGCGATAATCCCGCCACGTAAGAATGCAAAGACCTGGAAGCCTACGAGCGACGGAACGATTGCCCGTAACGATGCGGTCAATGCGCAACAATATCTGGGCCGCACGGTGTGGCGACGCTGGAGTGGATACCACCGCCGAAGTCGCGTCGAAACGAAGATGCACTGTATGAAACTACTTGGCCAATCGTTGATGGCGCGGGACTTCGAAAGGCAAGTCGCGGAAATCCAAATTCGCATTGCCGTTCTGAACCGCTACACTGCTCTTGGCATACCTATCACTGAACCCGTAGGCTAAATCCGTCTGGGGTAAGGGGAAGAACGAACTTCAACTGATTTGTGCAACAAAGCCCCAAAAAACCACAAATATCAAATGTCGGAAGAGGTAACCCACAGCGCTTCGAACAATTGTCGCTGCATGGCCGCGAATTCGACGCTTTCAATAATCATGCCGTAATTCTCACGCACGGAAGAGATCAGGCAGACTTTATCATCGTATATAAAAGTCGTCATCGACAAGAGCACGTTTTCGGGTGCAAAGCGAAGTTGGCGCAACTCGCTTGGATCTGACGGCCAGATTGATGCCACGTCTTTTGTGCGCGATCTGATAACGCGCAGCCAAATCCCGCTGTCGATCCGTGCCGCAATAAACCGTTCCATTTCGGTAAGCCCAGGCACCTCGCGCAGTTCATCCATCGATAAGATTCCCATAAGTGTCGGGTTTGGTCCATTGATGCTTAGTGTGTCCTTGAGGGCAATTAAAATGCCTTCGCGGCCTTCATAATACCGAATACGAGGTTTGCCCTTTGCGCGATTGTGCAGGGATCGCAGTTCAGGCATGACTTCGTTGAGCATTTGCTTGCGGGCCTCTAGGCGCTCTAACAAAACGGTTGGGTCTTCGGCAACGACGATCCGCTTGTTACCACTTTTGACTATAGTGACTAGGCCCTCGTCCTCAAGGCGAGACATGGCATCATAGGCTGTGGTGCGCACTAGGCCTGCGCGAGCAGCCACATCGGAAATCGGAGCTTCTCCCAGCTCGATGGCAGCGACATAGAGCTTGTATAAAGTGCCACTAATGCCCAGCTTCGACAGCTTGCTTTGAAAGTCGTACATGACTGACTCCTAAATGCGCACATTCTCTCAAGTAGTGCGGTTTCTGGCAACACACAAGCGAATCCATGCTGTCTATTTTCGTCGACACTCTTGGCGGCGATGGTGTCTAGTTCCTCCGGCAGTTCAAGGCGGTATTTTAAAATTCCGCCCAAAAGGCGCGCATGGATGTCAAAAATTAGCCGAAAACCCCAAATTATCACTCTATTTTGCCAATTTTCATCTGCTATATTGACATGAGGGTGGCTGATTGGCATCAGAGTGGGTGTCTAAATCAATCGACTATTTGGGGTAAGCAATGACTTTCAGGGCAGCAGTAATTCAGGCAGGGGCGGTGCCGTTCGATATCGAGGGCAGCTTAACCAAGGCAGAGGGGTTGATCGCTCAGGCCGGCGCACAGGGCTGCAAGCTCGCCGTTTTTCCCGAGGCCTATATTTCGGCTTACCCCAAAGAACAAACCTATGAGGTCGCTGTTGGTGTCCGCACCGAGGCTGGGCGCGAAGAGTTTCGCCGCTATGCAGACAGTGCTATTGAGGTTCCAAGTGCAGAAACGGAACGGTTGGGAAAGGCTGCGGCCGATGCGGGCTTGTTTTTGGTTATGGGGATTATCGAGCGTGATGCTGGCACGCTTTACTGCACGGCACTCTTTTTTGACCCCGATGGTAAGCTCATGGGTAAGCATCGTAAATTGATGCCAACGGGTGCCGAACGCCTTGTGTGGGGATTTGGTGATGGGTCAACCATGCCGACTTACGAGACAGAGATCGGAAATCTTGGGGCTGTGATCTGCTGGGAAAATTACATGCCAATGATGCGGATGGCGATGTACGGCCAAGGTATCAATCTTTACTGCGCGCCGACAGCCGATGATCGCGACAGTTGGCAAGCTACGATGAAGCATATTGCCCTTGAAGGGCGCACGTTCGTATTTTCAAGCTGTCAAGTGCTTCGGGAAAAGGACTTTCCTGACGATTACGCGTTTCAGCGTTCAGATCCCGACCGTGTGATGATGCGCGGTGGCAGCGTGATTATGGACCCGATGGGTAATGTGCTGGCGGGACCCTTGTTTGATGATGAGGGTATTCTGGTCGCTGACATTGATCTGGATGCGGTTACGCGCTCAAAGCTCGATTTCGATGCTGCAGGGCATTACGCACGTCCAGATGTATTTGATCTTCGGGTGAACACCTCTGCGCGCAAACCCGTCACCTATTCCAACACGGACGGGTGAGGTAGCGCGACGCCAAGGCTAGGCGTCGCGTTTTCGGCCCTCCCGCAAACCGCGTGACAAAGGATCTGCCTATGCATCGTCTTACCAATCTTATAACTCAAGCGCTTGATCTTCTGTCTGGCGGTGCTTTCGCAGCGGCGCTGGTGATCAATGCGGCCAATGTTGCCGGGCGATACCTGTTTCACAGTCCGATCTTTTGGGCGGAAGAGGTTACCACTTTACTCATCATCTGGTCGGTTTGTCTTATGTCGTACCGTTTGACTTTACGCGGTGAAAACCTGTCCGCGGATATCTTAACAACGATCCTGTCTAAGTCTGCACAACGTTGGCTTGCTTTCGTGCTGGCGATAGCTGGTACGGCTTTGTGCGGTTACTTCTCCTATAATGCCTATCTGGTTGTCGAGCTGGTGGCTCGTTTTTCGCAAGTGACCACCGTGGCTGAAATCCCCAAGCAATACGTAAATGGCTCCATCTTAGCGGCCTTCGCGTTGGCCTTTTGTGGTGGTGTGGTGCGCAGTATTTCACTCCTTTTCTCAGATAAAATCCTTAACGCTGTCGAACCTGTTGAGGTCCAAGACGCACTGGTGGGGTCCAAATGACGCTTCTTCTTATCCTTGGTGGCTTGCCGCTGTTGTTGTTGATTGTGGGCCTGCCGATTTATCTTGTTTTACTGTCAACTGCGAGTGTTGCGATCCTAACGCAGATGAGCGTACCTGCAACTATGGTGCCGCAAATCATGTTTGGGGGTCTTGATAAATTCACGCTTTTGTCTGTGCCTTTCTTTATCTTTGCTGGCGAAATCATGTCGCGTGGCGGTGTGTCGCGGCGCATTGTGAATTGCATTTTGATGCTCTGTGGCGGGCTTAAATCTGCGCGCCCCATGACGGCCATCGGCGCCAGTGAATTTTTCGGTGCAGTGTCGGGGTCGAGCCCTGCAACAGTGGCGGCCATTGGTCGCTTGATGTACCCAAGCCTGCGCGAAGGCGGCTATAGCGAGAAATTTTCGCTTGGGCTGATCACTTCAGCGGGGGGGATCGCCAGCGTTATGCCCCCGAGCATATTGATGATCCTATATGCGTCGTCTTCCGAACAATCGGTAACAGCGCTTTTTGCGGCAGGTATTTTGCCCGCCTTGCTGATGGGCCTTGTCATTGCTGGCTATATTCTGTGGGTGTCGCGCAACATGTCGCCGCCAAGTAAAATCAAATCGCAAAAGGGTGAAGCATGGTCATTATTCATCTCGGCGCTACCCGCTCTTGGCACACCTGTAGTCATTCTTGGTGGCATCTATTCAGGCATATTCTCCCCCACGGAATCTGCGGGCGTTGCCGGGGTTTATGGCGTGCTGGTGGCTCGGTTTTTCTATAGGGAAATCACCTGGCGTGAAATTTGGAAGGTAGTGTTGAGCTCTGCCCATCTTACAGCGCAAATTTTGATCGTCGTTGCTGCCTCTGGCGTGTTCTCGTGGGTTCTGACAACAAGCGGCGTGCCGCAAACGCTTGTCGACTTTGTCGGAGCGGCCTCAAGCAAGCCTTGGGTAGTTCTACTAACGATCAACGTGTTCTTGTTGTTGGTTGGATGTTTGATGGACCCCGTATCAGCGATCGTGCTCTTGACGCCCATGTTAGTGCCTGTGGTGGTTCATCTTGATGTAAACCTTGTCCACTTCGGTGTCATTATGGCTGTGAACTTGAGCATCGGTATGTTCACTCCGCCTTTTGGCCTGAACATCTTCACCTCTCATGCGCTGTTTGGCGCACCTATTTCGCGCATTAGTGCTGGGTTGGTGCCCTTTATCATCCTGCAAGTTTTGGCTCTGTTGTTGATCACCTATGTCCCAGAAATCTCTATGCCTCAGCTATTGTTCCTTAACTGACCAATCTTTTTGCAACCTCTCACATGAATGGAGTTCTCTATGTCTTCTCTTTTTCCTAACCGACGCAATATGGTTACAGCCGCAGGCGCCTGTCTATTGTTGACGACTTTCTTCGCAGCGCCTGCGTGGGCGCAAGACTTTACAATGAAACTGGCCACCGCGACGGTGAATGACGTTCAAACAGAAGCCATTAAGCGTTTTGCTGCGCGGGTCGAGGAGCGGTCCGAAGGTCGCATCACAACCGAATTATACCCCGCAGCGCAGCTTGGGTCTAACGCGCGTATGATCGAAGGACTACAATTAGGTACGGTGGAGTTTTATACGGGGCCTGCCGCCTATCTTGTAGGCGTGGATTCCCGTTACCAAGTCACCGATCTGCCCGGGATTTTTGAAGATGCCCGCCATGCACAACGTGTGTTTAGCGATCCGGCGTTTAGCGAGGCGTTTTTAAACCTTGGTATCGACAAAGGCCTTGTTGGTCTGGGTACATATATCTACGGAAACACCGCGTTTGCGACCAGCTTTGAGGGCGATACTCTGAGCGCGTTTGAAGGTAAAAAGCTCCGTGTTCTTGCCTCCAAGGTCGAGCGCAAAGGCGTGGAATTGATGGGGGCTACGGCTGTGCCAATTGATTTCAGCGAAGTTGCAACAGCGTTGCAACAAGGGACCGTGGATGGGATGAAAAGCTCCCCGCCTGCGTTCACCTCGCTAAAGCTTTACGACATTGTTGACCATATCACGGCCACCGAAGATGGGGTTATGGGCGAAGTGATGTTGGCCAGCAAAATCTGGTGGGATACTCTGCCAGGAGATTTGCAAATGATCTTACGCGAAGAGGCCACAGCGCTTGAACCCGAGCTGTATGACTTTGTTCTGGATGATCAAGCCAAGGCTTACGAGACATGGGAAGAAATGGGCGGAACAGTTCATTATTTGCCGAAAGCTGAGCGCGAGGCGCTTATGCGCGAAATGCGTGACGCTGTTTTGGAGTTGTTGAACGAAGATCCGAAAACGGCTGAAATGCTTGCCGTGCTTTTGGATGCAGCGGAACGCACCGCCACAGAGTAAAATCTGCTGCCCTGCCATATAATTGGCAGGGCAATATAGTTACAAGGTTTTTCAATGCTATACGATATGAAAACGTTAGAGGCACGTAAGCGGTACAAACTCCTAGCGTCTCTTGTCGTGCCGCGGCCAATTGCGTGGGTTTCGACAATTTCGAACGATGGTTCGGTTAATCTTGCCCCTTATAGCTTTTTCAATGTGATGGGGCATGACCCTGCGGTAGTGGCGCTCGGCATCCTCGAGCACCCCGAGAAGACGCTTAAAGACACCGTGCGCAACATCACGGAAACCGAACGTTTCACGGTGAATTTGGTAGCTGAAGATCAGGCTTTGTCGATGAATGAAACCGCAACCGATTTGCCAAATGGCGAAAGCGAAGCGGACTATGCTTCGGTGCAATTATGCTCTGCGATTGCAAATGGTGTTCCAGGGGTCGCGCAGTCATCTGTGCGCTTGGAGTGCCAATTGATGCAAACGGTACCGACTCGCACTCAACAGAGAATCATCCTCGGTGAAATACTGTCAATATATGTCAGAGATGCCCTGCTGATTGATCCTGACACCGCTCAAATTGACCTTGATGCTCACTCCCCAATTGCGCGTATGGGCGGCCCAGGCACCTATTGCCGCACCAGCGACCGCTTTGACATCAGGCGCCCTGACAGCCAGACTCAACCAATCGACTAACTGTCACATTCCGGACGGTAGTATGGTTGTTTCTTGAACAGTTCGGTTTGAGTTTGTGCCAGTTTTTCATGGCTAGCAAGGGCGTCTTACTGCCCAAGGCTGATTGCGGGAGTTGTTGGTTGTAGAGCCAGACGTTGCGATGCAGGGTGGCCTCAAACTCTTCGCCTGATTGGAAGTGGTGGCTTTGCAGCACCTCCTCGATGCATCCGTTGAACCGCTCCACCATGCCGTTGGTTTATGGTGATCTTGGTGGGGTCAGTCGATGTTCGATTTCCAGTCCAGTGCAGAGCGTGTCGAACTCGTGCTTCCCGCTTTGCGCCCATTTACGCAGGCCAAACAGTCGGTCAGTATCTGTTGCGAGGGGCCGCCGGCAACGAACGTGGGACCTCGGAGCCGCAGAGGCCCCATTGGATGTAGGTAAGGCAGCGCGCAACTTGCGCTTCAATGGAGCTCTCAGGGCCATCGATGAAAATGCGTGAGCTTGAGCAAACCAAGATTCAGTGCGCGCGCAAGTTTTTTGACGAGATCGGCAGACGGATTAATGAAGATCAGGTAAAATATGACGTCGTGACCAACTATTCTGACCTTATGGCTTTGGTTAAAGCCGCCGCATAAAAACTATTTCTTCGCTGGGCTTCGACATATTATCGAGGTCCGGCATGAGATGTGTCCTGCCAATCTGTCTATTTAGCACGAAGCACTGCCGTGAGAGGCTAAATCACGCCCTTCGTGCTGGCCATATTCAATATGTTCCAAAGCCTCTGCCAATGTGTCCAAGGCCACCTTCTGCGGATCGACTACATGCTCGAGAAGATGGGTTGTGGCCAGATAGTTTTCTAAGGCTGTAGAACTGCCCTCGTCCTTATTGGATGCATTGTGCGCCAGAATTTCATCGATAACCCGCGGCGATACTCCCAGCAATTTCATGATTGTCGCAGCTGTGCTACGCAAGTCATGGCGGTGCCAGTCGCTGGTGTCGCTTACACGATGAACGGCACCGGTGATCCGCTGCCAGTTATCCAAACCGCCACCTTCGGCATTCGGAAAAACCAAATCATCAGATTTTCGGGTGTCGAAGTTCGGCAGTCCACGCAACAACTTGATCGCAGCATCAGACAGGGGCAAGTTCTGCAACTTTGGGGGCCCCGAAATTGTTTTAACGTATGGTTTGTGCCAAATTCCAGAATTCTCACGGAAATGCCCCCACTTCATGTTAACAAGCTCAGATCGGCGAGCGGCGGTCAGCAGCAGAAACCTCAAAGCCACTGCCCGCAGAACGTGTTTCGGATGTGTCTTGAGGCCCAAAACCTCCGGTGCGGGCCATACCAGCAATGGCAATATGCGAGCTAGCTCCAGATGATCCAGTGCCCTGTCACGCCGACCTGTGATCGAGTGATCGTCAATCGATGGATCATATGTCTGCCTCACATCAACAACGTCCAGCTTTTAGCGACGCCCCAAGCCGACTTTATTTGATTTATTCCGATGCGCCGCCCAGTCAAACATCGTCACTAAGCAAGAACGCCCCCGCGAAACTTGGCCGTTTGCGGTGCCTTTTCCAGAGCGCGGAACGTAAGTATTCATTGTGTGAGCGAGATCTTCGAGCCCAATTTCCGTGATCTGCGTTGACAAATGTGGTTGAAACACTGGCTCGATACGTCGCCTTGCTTCACTTGATTTGCCGTTTTCTGTTGGCATCCATGTTTTTCGCTTCTGAGGGTCAGGACTCATAACCAGAATATTACTGTTGCGGCGAGAGCGATTGCTGACAGGAAGACCTTTGGGCATCGGTCATACCGGGTTGAGACACGTCGCCAGTCTTTGAGCCTGCCGAACATCCTTTCGATGCGGTTGCGGCGTTTGTATCGGCGCTTGTCCACTGCCCGACAGGGTCTTGCGCAGCAATGTCCCGAAAGGGAGGCTTGACCAAGGGGGGGCATGAATACAAAGTTGCATGCTGTTACAGACACCAGCGGTCGCCCGGTCCGCCTGTTCATTACCGCAGGCTGGAGGCCGTGCCCCTCTCATGCATGTAAACATGCATTGCCGGGCAATGGATGTGCTTTGAGGTAGGTGGCATCAATCGAGAGAGTTTGGTTATCAGGAGCCAGCTCAGCCAGTCCCATCATGATCCGGGCAAACACGCCCATTTCACTCCAACGCTTCCAGCGATTATACAACGTCTTTGGCGGGCCATACTCCGCTGGTGCATCACACCACCTTAAGCCATTGCGGTTAATGAATATAATGCCACTCAAAACACGCCTGTCATCAACGCGAGCACGACCTCGGCTCTTTGGAAAGTAAGGCCGCAAACGCTCCATCTGCGCCTCAGTAAGCCAGTACAAATTGCTCATGTTATCCCCCGAAACCGGGGATCGTGAATCATGACAACGCGACAACCTCAATCAATTTATGGGTCCTGACCCTAGTCCCTTTCTGCAGTTGGCGGGGGCGGTGCGACTGCAACGACCGCTGCTTCGCGAAGCAGCTTTATTTTCGTTTCGGAAAGCCCGAGAACGTCACGCAGAACCTGTTCTGTATGCTCGCCCAATAAAGGCGCGGGCCAATTGATCGTTCCGCGCTCGCCATTGATTCGAAATGGCGTCAAAGGATGCGGTTTTGGCCCGACATAAGCACGATCGACAACCTTCCAGAAACCACGCGATGCAAGAATTGGGTCATCCAGCAGTTCGCGCGGCCGCGCTACGATACCGGCGGAGATACCAGCGGACTGAAGTGCCTCGACGGTAGCACGGGTGGGGCGATCACGCGTCCAGTGAGAGATCGCCTGTTCAATCTCGGCCTCTCGGGCTCTGCGCCCGGACGCGGTGAACAGCTCTGGGTCTTCTCCCAGGTCGTCGCGCTCGATCATGTGAGCGAGAGGAGGCCACATTTCGTCCTCAGTGACGGCGATCACCAACCAATGGTCGTGGCCCTCTGTAGGGAAGCATCCATGCGGCACGTATTGTGGGTGTCGGTTGCCGGTCCTGACCGGCGCCTCTTTGTTCAAGCCGAAATGAACCGCACCGTGGGCCCCCAGCTGCATCATGGTTTCGACCTGTGACAGATCTACTCTCTGGCCTTCTCCAGTTCGCCGCTGATGGTGTACGGCAACCAACACGGCCGCTGCAGAAAACAGACCGCCGCAGGCATCACCATAGGCGATATGTGACTGAAGGGGCGGACCTTCCGGCATACCGGTCAGATGCGGCAAGCCTGCCCCCTGTTCGAAGGTTGATCCGTAGCCGCGGTAGTCGGACCAAGGCCCATAACACCCGTAGCCGGGCAACGATACCATGATAATTGAAGAGTTTACCGCCGCCAGATCCTCGTAGGACAGCCCAAGTTTTGCCATTACACCAGTCGCCTGATTTTCTATCACCACATCGGCGCAGGCCACCAGATCGAGCGCCAGTGCGCGCCCCTCTGGGCGAACCAGATCAATGGCAACACCCAGCTTGTTCCTGTTGATGTGATTAAAGGGCGGGTTTCGTTCATGATCGCCACGCGCCATACTGTCCGGGGAAATTTCGACACCCCGCCACCAATCCGGCTTGGTCTTGGACTCGACCTTGATGACCTCGGCACCGAGATCGGCCAATTGACGTGTGGCAAGTGGACCGGCCCACCCCATGGTGAAATCGATAACCCTTAACGCAGTCAGGGGGGCATGTGCTGTATTCATTGCCGAACCTCCGGTATCCAAACTGGGCCGTTGCGTTCCAACCGTGCAATGTCGTCAACGCACATGTTCAAACGATCACGCAGGATATCCGCCCCGTGCTCACCAACTCTGGGTGCGCGACCTCCAGCATGAACCGGCGTGGCGGAGAATTTAAACGGAATGGCTGGCGCCCGAAAAGTACCCTGATCCGGATGGGTATAGTCAGCGAAAACTTCGCGGGCGCGAAAATGTTCGAGATTTTGAATATCCTTGAGTTCTGGGACAAGCGCTAAAGGTAAGCGCTTTTCTTGCCCCGCGTGGAACCATTCGGGCGCCGAACGTGCTTCTAGGGCCGCGATCATATGCACATCTAGGGCGTCGGCATTCAGGCTTCGCAAGGTCGAACTGTTGAACCGGGGATCGTCTAAAAGTGCCTCAAGGCCGAGCAATTCGCAACAAGCGCGCCATTGTGCAGGTGTTAGCGCCGTAACCCCCAGCCAGCCTTCACCGGTGGGATATATTGTCTGAGGATAGACTGGTGGAAAGCGGTTGAGGCCCATGCGCGGTGTGTCTTCGCTTTCATAGGCATACCTTACCGCTCCGGGTTCGGCATAAGCAAGATACGCTTCAAAAATGGATTGATCGACCAAACCGCCAGGGCCACCTGCCATCTTACCAAGCAAAGCGGCCATAACCCCGATAAATGCAGTAACCCCTGCAGATATCTGTGCTTGATAGCCACCGGGAATGATTGGAGGTCCCTCAACCGGGCCGATCCCATGGATATGTGCTGCCATTGCCTGAACGACAGCGTCGCTACCTTTCCATGCCTTGGCTGGGCCGTCATTCCCGAACCAACTGAGCGACAATGTGACCGGATCTGATGCTGTTGGCACGGCTAGGCCGATTACGGAAAGGAAGTCGCGCCCGCGTGCCTCTAGGACTACATCTGCAGATTGTGCAAGATCCCGGGCTAGGGATTGACTGGCTTCCTTCTGGACCGTGTTACTCTCGTTTAGGGCAATTGACCGTTTGCCCGCATCCAGAAAACTCTGCATCCCACTAGCCTCTGGAAAACTCACGCCAGGAGCGAAAGGTGGAAGACCACGTATCGTATCGCCATGGCGGGCTGGTTCGACCTTTATAACTTCTGCGCCACAGGCTCTCAGCAATGCCCCGCAATAGGCGGTGGCTAAACTACCGCCAAAGTCCGTGACCTTAATGCCGGAAAGTGCTGCTTGTCCGGAAGTCATTTAAATTTCCCTTCGCTTCGTATTATCTGGATTACGTTGGGTGATCCTGACACTTGACAGTCTTACATTAGATGCCGCCTTCTTTTGCTGTCAAGCGGTCCGGTTTCTGTAATTGAGATTCAAGTAGGAATTACAAATGGTGACGGACGCTTGTCAGTTGTAAAGTTCTCTGAACCCGAATATGGAGGGCCGCCCCCAAAACCAGGAAAGGAAAAATGTGCGCCGAGTCAGACGTGACAGGATCGAGCGATTTTCTTTAGAATATAGCCCGTCAGGCAATTGCCCGACTACGTGCGGCTTCGGTTCCGAGCAATAGAAAGGTGGTACGTCCTACGTCGTTAGGGGCAATACGCCGGTCCCACCGCCTCAAGTGGGTTAATGGGTCCTGAGCCGGTGTGACGTATTTTTTGTAAAGTCTAGATGTCCGCACCTGATCTACACTGGAGCAACCAGCAGGTTGCTCCAGTGTAGATGTTTATTGGGCTTGGCGCAGGCTTGTCGGTCGTAGAGAGATCACACCCTTGCTCAGCAGGTCGGCATAGTGAGAAGGCTCCATGCCTAGAAGTTGGGTCACGACGGACTCGGAATCGGCGCCAAGCATCGGAGCGACACCCCGCAATGGCGGACGTTGATGATCCATCTCGATAGCCAAGGCCGTTTGTCGCTGCACGCCGATATAAGCGCGTTCTGTCACATGTATGAAGTTGCGTACCGCAAAGTGCGGTAAATCAAGCGCGGCTTCAGGCGTCAGAACAGGTGCTGCGGCAACCCCGATTGCCTGCAGGGCGTCGGCGGCATCAGAAGCCGATTTGGATCGTAACCAATCGGCAAGGGCTGTTTCAATTTCCGTTTCGATAGAGCGCCGATCATCTATCCGGTCCAATCGGCCATCCGCCCAGTCTGGACGTCCGATCAACCGGGACAGCGCTTGCCACGCTTTGGCAGTGTTGACGCTTACCGCCAACCAACTTTCCGCACCCTGTGAGGGGAAAATACCGTGCGGAACCATGTCGACATGGCGATTGCCAATCCGCTGGGGTTCAATCCCAGTTGCCCCACGCGTTAGCACGGCCGGGGCGGTGAAGGGCAACAGTGCTTCAATATGACTAAGGTTTAACCATTGCCCGCAGCCTGTCTTTTGGCGGTGATAGAGTGCAGCCAACAGTGCTCCTGCGCCATAGATTCCGCCGACGGGGTCGCCATAGGCAATGTGTCCCATCACCGGGGGCTCGCCCTCTGTGCCGCGGAAACTTGGCATGCCCGAGCCCTGCTCAAGGGTCGAGCCATACGCGCGCGTATCCGACCATTCATTGCCGGTACCATAGGCGGACATGGACGCCATCACCAGATCTTCCCTGTCTTGGCTCAGGATATTCCAACTCATGCCCAGTTTGCTCATCACCCCGGCAGCATGATTTTCGATCACTGCGTCAGAAACGGCCACAAGATCACGGGCCAAGCTGCGACCTTCCTCTGTGGTGAGATCAAAGCTCACGCTTCGTTTGCCGCGATTCATGGCAGAAAATCGGCAGCTTTTCTCAAATTGGTTCTCGGCTATAGCCTCTTCAGTCCACTGCGTCGCTCGCCACCAGTCAGGATAGCGCCCAGCCTCAATCTTGATCACCTCGGCGCCCAGATCGGCAAAGATTCGCGTAGCTAAAGGGCCTGCCCAGCCCATCGAGAAATCCGCGATCCGCAGACCGGCAAGAAGCGCGGTCGGGTCGGGGGCACCGGCCCCGAGCGCGTTCCGGGGCTTGGAGCCCTCGGGTGCAGCCACATGCAAGGGGGAGGCAGGTGCTATCAAGCTTCCATCACCAACCCTAATGGGTCGAAGTGCACCCCGTTCACGAAATATCGGATGATCGAGTAGCGCACCCGCATCGGGCACCTCGACAAGGGGCACCTTTTTCTGACGGGCAATTGCCGCCCATTCCGCCGCAGTTTTACTTCTAAAGGCGTCGTCGAAAATGCGCTCAAGCTCGTCCGCATGCGCTTCGCGCAAGTAGATCGTAGATAAGTCCGAATTCGTCGCCAAATCGGGCAGGCCCAGCATCTCACAAAATGCAACCCACTGGGCCGGGGTTATGATTGTTATACCTAGCCAACCCTCACGGCATTTGTGGATGCTAATTGGGCAGGTCGGAGAAAAACGGTTCAAGCCAGAACGCGGTACGGGTCGTCCGAGATATTGCGCATCCGAAGTCTGTAACTCTCCCAAGACCATACAGGCTTCAAGGATAGACACCTCCATATATCGGTGCGAACCCGCCGCCAAGAGCGCAGCCAGCCCTGCGACAAAGCCGCTGGCGCCGCCGATCAGTGCGGAATGCATATCGCCAAGTTGTCGCGGCGGTCCGTCAATGGGGCCTGCCGGAAAGATCATCCCCGAAAGGGCCTGAACTATCAAGTCGTTGCCAACCCAGTCCGCGCAGGGGCCGTGTGAGCCGAACCATGACAGATCGATAGTTGCACATTTCGGCGCGGTCTCGACTACATAGCCTGCCACATCCTCGCAGAGTACCACCAAATCCGCAGCTGCCGTCGCTTTATCAACGTCCACTTCATCTACTATCGCGCGTTTCCCGTCAGCGAGCCAAGCAGCGACCAGCCCGCGCGTCCGTTTGTCGCCCGGTATCTCCTCCCGCGCTGACATCCTGTCGGCGGGGTCGTGATACGCGACTTCTGCCCCTAAGTCCGCTAGCATCCTTGCACACCAAGACCCTGCAGCGCCGCCGCCGATCTGAACTACATTTATGCCCTTCAATGGGCTGTTTTCACTATTTTTAGCACACATTTTCATATTCCTCCCACCACATTCTTTGCGCTGGCTACCCGTACAGGGCGTAAACCAGAGCCGTTGCACCAATAACTGACACATGTCAGTTATTGGTGCAACATATTGTGGAGAGTGGTCAGAATGGTCTTGAAGTTTTTTGCTATTTAATGGTTTTTTGGTCAGCGGGGTCGCAATATGCCCCGTTTTGGTTAGAGAGAATTTCGCGTACCATGGCAGCAGCGCCAGCCGATATGGTTCGAATCATCGTTTCTTCGGGAACTTCTTTAAGCAACCAATCTCGCATGGGGGCAAAGGCAGACAAGAAGATAAGAGCATTTGCCAACACTTCTGTTTCGCCCGGTTCGGCGGACCGACCTGCTCGCTTCTCCAATTCAGCCGCCACACTCTTGATGAGCGCGACGTCCCTGGCGCGCATGGCGCGACGGTCCTCTACTGGCATATGCGGAACCGCGCGATAGACCAAAAGTGTGCTTTTCCGCTTTTTCCGCCATGTTTCCCGGAAGTAATGGGCAAACGCTTCTTCCAGCGTCAGCGACGTATCCTTGAAGATATCCGGAAGAGATGGCACGTCTTCGCGGAACCATAGCTGGTTCAACACCCGTCGCAGAATGTCATTCTTATTGGCGATATAGTCGTAGATACTGGCCTGATTGACGCCGGATCTTGCGCAGATATCGCGGACCGTTGTCGACGCAAATCCTTTTTCGAGAAAAAGCTCAAGAGCAGCATCGCAAATCTGTTCGCGTCTCGCCTGAACAAGCTCCTTGTTCCGCACGTTCTTGATCTCCGCCTCCTCAAGCAAGCCGGAAGGGGCGGGTGCCATCGTGCTTTTTTGATTTGGTTTAGACAAGCGGTTGCTCCAAGGGCCAAGGGTTCAAAATTGGACGATGCAGCGAATTTACACCACAAACCATAATTAGGCCACACCATAAACGTAAAACAAGCGCGTAGCGCCCCGCGTGCAGCGCCTTGCCTGTAAAGCGATGAGTGACTTGACCAGCCGGGCAAATATCAATAACAATCCTGACATATGTCAGCTATTCTGGCAAAAGAGGGAGGGTGCGCAGCAGCAAGATGATACCATTTTAATGGAATACTGTTGCTTACGCGTCCAGCTATCCTTCGTGCCAAACGTGCCAATGAAAGGGATGCCCAGATGAATCAAAGACTTGCACCGGAGGGAAAGACCCCCCAACAGATCGGCAAGCTGCTGATCGCCAACCGCGGTGAAATTGCCTTGCGGATTGCACGGACGGCGTCCGATATGGGTATCGAGACAGTCGCGATCTTTTCGCCGGACGACCATCTGGGCAAGCATAAGCTATACGCTGATGAATCTGTCGAGCTGCCCGGCGCTGGTGCGCGGGCTTATCTGGACATAAATGCCGTGGTAGAGGCCGCCGTTTCATCAGGGGCTGACGCTGTTCATCCCGGTTACGGCTTTTTGTCCGAAAACGCAGAATTCGCGCAACGTGTCGAAGATGCCGGTCTGATCTTTGTCGGTCCCACACCAAAAGGCTTGGCACTTTTCGGTGACAAGCTGTCGGCGAAAGACCTCGCGAACAAATTGGGTGTGCCGGTACTTCCGGGCACGACCGAGGCGACCGGGCTGGAAGAGGCTCAAGCCTTTCGCGACAATCTCCCGCAAGGTGCGCAGATGCTCATAAAGGCGGTCTCTGGCGGAGGGGGGCGCGGCATGCGTGTGGTGGGTCCCGATGATGACCTTGCTCAGGCATGGGAACGTTGCCGTTCAGAGGCCGCCGCAACCTGCGGTGACCCGAACGTCTATGTCGAACGCTTCCTGCCTGCCGCACGGCATATCGAAGTGCAGATCCTGGGAGACGGGCAGGGCAACTGCGTAGCCTTGGGAGAGCGGGAATGCACGCTGCAGCGGCGTCACCAAAAAGTTGTAGAGATTGCACCCAGCCCCAGCCTGAATGAGGAGCAGCGGAAAAGGCTGATCGACCGGGCACTTCTCCTTGCCGAGCACGCCAGCTATCGCTCGCTGGGCACTTTTGAATTTCTGATGTCGGACGAGGGTCTGGAAGGCGAGGATATCTTCTTTATCGAGGCCAACCCTCGCATTCAAGTGGAGCATACAGTCACTGAAGAGGTGTTCGGGCTGGACCTTGTTGAACTCCAACTCAACATCGCATCAGGCCGCGACCTACCCGATCTTGGCTTTTCCAGAAAAACCAGCCTTGACCCCAAGGGCTACGCCATACAACTGCGCATCAACATGGAGCAGATGGATGCCACCGCGCAGGCCATACCGACGGGGGGCAAGATCGGAATCTATGAACCGCCAACAGGCCGAGGGGTTCGCGTCGACGGTTTTGCCTATTCCGGCTATACCACATCTGCCCGTTTCGACAGCTTGCTTGCCAAACTAATCGTGCATTCAAGATCCGGCGACTACAAGGCGGTGTTGACCAAGGTCGCGCATAGCTTGGACGACTTTCGCATTTCCGGGCTAGACACAAACATTCCGTGGTTGCGTGCTTTGATTGCGCATCCAGATGTCCGCGATAACCATATCACAACGCGGTTTATCGAACAGAACGCGGCCGAGCTTGCGCAAGCGGCAGAAGCTTTCACCATGACAACGCCGCAAGACGGAGACACGGGAGAGGGCTCCTCCCCTATATCCGAGATGGCAATCCCGGATGGCAGCGAACCTGTTCGCGCTCCGATGCAAGCCACAATCGTGAGCGTATCGGTATCCGAAGGTGATATCGTCGCGCAAGGCCAACAGCTCGCCATCATTGAAGCCATGAAGATGGAGAATGTCATTTCCGCCGCTTGCGCCGGACGGATTACTGCCGTCGCTGCTGAACCGGGCCAGACGGTCGTGGCAGAGGAGATGCTGTTTGCAATCGAACCTGCGGAGGGTGCGACGATGGAGGTCGCGGCTGAAGAGATCAACCTCGACCAGATCCGTGGCGACTTGCAAGAAGTCCTTGACCGGCGCGCGTTCGGGCTCGACGAGAACCGCCCCGAAGCCGTGGAAAAACGCCATGGACGAGGGCATCAGACCGCCCGCGAAAACTTGGCAATGATCTGTGATGATGACACTTTCGTGGAGTATGGCGAGTTCGCCGTTGCTGCCCAAATCCAGCGACGGCCGCTTGAGGATTTGATCAAGAACACTTCGGGCGATGGCATTCTGACCGGACTCGGCACTGTCAACGGCGACCAGTTCGGCGAGGATAGCTCGCGCTGCGCCTTTGCCATCGGCGATTACATGGTGCTTGCCGGCACGCAGGGTCAGCGCCATCACCGCAAGCTTGACCGCATCCTGCACGTGGCAGGTGACTGGAACATCCCCCTTGTTTTCTTTGCGGAAGGGGGGGGCGGTCGGCCGGGTGATACTGAGCGCCTGACTTATGCCGGCATCTCCAACCAGACCTTTAGCCAGTTCGCCAGCCTGAGTGGTAAAGTTCCAATGGTGGGTGTTGTCTCAGGCCGCTGTTTCGCAGGGAACGCGGCGCTTCTGGGGTGTTGCGATGTCATCATTGCGGACGAGAGCGCCAATATCGGCATGGCTGGGCCTGCGATGATCGAAGGGGGCGGCTTGGGTATTTACCCCCCAGAGGCGATAGGGCCAATCAGCGAACAATCCGCCAATGGTGTGGTGGATATTCGTGTAAAGGACGAAGCTGAAGCCTGCGAGATGGTCAAGAAATATCTGTCCTATTTCCAAGGGCCGGTGGCAGATTGGAAGGCGCCGGACGCGCGCACGTTACGTCATGTTGTGCCTGAGAACCGCCTACGTGTTTACGAAGTGCGCAACGCGATTGACGGCATGTCGGACGAGGGATCAGTTCTCGAACTTCGGCGAGAATTCGGTGTAGGGATTGTGACGTCCTTGGTCAGGATTGAGGGCAAGCCTTTCGGCATCATCGCCAACAACCCCAAACATCTGGGCGGCGCGATTGACGGACCTGCAGCCGATAAGGCCAGCCGCTTTATGCAGCTTTGCGATGCCTTTAATATTCCACTTATTTCGCTTTGCGATACACCCGGCTTCATGGTTGGCCCAGAATATGAACGCACCGGCCTTGTCCGTCATGTCTGTCGCATGTTTGTCACCGGGCGGTCCCTGTCGGTTCCCCTGTTCAGCGTAGTTCTGCGCAAATGTTATGGCTTAGGCGCGCAGGGAATGGTCGGCGGTGGCACATACGACAACTTCTTCACCGTAGCCTGGCCAACCGGAGAATTTGGACCCATGGGACTCGAAGGTGCGGTGACACTTGGCTACCGCCGCGAACTGGAGGCGGTTTCGGATCCGGAGGAAAAGAAAGTGCTCTATGATCAGCTGGTGGACAAGATGTATCAACAGGGTAAGGCGATCAAGGTTGCCGAGACGCTGGAGATTGACGCCGTGATCGACCCAGTTGACACCCGATCATGGATACTAGCCGGCTTACGCTCGGCCAAGATGCGCCCGTCAAAGTCTAGCCCCAACCGAACGATGGTTGACACCTGGTGAGCTAAGTATTTAATTTTAGAGGAGGAAAGTACAATGACTGAAGTATTGTTGAAAGAGCTAAAGGATGGTTTGCTCATCCTTACAATGAATCGCCCCACGCACCGTAATGCACTTGATCCGCATCTGGCAGCCGCACTACGCGACGCGACGGCAGCGGCTGCCGAAGACCCGGCCGTACGTGCTGTTCTGCTGACCGGGAATGGGGGTCACTTCTGTGTCGGCGGGGACGTCAAAGCGATGAATGAAGGGAAGGGGCGCGATCTGTCAATCGGCGAAAGGATGCATCACCTACGTGACAGGATGTCCGCTTCTCAATATCTTCACGAGATGCCAAAGCCAACCATCGCCGCCATCGAAGGGTCCTGCGCCGGAGCCGGGCTATCCTTGGCATTGGCATGCGACCTAAGAATCTGTGCTGAAGATGCCAAGATCACTACCGCCTTTGCCAAGGTCGGGTTGTCTGGAGATTTTGGTGGGACATACTTTTTGACCCAAATACTTGGGGGTGCACGTGCGCGCGAACTCTATCTAACCTCTCCAGTGCTGTCGGGAAAAGAGGCGGCCGAAAAGGGGCTGGTCACGCGGGCCGTCGCTGCGCAAAACGTAATGTCCGAGGCGCAAGAACTTGCGCTCTCGCTTGCCGCGGGCCCGACGCTGACATTGGGCCGAATTAAAGAAAATATCTCTCTGGCCGAAAGCGGCGGTGGTCTAGGAGCTTGTTTCGACACAGAGGCTCGGAATCACATTCTGTCGTCCGGCACTGCAGATCACAAGGAGGCTGCGGCCGCCTTTATGGGGAAACGCAAGCCGAACTTTTCGGGAACCTGAGAAGTTCGGATATTTGCAGTTGTTGAATGGGTAGTGTCGCAGGGATTGCTGTCTCTGACAGATCCTTGCCGCACATTTAGGCTATTTCAGCCTGCGACTTCACGTTCTAGGCCCTTCAATCTTCTCGGACACTTCAAATTCGACCCCGCCATGCTTGCCGGTGCCGAATTTGACCTTCTTGGTCCGTTCCATCCGTTCAGCATTTGTAGCTGCTGTGCTACCCAAAGTGTCGCCAGCCAGGGCTAGATTCGCCGCACATCGATCACGCAGGCGGGCTGGATGCGTCTGGTCATTTAATCAGCACTGCCGGCACTGAAGTGGTTCTGCTTTTTAGGACAGATTTACGGTTCAACTAAGATGTAATTTGGCTGATTTCACGTCGCCTCTTGGGTTCGCTCCGCATCGCAGCATGCGTCGTCAGGGGGTCGCTTGTCGAGGGCCGTGTGGGGCCGCTCGGTGTTTTAGAAGTTGATCCAGTTTTTGATCACCGGTTTGGCTTGGTATCCGTTTTGGAGTTCATGTCAAATAGACCGCCTCCTGTTTGAACGACCGTCACAGCCGTTCGATGAAGATGGTGTCCAGATATCTGCCTCGATCATCCATCGATATTTTGACATCAGCCTTTGTAAATGTGGTGATCTAAATGCCGAATCGAGGGCTGTAGAGCATAGAGGCAATCGTCCAGCGACAGGAGGTATGCCGCCGGAATGCGACGATCATCGCCTTCTTCGCGTCCGCGAGAACGGTTGAGGGGGGCTCTTTCGGCCCTGTTTTACGATCTTGAACGGTTTCGCGCTTTCGCCACTTGGCAATAGTCTTCGGATTGATCCCGAGTTTCTTGCACAGCCTCGCGATCGAAGCTCGTCCCTCTCGGGCCATTGCTGCGCAATGCCCTGCCGGGCAGTGGATCGCTGTATTGCCGCTCTGACGTGAAAAATGCGGAGCAATAATGGGCCATAATCCATTCTCTACGACAATACCAAGATCGCTGTGGCGCGTATTCTGGGTGATCGCACCCGTATTCGGACACGCCGGTTCACGGAGCTACAATCGCACTATCTGTTTGATGACAAGTTCGGGCGGCCAGCGCGAGGGAGCGACAAAGACAACGTAGAGGGTATGGTCGGATATACACGTCGCAACTTCATGATGCCCGCGCCGCATTATGACAGCTTTGATGATCTGAACGCACGTCTGGAACAGAGGTGTTTGGAACGACAAGGCGATAAGTTGCGTGGTCACAAGATGACCATCGGTGAGCGTCTGATGTCGGACTTGGACGCCCTGATGGGGTTGCGGCATCAAACCGCGACAGGTCCAACGTGCCCTCTCATACATGTAAGCATGTGCTGTCAGGTAAAAATACGTGGTGCTCCCGTGACGAATTTGTCCCATAGTGTTTCCTTCCATTCCTGAGAAAGAAACGCACCATCAAACCATGAGGCCAAACAACTAGACCGTGGCAAGATCATCGATTGGAGCGCACGTTGTTTTCCAAACAAACCTACGACTCGCACAAGCGCCTTGTCACATTTCCAGAATACGCTTCGAAATGATGTTTTTCTGAACCTCGTTACTCCCACCATAAATCGACATCGCTCGTTTCCAAAGATAGTTTGTCATTGCCATTTCGGTCTGTTCGGGACCGGATGGGGCGCAATCGTAAGTTCCGTTCATTGAAGGACGAACCTGAGCATATTGGCCTGCAATCTCAAGGGCAAGTTCGGAAATTTGCTGCGCAATTTCGGTTCCTCTGATTTTGAGCAATGAAGAGGCCGGACCTGGAGATTCTCCTGAGTTCACGGCAGACAGAACCCGCAATGCTGTCATCTCTAGCGAGGCAAATTGCGCCTCAATTGCGATCAAACGAGAAGAGAAAATCGGATCCTCTATTAATGGAGTGGCGCTGTCGATCGGAACCGAAGCCATTTGGCGGACACGTTCAAGCGCTTGTTTGGTGACACCTAGTGCGGCATTATCAATGCGTTCGTGTTCCAGCAAGAACTTGGCATAGGTCCAACCTTTTCCTTCTTCTCCGATCCGGTTCTCTTTTGGAACCCTGACATCGTCAAAGAATACGGAATTAAAAGAATGCCGTCCGTCCATGCCTACGATCGGGTCGACCCGCACGCCGGGAGTGCTCATGTCGATCAAAAGGAAAGTGATACCCTTTTGCGGCCGGTCCTCGTTCGATGTTCGAACCAAGCAGAACATCCAGTTCGCGTAATGCGCGTAGCTAGTCCAGATTTTTTGGCCATTGATGATGTAGTGCTCTCCATCGTCCTCGGCGCGGGTGGACAGCGTGGCGAGATCTGATCCGGCGTGAGGCTCTGAATAACCTTGGCACCACCAATCGGTGGATTCGCGAATACCGGGAAGGAACCGTGCCTTCTGATCTTCCGTTCCGAACGAGAAGATCACGGGGCCGGCCATTCGCGGTCCGAACGGTTGGATTAGCGGGCAATCCATTTCACCGCAGATGTTTTCGAAAAGATAGCGTTGTGTCACCGACCAGCCAGGGCCGCCATGCTCTTTTGGCCAGCTGAAGGCGTGCCAGTTGCAACTGGCCAGAATTTGCTGCCAACGCATGTGATCGTCACGTCCAAGGATCGCACCCCGGCGAACCTTCTCTGCGATATCGGCGGGCAGGTTCCTGGCTACGAAATCTCGGACCTCGTCCGCGAATATCTGTTCGTCCGTGGTAAGTTCGAGTTTCATCATTTCTTCCCTTGGTCGCGGCTTGCGGCGTCTATTCTGGTGATGCGGTGCACGTGCCAGTTCGATGTCCCGAAAAGTCCGGAGATTGCTGTTAATCTCTTGAAATAGTGGCCGATCGGCAATTCTTCTGTCATGCCCATAGCGCCATGAAGCTGCACGGCTTCTTGACCGACAGTTCGGGCCGTGCGGTTGATCTCGATCTTAGCCAGGGACAGCGCGCGGGCGCGGGTGGCATAGTCTGGGACTGTCACTTGAAGTGCGGCAGATAGGGCGGATGATCGCGCCTCTTCCACCGCAATGGTCAAATCTACCATACGGTGCTGAAGTGCTTGATTTTCGCTTAGCGGCCGACCAAACTGTTTACGCTCTTTTAGAAATGCGAGCGTCATTTTTGACAGGCTATCCATTGCGCCAAGTGCTTCGCCTGTGGCAGCTGCGATCCCAAGATCGAAAACCCACTCCAGTGCGGAGCGCGCGTTTTGCTCCGCTCCGAGAAGCGCGTCATCGGGCAGGGCAACCTGTTCCAGGATCACGTCTGCGGCGGTTGTGCTGTCGTGCAGGCCCAACGGCCTAATAGTCAGCCCCGCAATACCCGGCTTTATAAGAAAAACGCCAATTTCACCGCTTTCCGTTCGCGCAGGTATGAGCAACCTGTCTGCGTTGTTCGCGCCGGGTACAAGCGCTTTGTGCCCATCTATGATCCATCCGTCCGCAGAGTGTGTCGCAGTCGTCGTTATCGCATTGAGGTCGTAACGGTTGCCCGGTTCCGACAATGCCAGGGCAAGTTTCAAATTACCCTCTATCAAAGGCGGGATAACGATTTCTTTCTGCTGCTCGGTGCCCAAACGTGACACAAGCAGCCCCGCCAATATTGTCGGAAGAACGGGGTCGATGACAAGGCCCCGCCCGATACCTTCCGCGACGATGTTCAAATCAATTGCAGTGCCATCCAGTCCTCCAAGCGATTCCGGAAAGGGAAGGGCAAACCAGCCAAGCTCTGCGATTTTGCGCCACATATCGTCGTACGGTTCATCGTTGGCGATAATGCGGGAGCGGATGTCGAAAGTGTAGTCCTCACGTATGAACCGTTCCACGGTATCACGGAACAGATTCTGTTCGGTTGAAAATTGTAAATCCATCTCAAAGCTACTCCTTACGCTATATGAACGCTGCTTCAGGTGTCCTGGCTATTCAGGGCGCGTATTTTCGGTTGAGCTTGCGCATACCGCCAATCCATCGATCATAGTCAGCAGTCTTTCGGCGCATGTATTCCAGCACTTCCTTATGTGGCAGGACCAGAAATGTCTCAGCCTCGATTGCGCTTAGACAGGCGTCGGCTACTGGACCGGGTTCCATCATGCCGTCAACTGAGGCGACGCCGCCTTCCTTCCCTTTCGTCATGTTAGTTCGCACGGCTTGCGGGCAGAGCACCGATACCTTTATACCGTCGTCACCATAGGTGAGCGCCAACCATTCGGCGAAGCCTATGGCGGCGTGTTTCGTCACCGCGTAAGGGGCCGACCCCACTTGGCTGAGCAGCCCGGCAGCTGAGGCTGTATTCAGGAAATAGCCGCCGCCTCGCGCGATCATGCGCGGGATCATGTGGCGCGCCGCCCAAACGTGAGCCATCACGTTTATGTCCCACATTTGTTGCCATTTTTCGTCGGGAACTTCCGGCCCACCTCGGGTTGAAATGCCAGCGTTGCAGCAAAATAGGTCAATCGGCCCGATCTGGGTTTCGACGTCTTGGATCAAGGTACTGATGTCATTTTCTGACGCGACATCAACTCGACGGCCCGTGCCGCCGACTGCTGTAGCGGTTGCCTTGGCGCCGTTCTCATCCAAGTCAACACAAACAATATGCTTAGCCCCCGCCTCGTTAAACCGCAAAGCCAAGGCGCGCCCGATACCCCCGGCAGCGCCTGTCACAACGATGGTTTTATCTTTTAGGTTCATCGTATTTCCTCCCTTTTCTGCCTGTTAGGTCCACATATTGGTTCCGCCGCAAACGGTCAGAGCTTGGCCTGTCATGTAGCTGCTTTCATCTGATGCGAGAAATGCAGCAATTCCGCCAAAATCGTCCGGAGAACCGAGGCGGCGCAGCGGGATCTGGGAATTGGCCCGTGCTTCGGCTTCGGGATTGTCCCAGAGCGCCTTGGCAAAGTCAGTCCGGATGAGACCGGGACAAATTGCATTCGCACGAATACCTTGTGGACCGTATTCCAGCGCCAGATTTCGTACGAGGCCGATCAACGCCAGTTTCGAAGTGCCGTAAAGGCCAAGCGTAGCAGATGGTTTGAAGCCGCCGACCGACGAAGTGAATATCATCGATCCAGCTCCCTTGGCGATCATGTCCGGCACCACCAGCCGCGCCAGCCAGAGGTTGGCCTGCACATTCACCTGCATAGTCTTCTCATACGCTGAGTCGGGAATTTCAGAGATCGGGCCGTAGTGGATGTTCACTCCGGCATTTCCGATGACAATGTCGATAGGTCCGACGCTCTCCCTGGTTTTGCTGACCAGCGCCTCCAGTTCATCGTGCCGGCCCGCATTGGCGGCGATGGCATAGGCGCGTTTGGCGCCGCATGCTTCGTTGATTTCGGCCGCAGTTGCGTCAAGCTGGTCCTGCTTGCGCGACGAAATGACAACTGTTGCGCCTTGGGTGGCGAGGGCCAAAGCCATCGCCTTTCCCATGCCTTTGGATGCGCCAGTCAAAACGGCAACCTTGTTGCTCAGGTCAAATAAGTTTTTCATGACTTACGATCCTTCAAAAATGAGGCCGCCACCAGTCTGTGCCTGTGCTCTGGCCTGGCGTTCGTTAGAACTTTCGAAAGCTTGCCGCTCGGCGCGGGCAATCACGTGGTGATGCACCTCGTCCGGGCCGTCGGCAAACCGCAGAGTGCGCTGCTTGATGTACATCGCGGACAGCGGAGACCACTGGCTGATACCCGTGGCACCATGCACCTGCATCGCGTCGTCGATGATCTTGCAGCATTTTTCAGGCACCATTGCCTTGGCCTTAGAGACCCAGATGCGTGCCTCTTTGTTGCCCAGAACATCCATTGCCTTGGCAGCCTTGAGCACCATCAGCCGCATCGCGTCGATCTCGATCTGGCTACGCGAAATCGTCTCCATGTTTTTGCCAAGATCGATGATCTTCTTGCCGAATGCCTCGCGCGTCAGGCCCCGGTGAATCATGAGATCCAGCGCCTTCTCAGCCGCACCGATCGAGCGCATGCAGTGGTGAATACGACCTGGCCCAAGCCGTACCTGGCTGATTTCGAAGCCACGGCCTTCACCCCACAGGATATTTTCCTCAGGCACACGCACGTCCTTGAACCGGATTTGCATATGACCGTGCGGCGCGTCATCATGGCCGAATACGTTCATCGGACCGACGATT
This sequence comes from uncultured Sulfitobacter sp., assembly GCA_947502265.1. Taxonomy (GTDB): domain Bacteria; phylum Pseudomonadota; class Alphaproteobacteria; order Rhodobacterales; family Rhodobacteraceae; genus Sulfitobacter. Next base: position 94,373 of record CANMZB010000001.1, read on the forward strand.
TCAACGCCGGGCGTGTCCATTGGCACTAGGATTTGGGATTGCTGGCGAAATGCTTCAGCGTCGGGAGATGTTTTAACCATGACGATCATGATCTTACAACGCGGATCGCCGGCGCCTGAGATGTAATATTTTTCGCCGTTAATGATCCATTCACCATTCTCAAGAACCGCGCGGGTGCCGATGTTCTTGGCATCGGAAGATGCCACGTCAGGTTCGGTCATAGCATAGGCCGAACGAATTTTGCCCTCCAGCAAGGGTTTTAGCCACGCTTCTTTTTGTGCGGGCGTACCGACGCGTTCCAGTACTTCCATGTTGCCTGTATCGGGCGCGGCGCAATTCATTGATTGCGGTGCTAGGGCGTTTTTCCCCAACTCGACGGCGATATAGGCGTAGTCAAGATTCGACAGCCCTTCGCCGGTCTCCGCATCTGGCAAGAAGAAATTCCACAGTCCGGATGCCTTTGCCTTGTCCTTGAGCTCCTCGATAATGTCGAGCTGTCCAGGGGCGTATTCGAAAGGTGAAGGTTTATTGGCATCGAGCGCCTCATATTTCGCAAGCGCCGGATCACAGTTCTCTGTGATATGTGCGACCACTTTGTCCAGAAGCACTCGCGCCTTGTCGGACATCATGAGGTTGTGTAGTTCATCATTTGGATTGGCCATATTTTCATATCCCCTAAGTTATGAGTATTGGTTTGACTGTTTCAGTCGACTAGATTGAATCTCGTGCCGCAGACCAGAACCTGCGTATCTGACACCCGAGCGCCGCGTTGGTCCGCAGCGGCCAGAATTTTTTTAGGATTGACCGCGCGAACATCGACTGCACCAAGTCCCGGACCGCGCCCGTCAGTTGCCTCGACGAAGCGTAGATCAGCATTCGCCAGAGCAATATGTAAAACGCCGTCGCGGTCTTGGACTGGCAGACCGGACACTGCGGACCAGTGCGCAGCGAGCGCTACCGGATCGGCAGACTGAAGTTCCACCGCCGTGATCCCGGACACACGATCGGCATTCACAGAGTTCTGCCAATCTGTACCACCGGCTGGGTTCCAATGGCCCTCAACATCCCCGACATCGTCCCATTCGACTTCAAAGAAGGCCGCGCGCATGTCACGTGGGTGCAATTGCATTAAATGCCAGTTACCTCGGTCGCTGTCATACGCGACCCGAACATCGTTCTTTGAAGCATTTTCACGCACTGTTTCCTGTTCGGCTTTGTCGCGAACCTGTGTGATAACCATATAGCCACCATCTCCGCCGCGCCGGTCCAGATACCGCTCAACAGCTGTCCCATCCTGAATTGGTGAAACAACTTCGATGAATTGAGTGCCGAACGCCATCAGAATGTTTTCCAACCCGAATTTGCCCACCCCTGGATCAACGTGGCCGACAGGGGTGCCAAACACACTTTCCAAATCTGATGTCACGGCTTTGATGTCTTTGGCTACAAGACAGATCTGTCGCAGGTAAATTTCCATTTTTTGCTCCTAAATCTTAGTTGTTGTCGCTATCGAAAGTCCGCTGGGTGGACTAGCCAGAATACTTTTTTCGAGTAAGGCTGTTCTGGCAGCATTCCGGGATATCTCATTCATCGCACTTCGCTCAACAGGCGTGTCGCAGAACCAAATCTGCTCCGGCTGTTTGAAATGTCCGGACATTATTTCTAGCGGTCTATGTGAGGCTGGAAAGGTATACGCCTCCATACTATCGGAATGATTGCACAAATTTCTTCGACCTAGGGACTTGAGGCATTCTCGCCACCCCAAATAATGACGCGCTTTTCCCTGTCTATGTAGTTTTAGAATCCGTTTCCGCTTGATCCTTGTCAGGTTACAGGGCTGAATCCATTTTCCGCCCATCGCTTTTGCGATGGCTTCGGGTGCATTGAAGTAATCCCCAATACTCGAAGGGCTATCCCGGAATGCATGCTCGAACTTCTCCAGTGGCCACCACACGTTCATGCGCGCAACCTCAGTTCCTGTCGCATGGCGTCAAATGAACGTGCGCCGTCGCGGACAAAGCCTATAACTGCTACAGTCATTTTCACTCTACAGCCCAACGGCCACAATTCAATTTCTGGTTCGACATTATTTCTAGCCCCCCCTTCTGTTGCGTTGCAATCACGGCATCAAAACCGACGCCTGACAAGCGTCAGTTATTCATAGCCATTATAATTGGCTTACGTCAAGACCTTGATCACCTCCTGTTGTGCGAAGGGTAAATTAGTGAGCATTCGGTGATTGACGCCGAGGCGCTTGTAGATCTAATATCTACCCTGACGAATGTCAGTATTTATAGTGATGTGTCGTTTATTGGAGCGTTTGTGGAGAAAAGCCGTTTTAAAATCGGCCTTGAAGCGCATCACACGAAGGAGGAAAACCGTTGAACTACGAACAAATTCGCGTTTCGATTGATCAGAGCGTCGCTACGGTGACGCTGAACAGGCCAGATAAACTCAATGCTTGGACGCCGCAAATGGCAAATGAACTCCGCCGGGCGATTGGTGAGGTCGGATGTGATCCCGAGTGCCGTGTGATCGTGATTACTGGTGAAGGCAGAGGCTTTTGCGCCGGCGCCGATATGAGTGGGCTGCAAGGAGCCGCGGACGCTGGTGTCGCAAGCAAGCGACCTGCGTCTTATTCAGATGACGTCAGTTTTTCTTCTGCACCGGGGCCTGATCTCCAAGCTAATTACCCCGGCCGTTTCGGCTATATGTTCAACTGTCCCAAGCCGATTATCGCAGCCATCAATGGACCCTGCGCGGGGATTGGTCTAATTTTGGCACTTTATTCTGATCTGCGTTTTGCGGCCGAAGATGCAAAGTTCACAACGGCCTTTGCTGCGCGCGGCTTGATTGCAGAGCACGGAGTCGCTTGGTTGCTGCCACGTTTGGTCGGCGAAGCACACGCACTTGATATCCTGCTGTCTGCCCGCAAGTTCACAGGCAGCGAAGCCGAACAGATTGGCCTTTTAAACAAGGCTCTTCCGTCCGACGATCTAATGGCTCATGTCGGAAAAATCGCGCGAAACTTGGCCGTCAATGCTTCTCCGCGTTCAATGGCGGTCATGAAGCGGCAAATACGTATTGCCTATCACCAGTCCTTCGCCGAATCACTTGAGATGGCAGACGCCGAAATGGACAAGAGCTTTGGTGCGCCGGACTTCAAAGAGGGCGTGCAGAGTTTCGTTGACCGGCGCCCACCGCAATTTCAAGACATTTAAAATACCTATTGTACGGTCGCTACGACGGTGGCTCGCTACTTTCAAGGATCCCGAAAAGGACATTAATATGAGATCACCCCAAACAGAAGACGCTCCTGTCGTAGTTGACCCTTTGCGGCAGCACCAATTGGACGTAGATGCTCTGGCCTCATGGTTGTCCAATCACATTTCAGACGTCACATCTGGCATGACTGTACTACAGTTTCAGGGCGGCATGTCTAATCCGACCTATCTGCTTACACTGGTGTCAGGGCGGCGGTACGTGCTGCGCAAGAAACCGCCTGGCGTTCTGCTGCCCAAAGCCCATGCTGTCGACCGTGAATTCCGCGTTATGCAAGCGCTTTGGGGGAGCGAGATTCCGACTCCCAAGATGGTTGCGTACTGTAATGACCCTGAAGTGCTCGGGGCAGAATTCTTTGTCATGGAGTACGTCGACGGGCGCATCATCGTTTCGCCAGCAATGCTCTCCGTGCCGCGGGAAGATCGCAGGACGCTGGCTTTTTCGCTTATCGACACCCTTGCCAAGTTGCATACATTCGACTGGCGTGCGGGCGGCTTAGACGGATTTGGTCGCGCCGAGAATTATCTTGCCCGACAAACCGCACGTTGGTCCAACCAGTATGAGGCTGCAAAAGCAGATCTACCTGCGGACTTTGATTACTCCCATATGGATTGGCTCCGCGACTGGCTTATCGAACACGGCGGAATCGCGGACGAAAGCGCGATTTCTCACGGCGACTATCGGTTGGGTAACGTCGTCGTGCATCCGACTGAACCGCGGGTGATCGCGGTTCTCGACTGGGAGCTATCCACCATCGGTCATCCTCTTGCCGATCTCGCCTACACTTGTTTGCATTATCATCTTCCGAGTGATCTGCCTGGTGTGCATGATCTTGTTGCGGCCGGTCTACCAACCGAAGAAGAGATGCTCTCGAGGTATTGTGATACTGTGGGGCGCGATGAAATTCCAGATTGGCCGGTGTTTCTTGCATTTGCCTGCTTTCGATACGCGGCGATTGTTCAGGGGGTCGCGGCCCGTGCCGCGCGTGGTAACGCCAGCAGCTCCAGCGCTGATGCCATAAAGGATGGCGCGAGGGCTCGTCGTGTTGCCGAGATCGGGGCCGAGATCGCTCTCGACTACAGCAGGCAGATCAAAAGCGGGGAGCCTGACTGAACCGATCCGTGTCTGCCGGGGAGGTAAGCGTTGCATCTGCCCCGTCTTTGATCCCTAAATCTTCTGCCCCTGCAAATGGTATCTAGCCCCCTGATAATCAGCGGGAGACTAAAATGACGGAAAACCAGATTTGGGGATTTACTATAGAGAAGTCCCATTCAGGCAAAAACATCTGGCCTAACGAAGTGAAGTGGGAGGCCACTCGGCGCATTCGGGAAGACGGCCAATCTCCCGGAGACGTTGCCGCAGAGCTTGGCACTCATGAATGCCTCGTACGTAAGTGGTCGGTTGCGGACCGCCGACGCCGAGGCGAAAAAATCCATGTGAAGGGTCCCGGGTTCGCGGCGTTGGAAGTCGCTGACGAAACACCGCATGTCGAGATGCCCGTATCCACAAGCTCCTAGATGGCTTATCTGGGATCGTGCAGACGGATGCGTATGTCGGGTATGGGAAATTGGGCAAACTGGGAACCTGTGTTGAGAATGTCACCCCAGCTAAGTGTTGGGCACACCTCCGCCGCTACTTTACAGACGAGTACGAGTTCAACAAAATTAAGCATGCCAGAACAGTCAGTAACATGACCTCGGAGCTTTAAGGCGTGGAGGACGCAGTAAGGGGAGAACGTGCAGGCTTGTCGGTGTCGATCCCAAAACTGTCCGGCGTGATCAACCGCCGGACAATCCTGAAGTTCGCGAAGAGATGAAGGCGATTGCCAGCAAGCGGCGCCGGTTCGGTTATCGCCGGATCGACGTGCTTTTGGAGCGAAAGGGAATGATCATGAACCACAAGAAGCTGTATCGTATCCCTCCGCGAGAACGCCCAATGGCCTGACGCAGAGTCCCCCTTTTGCGTCCTGGCCCCAGCGGTGAACCTTGACGATAGTGCCATCTATCATGGCGTATTCGAGGTCGGCATCAGAGGCCAATGCCTCGAATATACGATGGAAAGTATCCGCTTTGACCCACCTGCGGAACTGCTTGAACATGCTGTTCCACTTGCCGAACTCGTCCGGCAACTCGCGCCATTGCGCTCAAGTGCGGACAATTCAAAGGACCGCTTCCAAAAACAGACGCGGGTCACGGCCGGTCTGCCCCGGATCGGTGGGTTTACCAAGACAATACGGTTCGATGATCGCCCACTGCGCATTGGTCAGAACTCTTCTGGTCAAGGCTGCTGTCCTCTGTTTGAAACCTTGAAAAAGACATCAGCTGATTTGTGAATCCTGAACGTCAACAGTCCCTAGCTAACTAGGACAGCCCCTAAAAGAAAAGCCATGATAAAAGTTCTATTATCCCTCACATCCCGTTATTGGATGTTGGTTCGTTTGATACATAAAGCTGAAGATGATCACCGATGCCTGTGCGGAGCTGAATCACTTCACCCTTTTAATGATGCTCTCTAAAACACTACAGTGGCACATTACGATGCTGGTAGGCGGGGCAAGATCACATCCACGCGATCAACTGAAGTGGTCCTGCTTATTCGGACAGTTTTGCGTCTTAGCTAAGATGTAATCTGGTTGGTTTCATGCCGCCTTCTGGGTTTGTTCTGTGTCGAAGAATGCGTCGTCAGGTGATCGCTTGTCGAGGGCCGTGAGGGGCGCTCCGAGTTGTAGAAGCTGATCCGGTCTTTGATCACGCGTTTGGCTTGGAAGCCGTCCTGCAACTCATGCAGATAGACAGCCTCCTGCTTCAGTGACCGCCACAAACGTTCGATAAAGATGTTATCGAGGTAGCGACCCCGCCCATCCATAGCGATTTTGATGTCAGCTTCGGTCAAAGTGGTGATCCACGCGGCGCCAGTGAACTGTGATCCCTGGTCCGTATTCATGATTTTTGGCGTGCCGTATTTGGCAATGGCCTCCATCAATGCCTCGACACAAAAGCTGGCGTCCAATGTGTTCGAGAGCCGCCATGCCAGCACCTTGCGCGTCGCCCAATCCATGATCGCGATCAGATAGAGAAAGCCACGGCGCACTGGAATGTAAGTAATATCGCTGCACCAAACATGGTTTGGGCGCGTGATTGGCAGCTTTCTCAGCAAGTAGGGGTAAATGCGATGCTGTGGATGCTTCTTGCTGGTGTTGGGCCCTTTATAGATAGCCTGCAGCCCCATGATCCCCATCAGGCGGCGTACACGGTAACGGCCTGGGTAGAACCCGTTTCTAGGCAAGTAGCCCGCAATCTGGCGCCTGCCGAAGAACGGGTATTTGGTGAACACCCGATCAATCTCATTCATCAGTTCCAGCGTCTCAGCAATCACACCAACCGGCGTATAATACAACGATGATCAGCTGATCTTCAGCAGCTGACACTGCTTGGTCAGGCTCAGATCGGTGCGGTTCCGATTGATCAAGGTCTTGCGTTTGGACGGGCTCATCGCTTTAGCCCTTGTGACAAAAAATCGTTTTCGACCGCCAGCTTTCCAATTTTGGCATGCAACTCTTTGACTTCGGCCTCGTTGTCTTCCGCTCGTCTGACCTTGTCAGAAAACACGCCGTCAGCCCATCAATGGCCTGCCGTTTCCATGTCGTCACCTGCGTCGGATGGACTTTGTGTTTGGCTGCAATCTCTTGCGCTGTGCGATCTCCACGAAGCGCCTCAAGCGCCACCGTAGCTTTGAACTCGTCTGGAAAACTGCGTCTCTTGGTCATTTGTGTATCCTGTTTTCAAGGTTGGATACATCCTAGCACGCTGTCCAGTTTTGCCGGACCACTTCTCAACAAAGCCTGAAGACCCATAAGTGCTGACTTCAGACAACTCAGTTGACAGATAGGCGTCAAATTTAGTATTGCTGACACATGTCAGGATTATTGCGATACGCATCATATGACAGATGAAGCTTATGTCTGTCAGTTCGTTCGATAAGGGGGGATCGGTAGATTGCGATGGTGCACAATGTTGGCAAGTAGCATCGAACATATTTTTGTATCTAGGGAGGAAACAAGATGAAATTTTTTAAATACGCCGCATTAAGTGCTGCTGGACTGATGTTAGCATTTGGCTCCGCAACGCAATCGAATGCACAGGAATACAACTGGCCTAAGCTATTGGTTATAGGCGCACCTGGAACATCTTCCGGCTCATTCGCACAGACAAACGGTTGGATCTCAGTTCTACAAAAGGAAACCGGTGCTGTCGTGCGGATCATCCCTGAAGACAACGATACCATACGTTACAGAAGGTTTGTCGAGCGCAAGGACTTTGCATTCGTCACGGTGTCAGGCGCGGCTATGCGTTTTCAGGTTGAGGGGCTTGACGCATACGCGGCCACAGAGCCCTCTTCGCAGAGGCTTTTGTGGCACACCAACGACACACCTTGGGCCTTTGTTGTGGCAGGCGGATCAAAGATTAAGTCTTTAGAGGACATCAAAAAGGGAGGGGTTCGTATAACTTCAGCCTTGTTCTCGCCGACCATGAAAACTGCGGTGGAAAAGGGCATTCCAGCCTATCTTGGCTTAACTCCAGAGGAAACCGAGGAATTGATCGAATTCGTACCGGCAGCCACTTACGTGGAGAACTGCCGCTCGGTTGTAGAGGGTAAGGCGGACATAGCTTATTGTGCGACGAGCAGTTCAGTTTCAGCAGAAATCGAAGCTGCTCCTGGATCGGTTCGCTGGCTCGGCATGCCCGCAAGCAACAAGGCTGGCTGGGAGGCCTTTCTTGACGTGCGGCCAATGCTAATTCCAGCCGAAATTGAGATAGGGGTCAGTTCGGCCCGCGGAGTGGAGAGCGCCAACTCGAACTACATCTACTCTGTTCTTCCTGATGCGGACATCGACCTTGTCTACAATCTGGCCAAGTGGATGCATAACTCATTCGACACGTACAGTGGGACACACCCGCTATCGGCACGCATGTCATTAGGTATATTCCGCAGTTATCTCGATAAGACGCCAATGCCTGTCCACGAAGGAACTATCAAGTACTTGCGAGAAGTTGGCGAATGGACGGAAGCAGACGATGAATGGAATTCTGCGGCAATCAAAAAGATGGATTCTTGGGTTGAGGCGAGGAAGGCAGCTCTCGCAGAAGCGAGGGAGAAGGGTGTTGAGGTTAAGTTTAACAACCAAGCTTTCTTGGATATCTTAGCCCAGCACACCAAGGACTTGGAAGTGTTCCGCTCACGTCTGTAAGCGGTTCTGACTATTTAGGCGGGACGGTGGCATAAATTGCCGTCTCGCTTGACACCGTCGCACTAGTCAAATTCCTGAGAAGGATCTATTACATGCTTGAAAACGTTCATCAAAACGAAAGCCAACCGGATACCCCGGCTGAGGCACCGTCAGAAATTACGCGTCTAGGAGATACGTATTCCCGGCGAAGTATTATCTTTGTTGTAGTAAGCACTCTTGGCCTTCTTATTGGAGTAGCATATATTTTCGGCATACCCATCGCCAGCAGAAGAATACTAGATATCGAGTACTACTGGATATTCATCGGTATATTCACTGCTTGCACATTTATCGCTCTTCCTTCGTCGCCCGGAAAAAATAGCGTTCCGTTTTATGATATCGCTGCCGCAATCACTGGTCTCGCGATTTGCATATGGTTTTCTAGCCACGCATGGGACATTTTCGAAGCAGGTTGGGTGAGTATACCAGCCGGTGCGTTGCTCTGGCTCCTGATGCTAGAGATGTCGCGTCGCTCAGGCGGAATTCCATTCTTGCTCGTCGTGCTTCTGCTCGGACTCTATCCTCTCGTTGCTGATTACTTTCCTGGCATTATAATGGGAATACCATATAGCTTTGATAGGATGATAGAATCGCATATCTTCCGCGCTGAAGGCTTAATGGGCATAACCACAAAGGTAGTGGCTGAAATTATTTTGGGCTTCTTGGTGTTTGCTGGCGTGCTACTCGCCACAGGCGCAGGAAACTTCTTTATCGATTTAGCAAATGCCGGCTTTGGAAAGTACCGTGGTGGGCCCGCTAAAGTGGCTATCGTTGCATCTGGTTTCTTTGGTTCTCTGTCGGGGTCAATTTTTTCCAATATTGCCGGGACTGGATCAATTACAATTCCTGCAATGAAAAAGATTGGGTATCCGCCGCATTATGCCGCCGCTATCGAGGCTTGTGCCTCAACAGGTGGTGTGGTCATGCCCCCGGTTATGGGTGCAATTGCATTTGTCATGGCCGTGACGTTGGGCGTTGATTACGTAACAGTGATGCTCGCAGCTATAATCCCCTCAGTGCTTTTCTACTTTGGACTTCTGCTCCAGGTCGATGCTTATGCTGCGCGTACCAAAATGGCAGGCATGCCAGCGGACAGGGTGCCTAATCTAAGAAAGGTATTGGTACGAGGATGGCCATTTCTTACGGTGCTTGTATTTTTGGTTTGGGGACTTCTCTATATGCGGTGGGAAACCTATGCACCTTGGTACGCATCCTGCCTAATGGTAGCTCTAAGCTTTCTCAACCGAGAAACAATGATGACGCCGCACAGAATCTATGAGACGCTTCGTCAGATTGGCATTTTGGTTACGCAGAGCGCAGCCATTATTCTTCCCATTGCATTTGTGGTGAGTGGGCTTACCATTACGGGAGTTACTGCCTCTCTTACTTCCGGTTTGATACAGTTCGGCGGTGGTAACATGTACATGATTATTGGCTTCGGGATATTGGCTTGCTTCGTGATGGGTATGGCCGGCCTCGCGATTGTTGCTTATATCTTTCTTGCTGTAACCTTGGCCCCAGCGATCATTGAAATCGGGAACTTCAACCCGGTCGCGGTGCACTTCTTCATCATCTATTATGCTATGCTTTCAGTGATTACGCCTCCTGTCGGTGCCGCTGCATTTCTTGCTGCGACCATCGCGGGCTCAAAACCGATGAAGACCTCATTTACCGCGATGCGGCTTGGGGTCGTGATTTATTTTGTGCCACTATTCTTCTTGTTCCAGCCGGCCCTAGTGCTTCAGGGAGATCTGACACCATTGATCTATGTACTGCCGTCCATCATCATCGGTATACTTTTGATATCCGGTGGCCTAGAGGGTTGGCTGCTTGGAGTAGGGAAAGTTGCCAATATCTTGCGAATACCGCTTGCTTTGACTGGTTTTGCCTTCTCCTTTCCGGGCGTTTGGACAACATTAATTGGGGGGGTGTTGTCTTTGGCGATCGTTGGTGTCGTGTGGAGAAATAATCATAATGTCAAAGCTATCTGCGCCTAGAACTTAAGCACGGCCACTTGATAGCTGACGTGCATTGAAATTCTAAATAGAAAGCAAAAAGGTAAAGCCGTATCTGTCAGGATCGGCTTTACTTTGATAATTGATCTGATTTCAGCAAAGGGAATGCAGTGATGGTATCGCTAATATTCATGATATCTGAGTGGGAGGATCGCGAACCCCGCGCGACGAAATGGCTAAACATGAAAGCAACTCTAAAAATGTTCGAGGCGGGTACACATAGTAAACGAGATGTTCCTATAACGCCGAAAATTGACTGACCCGTGTACTTATAAAGGTGCATGATGTCTTGAAGAAATAGATGCCAGTATTGATTGCATTAAGATTAGAATATTTTTCGCAGAAAATTTTGCGGATTCGATATTGAGAAATAATGATTGTGGCAATCACGCCGCATTTCAAGGTAACAAGATACGGACTCTGAAGTACATGGATTCAAAGCTAATCAACCGCCGCGACATTGATTTTGTCTTGTATGAGTGGCTCGATGTCGAAGCTCTCACCAGTCGGGCCCGGTTTCGGGAGCATTCTCGCGAAACATTTGACGCTATTTTGGATTTAGCCGAAAATATGGCGCGTGATTTATTTGCCTCCCATCTTAAAAAAAGTGATCAAGATCCACCCCGAATGGAGGGTGAGCAGATTTATCTGCCCGCCGAGGTTGAGACAGCGGTCAAAGCCCATGCACAAGCAGGGTTTATAAGTGCCGGTTTTGACGCTGAATGGGGTGGGATGCAGCTGCCTAGTGTTGTGGAGCGCGCAGTGCACGGCCACTTTGTTGCAGCTAATGTTGGCACGACCAACTACATTTCACTCACTGTCGGCGCGGCCCGTTTGCTGACTAAGTGGGCGTCTCCCGAGCAAGCGCAGATGTTCGCCGTACCCATGCTTGAAGGACGTTTTTTCGGCACAATGGGGTTGTCTGAACCCCAAGCAGGATCGTCCCTCGGTGATATTATCACGCGAGCAGATTTGCAGGAAGGCAGGACTTACCGAATTCGGGGTAACAAAATGTGGACCACCGCCGGCGACCATCCGATGGGTGAAAATATAGTGCATATGGTTCTCGCAAAGGTCCCAGACAAGGATGGAAAACTAATACCTGGGGTAAAGGGAATTTCCCTTTTTATTGTTCCCAAGTTTCTCGTCAATGAAGATGGCACTATTGGCGATCGCAATGATATTGTCCTTGCAGGGCTCAATCATAAGATGGGGCATCGTGGGTCGACTAATACGTTGATGAACTATGGAGAAGGGAAATATAAACCCATGGGCGAAGAGGGCGCGGTTGGCTACCTTGTTGGTGAAGTCAATGAAGGCCTCGCCTGCATGTTCCATATGATGAATCATGCCCGAACTGGCGTTGGTCTGGCTGCTACTTCATTGGGGTATACGGGCTACCTTCATGCTCTTCAATATGCCCGTGAACGAAATCAAGGGCGTGATCCCAATGATAAGGATCCAAATAATCCGCAAATCCCAATCATCAGGCACACGGACGTCAAGAGAATGCTATTGGCGCAAAAGGCATATGTAGAAGGTGGTCTTGGTTTAACGCTTTACTGTGCGAAGCTAATCGATGAGCAGACAACTTCTACGGATGACAAGGAGCGCATACGGCTTTCGGGGATACTTGATATTCTGACACCCATCGCCAAGGCATGGCCATCGCAGTGGTGTCTGAAAGCCAACGAATTGGCGATTCAGGTTCACGGGGGGTATGGTTACACGACAGACTTCAATGTCGAGCAATACTATCGGGATAATCGCATAAACCCTATTCACGAAGGGACGCATGGTGTGCAAGGACTCGATCTTTTGGGTCGGAAAGTCATAATGAAAGGCGGCGGCCCATTTGTAGCATTGTTAAAAGAGATTGAGCAGACTGTTTGCGATGCGCGAAAAACGCCAGAACTTACTGCGTACGGGGATGCTCTTGATGCTGTTTTTGTACGGATATCCAAAATTACACAAAAGCTTCACTCTGAAACAGAGTTAGCCAGAACACTTGCGAATTCGTCAGCGTACCTCGAAGCTTTTGGTCACGCGGTCGTTGCATGGATTTGGTTGCAGCAAGCGAAAGTTGTGGTTGAAAGTCCTGATCGTGACACTGATTTCTATCGAGGAAAATTGCAGGCATGTTCCTATTTCTTTAACTGGGAACTACCAAGCATCCAGTCGCATTTGGATATTCTTGAGAGAATTGACACAATTCCACTCGAGATGGAGGATGCGTGGTTTTGATCGTGAAAAAGGGCTATGTTGCACAAACCCGCTTGAGGACGGGCTTCCCCTTACCCCGGACGGATTTAGCCCACGGCCACGGTCTGGGATATGCCACGAGCTGTGAAATCGTTGAGGATCGCTGCGCGGATTGGGATCTCTGCAACCTGACGATCGAAGTCGCGCGCCGAGAGGCGCTGGCCAAGTAGTTTTACTCAATGCATCCACTGAACGGCAGGGTTATGCGTAGCATGATCCCGAGAGGTTTTGTTTCGACGCGGCTCCGGCGGTGATATCGGGAATATCCCGCCAGCTGAAGCCGAGGCGAACTTCTACGCCGCTCTGGAAAGATCTGACATGGCTGCGTAACTAAGACAAATTAGCCTCCGGCAAGCCCGGCGCAGTTCATTTCTGCTGGTTTGGAAATCAGCGATAACGTATGGGGCAATTGCGGGCTTGGGGCGGGTAAGCGTGCATGCAAGTTGGAGATATAATGTCGACGGTGCAATCGGCAGGACCCTGCAAATTGTTTCGACGCCGTATACAATGCGCTGATCTCCCCCTCTCTTGCGCATGCAAGCATATGTGCTGCCGCGCAGCGGGCGAGTAGCGAGTTGCCATTTTGCTTTTTGTTTCAACCACCATCCTTAGGGTCAGGACCCATTAATTGATTGAGGTTGTCGCGTTGTCATGATTCACGATCCCCAGTTTCGGGGGATAACATGAGCAATTTATACTGGCTTACAGAGGCGCAGATGGAGCGTTTGCGGCCTTACTTTCCAAAGAGCCGAGGTCGTGCTCGCGTTGATGACAGGCGTGTTTTGAGTGGCATTATATTCATTAACCGCAATGGCTTAAGGTGGTGTGATGCACCAGCGGAGTATGGCCCGCCAAAGACGTTGTATAATCGCTGGAAGCGTTGGAGTGAAATGGGCGTGTTTGCCCGGATCATGATGGGACTGGCTGAGCTGGCTCCTGATAACCAAACTCTCTCGATTGATGCCACCTACCTCAAAGCACATCCATTGCCCGGCAATGCATGTTTACATGCATGAGAGGGGCACGGCCTCCAGCCTGCGGTTGAAAAAGGGGGGCGTGGACGCCTGATCACTGCCCTGTCGGACAGTGAACAAGCGCCGATACAAACGCCGCAACCGCATCGAAAGGATGTTCGGCAGGCTCAAAGACTGGCGACGTGTCTCAACCCGGTATGACCGATGCCCAAAGGTCTTCCTGTAAGCAATCGCTATCGCCGCAACAGTAATATTCTGGTTATGAGTCCTGACCCTAGACGGCTCCAGTCTTGGCTGATCAAGAGCCCCCTGACATGATTTTCGCCTCGAGCTCGCAAAGTCGCTCGCCGATATCAAACCTGTCCTGCAATGCAGTGGCCGTCCATAGCGGGATGATTGGGTGGCTATGACGGACGCATAGTGTCACCTCCCGAAACTGCCAATCGCCCCGCATCACCATGGCCGAGGAATTTGGGGTTGCCGCTCCGGACGCATCTTCTCGTAAACAAACTGGACAACCTCGCTTCACCGGGTTGCGGAGAGCTCTCGAAATGAAGAGTTCGCCACTGAATTCCATCCGGACATTCCCAGCACTTACCCCAGTCCAAGATAGTAGTTCGTCAGCTACGTCCGGGGCGAGACCTGTTCAATCCGAAAGGGCCTCAACAGCTTCCAAGTCCGTATCCAGCAGACGCCTGAAGGATGCACCCATGTCATAGGCCAGCTCGCGTGCATCTGTCTTCCAGACGGCAGCAAAGGGGGGCAAGATAGGAGTAGAGGGTCTCTCGAGGGGCTGGAGAAGGACTGGAAATGGGCAAAATTGTCATGGGCAATATTGGTATATCAGAATTTGCAAACTACCCCCTTTAATACGCAACGCTGGCCCAAGTGGATAGATCTGTCTTGTATGAAGTGATTTCCGTTATTGACTTACCTCCCGCGCCATTGCCTCGGCCTGCTGAACCACGTGCTGATCGCCTCGGCCTGCAGACCCGGCGGAAACCCATGCTTCTTCAGGATACGCTTCACCGCTACCTACAGAAGTGTAAATCGAAGACCCGCACTATGCGGGTCGTTTTTGTCTTTTTCATAAGGTGTGCATGGTTATGGTTCCGAGTTTGCATGGTTATGCTGCACCAGTTTCCAGAGGCTCTAATTTCAGATTATGTTTCAGTGCCTTGGCTGGGTTTCCTTTTTGCGCGAATCGGCTAGGTGTGCGCCCTTATGGTCAACTGACACTTTGAGCGCTTTCACGATCTCAGACCTCAAATAGACAGGGTCAAAATCCTGACCATTTGGCGCGAAGCGTTTAACATGGGACGCTGCGAGAAGACTTTTCAGCGTGCCCATTTTTGGCCAAAGCGGCGTTTGGAGTTTCATATAGTTTTGTTTGCCGGGGGAAGGGGTTGATACGCGCGCTATGACGGGCTGAGCTTCCTTGACACGGATCATCTTTATGTCGTCAACGATCTGGTGCAAGTGGTCCACATGCAGGCCGAAAGCGGCACACCGTGATTTTTGGGTGGATACATCGCGCCCGTGAAGCCGATGGTGTTTCAAGAGCAAACCCTACGATATGCAGCGCCGCGATGAGGCCAATGATTCGACCTTGTTCGATCTGGGCGCATAGCGTTATGGCGGCGGGGGGCACGGGGCTTTCTTCTACGGCTCTTGTTGTGCCGTATCTGGCCGGATGAAGGGAGACCGGGCAATGATACATCCGGCCCCAATAACCTGCGCGATCCGGTCATGCATCCGCAGTGGGATCAGCGCTTTTTCTTGCCACCCATCTGGGCTGC
Organism: uncultured Sulfitobacter sp.; assembly: GCA_947502265.1. GTDB lineage: Bacteria > Pseudomonadota > Alphaproteobacteria > Rhodobacterales > Rhodobacteraceae > Sulfitobacter. Next base: position 109,992 of record CANMZB010000001.1, read on the forward strand.
ACGCGCGGCAGCGGCCATGATCTCTTCGGCGATCTCATGCGCTTCGTCGGGGGTAAAGTCCATCGGGATTTCAATGCCGTTGCCTTCGACAAAAAGGCGCACCATGCCCAATTCGGTTGGACCGATTTGCAGGTTCGCTTCGATATTGCGTTCGTCGTTGATGCTCATCGTGGTATCCTCATGGTCTGACGGTGAATATCGCTACCGCTGCGGCGGTTGAAAGGCAAGCCGTTGTCGCGCAACCGTGGGCCATTTCATATTGCGCGCATTTGTGGCCATCAAAAGGGTTGCAATCCCCAATCGGTGCCGCTAAATCCCCCCCAAGTGTGCCGCCTTAGCTCAGTTGGTTAGAGCACTGGTTTGTGGAACCAGGGGTCCCCCGTTCAAGCCGGGGAGGCGGTACCATCACAAAGATCCCGTAAATTTCTCTGGTAACCGGCCTTTGTCAGGCTTAATCGGTGATAACATCAACGGTCTGGCGCAAAGCGCCGGTGAGTCGGTCAAAGATCAAAATCTGGTTGGCGTCTGTTACCACGGCATACCAACCGGCCCCTTGGGTCAGCGCAATTGCGTGTGCGCCGTCGGGCAAGATGATCTGTGATGGTAAAACGGGGGTATCGCGGGCGAGGCGGGTGACAAGCAGTCCGATAACGAGTACCACGCCGCAAATCATCACCACTGTCAGCACTGTCACCAGCCGACGCAAAAAGCGCAAGCTGCCCGGTTCAGGAAGATCATCCATGTCGCACCGCCGTATCACATTCATTCTGGCAGACGCGCCGCCACCGCGCCTTGATAAGGCGCTTGCGCGCGATGTGCCAGAGCAGGCGTCGCTGTCGCGTACGCGGATCGGCAAACTGATCGAGCGCGGCGCGGTTATGGTAAACGACGAGATCACCCGCGATCCGCGCGCGGTGATCGCGGCAGGGGCGAAAATCGACATCGACGTGGAGGAGGCAGAGGAAAGCCACATCCAGCCCGAAGCGATTGCATTGGATGTGGTGTACGAGGACGCAGACCTGATCGTGGTGAACAAACCGGCGGGCATGGTGGTGCATCCCGCGCCGGGGTCGCCGTCTGGCACGTTGGTCAACGCGCTGCTGGCGCATTGCGGTGACGATCTTTCGGGGGTGGGCGGTATGAAACGCCCCGGCATTGTGCACCGGATCGACAAGGAAACATCGGGCCTGTTGGTGGTGGCAAAATCCGACGCAGCGCATCACGGCCTTGCCAAACAATTCGAGGCGCACACCGTGGAGCGGTATTATCAGGCGCTGGTTTACGGTGTGCCGGATGCCAATGACCCGCGCCTGCGCGGCGTGCGCGGAACCAGCTTCGAGCCGGGCAATATCCTCAAACTCACCACACAGCTTGCCCGTCACAAGACCGACCGCCAGCGGCAGGCGGTTTTGTTTCAGGGCGGTCGCCATGCGGTGACGCGGGCGCGCACGGTGGCGCGCTTTGGCACGCCTGCGGTGCTGGCGCTGATGGAATGCTGGCTTGAGACGGGGCGAACGCATCAGATCCGCGTGCATATGGCCCATGCGGGCCATGGTCTGGTCGGTGATCCAACCTATGGCGGCAAGCGCAAACTGGCCAAAACAGCACTGCCCGAAGTGGTGGCAGATGCGGTAAAGGCCTTTCCACGGCAGGCGCTTCATGCGGCGGTTCTGGGGTTTGCGCATCCTGTTAGCGGTGAGGAGATGCGCTTTGAGGCGCCCTTGCCGCCTGACATGGCCGGTCTGCTGGCCGCACTTGCGCCGGTTCGCGGCTGATATCCGCTGACACAATCCGCACAAGTTGGTGACACGCGCATTGGATGGTTTTGAAGTGCTGCTTAATGTGACAAAGTGAACGAAACAGTTCAGCTACATCTTGTAACTGATCTTTAGTGAACCATATGGTATGTTAAGCCCCGTAACATGGGCACCCATAATAGGGAAAGGGACATGAACATGGCTAATTATGCAAATCTGCCAGCCCCCACGCCGGAAGGCGGTCTGAACCGCTATATGCAGGAAATTCGCAAATTTCCGCTGCTGGAACCGGAACAGGAATATATGCTGGCCAAACGGTGGGTCGAAGAGCAAGACACCGAAGCTGCGCACCAGATGGTAACATCGCACCTGCGTCTGGCTGCGAAACTCGCGATGGGTTATCGCGGCTATGGCTTGCCGCAAGCCGAGGTGATCTCGGAGGCGAATGTGGGTCTGATGCAGGCGGTAAAACGCTTTGATCCTGAAAAAGGCTTCCGTCTGGCGACCTATGCGATGTGGTGGATCCGCGCTTCGATTCAGGAATATATCCTGCGGTCGTGGTCCTTGGTCAAACTTGGCACGACATCCGGCCAGAAAAAGCTGTTTTTCAACCTGCGCAAAGCCAAGAATAAGATCGGCGCGTTGGAAGAGGGCGATCTGCGCCCCGAGAACGTGAAAACCATTGCCACGCAACTGGGCGTGACCGAGGCCGAAGTCATTTCGATGAACCGCCGGATGGCCGGTGGGGATGCGTCATTGAATGCGACCGTCGGCTCCGAAGGCGAGGGGACGATGCAATGGCAGGACTGGCTGGAGGATGAAGATGCGGACCAAGCTGGCGATTACGCAGAGCGCGACGAGCTTGAGACGCGCCGCGAGATGCTGACAGAGGCGTTTGGTGTGCTCAACGACCGCGAGAAGGACATTCTCACCCAGCGGCGTTTGAGCGACAAGACGATCACGCTTGAAGACCTGTCCACGCAATACGGGGTCAGCCGCGAGCGTATTCGCCAGATCGAAGTGCGCGCCTTTGAAAAGCTGCAAGAGCAGATGCGCGCCCTGGCAAAGGAAAAAGGGATGATGGCGACCGAGGACGCCTGACCCGCATCGCTCCCCAACAACAGGGCCGCCCCGCGCTACGGGCGGCCCTTGTTGCTTCAATCCGGCCTCAATCTAGTCGCGCGCAAGAAACACGGATCTTGTTTTCGCCCATGACCTTGCGGATCTGGCGCGCGTTCTCCCCTTTGTCCATCAGCCCCGCGTTTGATCCAGCGCATATGCTCGTCCCTTTCAGCTTTCGCGCCAGTTATGGCTCTCCCTTGGCAAGGGCGCGCATTGTGCCTATCTTAATGAGGTATCGTTCAGGGAAGGACCGGGACATGGCAGGTGGCTGGGCAAAAGACGGCGCGGTAGGCGAACAGATCGAAGTGTCGATCAACGACGAACTGGCGCGCCTCAAAGCACGCCGTGCGCCGGTCGGTGAGAGCCTGACCCATTGCGCCGAGTGCGAAGAACCGATCCCCGAAGCCCGCCGCCGCGCGCTGCCCGGCGTAAAACTGTGCATTGACTGTGTGAACGAGCGGGACCAACGGCAAATGCATCGCGGTGGCATCAACAGGCGCGGGTCAAAGGACAGTCAGCTGAAGTGAGGGTGATGACCTCTTTCAGCCATTTTGCCCGTAAGCTTGAAAAGAGAGCAAGATGACAATCAAAGCTATGCTTCTTTGGGCAAGGGAAAGGCCCGATCATAACCCCAGTTATAGACAAAGGCGTAGATCAGGTAAAAAATGACGAACGCCACATCCATAACGAGCGCTTGCCACAATCCAATCCCCAAATAGTAAGCAATCAGGGGAAGCGTGACCGATAACAGGCCGAGCTCAAAAAGCACTGCGTGTAAAACTCGTAAAGCGAATGTCTTATGAACACTGCCTCTCCAATGCTTCATCGCTCGGTCAAATAGCAGGTTGTAAGCATAATTCCATAGCGTAGCGACAGTTGCCGCAGCAATGGCGATCACCCCGATATCATGCGCGTCCATACCGAAGCCCATTGACCCCAGTGGCACGACAAGCAGAAGGCCGATAATTTCAAAACAGATTGCGTGACGGATACGATCGCGAGTGGTGCGCATTTTCTTTTCCCAACTGATAGTCGGGTCGTCCCGAAAAATGTCCTATGGGGAGGTCGTCCTCCTTTGGGGACTATACCGGGTTTCAGGGAAGGTTATCAACCCAGCCAAGACCAAAAAGGCCATCTTGGGCTAAATTTCGATCCACCTCGTTTCGTGCCAGAATGTGCGGATTTACAACCAAAGCACTGATTGAAAGATGTTGCGCCTCCCCTGATTGCAGACATGTGTTGCGCCCAAAAAACTCTGGAGGAGTGGCCCAAGGCGGGCACGCTATGCGCCCGCACATCTTTTCAAAAAATCACCGTTATTGGAGGCCCCAACCCGAAAGCAAGGTTCGGGTTGGATGATGTGAAGGATCACTTCGTCCGCATTACAGACCTTCCCGAATTCACTCCTCCATTGCCTCCAGCTCGTCGATAAAGCCGGAGATCATGCTTAGCCCCTTGTCCCAGAATGCGGGATCGCTTGCGTCCAGGCCGAAGGGGGCCAGTAGCTCTTTGTGGTGCTTCGATCCGCCCGCTTTGAGCATGTCGAAGTATTTGTCTTCGAACCCCGGTTTGCCCTCTTCGTAGACAGCATAAAGCGCGTTCACGAGGCCGTCACCGAAGGCGTAGGCGTAGACGTAGAAGGGCGAGTGGATGAAGTGGGGGATATAGGCCCAGAAGGTTTCGTAGCCCTCCATAAACTCGAATTCCGGCCCGAGGCTTTCGTCCTGTACCGACATCCACAGCGCGTTGATGTCATCGGGAGTCAGCTCGCCATTGCGGCGCGCGGCGTGCAGTTTGCATTCGAAGTCATAAAACGCGATCTGGCGGACGACCGTGTTGATCATGTCCTCGACCTTGCCGGCCAGTAGCACCCTGCGCTCGTCCTGTGTCTTCGCTCCTTCAAGCATCTTGCGGAAGGTCAGCATCTCGCCGAAAACGCTTGCGGTTTCCGCCAGCGTCAAAGGCGTGGAGGACAGCATCTCGCCCTGATCGGCGGCCAGCACCTGATGCACGCCGTGCCCTAGTTCGTGCGCGAGGGTCATCACGTCGCGCGGTTTGCCAAGATAGTTGAGCATCACATAGGGGTGGACGTTGGTAACGGTGGGATGTGCGAAGGCGCCCGGCGCTTTGCCCGGTTTTACACCCGCATCAATCCAGCCCTTGCGAAAGAACGGCTGTGCCAATTCGCCCATGCGCGGATCGAACGCGTTGTAGGCGTCCATCACCATCTTCTCGGCGGTGGGCCAATCGACGGTCTTGGGGTCTTCCATTGGCAGGGGGGCGTTGCGGTCCCAGACCTGCATTTTGTCAAGGCCAAGCCACTTGCGCTTGAGCGCATAGTAGCGGTGCGACAGCTTTGGATAAGCTTTTACCACCGCATTGCGCAGCGCTTCGACGACCTCGGGTTCCACATCGTTCGACAGGTGCCGCCCCGTCTGGGCCGTCTCCATCCCGCGCCAGCGATCCAGCACCTCTTTTTCCTTGGCTTGCGTATTGTGAATGCGCGCAAAGGTTTTGACGTTGCTCTGGAACACCTCTGCAAGCTCGCGCGCGCCGGCTTCGCGTTTCGCGCGGTCGGGGTCGGTCAGCAGGTTCAACGTGCCTTCGATGCCAAGGGTTTCGCCCTCCACGTCGAATTCCAGTCCCGCTATGGTCTCGTCAAACAGACGCTCCCACGCATCACCGACAACTCCGAGGTCGTGAAGGAACTTCTCCATCTCGTCGCTCAACTGGTAAGGTTTCATTGCACGGATGCGGTCGAACACCGGTTTATAGCGCGCAAGGTCGGAATTGCGGTCGAAAAGCCGGTCGAGGTGGTCATCCTCAAGGCGGTTCAGTTCAAGCGTGAAGAAAACCAGCGGTGTCGTGAAATTGGTGATCTTTTCCTGCATGTCCGACATGAACTTTGCGCGGCCTGCGTCGGTGGTCAGCTGGTAATACCGCAGCCCCGCAAAGGACATGATGCGCCCCGCGACCTGATTGATCCGCTCGTTGCGCAAAACACAGTCGAGCAGCCCTGCGGCATCCACATCGGCCAGCTTGCCTTCGTAATCGGCGGCAAAGCTTGCGCAGGCCTCTTCAAGCCAGTCCAGATCCCGTTTCAGCTCTGCGGCGGTCTCTCCGGTGTAAAGATCGTCGAGGTTCCATTCCGGCAGATCGCCAAAGGGCGTATCTGCGCCGCTGGCGTTGGCATCGCGGACGGGAAAGGGAAGCTTGAGCATGGAATATCCTTTGGTGTCTTATGTCTGTATTTTCTACATAGGTAGGGGGGCGTGCGCTGCACGGCAAGGCGCGAAGCGTCTGCTATCCGCAAATGCACACCATCCCGGTGAGATTCTCGGGCGGATTGGCCTTCCTCTAGCAGTTTATTTTGCCGCCAACGCAACATACGCGGGGTAACGCCGGATTTGTAGCGCGGGCTGTGTTGGGTGATTTCCGTCATACTCCTTCAAGGGTCACAAGAGTATATTCACGTAACTATCTATGATTAATTGATTCTAAGCCAAAATGCATTTGACCCCACAATCATTTGCACATGACGCATGACCGGGGTGTTGGCGGTGGTGATATCAAGTGAAAAAGCGCGCTATTTCATCGAAAACCGGATCGCGGATGGCAGGAATATCCATCAAAACTTCATGCTCTCCACCATCCACCACACGGAGTTGCCCGCCAATCCAGTTTTCCATCCGGCTGTTGATGCGTGGCACGTCAACAATGCGTTCATTGCTGCCCACATAGGTGATGCAAGGCAGGCTCGGAGCTGCGCGGCTTGCCAGATGTTTTGTCTCGGCCAGCGCTTCGCGCAGCCAGATATAGCTGGGACCGCCCAGTTTCAGATCGGGATGCGCGTGCAGCTGGTCGCGCATCATGTCGTACATTTGCGCGTCGGTGGTCAGCATATTATCATCGAACGGCTCGATCAGCACATATGGCTCCCGCTTGGTGCCGACGGGCAGCATGTGGCCTTTGTGGATCTTTGGCATCAGGGTGCTGAGGATGTGCGCGGGTAGGCGCATGTGCGGGCTAAGGTGTATGCCCCACATCGGGCCGGTAAAGGCGGCGGCCTGTACGGCCAACCCTTCCATCACCGCGCGCAACCCGATGCAGCCCCCCATCGAATGCGCCACAAGAAAGTACGGGCGCGGCAGGTTCAGGCAGCGCGCGGCACGCATCATCGTGGCGACGTCTTTTTGGTAATCGGGGAACGCGTCAACATGGCCGGTCAATGGATCGTCAAGCATCCTGTCGGCCAACCCCTGACCGCGCCAGTCTATCGCACAGGTGGCCAGCCCGCGGGCGGCAAACTCCGCCGCCGCAGGCCCGTATTTTTCGACGTATTCTGTGCGTCCGGGAAACAGTAAAACCGTGCCACGCGCGCCCTCTTTTGCCCAGATGCCAAGCCGGATCCGCTTGTTGTCAGAAGTCTGCGCCCAATAGGCGCTGGCTTCTTGCGGTCCGGGGTGGACATCCGTGAAAAGAGGGGCGGGCGTGAGGTGCATTTTACGCCGGGATCAGGCGAGTGCCGCCGCAAGTTTCATTGCAAGACCCATATCACCGTCGAGTTTCAACGTGCCGGACATGAATGCGGCTGTTGCGTTGGTGTCGCCGCTCATGATGCCCTGAAATGTCTCGACATCGGCGGACAGTGTCACATCGGCGTCGCCGTCGCCCGCGCGGGCGCCGTTGTCGTCGATCATCACGCTGCCTTCACCTTCGATTTCGAATTTTGCTGTGCCACCGATGTTTTCACCGGCCATCTTTTCATTCAGAACAACAACTGCTTCGTTGACGATATCACTCATTCTCAGCCCTTTTTTGGCAAATGATGGAAGACCTCTCTGGAATTCGGTCCGCCACCTGTTACATTCACTGTTGTTATGCGTATTGAACCCGTCAACCTCAAACATACCGTCGCGGCACTTGGTGTGGCTTTGTTGCTCTGCGGGCCCGTCAGGGCAGAGCCGGACACGGCTGCTCTGCTTGAGACGCTGCGCACGTCGACGCCGGAACAATCCGGCATGGCCGAGCGTAATATCGAGCGCGCGTGGTCCAGATCAGGTTCCGCTGCGATGGATCTGCTGCTCAGGCGGGGCAGGGCGGCCATAGCCAAGGGCGATTTCGACGTCGCGATTGATCATTTCACCGCATTGACCGATCATGCGCCGGATTTCGCCGAAGGCTATCATGCCCGCGCCACCGCCTTTTTCCGGGCCGGATTGCTCGGCCCCGCGGTGGGTGATCTTGAAATGGCGCTGGCGCTTAACCCGGATAATTTCAACGCGATTTTCGGCCTTGGCGTTCTGTTCGAAGAGTTCGGCAAAACCCGCCGTGCAGCAGAGCTGTATCGGCGGGTTCTGGCGTTGCACCCGTACCATGAAAATGCGACCAAGGCGCTTGACGGGCTCAAGCGCGACGGGATCGGGCGAACGCTCTGATCCGGGAAGGATACCGCGGTGCAAACGCAAGGAAGGGTTGTGGCCGTATTGGGTCCAACCAACACAGGCAAAACAACCTATGCTATAGAGCGGATGCTGGCGCACCGGACAGGCGTGATCGGTCTGCCGCTGCGTCTGTTGGCGCGCGAGGTTTACGATCGCATCGTCGCTGCGCGCGGCCCGTCTGTGGTTGCGCTGGTCACCGGAGAAGAACGGATCGTGCCGCCGCGCACCCAGTATTGGGTCTGTACCGTCGAAGCGATGCCCGAAGGTATGGGGGCGGATTTCGTCGCGGTGGATGAAATTCAGCTGTGCGCCGATCCCGAGCGCGGGCACGTTTTTACCGATCGTCTAATGCGGATGCGAGGGCTGCACGAGACGCTGTTCATGGGCGCGGAAACGATGCGTGGCACCATCGCTTCACTGGTGCCCGAGGCACAGTTCGTGCGGCGCGAACGAATGTCCGAATTGATCTACTCAGGTCAGAAAAAGATAAGCAGGATGCGCCCGCGCAGTGCAATAGTTGGATTTTCTGTTGAGAATGTATATGCCATCGCCGAGCTGATCCGCCGTCAAAAGGGTGGTGCAGCCGTTGTTATGGGCGCGCTTTCCCCGCGCACGCGCAACGCACAGGTCGACATGTACCAGAACGGCGAGGTGGATTATCTGGTGGCAACGGACGCCATCGGGATGGGCCTTAATCTGGACGTGGACCACGTTGCGTTCTCTGCGTTATCGAAATTCGACGGGCGGCGGATGCGGCCCTTGGCGCCCAACGAGCTGGCCCAGATCGCGGGGCGCGCGGGGCGCGGGTTCAAAAGTGGCACGTTTGGTGTGACAGGCGACGCGCCGCCGCTGGATGATGGCGTGGCCCGTGCCATCATGGACCACCATTTCACGCCACAGAACAAGATCAACTGGCGCAACCCTGCGTTGCAATTCGGTTCGATTGACCGGCTGATCATGACGCTTGAGCAGTCTCCCGATCACGAGCGGTTGGTCAAGGCGCGCGAGGCCGATGACCTGCGCGCGCTCAAGGCACTGGCCGGCGACGCCGAGATCGCGGCGCGCTGTACCGATGGCCCGTCTGTACGTCTGCTGTGGGATGTCTGCCGCATCCCCGATTTTCGCGGCATCAGCCATGCCGAACACGCGAACCTTCTGGAGACGATATTCAACTACCTGCACCAGCGCGCCGCGATCCCAGATGACTGGCTGGCGCGGCAAATCAAGCGGATTGACAGAACCGATGGCGACATTGATGCGTTGTCCAAGAGACTGGCGTTTATCCGCACATGGACCTACGTCACACAGCGCAAAGGCTGGACCAATGACGAAACCCATTGGCGCGGGCAGGCGCGTGTCGTAGAAGACAGACTGTCGGACGCCTTGCACGAACGTCTGACCCAGAGATTTGTAGATCGGCGCACATCCGTGCTTTTGCGCCGGCTAGGACAAAAGGAAGCCATGGTGGCCGAAGTAAACGAGACCGGTGAAGTAACCGTTGAAGGTGAATTTGTAGGCAAGCTGGACGGTTTCCGTTTCCGCGCAGACAAGGGTGCCGGATCGGCTGAAAACAAAACGATCAAGACAGCGGCGCTGCAGGCGCTTGCGCCGCAGTTCCACCTACGCGCGGATCGTTTTTACAACGCGCCCGATACCGAGATTGATTTTACCGAGCAGGGCGGCCTGATGTGGGGCAAGTCTGCTGTGGGCAAACTGGTCATCGGATCCGATGGTTTAAAGCCGAATATCGAGGTTTTTGTTGATGATGTGGCCGGACCGGAGGTTGCGCAGAAGGTGCAGCGGCGTCTGCAACATTTTGTCGAGCGCAAGATTGCGGCGCTTTTCGAGCCGCTGATTGCCCTGCAAAAGGACGAGGCGCTGACCGGTCTTGCACGCGGTTTTGCCTTCCGGCTGGTCGAGAACTTCGGCGTGATCCCGCGCGCGGATGTGGCCGAAGACGTCAAGTCGCTGGATCAGGAAGCGCGCGGCGCGCTGCGCAAGCACGGCATCCGTTTTGGCCAGTACACCATCTTTATGCCTGCGCTGCTCAAGCCCGCGCCAACGCGTCTGCGGCTGGTGTTGTGGTCCTTGCAAAAGAACCTGAGCGAGTTCCCCGAATCACCGCCCCCCGGTTTGGTGACGATTCCCGTGGAAGCCGATGCGCCAGCGGGGGCCGATACAATGTCGGGCTACCGCAAATCCGGCACCCGCGCGATCCGCATAGATATGCTTGAGCGTTTGGCCGACATGCTGCGCGCCGAAGATTCACGCGGCGGGTTCGAGGCAAAGGCTGACATGCTGTCGATCTCAGGCACCACGTTGGAACAATTCTCGGACCTGATGCAGGGCCTTGGCTATAACGCTGAAAAAGGCGAACGCACCAAGGTAAAAACCGTGACCGAAGTGATGCCGGAAGCCGCGAAGGACGTCGCGGAAACAACGCCCGTCATGGACGTTGCCGAAACACCGGCAGAGGGCGGTATTATCGAGGATCCGGCCCCTGTCGAACCCGCAGATGTGCCGGCAGCAACCGAAACCATCGTCGACGAGGGCGTAGCGCCCATCAGCGACGAACCGACGCAGGCGGCTGAAGCGGGTCCGGGTGTCCCCGATACCTCCGAAACAGAAATCCCCCAAGGTACTGCACCCGATGCGCAGATTGCGGGCGCGGAGATGGAGACGTTCTATACCTTTACATGGGCGCGCCAGCCGCGCCGCCAACCGGCGGGTGATCGGCCAAAGGGCAAGGGTAAGGGCAAGCCTGCGCCGCGCGGTAAAAAAGGTGCGCCGCGCGGTGGCGAGAAAGGCGGCAAGTCCCAGAACTTTACCGCCCGTCCGCCAAAGAAGGAAAAGCCGATTGATCCTGACAATCCGTTTGCTGCGGCCCTCATGGGCCTCAAGAACGATAAGTGACGGAAACAACTGCGGAAAAACTACGGCTTGATAAATGGCTGTGGTTTGCGCGGTTTTTCAAAACGCGGTCTCTGGCTGCAACTGTGGTTGCGTCAGGGGCCGTGCGCATTAATGGCACACGCACTTCGAAACGCAGTGCCATGATCAAGGCGGGCGATGTGCTGACCTTTGCCAAGGAGGATCATAGCCGCGTGATCCGTATCGAGGCCTGCGGCACACGGCGCGGCCCTGCGCCCGAAGCGCAGACGCTGTATACCGATTTGTCCCCGCCAGAGCCCAAACCGAAGGACGGGAGTTCGCATAATCCTGCATTTGAGGGAAAGGGTCGCCCCACCAAACGGGACCGGCGCCAGCTTGATCTTTCTAAGGCGCGCCACCTTGAATGATCGCTGCTGCTGAATTAGCTACAGGGCAACCACAGCATACAGAGATCTCCCCATGACCTATATCGTGAACGACGCCTGCATCGCCTGCAAATACACCGACTGCGTCGAAGTGTGTCCGGTTGATTGTTTTTACGAGGGTGAGAACATGCTGGTGATCCATCCCGATGAATGCATTGATTGCGGCGTCTGCGAGCCTGAATGCCCCGCCGATGCGATCCGCCCTGATACCGAGCCGAGCATGGAAAAATGGGTCGAATTCAACCGTAAGTATTCCGAACTGTGGCCGGTGATCATCTCCAAGAAAGATCCGCTGCCGGACGCCGAAGAAATGGATGGCAAAGACGGCAAGATGGACATCTTCTCCGAAAAGCCCGGCGAGGGTGGTTGATACTGCCTGATTCGGTGTGAAAACACAATTCCGGACGTAGAATATACACCTAACCGACTGGATTAGCTGAAATTTTCGATAGTTTACCCTACGTCCACTTTCGCGGGGGCGTTATTTGTGCTATGATCGTTCATAATGACAATAACTTATCACGATATGCACCGCACTGAACGACCACGGCATAGCTGATCAATCCAAAATCAACGCAAATCTGGCGGGCTCCCGGCCCGACGGAATGTGCGTTTATCTGTGCCTAGCCCTCAGAGGTGCGGCCGCCCAGGAGCCTGAAGAATATGACCAAATCGAAAAAACTTGATTTCCGCCCGAATGAATTTGTCGTCTATCCCGCGCATGGCGTAGGCCAGATCGTTTCGGTGGAGGAACAGGAAGTTGCCGGAATCAATCTGGAGCTTTTTGTCGTCTCCTTTGAGAAAGACAAAATGACCCTGCGCGTCCCAACCCATAAGGCGACCGAGATCGGAATGCGCGCGCTCAGCTCGCCTGATGTGATCACGCACGCAATGAAAACGCTTAAGGGCAAGGCCAAGGTCAAGCGCGCCATGTGGTCGCGCCGCGCGCAGGAGTATGAACAGAAGATCAACTCGGGTGATCTGATTGCCATCGCCGAAGTCGTCCGCGATCTGCACCGCACCGACGACCAGCGCGAGCAATCCTATTCCGAACGCCAGCTGTATGAGGCCGCGCTTGAGCGGTTGACGCGCGAAGTGGCGGCTGTTGCCGGCGGTGACGAGCTTGCTGCGGCCAAGCAGGTGGGTGATGTTCTGGAAAGCCGCGTCGCGGCCTGATCCGGTTCAAGCACAGATATTGAAACCGCGTCCGGGTATCTCGGGCGCGGTTTTTTCATGTGACGAATGCGGCGCAGCAGATCAGGATCGCGGCTTCGCTCAGTTGTTGTGTCGCGCCCAATACGTCGCCCGTTTGTCCGCCGATCTTGCGCTTGGCGGTTGCAGCAACGGCTGTTGTCATCGCAATCGCTGCAATGATGGCCACACCCCCCGCGCTGCCAAGGCTGATCAACGCAATCAGGGCACCCAGGCCGAAGCCCAGCACGGCCAACGGCACAGGTGGCCGTCCCACGCTTTGCGCCAGACCATTGCTGCGCGCCTGCACAAGCCGCGCCATAACGGCAGGCATCATCCCGCGCGACAGGGCCGCCGCCGCGATAACAGGGGCGATTGGGCCGGACAAAAGAGCGGCAAGCGCGCTCCACCGCAGTAGCGTCACCATCAGTAGCGCCAGTACCCCATAGGTGCCGATCTGGCTGTCGCGCATGATTTCGAGACGTCTTGCGGGGGTCGTCCCGCCCCAGAACCCGTCAAAGACATCGGCCAGACCGTCCTCGTGCATCGCACCGGTGAGCATCATCATCACGGCAAGCGTTATGCCCGCTGCCACACCCGTCGGCATCCCCAGCAGCAGCGCAAGCTGGCCCGCGACCGCCCCGACAAGCCCGATCCCAGCGCCGACAACCGGATAGGCCCAGACCGCCCGCGCACCGTGCGCGAAAGCACCGCGCGGCAAATGCGGCAAGGGCAACCGGGTCAGCAACACAGCCGCCAGCCAGAGCTGGACAAGCGGCCCGTGCGCTGCGTCGTTCTTTTCCATCGGCTTGCCCCTTTCTGCGCTTGTGAGCAGAGCCCCATTGGGTAAACAGACGGCACCGCTCTGGCAATGAAGGTTTACAGTATGGCTGTTTTTTCCGATCTCGATGGTTTTCGCGCACAGCTTGCATCAATGCCGCAGGTGGACACCGATGCGCGGACGGGCGCCGCCGAGCGTGATGCCCAACTAACCAAGCCGCCCGGCGCTTTGGGCGATCTTGAGACGCTGGCGCAGTGGTATGCAGGATGGCGCGGCGACGCGCGCCCGCGCATCGGTACGCCGCAGATCATCGTTTTTGCCGGCAATCACGGCGTTGCGGCTCAAGGTGTGTCCGCCTTTCCGCCAGAAGTGACCGCGCAGATGGTGGCGAATTTCGAACAGGGCGGTGCGGCGATCAATCAGCTTGCACGCGCGGCGGGGGCCAGCCTTGATGTGCATGCGCTTGAACTGGACCGCCCGACACTGGATTTCACCCAGGGTCCGGCCCTGTCCAAGGCTGATTTGACCACCGCTCTGGCCGCGGGTTGGGATGCGGTGCGCGTGGATGCCGATCTTTTGGTGGCGGGCGAGATGGGCATTGGCAATACAACGCCCGCTGCGGCTTTGGCGTGCGCTCTTTTTGGCGGCACAGCCGGGGACTGGACGGGTCGTGGCACCGGCGTCGATGACGCGGCCTTTGATATCAAAATGCGTGTCGTGGCGGAGGGGGTCGCGCTGCACAGGGGGCAGGGGGACGGAATCGAAACGCTGCGCCGCTTGGGCGGACGCGAGTTGGCGGCGATCGTTGGGGCGATTACGCGGGCACGACATCTGCGCATTCCGGTGATCCTTGACGGTTTTATTTGCACGGCGGCTGCGGCCTGTCTGGAGCAAACCGTTTCAGGCGCGCTTGATCACTGTGTTGCGGGACATCTGAGCATCGAGGGCGCGCACGGGCGCTTGCTGGCGGCGCTGGACAAGACGCCGATGCTGTCGTTCGGGCTACGGCTGGGCGAGGCCTCGGGCGGGGCGCTGGCGATTTCGGTTCTGAAGGCTGCATTGGAATGCCACAGCGGCATGGCCACCTTTACCGAAGCGGGCGTCAGCGGCGCCTGAGCGCCGCCGTTCCCGCATCCGGCGCTCTATTGTTCGTCTTCCTCGCCCCGGTTGAGGAAGGCCGTTTCCAGATCTTTCTGAAGCTCCTTGGCGCGTTCGACATAGGCTTTGTTGTTCTGCGGGGCGACATCGTCGCGCCATACACCCGCCAGCTCGCGCACGGATTTGCGGTCATGGTGGTAGAATAGCCGCTGCGCCTCTGCCGCCTCGTATTCGGAGAGGCCCATACGCTCAAGCACATAGCGGCCCGCACGCAGGGAGCTGTCGAACATCTCGCGCACGATGTCGTTCGCGCCTGCCTGATAGAGGTGGTACACATCCGTGCGATCATGAGCGCGCACGACGATGTGCAAATCCGGCCTCTCTGCACGGGCGTAACGCACCAGCGAACGGGCTGATTTCTGATCGTCCAATGCCACGACAAGAACCTTCGCATCGGCCAGACCGGCCTTGCGCAAAATATCCGCGCGCGTTGGATCGCCCAGAAAGGCCTTGAAGCCGAAACGCCGCATCACGGCGATGGTTTCGGGATTATGGTCAAGCACGACCGTCTCGAAACCCGACGCCTGCACCATGCGATTTACCATCTGGCCGAAACGGCCCACGCCCGCGATGATGATCGGGCCTTCGGTGTCGATTTCGTCGTCCGGCGGGCGTACGGTGACATCGGCGGTGCGCCTGGAGATGAATTCGTAAAGAATGAACAACAGCGGCGTGATCAGCATCGACAGGGCAATCACCAACAGCAATGTTTCGGCAACCGCACCCGGCATGACGCCGGTCGCCACCGAAAAGCTGACCAGTACAAAACCGAACTCGCCCGCCTGTGCCAGACCAAGGGCAAACAGCCATTGATCGCGGCCGCGCAGTTTGAACAGGCGGCCCAGAATGAACAGGATCAGCCCTTTGACGAAGATCACCAGCAACGCCATGCCCAGAATAATCACGGCATTCTCGGTCAGTAGCTCAAAGTTGATCCCCGCACCGACGGTAATAAAGAACAGGCCAAGCAACAGTCCCTTGAATGGCTCAAGGTCGGTCTCAAGTTCGTGGCGGAATTCGGAGCTGGCCAGCACCACGCCCGCCAGAAAAGCGCCAAGAGCAGGCGAAAGACCCACCAGCATCATGGTGGACGAGATGCCAACCACGATCAGCAGCGCGAGCGCGGTATACATCTCGCGCAGCTTGGCAAGGTGGATGTAACGGAAGACAGGACGGGTAAAGAAGACGCCGGTAATAATAATGCCCGCAATGGCCCCTATGGTGACAAGCGTCACGCCCCATGCGGGCAGGCTGGCGATAAGGTCGAAAGCAGCTTCTGCCGCCGCGGGGGCATGGGTTTCGCCATGATCTTTGCCAAGCTCGGTTGCCCGCGCGATAGAGCCGTCCGGTGACATCAACGCCTCCGGGCGCGACACCGCGAGCAAGGGAAGAAAGGCGAGGATCGGAATCACCGCGATGTCCTGCGTCAACAGGACGGAAAAGACAGAGCGCCCGCCCGCCGTCTGCATGAGCCCTTTTTCCGTTAGGGTCTGTAATACAATCGCGGTCGAACTGAGAGAGAGCGTCAGGCCGATGGCCAACGCGACGCTCCAGCTTTGATTGTAGGCCATAGCGATGCCCATCAGCGCCAGCGTGCTGACAGTGACCTGAAGCCCGCCCAGCCCGAGCAGACGGTGGCGCATGTCCCACAAGGCGCGGGGTTCCAGCTCAAGCCCGATGAGGAACAGCATCATCACCACGCCGAACTCGGCGAAATGCTGTAGGTCTTGCGTCTCGGACCCGACAAGGCCGAACACAGGGCCGATCAGGATGCCTGCGGCAAGGTAGCCGAGCACCGATCCCAACCCAAGACGGGCGGCAATCGGCACCGCAATCACAGCGGCGGCAAGATAGATCGTAGCTTGAAACAAAAACCCTTCCATGGCGGTCCTTATAAGTAGCCTGCGCGATCAGGTGGGGAGGGGACCATCGCGTTTGAGCTGGTCCATGACAATCTGGCTATGCACCCGTGATACGGCTTTATGTGGCAGTAACACATCGTGAATCAACCGGTTCAGGGCAGGCAGATCCGCACAATAGACACGCAAAAGGTAATCTGCATCCCCCGTCATCGTCCACGCGCTCACAATTTCGGGACGGGTGGCGACAAGCCGCGCAAAGCTTTTTGAATGATCCGGTCCGTGGGTGCCAAGATGCACTTGAACAAACCCCTGCACATGCAAGCCAAGTCTGCGCGGATCAAGCCGCGCGGTATAGCTTTCGATCACGCCATTTACTTCAAGCTTCTGACGCCGCCGCCCTGCTTGGGAGGCGGAGAGGTTGAGCATATCGCCAAGCTCCTGCGCCGTGAGATGTGCGTCCTTTTGGAGTGCTGTGAGCAGTCGGGCATCTATTTCATCGGACAATGTGCGGATCTCTCGCGTTAGTCGGGCCAAGTATGCGGGTTTTGCGCATGGATATCTATACAGGATGAAGAAAATGCGCACACCCCGCTTCGTCCATGCCGTAAATTGCGTTAAATGCACATTATCAACGAGGTTCTCCATGGGTCCGTTTCCCCACGACGCTTTGAAATCGCAGATCACAGCGGAAAATCCCGCAGGCACAGACGGCTTCGAGTTTGTTGAATTCGCCTCGTCCACCCCCGAAGATCTGCGCGACGTGTTTCGCAAGATGGGTTACGCCCATGTTGCCAACCACAAAAGCAAGGGTATCGAGCTTTGGCAGCAGGGGGATATTACCTATGTGTTGACCCACGACGCCGACAGTTTTGCCGCGCGGTTTGTGGACGTACACGGGCCTTGCGCGCCCTCGATGGGCTGGCGCGTTGTGGATGCGCAAAAGGCGCTGGAACATGCGGTGGCCAACGGGGCCGAGGAATATACCGGCGATGGCAAGGTTCTGGATGTGCCTGCGATCATGGGCATTGGCGGCTCGCTTTTGTATTTCGTGGATCAATATTACGACACGTCGCCCTACAACGCAGAATACGACTGGATCGCGCAGTCCAAGCCTGAAGGCGTCGGCTTTTACTATCTCGATCATCTGACGCACAACGTGTTTCAGGGGAACATGGACAAGTGGTTCAAATTCTACGGTGATCTGTTCAACTTTCGCGAAATCCGTTTTTTCGATATCGCGGGCAAATTTACCGGCCTGTTCTCGCGCGCACTGACATCTCCGTGCGGGCGTATTCGCATTCCGTTGAATGAAGACCGCGGAGAGACCGGGCAGATCGTTGCCTATCTAAAGAAATACAATGGCGAAGGCATCCAGCACATCGCGGTGGGCGCGCGCGATATTTATGACGCGACCGATGCGATTGCCGACAACGGGCTGAAATTCATGCCCGCGCCGCCGCAAACCTACTACGGCCTAAGCAAGGACCGCGTGGCGGGCCATGAAGAGCCGCTGGACCGGATGAAGAAACACGGCATCCTGATCGACGGTGAAGGGGTGGTTGATGGGGGTGAGACGCGTATTTTGTTGCAGATATTCTCGAAAACCGTGATCGGCCCGATCTTTTTCGAATTCATCGAACGCAAAGGGGATGACGGTTTTGGCGAGGGTAACTTTAAAGCGTTGTTCGAGAGTATCGAGCAAGAACAGATCGACAGTGGCGAACTGACAGCGGAGTAAGTACCCCAAATCTGATCCGCCAAATCTGATCCGAATGAGCGCGGGACCGGTGGTCCCGCGCATTTCATTTTTCAGGAGGGTTCTTGCTCTGGCTGTTGTGCGCAGGACGCATCAGCTGCTGGGGATTTTGAGAACCACGTTGCGCCCGCGCTTGGTATAGCGCAAGTCGGTGTCGCCGATGGCGGAGATCTGTCCGCCGTCAATCCGGTCGCCCACGCGGACTTTCTTGTAGCGTCCGTTTGCCAGCCGTACCAACGCGCGTCGGCTTGAGGGTTTGCCGTAAACGCCAATCAGGTTCACCTTGCGCAGATTGATGGCGTTCTTGACAGTTGCACTGCGGGATACAGATGCTTTTGATGGGATTTTCGGAGCAACGGATTTTGGCGCAACAGAAGGCGCGGCGGCCACACGGGTTTCGACGGGTGCGGTGCGTTGTGCGCGTTTGACGACATTCGAGAAATTGCGCGGACGGGTATCGGGGCGTTTGGACAGTGCGACCGCGTACTGCGTCGCATCATCGACAACCGGAGCGGTTGTGGGCGGCAGAGCGAGCGCAGCAGACGCAGCCGCTGCGGCGGCCGCTGTTGCGCGGTCTTCTTCGGCAGATACCTGTGCGGCTTCTTCCGCTTTGCGTGCTGCTTCTGCGCGTTGTTGCAAAGAGCGCGGGCGCACTGCGGGGCGGAACACGGCCAATTCAATGCGAGTCACGCCGCCGAGTTGCGAGCGTTCCGCATTTTCTGCCAGTCCGCCGGGCCGCGTTTTGGGGCGAAAGCCGGCCAGAGGTGACACGACAGGGGCCGCCTCTGGCTGGCGGGCAAAACGGGTCAATGCATGGGGCGGCTTAAGCGGGGGGCTGGCGGCGAGGAGCGTATATCCCTCGGGTGTCACGATGCCTTCGGGCGTTGGCACCCACAACCCGCGACTGTCCAGATTTGCCGGTTGGCCAAACGGCGGCGGCGAGACGACAGCGGCCAGTTGCACATCGGTGTCCAGTCCCGCAGGTGAGGGCAGCGCGATTGCATCGCTGGCGGCGCTGACCGGATCAAGGCTGCTGCGGTAGGCTGGGGCATCCGGCACGTCGGGTTGTTCCAGCGCTGTGGCAGGGCTCAAGGGCCAGATGCCGCTGACCGCGTAGCGCGCCGCGGCTTCTGCCGGGGTAATGACATCGCGTTGTGGCTCTGTACGGGGTTTCTGTAGGGCATCGAGCACAGCAGAATCTTCGGCGGAAAGAACCGGATCGAGTGCTGCAAGTGCGCCCGGATCGCCGGATTGAACAATCTCTTCCTGCGCATCTGTGGGGACGCGAATGATTTCGGTGCCGGTTTGATTTTCAGGTGCCGAGGCAACCGCGCGCGCAGTCTTTCCGCGCAGCAGGCTTGCAATACCATCATCCAGAAATACCGCAGCCCATGCCGCGACACCCGCAAGAAAGACCAGCAGGATTATCGTCATGATCAGGCCGAGAAACCTCGGCTTGCCGCCAACTACGTCACCGCGGGCACCGAAAACGGTCATGCGCTCTTGTTCGTTGCCGGAGGCGAGCGGCGCTGCATCCTTTGCGACGGCGATCGGCGGTGCGGTGAGCGAGCTGCTGTCGGGTGGCGGAGTGTTTCGGGCAGCGCCGCCCAGCGACGGCGAAACCGCTGGTGTGCTGCGTCTGCTGGAGAAGCCGATGGTGATTTTTGGCGGTTCGTCCGGTGCCGGTTTTGGCGGGCCGGATTTACGCATTGACACGATCACGGGTTTTTTGGGTGCGGCCGCGTCGGGGCCGGTGGCCGCCTGTTCCAAGGTCTGCCCGCCGGCAAGAGGCACCTTGCCTTGGGGAGAGGCGGCGGGCGGTTTGGCCGCTGGTGCGTTTGGCAACACATCCGGTTTAGGGGCGGGTGTTACGGTAGGGTTTGTTTCCGGCTTGGGGGCGGCAGTATTGTCTGGCGCATCCCGTGGCTTCACGGGCGCAGGTGCGGCAGGTTTCGATTCCGGTACAGGGGCGCTTTTGGCCGTCGGCACGGATGCCGGAGCCGTGGTTTTATTTTCAGTTGCAGGTTTATCTTCGGCGGGAGCTTCAACTCTGCCCACGACAACCACGGCAATGCCATCTGCCTCGACGGTTTCACCGCTGTCCAGCAACGCGGCTGCGGCGTCGGTCGTACCAAAGAACGGCTCGCCCAGAAATGCGGCCGCTTCAGGGATCGCGACAAAACTTACCGGATGAAACCGGTGTTCAAGCGCAAATCCTTCTGCCTCGGCCAGCGTTTCGCGGGCAACGGCCGCCACATGGGTTAACGGGCCATCAAGCGAAATGTCATAGGCTAGCTCTTCGATTTCGTAGGGCGTTGCATCGACAAGCGCGGCTTCTGCGGCTTTGCGACGGGCTGGTTCTGACAGACCGGGTGTTTCGATGGTAAGGTATTTGATCTGCGCTGGCGGAACGACCAGTTTGCAGCGCAGACCGGAGGCATCAAGGCGGACGGCGGTGGCGCGCAGAACGGCCAGTTCTGCCGCGAGATCTTGCGAGGTCACGCTGACCTCGCCCACTTCACGCCAGCCACCAGCCGCACGATGCAGCAGCCTGATGCCATCGAAGGACAGGGAAAGAGCAAAATTAGGCTTCATGCCATGCCTTTATCACGGGTGCGGTTAACCGGCAACTTCATCACCGGCGAGAATAGAACAGCACTGCGCACATGAAAAGGCCGCTGACGCGTTTCGGCGGTCTACCGCATAATGGCCCTTCCGCGCGGGATGGCGCGGAAGGGCAGGGCCGTTGGATCAGCTGATTGCTTTGGTCAACGCCTGATCCAGATCCGCAATCAGATCGTCGGCGGTTTCGGTTCCGATAGAGACACGCACAACGCTGGGGCCGGCACCGGCCGCTTCTTGTTGTTCTTCGGTCAACTGGTTGTGTGTGGTCGAGGCCGAGTGGATGATCAGCGAGCGTGTATCACCCAGATTTGCCACATGGCTGAACACTTCGAGCTCATTCACCAGCTTTACACAGGCGTCATACCCCCCCTTGACGGCAAAGGTGAAAAGCGCACCCGCGCCCTTGGGGCACACCTTTTTGGAGCGCTCGTAATAGGGCGAGGATTCCAGACCTGCGTAGGTGACATATTCAATGCGATCATCCGCTTCGAGCCACGCCGCGATCTTTTTGGCGTTCTCGACATGGCGGTCCATCCGTAGGCTGAGCGTTTCGGTGCCCATCAACGTATAATGCGCCGCCTGCGGGTTCATTGTCATACCCAGATCGCGCAGACCGATGGCGATGCCGTGGAAGGTGAACGCCATTGCGCCAAACGTCTCGTGGAATTTCAGGCCGTGATAGGCAGGCTCGGGCGCGCTGAGCGAGGGGAATTTGTCGGTTGCGGACCAGTCGAACTTGCCCGAATCCACAACGCAGCCGCCGGTGACCGTGCCATTGCCGGTGAGGTATTTGGTGGTGGAATGCACAACCAGCGTTGCGCCCAGCTCGATAGGGCGCACCAGATAGGGCGTCGCGGATGTGTTGTCGATGATAAGCGGAATTTGCGCGGCATCGGTGATGTCGGCAATGGCGCGCACATCCATGATGTAGCCGCCGGGATTGGCAATCGCTTCACCGAATACCGCGCGGGTGTTTTCGTCGATGGCATCGCGGACCGCGTCCAGATCGTCGAAGTCGACGAATTTGCACTCCCAGCCGAAGCGTTTGATCGTGTGGGAAAACTGCGTAACTGTGCCGCCATAAAGACGGGTGGACGCGACGATATTCTTGCCCGGACCCATCAGCGGGAACAGCGCCATAATTTGTGCGGCATGGCCCGAGGAACAGCATACGGCACCCGTACCGCCCTCAAGGGCTGCGATCCGCTCTTGTAAGACAGCGACAGTGGGGTTGGTCAGGCGCGAATAGATAAAGCCGACCTCTTTCAGGCTGAACAACGCTGCTGCGTGTTCGGCATCGCGGAACACATAGCCTGTTGTCTGGTAAATCGGCGTCTGGCGTGCGCCGGTCGCAGGGTCGGGGTGGGCCCCTGCGTGGATTTGCAGGGTGTCAAAGCCGTAGTTGGGGCCATCTGTCATGGGAAATCTCCTGTTGAAGTCTGCGCACTGGTTACGGGATTGGGTATCGCCAGACAAGTGATCTGCGGGTTCAAAGGAAAGCCTTTGGAAGACGGGCGTGTTGGCCGGAAATAATTCGCAGGTATGAGGCGCGGGTAGAACTGGTGTTTTGGACGGGCGCCTGATTGCACACGGTCGCATACATGTGAAGTAGGTATTGATCGGGTGTTTCAGACAATGAGCAACGTTCGGCAGGCAAATCTGTGAAAGCGGCGAAAGACGGGCAAACCACTGCCGCTACCGGCCGCGCAGAGCGGCGCGAGCGCCGATTGGAGAAGATCGAGAAAGCGCCCACCGTGACATTCACATTGGAAGTGCCGGTGCGCAAATTCATGGATACACAGACCAAAGCCGCAGGCATGAATACAACTCATTACATGCGGATGTTGGTTTAGACCCATGTGATCGACACCGTCGGGGCGGACGATCCGCTGGCGTTTCGTCTGGCGGCAAAACGGCATGTGATCGCGCGGGTCACGCAAATGGATGGTGCAAACAAGTTTGAGGAGAACTTCATTCTGAACGTCGTCAAGGAAGCCGAAAAAGAAGATGGTTTTGCCGCGCAGTACAGTCTTGCGCTGGGCGGGGATGAGGCCGCAGGCACCCGTGCGTCTCTTTGAACCAGCAGCAGATCGGCCGTGTGATCAAGAAAGCCGTGGGCACTCGTTTTAAGCGGACCGAAAAGGGCAAGATCGCCCGTGCACAGGTTCAAGGCGCAATTATCTCGACCTATGCATTGCTTGAAATGCTGCCTGAAACTGCGCCGCGTCCAAAGTTGCTTTGGCAAAGGGGCGGTTTTCGGCATGGCTTAGCGCATCCAGTAGCCGTTTGATTTCAACTGGTTGCGGATCGCCTGCTCTTTTCGGGGCAGGTGGTCCCGGTCAAACAGTGCGCGCGCCTTTTCGCCCCGACCCTGATAGATCATCCGCTTGATCGGGTCATAGCCTTTCAGAATCTTCTTCAGTTTATTGGGCGCAGTGACGCGCTCCAACACCTCTACCGCATGATCGTTTTCACGCGCATAAAGCAGCGGAAGCATCCGGTAGTGACAGCTTACCGCGCCGTCCAGAAATCCGTCCGCCATGGCATCGCGCCCGCCGCCAAGGGCGTGGATCACCAGCGGCAGGGCGATCTGGTCCAGCCATGGATCAAAGCTTTGCGCGCACAATTCAACCGGGGGCGTGTCGCGGATCGCCAGCGCATATTCAAGGAACTTTTCCCCGAACACATGCGGACAGCGATAATAGAAAAATCCCGCGTTGAAATAAAGATAGCGTCGCCAGTATTCGTCGGGCTGACTGGTATCGAGGCTGGTTTCGAAGTCCAGCCCGAACTTGTCATAAAGCGATTTCCAAAGACCGGTATAACCGGGGCCGTAAAGCTGTGGGTCGGGCCATGTGTTCTCGCGGCGCAGGGATGCGGCGGGGCGGTCAAAATCAAATGGAACCGAGGCCAGATCACCGGTGATCAGGGTGTCGGTGTCAAAAAAGACAAAGGGCTCATCTGCGGGCAGGGCGGACAGCATTTCGATTTTATTGCCGAAAGGGTAGGCCGCGCCGAAATAGCGGCTCTCGAAGGGGGTGATTACGGCCCCCAGCTCTTCGAGGGCAGCGCGCACCGGCTGGTTCTGGATCGTCGGATCTTTGGGCCACAGCGGTCCGGCCTGCGGCTCTGCCACAAACACCTTACCTGCGAAACCGGGGCTCATCTCGCGCAGCGAGGCGATGAAAATCAACGCCTCATAGGCAAGGCGTCCATGCTGTCCCACCACCACCACGTTGAAATTTTGTTGAGACGCTGTCTCGCGTGGCATACTCTGTCCTCATCGGCCGGGATTTAAGGGCCGCATATTTTTGCGTCAGTATACGGCGCGCGGTTCGTTTTAAAAGAAGCCTTTTGCGGCCACTGGCCGCGGAGTTCAGAGATGTTCGATTTTGTATTTGCCGTTTTTGCCATTGCCGCTTCGGCCCAACCCGCCCCGTCAGGCGAAGCCGCTCCTGTCGTCGCACAAAGCGTGCCGCACGTGGCCACCACCGCTACCGACGGTCTTGCGATCAATAGGGCCGTAATCCCCGCCGGTCTCGTTGCCCAATCGCAAACCCCGTCGGGCAAGTTCACCACCGCCGCAGAGGTCAAACCGATCCTGAACATGACCAAAGCAAACTGGGTCGCCCTGCGCGATTATGACGGGCAGGATCTGCTGTATGTGACGCATCTGTGGAGCTGGCGGTGCGGGTTGTCCGCGCTGGCGCTGTCGCTGAACGGAGAGCCGATGCAAAACTGGCCGCTGCCGCCTTGTCACAGCGACACGGCCGCGCCGAACGCCATTATCGAAAGTGACGGACCTCCCTATCTGCGCCTGAAACAGGGCGGCGTTCAAAGCGTTACGATCCAGATCGTTTATGATGATCTAAGCACAGACGTGGTCCGGTTCGAGCGTAGCGACATTCTGATGCCCTGATCGCGCTCAACGGCTTGGGCGCTGCGCCTTGTTTGGCGACAATCAGGCCGGGAGTGGTGATGCGGAAAAGGCTAATGATGCCCCAAAGCCAATAATGTCAAAGATAAGTGGTGGGCGACCCTGCACCACATATATTCACGTTATAGCCATGGCCCGCTGTCGATAGTGTCCCGCACTTGTGGACTGCGGGACACTACCAGTCGAGATTCGCCAGCGCGCGGATGCCGTCTGTGGCCAATAGGCGGCGCTGGACGCCCTTGGTGTAGATCTCGGATGTGCGGGCTTCGGTGTGGGCCATCACGGCCATAATCTGGTGTTGAGTGCAGCCGCTTTCGGCCATCAGGCCAGCCATTGCTTTGCGGACGCCGTGTGATGATCTGCCTTCAAGCCCGGCCTGCTTGCACCATTCCTGCACGCGGCGGCGCAGGACTTCGGTTGAACTGTAGGGCTGTCCTTTGTTGTTAAGCAGGTATGCGGGGCCGATGATTTTGGCGGCACGGGTCGCGGTGTGTAGCGGGGGCAGCATCGGGATCGAGACAGGCGCCGATCCCTTTTTTCGGGGTTGCCATTCCAGATAGGTGACGCCGTCGCGGATGACTTCCTGATCGCGTCCCAGCCAGTGCGCATCCCCGATCCGGCACGCGGTGAAGGCTTGCAGCGTTAACCACAGGTGCGGTGTGGTGCCTTTGGGGTGCGCGGTGCGGAATGCTCTGAGGTCTGCGGTGGTCCACGCCACTGCGCCGCCTTTGGGGTTGCGGTTAATTGCTTTGATGCCAGCGGCGGGGTTGTGGCCGATCTCGTTCCGCTCGATTGCCCAGTTGTAAACCGCGCGAATGGATTTGATGAGATTGTCTGCCGCGCCGGGGTGTTCTGCCCAGGCATCGCGAATTGCCACAAATGCAGAGGCAGGGGCCTCCATGTCGCAATCGCCGTAGCGGGTGCCGTCCGGATCGGTGAAGTCACACAGTCGGGTCAGTACACTGCGGCGCTGTTTGAGGGTGGCACCGGACATCTGACCTGCGTCTACCATTTTTTTGAGGAAGTCTAGATAGCGGCGGATCAACCAGTCCATTGATCTTTCCGGCATCGTGGGGGTATCCGCTTCCCAAACATCGCCCGCACGCGCCGCATAGTAGTGGTTGAGGAAATCGGAGTGGTCCGGACCTACGGGCAATGTGATCCGACGTGTGTTTTCGCCCTCTACGCGAACGCGAATGCGAGGCGTGCCGTTGCGATTTTTCTCGATCAGCAGCCCTGCCAGCCTCACGCGCATATCCATCACCTTTTTGCCCATGCCTTCGGTTTGAGAACTTGCGCGGAGGGCATAGTATTGTCCACAGTTTTCGCTGGCTGCGTTTCAATGCGTATGGTGCCGTCCTTGCCGACGATCACAGCACAAGGGGTCAACCCCGCGGCTTCTATCGCTTCAATTGTGCGCTTGATCTCGGCTTTTGTAGCGGGTGCCGCAGGCATTTTAATGATCCCCCCGCAACATCACCGGCACCCATGCGTCGATCGCGGCGACCTGGGCGCGGCTTAGGCCAAGCGCCTCTTGCACGGATGCATCGTTAAACAGCGCTTCGAGCTCTTTCGCTTTCTCGCCCTTTTTCAGCTTGGCGAAGCGTTCCATTTCCGCGTCACCTTCGCCGTCTTGAATGACCAGCTCGCGCCAGATCGCGTCCAGTGTGGGCACGCTGCAAGCTTTGAAGTGGTTGTCTGCGGTGGGGGTCCAGACGTCACGGGGGCTGACGTCCATCGTTTCGCAAAGCGCCGCGTTGAGGGGGTTGTGAAACGGCTGGTTGAGCGTGCGTGCCAATGTTCGCGCCAGAACCTTGTTCCGGTGCGCTTTGCCCAGCTCCTTGAATGCCGTGAACGCTTCGGCGGGTGGTGTGGTGAGGCTCTCGTCGTCTTCTGTCAGGCGTTTGTCGATGCGCACTTCGTCCGTGTTGCTGGGCGTGATGGCCTGTTCGCTGATTTGCACGTTGAGAGGGCCCGCGTAGCCCGGTAGGCCGTGGGCGAGTTGGAAGGCAAGCAGGTCGAGCATCAGTTCGGGTTTATCGATCAGCTTGGTTTGCAGGGCCAGCGACTGGATGCGCTTTAGATCATCCAGTCCGCCCTGGGTGATTGGTGGCTTGGCGGGGATCTGTGTTGCAGAGCCTTCGTTGTCGGTTGCCGTTTGTGTGCCGGCGCGGGGCAGGTACGGGCCTTCGATCTGCAATTTGCCGGTACGATCGACGTAGGCAAAGGCGGTCCCGGCTGCGATGTCCTCATCGCTGTAGCTGCCACGGGCGCGGTCCTCCAGCTCATCCATCCGGTAAATCTCGGCGTCTGTCAGTTCTTCCTCGTTGTTGCCGCGCTCCAGCAGCTGCTCGAGCTCCTTTGCGTCGGCCTCTGGCAGATCAAGCGGGATGCGCTCGGGGCGGGTCAGGGTCTGGGTGTGCGTATAGCTGACGTGGGTTTCGAAGATCGGGACGGTTTTGGCATAGCCCTGTTCGGCTGTGATCCGTTCGGCGCTGGTGGCCACCTTTTGTTCAAACAACTTTTGCAGCAACGCTTCGTCAGCAAAGACCATTTCTTCGGCGAACAGATCCTCTTCGACCGCGCCGCCCTCCATTGTGTAGAGTTCGGCGCCAACAAAGATCGCGCGCCGGTCGGTGCCTTCTACGCGGTCTTCAAGGATCTTTTGTTTGAGCCACATGCCTGATCGCGGATTGCGGATTGCCGTCTCCAGCATCTGCGCATGTTGCTCGGGAGTTGTGCAGAGCGTCAGATGTCCGGCAGCATCCAGCGAAATTTCATCGGCGCGCAGTGCTGCCATGGTTTCAGCGGGCAGGCTGGCGAGTTTCAAGCGGCGCTTGACGTGGGCCGTGGTGCATCCGAACGCGCGGGCGATATTATCCGGCGTGGCACCGGTGCTGGCGAGATCGGCGTAATAGGAGATTTCCTCGGCGGGGTGGAGCGGGCGTTGGGTTGCCGCCTCGGCTCCTGCCCAGCTGCGCGCAAGGGTGGCATCGGCTGTGATGTTCACGGGGATTGCGTCGAAGTCGGGCAGGGTGCCGCCTTCGAACTCGGTCGGGTTTTGGTGGATGTATTGCAACGCGGCAAGGCGACGCCCGCCCGCAACAATGCCGATGCCGTCTTTGGAGTCGCGATAGCCTGACAGGTTTTGCAGCAACCCGTTCACGGCAATCGAATGGGCGAGGGCGGTGATATCCTCCGAATCGTGGGTCTGGCGTGGATTGAAGGTGTGCTGGTACAGCATGGCGAGCGGGGCGGTGGGTTGGGTGGTCATTGCGCGGTTCTCCCGATCATGTGTGCGGGGGCTTCGGCTTCGACGGGAAGGGTGTCGAAGCGCGGGCGGTGGGTGCGCAGGGTGATGGCGGCGATGCTCGACAGCTCTCCGGTCATGTTGTGGTGCGCGTAGATCTCTACGGCGCAGGCGCTGATCTGATCGCGCGCGCGGGTGCAGTCGGGGATGTCGACGGTCACCGTTTCGAGCGTTCCGTCCCTCAACAGCACCTTGACGTCGAATTTCATGGTGTGTGGCGTGGCACGGCGGGACTGCCGCCAGTTGAAAATCTCGCTGAATGCGCTCATTTTGACGTCTCCGATTTGATGATGTCGCGGGCGAACGCTGCTTTGCGCAGCAGGTCCGCATTGCGGGTGTGGGTTTCAATCACGTCACAGGCCGCGGCGAGATCCTCGGTGTTGGCGTGAGCGATGTCGGCCAATACGCCCATTGCCGCGCGCAGCTTGCGGTCTTGCTCGATCAGGCGGGCTTGTTGCGGGTCAATCATTTTGTTGCTCCATACTGTTGTGACCGATAGATTTGGTGCAGGCCGCGTCCCGCAAAGACGCGACCTGCCACGCCGCCAACGAATCAACCTTCGAAGGAGACATGTTCGAAATGAAGGATTTGAAATGCGAGAACCGACCATCCAGAGACAAGCCGGAGCCGAAGGGTTTCCCGCCCGGCGTCCTGCCGCCACGCCCGTAGAGCAACTGCGGTTCGACCTTCTGCGTTCTGCGCTTTATCACGACATGCGTGAGACCTTCCTGATGCGCGTACATCGAATTTCCCTGTTTACGCTCGTGTTGCTCGGATCGGGGGCCATTGCAGGTTTTGGCGCTGACAGGCCGGAGATCGGGCAGGCGGCAGGCTTGTTGGTTGCAGTGATCAGCGCGGCCCAGCTGGTTTGGGATTTCGCCGGTGCGGCACGGGATCACGGCGCACTGCGGCGGCGTTTTTACGACCTTCTGGCGGACGCGGGTCAGCGAGACGTCGACATCAGCGCGATAGAAAGCGCGATGACCCGCGTCTTTGCGGATGAGCCGCCGGTGCGTCACCGTACCAACCGCCGCGCGCACAACCGCGCAGGGCGGAACATGTTCGGAAACGATTTCGAGCGCGCTTGAGGTTTTCATGCCACGTCCCCGCCGTAGGGGGTGAGGCCGCTTTTGTCGGCGTTGTAGATGCGGGTTCCGGCATTGCTTACGCGGTGGCGTTTACCTTCGTGGTCAACTTCTGATGTGCCGGGGGCGCTGGAAAACTCATCGCACCGCAGGGCGTAATGAATTTGGCAGCCCGCGATGATCAGATCACCGATAATCACATACCAATTCGTGGAGTTGCGGTTCGCGCGCAGGCCCAGAACGGCTTCGCTGTCCACCACTGAGTGAACGGTCCCGTGTGCTGCGATGTAGTTTTCGCCATCAGGGGCGAAAAACCAATTGCTGGTTGTGATGAGATATTTTTGACCGATCTTCATGCGAGTTCCCCTTTGCGGGCAGCATCTTCCAGATCATGCAGATTTTCGTCCTGTAGCGATTGGGCGGCTTCGGTAATCTCCTGGAGCCGATAGCTGGCCGCTTCGAAATCCAGTGTGTCAATTTCATACAGGATGGCGCAGGCATTTAGGCCCGCGCAAAGGTCTCCCCGATTTACGAGGGCGCGGCCTGTGTCGGTTACAATTTCGGTGATCTGATCCAGCAGGATGAGCATGTTTTCGCGGGCCGTTCCCGCCAAGGTGTCGTCGCAATTCATGCCGCGTCACCACCGTAGGGGCCGAAGCGGGTTTCGGGGGAGGCTGTGATGCCGCGTTCAATTTTGATTTCACGCACTCGCGCCATCCACACAGGTGTGGGCAGAGCTTCGATCGGTAAGGGTGCGGGGAGGCATAGCGGGGCGCGCGCGGGCATAATGCCGTAGTTCGGGCGCAGCCGCTCCATCCGTTCGGGTGTGATGGGGTGGCCCTGGGCCGCTTTCAGTTGCGCCCAGTTACCTTTCAGGACGGCAGGGACGTGAGGGTAGGCGTGAGGGTTGGCGATGATGTCGCGGGCGGTGGGGTTTGGTGTGGTTTGCATGTGAGTTCTCCTGTTGATTGGAGAACTGGTAGATCACATTTTGTGAATAATCAAGAAATATATTCACAAAATGTGAGTGCGTAAGTGGCGCAAGAGCTTGTTGCGGGTTGTCGGTGGTCGTGGATAGGCTCTTAGCGGGCTCTCATCTCCGCCTTCCCGCTCGGATGGCTCATGAATAACCAATCCCAATCATCGTGCGGGGGGTTGGCGATCGCAATGAGGGCTGCCTGCAGGTCGCGAGCTAGTGTGACTGCATCGGCTGGGCTTGGATTGTCTCCACCGCTGTAAAAGGCGATCCTCCCGAGGCGGCCCGCTGTAAAGGTCTGCCCATCGGAGATGTCCCGCGCCTCAGCCTCTGTGAGTTTTTCCTGAGAGTGGTAGGCAATTACGCGGTCCCGTTCGTCGCTTTTGAAATAAGCTGTCTGATTGACGGTGGCGTCTTCAGATTGGCACGCAGCTGGCAGCAATATCGCCACTGTTAAGAGGAGGTGTCTTAAAATGTGGGGCATTGGTGACTCCTTGAGTGGGTGGTTCTGAGATTTGCGGCGCCGTGGCCAGAGTGTTGCATCCTTGGATGCCGGTTATAGCAATCAGCATCAGGATGGCTCGGGGGAGTGATTTGCTAAGGTTGTGTGGTCATGATTGTCGATTGTATGCGGTAGCCCCATTTGGATTGACACCTTGAAGCGTGTTCTCCTATTGTTCCGGTGCGGGGGGATTTATGACGCAAGTGCAGTTGGACATGTTTATTATTGCTGCCGATCAATCGGGGGTTTCACTGGATGTCTTGCTGGCATTGTGCCGTGATTTAGATGATATGGCGATAGCTAAGCTTTGCGGTAATTGTGCTTCTATGCCTCTGTATATGAAGTCCAAAGTGGCCCCAAACTTTTCGCATAGTACAATGGCTTCGTCAGGCAGCATCCTTCGGTGACCTGACTCCCAGTTGATGTATCTAGTGTAGTTGAATCCGCAAAACGCTGCGTAATCTGTTTTGCTCATTCCAGTTGTTTCTCGAAGTGCACGTAAGCGCGCTCCGATCTCCCGATAAGGGAATTTATTTTCATCATTTTTTGAGCTTTTTTTCATGACTGCATAATCTATCGCTTCACAAATTGTGTAAAATCGCAACTTGTGAGCTTGACTGGTTCACAAATTGTGAATAAATCAAGCTTATGACAAGTATTTCAGATATCGTTGGTGACGTTGGCCGAGCAAAGCTTCGCAGGAAGCTGGATGTGTCTGACACCGCCATTTCAAACGCGCTTTCGAGGGGGTATTTCCCATCTAAATGGTACCTGATTGTAAAATCGGAGTGTGATCAGCTTGGGCGTAAATGCCCTTTGGATATTTTCAGCTTTACCGAAGTACCGAAGTCCCCGGAGGACGCGCCATGATGGCTTGCGCAGTTTTCACCCTCGTCAATCTGGGTCTTCTGGCTGGGCATATTGCTCTGCTTCTATGGCATCGGCAACGGCGCGCAGATTTTCAACGAGAGACTGTCGCGCTTGCTGTTCGAGCTGTTCAAAGGTCGCGTCTGAATTCGAAGGGATGGTCAGAATGACTTTCCAATCGGCTGTTTCCCATGCCTCAGCCACCCCAGTGGGAAGTGTTTCAATCGTTGCGCTGGCCACAATGCCTTCGTCCATACTTTTGGAGGCGTGGAGTCGTTTTAAAAAAATGGTAGGCGCTTTTTGTAAAATCATCATAGTCTTCCGGTCCTTTTTGGGCTGGTTGGGAGAGGCGGGCCAACTTTTTAGTCCGGGGCGGCCCGCCTCGATCTCGTTTGGGGGTGCGGTATGAGCTGCACCGTGGTGGTCTTTCCTCAAGGTGGTCCAAAACGCACCTCTACGTCCAGTGAAGCTTTGTCCGGACAAGTGGTCCCGTTTGCGCCGTATCTGGTGCAGCGCGATTTTCCCGATCTGTGGCAGGCCTATGTGCGTGCGCATTTCGCCAGCATTGCCGATGTGGCGCTGGCGTTCGGTGTGACCGAGCGCGCGGCGCGGCGCTGGTGGGACGGGGCAGGGCCGCGCGGTGCATTTGTCGCGATGGCACTACGCCTGCACCCCGCCAGCGCGCCCGCCTTCCTGCTGGGTGCTGATGCGCCTGCGTTGGGGGTGGCGGCGTGATGGATATTCAAATGCAACATCAGGAAGGGGCGGCGGTTTTTCTGCTAGAGTTTCCGCACGCGCCGCTGGTGTCCCGCCTCCCACGGCGCGGACGTCGACTGATGAGCATCGGGCCGGTCGGTGAAGGGGTTCGCCGCCGGTCTGCTGGGGGTGGCGCGCATGGGCCTGTAGAATGCGCCACCCCCGATGGTTTTAACCGCGATGCGCTTTGCGTCGTGGCGTTGTTCGCGCGGGGTTTTGAGCACCTTTCGAGCCGCAAGACGGGGGCGCGGTCGCGCGGATATGCCCCTTCCTCCTCCTCCCGAGGGGTCCAGCGGTGCGACCGACCGCACCGCTGGACGTTCGCGGGGGCACAGATATGACTTCAAGCATCATCCGAGAGTTTCGCGCGCTTCGGCCCGCCGGTGGTTTCAATCTCATCATGGTTGATCCGCCTTGGCGCTTTGATAACTTCAGCGCAAAGGGTGAAGCCAAGAACCCGTCAGCGCATTATCCCTGCATGGATCTGGATTGGATCAAGGCTCTGCCTGTGCAGTGGCTGGCCGCTGATAACTGCTTGCTTTGGCTTTGGGCGACCAATCCGATGTTGCCGCAGGCCATTGAGGTTCTGGGCGCATGGGGCTTCACGTTCAAGACGGCGGGCACATGGGTCAAGCGCACGACGCGCGGGCGGGATGCATTCGGGACCGGCTATGTGTTGCGCTCGTCGAATGAGCCGTTCCTGATCGGGACGTTGGGCAGCCCGAAAACCACACGCAGCACCAGATCGACGCTTCCGACATACGATGAGGGGCTGCAATCGCTGTCTGAGGGCGGGGCATGGCCGATGGGGTCAATCACCATCGAAGGACCACTGCGCGCGCATAGCCAAAAGCCCGAAGAGTGTTTCGCGGCTGCCGAGGGATTGATGCCCGACGCGCAGCGGATCGAGGTGTTTTCACGCACCACCCGCCCCGGCTGGTCGGCCTGGGGGAATGAGACCGGCACGATTGGAGCCTCTGAACATGTCTGATTTTAACCCTGTTGTAGCGTTTGGTTTGCTTGCAACGACCGTCGCGCTCAAGGCCAAGACTGGCCGGTTGAAGGACCGCGACCGGATGAGCCTGATGCAGTCGGCGCTGTTCTGGTGTGACGTCATGCCTGAGGCGCGTGTTGCTGCTTTGGATTTTTTCGAAGCGGTCGATTCCTATCCATTGTTTGCGGGTGAGACATTGCAGGAGGCCGCGCGGGTTATGGCGATGCCTCAAGCGACACTTGGCGATCCGGGGGGGCGTTTGAAAGTACTTGAGAGCGAAGCTGTGGCATCAGGCTGGGCTGATCGCAAGGATTGTGGCCATGGTTGATCGCGATATTCCCGCAGAGCAGGCTCTTGTTGCTGTCAGTGTCTATCTGGCTTTTGAAGCTTTATGGGCGCGTGATCTGGAGCTTTGGATTGCCGAGTTGCGCCGTGCGGTCTCGCGGTGTGGCGCTTGCGCTCAAAGCTTGTTCGCGATCCGGGCAGCAGCGTGGGCGCTGTGCGATAAGGAGCCTGAGCGGCGCGGGCGGGGGATTGCAGAGATGCGGATTGCCGTGCGTGATTATTATGCTTTGCAGGCGGTCTCGCGGATCGAGGCGATGGGCGAAGATATGACGGTAGTCGAATGAGCTATCCCGAAGATCCTCGCGTGATGGACGCCAAGGCTATCCCGATGAAAGAGGTTGTGTTCCGTTTGGGCATTGCGCGGCTTGTCCCAGCGGGTACCGAAATGATCGGTCCTTGTCCGCTGTGTGGTGGCAAGGACCGGTTCGGGATCAACCTGCGCAGCAACCTGTTTCAGTGTCGCAAGTGCGATATCGCGGGTGGTGACCAGATCGCGCTTGTCATGCAGGTCCAGAATATGAGCTTTCCCGAAGCGCTGACATGGCTGTGCGGTGACGCACCTGCCACCATCGATCCCGAAGAAATGCAGCGACGTAGGGAAAAGGCAGCAGCTGCGGACGCAAAGCAGGCAGAAGGTCAGGCGCGGTATCGCCGTTATGCGATCAATGATGCAAAGCGGATCTGGCAGCGGGCCAGCGCCCGTGAATGCAACATAGTGCGGGCCTATCTGGCCGCGCGGGGTATCTCTGCAGCGATGTTGCCAGACCTGCCGCGCGCGCTGCGCCTGTTGCCGGATCATCCTTACGTCAAGAAGGTCGATGGCCAGCTGGTCACATGCCATCGCGGGCCCTGCATGGTGGCTGCTGTGCAGGCATCTGACGGGATGCTCGAGGCCGTTCATCAGACATGGATTTCCGCCACGCCTCCGCATGGCAAGGCTGAAATTTCGCAAGATGGTACTTCGATGCCTGCCAAGCTGGTGCGGGGCTCCAAAAAGGGTGGCGCAATCCGGCTGCACACGCCGCGCGGGGTCGGTACGCTGATCATGGGCGAGGGTATCGAAACCACGCTGACTGCGATGGTGGCCGCCCCGTTTCCTGACGCCGCCTATTGGGCGGGCGTTGATTTGGGAAACATGGCTGGCCGGATGCAGAAGATTGCCGGCACGCGCCATTCGGGATTGCCGGACATGGCGGACGACGCGGCCTTTGTGCCGCCACCTTGGGTGCGCCGGCTTATTTTTATTCAGGACGGCGACAGCGCCGCCGCATCAACGCGCGCAAAACTGGAATGCGGTTTGCGACGGGCGATGGCGTGTGTGCCGGGGCTGAAAGGCCAGATCGTCCATGCCGGTGACGGTGTGGACCTGAACGATGTTTTGAACGCGACAAAGGAGACTGACAATGGCAATTCGCAAGATTGATATCAGCAAGATGCAGCCTGTCAGCACAAAGGTGAAGGGCGAGCCCGAGGTCGCGTTTGTCGCGATCGCAGATATGATTATCGATGAGCGCTATCAGCGCACTATGGAGCGCAACGGCCTGCGCAACATTCGCGCGATTGCGGAGAATTTTGAGTGGGCCAAGTTCTCGCCTGTCATGCTGGCGCGGCGCGAGGGTGGCCAGTATGCGATCATCGACGGCCAGCACCGCACCCATGCCGCCGCTTTATGCGGCATCACAGAAGTGCCTGCGATGGTGTCAAACCTGACCATTGAACAGGAGGCCGCTGCGTTCAGTTGGATCAACGGCGCGGTCACAAAGCTATCTCAGAACCAAATATTCAAGGCTGCGCTTGCTGCGTTCGAGCCGTGGGCAGTGCAGTGTGATGCGGCTGTTGCGCGGGCCGGTTGTCGGTTGATGCCCTACAATGCAAGCACGGCTTCAAAGCGTCCCGGCGAGGTTTATTGCATCACCACTGTGCGTCGGTTCGTCAACCAGGGGCATGCTGCACAGCTGGCAACGGTTTTGATGGGGGTGCGCGCGAGCAGGGTTGCGGATCAGGCCCCGTATTACAACGCGTTCGGTCTGGGCGCGCTAGTGCCTGCAGTGATCGAAACGGGCGTCACGCGGTCTGCGGCGGTGACATCATTTCTGGATGCGCATAATCTGGAAAAAACTGCTATGATGGTGCACCGCGTGCAGGAGATGCCAGAGAACAGGGGCAAGACCTTCAAGGGGTTGTTTGCCGATAGCGTCAAGGCATTGCTCAGACAGCACATGAAAGCGCAGGCGTAATAGCCATGGCAGATCCGCTCGATGCCGTGCGCAGCAAGTTTGCCGCTGCCGAGGATGTGGCCCCGATTGACGGGTTGGCCGCGCCAGACAGTGACGGTTCCGTCGGAATTGATGAAAATGTAGCACCGCCGCCTGAGGAATTTGATGAGGGTGGCGGTGTGCCCCTCACCCCGGATGAGGAATTGCCTCCCGAAGCGCAGGGCGCGTTATTCCCGCTGAATGACACGGGAAATGGACAGCGGTTCGCGTTATATTTTGGTGACTTTGCCTTGCCGGTGCCGCGCGTCGGATGGTTTGTTTGGGATGGCCACCGGTGGGCGCGAGACCCCGACGAAATCGCAACCCGTGGCCACGCGCAAAAGGTGCAGACGCGCATGGAGGATGAGGTTCCGTTCCTGCAAGGCACGGCGCGCGAGCAACGTCTGGTCGCGCAGATGCTTGATCTGAGAGAAGCGCTGTCTGGCCTCGATCCGCGCCCTAAAGGTATGACCGACGAAGAGTTCACCCAAAAGAAGTCAGAGATCAAAGCCAAACTGGAAGAGATTACGGACGTGTTGTGGGGCAGGGGATCGAGCCGCCAGCGGCATTTGACGGCCGCGCGCTCGGCGGGCAACTCCAACACGCTCAAAAACATGCTTTTGGAGGCGACTGTAGACCTCTCCAGACCGCTCGAAGATATGGATGCGGACCCTTTGGCAGTAAACACCCAGAGTGGCGTGATGCGATTCCGCGTAGATGGCGGTCCGGGAACGGATTTCAGCAAGACCGCATCGATGGACGTCCATCCGCACCAGCGCGACGACTACATTACCAAAATGATGCCGGTGCCCTTGGATACCAGAGCAACGGCCCCGCTGTTTCATGCGTTCCTTGAACGGGTGCAGCCGAACATCGAAATGCGCCAGTTTCTTCAGCGCTGGTTCGGCCTTTCGATGACCGCCCTGGTCGGAGAGCAGAAGTTCGCGTTCCTTTATGGCTCTGGAGCCAACGGGAAATCGGTGCTGGTCGATCTGATCGCGCGGATGATGGGAGATTACGCAACCACTGCCAAGATCGAGAGCCTGACAGGCCGTAACCGGCGCGGTGGTAGCGATGCGACGCCTGATCTGATGCCGCTTGTTGGTGCGCGATTTGTGCGCGCATCGGAGCCCGAAGAGGGCGAGCGGTTTCAGGAGGCGATGATCAAGCAGCTGACGGGGGGCGAAGCTATTCTTGTGCGGGCGCTCCATACGGATTTCATCGAAGTGAACCCGCTGTTTAAGCTGACGATCAGTGGCAACCATAAGCCTGATATTCGCGGGACAGATGACGGCATCTGGCGGCGCATCCTTCTGGTGCCGTTCGATGTGCAGATCCCATCCGCAGAGCGCGATGAGGCGCTTGGCAAGAAGCTTTGGGCCGAGCGCGCCGGTATCCTCAATTGGCTCATAGAGGGCTTGATGGATTATCTGGAGGGCGGCTTGCAGGAGCCTGTCGCTGTCCTCGATGCCACACGCGGCTATCGCGAGGACAGCGACCCCATTGGGGCCTTTCTGAAGGATGCTTGCGTTGTCAGCGGAGACCCGAATGATTTCATTACGGCGCGAGATCTGATCGACGGGTTCAACTTGTGGATCGATATGCGCGGCGAAGGGATGTGGGGCGAGCGAACCGTTTCAAACCGTATCAAGGGGATGGCCGACCGGCATAGAGACCCCAGCACCAACAAGATGTTCAGCCCCGGTAAGCGGCATGTCAGCGGGTATCGCGGGATCCGGTTCACCGATCTGTTTTCGCGTGACTTCGACGGCGCACCACGCAACGCCAAGGGCAGGCCAGTTGCCCGCACCGCCAGTTCCGGCGGGCGTGAGGATCCGATTTGACTTCCCGGTGGCTTTCCCTAAAGATTGCCGCCGTTCTGACCCCGCACCCCCACGATCTCTCCCGTCGAGCATATGGGTCCGACCGGTCTGACCGCCCGCCCTTGCGCCTGAAACGGTCTGACACGGGGTCTGGGGGAAGTCTTTACTATCAACATGTTGTACTCCGAAAACGGCTTGAACGGCTCGAACGGCCTGACCTGCGAGGTAATGCGTGCGCGCGCGATATTACGGGGTCTGGGGGTTGGTGTTCACTCCATGCGTTACTTGGCATTTCGGGCCGTTCAGGCCGTTCGGGCCGTGATCCACCCTTTGCGCCTTTGTTTTCATGGGCTTGGAGATTTCATGTTTCTCATTTCTCAAGCCCCTCCTTTTTACTTTCAGACCGTTCAAGCCCTAAGTCTTTCAAACGAAATCAACAGGTAGTTGAAGGGTGATAATGAACCACAAAATATGGGATCAGCAGGATGATGATGAGGCAAAAGACGAATAGTGGAGCTGTGCGGGTGATGCGGGATACGATGGGTCGGGTGCGCCAGGAGATCAGCATCCAGCGGCTTTTGGAGTGGGCGTTTGCGGATGAGTGCGCTTCGGTGGATTTCGAGGACGAAGGCACGCTGGCGGTTGGCTATGGCCACATCGGCAACGCGCAGCGCATGGCGGATCGTGGTCTTCTTGGATGCCCTATCGATGGCGGCGGGCGGTCCTATCCGGATGCGGACGCCGATCTGGTGGCAGCGGCGGTGGCTGTGCTGCCCGAAGGATGCGGTGGGCGCGGCATGGCATTGCAGATCGCAGAGTTGGCGCGGGCGCGGCGGGTGCCAGATGCGATGGTGGGCAAGCGGGTGCGATGTGTGCCGGTGGGATGGCGTCAGAACCAGCACGGCGGTCGCGCAGCTACACAAGTGATCGGACAAGGCGTTGATTGCAGTGGTCGCAAGGTCAAAAAGTATGAGGTACTCGTCTGTCCGGTGTCATACACGCACACTGCAAGGGACATAGCGCGGGCGCGTCGGAATTATTTACAGTGGCGTCTGGCGCTGATGGAATTGCGCCAAACCTTTGT
Organism: uncultured Sulfitobacter sp.; assembly: GCA_947502265.1. Classification (GTDB taxonomy): domain Bacteria; phylum Pseudomonadota; class Alphaproteobacteria; order Rhodobacterales; family Rhodobacteraceae; genus Sulfitobacter. The sequence goes on from CANMZB010000001.1 coordinate 148,939, forward strand.
AAGCTATAACAATCTGTCACGCTGGACCGTATCATCTGCTCTGCCTTCGCGTGCGCCTTGGCAAAATAGTATTTGACGAATAAAGCTGCCCCCCCTAGACAAGGTGCCAGCACCACTTTCGCGCCCGCCAAGGTTCACCCTCGGCGGGCGCTTTGCGTTTGCATTGGAGGTTGCCATGAATTGGCGGGTAAATCCCGCAGTGTTTGGAGGCGGCGTGGATCTGGATTTCTCGGCAGACTTCGACAAGCTGGAGCGCGCCTTGACTGACGTGATGCAACGCCAGCTGCCGTTTGCGATGATGCTGTCGCTGAATGACACGGCGCAAGACGTCAAGGTCGCCGAAGAGCGCACGATGGAGCAGACATTCGACAAGCCCACGCCGTTCACGAAGCGGGGCGTGTATGTCAAACGGGCGCGAAAGACGTCGCTCAGTTCCGAAATCGGGATGAAGAGGGTGCAGGCGGAATATCTTCGGTTGCAGGCGTCTGGCGGCATACGCAGGCCAAAGCGCTCGGCCTTGTTGATCGGTGCAGGTTTGAAGCGGAACAAATACGGTAACCTGCCCCGCAATGCGGTGCAGCGTGCCGAAGCCAAGGGCGACACGTTCATCGCCAACGGGCGCGGGCGGGCAAAGCACCTTGAGCCGGGTCTCTATCGACGGCCCAAAAAGGGCAAATATAGGGGCGGTGGTTCCGGCAATAAGAACGTTGGCAAGCTGGTGGGTCCGCAGATGCTGGTTTCGTTCAAGCCGCGCGCGAATTACGAGAAACGTTTCGAGTTCCAGCCGGTCGCCGCAAAGAAGGCACGCGCAACTTATGAAGCCCATTTGGTGCGCAGGCTGAAAGAGGCGCAGAAGACAGCCCGATAAACGGTTTGGGTCCTTCCCATAGCCCTATCGCACACGGGTAATTCGCACCGTGTTTGTTTCGGGTGCGTGGTAAATTTTGAATATGAAACTGGAGGTTGTTGTTGTTATGGATGAGGAGCATCTGGCCGCGCTGCGTGCCAAGTTTCCATTGCCTGACGATCAGCCTGACGATGTCGTTAACCGCACTTTGATCGCGGAGGCGATGGATGTCAGCGCCAATACGATCACGCAATATTTGCAAAAGGGAATGCCGTGCCAAACGGTCGGCGGCAACGGTAAGGATTATGAGTTCCGGCTGGCCGATTGCTATGCCTGGCGGATGGAGATGGACGCCGAGGCGCGCGAGCGTCGGGTGGCTGGCGCAGCTGCTGCTGCACAGATGGCTTTGCTGTTTCGGAATGATGATGACGGAGACGGATCGCCTGGGGTTGTTCTGACTGCACGTCAGATCATGGAAGAAAGCGAAGCTGACTATAAGCGCAACCGCGCAGCTGAAATGCGCCGCGATCTGGTTCGCACCCACCGCGTGCAAGAGCTGTTCGAGGACGTGCTTGTCGAGTTCCGGACCCAGATCACCACGCTTGTTGATTTCTCCGAGATGGAATTCGGGCTTACGCCAGAGCAAGTTGATGTGTTGCAACGCCGATGTGATGGCGCGTTGATCCAAGCCCGCCGATCACTTGAGCAAGTCACCGCGCAAGGCGACGTTGTGCCGTTTCGTGAAGAACAAGAGAGCCTGCCAGTCTGATGGTTCAAATGAGTGATACACGCGTCGGCGCTGGAGTGATCTTTGCGCCGCTGCCCCCGTTTATGACGCCCGCAGAAATACTGGCTGACGCACTGCCCGTGCTGGATCCGCCAAGTCGCATGTCTGTGACCGATGCGGCCGAGCGCTATGTTCGGGTTCAGGTTCAAGGGGCTTGGCAGAATTTTGACCGGTCGGTAACGCCTTATATGGTTGAGCCAACCGATGTCACGCAGTCGAGGTTGTTCAAAACGGTCGCATTTATGGGGCCTTCACAGTCCGGCAAAACAAAGATGCTGGAAACGGTCGCATTCCATGCGGTGACTTGTGATCAGCGTGGTGTTTTGATCGTGCATATGACGCGCCCGGATCGTGATAAATGGGTCGAAGAGAAACTGGACCCGACGATTCAGAACAGTCCCGCACTTCGTGATCGCCTTGGCGCATCGCGCGACGACAGCACCTTCAGCCGCAAGCGTTTCAGGGGCATGCGGCTCACGCTGGGATACCCTACGCCACAGACGTTATCCGGTGGCACCTACGGGATGGTGCTTTTGACTGACCTCGATCACATGCCGCTGGTGCTGGGGCCGAAGGATAACCCGGAAGGATCGCCGCACCGCATGTCGTTGCAGCGGATCAAGTCGTTCCTCAGCCGGGGAACAGTTCTGGCCGAGGGCAGCCCTGCGTTTCAAGTCACGGATCTGGGGTGGTCGCCGCGCCCCGAAGCGCCGCACGAAATGCCGCCAGTCGAAGGCGGGATTGCCCAGCTTTATAATCAAGGCACGCGGGCGCGTTGGTTTTGGGAATGCCCTGATTGCGGTGACGAGTTTGAGCCGCGTTTTGACAGGCTGCACTATGATGTTGCGCTTGATCCGGCTGAGGCAGGCGAAAATGCAGAGATGGAATGCCCGCATTGTCACGTCCTGATCTCGCATCATCACAAGATGGAACTGAACCGCGCGGCGCTGAATGGTCAAGGCGGCTGGCGTCATGAGGGGAGAGACGGTGAGGTTGTCGCGCTGGATGATCCGCGCATCAGGCGAACCAGTACGGCCAGCTATGCATTGAATGGAGTGGCGGCGACGTTTTCAAGCTGGCGCGAAATGGTCGCAAACTATGAAGAGGCCCGTCGCAAAGCGGAGACGCTGGGGGATGAAACCGATCTGATGGGCGTCACGTTCACCGAGATTGGCCTGCCTTACCGTCGGATCACCTCGGAGGAGGATAACGATCTGGGGCCGCAGTTCCTAAAAGATCACGCGCAGGAATGCCCGCGCGGTGTGGCTCCGGAATGGACGCGGTTCATTACTGTGACGGTCGACGTTCAAGGCACGTATTTCCCCGTGCAAACGACCGCCTGGGGTGAGGATGGACGGTGCCAGATTGTCGATCGTGTCGACCTGACCCAACCACCAGCCGATGCGCCAAATGCCGAGGCAGATGGCGAGGGCAACCGCCGCCGCCTCGACCCGTCACGGTATATCGAAGACTGGGAAGTTTTGGTGCCTTATTCCGACCGCGTGGTGCCCGTGCTGGGACAGTCATACGGGCTGCGCCCCATCAGCGTTGTTGTGGACTTTCAGGGTCTGCCGGGCGTTTCGGACAATGCGGAGTTGTTCTGGAAGGCGCGTAAGTCAGCGGGACAGGGATCGCGTTGGTTCCTGTCTCGTGGTCAGGGCGGCTGGCGTGTCCCGTTTCGCGTGAAGTTTGAAGCGCCGGAGCGGGCATCCAAGGGCAAGAAGGCCCGTTCAATCAAGTTGCTGACCATGGCTGTAGATCGGCTGAAGGACACAGTGCACGCATCGCTACGCAAGGCTGAGGGCGGGGCAGGCGGTCTCTATCTGCCGACGTGGCTGGCGCATGACGAAGACAAGGCCGGGGAGTTTATCTCTGAAGAGCGTCTTTCGAAGGGTTGGGAAAAAAAGAAGGGCGTCGTGCGAAACGAAGGTGTCGACCTGACGGTTCAGGCCCGCGCCATTGCCGAGCACAAAGGTCTGCTAAAAATCAAATGGGACGCGCCACCGGCCTGGGCTGTTGGTGGTCCTGAGAATGCAAATTCGGTGGCATTGGGTGATGATATCGCGCCCGAAGATACCGCCGAAGTCGCCGCGGCATTGCCGCCAGTGAAGCCAAAACGTCGCCGCCGTATGGCGGGGCGCATGCTGTGATCGGAAGGATTTGAAATGGCAGTGACACAAGCTGACCTTGAACGATTGCAGGTTGCGATTTCGCAAGGCGTTAAGAAGCTCAAGCAGGGCGATGAGGAAGTTGAGTATCGCAGCATGAATGAGATGTTGCAGGCCGAAAAGCGCATCAAGCGTGAACTGGGGCTGACCGGTGCCCGTCGTACAGCCGTTGTGCGGACCAAGAGCGGCTGGAGATAACTGCATGGCCAAGAAAAACGTGCCGCCAAGCTTTGCTTCGCGCCTGAATAGCTTAATCGCACCTCTTGCGCCGTCGCTGGCCTTGCGGCGTGAGACGGCATTTATGCGCCGTCAGATGCTTTTGCAGCAGGCCGGTCATTTTCAGGGCGCTGGCCGCACTGCCCGTGGAAAAGATTTCAGAGCGAACCGCACAGATGCGGTCGAGGCTATTCGGGGTGATCGGGAGCGGATGAGCTGGATCGGGCGCGACATGTTGCGCAACAATCCGCGTGTGAAACGTATCCGCCGACAGTTAGTCAATAACGTGGTCGCTGCCGGTATTCAGTATTCGATCAACTGGAAAGGCGACGATGACGACCCGCGCAAAGCCACACTTGAGAAAGTGGTCAAGGATCACTGCGGATCAACGCGGTTTGATGCGGATGGCCTGAAGACAATGATGGGCATGCACGGACTTGCCTTCGGCACAATTGTAACGGATGGCGAGGTGTTGTTGCGCCGCCGGTATCGTCCGTCTCGGGATGGGTTGCCGTTGAACTTTCAGGTGCAGATACTTGAGCCCGACTTCCTCAATCGCAACATCGATGGCGATCTTCGAGGTGGTGCTTACGCTGTAGAGGGTGTGGAATTTAACGCGGAGGGGCAACGCACCCATTATCACCTCTACACCACGCACCCCGGCGGGCGGCGCGGCGGTATGCCAGCATCACGGCGCATCGAGGCAAAGCACATCATCCACGCCTTTGAGGTAGACCGCCCCGGTCAGGTTCGCGGTATGACCTGGCTGGCGCCGGTGATTACCCTGCTGCATGAAATCCAGAAATATCAGGACGGGCAGGTGAAGCGGCAAGAGATTGCTGCCTTGTTCGCAGGAATTCTGAAAACCGGCGAAACTGCCGAGGATCTCGAAGAGCAGCTTGGAACAATCGAGGCGGGTTCAATCCTGACCATTGGTGACGATGAGGAAATGAGTTTTACCAACCCGCCATCTGTCGACGGGTACGAACCGTTCATGCGGGTAACAGATCGGGTGATTGCGGCAGCAATGGGGATCACGTTCGAGGCGATGACAGGTGACTATTCACAGGTCAATTTTGCCTCTGGACGGATGGGCCGGATGGATGTGGACCCTAACGTCAAAGATTGGCAGCAAAATCTCATGATCGCCCGCATCTGCATGCGGCTTTCCGAGTGGACGGCAGAGGGTGTGGAGGATGTTACCGGCATCGACGCATCGATGTGGGAGATGATCCATACGCCGCCCGTCCGTCCGGTGATCGATCCCAGCAAGGAATACAAAGCTGACGAGATTGCCATGCGCACGGGGCAAAAATCGCGCCGCCAGACAATTCGAGAACGCGGTGGGGACCCCGACAAGGTTGAGGCGGAAATCGTCGAAGAACGGAAATGGGCGAACGACAATGACGTGGTTCTGAGCAGTGACGCGCGGGCTGCGTCACCCTCTGCGGTCAGTAATGATACGCCCCCAAAATCGAAGGAAAATGAAGATGAATGATGCCCTGACGATTGCAACGCGGGCGTTTAACACTCCGTTGCTTTTGGCCCCTGCAAAGGCGGCAGTGATTGCGCAGCAGTTGGGCCCGCGTTTCTTGAAGCTGGACGACGGTGCGCGTGTTCATGTGGATGGGATGGACCGTCCCGCGTCTGCTGAATACGAAATGCCACGTCCGCAAGCAGCGTCTCTGTTGGGGGATGAAGTTTTCCGGACCCTGCAAAAGCGCGGCGGCGGGTATTCGAATATCGGTGGCGTTGCAGTTATTCCAATCGTTGGCACGCTGGTGCGTCGCGGGTCGCACATCGGGAACAGTTCTGGTGTGACCAGCTATGAGGGGATCAGTGCGCAGATCCGCGCGGCGGCGGGTGACCCGGATGCCCGCGCCATTGCGCTTGAGATCGACAGCTTCGGTGGCGAGGCTGCTGGTTTGTTTGCTCTCGCTGCAGATATTCGCGCAGCGCGTGCGCAAAAGCCGGTTTATGCCTTCCTTGCGGATTACGCGCTGTCTGCGGGCTATGGCATCGCATCACAAGCGGATCAGATCATCATTCCTCCGTTCGGGCAGGCCGGTTCCATCGGTGTTGTATCCATGCATATGGATATCGAGAAAAAGCTGCAGAACGAAGGTGTCACCATCACGCTGGTGCATTCCGGCGCGCATAAGGTTGAGGGCAACTCGTTTCAGGCGCTGCCCGAAGGTGTCCGCCTGAGCTTGCAAAAAGATAACGACCTGATGTGGTCACGTTTTGCGCAAGAAGTGGCTGCTGGGCGCGGCGACCGGCTGACGGCCGCAGATGCGCTGCGCACGGAGGCTGCGGTTTTGACAGGACAGGCTGCGGTTGATGCTGGTCTGGCTGATCAGGTTTCAGAAGCGCGGCCAGCTTTGCAGGCGTTGATTGATCAAATGAACCCGTCGCCCGTCCCAATGGGTGGGCTTGTCGCCCGTGCGCCAGCAGCATCGCTGCCGCTTTTGGGCGAAGCCTTGGGTGGCCAGTGCGTCACCGCCATGGCGAGCGCCTTCAAAACCACTCCTTTGCCAAGCGTCTTGGCGGAGACTATCCGCAGCTCCGGCTGCATTACCGGGGCGGATGCCCTTTTTTCAGAGGAGACAGCGATGTCTGTTACTAAAACCAAGCCGGATGCCAATGTGCAGGCGGAAACGACTGTGACCACACCTGCGGCAACACCAGTTGAAGTTGAGCCGCAGGCCGATCAACAGCAAGCGGAGCGCGCGCGTACAGTTGCAATTCTGGGCCGTGTGGAAAAGGCGGGCTTGCCTCAGTCCTTCGCGCAGAAATTGATTGCTGATGGTGTGTCGCTGGAAACTGCCTTTGGTGCGATCCTTGATGAAAAAGCGGCGACTGCTAACGATGGCGGCGATATTCGCAATACGCAGGCCAGCACGCGGATCACCGGCGATGTTCGCGACCGCACGCGTCAAGGGATGACAGTTGCGCTGATGGCCAAGGCGGGTCTGGAAGGTGGCGAGCGTAACGAGTTCACCAGCATGTCCCTGCGCGAAATGGCCCGCACGGTGCTTACCGCGCAGGGTGCGTCTGTGCCGCATGGCGGCGTGATGCAGCTGGCGTCTGCAGCGTTTGCACCAGCCTCTGCCGGTGCGATGCACACGACGAGCGATTTTGGTAACATCCTTGCTGATATTGCCAACAAGTCGATGCTGAAAGGCTTTGAGGAATCCCCCGAGATCTTCGAACGGTTCACCAGCGTCGGCACAATGGGGGACTTCAAGCCGACAAAGCGGGTAGGCTTGGATAACTTCCCGTCGCTGCTAAAGGTTGAAGAGGGTGGCGAGTTCAAATACGGCACCATGGGCGACTTCGGTGAAACTGCGGTGCTGGCAACCTACGGTCGCTTGTTTGCGATCAGCCGCCAAACGATCATCAACGACGATCTGGACGCCTTTACCAAAGTTCCGGCCAAGATGGGCCGCGCAGCACGTCGCACGGTTGGTGATCTGGTGTTTGCAATGATCAAGGCGAATGCGCAGATGGCGGACGGTGTTGCGCTGTTTGCATCTGCCCATAACAACCTTGCGTCGTCTGGTGCCCTTCCTTCCGAGGCAGCGATCAATGACGCGATTGTCGCAATGTCGAAGCAGTCGGACAACAGCGGCAATTCCAAGTTGAACATCACCCCGAAGTATCTGCTTGCCCCGCCCGAATATCGTGCGCCGGTATTGCAGGCGCTGAATTCGGAGTACGCACCGGATGATACAAGCAAGGTGGGATCTGCGAAGATGGGCCGTGCTTATAACACTGTGCGCGATGCAGCCGAGCCGCTGTTTGATGCCCGCATTGATGATGGCAGCTGGTACATGCTGGGCGATCCAAGCCAGTACGACACAATCGAAGTTGGCTATCTGGACGGGATCACCACGCCGTGGCTCGATCAGCAGGATGGATGGACTGTCGATGGCACGGAATTCAAGGTCCGGATCGATGCCACCGCAACGGCGCTTGCCCACCAGGCGCTGTACAAGAACGCAGGTTCCTAACGGGGCCAGCTCATAGGTTTGATACGAAGGGCGTCCACGGGGCGCCCTTCGTCGTTTTAACGTGCCTGAGGGCACCTTGTGAGGAAGATAACATGAAGAATTTGGTACAGAACGGAGCGGTGATCACCGTGATTGCGGCTGCCGCTATTGACAGTGGCGATGGTGTGAAGGTCGGCACGCTGTTCGGTGTCGCCCAAAAGGATGCTGCGATTGGCGAAAGCGTCGGCATTGTCACAACCGGTGTTTATGAACTGCCAAAAACCAGCGCGCAGGCTTGGACGGTTGGTGCGGCGGTGTATTTCAATGGCACGAGCGGTTTGTGCACTACGGCAGCTACAACCGGTAACCTGCTGATCGGAGTGGCCGTTGAACCGGCTGCAAATCCATCAGGCACCGGCGTTGTTCGCCTGAACGGGTCTGCGCCAGCCGCCGTCGCGTGATGACGTCGGTATTTGACGGGATGGCGGGGCTGCTCAACGTTACTTTTGGCGGCCCCGTCATTCACACGCCAGAAATTGGGCCGCAGGTGACAATTCAGGCGCAGTTCCGGAAGCGTCCGATTGAGGTTTTGGACCGAGACGGTGTGGCGATGCTGATGATGCACCCGAGCCTGCGCGTGCCTGAGCCGGTGGCGAGCGCGATCAAGGATGGTGATCACATAGTGCCTGCCAGCGGCGTTATCTACCGCGTCCTGAACAGGCATCCGTCCGGTTCGCCAGCGGCTGATGCGGCCGTGATTTTTGAACTTAGAGAGGTGACGTGAAATGAGTGATGATCTGAAGATGCGCGCGCTGATGTCCTTGCCCGCAAGGGGCGGTCGCAAGGCCATCGAGCGGGGTGGGGAATTCGAAGCGACCAATGCGCAAGAGGTCAGGGATCTTGAGCAGATGGGGCGGGCCGAGCGCACAGCCAAAGCAGGCGCGGCCAGATCTGGAAAGCCGGACGCGTGAGCCACCCGCGCAGTGACATGCGGTCACGGGTACGCGCCGCATTGGCCGCCTCGTCTGATTTGCCGGGGGTCACTATTTACCGATCATGGGCGCATTCAATCGGTCGCACGCAAACCCCTGCTATCGGGGTGGCAACACCGGGTGAACGCGTTCGGGGATCGACTGGTGACAGCGTTGATCGGGATACTGCGCTGGTTGTCCAATACGCGGCGACCGGCGGAGAGGATCTGGACGATCATCTTGATGATATCAGCGCCGTGATCGAGCCGCTGGTCCTTGCTGCGTTGGCGGGGTCCGATTTGTTCGAAATCACAGCTACGGACATTGAAATTTCCGGCGAGGGGGAGGTGCTTACCGGGCGTCTCTCCCTCACTTTTTCCGCAACCCGGTACACGCGAGAAGGCGTGGCCTGACAAATTTACATAATCCTATGGAGGGATAAGAGAATGGCACGACATAGTGGCAAAAACCTGATGGTCGAGGTGGGCGCAAACCTCATCGACGGGTGCGACGGCTTTGATTTTGAGGAGACGTCCGGAACGACAGATATCACTTCAGGCGGTGATGGGTGGACGGATCACGATACCACCCAAAAAAGCTGGACCGGCACGATCACCATGAAGGCCGATCATGATGTTTCCGCAAATCAAACATTGCGTGCGGGTGACGTGATTTCGGTGAGCGGATACACGGAAGGTAACGCCTCCGGAAAGTCATATATCTCCGGTAGCGCGACCGTAGGCACGAACAAGGTTGGTGCTTCATTCGATGGCACCGTAACACGGGAATACTCCCTGACCGGCAAAGGTGCGCTGGCCGTGGATGTGGTGGCCTGATGTCTGATATTCTTGACCGGATGGCCGCCGCCCACGAAGAACGCAACCTAGTCGCTGTGGATGTTCCTGAATACGCAACCACATGGCATTTTTATCCGCTGACCCTTTCCGAGCGATCAAGGGTCCGCAAAAAGGCCAGCGGCAGCGAGGATGATATGATCCTCTCTGTCGAGACGTTGATACTCAAGGCGCTTGATGCTGATGGCAAACCCGTGTTCCCCGATAACGGGAAAACACGCAATGTCCTGATGCAGATGGATGTCACGGTCCTGCAGCGGATTATGTCCGAAGCGCAGGGCGATCCCGTGACTGATACGGCAAAAAACGACTAAAGCGCGACCCGGAGGCGTTTAACGTAATCCGGGTCGCGCAAGCCTTTGGCAAGTTGCCCCATGAATTGCTGGCGCTGTCGATCACAGAGATCGAGATGATGCTGGCCTATCTCCAGATATCCGAAGAAGAGGCTGCCAAGCATGCTTGATCTGCTGAAGTTTTCTATCACGGCGAAGAACAATACCGGCAATGCATTTTCCGGCGTGAAGAAGGAGTTGGGTGGCGTTAAGGGAATGCTTGCCGGGGTGCAGGATCGTGCAAATCGCGTGGGGAAATCCATGCGAAATATTGGCGCGGGGATGTCTTTGGGTGTCACCGCGCCAATCGCTGCGATGGGCAAGCAGATGGTTAATTTGTATGATACGCAGGTTCAATCTGAAGCTGCTGTCGGTGCCGCTATCAAATCAACTGGAGGGGCTGCAGGAAAAACCTTGGATGATCTCAAGGGGCTGGCGTCGGGCTTACAAGAGATCACGACGTTCGGCGATGAGGATATCCTGCGAAATGTAACCGCGCCGCTGCTGACGTTTACAAAGGTGCAGGGTGAGGTGTTTGACCGCGCTCAGGGCAATGTCCTCGACATGGCGACGCTTCTGAAAATGGATCTGAGATCTGCATCGGTGCTTGTGGGCAAGGCACTGAACGACCCGATCAAGGGCGTGACCGCGCTAAGCCGTTCGGGTGTTCAGTTTACCGAAAATCAGAAGGGCATGATTAAATCTCTGGTCGAGACAGGGGATGTTGCCGCCGCGCAAACGCTGATCCTCAAAGAGCTTGAGACACAATTCAAAGGGCAAGCCAGTGCCGCTGCCAATGCGCCGCTGGGGCAATGGAAGCAGCTTAGCAACTTGGTCGGTGACGTTAAGGAGCAACTGGGGGAGCAAATCATACCGTTTCTGAAACCTGTGGTGGTGCAGGCCAAGGCTGCAGTGACGTGGTTCGGAAATCTGTCGCCAGAAGTTAAGCGCAACATCGTCGTGATTGGCGGCCTTGCTGCCGCTGTCGGGCCTCTGGTTGCCGGTCTGGGTTTGATGGTGATGGGCGTTACTGCGGTGGGCGGTGCGTTTGCAACGATGGGCGCTTTGCTGCTTGCCAACCCACTGTTTCTGGCGATCGCGGCAGTGGCAGGCGGTGCTTACCTGATTTACCGGAATTGGGACAGTATCAGCGCTTGGTTTTCAGGTGTTTGGGAAAAGGTGAAATCCGCTTTCAATTGGGGGTGGGATAGCATCAAGAACCTGCTGTTGAATTACACTGCGCCGGGATTGATATACAAGCATTGGGACGGGATCGGTCAGTGGTTTTCAGACCGTTGGGATGATGTGCGGTCAGCTACATCGGTTGGCTGGGATCTCGTGAAAAATCTGCTTCTCAATTATACCCCTTACGGCCTGATCTACCAGCATTGGGACGGTGTTGCCGAGTGGTTCTCTGCTCAGGATGGAGACATGAGAGGCGCGTTCTTGAATATTTGGGAAGGCATTAAAGCGGAGATCTCGCTTTGGCCCGGACGGATGTTGCAGGCTGGTAAGGACATGATCGCGTCTCTGATATCTGGCCTGAAGGGTGGGGATGTTCAGGGAGCGTTAAAGCAAGCGCACACTGATGCCCTGGCAACCATGCCAAATAATGGCTTAGGGCTGGGTATTCCATTAGGTCGCGATATTTCAACCGGCTTGGCGCTTGGCGTTTTGAATGGAAAGTCAGAAGTTGGTGGGGCCGGTGACGAGATAATGAACTATCTCACAAGCACGGCCAAGGATACCGTCGATTCCAATTCGCCCTCGCGTGTATTCATGGGTATCGGCAAAGATGTGGTCGACGGCTTGGCCATCGGTTTGCAAGACAACGCCAAAACGGCCATTGGCGGGATGGTCGAGCTGGGCAGGGGGCTGATAGTTGAGGCTGAAAATAACATCTCGATCATCGGTTCATTTCGCGACGGCGCAAAGAGCATTTTCACGAGTGTTCTGACCAGAGCGCAAACGTTCAAAGGTGCCTTGTCGGGCATATTGGGCAGCATCGGAAGCAATCTGATGAATACCGGCGCGTCATCGCTGTTTGATGCTATTTGGCCGTTTGCCAAAGGGGGCGCATTCAGCGGCGGCAATGTGGTTCCGTTTGCCAAGGGCGGCGTTGTCAATTCACCAACTTTGTTTGGAATGTCTGGTGGCACCGGCCTGATGGGCGAAGCAGGGCCAGAAGCGATCATGCCGTTGTCGCGTGGATCTGATGGCAGCCTTGGCGTGCGCGCGCAGTACCGTGACCGTGGAACTAAGGCACAGTCAGAACAGCACTTTAAATTCACAATTGTAATGGACCCGAGCACGGCTGCGCTTGGCGGGTTTATTACAGATACCGCTGGCGAAATGATCGCGCGTGCAGAGCCTTTGACCATCCAGAAGAGTCTTGGCGCGGTTGACCGCAGAATGAGCCAGACAAGAACATTCGGGAGTGCCCCGTAATGCCCGAGGTATTTGCATTCCCGCCCGTTTTCCTGGCCGGTCACGAACGCACTCAGTCTCGGCCAGTGCAGCGCAGCGAGGGTCTGTCTGGCACGCCCTATCTTTCGCAATCAGAGCCGACGCGACGATTGGTGGTGGCTGATGTGGCGGGTATTGGCAAGACGCGGGATGGCGCGGCCTATGTCGAAGCGTTGAAAATGCTTTTGGATGGGAAGCCACCGTTTGTACGGCTGACCCTTTTACCCCGATTTTGGTTTCTGGCCTATGGTGGCCTGCCACAGGTTCGCGGCGAGCAGTCTCTCACATGGACGGCTGGGGGAGCCGATTTGAATTGGTTCACGGGGGTGGATACAGAATTGCTTTGGACTGTGGGTAGCGCCATTATGGGAGCAGCTGGCGATGATGGCTGGCCGTACCTGGACTGCACAGGCCTGCCCGCTAATCAGGTTGCAGCCTACCCAACCGAGCAAGTTACGGTCGGCGGTGCCACCGCAACCGTTCTGCGAACCGCCAAGGCTGGACCGGGTGGGTACGCGCGCATCTACCTGATGACTGCCCTGCCATCTGGTGAGGTCAATATTGGCATGCCCGAAACGGCAGCTTTTGAAATCATGGATTATCCGCGATCAAAGCAGCCCCTTTACGGAAATTACACATACGGTTTTGAGTTGCGCGAAGTGTTCGAGGCTGAATTTGCAGATGGATTTACGGAGGTGAACCCATGGAGCTAGTTCGCCCAATCGACCCTCTGCTTCTTGCTGAATATGCCAAGCCCATATTTTATCCGATTACGATGGTCTACATCGACGCGCCCGATCGGGAATTGTTCTTGCACGATGGAATTGGTTCGCTTGTCTATGGCGGCAATACTTGGGTGGGGCTGGGTAAGATCGGCAGCATAGACATCCCTTTCGAGACAGAAGGCGCGGTTCCTGAAGAGGCGGTTTTGGGCATTGTCGGACCTGTCGAGGAATTGCTTTCCGAGGCGGAGGACGCTCGTATTCGAGGGCGGCAGGTTGATATTTACACAGATTGCACGACAGAGCCCGGCGGCGTGGTTTTGGTGGCCGAGCCGTGGCGCGCGTTTACGGGTTCGATGGGCGATTCCAGCTTTTCAATGGATGCGGGTCGCAGGTCTGCGAAGTTCTCCGTGCGGATCAAGTCCGGGCAGCCCGCGCGAAGCGGTGCGCAGATTGCGCATTCCGACGAAGAGCATCAGGCAAAATATCCCGGTGACACGATGTTCCGGCGCGTGACCAACGCGGCAAAGTGGGCGCGCAATCCGTCGCAGTGGCCAGCCTCCTGATGGCGGTAAAATCTGTGCTGCCAGAGCAGGCCCTCGCGGCCTGCGTGTCGGAGATGTACGGCCCGCATAATGTGGCGTTTCGCGATTGCTGCCGCACGTCTGGTTGGGCCTTCGAGCGGCTATTCGGGGTCAATCCGGTGACAAACGCCACTTACAAAACAAACTGGGGCGCGCTGCGATATCTTGCCAGATTTGGAGGGGCAGAGGAATGCCATGACGCGCTGGCCAAAGCGGCAGGGTTGGTTGAGTGCCAACCGGTTTCCGGTGTGATCGGATCTGTACGAACAGAAAACGGCCCTTTTGGTTGGGTTCTGGCGATCAATATTCAGCGCAACGAATGGGCGACAATGGGGCCAAGCGGCCTGTGTGTTTTGCTTTCGGACGATGCAAGGGCTTGGGGCGTACCATGGGTTTAGAGGTATTGGTTGCGGGGATTGCGGCAGGCGGCACGTTCGGGGCAACCGTCACGGCGGTCTACGGCGTTGTTGGTGCTGCTGCGTTGCGTCTTGCGGGCGGGTTGCTGCTGTCGGCGGCATCTGCTGCGCTTGCTAAAAAGCCGCAGCAGCAGGAGCTGAAGCGGGATCTCCAGTTTCCAACATCCCGACCAGCGTATCGGTTCCCATACGGCCAAGACCGTATTCCCGGCACTGCGTTGCCATCTCCGGTAGTAGGGGGGTACTTCTATGCCTGCTACTTGGTGTCGAGCCGCCCGAGCGATGGCGGGTTTGCGGTTTTCATTGATGATCGGGAGGTTTTGCTGACGGGCGATCCTCATGACTTTACGCAAGGTGGCGGCGCAACGGCCACAGAATTCCCGTTTCAAGACCACTGCACCGTCTGGATTGGGCTTGGCGATCAAACGTCGCCGCCATTCGAGTTCACGGATGAGGCGGGCTATGTCGATGGTGGTGACGAGTTGCTTTGGAAGGCATCAGACGCGGGCGAGGGCTGCACGGTTGTCTTCGTAAAGTACAAGGCTGGCGACAACGGGCAGAGGGCGGAGCGTTGGCCGTCTCAAGTGCCGATGCTCGAGCTTGAGGGCCGGTTCGCCAAAGTCTGGAGTCCCGGCGATGTAACGCAATCGTTTGATGATCCGACAACGTGGAAGTGGTCTGAAAACGCGTCTGATTGCGCGCTCGATCTTTTGACGCAAAATCCATTTCGCCCTTATGAGTTGCGTAACCTCGAGCTTGAAATGTGGAAGGCCTACGCAACAGAAGCTGACATTCTTTTCGCGCTCAAATCTGGCGGCACCGAAAAGCAATTTGTTACCGCAGGAGTGGTTGTATTTGATGGCTCCGAGCTGGATCAGCTTATGCAGCCGTTGCTTGCCTGTGGTGGTGCGCGCCTGACCAGGGCGGGTGGGCAGCTTGGCGTCGTGCCCGCGGTGCCTCGGACATCTGCGGTTACAATCACAGACAGCCTTGAGGGGCTGTCGTTCTCGTCTTTGATTGATGATGCCAGCCTGATCACTGAGTTGCGTGTCAACTATTCCCCTGCCGAGCGAGGCGGTGAGCCGGGCGAACTTGCCCCGTGGGAAATCCCCGGCGCTCTTGCTGCAGACGGGGGCCAACCTAGCGTCAAGACGTTGGACTTGTCCATGGTGCCGTCGGCGACACAGGCGCAACGGCTGCGAAACATCGTGGGGAGAACCGCGCGATTGCAGCGATCGGTGAGAATAGTGGCGCCACCTTCGGCCCTTAAGGCTGTCGCGGGGTCTGTCATCACGCTTGATCAGCCAGCGCCATATGGCGCGCATGTGAACGGCACATTCGAGGTGAAGTCCATTGGCGCGGCGGTGCACGTCAAGTCTGAGGATGGGCTGGAAATGCGTGTTCCGATGGTCCTCACGCAATACTCGAATGCTGTCTATGTGTGGGATGAAGATACCGATGAGGAGGAGGTCATCCACGCCGCCTACAACAGCCAGCGCGAAGGCGTTGATGAGCCGGGCGTATTGTCTGTCTCAAGCGGCTATGAGTCGACTCTAGACACGGGCGGATCAATCAGTCCGCGATTCCTGTTTGAGTTTGACCCATCTGCAAGCGCGTCTGCGGATCACTACGAGTGGGAATGGCGTCTGTCAGGCGAGGAATATCAGTCTGGCGGGACAATCCCCGGCGGCATTCTTAACGGATCGGGAAAGGTGTTTTTCTACCTTCCGGTCGCAAGCATTACGCAGGGTCACGATGTGCGCGTTCGCACGGTTTCACCGAAGGGCCGAAGCGGCTGGCGGGTGTTGTCGGGCGCGATCTACAGCTTCGGTCTTGCGGGCGTTTCTGGCACGGCTGGCATGGGGTTCGCGACATTTACCGGCACTTCACCCGACAGCGCAGTTTTCCGGGGCGTTCGGGTTTATCGCGGGGCGGTCGGTAGCTCTTTTGACGATGCAACGCTTGTCATGGGGGTTGAGGAATTGGAGCGCGGCGAAGCGTTCACAGTTTATGCTGGCGACAGCGGCGCGACCGACCTGATAAGCAATGGCGCACTCGACGATGCAACCGGTTGGACGCTCGGCCCCGGATGGTCAATCGCGGGCGGCAAGGCCACGTCGGTTCCCGGCATAGGGGCGAACCTGTCTTCGGCGGCGGCGCTGGTGTCTGGCACGGATTACCGGTGGTCATTGGACGTGACCGATTACAACGGCGGGACGGGACGTTTCCGCCTGTTCGGAACTGTAAATGCGCAATCAACCACCTTCGTCAGTGCGGGCTTCCAAAGCGGTATTCTGACAGCGCCTGCCAGCCCGACAGATGCAGGCGTTGTGGCGTTTTCAAATGCCGATTACTCCGTCGATAACATCGCCGTCTATGCCGACGGCCCGCAATATCTTGCGCAAGGCGAGGCCGATTATTGGCTCGTTCCCGTCACGCTGACAGGCGGCAACGGCCAGCCGTCCGCACCAATCACATTAACCATTCTATAACGGAGGCGGCATATGCCAGCACCTATTTTCTCGCTACCTATATCGGGCAGCGACCCAAAACTCACGGCTAAGGAACTGCTGGACGCAGAAGTAAACCGCGTCGTTGGTATTGTGTTTGATCAGGCAAACCCAGAGGACCGGGATTCTGCTGAAGCCAGCGCAGCCGCCGCCGCTATCAGCGCGGGTGAGGCATCAAGTGACGCCGCCAGCGCCACTACGCACGCGGAGAATGCAGCTACATCCGCCAGTCAGGCACAACTTGCAGCATCTGCTGCTGGCGCACCGCTTTATCTTACCCAAGCAGATGGGATCGCAGGCGGTGCCGATGGGGATATGTTCCTTGTCTACTCCAACAGCGGGATTGATGTTTACACACGCAACGGGGCGGCGGCGGATTATGAGGGCAGTCTTGCTGACCGTCCGTACAAGACGGTTTCGGCGCTGGTGAATTCTACGGAAAAACCGCGCGGGACTGGTGCTATATGGAAGGCTGGCGGGTTCCGGTATGAGGAGTTGGTTGCGGGTACGTCTTCTGATCTCATCCACCTCACCAATTCGGCAGGTGTCCTTTTTAAAATGTTACCCACGTCGTCAGGGCATTATGTTTTCGAGCAGATAAACCCAGCAAAGGACGGGGTCACCGACGATTTACCCAAACTGCAAAAAATGCTCACTACCCTCTCTGACCCGCCATCTTGGTATCCCAGCGGGCCTACTATTGAGTTCCCGACTGGTAATTATTTCTTTTCACAGACCATCAACCTTAAATCTAAAGTTCAATTTCTCGGCGGTGGGGCTGGATTAGGCTCTGGCGCGAATACTAAATTTATATTCCCGGACGGCGTTTTGGGAATTGTAGTTAATCGGTATAACACTATTGACGATACAACTGAACTGACCCCCACTGGCGGTGCTGATGGGAGTTTGATCAAGGGCATTGCCTGTGTTGGCACGATAACTGGCACCACTATTTTCGCGCCATTGGCACACGGCATTTGGCTTCGTGCAAGGGCTAGGGTCGAGAACTGCACGTTCAATAACTTTGGTGGTAATGGTATACACATTGCCGCCGCAGCGGGCGCGGGCGGCTCGGCGGAAGGAAACGCAAACCTTTGGCGTTTAGACACAGTTTCTTGCAACAAGAACGGGTTGTCAGGTGTATTTGTTGACGGGCCTGACGTAAACGCTGGTTACGGTGAGGCGGTCAATTGTAAGGATAATGCCCGCCACGGAATTTACGACAGTTCGTTTCTAGGCAACACTTGGGTTGGTTGTCATGTGGCCCTTAACGGGTGTGCTGGGCGCAACGATCTGAACGGCGCTGAAAAATCCAGCTATGTCCACTTTGGGGGCGTGAGATATGTAGCGCACCCCTCTGCAACCGAGGCAGCGCTTGTGGCTACAGAGCCCGGTACAGACGCAGCCATTTGGCACGCCGCTTCGGTTGCAGGCCCGACATGGGCCTGCCCGACATGGGAGAGTGGAAAGCCTGTAGGTACTTATTTTGTTGCTTTCGCGTATCATACAGATAACGCCAACGCGCGAAACCTACTACTTGGCTGCTACAATGAATTGGGCGCAGCGGGAAGTTGGCTTGCTACTCCTACCGTATCGGTCGGGGGCAGTATGTTGGACGTTTACTCTGGCGTTCATTTAGAAAATTGGAAAGGACAGCTAAGAACCGTAGGGATCGTGGCAGGTGGCCCACGAACTATAGTAGAAACCCAAAGTAATCCATTAAGATCGGAGGCGCTAAGTTTTTACCTTCGGTCTGAGCCTTACGGAAATAAGTGGGGCTTCGATATTTCCGACGATGATGTACTGTCGCTAACTGGCGGCATAGGCAAGCCAACTGCCTTCAGCATTGATGGTGGCGGAGGCCTCATGCCGCGTAAGGGGGTTTTTCATGTTGGTGGCTACCTTCTCGGCCCCAACGCGCAAAGGGCTGGTTACATCACCAAGAGTACCTCGAACGCGTTAGGTACTTATGATCCGACCAGCGGTGATTGGGCGCGGGGTGACGTGTTTTACGGCAGCCGAGTGATTGCAGGCGGGCACCGTGGGGTTGTCTGCGTTACAAGTGGAACTGCGGGTTCAACGGCAGTATTCAAAAAATTTGGCGAAATAGAAGCTTAAAGGAAAGATACAATGGCTATTATAGCAAAAATCCAGACAACATTTGGTGAAACGCGGGAGTGCTACATCCGTCTTAACAGCATGGAGGCAAGCAACCACGGCGTCAGCACAAACGCCTTGTTCCGAGCGTTCTTGAGCGCCGAAGCGTTTCAGTCCGGTGCGCATTACGTTGCACAGTTTAACGTGGATTTTATCGCGGACGTTTCTGCGCCGCTTTGGGAACAGGCATACGCCGCGCTGATTGAGCAGGAGAGCTGGTCAGATTGTGAAGACGCTTAGATTATCATTGATTCAATGAGTATGTTGTAAGTTTTGGTGTCGTGTGCGAATTCGATCATAATATCTACGAAGGTCTCTTTACATGACATCTGCTTATTACCGTTCAGACATCGACGGATTGCGCACTTTGGCGGTTGTGCCGGTCATATTGTACCATGCAGGTGCGAGCTGGATGCCGGGCGGTTTCGTTGGGGTTGATATCTTCTTCGTGATCAGTGGATACCTGATATCCACGATTATCTTTCGCGAAGTCTCGGCGGGAGAGTTTTCGTTTTTACGTTTTTACGAACGTCGGTTACGGCGCATTATTCCAGCTCTCCTCGTTGTTTTGGTCGCTACCATCGTATTGTTCCAGATTATTGCACTACCCAATCAGGCACAACAGACGGCTGAGTCCGGAGTGGCGGCTTTGTTTTCCGTCTCAAACTTCTACTTTTGGCGAACAACAGGCTATTTCTCAACATCTGCCGAATACATGCCGCTTCTCCACACTTGGTCCCTAGCAGTAGAGGAGCAGTTCTATTTGCTTTTTCCGGTGATTGTTTTGGTTCTGGTAAAACTGCGACTGCCGATGAAGTGGGTGTTTGCTTTTGGTACTATCGCTGCCTTTGCCGTCGCCTATTGGCTATCCCTTAATAAACCTTCGGTGGCCTACTACCTGCTTCCTGCGCGCGCTTGGGAGTTGTCGGTCGGGGCAGTACTTGCAGTCGGACTCATTCCCACGATTAAGGGCAAAACACTTCAGCAAACGGTCCCTGTGATTGGCGTTGGTCTGATCATATTCTCGCTGTTCTACATTAATAGTGACATGGCATTTCCGGGCTGGGTTGCACTTATGCCCTGCCTCGGCACCGCGATGGTGATCCACGCTGGTGGAGGTTCATGGATCGCCAGGAATTTACTTTCCGCAAGGCCAACGGTTTTCATCGGCCTGCTGTCTTACTCGCTCTATCTCTGGCATTGGCCTGTGTTGACGGCGCTGAGGGTAAATACTTCGAATTTGGATCTCTCACTGTCCCTCACCATTGCCGGTATTGCGATAACCTTCTTGCTCGCATGGGCGTCTTGGCGCTTTGTCGAGACGCCGTTTCGTGACCGTTCGACAATGGGAGGGCGCAGAATGCTCTCTATCTTGGGTGGTGGTGGAATTTTGATCTCTGGTATCGGGGCGCTATCTATCGCGACCGAAGGGTTCCCAAGCCGATTGTCTGAGCGGGGAAATGAGTTGATGGCAGCAGCAAATGACACGGAGCATTATACTCTTTGCCCTGATAATTCGTTTAATCAAGCTTGTAGTTTCGGCTCTGCCAGCCTTCCGAAAAGGGTTGTTGTTATAGGTGATAGTCACGCGCCAACTATGCTGCCCTCTATGGCTGCACTTGCAGCGATCTTAGATGCTCAGGGGGTAATGTGGTGGCACAAAAGCTGCCCACTTCTGATCGGTGCTTGGCGAGAAAATAAGGCTGGAAACGCTTCGTGCGCAATGTTTCAGGAGCAAGCAATTAAGAATTTAGCAGAGCTTCCAAATCTAAGTACAGTTGTTCTGGTGGGTGATTGGGTTGGACAATTGGAGCTGGGAAGGTATCCGGCGGTTCACCCACTTGTTGACGCCGAGACGATCGAGGCGACTTCCAGTGCGTCCGAGGAAGCGTTTGTCCGCTCTCTGAAAAGATCGTTTGATGCACTCGAATTGGCTGGTGTTGAAGTTCTGGTGATCAGCGCGCCGCCAGCGGCACCTTTCGACGTGCCCCAAACTCTGGCTCTGGCTGAGCTGAATGGAATTGCGATGCCGGATGTGTTTGATAGTGCGGAAACTCGTGAAAGGGAGTCTCACGTAGAGAACCTATACAGAACTGCAATTGGTGATCGACGCAATGTTCATTACGTGCCAATCTGGGATGTATTCTGTCCAAAGCAAACATGCGCACTCACTAGTGGGAATACACCGTTGTATTCAGATATAGGTCACATGTCTGCAAAAGGTGCCACCGAGTTCCTTGGACCGGTTTTAATCCAGCGTGTAAAAACGATCACCTCTAGTTTAGGTAATGCGAACTGACGTTCTAAGAGCGGGGATCATAAATTCCTGAAAACGTCCAACACTGCGCTGTTCTGTGATCGGCTTACCCCCTGACATCCCAAAACTCACACGACACACCCGCCACGGCGGGCCAATAGCCGTTTCCGAAAATAACGAAAGGCTACACATGACAGCAATCGAAGCAATCCGGCACGTCCTGAGCGGCGCGCCGGAGCAAATATCTGCGCTCTGCCTATCGGGCGCGGCGGGGGCTTACGTTCGGGCCTGAGGCGATTTTTAGAATGTGGCAACACAAAAAGAAAGGCCGATGGTTTGGCTCAATATGATCAAGAGGCGCTGGAAAGCTATGAGGCACGGCTTGCAACCTTGGAGGCGCAATGTCTGACGCAAGAGGAGCGCGAGATGAACATGTTTGTCATCAAGATCGTGCGCTCTGTAAAAATGACGCTTTGGCTGACGAACGGGGCTGTGAAGTGGATGGCCGCGCCAATTGGCATATTCTGGGGCTTGTATGCGTATGGGTCCAACTTTGCAGATTGGCTGGGGCATTTGTTTTTGGGGCCAATGAAATGATTGGCAGGCCTATGCTTTGGTTCGGATGGATTGCGGTTGTCGCCGCCGCGTTCCAGACGGCCCCGCTGTCACGGCTGGTTTATAGCCCGCAGGCTGTGGAGATCAGGGGCGATGATCTGGTTATGTATCGCTCATTCCCCATGGATGCGATTGGATTGCCGCGCCCGTGGCTGTCTTATGTCGAGATTATCAGGCCTATGACCATGGGCTACAACGGCGGGCATGTCTGCGCCCAGAAGGGCGGGCCGCTCCAATACACCAATGCCGACGATGTGGGCGCGTGGTCAATCGCTTGGGCGTCCAGATGCACCGACGATCCGGTGGGCTTCACATGGTCTGCGCAGTGGTCGTGGCATATCGGTCGCGTGGTTTTAGGTCCGGTCAAGCTATCTCACACGGCTTTGAAGCGGTAACTGGCGGATAATTCGACCCCACAATTCAAACTGAAATAGCCGCCTCTGGGCGGTTTCTTGCATTGGAGAAACGACATGCAACATCCATCACACAGGCTGATCCAGCTTGCTTTGGCGTCGATGGGCTATGATCCCGGTCCGGTCGATGGCTGGTGGGGGCCGCGCACCTATGCGGCGGCGCAGGCGCTGTTGCGCGAGGGGCCGGTGCGTACATCGCTTTGGGCAATCCAGACGCTCAATCGCGGGCTGTCGGGCTTGGGCTACCGCA
This sequence comes from uncultured Sulfitobacter sp., assembly GCA_947502265.1. Classification (GTDB taxonomy): domain Bacteria; phylum Pseudomonadota; class Alphaproteobacteria; order Rhodobacterales; family Rhodobacteraceae; genus Sulfitobacter. The sequence continues at coordinate 171,496 of CANMZB010000001.1, forward strand.
CTGGCGCGGGGTTGGATTTTTATGATGTCGTCACGCGCGGGGCGCTTGGCATGGCGCTGGATGCCGATGGCGCGCCTGCGGCCAGCGGTGTTACCTCGCCGGACGTTCTTGAGCCGTCAAAGCCCGCTTTGGTGCCGGTCCAGCGCACACAGAAGCTGTTGCAAGGATCGGGCCTCGACGTGATCGATACGCTTTGCCTGCACTGCGCGGCCGTGCCGGGGGATTGGCACCGCTACAAAACAAACGCCGAGATCGTCGCGGCCATCCATCACATGCACACGGGCCCGAAGGGGCAGGGCGGGCGCGGGTGGTCCGACACCGGCTATCACGCCATCACCTGTCCCGACGGTGAGGTTATCCCGGCCCGACCGGTCGGGCGCTACGGTGCGGGGGCGGTCGGGTACAATCGCGGGGTTTATCACCTGCTGATGATCGAGGTCGCCACAATCGATCGCACACGCCGCGCCGAAGACTACTTCACCCCCGGCACGTTGGCTGCAGCCAAAGACCACATCGAGCGGGTTTCAATGCAAACCCCGATCACGCGCCTGATGGGGCACCGCGAGGTCGCGGCCAAGCTGTGTCCGGGGTTCGACGTGATCGACCGCGAGTGGACCCACCGCGCCGTCGCGTGATGGAGGCCATTCCGCTTTTCACAATTTTGATTGTCGCCGTGGTGGTGACGATCCGCGCGCTGACGCGCAAATAACCCGAAAGGATATTCAATGTTCAACGATCTGATTACGGCCACGCAGCCGCTCATTCTGGAAGCGATCATCGCGGGTGCGGCGGCGCTGCTCTACAGTCTGCTGGGTGGCCATTTCGCGCAAAAGACGCTGCATTCTGCGCTGCGCACGGGGGTGCAGGAGTTTTCGCACTTGCTGGATGATGGTAAGATCACGCGTGCTGAACTGATCGAGCTGGGTTTGACCTATGCCCGCAAGAGCAGTCCCGGCGCGATCCGTAGCCGTGGCGCGACTGAGGATGTTATGCGCAGTATCGCCGCATCAAAGATCAACGAGATACGTGGGGCTGTGCGTGGCGCGGTTCCCTGACCCAATCCCGGCGGCGGGGTCCAGCCGCATTTTATTAAACTAGGAAAGGCCATATCAAGCGTTAACAGATGTGTGACATTTGCCTGTAACACAAATGACTTGCCCGCCCCTGTTAATGCAGAGGGCGGGCTTTTTTGCGTTGGAATGGTTTTGTGAGGGATCGTTAGGACAGATCGAAGTCGGAGCCATCCAGACGCATAGTTAGCGCATCAAATTGACCGCCATCGACAAGCGCCCAGATGATTTGCCCGGTAGGTCTGTAAATAACAAAGGCTTCGTCTATTTCGTCATCTCCGGCCCCTGTAGTTGCGGTTCGATTGATTTGAAACTGATCGACGGTCGCAGAGCCACCGAAGATCAAGACGTCTTCGGTTGCATCAAAGTCTTGAATCCAATCGCTTCCATGATCGGCAATTCCAAGGTGATAGAATCTGTCAGCCCCGCCGCCACCGTTTAATAAGTCGCTTCCAAACCCGCCGTTAATGAAATCAGACCCATCACCGCCAAATATCTGGTCGCCAAACGCTCCGCCGGTCAGGTCGTCATCGCCCGCACCGCCAATTACTTTGTCTGCGCCGAAGCCACCTGAGATTGTATCGTTTCCTGCGTCTCCGCGCAGTTCATCATTCCCGTAGCCGCCTTCAATATAATCATCCCCGTCGCCGCCATAAACGAAATCTCTGGTATCGAAGCGGTCTTCGCCAGCAATCAGCGTGTCATCTCCAGCGCCGCCAATGATTGTGTCCAACCCACTGCCGGATAAAATCGAATCGTTACCGCCCATACCGAAAATTTTATCGTTGTATTGTGATCCCGATAGTACGTTTGCAGATGTGTCCCCGTGTATTTCTAAGCCACGAGAAAGGGCGAGAGAGTTCAAGTCTGATTGTGAAAAATTATTGCCGTTGAAAGAGAAGTTTTCAACCGATGTGGTTTCGACTGTGTTGTTGCTTGGCGTTGTGATCCGGAAAGCCTCTCCTGACGCTGTGAAGCTAATGTCTTCAATGGGGCTGGATATCCTGAGCAAGTCGGTGCCGGAGCCACCATGAAAGGTGTCTTGGCCAAGGAGGCCTTCGACCACATCGTTTCCATCTTCCCCATTAATGACGTCATTGCCAAGGCCTGCGTCAATGGTGTCATTACCCGGTCCTGCGTTGATAATATCATCACCTGAAAGCGAAAGTAGGTGATCGCTTCCGTCTGATCCGGTGAACAGGTCATCTCTGTTAAATAATAAATTATATACGGTCATCGCGGATCCTGAGATTTCTGCATTCGCTAGCGAGCGTACTGAAACGTTTAAATCGTTTACCTCATAAAAAGGCGCATAATTAAATTGAGTTTCCATGCGGTATACAGTGCCGGAAGTTATCAACCCTGATGAGAGGTTGAAATTACCAGTGTAAAGCACACTGCTTCCATTAAGTTCTGCATAAATCTCTGTCGGAGTGACTCTGACATTCGATGTTAATTGTATGATTTCTTCATCGGTCATATCTGCCGTTTGAAATAGGTCTAATCTAGCCACTTGTGCCGCCTCGTCATTTTTTGAAATCTTATGTCACTACGGTGGCGATAGTCATATCTGTCAAGCCAAATATGCTCGCTAAACGGGTTGTCTGAATGCGAGGGTTCGGTGGGATAGCTCGGTTGATCAGGGTGAGTTCGTGGAGCAGGTGGATGATTGGCGAGTGTATGGCGCTTGAGCGCTTTGACGTTGGATTTCCTCCCGAGTAAATCCGTTTGAGGTCCATGTGCACTATTTGCCGCCACAAAGACACGGCGACAATCGTACAATGTACCGGCTTTAAGGGGATGTGATCAATTTGGGCGTGGGGCACATCCATTGTAACCCATTGTTCTCTGTGGGGCGCTTTTCCAAACCGTGGGGCAGTGTATGTTCTTTAAAAACAATCACTTGGCGGTTGATGTGGTAGGCCCGGCAGGACTTGAACCTGTCTCTTTAGTGTAGACCAAAACAGCGGCGCGGTGTCGTAAATCCTACATGCCAAGCTCCTCTTTCAAGGATACACGCAATGGGGGAATTTACCCCATAAATCTATAAAGGGTAAGTTACCCCTTTTTCGTGGTTCTGCTAGAATACAGCGGCTTTCAATTGCGGCCACATACCGCCCTGAAAGTAGCTGATTTCTTTGTTCAGCTCACCGTGCATGTTGGACACGCCCTGCAGGGCGTTGTGCAGAGGTATAGCCATGCCATCGGTTTCGCCGCGCTCGATACGATTTGCGACTGCGATCAGCTTCTGAAGCGCATCACGGTAGGCGTGCTTGGCCGCCTCGATCGAGTTGCTTGGCGCCCGCAGGCCGCCGAGGGCCGCTATTGTATAAACCGCCTTTTTCCGCATCTCCGTGAGCTCTTGCTCCATAGCGACTGTCGCGTTCGGGTTCAGAAGCCGGTCACGGAAGTCTTGCGCGTCTGTCGACAGCGTCTTCTGAGCTGTGTCCACAATCCTATAGTCGTCGGTGAGGTTTTCGCTGATGTCTTGCCCCAAAACGTAAGCAGACCAGAGCAGCGCAAAAACTGTCAGCCCGATACTGATGAGCCAACGTGCCCACACGACAAAACGAAACAGGCGCGTTTCTCGTGCCCATTGCCATGTGGCAATCAGGTTCTGTGTCCAGCTTGTGTGTTCATCTGATGTCATAGGTATCATGGCTTTATTACGGCCGTCCCCTGTGGCGATGTTGCGTTTCGATCAAGGCCATTCTGTAGCCCTTCCAGATATTCATTATAGGTCGGATATCCAGATGTTGCGAAAAAATCTGTTACTGCGTTCTCACTGGCAGCGATTATAGCGCCGCCACCAGTGGAATCTTTGCTGTTTACGACCTCGAGATCTCCCTGCGCAATCAGCGCGCCTGCATCTGCGAGCGAGATACCGCTTGCTGCAACAATCGCGAGCAGTTTGACGACAAACGTTCCCATTCCCCTGGACTCCAGAGAGGCGCGTCCGTTCCGGCTGTTGATAGTAGCGTGCAGAAATGGGGAACTTGCCCCCCTGCTAGCCCATGTGCCCTCTCCGGGCTTGAGCACGTCGCCGGTTGCGATAAAATGTTCAATCGCGATGTGCAGGTCGATCATCTGTGCAAGCACGAGAGCGTCAAAATCTTCGGTGTTCGAAATCACGCCCGCGACGAATTCGCTATCCCGCTGATAATCGCCGTATGCGAGGCGCAGCATTTTGTCCTCCGCTTGGCCATCGATCAGCTCGATCGCGCTGGTGGAGCGGACTTTAGTCAGCACATCCAGTGGCAAATCCAGCATCGGGACGGTCCTGACGATCCGGATCGGGCGTGCGAGAAATCCCAATCTGGAATAATGGCCAGATCCTGCAATTTCAACGCGCGGCGCGGCGCGGTCACCCATCTCGGCAAAGATCACCATGTCGGTGATGTTCTTGCTGGGAATGGCTACCAGCGTCCCGTCCGGTATCCCCCAGAGGATATCCTGCGCAGCATTGCGCAGCCGTGTGCGCGCGCCTTGGGCACTCGCTTCGAAATTTGCCCCTATGCGGTAGTAATCTACGTCACGCGATGGCATAGGCGTGCCGCTTTCGGATGCCGGTCGCTTGGCCCAGCGGCGCATCTGGCGCGCGCGCTCGAGCATTGGCTCTATTTGATCGGCGTTGGGGACCGACGCGCCGTCCCTGATCTTAAGATGCGGGACATCAACAGGCAGCACACTGTCTCGAAGAATGGTGTCGTAAAATGAATATCGCGCGCCGGGGTGCACGAGGTGCACCTGCATCGTATCATCGAGTATGCGGGTTGCGAGGTCAATTTTTAGGGTGGGCATATCTGCTCTGTTCTTGTTGTTCGACAAGCGTGGTCAGTTTTTTGTCATTGATTCCATTAGCGGACAGCTTTTCAATACACCGAGCATAAGTCACCCCCTTACTTACGTTTCAACCCAGAGGTGAGCAGGTTTGAACTTTTGCATTTTCTGTTCGCTCTGTGCCGTCATACCGCCTTCGATATGCGGGACACTTGACCTTTAACGTATTGATATAATTTGGGCCTTATTTGCCCGATGCGGGACAGTGGGCCATTGAGAACGCTCAATAAATTGTGAAAGTGGTGGGCGACCCTGGAATCGAACCAGGCGTGCGTCTCCGCGAGGGAGTTACAGTCCCCTGCCACACCTTGCGGCCTGTCGCCCACTGGCGCGGTGATTACCTGTGGGGGGGGAGGGCGTCAACCGTAAAACTATCGTCGGGGGATGAATTCGACACAACCGGAAAGGATCGCGTTTTATTCGACTTTTTGTACGGTTCGCAGGAAAGTCTTTCGCCGCAACGCGACCCGTTATCCGGTTTGAGGCGTAGGGGGCGGTACGGCCCTTTTGCCGCTTTCCATCGATCTGGTTGCCGCTTGATGTGTATTCGCGCCCCCGAGAGGCTTGGCTCGGTCCGGTCAAGCGGGTAGAGGACACAAAACGCGCCCCGTCGGGTGCAGGATCAGGGGGCCGTCATGAAGAAACCCAAATGGGTGGTGCAGAAAGAGCAAGACAAAAAGATCGAGGAGCGCGAGACGCTTTGGCTGTTCGGGCTGCATGCGGTGCGCGATGCGCTGATGAATCCCGGTCGCGAAAAGCTGCACCTGATGGTGACACCCAACGCGCAAGCCAAGCTGCAAGAGGCGATTAACGCATCGGGGATCGAGGCCGAGGTCATTGATCCGCGCAAATTCCATCCCCCGATTGATCAGGGCTCTGTCCATCAGGGCGCAGTGCTTGAGGTTAAACCGCTGAACTGGGGGCGGCTTGAGGATGTGTGCATCGGTGATGAAGCTCCGCGGGTGATTTTGCTGGACCGCGTAACCGACCCGCATAACGTCGGCGCGATCCTGCGCTCGGCAGAGGTGTTGGGCGCGTCGGCGGTGATTGGGACGCGGCACCATTCCGCCCCCGAAACCGGTGCTTTGGCCAAAACCGCATCAGGCGCGTTGGAGCGCCAGCCCTATTTGCGTATCAAAAATCTGGCCGATGGTATCCGTGCGCTGCAAGGTATGGGCTATCTGGTGCTGGGTCTGGACGGCGAGGCGGAGTTGACCATCGAGGCTGCGGTTGAGGGCAAGCGTGACCGCGCCGTGGCGCTAGTTCTGGGTGCCGAAGGGCCGGGCCTGCGCGAGAAAACAAAGCTGACGGTCGATGCGCTGGTGCGGATTGACGCAGGCGGTGAATTTGGCTCGCTCAACGTCTCAAATGCGGCGGCAATCGCCCTATATGCCACCAAGGACCGTCACTAAGGGAGACCAACCATCGCCCTACCCACAAAAATCGCCACCTGCTGTCATTGCGGCACACGGGCCGTGCTGATGCTGGACGCGGGGCACCACACGCTGAGTTGTCAGGCCTGTGGTGCGCCATTGAACCGCATGAAGACGTTGCCCGTGGAGAAGTCGCAGAGGGATCATCAAAGGCTCGAGAAGGTTCACAAACGGCCCAAAGCGAAGCATTCCAAACGCAGCGCAAAGCAGAGACGGGGCAAATCCCTGTGGCGCAAGTTCGCATCGGAAGCGTTTGATCTGGTCGAGGATATCTTTGACTAAGGCGCCATTTTCGGCGGATTTCAGCGCACCTTGCATGAGTTCTGGGGTGCCCTCTTCTTTAGCGCTCTGCAATGCCTATTTCGGATGGTACGCGGCGGTGTCTGGAACGCACCATCGCAATTTGTCCCTGTTCCGCACTTCACGCCTTCCGGCATCGCCGGAGGGCGTTTTTTCTGCCAAGCGTTATACTTGCGCTTTCCCTTCAGATGATATCGTGGCTAAGGTAGTGATATGAGCTATTCCGATACCTTTCTCAAAGAAATACTGACCCGCACCAAGCGTATAGCGGTCGTCGGCGCGTCGTCTGATCCGACCCGCCCAAGCTATCGCGTGGCGCATTTCCTGTCGCAGCGCGGATTCGACGTGGTGCCGGTTAACCCGGGACTTGTGGGAGAAACATTGTTTGGCGCGCGCGTCGTCGCATCGCTTGCCGATATCGAAGGGTCGGTGGACATGGTCGATATTTTCCGTCGCTCGGAGGCCGTGCCGGAGATTGTGGACGAAGCGTTGGATGTGTTTCCGGACCTGCGCACAATCTGGATGCAGATCGGCGTAGAACATGCCGAAGCTGCTGCAAAAGCTGAGGCGCGTGGCGTTGACGTGGTGCAAAACCGTTGCCCCAAGATCGAATGCCCGCGCCTGTTCGGCGCGTAGCGCAGGGGCGGCTTTTCGGCAGGTGAGATTTTAAGCGAGCTTTGAGATCTGTGGCAGGCTGCGGAATTTGAGTTTATAGGCCAAATGAAGCTGGCGGGCCGTGGGGTATTGCAGTCGCTGCGCGATGGTTATCGGGATGCTTTTTCCGCCACACCCGATTGTGATTGCCGCTTGTCGAGTTCTTCGAGCACATCGCGGAAGGGGACATCGCGTGCGGCCAACATCACAAGCAGATGATAAAGCACATCGGCGGCCTCCGAGGTGAGGGCGGCCTTGTCATCGCGCACTGCCTCGATGATGGCTTCGATGGCTTCTTCTCCGAACTTCTCGGCACATTTCTCGGGGCCTTTGGCAAGAAGTTGCGCTGTCCAGCTTGAGCTTGGATCGGCATTCTTGCGCGCGAGGATGGTGGCGTAAAGATTATCGAGCGTCATGTGAGCCTCATCGGGATACCGGCGGCGGCCATGTGTCGTTTGGCTTCCTGAATGGTGAATTCGCCGAAGTGGAAGATGGAAGCGGCCAGCACAGCGGAAGCGCCGCCTTTCTTCACGCCGTCTACCAAGTGGTCCAACGTGCCAACGCCGCCCGACGCGATCACGGGCATGGATACGGCATCGGAAATGGCGCGTGTGAGGGGCAGGTTAAAGCCCTGTTTGGTGCCGTCTCGGTCCATCGAGGTGAGCAGGATTTCTCCGGCGCCTTTGTCCATCATGGTGATGGCGAATTCGACAGCGTCGATGCCGGTGGGTTTGCGGCCCCCGTGGGTGAAAATTTCCCAGCGGCCCGGCGCGACGGTTTTGGCGTCGATGGCGGCGACGATGCATTGGCTGCCGAACTGGTCGGCGGCGGCGGCGACAACATCGGGGTTTGCGACGGCGGCGGAATTGAAGCTGACTTTATCTGCGCCCGCGAGAAGCAGGGCGCGCACGTCAGCAGCGGTGCGTACACCACCACCCACCGTTAGCGGAATATAACAATGTTCTGCCGTGCGACGTACCAGATCGAACATGGTGCCGCGGTTTTGATGGGTGGCGTGGATGTCTAGAAAGCACAGCTCGTCCGCGCCCGCCGCATCATAGGCGATGGCGGCATCGACAGGATTACCCGCATCGCGCAGGCCAACAAAATTGACACCTTTGACCACACGGCCATCGGCGACATCGAGACAGGGGATGATGCGGGTTTTTAACATGGGAGAGGTGTAGTCCGCTGGTGTGTCTGTGGCAAGCGGGGGAAGGGGCCACAGGCCCCATGAGTTTAGCTGGCCAAATGAAGCCTTAGTCGCGCAACGCCGCCAGCGCCTCGCCCAGATCAATTGCGCCGTCATAGAGCGCGCGGCCCGAGATTGCGCCCTCGATCACGCCGGTGGCTTTGAGCGCTTCGAGATCGGCCAGGGAGGAAACACCGCCGGAGGCGATGACGGGGATGGAAACGGCACGGGCGAGATCTGCTGTTGCGTCGACATTCGGACCGCCCATGGCACCATCGCGCATGATGTCGGTATAAATGATGGCGGCAACACCCGCATCTTCGAAAGATTTTGCAAGATCGGTGACCATCACATCGGTTTCTTCGGCCCAGCCTTTGGTGGCGACACGACCGTTGCGTGCATCAATGCCCACGGCGACCTGACCGGGAAAGGCGCGAGCCGCTTCACGTACGAGATCGGGGTTTTCCACGGCCACTGTGCCCAGGATCACGCGTGCAAGGCCTTTTTCCAGCCAGCTTTCAATTGTTGCCATGTCGCGGATACCGCCGCCCAGTTGGGCAGGAACCTTACAGGCTTTGAGGATTGCGTCGACAGGGGCGGCGTTGACGGGGGTGCCTGCAAATGCGCCGTTCAGATCAACCAGATGCAGCCACGCGCAGCCGGCATCGACAAAGGCGCGCGCCTGTGCGGCGGGATCATCGTTAAACACGGTCGAGCGATTCATATCTCCGTGCACCAGACGGACGGCTTGCCCGTCTTTGAGGTCGATTGCGGGATAGAGGATCATGGCCGGACATCCTTTGTTAAGTGTTTCGTGTTTTGATAAGTGTTGCGGGCGGTTTTGCATGGAAAGACGTGATGTGCAACGCGACCCCACGTTAAGTCTTGTCCAATTGGTAGGTGTTACCCCATGCTGTACAGGTGTTTCTGGGAGGAAAGCACATGAAGCGAAATCTGGCAGCCCTCGACCGGCAAGACCTATAAATCCAAGATGGCGTTGTCGGGCAATACGCTTAAAGTATCCGGCTGTGTCGGGCCTATCTGCAAGAAGCAGATATGGAGTCGCGTGAAGTGAGTGCAATCGATTTTGCTGCGACGGGGCGGAGCGGGGCAAGAATGTGATGCTATAGCTATCGACCGGATAGTAGGATGGGATGAGATGCGCTGGGCGCGGGGGTGTTGCAGGGCAATGATACGACAGGCCGCAACGAAGTCTGGAAAAACTGCGCTAAGGCGTCCAGCGCAAAAAGTTGGCGATCATGCGCAGGCCGGTGGACTGGCTTTTCTCGGGGTGGAACTGCATCCCGATCATATTGTCGCGCCCGATCACGGCTGTCACGTCAGACGCATAATCCACATGCGCCAGCCGCTCGGCGGGGTTGCTGACGGCCATGTGGTAACTGTGTACGAAATAGGTGTGATCGCCGGTTTTGATTCCCTCAAATACGGGGTGCGGCACCTCGATCACCAGATCGTTCCAGCCCATGTGCGGTACCTTCAGCGACGTGTCAGCCGGAGTAATACGGGTGACATCGCCCGCGATCCAGCCAAGGCCGTCCGTTTGCGCGTACTCATGGCCGCGGGTGGCCATAAGCTGCATCCCGACGCAGATACCAAGAAAGGGACGGCCCTTCACCTCGACGGCTTCGACCATCGCAGCGTAAAGGCCGCTGTGACCTTTGAGCGCCGCCATGCAGGCCGGGAAGGCGCCGTCACCCGGCAGCACGACACGATCGGCAGACGCCAGCACATCGGCATCACCGGTTACGACAACCTCGCCTGCGCCCACCTCACGCGCCATCCTCTGAAACGCCTTGTGGGCGGAGTGCAAATTGCCGCTCTCGTAGTCGATGATCGCCGTCAGCATGTTAAAGCGCGCCTTTTGTCGAGGGGATCGCATCCGCTTTGCGTGGATCGGTTTCCAACGCATCGCGCAGCGCACGCGCGACGGATTTGAATGCGGCTTCGGCAATGTGGTGGCTGTTGATCCCGTGCAACTGGTCCACATGCAAGGTTATGCCGCCGTGAGTAGAGATCGCTTGAAAGAATTCGCGCACCAGTTCGGTATCGAATGTGCCGATTTTGGCAGTCGGCAGATCGACGTTCCACACAAGAAAGGGGCGGCCCGACAGATCGAGTGCGACGCGCACCAAGGCGTCGTCCATCGCCAGCAGGCAGGAACCATAGCGGACGATGCCGCGCTTGTCGGTCATTGCCTGTGCCAATGCCTGACCGAGTGCGATGCCCACATCCTCGACGGTGTGGTGGTCGTCGATGTGCAGATCGCCTGCGCAGCGCACGGTCATGTCAATCAAGGCATGGCGTGACAGCTGATCCAGCATGTGATCGAAAAAACCGACGCCGGTTTTGTTGTCGTAAACGCCGGTGCCGTCGAGATTGATCTCGACGTTGATATCCGTCTCGGCGGTTTTGCGGGTGATTTTGGCGGTGCGCATGGTGACATTCCGTTTCTGTTCGGGGCCTTTATAACAGCGTGCAAGGGTGCAGCAAGGCGCGATCAGGGATTGCGGTTGCCCTGTGCTTTGTGTCAGCCTTACAGCCAACCCATCAGGAGCTTGCCCATGAGCACATGCGTCTTCATCCAGATCAGATGCCGCCCCGGCACGACCTATAGCGTGGCCGAAGCGATCGCGCTGCGCGAGATCCATTCCGAGCTTTATTCCACCTCCGGGGATTTTGATCTCCTGATGAAGGTCTATATCCCCAAGGGGGAGGATGTGGGCGTTTATATTAACGATAATCTGTTAGATATCGAGGGCATCGAGAGGTCGCTGACCACCATGACATTCAAGGTATTCTGATGCGCCTTTTGGCGCCGGGCCTTGTTGTTTTGATGCATCTTGGCGGGTCTTCTGCGGCGCAGGCCGCCGAAGGGCAGCGCACCTTTGACGGCGAAGAGGCCTCGGCGATCCGTTGTGCCAATATGATGGCGCTGACGGGGATCACGCTGCATCGTGCCAGTCTGATGAGCGAGGACGAGAAAGATGTCCTGCTGGGCATCAGTATCCTGATCCTCGAACGTCACGTTAGCGGCAACTGGACCGAGAAAAAGCGCGCAATGGAAGTGATGCGCGACCGGCGCGATCTGGACGAGACACTGGAGGATTACCAGCGCAATGCGCCGCTGTGCCTGGACCGCTTCTCGATCAACTGAAACCGGGGTGGACTGCCCGGGCGCTGCCATTCTTGGAAACGGTTCCCAAACGGAACGCCCTGAGTTCGTTAAATCCCGAATGCAGGATGCCGAAAGTCGTGCCGTGGTTGCGGGCGGCACCCATTCCATATCAGGATCAAACCCGATCGAGAGTGATCCACGCTGCCTCAGCTGTCATTGTGGGACGACCAGGTCGTGGTCTTGTAGTTCGCAGGGGCCACTTCCCAGCTATCGTTCTGGATTCTTGAGGTGAACCCTTCACGTGATTTGTGCAACAAAGCCGTTCCTCTGTATATCGACCCAATCCAAAGGGCGTTAGTCTGGGCGCAAGGCATTCACATCTTACCAATGGTTGCGTGGAATTCCGTTGGAACTGATCCGCAAGACAGTGGGGCACTCGCCAAATTCGCGTGTCACAGAGAAAAACTACCTTCATATGCCAGCGGAATCCGTGCGTGATCTCAACATTCTAGCGGGAAAAGCGAAATGAAAAGGGCAACAACAAAAAGGCCGCCCGAAGGCGGCCTTTTGTAAGTCTTTGAAAAGACTGAACTAACTGGAGCGGGCGAGGCGATTCGAACGCCCGACCCTAACCTTGGCAAGGTTATGCTCTACCCCTGAGCTACGCCCGCATCCCGTTAGTGAGGGTGATTTAGCGCTGTGTGCTGCGGGCCGCAAGGGGTATTTTCCTCTCTTCGTGAAAAAGTTTCAACATTGGCGCATAGCCCTGTGAAAATGCATGTCAGCGGGGCCTAAGTGCGGCAATGAAGCGCCCCTGTATCGGGATTTGCGACAGGGGGGGGCGAAAGCGGGGCATCACTCCAGTTCGACCAGCAGATCTTTGGCATCAATCTGGCCGCCTGCGGTCACATGGACGGCTTTGACAACCGCGTCGCGCTCGGCGTGAATGCCTGTCTCCATCTTCATGGCTTCGATGGTCAGCAACAGATCGCCCTGTTTCACTTTTGCCCCCACCACAGCGCCAACAGAGGCGACTACCCCCGGCATCGGTGCGCCGATGTGGTCGGGGTTGTCGGTTTCGGCCTTGGGCTGCTGGCGCGTAGTGGCTTTGACCAGACGGTTCGGTACACGCACCACACGCGGCTGGCCATTAAGTTCGAAGAACACTTTTACGTCGCCGTCCTCAAGCGTCTCGCCGATGGCTTGCAGGCGGATCTCCAATGTTTTGCCCGGATCAATCTCGGCGGAAATCTCGTCGCCCTGGTCCATTCCGTAAAAGAAGATCGGCGTGGGCAGGGTGCGCACAGGGCCATAAAGCTGGTGACGGCCCATATAATCAAGGAACACCTTGGGATACATCAGATACCCCGCCAGATCGTCGTCCTCAATCGTCATCCCGTCCAGCAGATCGGAGAGTTCCTTGCGTGCCGCCTCCAGATCGACAGGGGGCAGATGCGCACCGGGGCGTTCGGTGTTGGGCGTTTCCCCCTTTAGCACCTTTTTCATAATGCCTTCGGGAAATCCGCCCGCAGGCTGGCCCAGATTGCCGCGCATCATGTCGATCACACTATCGGGAAAGGAGACGTCAACGTTCGTGTCTTCCACCTGTGCGCGGGTCAGGCCCTGACTCACCATCATCAGGGCCATGTCCCCAACCACCTTGGAGCTTGGCGTGACTTTCACAATATCCCCGAACATCTGGTTCACATCGCGGTAGGTGCGCGCAACCTCCGGCCAGCGGTCGTCAAGACCGAGGCTGGCCGCCTGCGCCTTGAGATTGGTGAACTGCCCGCCCGGCATCTCGTGCAGGTACACTTCGGAGGAAGGCGCCTGCATCCCCGTCTCGAACGCAAAATACTGCTGGCGAACCTCTTCCCAATAATCTGAAATCTCGCGCACGGCTCGCATGTCCAGCCCGGTGTCGCGGTCGGTGTGGCGCAAGGCTTCGACGACCGAGCCAAGCGTGGCCTGCGAGGTGTTACCCGAGAACGCATCCATCGCGCAGTCCACGGCGTCCACGCCCGCTTCACTGGCGGCTAGGATGGTGGCGCTGGCAACGCCCGCCGTATCGTGGGTGTGGAAATGGATCGGCAGGCCCACTTCGGATTTCAACGTGCGAACCAGCAGCCGCGCCTGAGCGGGTTTCAAAACGCCCGCCATGTCCTTGAGCCCGAGCACATGCGCGCCTGCGGCTTTCAGCTCCTTACCCATGGCGACATAGTATTTCAGATCGTATTTCGCGCGGTCGGGATCAAAAATATCGCCGGTATAACAGATCGTGCCTTCGCAGACCTTGCCGCTTTCGATCACGGCGTCCATCGCGACGCGCATGTTTTCCACCCAGTTGAGGCTGTCAAACACACGAAACACATCCACGCCCGCTTCTGCCGCGGTAGCCACAAAGTGCTGTACCACGTTGTCGGGATAGTTGGTGTAGCCCACCCCATTGGACGCGCGCAGCAGCATTTGCGTCATGATGTTGGGCATCTGTTCGCGGATGTTGCGCAGGCGCTGCCACGGACATTCCTGCAAGAAACGATAGGCCACATCGAAGGTTGCGCCGCCCCAGCATTCAACCGAGAACAGCGTGGGCAGATTGGCCGCATAGGCGGGGGCGACCTTGATCATGTCATGGCTGCGCATCCGTGTGGCCAGAAGACTTTGGTGAGCGTCGCGCATTGTCGTGTCGGTGATCAAAAGCTGGCGTTGCTGGCCCATCCAGTCGGCGACGGCTTGCGGGCCTTTTTGCTCCAGCAGGTTGCGCGTCCCCATTTGCGGCTCGGCATGTGTGGCGGGCGGCACGGGCGCGCGGTGTGCCTTGGCGGGGAGGGGCTTGTTCTTGGTCTCGGGGTGGCCGTTCACTGTGATGTCGGCAATATAGGTCAACACCTTGGTCCCGCGATCACGGCGTGATTTAAAGGTGAAAAGCTCGGGCGTCTCGTCAATAAATTTGGTGTGATAAGTATTGTCGAGGAAGGTGGGATGCTTGAGCAGGTTTTCCACAAAGGCGATGTTGGTCGAGACACCGCGGATGCGGAATTCGCGCAAGGCACGGTCCATCCGCGCGATGGCCATTTCCGGCGTCGGGGCCTTGGCGGTGACCTTGGTCAGCAACGAATCGTAATAGCGCGTGATGACCCCGCCCGCATAGGCCGTGCCACCATCCAGACGGATGCCCATGCCGGTGGCAGAGCGGTAGGCCGTGATGCGGCCATAATCGGGGATGAAATTGTTCTGCGGATCTTCGGTGGTGATCCGGGTCTGTAACGCGTGGCCGTTGAGGGTGATGTCTTCCTGACGCGCCTTGCCGGTGGCTTCCTGAATGGTCTTGCCCTCGGCAATCAGGATTTGCGCGCGCACGATGTCGATGCCGGTGACTTCCTCGGTCACGGTATGTTCGACCTGAACGCGCGGATTTACCTCAATAAAATAGAATTTGTCGTCATCCATATCCATCAGGAATTCGACGGTGCCGGCACATTCATAATTCACATGGGCACAGATTTTGCGTCCCAATTCGCAAATCTCGGCGCGTTGCGCGTCGGTCAGGTAAGGGGCAGGGGCGCGCTCGACCACTTTCTGGTTGCGCCGTTGGACGGAGCAGTCCCGCTCGAACAGGTGGAAAATCTCGCCGTGGGTATCGCCGAGGATCTGCACTTCGACGTGGCGCGCCTTCATGATCATCTTCTCAAGATAGCCTTCGCCGTTGCCAAATGCGGCCTCCGCCTCGCGCCGTCCTTCGCGGACTTTCTCTTCCAGCTCGCTTTCGTTCATGATGGGTCGCATGCCGCGTCCGCCGCCGCCCCAGGACGCCTTGAGCATCAAAGGATAACCGACTTCCGCCGCCTCGCGTCTGATCGCCTCCATGTCATCGCCCAGCACTTCAGTTGCAGGGATCACCGGCACACCGGCCTCCATCGCGACACGGCGGGCCGATGCCTTATCGCCCAGCTTGCGCATGGTGTCGGCCTTGGGACCGATAAAGGTGATGCCGTTCTGCGCGCAGGCATCCACGAAATCGGGGTTCTCCGACAGCAGGCCATAACCGGGATGGATCGCATCCGCGCCTGAAGCCTTGGCCACGCGAATCATCTCGTCGATGCTCAGATAGGCCGCCACCGGCCCCAGATCACGGCCAATGCGGTACGCCTCGTCGGCCTTGAACCGGTGCAGACCCAGCTTGTCCTCCTCCGCAAACACGGCCACCGTCCTTTTGCCCATCTCGTTGGCGGCACGCATGATGCGGATGGCGATTTCACCGCGGTTGGCGATGAGAATCTTGCGGAAGTCTGTCATGGTCATTTGCCTTTACGCTGCGATCAATTGGGTAATGTGTAAGCGCAAGCGACACTGCGCCGCAATGCAGGAGACCGACTATGATTGTAGTTTCGGGCGTCTGCGCTGTAGGATTTGCGGTCAGGTGTCACCGCTCAGCGCGGGCTGAGCGGAATCGTCGGCGGCAGATGGGCAAGGCTGCGCGCGCCAAGCTGGCTCATGTTGGCTGCCATGTCCTTGGCCAGAATGTCGATCAGATGGTCAATGCCTTGCGGCCCCAGCGCCGCAAGTGCAAAGTGGAACGCGCGGCCCAGCATCACAAAATCCGCGCCCAAAGCCAGCGCGCGCAGAATATCGAGACCGCCCTCGACGCCGCTGTCAAAGATCAGCGGCAGCTTGGTCGCGGCGCGGATGTCGGGCAACACCTCGATCGCGGCAGGCGCGCCATCGAATTGGCGTCCTGCGTGGTTCGAGACCCAGATACCATCCGCGCCCATCTCTTCGAGCCGACATGCGTCATCGGCGCGCATCACGCCCTTGATCAGGAAGGTGCCCTGCCATTCGTCGCGCAGCCATTTGACGTAATCCCAATCGGGTGCCGTGCGCAAAAGATAACCCATGTGCGCCGTAGGAGAGCGGCTGTTGATCGCCGTATCGCCATATTTATCTAGGCCGCGCATATGGGGCATGCCCCGCCGCGCCATGCCCGTGGCCCACGCGGGGCGCAGTGCCACTTGGGCCATCAGCCGCGGTGTGAGCCGTGGCGGGTTGGTCAGCCCCGACCGGACCTGCCGCTCGCGACGGCTGGAGGCCGGCACATCGACCGTCAGGATCAGGGTGGAAAAGCCGACGGTCTTTGCGCGCGCCAGCATGTCGCGCCGGATTTCGGGATCGCGCGGCGGATAAAGCTGGAACCATGCGTGTTCGCCCAGATGGGGCGCGAGGTCTTCGGGGCTTTGTGTGGCTACGGTTGAAAGGGAATAAGGAATGCTTGCGCGGGCCGCTGCACGCGCCAGATGTCCTTCGGCATCGGGCCACATCAGGCCCGACATACCGATGGGCGCAATGCCAAACGGCAGTGGAAAGCTGTTTCCCAGAAAATGTGTGGATAGATCGGGCGTGTATTCGCCCTCAAGGATACGGGGCATCATGCCGATCCGGTCAAGTGCTGCGCGGTTGCGCGCTTTGCTGGCTTCGTCTCCGGTGCCGCTATCGAGGTACTCCCAAACAAATTTGGGAATACGCCGGCGGGCGCGGCGGCGCAGATCGGCAAGGGAGGGGTACTTATTGTGCATATCCATGCCGCACATATGGCGGCAGGAGTCCGGCCTTGTCCAGCCGGTTGCTGGTCTGCGCAATGCGGGTTTAGCGGCGCTTGATATCGGGCGCAGAAGCGTTTTGAAACTGATTGTCGGGGGGGGGTTGCAAGTTGCTGCTCGCCGGAAATTCGTTTGCCAACTGGATCAGCGCATCAATGGCATCCACGACTTCGGCCCTGCTTTGCGGATCACCTTCGTTGTCCAGATTGATCAACGGCAGCGCATCTTTTTCCACGCCCAGTCTTTCTTGGGCGATGCTGCGCAATTCCTGCATGGTTGCGTCGATGCTGCGGCACAGCCCGGCCAGCACACCAACCGAGCCGACCAGTCGCTCGGGCGGGATGATCTGCTGCTCGACTGCCGCAAGAACGGAGGCAATCTGTTCAAGACGCATAGAGGACGTGGTGGCGAAATAACTCACGTCCTCGAAGGCGAGCGTGTCACGGTTGTCGCGGCGTACGCGTTCGACAACGACCGCGCTGCCAACCAGCCGCTCGCGACAGTCGGGAAGCTCGATACGGCTCAGCGATGTGTCCCAGATCAATGCCCCGCGCGGCAGATGCAGCTTTTCACGGTAGCGCAGCGGTGCGTCCTGATGAATACACTTTGCGTAACGTTCATTCGCCTTGCGCGCTTCGTTAGCGGGCAACACGGCGCTGACCGGACGTTTGATCACGTCAGCCATCGTCATGCCGGACTGCGCCTCATAGCAACTGTTGATCGCCAACAGCCCGAATTCCCCGTCCGGGGGGCGCAGTTCCACGATGAACATCGGGATCGTGAACTGATCAAGTTGTTGGCGTAGGCGGATCGTATTGTCTGATTTAAACATTTCGATACCTTTCCTGAACCAATTATGACGAGAGGCTGCGCGCAAATCATTATTTTTGTATGAACGTTCGTGATATTTGGAAGAATTTTGCCGGTTTCGTTAGCAATATCGTAACAATTAACAGGAGATCATGGCGTCAGGGCGCATGCGTTTAATTGTAGAACAGACTGCGAACGTCTCTTTATTTCGGGGCTGCTTCGGAGTAGGTTCGCCCGCATGAGCAGTTTTGACGAAAACAGCGCCTTTGAAGGTGCATCCTTGTCCGCGCGTGCAATGGCCGCGCGCCCGCAGCCCTATCTTGACGGGCTGAACCCCGCGCAGCGCGCAGCGGTTGAGCAGATGGACGGCCCTGTGTTGATGCTGGCGGGCGCCGGCACCGGCAAGACACGCGCCCTGACCGCGCGCATTGTGCATCTTCTCAACACCGGTCGCGCGCGCCCGAACGAAGTGTTGGCCGTGACCTTTACCAACAAGGCCGCGCGCGAGATGAGAAACCGTGTGGGGGCGATGCTGGGCCAGCAAATCGAGGGGATGCCATGGCTTGGCACCTTTCACGCGATCTGCGTCAAGCTGTTGCGCCGCCATGCCGAACTGGTGGGGCTCAAATCGAACTTTACCATTCTCGACACGGACGACCAATTGCGCCTGCTCAAGCAACTTGTTGCTGCCGAAGGGATTGATGACAAACGCTGGCCGGCACGGATGCTGTCGGGCATCATCGATTCGTGGAAAAACCGCGCACTCACCCCCGACAAGATCCCCGCGGCCGATGCCGGGGCGTACAACCACCGTGGCGTTGAGATTTACGCGCAGTATCAAGCGCGCCTGAAAGAGCTGAACGCGACGGACTTCGGGGATCTGTTGTTGCATATGGTCACGATTCTCCAGACGCATGAAGATGTGCTGGCGCAATATCAGCGCTGGTTCAAATACATCCTTGTGGACGAATATCAGGATACCAACGTGGCCCAATACCTGTGGCTGAGGCTGCTGGCGGGCGGGCACAAGAATATCTGCTGCGTGGGCGACGACGATCAATCGATCTATGGCTGGCGCGGGGCCGAAGTGGGCAATATCCTGCGGTTCGAAAAAGATTTTCCCGGCGCGCATGTGGTCAAGCTGGAGCAGAATTACCGTTCGACGCCGCACATCCTTGCCGCTGCCTCTGGTGTGATCGCGGGCAACGAGGGGCGGTTGGGGAAAACCCTGTGGACCGAGGCGACCGAGGGCGAAAAAGTCCGCCTGATCGGGCATTGGGACGGTGAGGAAGAGGCGCGCTGGATCGGGGAAGAAATCGAATCCATGCAGCGCGGCACCCGTCGTCTGCGGCCCGTTGATCTGGATCACATGGCGATTCTCGTGCGCGCCTCCCACCAGATGCGCGCGTTCGAAGACCGTTTCCTGACCATCGGTTTGCCGTACCGCGTGATCGGGGGGCCGCGATTCTATGAGCGGCTCGAAATCCGTGATGCGATGGCCTATTTCCGCGTCGTGATCTCGCCCGACGATGATCTTGCGTTCGAGCGGATCGTGAACACGCCCAAGCGTGGCCTTGGCGATGTGGCACAGCAGAAAATCCAGCGCACCGCACGCGAGCATAGCACCAATCTGGTTGAGGGGGCGCGCATTTTGCTGGCCCATAACGGGATCGGTGGCAAAGGTGCTATGCAACTGCGCCTGCTGATCGAGGGCATCGACCGCTGGTCCGCCATGCTACGCGGTCCGCGCATCGAAGTGAGCGAGGATGATTCCGTTCTGGATGATGGTATGGCCCCCTTGCGCATGGAATACGGCCCCCCCGAGGTGAGCCATATCGAACTGGCCGGGATTATTCTGGATGAATCCGGCTATACCGGCATGTGGCAAAACGACAAAACGCCCGACGCGCCGGGGCGGCTCGAGAATCTCAAGGAGCTGGTCAAGGCGCTGGAGCAGTTCGAAAACCTGCAAGGGTTTTTAGAACATGTCAGCCTGATCATGGATAACGAGCAGGAAGGTGAGGGGGCCAAGGTCTCGATCATGACGTTGCACGCGGCCAAGGGGCTGGAGTTCCCTGCCGTATTCCTGCCGGGATGGGAGGACGGGTTGTTCCCCTCGCAACGTTCGATGGATGAAAGCGGGCAAAAGGGGCTCGAAGAGGAGCGCCGCCTTGCCTATGTCGGCCTTACGCGGGCCGAGGAAATTTGCACCATTTCATTTGCCGCCAACCGGCGTGTGTTCGGCCAGTGGCAAAATGCGATGCCGTCGCGGTTTATCGACGAGTTGCCGCAAAGCCATGTCGATGTGCTGACCCCGCCGGGCCTGTATGGCGGCGGCTATGGTGCCGGGATGCCGCAAAGTTCGCTGCATGATGCGGCGGCAGAGGCGAATGTCTATAACTCGCCGGGGTGGCGACGCTTGCAGGCGCGCGCCAGCAAGCGCACAGACAGCCAGCCATCCGGGACGCGCAATGTTACGATCGACATGACCGCCACCAGCAGTTTTGTAATGGGGGAGCGGGTGTTCCACCAAAAGTTTGGCTATGGCGAGATCACAGGGATCGAGGGCGACAAGCTGGAGGTCTCTTTTGAAAAAGCGGGCACCAAGAAGGTCGTCGCGCGGTTTTTGTCAACGGCTGATGATGTGCCGTTCTGACAACGCGCAAGGTGATCTGATGTCCTCGCCCCTCGTTGTCGATGATGCGCAATCGCAAAGCCCGTGTTTAATGGCGTTGCTGTAAATCAACATTATATTCTGACCCGGTAACGGCCGCTTCGGTTGCTGTCTGGCGCTCAGGGGTGCAATCAAGACCGTTCTTTTCAAGGAACATCGCACCGAAGTAATACGCCCGCGCCTTGAAACCCTCCAAACCGGCAGATTGATCAAGAAACCCAGGGTCGGATAGGGCGAGCGGAGCACTCATGAACGGACAAATTTCCGCAATGCAGGTGTATGTCACGGTTTCCGGAGGTCAAAAGGAAACGGCGGCCCTCCGGGAGGAGAGAGCCGCCGTCTTTTCCGATGCACCCATCCTAAAGGGAGGAGCGGAGAGATGCATCTTTGTGCAATGTGGGGTCATCGGGGAGGCGAGACTCTGCCGCATTGCACCGTTCCATGGCCGATGGGAGGATCGGCGCATGGAATTTGAATTCTGGTCCTAGACTGACATTTCCGCGGCTTCAAGAGACAGCCGGCGGATATCGCATCGTGTCATGCCGAGATCGGCAAGCTCGCGATTGCTGAGATCGCTCAGCTCGTAATATGTGCTCCGGTACGCTTTGCGCTGGCGCAGTTTCAGGGATACTGCCTCAAAAAATGCTGCAATGCGGCTAGGTGCGGCGGGGCGGACGGATGCGTCTGAGAAGAAGGTCATTGGATTGCTCGTTTCATCTGTGTATCGTTTCGTTGTGAGTGATAAATAGGTACTAATGCTGCACTTGCAACATGCTTTGCTGCAATGCGGCTATGCAGCGCTTGCATAGGGAACGTTACGTTAAGTTCCTGTTTCAGCGTTGAAAATATTTTGAACAGCACTAAGGCGCTGATTTTGATCTGCTTAAATGTCTGGGAAAAAAATGGCGACGACATCAGGGAGGAGGAAGATGTCGCCGCCTTAGAAACAGAGACCCCCGGGAGGAGGATAGGAGCCTCATGTTAGGTTGAAAACCATCGGGAGGATTGTTTTCGTAGGCCTGTATAGGCTTGTATGCTGCACTTGCACAATGCCTATTATTTGCAATGCTGCTATGCGACATATGCATGAGTTGGATGGTTGTGATTAGCACACGCCTTTTTACACACAAAGCTGTGTTGGCTATGTCGCAGGTGTGTGCTCTTGCAGTTCCGGCGCAATCCATGATGAGAAGGGGGCATCATAGGAGAACGCTCATGTCGATCACGAAAGCGGAAATAGAAGCTGCCCTGTCCCGGATCACCCTGCCAGATGGCCGTAGCCTGATAGAACATGATCTGGTGCGCGCGCTTGGCGTCGAGGGGGGTGTAGTGCGCTTTGTGATCGAGGCTCCTACACCGGAAGCGGCCGCTGCGATGGGGCCTCTGCGGGATGCTGCCGAAAAGATGGTCAGGGAGTTGCCGGGGGTCACGCAGGCGACAGTGGCGCTTACGGCGCATGGCCCCGCGGCCAAGCCCGCCGCGCCAAGCTTGAAGGTCGGGGGCCATCCCAAGCCACAGGCAGGACCGACAAAGCCCAGCGGCGTACAGCGCATCCTCGCCATCGGCTCGGGTAAGGGCGGCGTTGGTAAATCCACCGTCAGCTCCAACCTTGCCGTGGCGCTGGCGCGGGCGGGGCGCAAGGTGGGGCTGCTGGATGCCGACATCTATGGCCCCAGCCAGCCGCGTATGATGGGCGTGAACAAACGCCCCGCCAGCCCCGATGGAAAAACCATCATTCCGCTTCAGGCGCATGGCGTTACCCTGATGTCCATCGGCTTTATGATGGAAGAGGGTAAGGCCGTTGTATGGCGTGGCCCGATGTTGATGGGGGCGCTGCAACAAATGCTGGGGCAGGTGGAGTGGGGTGAGTTGGACGTACTGATCGTCGATCTGCCCCCCGGCACCGGTGACGTGCAACTGACGCTATGCACCAAGACACAGCTTACAGGTGCCATCGTCGTGTCCACACCACAGGATGTGGCGCTGATCGACGCGCGCAAGGCGCTTGATATGTTCGCTACGTTGAAAACACCCGTGCTTGGCCTGATCGAAAACATGTCGATGTTCGTCTGTCCCGATTGCGGGGCCGAGCATCAGATATTCGGACAGGGCGGCGTAAAGGCCGAAGCCGAGAAAATGGGTGTGCCGTTGCTTGGCACTCTTCCGATTGATCTGGAAACACGGCTGGCCGGGGATGCGGGCACACCCGTCGCGGCCGGCGATGGTGCCATGGCACAGGCCTATGCGCAGCTTGCCGAAGGTTTGATCAAAGGCGGGATGGCTTAACTCAGGCGTGGCTGCTTTTCTGGATCAGCTGCGCGTATAACGTGGTCAGCACGCTGAAAATCAAAAGCCCCTCTATCACATAGATGGGCAATTCCAGCACCAGCGCATATCCGGGGCTAAGTGGTCCAAACAGGGCCATCAGCACCGTCAAAACCGTGTTCAACAACGCCAGCATGGCCGCAACACCCCAAAGCGGCCGCGAAAGGTCCGAAGTGCGGTTCCAGCTGTGGCCCAGAGTGATGGGCCGCCCCAATGCGGCGGCAGGCAGGATCAGACTGAGGCGGAGCGAGAGCCACACCAGCACCAGCTGTGTAACGAACGTTGTCAGCAGGATCGAATAGATCGAGGGGCTGTTGCCGCTTGCGGGGTGGTCTGCCAACATCAGTGGCGTCACCAAAATCAGGCTGACTCCAAGCTGTATCAACGCCAGCATGATGACGCGCCAGACGTAGCCGCACAAGAGCCGCGCCGTCATGGGCTCGGGGGCGAGGCTGGCACACAGGGTGTGCCGATGCCACAGAATCGCCATCAGCGCATAGCTCAATATAAATGCCGCCAGCAAAACGACGGGCAGCAGGCTGATCGACGCGTTGTCGATGTCGGGGTTGCTCATGTTGACCAATAGCATTTCAGGCGCAACCAGCGCCGTGATGATGCCAATACCTGCCATGAGGATAACCGCAGGCGCAACCACGCGCGCCGTCACAAGAGGGCTGCATGTCAGCAATCCGATGGCATGGTGGAGCAATTTGAACGCCGTGTTCACTGTGATGGTTTCCAATGCTGGGTCGGTTATTTTTGAAGGCTGGGAGGGGGGAAATCAAGATGGCTGTACTGTATTCGGCGCATTTACAGAAAGTAGCCGCTTTCGTGCCGCTTTTGTTAAAAACGAGCCTTCCCGTAACAGGTTTATCCGGAACCGGGCGGAAGGAGATGCTTGAACCAAACCTGAAACGGTGCTTGCGCGCTGTAAATGCAGATCGTCGCGGCGATGACCGGCGCGCTGCGTCGTCAGTTTGCCGGACTTTTACCGATCAGCTCGTTCACTGACATCACGGATAGCTGCAGCGTGCAAAGCTGGCGTATGGTGTTCCGTTTGATCTTTCAAAGATCTGTTCGAACCCGCAGCTTTCAAAATATTCCCTGAACGCTTCTCTGTCACGCTACAGCCTCGCCAAAATGGGAAAGCATGGGCGCGGGCATGGGAAATCATGGTCCGGCGGGCAGTCGCGACGTGGCTTGGTCCGAATCTATCGGCGCCTGTGTGCGCAATTTTCACAGATTTGCCGGAATCCATTTGGTATTTTACACTTTACAGAAGAACAAACTGGGAATATCGCTTGTGGATAACTATGTGGGCGAAAAAAAGTTGGGAATTTATGGGAAGTCATGTCAGGAAATTTCAAACACCAGATGTAGACGAATTTCTAATCTTTAGCACTAATTGGGCTGATTTTTATGCGAACGTACCTACTAAATCTTGTTTACATGGCATGTGTAAAACAAGATGCGGTGTTGGTTTTTGAAAAAATGTGTAGACGCCCATGAATTCCCGTGGCATCCCTTGTTCATCGGATGAGAACGAGACCGGGGCACCAAACGACCCCACGCAACAATAAACTCTAGCAGGTTTCATACAGGCACCTCGCTTTCATCAGACCAAGAGATCCGGCGCGCGGGCGAGCAGACATCCCCCCAGGTGGCGTGCGCAGTCGGATTTACCCGCCAAGCGGGACAAGAGTGGCGGGTTGATCAGTGGCAGCAGATCAGCCCGCCCTTTCTATTTCCGGGGAACAGGCCCGAAGGGGCGCACAGGCAGGGACGGGACGTACACAGTGAGCCGAAGGTTCAGAGGCGAAAGCCAACACAAGGTCGATGCGAAGGGGCGGGTGTCAATCCCGGCCTCTTTCCGGCGTGTGTTGGAGGCCAATGACCCGAACTGGCAGAACGGCGGCACGCCCGAGCTTGTGATCGTTTACGGCGATCACCGCCGCAACTACCTTGAATGTTATACAATGGCCGCGATTGAGGAGGTCGACGACAAAATCGACGCTTTGCCGCGCGGTTCGATGGAGCGCAAGATGCTGCAACGCCTGTTTCATGGCCAGTCGCACCCGACGACTGTCGATGAAACCGGTCGTTTAGTGCTGCCGGCCAAGCTGCGGGGCAAGATTGATCTGAACGGCGAGGCGTTCTTTATTGCTGCTGGCGACACGTTCCAGATCTGGAAGCCCGAGACCTACGAGACCGAAGAAAAAGCCCGCGAGGAAGAGTGGCTTGATGAGCTGCCAGATGATTTCGATCCTCTGGAATTCCTCGACGGAAAGCCGGGAGTATAAAGGTCATGGCTGCCACCGGGACCAATGATCCACACATCCCTGTTCTGCTGCGCCCCTTGCTGGCCGCAGTTGCGCCTGTGTCCGGTGTCTGGCTTGATGGCACGTTCGGCGCAGGGGGTTATACGCGTGGTCTGCTCGACGCGGGGGCAGAGCGTGTGA
Source organism: uncultured Sulfitobacter sp. (assembly GCA_947502265.1). GTDB lineage: Bacteria > Pseudomonadota > Alphaproteobacteria > Rhodobacterales > Rhodobacteraceae > Sulfitobacter. Next base: position 196,983 of record CANMZB010000001.1, read on the forward strand.
TCGCGGTAGATCGTGATCCGATGGCGCATCAGATGGCAGCGCCGTGGGCGGGTGCATACGGGGATCGCATCGTGATGCAGCACGGCGTTTTTTCCAAAATGGACGAATACGCGCAGGATCTGGATGGTATCGTGCTGGATCTGGGCGTTTCCTCGATGCAGCTTGATCTGGCCGAGCGCGGCTTTTCCTTCATGCGTGACGGACCTTTGGATATGCGCATGTCGCAAGACGGGCCGTCGGCGGCTGATCTGGTTAACACTGCCGAAGAAGAAGATCTGGCCAATATCCTGTTTCTTTATGGCGAAGAACGCGCCAGCCGCCGGATTGCCAAATCAATCGTGCGCGCCCGCGAAGAAGCGCCGATCACCCGCACGCTTGAGCTGACAAAGCTGGTTGAAAGCTGTTTGCCACGGTCCAAGCCGGGGCAGAGCCATCCCGCCACCCGCAGTTTTCAGGCGCTGCGCATCGCGGTAAACAACGAATACGGCGAGCTGTTCGAGGGGCTGATGGCCGCCGAACGCGCGCTCAGACCGGGCGGGAAGCTGGCCGTGGTCACGTTTCATTCGGTCGAGGATCGCATGGTCAAACGGTTCCTGACCGCGCGGGCAGGGGCGGGCGGCAACGCCAACCGTTTTGCCCCGCAAATCGAACAGGACGCGCCACAATTCAAGATCAAATCACGCAAGGCCATCGGACCCGATGCGCAAGAGCTTGAGGAAAACCCGCGTTCGCGCTCGGCCAAACTGCGCGTAGGGGTGCGCACGGACGCACCCGCCGGCAGCATCGAGGGCAGGGCCATCGGGATGCCAGTGCTGAGGGGTAAAAATAAATGAAATCAGTCCTCTATGTGCTTACAGCGTTGGGTGTTATCGGCTTGGCCTTCTGGGCCTACCGCGAGAATTACGCGACCCAGGCCGCGTTGAACCAGACCGACCGTTTGCACAGCGAAATCCGCAGCGCCCATGCGCGTCTGGCCGTTTTGCGCGCCGAATGGGCGTTCCAGAACCGCCCCGACCGGCTGCGCGATCTGGTCGAGATCAACTTCGAGCGGCTCCAGCTTCTGCCGCTGCATGCTGACCAGTTCGGGCAAGTCGATGAAATCGTCTATCCGGCAGTTGATCTTTTGCCGATTACGAACCCTGTGGATGTGTCCACGATGAACGCGGAGGATCCGCTATGATCCGCACGCCCCTGCGCCCGCTGGCGCGTATTCTGGATGCGCGCGCGCGCGGCGAAAACCCCGACGCCATCGAAAATGAAAACCGCCGCATCCGTCACGAGCAGATGCGCGACCAGTCCCGCACCCGCGCCGAAAGCCGGCTTTTGGTGCTTGGTGTGTTCTTTTTCTGCGCCTTCGCGGTGGTGGGTGCGCGCATGGGTCTTTTGGCCGTGTCCGAGCCGACAGAGCCGCGCGCCCAAGCGCCGGGGTCGATCATTTCGAACACGCGCGCGGATATCGTGGATCGCAACGGCAGTATTCTGGCGACGAACTTTGACACACACGCCCTGTATGCGCAGCCGCCACAGTTGATCGACCCGCAGGGATCGGTGCAAAAGCTGGTTGAAATATTCCCTGATCTGGATGGCGAACGACTGCTTAAGGACTTCACCGGCAAGCGCAAATTCTTGTGGGTTAAGAAGAAAATCAGCGCCGAGCAGATGCAGGCTGTGCATGACATCGGTGATCCGGGCCTGTTGTTCGCCCCGCGCGACATGCGTCTGTATCCCAACGGCGAATTGGCCGCGCATATTATGGGTGGGGCCAGTTTTGGCCGCGAGGGCGTGCGCGCAGCGGAAGTGATCGGTGTCGCGGGCGTCGAGAAGTATTTCGACGACTACCTCAGGAATCCTGCCAATGCGGGCAAGCCGCTTGAACTGAGCCTTGATTTGACCGTGCAGGCCGCCACCGAACGGGTGCTGAGCGGCGGCATGAAGCTGATGAATGCCAAGGGGGCGACCTCGATCCTGATGGATGTCCACACCGGCGAGGTTATCAGCGTCGCGTCCCTGCCTGCCTTTAACCCCAACGACAGGCCGCGTCCCGCAATCGAGGGCGATGCATCGGACAGCCCGTTGTTCAACCGCTCGGTGCAGGGCGTTTACGAGCTTGGTTCGACGTTCAAGATTTTCGCCGCAGCGCAGGCGATGGAACTGGGGCTGGTCACGGCCAACACGTTGATCGACACCGCAGGCCCGATGAGGGTGGGCGGCCACAGCATCGGTGAATTCCGCAACAAGAATTACGGCACCCTCACCGTGTCGCAGATTATCGAAAAATCCTCGAACCGTGGCACGGCCCGTCTTGCGCTGATGATCGGCAAAGAGCGCCAGCAGGAATTCCTGCGCAGCCTCGGCCTGTTCGAGAAATTATCGTTCGAAATCATCGAGGCTTCCGGCAGCACACCGCTGTTGCCTGCGCGCTATACCGATCTGTCGGCGGTCACGATTTCCTATGGCCACGGCATTTCCACAACCGCAATGCATCTTGCAGCAGGATACGCGGCCATCGCCAACGGCGGGCGCGTCGTTAAGCCGACACTGGTCAAACAAAACGCGCCGCAGATGGGAAACCGCGTGATGCGCGAAGACGTCGCCTCTGCTGCGCGTGCGATGCTGCGCGATGTGGTCATAGGTGATGGCGGCACCGCGTCCTTTGCCGAGGTGCCCGGCTATTTTGTGGGGGGCAAAACAGGCACGGCGGACAAACCCAAGCCGCGCGGCGGCTATTACAAGGAAAAAACCATCGCCACTTTTGCGTCGATGTTCCCGGCGCATGATCCGCGCTATGTGCTTGTGGTCACGCTGGACGAGCCGGTCGAGACCTCCTCGGGTACACCGCGCCGCACGGCGGGCTGGACCGCCGTCCCCATCGCCGCCGAGATCGTGCGCCGCGTTGCACCGCTTCTTGGCATGCGTCCGGCCATTGAACCCGCTCCTCTCGCTGGTATAACGCTGACCAGCAGCAACTAATCAAGAGTTCCCCCATGACCGTTCAGGCCAAACCGCTTTCCTCGCTCGGCCTGACCGCGCGCGGGGGCAAGACGCCGCCGATCACCGGCATCGCCGTGGACAGCCGCGCAGTGAAAGACGGCTTTCTTTTCGCTGCCATGCCCGGATCGCGGGTGCATGGCGCTGAGTTCATTCAATATGCCATCCGGCAGGGTGCTGCGGCGGTGCTGACCGATGCACAGGGCGCGCAGATTGCGGCGGACGTAATGGCACAGGCGGGCGTCGCAGTGATCGTCAGCGATGCCCCCCGCGAGGCGCTGGCGTGTGCGGCGGCACTTTGGTTCGGTGCGCAGCCCGAAACGATGGTCGCCGTGACAGGGACCAACGGCAAAACCTCCGTGTCGACCTTTGTGCGCCAGATCTGGATCGAGATGGGGATGGCCGCCGTGAACCTTGGCACGACCGGTGTCGAAGGCGCATGGGCCGCACCACTGGCCCACACCACACCCGAGCCGGTCACCTTGCACCGCACCTTGGCGCAGGCAGCACAGGCGGGCATCACCCACGCCGCGATGGAGGCTTCTTCGCACGGGCTGGACCAGCGCCGCCTTGACGGGGTGACGTTGATGGCGGCGGGGTTTACCAACTTTACCCAGGATCATCTGGACTATCACCACACCTTCGAGGCGTATTTTGACGCCAAGGCGGGGCTGTTTGCGCGCCTACTGCCCGAAGACGGCACCGCCGTGATCAACATCGACGACCCGAAAGGCGTAGAGCTGGCCGCCATTTCCAGCGCGCGTGGATGCCGGGTGCTGGCTGTGGGCCGCGACGGGGGGGATCTGCACCTCACCGCGCAACGCTTTGACAGCACGGGGCAGGATCTGCGGTTCAACTGGGGCGCCAAGACCTATCAAAAACGGTTGAACCTCATTGGCGGCTTTCAGGCCGATAACGTGTTGCTGGCCGCCGGGCTGGTCATTGCCTGCGGTGGCGACCCGGCGGATGTGTTTGATACGTTGCCCTACCTTACCACCGTGCGCGGGCGGATGCAGTTGGCCGCGACCCGCGATAACGGGGCGTCGGTGTTTGTCGATTACGCCCATACGCCCGATGCGGTAGAAACCGCGCTGGCCGCGATGCGCCCGCATGTGATGGGCCGTCTGGTGGCCATCATCGGCGCGGGCGGGGACCGCGACACCGCGAAACGTCCGCTTATGGGGGCGGCAGCCGCTGCACAGGCCGATCTGGTGTTCGTCACCGACGATAACCCGCGCAGCGAAGACCCCGCCGCCATCCGCGCCGCCGTCATGGCAGGTGCGCCGGACGCGACCGAGGTGGGCGACCGCGCCGAAGCGATCCTGCGCGGCGTTGATGTGTTGGGGCCGGGGGATGCGCTTTTGATTGCGGGTAAGGGGCATGAAACAGGGCAGACCGTTGGCGACGACGTTCTGCCATTCGACGATGTAGAGCAAGCCAGCGTTGCGGTGGCGGCTTTGGACGGGAGACTGGCATGAGCTTGTGGACAGCAGCAGAGGCCGCAGCGGCCACAGGGGGCCGCGCGGTGGGCGACTGGGCCTGCGACGGCGTATCGATTGATACGCGCACAATCGCGCAGGGTGATCTTTTTGTGGCGCTGAAAGACGTGCGCGACGGGCATGAATTTGTGGCGCAGGCGCTGGAAAAAGGGGCCGGAGCCGCCCTTGTTTCGCGTGTTCCGGAAGGTGTCGCCAAAGATGCGCCTTTGCTCGTCGTCGATGATGTCCTTAAGGCGCTGGAGCGTCTGGGCGCTGCGGGGCGCGCGCGGATGCACGGCAAGGTGATCGCGGTCACAGGATCGGTCGGCAAGACCTCGACCAAGGAAATGTTGCTGGCGATGCTGTCCGGGCAGGGCCGCACACATGCCTCCGTTGACAGCTATAACAACCACTGGGGCGTGCCGCTGACATTGGCACGGATGCCCGCCGATAGCGAATTTGCCATCATCGAGATGGGCATGAACCACCCCGGCGAGATCGCGCCGCTGACCCTGCTGGCGCGGCCACACGCGGCGCTGATCACCACGGTCGCCCCTGCCCATCTTGAGGCGTTCGACGACATCACCGGGATCGCCGTTGAAAAGGCCAGCGTGTTTGACGGGTTGCCGATTGGCGGTGCCGCCGTGTACAACGCCGATGTTGAAACCGCCGCCATCCTCGCGGCCAAAACGATAGACAAGCGCCTTCACGGCATCGCCTTTGGCATGCACGGCTTTGATTATAAACTGAAAGATGTGGCCATTCAGGGAGATACCACCGTGGTGCAGGCCGAGGTAGATGACAAGCCGCTGTTGTTCAAGCTTGCCACACCGGGGCGTCATTTTGCGATGAACGGCCTTGGCGCGCTGGCGATTGTTACGGCGGTGGGCGGCGATCTGGCTCGCGCCGTGATCGCGCTGGGCCGTTGGACACCTTACAAAGGGCGCGGCGTACGTGAGACGATCCATCTTGATCCCGTTGAAACCGGCGTACAGCTGGATTTGATCGACGACAGCTACAATGCCAATCCCACCTCGATGGCGGCGTCTCTCGAAGTGCTGGCAGGCGCGGTGGTGACCAACGGCATCGGCCGCATCGGCAAAGGCCGCCGGATCGCCATTCTGGGCGATATGAAAGAGCTTGGCCCCGACGCGATCGCCCTGCACGCGGGAATTGCCCATCTGGACGCAACGAAAAGCCTTGATGTGGTCCACTGTGTCGGCCCGTTGATGCGCGCGCTTTATGATCTGCTGCCCGAAGAACGGCGCGGTGACTGGACGCAAACAGCCGAAGAGATGCGCGCAGGGTTGCGTCACAAGCTGGACGCAGGCGATGTGGTGCTGGCCAAAGGCTCTTTGAGCATGAAGCTCGGCCTGATTGTTGACGCGATCCGCAAAATGGGCCATCCGGTGAGCGAGACCTGAAAATCCCCCAAACGCGGGGCGTGGCGGGGCTTAACCCGCAACAATTGTAAGGACTATCTATGCTTTACTGGCTGACGCTGCTCTCTGATGGTGGTGATTTCTTTAACCTTTTCCGCTATATCACCTTCCGTGCGGGCGGCGCGTTTCTGACGGCGCTGGTCTTTGGCTTTCTGTTCGGCAGGCCGCTCATCTCTGTTCTGCGCCGCAGGCAGGGCAAGGGACAGCCGATCCGCGGCGATGGTCCCGAAGGGCATTTTGCCAAGGCAGGCACGCCCACGATGGGCGGGTTGCTCATTGTCGGCGCACTTCTTACGTCCACTTTGCTGTGGGCGCGGCTGGATAACCCGTTCATCTGGATCGTTCTTTTCGTCACAATGAGCTTTGCCGCCATCGGGTTTGCCGACGACTACGCCAAAGTCAGCAAGCAGACGGTCGCAGGCGTGTCGGGCAAGGTGCGGCTGCTTTTGGGATTAATCATCTCTGGCATCGCGGGCTATTGGGCGGCGCAATACCATCCCGAGGCGCTGCAATACCAACTGGCGATGCCGGTGTTCAAGAATACGCTGATCAACCTCGGCGCGTTTTTCGTGCCGTTTTCGATCATCGTGATCGTGGGCGCAGCCAATGCGGTGAACCTCACGGACGGCCTTGACGGGTTGGCTATCATGCCGGTGATGATCGCCGCCGGAACGCTCGGGGTGATTGCTTATGCGGTGGGGCGCGTCGATTTTACCGAATACCTTGATGTGCATTATGTGCCGGGTACGGGTGAAATTCTGGTCTTTACCGCCGGTCTTTTCGGCGGGGGGCTGGGGTTCTTGTGGTACAACGCACCGCCTGCAGCGGTGTTCATGGGCGACACCGGATCGCTGGCCTTGGGTGGCGCATTGGGCGCGATTGCGGTGGCGACCAAACACGAACTGGTGCTGGCAATCGTTGGCGGATTGTTCGTCGCCGAAGCGCTTAGCGTGATCGTGCAGGTGATCTATTTCAAGCGAACCGGAAAGCGGGTGTTTCTGATGGCCCCGATCCACCACCACTACGAGAAAAAGGGATGGGCTGAGCCGCAGATCGTGATCCGCTTCTGGATTATCTCGCTGATCCTGGCGTTGATCGGTCTGGCAACGCTCAAGGTGCGCTGAGGGGGGGCGGGGCTATGCCCCGTCAAAACACCGACCATTCCATCACACGCGCCAGCCGCGCCATCGCTTCGGTGCCTTTGCGCGAGTTGCCATAGCGGTTTAATCCGGGTGACCAGACTGCAATGCTGGCCACCTTTGGTACGATCGCCAATATCCCGCCGCCGACACCTGATTTGGCCGGAAGCCCCACGCGATAGGCGAAATCACCCGACCCGTCATAATGCCCGCAGGTCAACATCAAGGCGTTCAGACGCCGGATGCGCGCGGGCAGAATCATGCGCGGCGCATTCGGGCTGTCGATCAGGAAACGGCCCGACATGGCAAGCTGTTTGGCCGTCATCTCGATTGCGCAATGATGGAAATAGGTGCCAAGGGTCTGATCCGGCGGATTGTTGAGATTACCTGCCGAGGCGAGGAAATGCGCCAGCGCATAGTTGCGATGGCCATGCGCGTTCTCCGATGCGGCGACGTTCTCATTGATGTGGATATCATCGTCACCCGCCGCCGTGCGCACGAATTGCATGATCTCGCCCAGCGTCTCGCGCGGCGCGCGACCGGTGAGGATCTCGTCGGTCACGACGATGGCACCTGCGTTGATAAAGGGATTGCGCGGGCGGCCCGCCTCGGCCTCTAGCTGGACGATGGAATTGAACGCGCGGCCCGATGGCTCACGCCCCACGCGTTTCCACAAATGGTCCCCCGCACGGCCCAACGCGATGGCCAACGTGAAAACCTTGGTGATGGATTGCACCGAAAACAGCGTGTCGGCGTCACCGGCAGAGTACAGATCACCATCTGCCGTGGCTACGGCGATGGCGAATTGCGCGGGGTCGATGCTGCCAAGTTCGGGAATATAGGAAGCAACCGCGCCCCAGTTGTCATCCGCGCGCATGTCCGCGTTGAGTTGGTCGAGGATCTCTGGCAAGGAAGATGGCATATGGGGCCTTCTGTTTGGGGCTGTTCGGATTATTCAATCGCTAACAGGAGAAGCACGATGATACCAGTTCAAGGACTATCGGGCGCGCGCGTCGCGGTTCTGGGGCTTGGCCGCTCGGGTCTGGCGGCGGCGCGCGCGTTGCAGGCGGGCGGGGCCACGCCGGTGTGTTGGGATGACAATCCGGCGGCCCGCGAGGCGGCAGAGGCAGAGGGCTTTGAGTGCGCGCCGCTTACCCGTCAGGGCGCGTTCGACGACATCGCGCGGCTGATCGTCAGCCCCGGCATTCCGCATCTTTATCCCGCGCCCAATCCGGTGGTTGCCGCGGCGCTTGAGGCGGGTGTGCCGGTGGATAACGACATCGGCCTGTTTTTCCAAAGCTTTGCCACCGAAGAATGGCACACCTTTGACGTCGCCCCGCGCATCATTGCGGTGACCGGATCGAACGGAAAATCCACCACCTGCGCGCTGATCCATCACATTCTGGAGCACGCCGGCCGCAACTCACAGCTTGCAGGAAACATCGGGCGCGGTGTTCTGGATATTGAACCCGCGCCGTCGGGTGGTGTAGTGGTGCTGGAGTTGTCGAGCTATCAAACCGACCTTGCCCGCAGCCTGACGCCCGATGTCGCCGTGTTCACCAACCTCAGCCCCGATCATCTGGACCGCCATGCGGGCATGGGTGGCTACTTCGCGGCCAAACGCCGGCTGTTCGCCGAAGGTGGGCCGGACCGCGCCGTGATCGGTGTGGACGAGAACGAGGGGGCGTACCTTGCCGGACAACTCACCGAAGGGCGCGCCGACGACCGCGTGATCCGCGTAAGTGTGGCGCGCAAGCTCACCGGCCCTGGTTGGCAGGTCTACGCGCGCAAAGGGTTCCTGAGCGAGTTTCGCAATGGCAAACAGGCCGCGTCGATTGATCTGCGCGACGTTTCCGGTCTTCCGGGCGCGCACAACCACCAAAACGCCTGTAGCGCTTATGCGGCGTGTCGCGCGATTGGCATTGCGCCGCGCGTGATCGAGCAAGCATTTCACAGCTTTGGCGGCTTGCCGCACCGCAGCCAGACCATCGCGCAAGCGGGCGGTGTGCGCTTTGTCAACGACAGCAAGGCCACCAACGTCGATTCCGCCGCCAAGGCGCTGCAAGCATTCGAGAACGTGCGCTGGATCTGTGGCGGGCTGGAGAAAGAAGGCGGGTTGGCGGGGCTTGATGGCCCGTCTGCCTCTGTCAGGAAAGCCTATGTGATCGGGCGCGAAGCGGCCTCCTTTGCGATGCAACTCAAGGTTGAGGCGCAGGTTTGCACCACCATGGCCCAAGCCGTCGCAAGCGCCGTGGCAGAGGCGCAAGAGGGAGATGTGGTGTTGCTGGCCCCTGCGGCGGCCAGTTTTGATCAATACGACAGTTTCGAGCGGCGTGGCGAGGATTTCGCGGCCTGCGTCAAGGCCGAGTTGGACGCGCGCGGATGAACGCGGCGCTGGACCGCGAGATAGGTGATCTGCGCATCTGGCTCTCGGTCGAGACGGACGCGGACAAACGCGCCGAGGTGTCCACGCTGCTGGCCCGCCGCCTGCGCCGCTTTGGCATGTTTCGCACCGCGCGTGACGTGTTGGAGGCTGCCGACCGGTCCCATCCGCGCGTGGCCCGTGCGCTGGGTCTTGAATGGTTTCGCGCAGGGGCGGTGGCCGAGGGGCTGACGCTTTATGATCAGGGGCGCTGGAAGCTGGCCGAGATGGACCGCATCCGGCGCAATCATCCGGTGGCGTTCTGGAAGGGCGAGGATCTGGCGGGCAAGCGGCTGCTTGTCTGGGGCGAACAGGGCATCGGCGACCAGATGATGCAGGCGCGCGGATTGGCGGCGCTGACTGCCAAGGCAGATGTCAGCGTCGAGATTGATCCGCGCCTCATTGCGTTGCTACAACCGCTTTTGCCTGCTGTAACATTCTACCCGCTACTCGAAGTTGCGTCCGAGGGGCTTGCGCAGCAGAAGTTCGACTATCAGACCTCGATGTTGTCATCGTGGCGGTTTCTGGACGCGCCTTATGACAATCCCCATTGCCTTTCGCCCGATACCGGTATGAGCACCCGTTACCGCATCGCGTGGAAACGCCTGCCACACGCGCGCAATGTCGGAATTTCGTGGCATTCGGCGGCGCCCGAAACCGGGGCCGAGCGCTCTGTCGGGTTGCGCAGTTTACGCCCGCTCGCACGTGGGGCGGCCAATTTTCACAGCCTGCAATACGGCACTCGGGACATGCGCCAAGCGAGCGAAGACTTTGGCGCGCCGCTGCTCACCGACGCGGGATTGAACACGAGGGCCGATATTGCCGGTCTTGCGGCCCAGATCGCAGCCCTTGATCTGGTGATCACCATCGATAACGCCACTGCCCACCTCGCGGGCAGCCTCGGCGTGCCGTGCTGGGTGCTGTTGCCCAAAGCTTCTGACTGGCGCTGGGGGACCGGTGCGGCAACGACGCCGCTTTATCCGTCGGTGCGGCTGTTTCGCGCGCGCGATCGGGAGCAATGGGCCACCGCACTCTGGCCGCTGTTCGACGCGTTTAATGGCTGGCTTAACCGTTGATCGCGCGTGCCGCCGCCATTGCCGACGCCCACGCCCATTGAAAGTTGTAGCCGCCCAGCCATCCCGTCACATCCACCGCTTCGCCGATGAAATACAGCGAGGGGTGATCCTTGCTTGCCATGGTTTTGGAGGACAGCGCATCGGTATCCACCCCGCCCAGCGTCACCTCCGCCGTGCGGTAGCCTTCGGTGCCGCCGGGGTACAGCTCCCAGTTTCGCAAGTCGTCCATCAGCGCCTCAAGGCGTTTGTCGGACCAGTCCGCCAGATTGCCCGACAGATCGAACACCCCCGCCAGATGCTCCACCAGCCTTGAGGGCAGATGGCGGGCAAGTTCGGTGGTGAAATTGCGCCGACCGGCTTCTTGTCGTTGCGCGCGCAGGGCGTCGGGCAGGCCCGCAGGCACCAGATCGACATGGATCGGATCGCCCTCGCGCCAGTAAGACGACGCTTGCAACACCGCAGGCCCGGACAGGCCGCGATGGGTGAACAGCAGCGCTTCGTCAAAGGTCACCCCGCCTGCCGTGATCTTTGAGGGCACAGCCACGCCGGAGATCGGCGCAAAACGGGCGTCGGCGAAGGTGAAAGGCACCAGAGCGGGGCGCGTTTGCGTCACAGCCACGCCAAACTGGCGCGCCACATCATAGGCAAAGCCGCTTGCCCCCATCTTGGGAATGGATTTGCCACCGGTCGCAATGACCAGATGTCTGGCCGTAACTTTTTGGACGCCTTCGGGCGTGTGCAGGGTAAAAGCATATCCGTGCGCGCCCGAAGTGATGTGTTCCACGCTGCTTTGCAGTCGCAGATCCACATCGCGCGCCGCCATCATGTCGCGCAGCATCGCCACGATCTCTTTGGCGCTGGTATCGCAAAACAGCTGCCCCAGCGTTTTTTCGTGCCATTTGATGCCGTGGGCATCGACCAATGCGACAAAATCCCATTGGGTATACCGCGCCAAAGCGGATTTGGCGAAATGCGGGTTGGCGCAAATGAACGCGTCGGGGGCGCAGTGCATGTTGGTGAAATTGCACCGCCCGCCGCCGGAAATGCGGATTTTCTCGCCCGGTGCTTTGGCGTGATCCACGATCAGGGTGCGCCCGTCCAGATGGGCGGCACACATCATGCCCGCAGCACCCGCGCCGATGATCGCTGTATCAAATTCCATAGCGTCGCAGGTGCCTGATGCGCAGGCCGGGGTCAAGCATTCGAACGCGCTTTGCCACGCTCCGGCGTGCCTTGATCCGGTCAAAGCGACCACCATGCGCAACCTGCACATCCCGAACCCTGATCCGCGATCCGCAAATTCCCCTGGGGCAGGGCGGCAAACCCCCTAGCCGTGATGCGCAATTCGCGCTATACTCGCTATCAGACTCCCGAAAAGGGGGCGAAACAGGCAGTGTAAGGCACAACCCATGACAGAGATGGTTTATGGTGCGGTTCCCGTCAGGGATGGCGAACCGATTCTTCCCAAATGGTGGCGCACGCTTGATGTGTGGGCGCTGTCGTGCATTCTGATGCTTTTCGGGGTCGGGATGCTTTTGGGTCTCGCGGCCTCTCCGCCCTTGGCGGCAAAGAACGGATTCGAACCGTTCCACTATGTCCAGCGGCAGGCAGTGTTCGGCAGTCTGGCGATGATTGCGATGATGCTGACCTCGATGATGACGCCCACCATGGTGCGGCGTCTGGCGGTGCTCGGGTTCATGGCGGCCTTTGTCGGGCTGATATTCTTGCCCTTCTTCGGAACCGATTTCGGCAAGGGCGCGATGCGTTGGTACAGCCTTGGCTTCGGGTCGCTACAACCTTCGGAGTTTCTCAAGCCCGGATTTGTGGTGATCGCGGCATGGATGATGGCAGCGAGCCTTGAAATCAACGGCCCGCCGGGCAAGGCGTGGTCTTTCGGGCTGTGCATCACGATCGTTCTGATGCTGGCGTTGCAGCCCGATTTCGGGCAGGCGGCTCTGGTTCTGTTTGGCTGGGGGGTGATGTATTTCGTCGCCGGTGCGCCGATGGTTCTTCTGGTCGGGATGGCTGGGATGGTGGTGCTGGCGGGCAGCGTGGCCTATTCCAATTCGGAACACTTTGCGCGCCGCATTGACGGCTTTCTCAGTGTCGAGGTCGACCCGACAACGCAACTGGGCTATGCCACCAACGCGATCCGCGAAGGCGGGCTGTTCGGCGTTGGTGTTGGCGAAGGCGAGGTGAAATGGTCGCTCCCCGATGCGCATACCGATTTTATCATTGCGGTCGCAGCCGAAGAATACGGGCTGGTGCTGGTGCTGTGTATCATCGCGCTTTACGCCACAATCGTCGTGCGCTCGTTGCTGCGACTGGTGCGAGAGCGTGATCCGTTTATCCGCCTCGCGGGGACGGGCCTTGCCTGCATGTTTGGTGTTCAGGCCATAATCAATATGGGCGTGGCCGTGCGGCTTTTGCCCGCCAAGGGGATGACCTTGCCGTTTGTCAGCTATGGCGGCTCTTCGGTGATTGCCTCGGGCATCGCATTGGGGATGCTTTTGGCGTTCACCCGCACCCGCCCGCAAGGCGAGATCAGCGCGATGTTGTCACGGGGGCGCGGATCATGAGCGCACAACCACTTCTTATCATCGCGGCGGGCGGCACCGGCGGGCATATGTTTCCCGCGCAGGCATTGGCCGAAGTGATGCTGGCACGGGGCTGGCGGGTTAAACTCTCCACCGACGCGCGCGGCGCGCGCTATACGTCAGGCTTCCCCGACGCCGTCGAGATCGAAGAGATATCCAGCGCGACTTTTGCGCGCGGGGGGGTGCTGGCCAAGGCGTTGGTGCCGTTTCGCATTGTGGCGGGTGTGATCAGCGCCGGCTTGAGGATGCTAAGGGACCGCCCGACCGTCGTTGTGGGCTTTGGCGGCTACCCGTCCATTCCCGCGCTCGGGGCCGCATGGGTGCTGCGCCTGCCGCGCATGATCCACGAACAAAACGGTGTTCTGGGTCGCGTGAACGAGGTATTTGCCAAACGGGTCGATGCCGTGGCCTGTGGAACATGGCCGACGCCCCTGCCGGAAGGCGTTGTGGGGGTGCATGTCGGCAATCCTGTGCGCGCGTCTGTGCTTGAACGTACTGGCGCGGGCTATATTGCGCCGGGTGATTACCCGATGGAACTTTTGGTGTTGGGCGGCTCGCAAGGCGCGCGCATCCTCAGCGATGTTGTGCCGCCGGCGATTGCGGCGCTGCCGATGGATATGCTGCACAACATCCGCGTCAGCCATCAGGCCCGCGACGAAGACGCCGAACGTGTGTCGGATTACTATGCCGAAAACGGGATCACCGCCGACGTGCAGCCGTTCTTTCACGACGTCCCGCGCCGTATGTCCGAAGCGCAACTGGTGATCAGCCGCGCAGGCGCCTCTACCATAGCGGATATTACGGTGATCGGACGCCCGTCGATCCTTATTCCCTATGCTGCTGCTGCGGGCGATCATCAGGTCGCAAATGCGCAAGGTCTGGTCGAAGCGGAGGCCGCAATCATGATCCGTGAAGATGCGGCTAACCCCGAAAATCTTGTACAGTATATCGAGATGATCCTTGGCAACGGGGCTGCGGCCCTGCAAATGGCGCGCAGCGCACAAGGGTTGGGAAAACCTGAGGCCGCAGAAGCGTTGGCTGATATGGTTCAAGAGCTTACCACAAAGGAAAGTGCCGCATGAACGCAGCAACCAAACTGCCCACAGATGTGGGCCCTATCCATTTTGTCGGCATCGGCGGCATCGGAATGTCCGGCATCGCCGAGGTGCTTTTGAACCACGGCTATCAGGTACAGGGGTCCGATCTGAAAGCCTCCAAGATTACCGACCGTCTCGCGCAACTGGGCGCGACCATCTTCGAAGGCCAGCACGCCGAAAATATCGCCAATGCGCAGGTTGTTGTGATCTCGTCCGCGATCAAACCGGGTAATCCCGAACTGGACGGGGCGCGTTTGCAAGGTCTGCCCATTGTGCGCCGCGCGGAAATGCTGGCCGAACTGATGCGGCTTAAATCCAACATCGCGGTTGCCGGCACCCATGGCAAAACAACAACCACGACGATGGTTGCCGCCCTTCTGGATGGCGGCGGGTTTGATCCTACGGTCGTTAACGGTGGCATCATCCACGCCTACGGCTCGAACGCGCGCAAGGGCGAGGGCGAGTGGATGGTTGTCGAGGCCGACGAAAGCGACGGCACCTTCAACCGGCTGCCCGCCACGATTGCCATCGTCACCAACATCGACCCCGAACATATGGATCATTGGGGCAGCATCGAAAACCTGCGCCGCGGGTTTCTTGAATTCACCTCGAACATCCCGTTCTACGGTGTTGCTGTGTGCTGTATTGATCACCCCGAAGTGCAAAGCCTTGTGGGCAAGATCACCGACCGGCGCGTGATCTCCTATGGCTTTAACGCGCAGGCAGATGTGCGCGCGGTTGGGCTGCATTACAAAAACGGCGTCGCGCATTTCGACGTGCATTTGCAGGTCGAGGATATCGTGATCAAGGATTGCGAATTGCCGATGCCGGGCGATCATAACGTATCGAACGCGCTGTCCGCTGTTGCGGTGGCGCGCCATCTGGGCATGAAAACCGAAGAAATCCGCGCTGCCCTCAAAGGGTTTGGCGGGGTGAACCGGCGCTTTACCCGTGTGGGCGAAGTTGACGGGGTAACGATCATCGACGATTACGGCCATCACCCGGTCGAGATTTCTGCGGTTCTCAAAGCCGCGCGTCAGGCAACCGAGGGCCGTGTGATCGCTGTCCACCAACCGCACCGCTATTCGCGCCTGCACCATCATTTTGACGAATTCTGCGCCTGCTTCAACGATTGCGATGTCGTGGGCATCGCGCCGGTCTACGGCGCGGGCGAGGCGCCGGTCGAAGGTGCCGACCGCGATTCGCTTGTGGCGGGTCTGATCCGGCACGGGCATCGTGATGCGCGCGCCGTGGACGGCCCCGAGGATCTGGCAAGGCTGGTCATCGAACAGGCGCGCCCCGGCGATATGGTCGTGTGTCTGGGGGCCGGTACGATCGGCGCATGGGCCAACGGGCTGCCTGACGCGCTGCGCGCGCTTAAAGGGCAGGCGGCATGACGGTTGTCGCGCTCTCTGCATTGCTCGGGGTAATAGTGGCTCTGGTGCGTCCACCGCTGGCCAAAACAATCCTGCTTGCATGGCTGGTGCTGTATACGGTTGTGATCGCTCCGAAGCTTATGATGCCCGGCGCTGAGGGGCCTGTCGGCGGGAGTACGACCTACGGGTTGGCCTTGCTGCCGATTGCACTCGGCGCGGGCTGGTTGATTGGCTGGTCGGTATCCAAGTTAACGCGAAAGCGCATCCTATGACGTTGATCTGGCTTTCACTCGCATGGGTTTTCGCGTCGGCCGGTGTCGCGATGCTGCCGATGCGGCGGCAATATATTCCGGGGGTCGCGTTGCTTTTGGCCGCGCCTGTGCTGATCGTTCTGATTGGCGCTCAATATGGTTGGGTGTTTGCGGCTCTGGCACTGGCCGCGTTTATTTCCATGTTTCGCAATCCGCTGCGCTATATCGCGGCGCGCTTGCGCGGCATTCAACCGGAGATCCCCGAATGAGCCTTTCTCTCGTCCTTGCCTGCCTTTGGGCGCTGGTTGCAAATGTTTTGGCGATGACGCCAAGCCGTGACTACCATTGGCGCAACGCCTATATCCTGATCGCTGCAGGCATCCCGATTGTGGGCTATGTAGTGACACAGCACGGGCCGTGGATTGGTCTGTTGGTGCTGGCGGGCGGCTGTTCGGTCTTGCGCTGGCCGGTGATCTATCTGGGGCGCTGGTTGCGTAATCGCGGCGGCAGGGCGGCGGAGTAAACTCATGCTGATCCCTGTCTTGACGGCTGTTCTGGCGCTCTGGATGTTTGGCTGCGGATATGCGGGTTATACCAAACGCTTTGGCCTGTTTGTCATTATCGCGGGCCTTGGCATGGGGCTCAATACGGTGTGGATGATGGTCGGGCTGGAGGCGCATCCTCTCTCGCCGCCCGCCTTGATGGCGCATGGTGCAGCCACGCTTTACGCGCTGTGTGCGCTGGCGACGGGGTGGCTGGCGGGCCGTATGGTGCGCAGCTTCCGCGAGAGCAGGGTCATCCGCAATGAGTGAGCTGCCCGAAGTGCGTGGCAAGCTGACGCCGCACCGTCCCTTGTCGGAGCTGACCTGGTTGCGCGTGGGCGGGCCTGCGGATTATCTCTTCCAACCTGCCGATGTGGACGATCTGCAAAGCTTTTTGCGCGCGCTGCCGGAAACGGTACAGGTATTTCCGATGGGTGTCGGGTCCAATCTGATCGTGCGCGATGGCGGATTGCGCGCGGTTGTGATCCGGCTTGGCCGTGGCTTTAACAGCATCGAAGTCGAGGGCGGCACCGTCACCGCAGGGGCCGCCGCGCTGGATGCGCATGTGGCGCGCAAGGCCGCCGATGCGCGGCTTGATTTGACGTTTCTACGCACCATTCCGGGCAGCATCGGCGGCGCTGTGCGCATGAATGCCGGTTGTTATGGCACCTATACGGCGGATCATTTCGTCAACGCGCAGGCGGTCACACGTCAGGGCGATCTGGTCACGCTTGGGGCGGCTGATCTGGATTTCCAATACCGTCACAGCGATTTGTCCGATGGCGCGGTGATCGTCAGCGCCACCTTCGCCCCGCCCGCAGGCGTGCCGGAGGCGCTGCACGCCCGCATGACAGAGCAGCTGCGCAAACGCGACGAAACCCAACCCACCAAGGAGCGCAGCGCCGGTTCCACCTTTCGCAATCCGGCCGGATACAGCTCGACCGGGCGTGCCGATGATGTGCATGACCTCAAGGCGTGGAAACTTATTCAGGATGCGGGCATGAAGGGGGCAACACGCGGTGGCGCGCAGATGTCCCTGAAACACGCCAATTTTCTGATCAATACCGGCGGGGCCAGCGCCGCAGATTTGATTGGGTTGGGCGAAGACGTGCGAAAAAAGGTTTACGATTCCAGCGGTATCACGCTACAGTGGGAGATACTGCGGATCGGTGAAGAATAACGCCGCCAGCAGTCAGGTAAAAACCGCGCAAAGCGGACTCAGATAATAAACCACAGGCCGCAAAAGGCTTGGGACATTGAAGGCACAAGGGTATGTCGAGCAGGACAAACCCGACAGTGGCGGTATTGATGGGTGGCCCCTCGGCAGAGCGCGAGGTGTCGCTCGGCTCGGGGCGCGCGTGCGCCGCTGCACTGCGGGAATACGGATATCAAGACGTGATCGAGGTCGACGCAGGCCCCGATCTTTGTGCTGTTCTGGCACAGATAAAACCACATGCCGTGTTGAATTGCCTGCACGGGCGCTGGGGTGAAGACGGCTGCGTTCAGGGTATGCTTGAATGGCTTAAAATTCCCTATACACACTCCGGCGTTCTGGCCTCTGCTGTGGCGATGGACAAACAGCGCAGCAAAGACGTGTTCCGCGCCGCCGGTCTGCCGGTGGTGGAAAGCGTGATCGTCAAGGCGGATGAGGTGCGCGCGCGCCATGTGATGCTGCCGCCCTATGTCGTCAAACCGAATAACGAAGGCTCCTCTGTCGGCGTCTATCTGGTAGAGGTCGAAAATAACGGCCCGCCGCAGCTTGATGCGGATATGCCCGAGGACGTCATGGTCGAAACCTTCGCGCCGGGGCGCGAGTTAACAACCACGGTTGTGGGGGACCGCGCGCTGACTGTGACGGACATTATCACCACCGGCTGGTACGATTATGACGCCAAATACAAGGAAGGCGGTTCGCGCCATGTGGTGCCCGCCAATGTGCCCCCCGAGATTTTCGATCTTTGCCTCGACTATGCTCTGCGCGCGCACAACGCTTTGGGGTGTCGCGGTGTCAGCCGCACCGATTTCCGCTGGGACGAGGCGCGCGGCACCGAAGGGTTGATCCTTCTTGAAACGAACACCCAGCCGGGCATGACAGGCACGTCGCTGACGCCCGAACAGGCGCGCGCCACAGGAATGGGGTTTCCGGCGCTGTGCGCATGGATGGTCGAGGACGCCTCATGCGGACGCTGATCAGACGCGCCCCAAAAACCGGCAAACCCGATCCCGCGCCCTCGCGTTGGGCATGGCGGATGCAACGGTTGATGCTCACACCCGGCATCCGTTTTGCGCTGCGCGCAGGTGTGCCGATGTGTCTGACGCTGGTGGCGGGGACCTGGTATCTGTCTGACGACACCCGGCGCGGCGCGATTGAGCAGATGGTGGCCGATGCACGCGCCAGCATCGAGACGCGGCCCGAATTCATGGTAAACCTTATGGCCATCGACGGGGCCGAGGATGCGCTTGCCAGCTATATCCGCGAAAGTCTGCCGCTTGATTTCCCGCTCTCCAGTTTCGATCTGGATCTGGACGCCATGCGCGGCACTGTTACCGCGATTTCTGCCGTCAAATCCGCCTCTGTGCGGATCCGGCCGGGCGGCGTGTTGCAGATCGAGGTCCAGCCGCGCGAAGCGGTGGCGCTGTGGCGCTCGGACACCGGTCTGGCGCTGATCGACGAAAACGGTATTTACGTGGCCGCAGCAACCAGCCGCCACGCGCGCCCCGATCTGCCGTTGATTGCGGGCGAGGGGGCGAACCTGCATGTGAGCGAAGCGCTGGAACTGCTGCAGGCGGCGGCGCCTTTGGGCGGGCGGCTGCGTGGCCTGGTGCGGATGGGCGAGCGGCGGTGGGATGTGGTGCTGGACCGTGAACAACGCATCCTGTTACCGACAAACGAGCCTGTGCGCGCGCTTGAACGTGTTGTGGCGCTGGAAGGCGCGCAGGATGTTCTGTCGCGCGATGTGGCACGGGTTGACCTGCGGCTGGCACGCCGTCCAATAGTGCAAATGACAACAGAGGCCGCCGAAGAAAGGCAGGCCCAACAGGCAGCGTTTAGGGCAAAAAAGAAATGAATGATCTATATCAGAGCCAGCGCACCATGCGGCACATGCGCAAACTTGCCATGCAGCGCGGGGTGGTGGCCATTCTGGACGTGGGCAGCTCCAAGATTGCCGCATTGGTCTTGCGGTTTGACGGCACGGCACGGCTGAACGACGAAGGCGAGGTGCGGTCCCTGGCGGGCGGGTCGGGGTTTCGGGTGATCGGGGCGGCGACAACCCGCTCGCGCGGGGTCCGCTTTGGCGAGATCGTCGCGATGCAAGAGACCGAACGCGCGATCCGCACCGCCCTTCAGGCCGCGCAAAAGATGGCCGGCATCCGTGTCGATCACGTCATTGCGTGTTTTTCGGGCGGCGAGCCGCGCAGTTACGGCCTTGATGCGCAGGTCGGCCTTGAGGATCAGGTCGTCAGCGAGCAAGACGTGGCGCGCGTTCTGGCGTCCTGCGATGTGCCGGAATACGGCGAGGGCCGCGAAGTGCTGCACGCGCAGCCGGTGAATTTCACGCTCGACCACCGCACGGGGCTGGGCGATCCGCGCGGCCAGCTTGGCAATGATCTGAGCGTTGATTTGCATATGCTGACAGTGGATGCCGCCGCCGTGCAACATCTGGCCTATTGCATCAAACGCTGCGATCTTGAGCTGGCGGGCATTGCTTCGTCTTCTTACGTCTCGGGCATTTCATCGCTGGTCGAGGACGAACAGGAACTGGGTGCGGCCTGTATTGATCTGGGTGGCGGGGCGACGGGTGTGTCGATTTTCATCAAAAAGCACATGATCTACGCCGACAGCATCCGCATGGGGGGCGATCACGTCACCTCGGATATTTCGATGGGATTGCAGGTGCCAACGGCCAACGCCGAGCGGATCAAGACATTTTATGGCGGGGTGCAAGCCACCGGCATGGACGACCGCGAGATGATCGAGATCGGCGGCGAGACGGGCGATTACGAACACGACCGCCGCACCGCCAGCCGTGCCGAACTGATCGGCATCATGCGTCCGCGTGTCGAAGAAATTTTGGAAGAGGTCCGCGCCCGTCTGGACGCAGCCGGATTTGACCACCTGCCGAGCCAGCAGATCGTGCTGACGGGCGGGGGGAGCCAGATTCCCGGCCTTGACGGGTTGGCCAGCAAGATTTTGGGCCAACAGGTGCGCCTTGGCCGCCCCTTGCGGGTGCATGGATTGCCACAGGCCGCTACGGGACCGGGATTTTCTTCTGCGGTGGGGCTTGCGCTCTTTGCGGCGCACCCGCAGGACGAATGGTGGGACTTTGATATACCCGCAGACAGATACCCCGCGCGTTCGCTGAAGCGCGCGGTGAAATGGTTCAAAGACAACTGGTAGCCGCAAGATGGGGTGAGGGAAGCGAAATGCAGTAAGTATTGGCGAAAAGTTGCCTAGATTTGGCAGAAATTAGGCCTTTTTTACGTGACGACAGGCGTTATGGCGTCTAGAATTGGCTAAATTCGGGACAAAAACGACCCGCGCGGTGCGGGCAACCAAAACAGGCGGAACCAACGATGACTTTGAACCTTTCGATGCCGGGACAAGACGATCTCAAACCACGCATTACAGTTTTCGGTGTGGGCGGGGCAGGCGGCAACGCCGTAAACAACATGATCGACAAGGCGCTGGATGGCGTTGATTTTGTCGTGGCCAACACCGACGCGCAGGCGTTGCAGCAAGCCAAGGCGGAAAACCGCGTTCAACTGGGCATCAAGGTGACCGAGGGGCTCGGTGCCGGTGCGCGCGCCTCCGTAGGTGCCGCGGCTGCCGAAGAAAGCATCGAGCAGATCGTTGATCACCTCGCGGGTGCGCACATGTGCTTTATCACGGCTGGTATGGGCGGCGGCACCGGTACAGGCGCGGCCCCGATCATCGCGCAAGCCGCGCGCGAGCTGGGCGTTCTGACGGTGGGCGTTGTCACCAAGCCGTTCCAGTTCGAGGGTGCCAAGCGGATGCGTCAGGCCGAGGACGGCGTGGAAGCGCTGCAAAAGGTCGTTGATACGCTGATCATCATTCCCAACCAGAACCTGTTTCGGCTGGCCAATGAAAAGACCACCTTCACCGAAGCGTTCTCGCTTGCGGATGATGTGCTGTATCAGGGCGTCAAAGGCGTGACCGACCTGATGGTGCGTCCCGGCCTGATCAACCTCGACTTTGCGGACGTGCGTGCCGTGATGGACGAGATGGGTAAAGCCATGATGGGCACGGGCGAGGCAGACGGCGAAGACCGCGCAATCAAGGCCGCTGAAGCCGCAATTGCCAACCCGCTGCTGGACGAGATTTCCCTGCGCGGGGCCAAGGGTGTTCTGATTAACATCACCGGCGGCCACGATCTTACCCTGTTCGAACTCGACGAAGCTGCCAACCGCATCCGCGAGGAAGTGGACCCCGAGGCCAACATCATCGTCGGGTCCACCTTGGACGAGTCAATGGGCGGTATGATGCGCGTAAGCGTTGTTGCAACAGGCATTGATGCGCTGGATGTGAACACCGAGATGCCGGTGCCGCGCCGCTCGATGTCCAAACCGCTGTCACAAGAAGCCCGTATCGAAGAACCAGACGAAGAGCCGGTCGCGGCCTCCGCACCCGCGCCTGTCGAAGCTGTGGCAGAACAATACGAAGAGCCTCAGGCACCAAGCTTCTTTGACGAAGCCCCGCGCGAAGCGGCCCGTCAGGATAACACGCGTGACATGTTCGCGTCATCGCGTCAGAACTCTGTTTCGGACGAGGCCGACGATCTGCCGCCCCCCGCCTATACGCCCGAGCCTGCTCCGGAGCATTCGATGCGTGACCCGCTTGAAGCAGAGCCGGATACCTTCATTGCACCGCGCGCGCCGACACCCGGCACGCCGTCACCCGAAGCCATGGCGCGCCTGCGCGCCGCAGCGGCCAAGCGGGCGGCACCTGGTGCCGAACCACGCGCCGCTGCTCCGGCATCAGAGCCGCGCCAGCAGCAACCACAGCCCGCCGCCGCGCATGGCGAGCGTCCGCGCTTTGGAATCAACTCGCTGATCAACCGTATGACGGGTGCACAAGAGGGTGAAAGCCAGCCGCGCGCGGCGCAGCCCCAACAGGCACCGCGCCGCCAGCCACCGGTTCAGGGCAACCAGACAGCCGCTGCACCGCAGCCGCGTCAAGAGCAGGATCCGGATCAGGAACGCATCGAAATTCCCGCGTTCCTGCGCCGTCAGGCAAATTAAAAAGTCTGAAAACGTGATGTGAGAGGCCGCCTTAGGGCGGCCTTTTTCATTTTAAACCAAGAGCTTATTGTAAGGAGAGCGGTATTCGGCCATTTTGTTACAGGGATGTTTCAGTCGGTTGCAAAGATTGAGTTGAGATGTGGCAACCAGCTTCTTAGGTAGGAGTTAATCAAGTGGAAACTTGAACCAGATTTGAGGTGACCCCGTGCAGACAACAGTTAAAACAGCGATCAGCTTTAGCGGCCATGGCCTGCATTCTGGAAAACCCGCAACTGTAACCGTGCGGCCCGCAGCGGCCCATCATGGTATCTGGTTCAAGCGCACCGATATTCATCTGGGCGACACCATGATCCCGGCCCGCTGGGATGCGGTGAACCGCTCTCCTTTGTGTACCAAGCTGGAAAATCCCGCCGGGCTACAGATTTCTACTGTCGAGCATCTGATGGCGGCGCTGGCCGGGTGCGGTATTCACAACGCATTGATCGAGATTGACGGCCCCGAAGTGCCGATCCTCGACGGCTCGGCCGCCCCGTTCGTGCGCGGTATCATGGCGCGTGGCGTCCGGATGCAGGCCGCGCCAGTTATGGCGATCGAGGTCCTGAAAGAAGTGACCGTGCGCGACGGGGATGCGACGGCGACACTGGCGCCCTCAGATACGCTGCGCATTGATTTCGAGATTGATTTCGTGGATGCGGCGATTGGTCATCAGCAGAAAACGCTGGTCATGAACAACGGTACATTCGCGCGCGAGCTGTGCGACAGCCGCACGTTCTGCCGTCAGGCGGACGTAGAGGCGATGCAGGCGAACGGCCTTGCTCTTGGCGGTGCGCCCGGTGTGAACGCGGTGGTTTTCGACGGCGACAAAGTTCTCAGCCCCGGCGGTTTGCGTCATGCGGACGAGCCTGTGCGCCACAAAATGCTGGATGCGCTGGGTGATCTTGCGCTGGCAGGCGCGCCGATCCTTGGCCACTATACCGGTATCCGTGCGGGCCACTCGCTGACAAATACTCTGTTGCGCAAGCTATTTGCGACGCCGGGCGCGGTCCGTATGACCGAGTGCGACAGCTATATCGCGGCGCGTTTGCCGGGTCACGGGCTGGCGTGGACCGAGATTCCGGCGGTGGCCTGAGAATTAGACGCTTTCCGTCCCTGATCCAAGAGTGTTAAAAGGCCCGTAGCATCCGCTTCGGGCCTTGTTCATAAAGTGGTAAATCGACGTTTTGCACCGTCGGTTATTGTGCTAACACGAGGGCAGACAGGCGCCCGTTGCCTGTGTGACAGAGTTTTGTGGTCGAAGAATAAGGATAGCCAGAGA
The DNA here is from genome assembly GCA_947502265.1 of uncultured Sulfitobacter sp. Lineage (GTDB taxonomy): Bacteria > Pseudomonadota > Alphaproteobacteria > Rhodobacterales > Rhodobacteraceae > Sulfitobacter. The sequence continues at coordinate 220,967 of CANMZB010000001.1, forward strand.
TGGGTTTTGGAGGGTCTGCTAAACGTCTTTCCGCCACATTGGTGGTTGTTGCGGCACTTGGTGCGTGTAGCTCAGGCAGCGATGCCGGCAAATTCACTGGCAGCTTTTTCAATCCGCAGGAAATCCCGCTCGAAACCTACACGCCCGAGCAGATATTCGAGCGCGGCGAATTCGAGCTGAACCGCAAGCGCCCGAAAGAGGGGGCTTTCTACTTTTCCGAGATCGAGCGGCTATATCCCTATTCCGAATGGGCCAAGCGCGCGCTGATCATGCAGGCCTTTGCCTTTCATCAGGACGGCGATTACCCCAACAGCCGTTCTGCCTCACAGCGCTTTATGGATTTCTACCCCGATGATGATGATGCGGCCTATGCCGCCTATCTTCTGGCGCTCAGCTATTATGACCAGATCGACGATGTGGGCCGCGATCAGGGCCTGACCTTTCAGGCGCTGCAATCGCTGCGCCAGGTGATCGAACGCTATCCCGACAGTGAATATGCGCGCACCTCGATCCTGAAATTCGATCTGGCCTTTGATCACCTTGCTGGCAAGGAAATGGAGATCGGGCGCTACTATCTGCGCCGTGGCCATTACACGGCAGCGATCAACCGCTTCCGCGTTGTTGTCGAAGATTTCCAGACCACCACCCACACCGCAGAATCGCTGCACCGGCTGGTCGAATCCTATCTCAGCCTTGGCCTGACCGACGAGGCACAGACAGCGGGTGCGATTCTGGGTCATAACTACCGCTCGACGCAGTGGTACGCGGACAGCTATAAATTGCTGACGGGCCGTGGGCTTGAACTGAAATCGTTGGGCGACAACTGGCTGTCGGCGATATATCGTCAGATGCTGAAAGGCGAATGGCTGTAATAGTGCGGTCACGCCTTCTTTCGACGGATACATCGTAATGCTGCGCGGTCTGGATATTTCCGACATGCTAATTATCGAGCGGCTGGAGCTGAGCTTCCAGCCCGGCCTTAACGTGCTTACGGGAGAGACGGGGGCGGGCAAGTCGATCCTGCTTGATTCGCTGGGCTTTGTGCTGGGTTGGCGCGGACGTGCCGATCTGGTGCGCCAGGGCGCGGCGCAGGGCGAGGTGACCGCGTGGTTCGATTTGCCCGCCGCTCATCCCGCCCATGCGGTGCTGGAGGAAGCTGGCTTGCCCGGCGGAGACGAGCTTATCTTGCGGCGGATCAACACCGCCGAAGGGCGCAAAACCGCATGGGTCAACGACCGACGCTGCTCGGGCGAGGTGCTGCGACAGTTAAGCGAAACGCTGGTTGAGCTGCACGGCCAGCATGATGATCGCGGCCTGCTGAACCCGCGCGGTCACCGCGCCATTCTGGATGAATTCGCAGGGCTTGACCGCGCGCGCGCCAAAACCCGCGCCGCGTGGAGTGATCGTAGCCGCACCCGCAAAGCGGTCGATACCGCCGCCAAAGCCCAGGATGAAATTCGCGCCGAGGAAGAATTCCTGCGCTATGCGGTGGCCGAACTGGACAAACTCGCCCCCGAAGAGGGCGAGGAAGCGGAACTGGATACCAAGCGCCGCGTGATGCAGGCGGCAGAAAAAATCCGTGCCGATGTGGTTAATGCCTATGAGGCGATGGGCAACAACGGGGCCGAGGCGCAGATGGCGGATGCGCTGCGCTGGCTTGACGGGGCGGCGGATCGTGCCGAAGGCGCGCTGGACGAACCGATGGCAGCTCTCAACCGCGCGATGATCGAACTGGACCTTGCGATGGAAGGCGTTGTGCGCGCCATCGAGGTGATGTCCTTTGACGAGCGCGAGTTGGAAGACGCGGAAGAACGGCTTTTTGCGATCCGTGCGCTGGCCCGCAAACATGACGTGATGCCCGATACGCTGTCCGGATTTGCAGATACGCTGCGCGCCAAACTTGAGGCGCTGGATGCGGGCGATGCGCACCAGGCGGCGTTGCAAGCCGAGGCGAAAGCCGCCGAAGCCGCCTATGACGCGGCAGCAGGGGCGTTGAGCGAAGCGCGCCGCAAAGCCGCCGGAAAGCTCGACAAGGCGGTAAGCGGCGAGCTTGCGCCGCTAAAGATGGAGCGCGCGGTATTTGCCACGCTGATCGAAGATGAAGCGCCGGGACCGGAGGGCCGCGACGCGGTGTCTTTCACCGTCGCTACCAACCCCGGCGCGCCCTCCGGCCCGCTCAATAAAATCGCATCGGGGGGCGAGCTGAGCCGCTTCTTGCTGGCTCTCAAGGTGTGCCTCACCCAACACCAATCCGGCCTCACGCTCATTTTCGACGAAATTGATCGCGGCGTGGGCGGTGCCACCGCCGATGCTGTCGGGCGGCGTCTGGCGGCGCTGGCCGAGGGGGGGCAGGTTTTGGTTGTCACCCACTCGCCACAGGTGGCCGCCCTTGGCGCGCACCACTGGCGCGTCGAAAAAAGCGTGCGCGACGGGATGACAACCACCGATGTGGTCCCGCTCAGCCGCGAAGAGCGGGTGGACGAAGTTGCGCGGATGGTGTCGGGCGATACGGTTACCGAAGCTGCGCGCGAGGCCGCACGCGCCTTGTTGACGGCCTGAGGGTGCCGCCCGCACACTTGAATTGCAGCACAGGGTGTGATCTTCGCAATATCAGCGCTTTACCCTAAGTCATCAGGAGAGGTGAGATGAGCGATCCAATCCGGTCTTTCCTGTCGCAACAGATGTCATTAGCGCTTGAACACTGCCGTGCCGGTTGGGATGTGCTGCGCGACAAGGGGCCGGGCAAGGTCACCTTCTGGTTCATCGCTTTGCTGATCGGGATCGCTGCGGGTTTTGCCGCGTTGCTGTTTCGCAAGGGCATCAACCTGCTGCAAGCAACGCTTTACGGGACGGATGACGTGCAATTCCTGCACAGCTTTATCACCGATCTGGAATGGTATTGGATCATCCTGATTCCGACCATCGGCGGGTTGGTGACCGGCCTGATTCTTCACAACTTTACCAATGACGCGCGGGCGCGCACCGTGGGCGAGGTGATCCTTGGCGCGGCCCTGCATGAAGGGCGGGTCGAAACGCGCGCGGGCGTGGCCTCGGCATTTGCCTCGTTGGTCACGCTCAGCACGGGCGGCTCGTCGGGGCGCGAGGGGCCAGTCGTGCATTTGGCGGGGGTCATCTCGACCTGGGTAAGCCAGCGGCTTGATGCGGATGGCATCACGGGGCGTGATCTTTTGGGTTGTGCCGTTGCGGCGGCTGTTTCTGCCAGCTTTAACGCGCCCATTGCCGGAGCGCTGTTTGCATTGGAAGTGGTGCTGCGCCATTTTGCGGTGCACGCCTTCGCGCCCATCGTAATTGCCAGCGTGGCAGGGACGGTGATTAACCGCATCGAATTCGGGGGCGTGACCGAGTTCAAGCTGCCGACCAGTGGCGATCTGCAATTCTATGTCGAACTGCCCGCTTTTTTGCTTTTGGGGCTGACCTGCGGCCTTGTGGCTGTTGCATTTATACGCGCGATCTTCTGGGCTGAAGATGTGGGAAATCACATTCAGGCGCGCTCCAGATTGCCGCGCTGGACACGTCCGATGGTGGCTGGCGCGCTCCTGGGGGTTATCGCGCTATGGTATCCGCATATCATCGGCGTGGGCTACGAGACGACATCGCTTGCGCTTACCGGCGCGCTCAGCCTGCATGAAGCCACCGTTTTCGCCGTGCTCAAGGTCATCGCGGTGGCGATCACGTTTGGCGGGCGTATGGGCGGCGGCGTGTTTTCTCCATCGTTGATGGTCGGGGGGCTGGTGGGGCTTGCCTTCGGGTTGATCGCTACCGGGATTTTCCCCAATGTGTCCGGCTCCAGCTCGCTTTATGCGCTGGCGGGTATGGGGGCGGTGGCCGCAGCGGTGCTGGGTGCGCCGATTTCCACCACGCTCATTGTGTTCGAGCTGACAGGGGATTGGCAGACCGGCCTCGCCGTGATGGTCGCAGTCAGCATGTCCACAGCCATCGCGTCCAATCTCGTGAACCGCAGCTTTTTCCTCACCCAGATCGAGCGGCGCGGCATCCGTCTGGCCGCCGGTCCCCAAGCCTATTTGCTGGCGATCTTTACGGCTGCAAAGACCATGCGCGCGCGCGACGATCCAAAGGCGGCGGATGAAGCGCAGTGTTGGGAAATGATCGGGGATGGCATCTATGTTGACGGGGCCGCAACGCTGGAGTTGGCGATGCCGATGTTCGAGCAGGCGGGCGTGCCGTTTATTCCGGTGGTGAACCTCAGCGCGGATGCGGCCCCGCCCGAGCTGTTGGGCGCGCTCTTTCATGTGGATGCCCTGCGCGCCTACAACCGCGCGCTGGCCGCCACGGCGGCCGAGGAACACTCCTGAGCGCAGTTGCGTTCAGATTTGTTCGACGGCGATTTCGTCCATAGGATAAAAGGCCATGTGGTCCTTGATCCGCGCCACACTGTCTTCCGGCGCTTCATAGGACCACACGGCATTTTCCAATGTCCGGCTTTTGGTCACAACGGAATAGTGGTTTGCCACACCTTTTTGCGGGCAATGTGTGGTCTTGTCGCTGGTATCAAGAAACGCCATCGCGATGTCCTCCCGCGGGAAATAGATCACCGCCGGATAATCGCCCTCCACCAGTTCCAGTGCGCTGTTGGTCTCTCCCAGAACGGCCCCGCCTGCGCGTACGGTCCATGTGCCGTCTGCCTTGCGGATGGTGATGTTGTTGGCCATTGGTTGATCTCTCCCGAACAATCGTGCCTTAGATTGGCGCTGTTGCCGCATCTAACCACTGTTTTGCGGCGGGCGAAACCCGTGGCCCGATTTTTGTCGCGACCTGCGTGTGATAGTCATTGAGCCACGCGCGCGCATCGGGATCAAGCAATTCAGGAATGATCAGGCGGCGGTCAATCGGCGCAAAGGCCAGCGTACGCCAGTCCAGCATCGCGCGGTGCGCATCGCCGCCGGGCAGGGCAGGGGCGTTTTGCACCACCAAAAGGTTTTCGAGACGAATGCCAAAGGCACCTTCGCGATAATACCCCGGCTCGTTGCTCAGGATCATTCCGGGCATCAGCGGCACCTGGCTGATCCGGCTCAGACGTTGCGGGCCCTCGTGTACGCTTAGATACGCGCCAACGCCGTGACCAAGCCCGTGATCGAAATCCTGACCGGCAAGCCACAGCGGCATCCGTCCGATCGCTTCGATGTGGCTACCGGCAAGGCCCTCGGGCCAGCGCAGGCGGCTTATCGCGATCATTCCGGCCAACACGCGGGTAAAGGCCGCGCGCGCTTCTTCGGGGGGCGTTCCGATGGCGACGGTGCGGGTAATGTCGGTGGTGCCGTCCAGATATTGCCCGCCGCTGTCGATGACGATCAGATGACCGGCCTCCAGCGTCGTGTCGGTTTCTTCGGTGACACGATAATGCATGATAGCACCGTTCGGGCCGGTGCCTGCGATCGTTTCAAAGCTGATGTCTTGCAGCGCATTGTCGCGACGCCGGAAGTGTTCAAGCTGGCGCACCACTTGCGTTTCGCTCAGGCTGCCGACCGGTTGCTGGTCAATCCAGAACAGCATTTCCACCATCGCGGCCCCGTCGCGCAGATGCGCAGCGGCAGAGCCTTCGATTTCGGCGGGGTTCTTGCAGGCCTTGGGCAGCGCGCACGGCTCGGCCCCTGTGATGGCAGCATCGCCCAGCGTGTCGGCGATAATCTGCGGGGCGGTGCCGGCATCTATGCGCACAGGGCCTTCCAGATTGCGCAGCGCATCAAGGAAGGCGTCAGGCGCATGAAGCCGGACCTCAGGGCCAAGATGCGCCTCAAGCCCGTCAAACTTTGTCGTGATCGCGTAGAGATCGACCGTTTGATTCACGTGCAGAACGGCAAAGCCATGCACCACCGGGTTCCGCTCGATGTCGGCACCCCGGATGTTGAGCAGCCAGCACAGGCTGTCGGGCAGGGTGATGACCACCGCTTTCTCGCCCGCCTGCGCCAGCGTCGCCGCCAGCCGCGCGCGTTTGGCATCGTGCGTTTCGCCCGCGAACTCAAGCGGATGCGCCTTGGCGGGGTTGTTGGGGGGGGCGGGTTGATCGGCCCAGATACGGTCAACCAGATTTCCGGTTTGCACCAGAGTGATCCCGCTGCCCTCCAGCGCAGCTTGGGTCTGCGTGATCTGTTCGACGGTGTGTAGCCACGGATCATAGGCAACGCGTCCGCCCGTCGGTAACTGCTGGCGCAGCCATGCCGCCATCGACACTTCAGGCCACGGTACTGGCGTGAATTCCGCCGCAACCTGTGCCTTCACCTGTGTGCGGTAACGCCCGTCGATGAACACGCCCGCAACGTCACGCAGCGCAATGCAGAAACCGGCAGAACCGGTAAATCCGGTGAGCCATGCCAGCCGCGCATCGCGCGCCGCCACATATTCACCCTGATGCGCATCGGCGCGCGGCACGATAAAGCCGTCCAGCCCCTCACGGGCCAATTGCGCGCGCAGCGCTGACAGGCGGGGCGGTCCTTGCTCTGGTCGCGCGGTGACCTCGAATGTCTGGAGCATCGCTTGTCCCTTCAGTTGGCCAATAAACTCAAATTCCGCCGTCTCAACCGGCGTTGCGGATGCCCATGACGCGCGCCCGTGCGCGTGGATCACTGTCGAAAAGAGACGCAAGCTGCTCGGTCATCGCACCGGCCAGTTGCTCCACATCGGTGATCGTGACGGCGCGGTCGTAATAGCGCGTCACGTCATGCCCGATGCCAATCGCCAACAGCTCAACCGCCTTTTTCTTCTCCACCATTGCAATCACATCGCGCAGGTGTTTTTCCAGATAGTTGGCAGGGTTGACCGACAAAGTGCTGTCATCCACCGGCGCGCCATCGGAAATCACCATCAGGATCTTGCGCGATTCGGCGCGCGCCATCATCCGGCGGTGCGCCCATTCCAGCGCTTCACCGTCGATGTTTTCCTTCAACAAGCCCTCTTTCATCATCAGCCCCAGATTGGGCCGTGTGCGCCGCCACGGTGCATCGGCGGATTTATATATGATGTGGCGCAGGTCGTTCAGCCGTCCGGGGCTGGACGGGCGACCATCATTCAGCCACGCTTCGCGCGCCTGCCCACCTTTCCACGCACGTGTGGTAAAGCCGAGGATTTCAACCTTGACGTTACACCGCTCCAGCGTGCGGGCCAGAACATCGGCACAGATCGCGGCGATGGAAATGGGCCGTCCGCGCATCGAGCCGGAGTTGTCCAGCAAAAGCGTCACCACCGTATCGCGGAATTCGGTGTCTTTCTCGACCTTGAAGCTCAGCGGTGTTGTCGGGCTGACAATCACCCGTGCCAAGCGGCCTGCGTCCAATGTACCTTCTTCCAGATCAAACTCCCACGAGCGGTTCTGTTGCGCCTGAAGGCGGCGTTGCAGCTTGTTGGCCAAACGGCTCACCGCCCCTTTGAGCGGCTCAAGCTGTTGGTCCAGATAGGCGCGCAGGCGCTCCAGCTCGACCGGTTCGGCCAGCTCTTGCGCGCCGACGATCTCGTCGTGATCGCTTTGATAGACGGCGTAATTGGGGTCGGCGTCCGATACGGGCTGTGGAACAGGCGGCTCCATCGGCGCTTCGCCGTCGGGCATATCCGCCTCGTCGCCCATCTCCTGATCTGCCATGTCGTCCATCGACACTTGCGCCTGTGAGGCGTCCTGCTCGTCTTCCTGTGACTGCTCGGGGGATGCGTCCGCGTCTTCCTGATCCTGTTCGTCCTGACCGGAGCTGTCGGGATCCTGATCCTCTTCGGCGCCTTCTTCGGCCTCGTCTTCCTGATCGTCGTCCGCCCCGTCCGGATCATCGCCCAACTGGTCGGCATAGCCCAGATCGGTGATGATCTGGCGCGCGAATTTGGCAAATGCGGTCTGGTCGTCCAGCGTCTCTTCCAGATCGGCCAGCGTACCGCCCGCCTGATCCTCGATGTATCCGCGCCACAGCTCCATCACGTTTTGCGCACCCGCAGGCATCTGCCGCCCCGTCGCCATATGGCGCACCAGATAGCCCGCAGCGACGGCCAGCGGCACATCGGAGGCCTGAGTGACTTGGTCATAGCCCTTGCGCAGCGCTTCATGTTTGATTTTGGCGTCGATGTTGCCTGCGGTGCCGGGCATGTCGCGCGCGCCCATCGCCTCGCAGCGGGCGGTTTCCATCGCTTCATACAGATCGCGTGCCATCTCTCCCTTGGGTTGATAGCGGGCGTGGGTCTGGCCGTTGTGATAGCGCCGGTTCAGCGCCAAAGCATCCGCCGTTCCGCGCGCCAGCATTACCTCGTCACGCGTCATCCGCCGCGTTACCTGCGGCAGGCGCATTGCATCGCCCGACAGCCCCGAAGGATCGACGGAATAGCTGACCGTCAGTTCGGGATCGTTGGCCATGACTTTGGACGCCTCGGCCAAGGCCTTTTTGAACGCGTCCGCAGGGTTATCTGTTTTGGTCATGCGGCCCTCTCAAGCATAAAGTCGACTTATATTTCGCAGGTTTTGCGCGCAGGGTCAAAGGGCGCTGCACTCTCATCGTCGATGTAGTTTGCGCCAGCAAAGCGGGCAGTGCAATCGCCTTCCTGTCTTGCGCTATCTCAAAGTGAATCCGGATCCAATTCCTGCCCGTCAAAAGAAAAAACCCGATGTTGGCCACCGGGTTCTTAATCTTTTCAGCAGGGGGCGACCTTAGCCCAAGCTCACGCTTGCCGCGCTTTCCGGCAGTTCTTCGTCGAACAGACGTTGATAGAATTCGGCAACAGTCTGGCGTTCCAGTTCGTCGCATTTGTTGAGAAAGCTCAGGCGGAAGGCATAGCCCACGTTCTTGAATATCTCTGCGTTCTGCGCCCATGAGATGACGGTCCGTGGTGACATCACCGTGGACAGATCGCCATTCATAAACGCGGTGCGTGTCAGATCGGCAACCGTGACCATCTGCTTCACAATCTTGCGCCCTGCGGCGGTGTTGTAATGCGGGTTCTTGGCCAGAACGATCTGGGTTTCCGCATCAATGCTGAGATAGTTCAGCGTGGCCACAAGCGACCAACGGTCCATCTGGCCCTGGTTGATCTGCTGGGTGCCGTGGTACAGGCCCGTGGTATCGCCCAGACCCACAGTGTTCGCAGTGGCGAAAATGCGGAAATAGGGGTGCGGCGTGATCACCTTGTTCTGGTCAAGCAGCGTCAGCTTGCCGTCTACTTCCAGCACCCGCTGGATCACGAACATCACATCCGCGCGGCCCGCATCATATTCGTCGAACACAATCGCGGTCGGCGTGCGCAGCGCCCAAGGCAGGATGCCTTCCTGGAATTCGGTGACCTGCTTGCCATCGACCAGCTTGATCGCGTCTTTACCGATCAGATCAATCCGGCTGATGTGGCTGTCGAGGTTAACGCGCACAGTGGGCCAGTTCAGGCGGCTTGCCACCTGTTCGATGTGGGTGGATTTACCCGTGCCGTGATAGCCCTGCACCATGACGCGGCGGTTGTGCGAGAAACCCGCGAGGATCGCAAGCGTGGTGTCGGCGTCGAATTTATATGTGCTGTCAAGCTCTGGTACGCGGTCGGTAGGTGCCGCAAAACCTTTGACCGTCATGTCAGTATCGATGCCGAAAACCTCGCGCACCGAGACGTCCTTGGTGGGGGTTGCGTTTATGTCGAGCGCGCCATCAGCCATTCTGCATCATCCTAATAATATCCGCCCCATGCGCGGGGCTGTCTTTTGTCCGATGCAACATATCGCGCGCAGGTTCAAGTGAAAGACCAAAAATTCACGACGTTACGGGGCAGCGGTGGAGGGGCGGACCGGTGTGGGGGATGGCCCGCCGCGGCGGGATCAATCCTTGAAATTGCGGCTGGCCTTGAGCTGGTCCCACGCCCAGACGACCAACTGCAATTGCTCCTCCTGCGAGCGGTCACCACCGTTCATGTCAGGGTGAAGAATCTTGATCAAGGATTTGTAAATCTTGCGGATTTCCGGTTTTGTCAGGTTGTCCTTGGCATCCAGAACCTCCAGCGCGCGGCGTTCTGTGGGGGGCAGACGGCGCCCTGCCTGTGGTCCTTTGCCGGGGTTCTGCGTGGCATTTGCACCCAGCACCTGATGCGGGTCTTCAATGCCCAGACGCGCCCATGCGCGTTGCTCGGGATCGCCCATCGGCTTGGTGGGCCTGTCCCACACCTTGTCCTCGGACAGTTGGGCGTTCATCTCCGCTTCGGTCGTACCGTCGAAGAAATTCCACTTGGTGTTATATTCGCGTACGTGTTGCTGGCAGAACCAGAAATAGTCATCCAACACGTCCGGCGCTTTGGGCGCGCGGTATTTGCCCGCTTCCTCACATCCGTCGTGATCGCACAGACGGGTCGAGGTTTCGGACGCGCCCGACATCCCGCGCCGGCCGCGTGGGTTCTTCTTTTTGGCAGAAGATACTGACATATCAAAACCAAAGGGATCGTTTTTTCGCATGGTGGCACCTTTCCGACTCAGGGCGATCACTCTAACCTTATGGCTGACAGAAGGAAGGGGGCGGCGTGAAATATTCGCTCCCGTTGGAGGGTTTATGCCGGTCAAAGACGAGATTGAGGGTGCATTGCGCGCCAAATTCGAGGTGGTGCAGTTGGAAGTGGCGGATGTGAGCGAAGCGCATCGCGGCCATGCTGGCTTTCGCGAGGGTGGCGAGACACATTTCGATGTGGCCATTACCGCGCCTGATTTTACCGGGATGAGCCGTGTGGCAAAACACCGCGCCGTGCATGCGGCACTGGGGCCGGATCTGATTGCGCGGATTCATGCGCTTTCACTGGATATTTCTGACTAAGATCAATCCCTTTCGGGGGTGTCCTTATCTTCTGCGTCTGTTGCCTTTGGCGCGGGCGCAGCGGCTTTGGCAAGGTTTCGGGCACGGGCGAGGATGCTGAGGGATGTGCCGATGCGCGTGTCGCTTTGGGTGTCTTCGACCCCGTTGTCGGGCAGCGGATTGTTGGGTAAATCCTCTTGTAAATCAATGTCTTCGTCGGCGGTGGGCGCGGGAAGAAGTTCGGGCTGGAAGGCTGCTGCATCGCCTTCACGCGGCCTGCGAAAGACCAGTACATTGCGCCATTCGGTTGTTGATCCGGTCAACCCTGACCGCTCGACCGAGGGGAGCGTTTCAGCGCGTTGGTATTCCCAGCCGGAACCTGAAAGGCCGTTCATAAGCTCTTGTAAGGCGTGGGAAAACCGTGCTTCCGCGCCGCGTACACCCTTGCCTTTGAGGCCTTTGGTCGGGGCTGGAACAACCTTGTATTCATAACGTGGCATGGGCGGGCTTTCGTGGTGGTGATGCGACGTTGTAGCGCGCATGCCTGCGAAAGGGAACCGCCCCACGGTGGGGCAGCCTGCGTGTCACACCCTGTACACGCGCGCGTACTCAGGGTGTGCATACAGTCCGGACATACCGCGCCGCATGCCGGCGGCGGTTATTTGCGCACAATGCCGATCGTGCGGCCGATGCGATCAGGCTGGGGGAGGTCTTTTTGAGCCTCTTTCATCGCGGACAGTTTTTGCATGATCTCGTCCGGCATCGGAGCAACCTTTGGCGTGTCGCCGGATTGATCCACATGAAGGGTCAGCGCCTCTCCGGTGGCAGCGAGCCAGCCGTCTTCGTGCCAGAGTTCCTGGAATATGTGAAAGCGTTTCGCGTCATAATCGATGAGGCGGAAGGTGGAGGTCACTTTGTCGCCTACGTGTAATTCACGCACATAGCAGATGTGGAATTCGGCCACATATGTGGTGCAACCGGTGCGGTCGCGGTAGTCGGGGCCGAACCCGAGCGCCGGATACGCGTGATCGGCGCTTTGGTCCATCAATACCGAGTAATAGGCCATGTTGAGGTGGCCGTTATAGTCGATCCATTCTGGCAGAACGGTGAGCGGCGCGGAGTTGAAAAGTGTATCTTGCATCATGGATCCTATATGGTTTGGAGTGTCGCACAGGGCGGGACGGGTTTTGGAAGCCGCCGGCAGATGTGTTCTATCCGGCGGGCGCGTGAATACTTTGGCGGGCGAGGGCGGCGATCATGTCGGTGCGGGTCACGATGCCGATGATTTTCCCATCCTCCAGCACCGGAACGGCGTCGGTGTCGCCATTGGACATCAACCCGAGAAGTGTGGTGACGCTGGTGGCGGGGGCGGCGCGCGGGCCGCTCACCTCCATAAGCTGCCCTGCGCGAACGGGTCCGTTGCGCCGCTTGCGCAGCACCGCTGCCAGTGCGGTGCTGAAGCGCGGTGTAGGCTTTGCGGGGCTTTCGAGAATCAGATGAATCTGGAAGATAATTCCGAGATAGCCACCGTCCGGCCCGACCACAGGAAGGCAGGTGAACTGATGCTTGCGAAACAGGTCCGCGATGCGAGGGGCCACCATGTCTGCGCCAACCGTAATCAGATCACGCGACATGATGTCGGCGGCGGTCATCGGGCCGGTGAAATGCGTGGCCGCCTGCATTTCCGCAGCTCCGACCAGCCGCGCCAAATCCTCGACCCCGAGGTTGAACGACTGGCTGTATTTGCCAAGAATGTCTTTTAATTCGTCTTCCGAGAGGCCAAGCCGTTCGGCCGGTGCCGGATCGGAAGTGCCGTGCGTGTTGGGATCGTCAAACTGGCGAAACGGATAGCGGCGACCGGTCAGGCGGGCGTACCCGATGGCAAGGATCACCAAAAGGATGGTTCCGGCGGCAACCGGTGCCAGCGCAAAGCGAAAGCCAAGCTGTGCGACCGCGTCCGGGCTTAGCACTGCTGTCATTGCGACCGCTCCGGCAGGCGGATGGATCGCGCGAAATGCGATTGTCGCGGCGATTGTGAGGGACACGGCCAGCGCGACGGCGAGGGCCGGTGTGGGGACGCTCAGGCAGATGCCGACGCCGATCAGCGCGGCCAGCGTGTTACCGACGATGGCGGACCATGGTTGCGCTAGCGGGCTGTTCGGCACGGCAAACAGAAGCACGGCGCTGGCTCCGAAAGGAGCGATCAGATAAAGACCCAAAGTTGTGTCCACGGCTGGCGAGAGCACGAACAATCCGGCCACCCCCAGACCGACAAGCGCGCCGATGCCTGCGCGCAAAATCTCCAACGGGCTTGCCGCAGGGATCGCGGGGCCGACGGAGCGCAGAATTCTTGTGGCCGCGCTCATGTCAGGGACAGCGACGGCGGCACGCGATTACGTCCGCCTTTCCGGTGTTGGTCTTGCCTGCGACTTTCCGGGTCTGTGACTTCCCGGATCACTCGTTGAGCTTTTTCGCAACCAGTTGGTTCACGGCCTTGGGATTGGCCTTGCCGCCGGTGGCTTTCATCACCTGACCCACAAACCAGCCTGCCAGCTTGGGGTTTTCGCGCGCTTTGGCGACCTGTTCGGGGTTGGCGGCGATGATCTCGTCCACGGCGGCCTCGATGGCGCCGGTGTCGGTGACCTGCGTGAGACCTTCGGTTTGCACGATCTCGGCGGGATCGCGGCCTGTGGTGTAGGTGATTTCAAACACGTCCTTGGCGATTTTGCCAGAGATGGCGTCGGAGGCGATCAGATCAATCACGCCGCCCAGTTGCGCCGGTGTGACGGGGCTGTCGGAGATGTCTTTTTCGTCCTTTTTGAGGCGCCCGAAAAGTTCGTTGATGACCCAGTTGGCCGCCATTTTGCCATCGCGCCCCAGTGCCACCGCCTCGAAATAGCGTGAGGAATCCAGATCGGCAGTCAGCACCGAGGCGTCATAATCGGCAAGGCCGAAATCATTGATAAAGCGCGCCTTTTTGGCGTCGGGGAGTTCGGGCAGGCTGGCTTTGATCTGATCCACCCATGCCTGTTCGATCTCCAGCGGGAGCAGGTCGGGATCGGGGAAGTAACGGTAATCATGCGCTTCCTCTTTGGAACGCATGGAGCGGGTTTCCTGTTTGTCGGGATCGAACAGGCGGGTTTCCTGCGTGACCTCGCCGCCCGCCTCCAGAATCGCGATCTGGCGTTTGGCTTCGACGTCGATCGCCTGCTGGATAAAGCGCATGGAGTTCATGTTCTTGATCTCGCAGCGGGTGCCGAGGTGGGAGAAATCGCCGGTGGCTTTGTATTTTTCGTACTGGCCGGGGGGGCAGATGGACACGTTCACATCCGCGCGCATCGCGCCCGACTGCATGTCGCCGTTGCAGGTGCCCAGATAGCGCAGGATCTGGCGCAGTTTGGCCAAGAAGGCGGCGGCCTCTTCAGGGCCGCGGATGTCGGGGCGGCTCACGATTTCCATCAGCGCCACACCGGTGCGGTTGAGATCGACGAAAGACATGTTGGGGTCCATATCGTGAATGGATTTGCCGGCGTCCTGTTCAAGATGGATGCGTTCGATTCCGACCATGCGCGCGGTGCCGTTGCCCATTTCCACCAGCACTTCGCCTTCGCCTACGATGGGGTGGTACAGCTGGCTGATCTGGTAGCCTTGCGGCAGGTCGGGGTAGAAATAGTTCTTGCGGTCAAAAGCGGAGAACAGGTTGATCTGTGCCTTGAGGCCAAGACCGGTGCGCACCGCTTGTTCGACGCAAAATTCATTGATCACGGGCAGCATGCCGGGCATGGCCGCATCGACAAAAGCCACGTTTGAGTTCGGCTCGGCCCCGAATTTGGTGGACGCACCGGAGAACAGCTTGGACTGACTTTGCACCTGTGCGTGGACCTCCATGCCGATCACCAGCTCCCAGTCCTGCTTTGCACCCGCGATTGTGCGGACTTTGGGTGTGTCGTAGGTGAGATCGAGCATGGGAACGCCTTTCGCTGATGGTTGATGCGGGTTTAGCGGTGGGCGGCAGGGGGAGCAAGAGGCGCAATCTGCGATCCCGTCCGGGCAGGCTTCCGGCTAGCACCCGATATTTCGCTCGGCTCATCGGTGGTGTCGCCGTTCCCGGTGAAGTTTTGCACCTGTTCACATGAGCCGAAATTAACGCGAAATATACCCGCATGATCGTAGAGATCTATGCAAGCCTGATTGATTGGCGATTCTGTTCATCAGAGTAAAACCGGAGAGCGACTTTGAAATCACTTACTTTAGCGCCCGCGTTGGGTTTTCTGCTTGTGGCCGCTTGTGCGCAGTCCAGTATTCAGCCCATGTCCCAGGACACTTTCAAGGTTGCGACGACAGCGGCGCCGGCCTGCGGCCCGAACGGGGCGCGGAACGTAGCGTTCAGGACTGCCGCCGTAGAGGTGATCCGTAGAGGGGGTGACAAATTCGTTCTGGTCGGAGACACGAATACATCGAATGTCTGGTCGGGCGCGCATGACCAATCCATGATCGTTCGCGTCATCCCCCAACAGAGTGCCGAGGCCCGTAATGCGCTTTCCGCGCGCGCGCAGCTTGGTGCAGACTGGCAAGCGGTACTTGCCGAGGGTGCGCCGACCACGTGTAGTTGATCTGCGCTCTTTCCAGTTGGTCGCTCCGCCCCGTCACAGGGCAGAGCGCTTTGGATCATCCGATCACATTATTTTCAGGACCATAGGGGAAGCCGGTGATGTTCTCGGCGCCGTGCTCGTCGATGACCACGATGTCATGTTCGCGGTAGCCGCCGGCACCAGGCGTGCCTTCGGGAATCCACAACATTGGTTCCATCGAGACGACCATGCCGGGGGCGAGGACAGTGTCGATGTCTTCGCGCAGTTCAAGCCCTGCTTCGCGGCCATAGTAGTGCGACAGGATGCCGAAGGAGTGGCCATAGCCGAACGAGCGGTATTGCAACATCCCTGCATCCGCAAAGAGGCGGTTGATCTCGTCGCAGATGGCTGCGCAGGTGTTGCCGGATTTGATCAGCGACAAGCCCAGCTCATGCGCGGCGACGTTTGTTTCCCAGATGTGCAGGCTGGCCGCGTCGGGCTCGCCCAGAAATAGTGTGCGTTCGAGGGCAGTGTAGTAAGCCGAAATCATCGGGAATGTGTTGAGGCTGAGGATGTCGCCCTGTTGCAGCTTGCGGGTGGTGACGGGATTATGAGCGCCGTCGGTGTTGAGGCCGGACTGGAACCAGACCCACGAATCGCGCAGCTCTGAATCGGGATGGGCGCGGGCGATTTCCAGTTCCATCGCATCGCGCCCTGCCATTGCCACGTCGATTTCGCGGGTGCCTGCGCGGATGGCGTCGCGGATGGCCGCGCCGCCGACATCTGCGATGCGCGCGCCTTCACGGATCAGGGCGATTTCGGCCGGGGATTTGATCATCCGTGCCTGCATGGTGGCGGGGGCGATGTCGATCACGGCAGGGGTGTTCAGATGTGTATCGAGTGCGGCGCGCATTGCCAGCGTCAGGTGGTCACCTTCGACACCGATGCGGCGGGCATTACCGGCAAGGTTTGCAACCGCGCGCCAGTAGTTGTCGCGTTGCCAGTCGGTGTAGATCACGTTGTCGCAATGGCTGCGCCGCCATGGCTGGCCACCGTCGATGTTGGCGCTGACCGTGGTGCAGGCGTCTTGCGTGACGACACAGGCATAAGGGCGACCAAAGGAGCAATACAAAAAGCCCGAATAATAGGCGATGTTATGCATGGAGGTGAGCAGCACGGCACCCACGTCTTTTTCGGCCATGATCGCGCGCAGGCGGGCAAGCCGCGCGTCATATTCGCCCTTGGAAAATGGCAGCGGTGCCTTGTCGCCGTTATGGCAGGTGAAGGTCTGGGCGCGGTTTCGGGTGTCTTGCATGGTGCATCCTCGTCTCAAAAGCCGGGGTCAGCGCCATGCGTCACCCGGAGATACATCCGGGCGTTCAGGATTTTACTGCGCTTGTGGCGCAGCTGATGCGGGTCTTGCCCTTTGCGACGCCATCGCAAAGTACATCGCGATCAGTTAGGGCAGAAAAGGCGCATCGGTCAAGCGGCCATCGCAACGGGGCCTTTATCGGTAAAGACGATACGCTTGCCCTGCTCGATCTCGCTGCGGAAAAGACCGGCGATGATGCGCATCGCGTCATCATGGCCCGCGCGGGCAAAGCGGGCGGTGGAGGAGACCCGCAGATTGTTGGCAAAGCCTTGCGCCGCATGGGCCCAGATCATCGGATGCAGCTCTGTCAGATGTTCGCGCACGATCCAGTCGGCACAGTCGGCAATGCTGGCGCGGATGAAATCGGCGGAATCATTGCCGGAAAAGGCTTGTCCCATCGTGTTGGCGCAATAGGCGGCCAGCAGATTGGCGGTGTGCGGTTCCGGCCTGTGGCTGAGGATGTCGTGCAAACCTTCGATGAAAAACGGCAAATCGAGACGCGCGCAGGCCGTGTCATCGACGCAGATCGCATCGAACATCACCCAAGTATAACCGCCCGCGCCCCATGTATCACGGGTGCGCACCGCAGTGCGGCGGGCTTCAAGTTCGAGCCCCGGGTAAGAGCCGTACCAGCGGGGCAGCATATGGGTGCCCAAGGTGCGGTAAGGCGCAACGTTTTCGGGGTTGAGATCAATCAGCGCCTCGTAGCGGTCGGCCACGCGTTGCCCGGTGCTGCCATCGCCGCTGAGCAGCGCGCAGATGGTATGGGCGAGCAGGGGCGATTGGGTGGCATTGGCGTTGAACGGGGTGATGATGTCGCGCGCGCGGGCAAAGTGCGCATCGAATGCCTCGCGGTTGCGCGGCGCGATTTCCACGTCCCAGCCGATGCCGCGCCACGCCCATGCCAGATCCATATGCGCCTGCGCCACGATACAGGCCACGACATAATCATCGGGGTTTTCGGCCAGCACATATTCCAGCGATTCGATGCCGCGCAAAAGCGGCGCATCATGCTCCGGGTTCTTGTCGATCAGCGCGTGTTCAACTGCCAGAACGACATCCGCACGTGCGCCGAACGCCATGAGTTCGGCCACGGCCATGCCGCCCGGTGTCATCGTGCGGCGGGTGTCGGCCGCGGCCACCATAGCGGATAGTTCCGGCCATTTTTCCTGCCGCACCAGCCGCAGCGCGCTGTTCTGGTTGGCGTCGCGGATGCGCTCTTCGAGGGTGGGATCGGGGCAGGGAATGGACAGCCGGTCCAGCGCAGGGGTGGCGCATGGCTGTTTGTGCGGCGCGGGCGTCGTGGGGGGGGACACGTCCCGCGAAGGGCGTTTGTTCTGACACTGCAGGGTCGGGGAGGGTGCCGTTGCGGCCCGCTGCCGGTCGGGCATGTGCAGCGTTTTGGCCGGTTTGCGTGTGATCTTGGCAATCAGGCCGGACATAAGATCCATGAATCGCTTCCTCCAGAAGGGCGTTTGCTACGGGTTCAGCAAATGCGCGGGCATTGGGGCGCGATCATGGCGCAAGCGCGGAGATGGTGAGAAGATTTGCTGTCGGGCGGCGCGCGTGGGCGGTAATGTGCCGTTGAAGGGCCGGATGTTTCGCAGATGCGCACAATTCCGCCGCTGTGATGCGATGTGCGTCTTGCCAGCCCGTCTGCGCGCGGCACATACTCTGGCGTATGAAATGGTTGATCCTTACGGGGCTGTTCGCCTTCCTGCCTGCGTTGGTCGCGGCAGAAACGCTACGGAAGGTGCGCCCGCCTGTGGGCGTGGAGCAGTTGGTGCCGGTCGCTGATGCGGTGGCGGTGGTCGGCAGGACGCGTCCGATGGTGCGGCCTGCATATTTGCCCCGCACGCAGTGGCAGCACATGCCCGGCAACGCGGTATGGACCCGCGCAGCGCTTTCGGCGCTGAAGGATCATGGCAAGCCGTTGGTGGATCTGGTGCCGGGAGACATTGAGACGTGGTGTCCGGCCTATGCCCACAACGACGCGGCCCGCAGGCGGGCGTTCTGGGTGGGCTATATGTCGGCGCTGGCACGCTATGAGAGCACCTATAAGCCGTGGGCTGTGGGCGGGGGCGGCCGGTGGTTCGGGCTGCTGCAAATTTTACCGGCCACGGCGCGTGGTTATAAGTGTCGTGTCGGAACGGGTGAGGCGCTTAAAAACGGGGCGGCGAATCTGAGTTGTGCGGTGCGGATCATGGCGCATACCGTGTCGCGCGACGGTGTGATCCACGGCCAGGATCGCAAATGGCGGGGGGTGGCGGCGGATTGGGGACCGATGCGACATTCCGGCAAGCGCGGTAATATGGCCAAGTGGCTGAAGCGGCAGGATTATTGTAAGCTGCCCAATGCTACACGCCCGCAAGTGCGCCCTGTGGCGTGGGCAAAAGCGCCGCCCAAGGGCAGCGCTGCCTCCGGCGGGGATATTTCGGGCCAAAAGAAATGAGCAGGGGTTGCGGAAAACGGACGGGTGATGGCCCGTTGGTTGGGCATTGCTGCGCCTAACCGATAAGGGAAAAGTGATGGCGTTTAATAGGAATGCCTGCGGCGGTGGCGGCTGCTTCGATGGCGCGGTGGGGCGGCGTTGCGGGGTAGGGGACGCGGATTTTATGACCTGAGGGGCGCACCACGCTGAGGCGAACGGACAGATCGAGGCGGGTGTCGAGACGCAGGTGGTCGATTTCGCACAGGGAGATCCGTGCCTGCTGGCGGCCTGCGCGCCAGCTTAATGATTCGTTGTCGAGGTGGAATTCGGCGGTGGGGTCGGCCAGCAGGTCATAGAGCGCAGGCAGCGTGAAAAGCGCCAAGGGCACAAGGATCACGGGGGCGGCATCGAGCAGCATGTAGGCTGCGAACAGCACAGACCAGATCAGCAGCAGCACGATCAGCGTGGCAGGTTGTCTGCCGTGGTTTTTATGGTCGAGCGGCAGCATCAGGCGGTGTGCGAAATGCGGACGGGTGCGGCGGCGAGTATGTTTTTGCTGCCAGCGGTAGCAACGCCGCCCAAAACGCGCATCAACTTTGCGAAGTAAGGGCCGTGGTCCAGTTGTTTGGTCAGCCGCTCGAACGCAGGGGACGGTCCGTCGCCCTGTGAAGCCAGCCACGGTGCGAGCGTTTGGATGATGACGCCATGGCTGATACGGGCGTCGCGCTGGCGCACGAAGAATGCGGTGAGTGCTGCGCCCGCGAGGATCAGGACATAGAGCATTGCTATGGGTTTCCGGTCAGGTCGCGCGGGGCGAACCGGCGGGCGGGGCCGGCGCGCCTGACCAGACAGATCATGCGGCGGCGATCCGGCTGAGCATTTCGGTAGTGTCGCGGCTGAGCCCTTCGGTTGCGAGGATGCGTGCGACCTGCGTCTTGATCATCTTTTGACGCGCGGAGTCGTAGCGCTGCCACGTCTGGAAGGCCGAACACATCCGCGCGGTGGTTTGCGGATTGAGCGGATCAAGTTTGATCAGCCAATCAGCCAGCAGGCGGTAACCGTCCCCCGACGCATGATGGAAGCCTGCGTGATGCAGGACGAGGCTGCCGAAAACGGCGCGGAAGCGGTTGGGGTTTTTCCAGTTGAAATCGGGGTGGCGCGTGAGGGCCTGGGCAGTGGCGGCGGCTTTGTGCGGCTTGGCCTCGCTTACTTGAAGGCCGAACCATTTGTCCATCACCAGACGGTCTTGCGCCCATTGCGCCTCGAAGGCTTCGAGCATCTTGTCGCCTTTGCCCGCACGGACGGCACAAGCCAGCGCGCCGAGTTGTTGGGTCATGTTGTCGGCGTGATCGTATTGCTGTGCGGCCTGTGCGCCATCATCGCGCCGTGTGAGCAGGGACAGCACGGCCCCCGACAGCGCGCGTGCGCCAGATTGGGCGGCGTCGGGGCGGTAGGGGCCTGTCACCTGATGCGCGCGGTAAAGCGGTTCGAGATCATCCGCGAGCCTGTCCGTCTGTGCGTCACGCATCGACTGGACGGCGGTATGGAGGGCGGCGGGATCGGGGGTGTCGCCTGCGTCACTCAGGGCGCTGGCCAGATCGGACTGGCTTGGCAGGCCAAGCATCAGCGCACGGAAGGCGGGATCGAGGCTTTCGTCCGTCACAACCGAATGCAGCCCGTCAAGATAGGCGGTATCGGGGGCGGCGTCAGTGCGGATCATCGCAAGCAAGGACTGGCGCGCGAGGGTGCGCCCCGCTTCCCAGCGGTTGAACGGATCGGTGTCATGGGCGAACAAATGCGCGCGCTGGGCATCGGTCAGGTCATGTTCAAGCACCACAGGCGCGGAAAAGCCGCGCAGGATAGAGGCGGTGGGCCGGCTGCCAAGATCCTCGAAGGCAAAGCTTTGGCTGGCGCCTGTCATTTCCAGAACGCGGGTCGCTGCGACCTCGCTTCCGTTCGCGCCGATCAACCCTACGGCGATCGGGATCACCTGTGGCTGTGGATCGGGCGTTGCCGTGCCGGGAGTGAGGGTTTGCGTAAAGGTGAGCGTGAGGGTGCCGTCGTTCCAGTCTTCGGCAACCGAAAGGCGCGGTGTGCCGGCTTGGGAATACCAGCGCTTGAACTGGGCCAGATCGCGGCCGGTGGTGTCTTCGAAGACCTTCAACCAGTCCTCGATTGTGGCGGCGTCGCCGTCGTGACGTGTGAAATACAGATCGACCGCTTTGGCGTAGGCGTCATCACCGACCAGCGTTTTCAGCATGCCGATAACCTCGGCCCCTTTTTCGTAAACGGTGGCCGTGTAGAAGTTGTTGATTTCCTGAAAGCTCTCGGGGCGCACCGGATGGGCCAGCGGGCCTTGATCCTCGGCGAACTGACGGGCGCGCAGGTCGATCACATCGGAAATCCGTTTGACCGGAGCAGAGCGCATGTCCGAGGTGAACTGGCTGTCGCGGTAGACGGTCAACCCTTCCTTGAGGCACAGCTGGAACCAGTCGCGGCAGGTGATGCGGTTGCCGGTCCAGTTGTGGAAATATTCATGTGCGATGATCCCCTCGATCCGCTCAAAGTTGAGATCGGTGGAAGTGGTTTGGGAGGCGAGAACGGCGGAGGAGTTGAATATATTCAAGCCTTTGTTCTCCATCGCGCCCATGTTGAAATCATCGACAGCGACGATGTTGAACAGGTCCAGATCGTATTCGCGCCCATACACGTCTTCGTCCCATTTCATCGAGGCTTTCAACGCCTCCATCCCGAAGGCGCATTTGTCCTCGTCGCCGGGGCGGACATAAAGATTAAGATCGACCTCGCGGCCCGAACGGGTGATGAAGGTGTCGGAACGGGCGACCAGATCACCCGCGACAAGCGCAAATAGATACGCGGGTTTGGGCCATGGATCGTGCCATTCGGCGCGGTTTTCACCAACGCTGATCGGGTTGCCGTTGGACAACAGCACCGGATGTGGCCCGTGAACCGTGACGGTAAAGACCGCCATCACATCGGGGCGGTCGGGGTAGTAGGTGATCTTGCGAAAGCCTTCGGCCTCGCATTGGGTGCAATACATGCCGTTCGACATATAAAGCCCTTCAAGCGCGGTGTTGCCTGCGGGATCAATCTCGACCTCGGCCTCCCATAGGAACGCACCGTCAGGGACGTCGCAAGTCAGCCCTTGGGCGGTGAGGGTGGGGCTGACATCCTTGCCGTCGATGCGCGCGCTGACGAGTTTAAGAGCCTCGCCGTGCAGGAAGAAATCCTGTGCGGGGGCGTCGCGGTTCGGGGCAAAGGCGATGCGGCTGCGCACGCGGGTTTTGTGCGGATGAAGTTCGAACGCCAGAGATACGCTTTCGACGACCCAGCCAAAGGGGGTGTAATCGGACAGATAGATCGTTTGGGGCACTGCATCGCGCATCGAAAATTCCTTTGGCGTAGGGGGCGGGCTCCGGTTTCCGGGAACCTTTGTGTTGATCTACAGGTTATGCCCCTGACAAGTTGCCCGCAAGGCGGGAAGGCCGACACAGGCGTATGGAAGACATGCGCGCAGAGAAACAGGAGAATCCCCATGTCAGCGCCCGACACAAATACCAAACGTCAGGAAAAAAACCACAAACCGTCGCTTTTCGGGACCAAGGGAGCGATAATTGCCGTGCTTGTGATCGGTATCGGAATGGTCGCGTATAATATGATGAAGCCGGAGGTCGTGACGCAAGAGACGCCGAGCGGCGCGGTTGCGACTGAGAATGATGCGTCCGGCACCAACAGCAGCACGCAAACCGGAACCGATCCGGCAGCGACATCAACGGTCAACGACTGATCGGTTTGACTGTCTGAGAATAAGGTCAAATGTTAGGGGCGTCCCGTGCGGGACGTCCTTTTTGCGTGCACGCAGGAGAACGTGATCTGCAACCAAACGGAAGTGTGCCGTTTGAAAAGTCGCTTTACCAGAACTCCTTGCGATACAGTAATCATGTGCTTATGCATCGCGGCACATCGGTTTCCTATCGGAAACATTACGGATCACAGACGGGGAGACAGAACATGCAAAGAGTGGATCGCAACGGATTGCAGGTGGATCACCGCTTGGCCAAGTTTATCGAGACCAAAGCGCTGAATGGGCTGGACGTGAGCGCCGGGGCTTTTTGGGCGGGCTTCTCGGCGCTGATCCACGAAAAGGGACCGAAGAACCGTGAATTGCTTGCGCGGCGCGCGGACATTCAGGCCAAGATCGACGCATGGCACAAAGAACGTCAGGGACAGCCCCATGATGCGTCGGCGTATCAGGCGTTTTTGCGTGAAATCGGCTATCTGGTCGAGGAGGGCGCGCCGTTTGTGATCGAGACGGAGAATGTTGATCCGGAGATTGCGCATACGGCGGGGCCGCAGCTTGTTGTGCCGATCAACAATGCGCGCTTTGCGCTCAACGCGGCCAATGCGCGTTGGGGATCACTGTACGATGCTTTCTACGGCACGGATGCGCTGGGCGATTTGCCACAGGGCGGCGGGTTTGACGCGGAGCGGGCCAAGCGCGTTGTGGCGCGGGCCAAGGTGTTTCTGGACGAGGCCGCGCCGCTTGGCATCGGGTCATGGATTGATGTTGCCGGCATGACGGTTGACGCTGGCGGATTGGTTTTGAAACAGCTTGAGGGGTATTTCGGCGGAGAAAGTGGCAACGAGCTGGTGTCGAGCGAAGCGGCTTTGGTCGATCCTGCTCAGTTTGCCGGTTATGTCGGGGAGGCGGATGCGCCCACGGCGATCCTTCTGAAAAACAACGGGCTGCACATCGAGATCCGTTTGGACGCAGAGCATCCCATCGGCAAGGATGATCCGGCCCATGTGGCCGATGTGGTGATCGAATCCGCGCTTAGCACCATCATGGATTGTGAAGACAGCGTCGCGGCGGTGGATGCCGAGGACAAGGTCGCTGCCTACGCCAACTGGCTGGGCCTGATGAAAGGCGATCTGAGCGAGAGCTTCGTGAAGGCCGGCAAAACGGTGACACGCGAGATGGCGGACGACCGGAACTATACGGCACCGGATGGAAGCGCATTTAGTCTCAAGGGCCGTGCGCTGATGCTGGTGCGCAATGTCGGTCATCTGATGACCAACCCCGCCATTCTGGACCGCGACGGTCATGAGGCGGGCGAGGGGCTTATGGATGCGATGATCACCACGGTTGTGGCGATGCATGATCTGCGCCGCGAGGGCGGAAATTCGGTCACGGGTTCGGTATATGTGGTGAAACCCAAGATGCACGGGCCCGAAGAAGTGGCTTTTGCCGACGAGATATTTACCCGTGTCGAAGAAGCGCTGGGCCTGCCGGTGAACACGGTAAAGCTGGGAATTATGGACGAGGAGCGGCGCACGTCGGTCAACCTCGGTGAATGTATCCGCGCGGCGAAATCGCGGGTGGCGTTTATCAACACCGGCTTTCTTGACCGGACGGGCGACGAGATTCATACCTCCATGGCGGCGGGACCGATGGTGCCCAAGGGGGATATGAAATCGGCCCCCTGGATCAGCGCCTACGAGGACCGCAATGTCGACATCGGCCTTGCCTGCGGATTGAAGGGGCGTGCGCAGATCGGCAAGGGCATGTGGGCCATGCCCGACCTTATGGAAGAAATGCTGAGCGCCAAGATCGGCCATCCGCGCGCGGGTGCGACATGTGCGTGGGTGCCATCGCCCACCGCCGCCACGCTGCACGCGATGCATTATCATCAGGTCGATGTGATGGCACGTCAGGACGAGATTGCCGCAGGCGGGCCGCGCGGCACGTTGGATGATCTGCTGACGATTCCGCTGCTGGGCGGGCGCAATCTGAGCGAAGACGAGATTACCCGCGAAATCGAGAACAACGCCCAGGGCATCCTTGGCTATGTGGTGCGCTGGGTGGATCAGGGGGTCGGGTGCTCGAAGGTGCCGGACATCAACGATGTGGGTCTGATGGAAGATCGCGCGACCTGCCGGATTTCGGCGCAGGCGCTGGCCAACTGGTTGTATCACGGATTGATTAGCGAGGATCGGGTGCGCAATGCGCTCAGGAAGATGGCCGTTGTGGTGGACCGTCAGAACGATGGCGATCCGGCGTATCGGGCCATGGCGCCGGGGTTTGACGGGATCGCGTTCAAGGCGGCATGTGATCTGGTATTTAAAGGGGCAGAGCAGCCGTCGGGGTATACCGAGCCTGTGTTGCACGCGCGGCGGCTGGAGTTGAAAGCCGCTGGCTGAGGCTTTGCGCTGGAAGGACGGGACTGAAGGGCGCTGCCCTTCAGACTACCCGGGATATTTCCGGCCAAAAGAAATAACAGGATCATGAGGCGGATGTTTGTTGAAAAAAACATGGCAGGTGATCCGCGATTCGGGGTTGTCTGGATCGGAGCTTGCGGCGGGAAGTCTGGTCGGGACGTGTCGGGCGTCTGAAAATCGGGCACAGGTGACTTGAAACAAGCGGTTGCGCTTTTGCATGGTTGAGGCTTTTGATGTGCTTCGCTAGGATTGATCCAAGTTAACGCACCAAGAGGATATCAGCATGGGGCGCCCTGTCATCGGCATTATGAGCAACAGCCACCTGATCAACGACCAGTACGAGGTTCATGGTGGCGGTTTGATGAATTCGCGTGCAATCTCGGAAGTGGCGGGCTGTGTGCCGCTTTTGGTGCCGAGCGATCCTTCGGTGATCTCTGTTGCCGATTTGATAGCGTGTTGTGACGGGTTTTTGTTGACGGGGGGGCGACCGAATGTCCATCCGGCGGAGTATGGCGAGGAAGAGTCCGTTGCGCATGGGGCGTTCGACCGGGCGCGCGACGCGTTGGCGTTGAATCTGGTGCGGGCCTGTGTGGCGAGCGGACAGCCGATATTCGGCATTTGCCGCGGGTTTCAGGAGATCAACGTGGCGATGGGCGGCTCTTTGTATCCTGAAATCCGGGATCTGCCGGGGCGGATGAATCACCGGATGCCGCCTGAGGGCTCGATTGAACAGAAATTCGAGCTGCGCCATGATGTGCGTTTTACCACGGGCGGTGTTTTCCACCGTGTGATGGGGGCCGAAATTGTGCGGACGAACACCCTGCACGGGCAGGGCATCAAAACGCCGGGCGCGCGGATCGTTGTGGACGGCCATGCCGAAGACGGCACGCCGGAGGCGATTTATGTTGATGGCGCGCCCGGATTTACGCTCGCCGTGCAGTGGCATCCCGAATATGAGGCGTCCAAGGACCCCGTTTCGCGCCCGTTGTTCGAAGCGTTTGGCACGGCGGCGCGCGGGTGGGCCGCAGGACAACGGCCCGCGGGGCTTCAGCAAGCGGTTTAGCGATGGGCCAGATTGCATGTCCGCGCCTTTCGCGATGCGGACATGCGTTGGTGGTTACATCTGGCCGCCTGCGATTTCGATGCTTTGGCCGTTGACGCTGTCCGAGCCGGGACCGACGAGCCATGCGGCAGCGGCCGCGACTTCATCTACTGTGATCAGCCGCTTGTGGCGGTTTGCGTTGACCATCATGTCGCGTGCTTCCGTTTCGGGGATGCTGGCGCGTTGGGAGATGGAAGTGACGTTGCGGGTTACGATGGGCGTATCGACGTAACCGGGGCAGAGCGAATTGAAGGTGAAGGGCTTGCCCATGTATTCTTCGCTGAGCGAGCGGATGAGGCCGATCATGCCGTGCTTTGAGGCGCTGTAGCAAGCGGCCCCCGGCAGCCCCTTGAGCCCTGCCATGGAAGATACGGCGATTACGCGGCCCCAGTCGGTGTCGCGCATGGTTTTGAGGCTTTCACGGACTGTCAGGAACGCGCCGTCAAGATTGGTGGCCATCATGTCGCGCCAGAAATCCATGTCGGTTTTGTGCGCGGCCTTGCCGGTGGCGAGGCCCGCGTTTGGCACGCAAATCTGCACGGGGCCGTTGGCGGCGACCGCGTGGGCGATTTTTGCCACCACGTCGTCCTCGTTGCGCACGTCCATCGCCAGCGGGGTCATCCCCTTGATCGCGACGTCCTCAAGTACGGCTTGACGGCGGCCTGTGATGGTGACGTGCGCGCCTTTGTCCACAAGCATCTGTGCAATTGCGAGGCCGATTCCCGTGCCGCCGCCGGTGACGAGCGCGTGTTTTCCAGTGAGTGTCATGTCTGTCTCCTTTTACTCATGGCATGGTAGCGCAGGAGAGAAGCCGCAGGCACCGGTAGGGGGAGGTGACGTTGCGGCAGTGTGGTGGGGTGATTCGCGTGACCCGATAGTGCGGTGCGACCCAATGTTGCGTGCGCGTTGGTGTTGGCGAAATATAATTTCGGGATGAGTCGGGCGTTACAACACCCAAAAAACGGGCATACGAGCAGAAAAAAGGTACGAAACGCCGCGACTATCGAGGTTGTCATGCTTGTTTGTCGGCAAACTGCGCGGTAGGTCAGTCTGATATCTGCGACACGCCAGTTTCGGCACCAAAAAGAATTTGGGAGATTTTGAGTGAAGATCGGGACACCTAAAGAGGTATTCGAGGGCGAGCGCCGCGTGGCGATGACGCCCGAGAGCGCCGGACAGCTTCAGAAGCTGGGACATGACTGTTTGATCGAAGCGGGCGCCGGGGCGCTGTCGGGCTTTGACGATACGGCCTATGAAAAGGCGGGCGTGACGGTTGTGAAAACCGCCGCCGCGCTTTGGCAAGAGGCGGATGTGCTCGCCAAGGTGCGCGCGCCTGATGATGCCGAAATGGGCATGTTGCGGGCAGACCAGACGTTGATTTCGTTCTTCAGCCCAGTTGCGGACGAGGCGAAGATGCAGGCGGCGGCCGAAAAAGGCGCGACCGTCGTCGCGATGGAGATGATCCCGCGCATTTCGCGCGCCCAGAAAATGGACGCGCTGTCGTCGATGGCGAACATTGCGGGCTACCGCGCGGTGATCGAGGCGGGCAACAACTTCGGTCGTTTCTTTACCGGTCAGATTACGGCGGCGGGCAAGGTGCCTCCGGCCAAGGTTCTGGTTGTGGGGGCCGGTGTTGCGGGCCTTGCCGCGATTGGCACAGCCACATCTTTGGGCGCGATCACCTATGCGTTCGACGTGCGCCCCGAAGTGGCCGAGCAGGTCGAGTCCATGGGCGCCGAATTTGTTTACCTCGATTTCGAGGAAGAGCAGCAGGACGGCTCGTCTTCGGGCGGTTATGCGTCTGTCTCCTCGCCTGAATTCCGCGAAGCGCAGCTGGCGAAGTTCCGCGAATTGGCGCCGGACATCGACATCGTCATTACCACGGCGCTGATCCCCAACCGCGAAGCACCCGAGTTGTGGACCGAGGACATGGTGAAAGCCATGAAGCCCGGATCGGTAATTGTGGATCTCGCGGCGGAGAAGGGCGGCAACTGCAAGTTGACCGTGCCGGACGAGAAAATTGTAACCGAAAATGGCGTGACCATCATCGGCTATACTGATTTTCCCAGCCGGATGGGCGCGCAGGCCTCGACGTTGTATTCGACCAACATCCGCCATTTGCTGACCGATCTGACGCCGGACAAAGACGGCGTGATCAACCACAATATGGACGACGATGTAATCCGCGGCGCGACCATTGCGCATGCGAGTGATGTGACCTTCCCGCCGCCCCCGCCCAAGATCGCCGCGATTGCGGCGGCGCCCAAGAAGGAAAAAGCCAAAGAACTGACCGTGGCCGAGAAGAAGGCCAATGAAGTTGCGGCCTTCAAGGCGCAGACCAAAAGTCAGGTGACGTTACTGGCCGTTGGCGGTGCGGTTTTGCTGGCGGTGGGGCTTGTCGCGCCAGCCAGCTTTATGCAGCATTTTATCGTGTTTGTTCTGTCGGTGTTCATCGGTTTTCAGGTCATCTGGGGCGTGGCACATTCGCTGCACACACCGCTGATGGCGGTGACCAATGCGATCTCCTCGATCATCATTCTGGGCGCGCTGATGCAAATCGGTTCCGGCTCGGCTCTGGTGATCATACTCGCTGCTTTGTCGGTCTTTATGTGCGGGATCAACATCTTCGGCGGCTTCCTTGTGACACGGCGTATGCTCGCCATGTTCCAGAAATCTTAAAGGAGCGGGGATCATGGATTTTGGTTTCACAACAGCGGTCTATGTGGTCGCGGCTATCCTGTTTATTCTCTCGCTTGGCGGGCTGTCAGGACAGGAAAGCGCAAAACGCGCGGTGTGGTACGGGATTGTGGGCATGGCGCTTGCGGTTGCAGCGACGCTTATCGGACCCGGTTCGGGGTATTGGCTGCTGTCGATCATTCTGATCGCGGGTGGCGGTATCATCGGCTATCAGCTGGCGACAAAAGTGCAGATGACGCAGATGCCCGAACTGGTTGCAGCGATGCACAGCCTTGTGGGTCTGGCGGCGGTGTTTGTCGGTCTGATTGCGCACTTCGAGATCGGGCGCGTGGGCGGATACCTTGCCTCGGGAGGGGATCCCAAAGAACTGGGCACCTTTGCGGCGTTGATCGCCAAGAAGGGCGCGGTCGAGATCAACATTTTGCGGGTCGAGCTGTTCCTTGGCGTGTTCATCGGGGCGGTGACGTTCACAGGCTCTGTGATCGCTTATGGCAAGCTGGCGGGGCGCGTCACGTCGGTTGCGCAAAAGCTGCCCGGCGGGCATGTTCTGAACGCGGGTGCGGCGGCGATTTCGCTGCTGACGCTGGTTTGGTACTTCAACACCGGTGGTTTCCTGCCGCTGTTTATCATGACTCTTTGCGCGCTTTTCATCGGGTATCACCTGATCATGGGCATCGGCGGTGCGGACATGCCGGTCGTGGTTTCCATGCTCAACAGCTACTCCGGCTGGGCGGCGGCGGCGATTGGTTTCAGCCTTGGCAACGATCTGTTGATCGTGGTGGGTGCGCTGGTTGGTTCGTCCGGTGCGATCCTGAGCTATATCATGTGCAAGGCGATGAACCGGTCGTTTGTGTCGGTGATCCTTGGCGGCTTTGGCGGCCCTGCGGGCGAGCAGATGGCAGTCGAGGGTGAACAGATCGCCATCGAGGCGGACGGTGTTGCACAGGCGCTGAACGAGGCGGATAGCGTCATCATCATTCCGGGGTACGGGATGGCGGTTGCGCAGGCGCAACAAGCGGTGAGCGAGCTTGTCAAAAAGCTGCGCGCGCAGGGCAAGAACGTGCGTTTCGCCATTCACCCTGTGGCGGGGCGTTTGCCGGGCCACATGAACGTGCTGCTGGCCGAGGCAAAGGTGCCGTATGACATCGTGATGGAGATGGACGAGATCAACGAAGATTTCCCCAAAACCGACGTGGTTATCGTCATCGGCTCCAACGACATTGTGAACCCTGCGGCGCAGGACGACCCGAATTCGCCCATTGCGGGGATGCCGGTTCTGGAGTGCTGGAAGGCCAAGACAGTGTTCGTGTCCAAGCGCGGGCAAGGCACCGGTTACTCCGGCATCGAGAACCCGCTGTTCTTCAAGGAGAACACGCGCATGTTCTACGGGGATGCCAAGCAGTCGCTGGACAAACTGTTGCCGCTGATCGAATAGGATCACGCACAGGACTGACCCGATATAAACGCCCCGCTGGTAACTGCGGGGCGTTTTGCCGTTCAAGCGGTCATGGCATTCCTGCCGGAACAACGGGGGCGTGAAGTGAGGCGCTTCACGGCATCCGGCGGTCTGCTGTACCTCAAAAGACTATGCGGTGCTTTCCGATAGGTGGAAAAGTATACAATGGTACGCGCAACTTGTTTTGATTGCGCATATTTCCACGTTGATTGCGGCGGTCGCTTTGCGACAAAGCTGGTGCATCAACCCGCAAAGGACACACTCATGGCCCCGATCAAAGACCACCCGTTGCGATACACCCTGGCGGGCGAATTGCATGCGCGCCCGTTTCCCGAGGTGAAAGCGCCACAGGTGGTGGCGTATCTGGCGATCAAGCCGTCGGGGGATGCGGCGGGGCGGGACCGCTCCGGTGATATGGCGCATCTGGTCAGACTGCTTAACCACTACGGCGCGCCGCTGCCGGAGAAGGATGCCACGCATTACTATGGAGCGATGGGGAAATATGATCTTAAATGGGAGCAACATACAGAATTTGTGACCTATACCGCCTTTTCCAATGATCTAAGCCATCGCCCGTTTGATCCGGCGGAATTTGATGTGTTTCCGGCTGACTGGCTGGATGTGGCACCCGGAGAGCGGCTGACCTCGGCGCTGTTGCGGTTGGTTCTGCAACCGCCTTTGGAAAGCGATGTGGTGGCGCATCTGAATGAATGGTTCGTACCGGAAAGCCTTGCCGTGGCGCATGTGCTGGATCAGGACGCGGTGGTGGCGACGGATTTCCGGGTTGATCCGGCGGGCCACATGCGGTTTGCCGTTTTTGCAGCGCAGGCCACCGGCGCGCGGCGTCTGGGCCGGATTATCCAGCGCCTGTTCGAAATTGAAACCTACAAAACGATGTCGATGCTGGGGTTTGCTTTGGTGCGCGAGGCCGGCGACGATGTTGGCCGGATGGACCGGCAGTTGAGCGATCTGATGATCGGAATGAGCGCGAAAGAGACCGGACCGGAAGCGACGCTGGATGCGTTGCTGGATGTCTCGGTCGAGCTGGAAAGTCTTGTGGCGCAGAGCGCGTTCCGCTTTGCGGGGACGGCGGCCTATCAGGCGATCGTATATCAGCGGATCGAGGCGCTGCGCGAGACGCGGTTTCAGGGGTTGCAAGGGTTTGGCGAGTTCATGATGCGCCGTTACGAACCTGCGATGCGCACGGTCAATTCGATGGAGCGGCGGCTGGAGCGGATGTCGGCCCGCGCCGCGCGCACCTCTGATCTGTTGCGCACGCGGGTAGACGTGGAGCGTTCGGCGCAAAATCAGGCGATTCTGGAAAGCCTCGACCGGCGCGGGGATTTGCAATTGCGCTTGCAGCACACGGTCGAGGGGCTTTCTGTGGTGGCAATCAGCTATTACGCGGTCTCGCTGGCCAGCTATGTTCTGTACCCCGTCGGTGAGTTGACGGGGCTAAGCAAGGGCGCGTTGACCGCTGGCGTTACTCTGCCGGTTGTAGGGTTGGTGTGGTGGGCCGTGCGCCGTCTGCGCCGGAAGATCGTTTAGCACCGGCAAGCCGCGTCAACAGCGCGTCTGTCAGCCACGCGCCCGTAGCCATCGTGACAATTGCCAGCAGGGAAGCCAGCGAAAGCGTCGGCACGCCCGACAGACCCGCGCCCACGGTGCAGCCACCGGCCAGAACGCCGCCAACACCCATCAGCACAGCGCCCGACACATAGCGACCGGTCTGGCGCGGGCTGTCAAAGCTTTGCCATGCAAAGGTGCCGGTAAGCAGGCTGGCGGCAAGCGCGCCGAGCAGAACACCACCCAACAAACCGGTGCCGAAACCGGGCGAGACGGAGGTGCTGGCGATGCTCCAGAACAAGGTGTCAGAGGCAGGGCGGGTGAAAGACAGGCTCTCGAATGCGATTGGGTCGAAGTCGTCATAGAGGATGAAGCCGGTGCCAACCCAGGCGAGCGGCACCAGCGCACCCAGCAGCGCAGCAAGCGCAAGCATCTGCGGGCGGACACCCGAGCGGGCAGCGATGGTCAAGGATACGGCCACGATCAGCGCGACATAGGTCCAGCCGCCCCCCGGAAGGCTTGCCAGCGAGGGGAGGGTGCCAAAAGACACGGTGACATCGCCGAGCGCCACGCGCAGCGGTGCCAGAAGCCCCTTCATCGTGGCATGTGCGGTGACGGCAAAGACCAGTATCACCGTCAACGCGCGCAGGTTGCCGGTTGCGCCCAGAACGGTAAGCCGCGATGCACAGCCGCGCGCAAGAACCATGCCTGCGCCGAACAGTAACCCACCCAGAGCGATGGCCAGCCACGACAGATCAACGGCCATGAAACGGTGGGTGTCAAAGCTGATTACACCGGCGGTAACCGCAATTTGGGTGCCGCCAACGGCAACGGCCAGCGCCGTAAACCAGACACCTGCGGCGGCGCGCCGGTCCGTGCCAACGATCATCCGCCGAAAGCAGAATTTGGTGATCTGTGCGAGGGCGCCAAACGCGACACCAAGCACAAGCGCATAATAGACCACCGCCTGCGGGGCCGTGAGATTTTGGAATCCGAGTTCTTCAAACATTTTACGACCCTTTTCAAACAGAATATTTTTCCACCTGCCGTGGATTTTTCCGGATTTCAAGCGATGAATCCCGTGCTGTGGCGGGTAGCGATAGAACATCCGTTCCGGTTGGGTGCACCAAAGTGGAAGACCGGTCCGTGATTGGCAAACGGCGCTGCATGTATGTTCCACGCAGCGCCGTTTTCCGGATAGTAGGGTCTTGTTTTGCGGGCGGGCCTTAACGCCCGCGAATGCGCGGATCGAGCGCGTCGCGCAGGCCATCGCCCAGATAGTTCACGCTGAGCACGGTCACTGAGATCAGGATGCCGGGCAGCAAGACCCGCTCGGGGTACTCCTGCATCCGGGCAACCGCATCCGCCAGCAGCTTGCCCCATGTCGGGAAGTCGGACGGGAAGCCCACACCAAGGAAGGACAGCGCGCTTTCGGTGATGATCGCCGTAGCGAGGCCCAAAGTGGCCGACACCATGATCGGGGAGACCACATTGGGCAGCAGGTGGCGCAGGATAATCTTGCTTGGCGTAGACCCGATAGAGCGCGCCGCGAGGATGAATTCACGCTCTTTCAAGGCCAGAATATCGCCGCGCACGATGCGCGCCGTCTGCATCCACGAGGTCAGGCCGATGACAGATACAATCAGCACAAACATGCCAGATTCGGGGCTACCGAAGAAGCTGGTCAGGGGCTGGCGAAAGAGCGTTACCGCAAGCAGGACCAGCGGCAGGATCGGCAGCGCCAGCGCCAGATCGGTCAGACGCATCAGCACGAAATCAAGCTTTTTAAAGTAGCCCGACAGCACCCCGATGGCGGTGCCGATGAGCAGCGCAAGCACCATCGCAGTCCAGCCCACAGACATCGACACACGGCCGCCATAGATCATTTGCGCCATGATATCGCGACCCAGCTGATCGGTGCCGAAAGGGTGCGCCCAACCGGCCTTGACGTCGCTGTCCCACAGCAAGGTGTAGACCGGCCGCCAGTTCTTGTTGCGGATGTCGAGTTTGGTTGGTGCGAGATCCCACAGATAGGGGCCGAAGATCACCGCGAGGGTGATAAAGATCAGAAAACTACCGCCGAAAACCGCGCCTTTATGTTTGCGGAACTGGTCCCACACATCGCGCCATTGGCTGCGCGGTGGTTTTTGCGGCTCTTTGTCAACCAACGCGCCGAAGACCTCGATATCGGCCTCGACGGGGCTGGCGGGGATCGGTTGCTCAGTCATAGCGGATCCTCGGGTCAAGCACGCCGTAGAGGATGTCGGCGATCAGGTTGAAGAGAACGATCAGGATGGCGAAGATGAATGTCAGTGTCATCACCATCGGCAGATCGTTGGCAAACAGGGCGGTCAGCAAAAGCTGCCCGATGCCGTTCACCTTGAAAACGTTTTCGGTGATGATCGCGCCGCCAAAGATGGCGGGCATCCCCAGCGCGATAATCGTAACCACCGGGATCATCGAGTTGCGCAGCACATGCACCATGACGACCACGCTTTCGCTCAGACCCTTGGCGCGTGCGGTGCGCACATAGTCCTGATTGAGATTGTCGAGCATGGCAGAGCGCATGTAGCGGCTGATCTGGGCGGTGGTTTGCAGGGCCAGCACCATCACGGGCATGATCATCTGCAAAAACTGCGTCTTGAAGGTGGCCCAGTCGTTGACGACCAGCGTTGTGTCATAGATCGACGGCAACCAGCCAAGGCTGACCGAAAATATCACGATGAGCAACGGACCGGTAAAGAACGGCGGGATCGAAAAGCCGATCATCGTAATGAATGTGCCCGCCTGATCGAACAGCGAATAATGCCGGTAGGCGGAATAGATGCCGATGGGTATCGCGATGAGGATGCCCACCACATAGCTGAGCGCAACAACCCACAGGGTTTGCGGCATCCGCTGGATCACGATGTCCATCACCGGAGAGCGGGTTTGCCAGCTGATCACGCGCTGGCGCTGGACCATTTCACCTGTCGCTTCGTCAAGGACGAGACTGAGCTGCGTGTCGGGCAGCCAGCCGAAGAGGAAGCTGTGCGCGGTCAGCCAGTCGATGAACACGGCAGGTTCAATCACAAAGAACTGGTGCAGCCATTTGATGTACTGGATGTGGATCGGCGCACCGAGACCAAGCGCCTCGCGCATTTTCTGTTTCACTTCCGGCGGTACGGTCAGCGGAACCTGCGCCATCGGATCGCCGGGAGCGAGCTGCAACAGCAGAAAGATCACAAGGCTGATAAATAGAAGTGTCGGGATGGATAGAAAAAGTCGTCGGATGGTGAAATTCAGCATCAAGCGGCGCCTCTACAAGAGCGGTCTGGAAAAAAGGGAGGGCGGGGGTACCCCGCCCTCCCGAGTCAGGATTAAG
Organism: uncultured Sulfitobacter sp.; assembly: GCA_947502265.1. Taxonomy (GTDB): domain Bacteria; phylum Pseudomonadota; class Alphaproteobacteria; order Rhodobacterales; family Rhodobacteraceae; genus Sulfitobacter. Next base: position 256,526 of record CANMZB010000001.1, read on the forward strand.
ACGGGGCTGTCCCCGCAGCAACCTTTATTCCTTGATGCGATACCAATCTGCGACATTCCACAGCTCGGAGTCCCAAACGTTAAGCACAACGCCGCCCAATGTGTTGGACGCGACCGACACACGGCCACGGTCCACAAGGGGAACGATGGTCATCGTGTCTTTGGTGATGATCTCGTTGAGCTTCTTGGCAATTGCGCCGCGCTTTTCCAGCTCGCCTGTTTCTGCCAGATCATCGAGGAGGGCGTCATACTCTTCGTTGCAGAAACGGTTGATGTTCTCACCCTGCCACTGGCTGGATGGCTTTGGTTCGTTGCCGCAGCGATACTGAGAAAGATAGGCCTGCGGATCGGTGCCGTCAAAGTTGTTGGCGTACATTTCCACGTCGGCATAGAACTTCTGGAACGTGTCTGGCGAACCGGGGTCGCCACCGAAGAACACGGACGCATCGACGTTACGCAGCTCGGTTTCGATGCCGATCTGGTTCCACCAGTCCTTGATCAGGGCCTGAAAGTCCTGACGCACGGCGTTTGTGGAGCTTTGGAACAGGATCGACAGTTTCTCGCCGTCCTTGTCACGGATACCGTCGCCGTCGCTGTCGGTCCAGCCTGCTTCATCCAGTAGCGCCTTGGCACCGTCGATGTCTTGCGCAAAACATTCGGTGTTTTCGGACGCATAAAGCGCGGGAGCCGGCACGAGGTTACATGTTGGACGCCCCGCCTGACCATAGCCGACTTCGACCAGCAGTTCGCGGTCGATCGCCATGGAAAGCGCTTTGCGCACTTTGAAGTCGGACAGGATTGGGTGAGGCTCGGCCACGGTGGAACGTGTCTCTGCCGGAAGATCGGCGGAGGGGTTCGTCAGGTTCATTTCCAGACGCTCGACCAGAGTACCGAATGCAGAAACCGCCTTGCCGTAACCGCCTTCGGCCATCTTCGCCAGCACATCAGGGGCCAGTTGCATGTTCCAAGCATAGTCGAATTCGCCTGTTTCCATGACAGCACGGCCCGCTGCCGATGCATCGCCACCACCTTTAAGGGTTATTTCCGCAAAGGCTGGTTTGTTCGGATCACGGAAATTGGGGTTTGCTTCCAGCTGGATCACGTCGTTTGGACGGAAATCGGCAACCGTGAAAGGGCCGGTGCCGATCGGGCTGAAGTTCGCCTCTGTGCACTCGGGCGCTTTGGCGCCCAGACAGTCGGCGAATTGCGCGGCCTGAATGATCGGGGATTGCGCGCCCATGAACGGGCCATACGGATTTGGCTGCGGGTCGTCGAACGTCACTTTGATCGTCAGATCGTCAATGGCTTCAACGTTCTCGACGCCGTTGAATTTGGAGACCTGCGCACAGCCGCCTTCGGGGTGCATGCAGTATTCAGCGGAGAATTTCACGTCAGCGGATGTCACCGGGGTGCCATCGGACCACAAAAGGCCCTCTTTCAGCTTCCATGTGATCGACTTGAGGTCTTCGCTCACGCCGCCGTTTTCGATTGTCGGGATTTCGGCGGCGAGATAAGGTACCAGCGCGCCGTTTTCGTCATAACGGCCCAACGGCTCGATCACCAATGAGGCCGCTTCCAGATCCTTTGTCCCGCCGGATAGAAACGGGTTCATGATCGAAATGGCCTGCCAGTAGATAATGTTGAGCTGGCCGTCGCGGCCCCGCTCGCCTGTGTGGCCGTCGGCCATCACCATCGGCGCCAGTGCTGTCATTGCAACAGCCCCCAGCAAGGTTGATTTCAAGGTCATAGTTTACTCCATGTTGAACACGTCTTCGCGTGCTGTTTGGGGCCGGTTCCCCGGCGCTTGGTATGTGTTCGTGCCGTCGGGGGACGGGAGTCGCAACACAAAACATCGTCTGCAACGATTGCATGCATGTCTGGACGTGGCCCCCAAAAGCGCGTGAACGGATTGAAACACTTCTCACGGAAATTGCAACCCTTGCAGTTTTTTCATAACACAACAAAACGAATGCGACTTATGTCGGGCTATGTTGAATCTGATGCGGGTAAACGGCCCTCAGTATTTGACCTCCTACAAGCTTGGCCCTAGCCTTGCACAAAAGAGAGCGCCTGCGTCTCTGCTTCGTTTCTTGAAAGGAAAAAAATGCTAGACCAGCCAGCCAAAGGTCCGATTGCGCAAATCGAAGGTCTGCGGGTTCAATTCCAGACGAAAGACGGACCTGTTGTCGGCGTGGCGGATGTGTCTTTCGACATCAATCCGGGCGAAACCGTGTGCATCGTTGGCGAATCAGGGTCCGGAAAATCGGTGTCGTCGCTCTCGCTGATGCGGTTGGTTGAGTATGGCGGCGGGGAAATCGCGGGCGGGCGGATGCTTTTTGATCGTTCGCAAGGCGATACATTGGATCTGGCGACGGCTTCGCCCGACACCATGCGCGCGATCCGTGGCAACGAGATCGGAATGATCTTTCAAGAACCGATGACGGCGCTGAACCCGGTTTTTACGGTTGGTAATCAATTGACCGAAGGGCTGCGCCTGCACAAGGGCATGAGCCGTGCGCAGGCCGAGACGCGCGCGCTGGAGCTGATGAAGCAGGTGCGTATTCCCGAGGCTGAAAAGCGGCTGGAACAATATCCGCACGAATTGTCGGGCGGGATGCGCCAGCGTGTGGTGATTGCGATGGCGCTGGCTTGCGAGCCGCGCCTGTTGATCGCGGACGAGCCGACGACCGCTCTTGATGTGACAATTCAGGCCGAGATCCTTGCGCTAATGGACCGCCTGAAGCGCGAAACCGGCACCGCCGTCATGTTTATCACGCACGATATGGCGGTGGTGGCGCAGATGGCCGACCGCGTGGTTGTCATGTTCCGTGGCAAAAAGGTCGAAGAAGGCCCGGTCGAGCAGATATTCGAAGATCCGCAGCACCCCTATACCAAGGCGCTGCTGGCCGCGGTGCCCAAGCTGGGCGAGATGACGGGCAAGGAATACCCCGAGCCGATGAAGCTGATCGGCACCAAGGACAAGGAAATCGTGCCGATCAAAGGCACTGACCAGACGCTGCTGACGGTCAAAAACCTCACCACGCGTTTTCCGGTCACGGGTGGGCTGTTGCGGCGGGTGGTGGCGAATGTTCATGCCGTCGAGGATCTGTCGTTTACCATCAACAAGGGCCAGACGCTGAGTCTTGTGGGGGAATCGGGGTGCGGGAAATCCACCGCCGGTCGCTCGATCCTGCGGCTGGTCGAACCGATGAGCGGCGAGGTGGACCTTGATGGCAAGGACATCATGGCGTTGAACACGCGCGATCTGCGTATGGCGCGGCTTGATATGCAGATGATCTTTCAGGATCCTTTTGCCTCGCTTAACCCGCAGATGGGGCTGGCCGATCAGGTGGCCGAGCCGATCCACAATTTCGCCACTCTCAAGGGCGCGGACGTGATGAAGCGGGTCGAGATGTTGTTTGACCGGGTGGAGCTGCCGCGCAGCTTTATGCGCCGCTTTCCGCACGAGTTGTCGGGCGGGCAGCGCCAGCGGGTCGCCATCGCACGCGCACTGGCACTCAATCCCAAGCTGATCATCGCGGACGAGGCGGTGTCGGCGCTGGATGTGTCGGTGCAGGCGCAGGTCTTGAACCTGATGATGGAATTGCAGGCCGAGATGGAGCTGTCGTTCCTGTTCATCAGCCATGATATGGCCGTGGTCGAACGGGTCAGCCATCACGTCGGCGTTATGTATCTGGGCCGGATTGTCGAGATGGGGCCGCGCCGCGCGGTGTTCGAGAACCCGCAACACCCGTACACGCAAGCGTTGATGAAGGCGGTTCCCATTGCCGATCCGCGCAAGCGCAAGGCAGAGAAGGATCTGGATTTCAAACCGATCCCCTCGCCGATCCACCCCGTCACCTATCAGGCCGAGCCAAGCGTCTATCGTGACCTCGGCAATGGTCATAAAGTTCTTGTCACAGACAGCGGATACTAGCCATCGAGGCACCCCCGCGCATCGTCATTACACCCCCAAGGAGCCTTCGTTTTGGCCATACGTCTTAGCCCCTTCGAGTTGATGGAAAAGCTGGTCAGCTTTCCCACCGTCTCGCGTGATAGCAACATTCCCCTGATTGATTGGGTGGCCGGGTATCTTGACAGCCATGGCATCCAATCGCACCGCTATGTCGATCCCGAACAGCCCAAACATGCGCTTTTTGCCCATGTCGGGCCGCAGGTGGCGGGCGCGATTGTGCTGTCGGGTCATACGGATGTGGTGCCGGTGGACGGGCAGCCGTGGAGCAACGATCCGTTCACCGTAATCGAGCGGGACGGCAAGTATTACGGGCGTGGCACCTCTGACATGAAAGGCTTTGACGGGCTGGCGATCTGGGCTTTGGTGGAGGCGAAATACGCGAATGTGAAACGCCCGCTCCAGCTTGCCCTCAGCTTTGACGAGGAAATCGGCTGTACCGGTGCGCCGCCAATGATTGCGGCGATGCAGGGTGTTGTGCCCAAAGGCTCTGCCGTGATTGTGGGCGAGCCGTCGCGCTTGCAGGCGGTGACGGGGCATAAGGGCGGCATCGGCTTTAACACCCATGTGGTCGGCTTCGAGGTGCATTCGTCGCTGATGCACACCGGCGTCAATGCGATCATGGTGGGGGCAAAGCTCATTGAATGGGCCAACGAACAGAACAGCAATAACATGGCGCTGAAACCGTCCGATCTGGCTGCGATGTTCGATCCGCCTTTCACAACTTGCCATGTCGGTATGATCTCCGGCGGTACGGCACATAACATCACCGCAAAAGACTGCCATTTCGCGATGGATTTCCGGGTGGTGCCGGGCGAGGACAAGGATGCGTGGGGGACGGCCTATCTTAAGAAAGTGCGCGAGGTCGAAGCGCAGATGCGCGAAGTTGTTCCCGATACCCGTATCGAGGTGACGGCGCGCTTTGACGTGCCGGCGTTGAAACCCGAAAAGGAAGGCGAGGCCGAAACATTTGTGCGCCAGATCACCGGAGACAATGCGAGCCACAAGGTAAGCTATGGCACCGAAGCGGGGCAGTTTCAGGAGGCCGGCTATAGCGCGGTTGTCTGCGGGCCGGGCGACATCGCACAGGCGCACCAGCCCGACGAATATATCGAAGTGGCGCAATTCGAAGCGGGCCATGAGTTCATGCGTAAACTGGTTGAGCGGCTTGACGTTTGAGAGCGGGGTGGCCCCGCCGTTGATGCCGCGCCTGTCGTGACTGCGGGATTTGCGTATTTTTGGCACAAAAAAGCAGGGACCAGTGACAACGCCTCTGACCGTAGGGGCGGCGCGTTGATGGTGGTTGCACGCTGGCACTTGCGGGGCCGGCGGTCCTTTCTATCGGGCCGGATGTGTTTCGCGCTATTGGCAAATACCTGCCGCAGCCTAGGGCAGACCCTTTTGGGCAGTGGTTTTTCCCCAATGCGTCCGAGGGATTTCCCGATGCGTGGGGGACAAAGCGGCGCTGGTCCGGTGATGCCGAGGACCGGTGCGCCTTGAGACGGCATGGGCGGGGATGAGCGGTCACGGGGTCGGGATTGGACCTGCCATGGGCCGCATCCTTGCCGATCTGGCCGTAGGCCGTGCGGCGGGCCACGATATGGGCCGCTTTCTTTATGACCGCTTCACCGATGGCTCCGCCATTGTGCCGGGACCGGACGTTTAATTCCGCAAAAAGGACCATAACATGCCGATCAAGAACTGCTTTGCCGAGAGCCACGCCGAGATCACGGCATGGCGCAGACATCTGCACCAATACCCCGAATTGAAATTCGACGTGCATCAGACGGCGGCGTTCGTCGAGGAGAAGCTGCGCAGTTTCGGCATCACGGATATCACCACCGGCATTGGCCAAAGTGGCGTGGTGGCTGTGATCGAAGGACGCGCCACGGGTTCGGGCCGCGCCATCGGCTTGCGCGCCGACATGGACGCGCTGCCGATCAAGGAAGAAACCGGGCTTGAGTATGCGTCGAAACACCCCGGCAAGATGCATGCCTGCGGCCATGACGGGCATACGGCGATCCTGTTGGGGGCGGCGCAATATCTGGCGGAAACGCGGGCGTTCGACGGCAAGGTGGTGTTGATTTTCCAACCGGCAGAAGAAGAAGGCGGGGGCGGGCTTGAGATGTGCCGTGACGGGTTGATGGCGCGTTGGGGCATCGACGAGGTTTACGGGCTGCACAACATGCCGGGCGCGCCGGTGGGGACATTTGCGATTCGTGCGGGCGCTTTGCTGGCGTCTGCGGATCAGTTCGACATCACGATTACAGGGCAGGGCGGCCATGCGGCGGCACCGCATGAGGCGATTGATCCCAATCTTGCCGCCGCACATGTCATTGTGGCGTTGCAATCCATCGCCAGCCGCAATGTCGATCCGTTGGGGCAAGTGGTGGTGTCGGTTTGCGCGCTGCACTCCGACACCGAAGCGTTTAACGTGATCCCGCAGGCGGTGTCGCTGCGCGGTACGGTGCGCGCGCTGGATGCGGGGGTGCGAGATCTGGCGCAGAGGCGGCTGGAGGACATCGTAACCCATACGGCAAAGGCCTATGGCTGCGAAGCTGTGATCGAGTATGAGCGCGGCTATCCTGTGACGGTGAACCATGCGGAAAACACGCGCTATGCCGCCGATGCGGCGGAGCGTGTGATGCCGGGTGTGGACCGCAACACGCCGCCGATCATGGCGGGGGAGGATTTCTCCTATATGCTCGAAGAGCGGCCCGGCGCCTATATCATGCTGGGCAACGGCGACGGCGCGACAGTGCATCACCCTGCGTATAACTTTAACGACGCGGCGATTCCGGCGGGCTGTTCATGGTTCGCGGAACTGGTAGAAACGCGGTTGCCGCTTGCTGCCGACCGGGCGGCGTGACGCCCGCACAAGACGTATATTCAAGGAACGAAACCGATGCCTGTAAAGAACCGATTTGCCGAGTTGCACAGCGATATCACCGCCTGGCGGCGGGATCTGCACCAACACCCCGAGATCCTTTTCGAGACGCACCGCACCTCGGCGACGGTGGCCGAAAAGCTGCGCGCTTTTGGCTGTGACGAGGTGGTCGAGGGGATCGGGCGTACCGGTGTCGTGGGTGTCATCAAGGGGCGCACAGACACGTCCGGAAAAGTGATTGGCCTGCGCGCGGATATGGACGCGCTGCCGATTCACGAGCAGACGGGGTTGGCCTATGCGTCCAAAACCGATGGTGCGATGCATGCCTGCGGCCATGACGGGCATACGGCGATGCTGTTGGGTGCGGCGCAATATCTGGCCGAAACCCGCAATTTCGACGGCACAACCGTGGTGATTTTCCAGCCTGCCGAAGAGGGCGGCGGCGGTGCCAAGGTGATGTGCGATGATGATATGATGGCGCGCTGGGGCATTCAGGAAGTCTACGGGATGCACAACTGGCCGGGGATGCCTGCGGGCAGCTTTGCCATCCGGCCCGGTCCGTTTTTCGCCGCAACCGATCTGTTGGATATCGAGATCGAAGGGCGCGGCGGCCATGCGGCCAAGCCGAACGAGACGGTTGATCCGACGGTGATTGCATCGCAGATCGTGGGCGCGTTGCAAACGATTGCAAGCCGCAATGCCGATCCAGTGAGCAATATCGTTGTCTCTGTTACCTCGTTCCAGACCTCGTCAAACGCCTACAACGTGATCCCGCAGACGGTGCATTTGAAAGGTACGGTGCGGACCATGTCGCTGGAGACGCGCGATCTGGCGGAAAAGCGGGTGAACGAGATTTGCAGCGGCGTTGCGTCGGCAATGGGGGCGCAGGCGCGGGTGACCTACCACCGCAACTATCCGGTGATGGTCAACCATCCCGAACAGACGGAATTTGCCGCCGGGGTCGCGCGTTCGGTCGCGGGAACCTGTGAGGAAGCGCCGTTGGTGATGGGCGGCGAGGATTTCGCATTCATGCTCGAAGAGCGGCCCGGCGCGTATATTCTGGTGGGCAATGGCGATACCGCGCGGGTACATCATCCGCTTTATAATTTCGATGATGACATTATTCCTGCCGGATGCAGTTGGTGGGCAGGGATTGTCGAGCAGCGGATGCCGATGCGCTGAGCAGTCGGTAGAGGCGGGAATGGAGGCGGGGTATTTCCCCGCCTTTTTGCGTTTGTGCGCGGGGCGGAGGCCGGATTTGAGTTTACAGGCCAAATGAAGCTAGGGCCAAATGAAGCCGGGGCCGCGCGCCCTAACGATCTTGGGCGAGCAATTGGCGGTAAATGGTGATGAGGCTTTGGGCTTCGGTTTCGAGGGAGAAATGCGTCTCGACGCGCGCGCGCGCGGCAGTGCGCCAGCGGGTTAGCCTTGCCGCGTCGGCAAGTGCTGCATCGGTGGCGGCGGCGAGGGCGGGGATGTCATCGGGCGCCACCAGCGTGCCTGTTTCGCCGTGCTCTATCAGCGCTTCGAAGGCCCCCACGCGGGTCGCGATGACCGGACAGCCTGTTGCCATCGCCTCGATCGGGGTGAGGCCGAAACCTTCCCAGCGCTGCGGGGCGACATAAAGATCGAGCACGGCGTACCAATCGGCCATCGCTTCGGTCGGGACTTCGGGCATGAAAAGGATACGATCAGTCAGGTCGGCCTTGCGCACATCATCGTGCAGGGCTTCAAGGAAACCTGCGTCCTCTCCCACGGCGCGGCCCATCACGAGCGCTTTGGCGTGCGGGTGCTTGCGCAGTACCTCGATCATCGCGTGGACATAGGCATCGGTGCCTTTTTGCGCGCGGATGCGTCCGTAACAGCCGATAAGCGGGCCGTCCACGGGCAGGCCCAGCTGCGCGCGCAAGGCGCTGCGGTCGGATGCCGGGGCGAAGCCGTCGGTGTCGATGCCGTGCGTGACGACAGTGGCGGGGCATTCCAGATAGGCGGCCGTTTTGTCAGAGGTCGCCACCACCGCGTCCATGCGCCGGATGAGCCAACGGGTGAGGCCGGTTTGCTTGCGCTGCGAGGCGGAGGTGAACATCAGCTTCAGGCGCTTGGCCAGCAGGTATTTCAACGCCAGTCCGCCGATCATTTCGAGATTGCGGCGTGCATGCCAGACCCGTGGCCCATCGGGGCCGCAGCGCGGCATTGTGAGCAGCGCACGCAGGGGGATTTGCGGGACATGTGGCGGGATCACCGGACCGGTGGCGACGATGTTGATATCGCGCGCCTGCACCGGCACCAACCGTACCACGGTCGCGGTCACGCCTGACAGGCGGCGTTTGAAATTGGGCGCAATCACCTGCACGGATTTGATGTCGGTCACGGGGTTAACCTCAATGTTTTGATAAGCCGCGCGGCGATGGTATCAAGCTTGCCGGTTTCGGCGATTGCAAAGCTTTGGGCCGCTTGCACCGCCTTTTTGCGCGCATCCCGATCGCCCAGAAGGCCCGCCACCCGTTCGGCCAGATCGCGGCTGTCGGCGACAAGGCGCGCGGCCCCTGCCTCTTCCATTGCCGCGTATGTTTCGGCAAAGTTGAACACATGGTTGCCCGACAGCACCATCGCGCCCGATTGTGCGACCTCGAACGGGTTATGCCCGCCGATGGGCCGCAGGGAGCCGCCGAGGAACACGATGTCACCGAGCGCGAACCAGTTGCCCAGTTCGCCCAGCGTATCGGCCAGATAGACCGCACCGCTGGGCGCATCGCCGCGTGTGCGGCGGGTAAAGGGCAGGCCGGTATCCGTGATCATCTGCGTCACGTCGTTGCCGCGTTCAGGGTGGCGGGGCACAAGGATAAGGTGCAGGTCGGGGATGGTTTCGAGAAGCTTTTTGTGCGCGGCCAGTACGATTTCCTCTTCGCCCGGATGGGTCGATGCCGCGATCCAGACAGGCCGGTTCAGCAGGGCGGCGCGCGCTTCGAACAGGGTGTCGTCATCGGTGGGCAGCGGGCCTGCAAAAGATTTGAGGTTTTGGCCCCGCGCCACACGCCCAGCAGGCGCGTGCATCCGTAGCATTGCGTTGGCCATCGCATCGTTCTGGGTGAGGATCAGACCGAACACCTCGAACAGATAGCGGGCGAGCTTGGGGCGCTTGGCCCAGCTGTTGACCGAGCGTTCCGACAGTCGCGCATTGACCAGCGCCATTGCCGCCCCTTGGGCATGGGTGCGGCGCAGCATTTGCGGCCAAAGCTCGCTTTCGACAAAGATCGCCGCATCGGGCCGCCAGTGGCGCAAAAACCGCTTGAGCGGGCCAGGCGCGTCCAGTGGCGCGAACTGGTGTTCCGTGCGGGGCGGCATCCGCTGTGCAACAAGCGCGGCAGACGTGGCGGTGCCGGAAGTGATGAGAAACCGCGCTTGCGGTAATGCGATTCCCATGCGGGTGATCAACGCCAGCACTGACAGGCTTTCTCCGACGGAGGCCGCGTGAAACCAGACAAGCGTACCGCCGCGCCGCGCCTTTGTTGCATGGCCCAGCCGTTCGTGGCTGCGCGGCACGGACACGCCTGCACGGCGCAGCTTGTTCGTGGTCGCGCGCGCGACAAAGGGCAGCAAAAGCATGCTGAGCGCGACGTAAAGATGATAGGAGAAGGGGGCGCGCATCCCTGTTGTTCAGCCGCCTGTGTGGCTCATGTGGCGCGGCATCTGCCCGCCCGGCGTCTGGCGCGAATAGTCGAAATCATGGCCTTTCGGCTTGAGATTGATCGCGGCGCGAATGGCGTCTTCGAGGGGGCCGTTGTCATCGGGGTGCAGACGCAGGGGCGCGCGCAGATCCGCGCGGTCTTCCTGACCCAGACACAGGTAAATCTCGCCGGTGCAGGTGATGCGCACACGGTTGCAGCTTTCGCAGAAATTATGGCTAAGCGGGGTGATGAATCCGATCTTCTGGCCGGTCTCTTCAAGGCGCACATAACGCGCAGGCCCGCCGGTGCTTTCAGCCAGATCGGTGACAGTGTAATGTTTGGCGTATTCGGCGCGCACATCGCGCAGCGACCAATATTGGCCAAAACGGTCTTCGTTACCCAGATCACCCATTGGCATTACTTCGATCCACGTCAGATTCATGCCGCGTTCGGCACACCATTGCGTGATGTGCTGCAACTCGGGTTCGTTGAAACCTTTCAGCGCGACCGCGTTGATCTTGACGCGCAGGCCTGCCGCTTGCGCCGCGTCGATCCCGCGCAAAACCTGTGCCAGACGGCCCCACCGCGTGATATCGGCAAATTTCGCCTCGTCCAGCGTATCGAGAGAGATGTTCACCCGCCGCACGCCAGCCGCATACAGACCGGTTGCGTATTTCTCCAGCTGGCTGCCATTGGTGGTCAGGGTCAGCTCTTTGAGCGTGCCTGCGTCCAGATGCCGTTTCATGCCGTCGAAAAATTGCATGATGCCGCGGCGCACCAAAGGCTCGCCGCCGGTGATGCGCAGCTTTTCAACGCCAAGCCCGATGAATGTCGAACATAGCCGGTCCAGCTCTTCCAGCGTCAGAAGCTCTTTCTTGGGGAGGAAGGTCATGTTTTCGGACATGCAATAGACACATCGGAAATCGCAACGGTCTGTGACGGAGACGCGCAGGTATGTGATGGCACGGGCGAATGGATCAATAAGGGGTGCTGTCATGGGGGCGATGGTAAAGGTTGACCGAAATAGGAGCAAGTAGCATTTGAGGTGATTGATAGCGGCATCTTGGCACTATAACGTGATCTGCATGACTCGTATTTCTCTTTCCGCACTCGTTCTCGTCTCCGCAGCCCTAAGCCTCTCCGCGTGCGCGCAATTTGGCGGGGGGCAGCCGGAAGACAGCATGCGCCCCGATGTTGCTGCGGCGCACAGCGCTGCCGGTCCGGTGGCGGCCTCTGTGCCGCGCCCGCCTGCCGCTGCCAAAACCCAGGAAGCGTTCGACACCACATCGGCCGCGCAGCGCGCCCAGGCCGCCGCACCCGCAAAATCCGGGGCGAAGTTGAAGGTACTGGGCACAACCATCGCCAGCCTCGGCAGCCCGACAGAGCCGGGGTTCTGGTTGAAAACACCGCTGGTCAAGACCGAGACAAAGGGCCGTGTGACCAACAAAGCCAATGGTAAATCTTCTGCCGTGACGCTGATCCCGATTGACGGGCCAGCGTCAGGCGGCAGCCGGATGTCATTGCCTGCCCTGCGCCTGATCGAGGCATCGCTGGGGGATCTTACCGAAGTCGAAGTCGCCCTCGAAGGGTAGCAAGCGCCCACCGGCGCCTGCTTTTTTGTGCTGCAAATACGCAAATCCGGCGGTTTGCACCGGGCGCAGCCCTGCGGGTTTCAGGGCCGCATGTGCCGCGCGGCCTCTTTGGCGGCAAAGGGCCTCATCTGCGCACCGTGCGCGTCCAGAAACGCGGTAACACGGGCCGCGTCATGTTTGCTGAGTTCACGCAGCCACCATGCGACGGCTTTCTGGATGAACCAGCGCTGGTCTGTTGCATACTGCGCCATCCAGCCAAGGATACGTTCGCGCGCGGCGGTTTCCTCGGGCTTGGGGTTGTTCTGTTTGGCCCACGGCAGGGTGATCACAAGTGCGGCACGTTTGATCCACAGATGGTCGGAGCCTGTCCACTGCGCGATTTCGTCCAGCCGTGCAGGATCGGCCACCAGCCGCTTTTGACCGGCCGTGCACGCATGATCGGCAATTGCCCAACTGTCGAAATCCGGTGCCCATGATGCGATGAGCGCCCATGCGGCGGCATCGTCGGGGCGCAGGCGCGCCTGGGTCAGCAGCTTGGCGGCGGCAATCCGTGCCTCGTAGATGTCGGTTTGCCACAGACCGTCTGCGATTACGACGCGGTCGGGTACGTCCAGATCATCGCGCCACTGTTTCGTCAGATCGTTCAGCTGCGGATTGGTCAGCCCCAGATAGATACGGTCAGCCTTGTGATAGCTGCGCATCCCTGCGGCGCGTTCAGGATTGCGCAAAGCTTCGAGCGCGCCGAGGTAGGGCGCATGGGGGGCATCTTCGGGGGGCGTGTCCATCATCAGCTGCCCCGCTGCATTCTGGCTTTCTTCGCCGTCAGCATGGCCACCAGTTTGCGCGCCATACCCGGTTTTTCCACCTGCGGCGCACGCGACAACGCCAGCGCGTCTTCTTCAACATCCGACGTGATAACAGAGCCCGAGCCGGTCATCGCGCCGTTGCCGATGTGAACCGGGGCCACCAGCATCGTGTTTGACCCGATAAAGCTGCGCGCGCCGATGTGGGTGTGGTGCTTCATTACGCCATCGTAATTGCAGGTAATGGTGCCCGCGCCGATGTTGGCTGACGCGCCCACAAAGGCGTCACCGATATAGCTAAGGTGATTGACCTTGGCCCCTTCGCTCACGATTGCATTCTTGATCTCGACAAAGTTGCCCACACGGGTGTTCTCGGCCAATTCCGCGCCGGGGCGCAGGCGCGCATAGGGGCCGATGATCGCGCCGCGCGAGACATGGCAGCCCTCAAGATGGCTGAACGCGCGGATAGTTGCGCCGCTCTCAACGGTGACACCGGGTCCGAACACGACGTTCGGCTCGATCAGGGTATCGCGCCCAATCACGGTATCGCGGGCAAGGAACACGGTCTCGGGGGCCTGAAGCGTCACACCGTCTTCGAGCAAGACAGCGCGGGCGCGGGCCTGAAACGCGGCTTCGGCCTCGGCCAACTGTGCGCGGGAATTGACGCCCATTGTCTCTTCTTCGGGGCAGGTGACGGCGCTGGCCGTAAGGCCGCGTGCGCGGGCCAGAGCGATAATGTCGGTCAGGTAGTACTCGCCGGACGCGTTGTCATTGCCAACGCCAGCGATCAGATCAAACAGCAGCCCGGCTTTGCAGGCCACCACACCGCTGTTACACAGGGTCACGGCGCGCTCGGCCTCGGTCGCGTCCTTGAATTCGACGATACGCTCCAACGCGTCGCCGTTCAGGATCAGGCGGCCATACCGCCCCGGATCGCGTGCCTCGAAGCCCAGAACAACCACATCGCTGCCCTCTGCGGCGCCCATCATCCGCTCCAGCGTGTCGGGCGAAACAAACGGCGTATCGCCGTACAGAACGATTGCGGTGCCGTCGAAATCACCAAGTGCGGCGCGCGCCTGATCCACGGCATGCGCGGTGCCAAGCTGCTCTTCCTGCACAACGACGGTCGCGGTTTCATCATAGGCCTGTACCGCGGCGCTGACCTGTTCGGCCCCGTGACCGGCGACAACAACCGTATGCTCGGGGTCAAGGGTCGCTCCGGCGGCCATGGCATGAACCAGCATGGATTCGGTTGCGATGGGGTGAAGCACCTTGGGAAGGTCTGAATTCATCCGCGTGCCTTTGCCCGCGGCGAGAATGATGAGGCTCGTCTTCATGAGGTGTTTCCGATTTGCTGTTTCGACGCCCTGTTTAGCGAATGTACGGTGTGGCGCAAGGCGATCGCGGATCAGCATCTGTCGGGCTTGCAACGATGCAGAGGGCGCGCTACGCGAAACAGGTGCAATTCGGGAGTGTGGCAATGAAGACGGTGGTATTTGATCTGGACGGCACGTTGGCCGATACCAGCGGCGATCTGATTGCGGCGGCCAATGCCTGTTTTCGCGATATGGGTGCGGGCGATCTTCTGGATGTGCGCATGGATGCGGGAACGGCCCTGCGCGGCGGGCGCGCGATGCTGCGGCTGGGCATGGCCCGGATGGGGCGCGATGCGCAAGATCCGCTGATTGACGCTTATTATCAGGCGCTTCTGGACCATTATGCGCGCGACATTGATACTCACACGCGGCTTTATGACGGCGCGATGGACGCGGTGTCGATGCTTAAGGACCGTGACTATCTGGTGGCGATTTGCACCAACAAACCCGAAGCGCTGGCGCGTGAATTGCTCACCCGGCTTGGGGTGCTTGACGAATTTGCGGCGATGTTGGGGGCAGACAGCCTGCCGGTGCGCAAGCCCGATCCCGAGCATCTATTTGAAACCGTGCGCCGCGCGGGCGGCGCGCCGCAGCGCTGTGTGCTGATCGGAGACAGCGATACCGACAGGAACACGTCGAAAGCGGCGGGGGTGCCTTCGGTTCTGGTGACCTTCGGTCCTGCAGGCGGCGACATGGCGGCCCTCGCGCCCGAGCGGTTGTTGCACCGCTTTGGCGATCTGCCGGATATGGTAGATGATCTTATGCGGGAGACGTAAGCGATGGTTGACGTATTCAAAGGCAGCTTTACCCAGCAGGAACCGATCCCCGAAGCGGGGATCGAAGCGGCGGTTGCGGTGATGCGCCATGGCAGGCTGCACCGCTACAACACCGCTCCCGGCGAGACGGCGGAAACGGTGCTGCTGGAGCAGGAATTCGCCGCGATGGTGGGCGCGAAATATTGCCTTGCTGTGGCATCGGGGGGGTATGCGTTGTCGACCGCCTTGCGCGCTGTTGGCGTGAAGGCGGGTGATCGGGTTTTGACCAATGCGTTTACGCTGGCCCCTGTGCCGGGTGCGATTGCGGCCGTGGGCGGGGTGCCGGTGTTTGTCGGGGTGAGCGCTCAACTGGTGCTGGATCTCGATGATCTGGCGGCACAGGCGGATCAGGCGGACGTACTGCTTTTGAGCCACATGCGCGGGCATATCTGCGATATGGAGCGCCTGATGGAGATTTGCGATGCCCGCGGCATTACCGTGATCGAGGATTGCGCCCATACGATGGGGGCTGCGTGGAAGGGAACCCCGTCGGGGCGCTGGGGGGCGGTGGGCTGTTATTCCTGCCAGACGTATAAACATGTCAACGCGGGCGAGGGCGGGCTTTTGGTGACGGATGACGCGCAGATCGCCGCACGGGCGATCATGTATTCCGGCTCTTATATGATGTACGAACGCCATCTGGCGGGGCCACCCAAAGAAGCCTTCGGGACGATCCGCTTTGAGACGCCGAACATCTCGGGGCGGATGGACAACCTGCGCGCGGCGATCCTGCGCCCGCAGATTGCGGATCTGGACCGGCAATGCGAACGCTGGAACGCGCGTTACCGTGTGTTGGAAAGCGGTCTTTGCGGGGTGCCGGGCCTGACGGTGATCGAGCGACCAAAGGAGGAAACCATCGTTGGTTCGTCTATTCAGTTTCTATTGAAAGACTGGCCGGGTGAGAATGTGGAAGCGCTGCTTGTGCGCTGCGCTGCGCGCGGTGTTGAATTGAAATGGTTCGGCGCGGCGGAGCCTTTGGGATTTACCAGCCGCTATGACAGTTGGCGCTATGTTTGCGCCCCTGCTATGCCCGCAACCGACAGGGTGCTGGCGGGTATTGTGGACATGCGGGTGCCGCTTACGTTTTCGCTGGAGGATTGCGAGATGATCGCGCGTATCATTCGCGAAGAAGTCGGGCGTTTGTATCCGAAAGAGACGTGATCCAGATGTGCGCCTGCGCGCAAGACATTTTTCATGTCGCGCGCGCAGGAGTGTCCGGTGTCGGCAGGCCGAGGGTGCGTTAATCTGGAAGGTTGCGGTTCAGAAGGTTACCGTGCCGTGATCGCCTGCGTCCGGCTTTTCATCGGTCATACGCGCTTTGGCAACCTCATAGAGGAATGACAAAGCGCCGCCGGTTACCCAGATTTCAGCCGTTACCGGATCAAATCGCACAAGCTGGATATCGGGGTCTTGCTTGCCATCCTCGAACCACGCAGCCGCCACTGCGTTCCACAATTCAGCAAGTTTTGCAGGGGCTGTGACCGCTGTCAGCGTGCCGTCAATGCGTGAATAAATCCCTTCAGCATCACTGCTGACGATATATTCACCTTTTGCGCTACCCGATTGTGATGCGGTCTTGGCGAGGTCGGTGCCGTCCGCTGTAATAAACCAGATCGCGCCGGTTTTTTTGTCGACATAGTGGCTCATCGGGACGGCGCGGGCGCTGTCTGCCGACAACATTCCGGTGCGTACATCCTCAAGGCGGTCCCAGAAGGTTTCTTTCAAGCTCGACATAACGGGGTTCCTTTCGTCAAAATGTGATAGTGTGGAAGTGTCGGTAAGATAACCATGTCAGGACAAAAACGTTCCTCTTGAGGTGCGATGCTTGACCGGTGACCGCTGATCTGTAAGTAATGAACAAGCGTTCAATAAGTTAGGTTCAAGGGAGGTTCCATGTTCAACGCCACCATGCAGTTTGATCTGGGCGAAGACGTCAACGCCATCCGCGAGATGGTTCACCGCTGGGCGCAAGAGCGGGTGAAGCCGATGGCGCAGAGCATTGATCAGGATAACCTTTTTCCACCAGTGCTTTGGCAGGAAATGGGCGCGCTGGGCCTTTTGGGAATGACCGTCGGGGAAGAGTGGGGCGGCACCGGCATGGGCTATCTGGCGCATACGATTGCGGTTGAAGAGATCGCGCGTGCATCGGCCTCTGTCTCTTTGTCCTACGGGGCGCATTCCAATTTGTGCGTGAACCAGATTCGCCTGAACGGCACCGATGCGCAGCGCGCGAAATATCTGCCCAAGCTGTGCTCGGGCGAGCATGTTGGCGCGTTGGCGATGTCGGAAACGTCCGCCGGGTCGGATGTGGTTGCGATGAAGCTGTCTGCGGAAAAGCGCAACGACCATTACCGCCTATCCGGCAACAAATACTGGATCACCAACGGCTGCGATGCCGACACGCTGGTGGTTTATGCCAAGACCGATCCGGATGCCGGATCGAAGGGGATCACAGCCTTTCTGATTGAAAAATCCATGACCGGTTTCACCACCTCGGCCCACTTTGACAAGCTGGGGATGCGTGGATCGAACACGGCCGAGCTGATCTTTGACGATTGCGAGGTGCCGTTCGAGAATGTGCTGGGCGAAGAGGGGCGCGGCGTGCGCGTTTTGATGTCAGGGCTTGATTATGAACGGGTTGTGCTGGCCGGTATCGGCCTTGGCCTCATGGCTGCCTGTCTGGACGAAATCATGCCCTATATGGTCGAGCGTAAACAGTTCGGACAACCGGTTGGGTCGTTCCAGCTGATGCAGGGGAAGATGGCGGATATGTACACCGCGATGAATTCCGCGCGCGCCTATGTGTACGAGGTCGCCAAGGCCTGTGATCGCGGCGATGTGACCCGTGCCGATGCGGCGGCGTGCTGTCTTTATGCGTCCGAGCAGGCGATGGTGCAGGCGCATCAGGCGGTTCAGGCGATGGGCGGGGCCGGTTATCTTTCCGACAATCCGGTGGGCCGTATTTTCCGTGATGCCAAGCTGATGGAGATCGGGGCAGGCACATCCGAAATCCGCCGTATGCTGGTGGGTCGCGAGATGATGGAGTCGATGGCATGATGCGGCTTGCGCTGATCCTGGGGCTTGTTGCTCCGGCGCTCGGCGCGCAAAGCGTACCCTACAGTGACGCAGGGACCGTGCAATGTCTGTCGCAGGGCGGAAGTTATGCCGCGCGACTTGCCTGCGCCGGAGTGTCTGCGCGGCTGTGCATGAATACCCCCGAAGGGAACAGCACCGTCGGCATGGGCGGTTGTCTGGGGGGCGAGTTGGCGTTTTGGGACGCGATGCTCAACAGCAACTACAAAACCGTGATGGCAGAGGCCAAGCGCATGGATGCGGGCCGGTTGCCTGCCAAGCAATCATTGCCCGGCTCGGCGGTGGCGCTGCGCGACATGCAGCGCGCATGGATCACGTTTCGCGATAAGGCCTGCGCGTTCGAAGGGACGCGGTGGGGTGGTGGCTCGGGGCAGGGTCCGGCCACGGTGGGATGTCTGATGCAGCAGACCGCGCGGCAGGCGCTCGATCTGCAAACCTTCGGGGACTGACCGGATGCCGCTGCCCGGTCTGACATCCGACGCACGCTGGGATATTCCGGTACGGCTTAACATGGCGCGCCAGTGCCTGAGCCAGCCTGCGCAAGCCTTGGCGATAATTGATCTGACGGGTGGTGTGCGGCGCGATGTCAGCTTTGCGGCGCTGGCTGAAATGGTTGACGGGCTGGCCCGTGCGCTGCGTGCGCAGGTTGCGCCGGGGGACCGTGTGGGTGTGTTGCTGAGCCAGAGCCCGTGGTGTCTGGCCTCGCATCTGGCGATCTGGCAAATCGGCGCGATTTCAGTGCCTTTGTTCAAATTGTTCAAGCAGGACGCGCTGGCGAGCAGGATCGGGGATGCGGGCGCGGGTATTGTGCTGACGGATGCCGAAGGCTCCGCGCTGCTGGGTGATCTGGCGCAGCCTTGGATTGCGCAGACATGCGGCGTTGCGGGCGGCCCCGTGCCGTTCGCGGATACCGGACCGGAAGACCCCGCCGTGCTGATCTATACCTCCGGCACAACCGGCAGCCCCAAAGGCGCGCTGCATGCCCACCGCGTTTTGACTGGCCATCTGCCCGGAGTGGTGACGAGCCACGATCATCTGGGCCAAAAGGGGGATTGCCTGTGGACGCCTGCGGATTGGGCGTGGATTGGCGGGCTGTTCGATGTGGCGTTGCCCGCACTTGCGTTGGGTGTGCCGGTGGTGGCGGCGCGGATGGCGAAATTCGATGTCGAAACCTGCGCAAGGATTATCACGCAAGGCAATGTACGCAATGTATTTTTTCCGCCAACCGCCCTGCGGATGCTCAAAGCGGCGGGGGCGGAAATATCGGGCCTGCGTTCGGTGGCGAGCGGGGGAGAGCCGCTGGGCGCGCAGATGCTGGATTGGGGGCGTCATGCGCTGGGCGTGACGATCAACGAATTTTACGGACAGACAGAATGCAACATGGTCGCTTCAAGCTGCGGTGCGGATTTCGCCGCGCAGCCGGGTGCGATCGGCAAGCCCGTGCCGGGATTTGATCTGGCGGTGTTGGACGAAAACGGCGTGCCGCACGAGGATGAGGGCGATATCGCCGTGCGGCGCGGTGCCGCGTCGATGATGCTGGAGTATTGGCAACGCCCCGAAGAGAGTGCCGCAAAGTTTCACGGCGACTGGATGCTGACGGGCGATCGCGGGCAGTGGGACGGCGATTTCCTGCGCTTTGTCGGACGCGAGGATGATGTGATCACATCGTCCGGCTATAGAATTGGTCCGGCAGAGATCGAGGATTGTTTGCTGACACACAAGGACGTGGCGACGGTCGGTGTGGTGGGCAAGCCTGATCCGCTCAGGACCGAGATCGTGAAAGCCTATGTGGTGCTGAAAGACGGCGCACAACCCAACGCCGAAGCTTTGCAGGAGTGGGTTAAAGAGCGGCTTGCAAGCTATTCCTATCCAAGAGAAATCGAGTTTCTTGATGCACTGCCGATGACTGTAACAGGCAAGGTGATCCGGCGCGAGTTGAAGGCGATGGCCCGCGCAGAGGGCGCGCGCCTATGACGCTTGAAGACAATATCGCTCAAAACGCATGTGCCACGTGCAAAACACGCTTTCACGGAGCCGCCATCGCGGCGCGGATGCGGGCATTCTATCTGAAAACGGGTTGGATCGAGGAGTAGATCATGAAGCTTACATCACAGGCATTGCCATCCTCGGAGGGTTTCAAGGCCAACCGCGCCGCCCATCTTGAGGCGCTTGCGCAGGTGCGCGACGTGGCGGATGCAGCGGCCCTTGGCGGCGGCGAGAAATCCCGCGACCGCCATGTGAGCCGGGGCAAGATGCTGCCGCGCGAGCGGGTGGCGAACCTGCTTGATCCCGGCGCGCCTTTCCTTGAGGTGGGCGCGGTCGCGGCGCACGGACTTTATGGCGGGGCAGCGCCCTGTGCGGGGGTGATCGCGGGCATTGGCCGTGTGCAGGGCCACGAGGTAATGGTGGTGTGCAACGATGCCACCGTAAAGGGCGGCACCTACTATCCGATGACCGTGAAAAAGCACCTGCGCGCCCAGGAGATCGCCGAGGAAAACAACCTGCCCTGCATCTATCTGGTGGATAGTGGCGGCGCGAACCTGCCCAACCAGGACGAGGTATTTCCCGACCGCGACCACTTTGGCCGCATCTTCTACAATCAGGCGCGGATGAGCGCCAAGGGCATCCCGCAGATTGCGGTGGTGATGGGCTCGTGTACGGCGGGCGGGGCGTATGTGCCTGCGATGTCCGATGTGACGATCATCGTAAAAGAGCAAGGCACGATCTTTTTGGCCGGTCCGCCCTTGGTTAAGGCCGCGACAGGCGAGGTGGTGAGCGCCGAGGACCTGGGCGGCGGGGATGTACATACACGCCTGTCGGGTGTTGCGGATTATCTGGCCGAGGACGACGCGCACGCGCTTGAGCTTGCGCGCCGCGCGGTGGGGCATCTTAACCGTGCCAAACCAAGATCGGTGCAATGGGAAAGCGTGGAAGAGCCTGCCTATGACCCCGAAGAGATTTTGGGCGTGGTGCCGGGCGATCTGCGCACGCCCTACGACATCCGCGAGGTGATCGCGCGCACCGTTGACGGCAGCCGTTTCGATGAGTTCAAGCCGCGCTTTGGCGAGACGCTGGTGACCGGTTTTGCCCACCTCAAAGGATGTCCTATCGGGATCATCGCCAACAACGGTGTGCTGTTTTCCGAGGCCGCACAAAAGGGCGCGCATTTTATCGAACTATGCTCGCAACGTGGCATCCCGTTGGTGTTTTTGCAGAACATCACTGGCTTTATGGTGGGCCGCAAATACGAAAACGAAGGCATCGCGCGCCACGGCGCCAAAATGGTGACGGCGGTGGCCTGTACCAATGTCCCCAAGGTGACGATGCTGGTCGGCGGATCGTTTGGCGCGGGCAATTACGGCATGGCAGGGCGCGCCTATAGCCCGCGTTTTCTGTGGAGCTGGCCCAACAGCCGCATTTCCGTGATGGGCGGACCGCAGGCGGCAGGCGTGCTTGCCACCGTCAAACGCGACGCGATCGAACGGCAGGGCGGCGCATGGTCTGCCGAAGAGGAAGCCGCGTTCAAACAGCCCACAATCGACATGTTCGAAGAGCAGTCGCATCCGCTGTATGCCTCGGCGCGGCTGTGGGACGATGGCATCATTGATCCGCGCAAAACCCGCGATGTGTTGTTTCTCAGCCTGTCTGCCGCGCTGAACACGCCTATCAAAGAGACACGCTTTGGCGTGTTCCGGATGTGATGGAGCGGATCGAGGGGGGCGAAAATTTTGCTGCTGTCAGTGCGGCAGGAGAGGTCGGATGAGTTTAGTTGGCCAAATGAAGCAGGGGCAAAGCGCCCCGAAAGAGAGGGTGTGCCATGTTTGATACAATTCTGATTGCGAACAGGGGCGAGATCGCCTGCCGCGTGATGGAAACGGCGCAGGCGATGGGCGTGCGTTGTGTCGCGGTCTATTCGGACGCGGATGCGGCGGCCAAGCATGTGGCGATGGCCGATCACGCGGTGCATATTGGCGGCTCGGCCCCGGCGGACAGTTATTTGCGCGGGGATACGATTATACAGGCGGCGCTTGATACCGGCGCGCAGGCGATCCATCCGGGGTACGGGTTTCTCAGCGAGAACCCCGATTTTGTTGATGCGGTTGCGGCGGCGGGCCTTGTGTTTATTGGGCCGTCTGCGGATGCGATCCGCGCGATGGGCCTTAAGGATGCGGCCAAAGCGTTGATGATCGAAGCGGACGTGCCTGTTGTTCCAGGCTATCACGGGCGCGATCAGGATGATGCGCTGTTGGCGGCGCAAGCGGACAAAATCGGCTATCCGGTGCTGATCAAGGCCGTTGCGGGCGGCGGCGGCAAGGGGATGCGGCAGGTCGATGCAGCGGCAGGGTTTGACGCAGCGCTGCAAAGCGCGCGCTCGGAGGCGAAGACCGCCTTTGGCAACACGGATGTGCTGGTCGAGAAGTTCGTGAGCCAGCCGCGCCACATCGAAGTGCAGGTCTTTGGCGATGGCACCCGCGCAGTACATCTGTTCGAGCGGGACTGCTCGCTCCAGCGGCGCCACCAGAAGGTGATCGAGGAAGCGCCCGCGCCCGGCATGAGCAAAGACATGCGCGCGGCGATGGGGGCTGCGGCGGTCAAGGCGGCAGAGGCCATCGGGTATAAAGGCGCTGGCACGGTCGAGTTTATCGTGGACGGCTCTGGCGGACTGCGCGCTGACGGATTTTTCTTTATGGAGATGAACACGCGCTTGCAGGTCGAGCATCCGGTGACCGAAGCCATCACCGGCGTTGATCTGGTGGAATGGCAGCTGCGCGTGGCAGCGGGTGAGGATCTGCCGATGGCGCAGGAGGATCTGACCATCAACGGGCACGCTTTCGAGGCGCGGCTGTATGCGGAGGACGTGCCGAAGGGATTTCTGCCCGCGACCGGTACGTTGACCCATCTGGCCTTTGATCCGGATGCGCGCGCCGACAGCGGTGTGCGCGCGGGCGACACGATCAGCCCGTTCTATGATCCGATGATCGCCAAGGTGATCGTGCATGGCCCGACGCGCGATGTGGCGCTGGCGCGGTTGCGCCGCGCGCTGGCCCGTTGCGAGGTGGCCGGCACCGTGACCAACCTTGCCTTTCTGGGTGCGCTTGCGGCGCATGACGGGTTTCGCGCAGGCGATGTCGATACCGGGTTGATTGCGCGCGATATCGACGCGCTGACGACACCGCCCGCGGTTCTGCCACGCCACATGGCGTTGGCAGGCATGGCGGCGCTGGACCTGTTGGAGGCGGGTGGGGAGACCGGATTTACACTGTGGACCCCCTTGTTGCGGCAGGTGGCGATGCGCCATGGCGAAGAGGAAATGACGCTGAAGGTCGCGGTTGACGGGCCGGACCGGCAGATGTGGCAGGTCGGTGATACAGCCGTTGAAGCGTTGCGTGTGGGGGGGGCATGGCAGATCGACGGCCATGCCGCAGCCCCCGTGGCGGTGTCGGGTGACCGGATCACCGTCTTTGACAGTTACGGCATGGTGTTCGAGCAAATCGACCCCTTGCTGCGCGCGGCAGGAGCGCACGGTGATGGCAACCTGATCGAGGCCCCGATGCCCGGTCTTGTGCGCACCATGACGGCGCAGGTGGGTCAACGGGTTGCCAAGGGTGACAGGCTGGCCGTGCTGGAAGCGATGAAAATGGAACATGCGCTGCTCGCGGCGCGTGACGGGGTGGTGGCCGAGGTGTTGGCCGTCGAAGGCGATCAGGTCGAGGCGGGAGCGGCGTTGGTGCGGCTTGAGGCGCAAGAAGAGGCGGTGGCATGATCACCCTGCATCATGTGCCGCAATCGCGCTCCATGCGCAGCCTGTGGTTGCTGCACGAGTTGGGCATCCCGTTCGAGGTGAAAGCCTACCCGTTCGACAAAACGCTGCGATCACCGGAGTTTCTGGCGCGCAGCCCTGCGGGGCGGGTGCCGGCGCTGGAGATCGACGGGACGGCCTTGTTCGAGACAGGGGCGATCACGCAAGTGTTGTGCGAGCGATATTCCCCCCAAGGCCTTGGCCGTGAGGCGGGAGCGGCGGAGCGGGCGGCGTGGCTTGTCTGGGTGCATTTTGCCGAAACCATCAGCCAGCACGCGGCGGCGCTGACGCAGCAACATGTGGCGCTGCGCGAGGATCACATGCGCAGCCCGATCGTGATGAAGCTGGAGGCCGCGCGAATCGCCAAATGTTACGCTGCCATCGACGCGCGGCTGGAAGAGCGTGAACATTTGCTTGATGGGGGGTTCTCGGCGGCGGATGTTTCGGTAGGGCAGGCGGTGTATATGGCGCGCCACTTTGCGGCGCTGGAAGACTTTCCGCGCGCGGCGGCGTGGTATGCGCGGATTACGGCGCGCCCTGCCTTTACGGCGTCCTTGCCCGCAGAAGGTGAAAAGCTTTTTCCCGAGCCGTTTTTCGCGCCCTGGGATGTTGCGTAGACGGAGAATGCGGGATTTGCGTATTTTTAGCACAAAAAAGCAGGCGGTTGGGTTAGGCTGAGCGTGAGAGCATCAACGGAAGGGCGCGACGGATGAATAAGGGTAAATGCGAGATCTTCGAGGTAGGTCCAAGGGATGGCTTGCAAAACGAGGCGCGCGACATTCCGGTGGCCGAGAAAATCGCGCTGGTGGACAAGCTGACGGCGGCGGGGTTTTCGCGGATCGAATGTGCAAGTTTCGTCTCGCCCAAATGGGTGCCGCAGATGGCAAGTTCTGCGAAGGTACTGGCGGGGATCACGCGTGGCGAGGGGGTGCGCTATGGCGCGCTGACGCCGAATATGCGCGGTTACGAGGATGCGCTGGCGGCGAAGGCGGACGAGGTTGCGGTGTTTGCCTCGGCCTCCGAAGGGTTCTCGCGCAAAAACATCAACGCCACCATCGAAGAAAGCATTGCGTGGTTTGCGCCAATCCTTGAAGAGGCGCGCCACATTGATTTGCCGGTGCGCGGCTATGTCTCGTGCGTGGTGCAATGCCCCTATGACGGACCTGTGTCGCCTGCGCAGGTGGCCGAAGTGGCGGACCGCTTGTTCTCGATGGGGTGTTACGAGGTGTCGTTGGGCGATACCATCGGGGCGGGGACGCCCGATAGCATCGCGCGGATGCTGTTGGCTGTGCGTGATGTCGTGCCGGTGGGGCGTCTTGCGGGGCATTTCCATGATACCAACGGGCGCGCTTTGGATAATATCGACGCCTCGCTTGCCCTTGGTGTGCGGGTGTTTGATGCGGCTGTGGGGGGCTTGGGCGGTTGTCCTTTTGCACCCGGAGCGGCAGGTAATGTGGCAACCGAAGCCGTGGCGGCGCATCTGGCCGAACTCGGGTATGAGACGGGGCTGGATCGGGATGTGATTGCCGAAGCTGCGGCGATGGCGCTGGCGATGCGCGGCTGAGGAAGCTCAAAGGAAGACACTATGTTCGAGACGATCAAGATCGACACAGACAGTCGGGGTGTTGCCACGCTGACTCTTGCGCGGGCCGATAAACACAACGCGATGTCGGCGTTGATGCTCAAAGAGCTGACAGAGGCGGCGGCGCTTTTGGGCGCGGATGCGGCGGTGCGCGTGGTTGTGTTGGCCGCAGCGGGCAAGACATTCTGCGCGGGCGGCGATCTGGCGTGGATGCAAGAGCAGATGGGCATGGACCCGCAGACCCGCGCGCGCGAGGCGGGCAAGCTGGCGACGATGCTGGGGGCGCTGAACCGTTTGCCAAAACCATTGATCGGTAAATTGCACGGCAATGCGTTTGGCGGAGGCGTCGGCATGGCAAGCGTGTGTGACGTGGCCATCGGGGTCGATACGTTGAAAATGGCGCTGACTGAGACAAAGCTGGGCATTTTGCCGGCGACGATCGGGCCGTATGTCATTGCGCGTATGGGCGAGGGGCGCGCGCGGCGGGTGTTTATGTCGGGCCGTGTGTTCGGGGCTGCAGAGGCGGTGGCGCTTGGCCTGCTGGCCAAAGCCGTGCCTTTGGCCGATCTGGATGCGGCTGTCGAAGCCGAAGTTGTGCCATACCTTGCCTGTGCGCCCGGTGCTGTGGCCGCCGCCAAGAAGCTGGCGCAGGATCTGGGCGGGGGGGCGAGCGAAGAGGCGGTGGCGATGTCGATTGCCGCGCTGGCCGCGCGTTGGGAAACGGACGAGGCCGCCGAGGGGATCGGCGCGTTTTTCGAAAAACGCAGGGCGGCGTGGGTGGTGTAAGCCGCGCCGCCTATTGTTGATTGGCGTAGCGGCGAATCTGACCGATGTACCACAGGTTGCTCATCGGGCTGACACCCCAGCTTTGAAATGCGATCCGGCTGACCTTTAGCGTTGGGTCCGCATGTGCCAGCTGCGCGGCAAGGCGGCCTTTGGTCAGACTGTTTGCGTAGGAAAAAGAGCTGTTGATGAATTGTTGGTCCGGCCCGTCGCGCTGGATCATCTGGCAGGCGGGGTCGGGCGCGACGTAACCTGCGCGCGCGGGCGGTGCGCTGTAACGGGTGAGTGATTGGTCGCGGTAATCACGGTACGCAAGGAATTCGGGGATGCGGTTCGGCCCCATACAGCGCGCGCGGCTGCCGATGTCATTGGCAACGACCGTTAGCGCCGGGGGGCGCCCTGTGCCGTTAAGGGCGCGGGAGGCTTGCCACAGGGCTGTTGTCTTGGCCACGAACGTGTCGGCCGTGCCGCCGCCGCAACTGGCCGTACCGTCGAGATAGCAGGCGGGGTAGTCCAGCCTGATCCACGCGAACCGCTGCCCCGCGCCGCGACGGGTGGCGGTAAAGCTGGCCAACATGTCTGACAGGGATGTGTGCAGCGCGGGCCATGCCGCAGAGCGAAGCGCGCCTTCGCGCCAGTTCGGCAGGTTGATCGTCAACGCCAGTTCTGGCGGGCGCGATTGGTGCTGCGCGATCTGTCCTACCAGCTCTTCGATATATGCGTGAATGGCCTGCGCGGTGAAGGTGATGTTTTTGCCTTCCTCGCCATCGCTAAGCCGTGTGCCGTCGCTGTTGCGGGTGCCATCCGCACAACTGAACGCTTTGCGCGATCCTTGCAACAGACGCAGGAACGGCCCGTCGACGGAAACTTCGGCTACGGGGATCGACGCGCGGTGCAAATAGGAGATCACATGGGTATATTCCGCGCGCGCCGCTTCACGCCCCAGAACCGCAGGATCGCTCAGCCCGCACCGGTCCGCCGAAAGAGCGATACCCGCCTGATAGTTGATCGAAAAGCCGTCGCGCACACGGGCCCGCAAGTCCTGCAATCCCTGATCATCAAGGTAGGTGCCATGATAGCGCGGCAAAAGCGCCCCGTTGCGCGCCGCACGCCCCAATTCGACCCGCATCAGGAATGTCGGGTTCAGGTCGATCATACGCACGCCTGATTTCCTTAACGCGTCCCATTCCGCTTTGCGCAGGGGATCGCGGGTGTCAAATACCGCGATGTTGTCCAGCGCGCGGGGCGTGGGGCCAAAACTGATATCAGCCGATCCGATGGCAACGGAAAGAAGCAGGGCGAGCGTGGCGAGGAATATACGAAACACGGGCGGTGGCTTTCTGTTAGGTCAGGCGGACAGGCGATGCCATCACGGCGCAACTGTCAATGCATGTCGCTGCGGACTGTGCAGGTATCGGGATTTGATCAATCGCGCGACGTGCCTTATGATATGCAACTGCTGCGACACCTTTCCACTCTTCCTGCCGTTGACCCCACGCCGCCAGATGGATAAACCCCGATAGGAAGCGTAGAGCGGGACCGCGTGCTGTCGCGCGCCATCCAAGAAAGGAGCCACCCTTGGAAGATATGCTCAGAGAATATTTGCCGATTCTCGTTTTTCTCGCTGTTGCCATCGGTCTGGGCCTTGTCCTGATCCTTGCGGCAGTTGTGATTGCGGTGCGAAATCCCGATCCGGAAAAAGTGTCGGCCTATGAATGCGGCTTTAACGCCTTCGACGATGCGCGGATGAAATTCGACGTGCGATTCTTCCTCGTGGCTATTCTGTTCATTATTTTCGACCTCGAAATCGCGTTCCTGTTCCCTTGGGCGGTGGCCTTTGCCGACATCTCGATGACGGCGTTCTGGTCGATGATGGTGTTTCTGGGGGTTCTGACAGCCGGTTTTGCTTATGAATGGAAGAAAGGGGCGCTCGAATGGCAGTAAATGATACAGGCGCACCCAACCTTGGTGCGCATAGCGCCGCTACCGCAGGCATGGACCGCGATGTGGCAACGCAGAACCTCAATTCCGCGTTGCAGGACAAGGGTTTCCTGCTGACCTCAACAGAGGATCTGATCAACTGGGCGCGCACCGGCTCGCTGCACTGGATGACCTTTGGTCTGGCCTGCTGTGCGGTCGAGATGATGCACACTTCGATGCCGCGCTATGACCTTGAGCGGTTCGGTACAGCACCCCGCGCCTCTCCGCGCCAGTCGGATCTGATGATCGTGGCGGGTACGTTGACCAACAAGATGGCACCGGCCCTGCGCAAGGTGTACGACCAGATGCCCGAGCCGCGTTATGTGATCTCGATGGGGTCTTGTGCGAATGGCGGCGGTTATTATCACTATAGCTACAGCGTTGTGCGCGGATGTGACCGGATCGTTCCGGTCGACATCTATGTGCCCGGCTGCCCGCCCACGGCGGAAGCGCTGCTTTATGGTATCATGCAGCTGCAACGCAAAATACGCCGCACCGGCACGATTATTCGCTGAGGGGATTTGGGATGAGTGACGCACTGAACGAGTTGGGCGCCTACATCGAAGCCAAGCGCAGCGATTGCGTGCTGGGCTGGGATGTGACCCATGACGAGCTGAACGTGGACACAACACCGGCGCGAATTCTCGGGCTGGTTGAATTCCTCAAAGGTGATGCGACCTGCCGGTTTTCATCGCTCGTGGACATCACGGCGGTCGATTACACAGGCCGCGCGAAACGCTTTGATGTGGTCTATCATTTCCTGAGCATGTACCAGAACCAGCGCATCCGCATTCGCGTCGCTGTGCGCGAGCAGGACATGGTGCCATCGGTTGTGTCCGTGCACCCATGCGCCAACTGGTTCGAACGCGAAGTGTTCGACATGTTCGGCATCCTGTTCTCGGGACACCCCGATTTGCGTCGCTTGCTGACAGATTACGGCTTTCGCGGTCATCCCCTGCGCAAGGATTTCCCGACAACGGGCTATACCGAAGTGCGCTATGACGAGACGGAAAAGCGGGTTGTGTACGAGCCTGTGAGCCTTGTTCAGGAATACCGGCAGTTTGACTTCATGTCGCCATGGGAAGGGGCCGAATACATCCTTCCGGGTGACGAGAAAGAGGCATCCAAATGATGGACGGCACCAAAGGTTTCGACGACACCCTTACGGGCGAACAGAAAATCCGTAACTTCAACATTAACTTCGGCCCGCAACACCCTGCTGCGCACGGTGTTTTGCGCCTTGTGCTTGAGCTGGACGGCGAGATTGTCGAACGTTGCGATCCGCATATCGGCCTGCTGCACCGTGGCACTGAAAAGCTGATGGAAAGCCGGACGTACCTGCAAAACCTGCCCTATTTTGACCGGCTGGATTACGTTGCCCCGATGAATCAGGAACACGCCTGGTGTCTGGCAATCGAGCGGCTGACCGGCGTTGAAGTGCCGCGCCGCGCCTCGTTGATCCGTGTGCTTTATTCCGAGATCGGGCGCATCCTGTCGCATCTTCTTAACGTCACCACGGCAGCGATGGACGTCGGCGCGCTGACCCCGCCGCTGTGGGGTTTTGAAGAGCGGGAAGATTTGATGATCTTCTATGAGCGTGCCTGTGGCGCGCGTCTGCACGCGGCGTACTTCCGTCCCGGTGGTGTGCATCAGGATCTGCCCGAGGCTCTGCTCGACGATATCGAGACATGGGCGCATAAATTCATGAGCGGTTTCATGATCGACGTCGACATCTTGTTGACTGAAAACCGGATTTTCAAACAGCGCAACGTCGACATCGGCGTGGTTAACGAAGAAGACATTCAGGACTGGGGTTTCTCCGGCGTGATGGTCCGCGGGTCCGGCCTTGCCTGGGATTTGCGCCGCGCGCAACCCTATGAATGTTATGATGAATTCGATTTCCAGATCCCGATCGGCAAGAATGGCGACTGCTATGACCGCTATCTGGTGCGGATGGAAGAGATGCGCCAGTCGGTCTCCATCATCCTGCAAGCCATCGAAAAGCTGCGCGCGCCAGAGGGCAAGGGCGACATTCTGGCCCGTGGCAAGATTACCCCGCCGTCGCGCGCGGATATGAAAACCTCGATGGAGAGCCTGATCCACCATTTCAAGCTTTACACCGAAGGCTTCCACGTTCCCGCAGGCGAGGTTTACGCAGCGGTAGAAGCGCCCAAGGGCGAGTTCGGCGTTTATTTGGTCGCTGACGGTTCCAACAAGCCCTACCGCGCCAAGATACGCGCGCCGGGGTATCTGCACTTGCAGGCGATGGACTATGTTGCCAAAGGTCACCAGTTGGCCGACGTGGCGGCGATCATCGGAACGATGGATATCGTGTTTGGTGAGGTAGACCGGTGAGGCAGGGCGTCGGCCCTGTCTGAACCTATCGAAATGGAGAGACGCTACCGCTTGTTCACCCGATGGTCCAAGCGAATGCGACAAGGAACAAGATATGCTGCGTAGATTGCATCACGACCAACCCGATTCCTTCGCCTTTACCCCCGCCAATCAGGCGTGGGCCGAAGCGCAGATGACCAAATTTCCCGAAGGCCGTCAGGCCTCTGCGATCATCCCGCTATTCTGGCGTGCGCATGAGCAGGAGGGATGGCTGACCCGTCCTGCAATCGAGCATATATGTGAGATGCTGGGGCTGGCGTATATTCGCGGGCTTGAGGTGGCGACATTCTACTTTATGTTCAAGCTGGAACCGGTTGGTTCCGTGGCACATATTCAAGTTTGCGGCACGACATCCTGTATGATTTGCGGCGCTGAAGACCTGATCGGGATTTGCAAAGAGAAAATTGCGATAAACCCGCTTGAGCTGTCTGCCGACGGCAAGTTCTCGTGGGAAGAAGTCGAATGTCTGGGGGCGTGTTCCAACGCGCCGATGGCGCAGATCGGCAAGGATTACTACGAAGATCTGACGGCGGAAAGCTTTACCGCGATTCTTGACGGGTTGGCTGCGGGCAAGGTTCCGACGCCGGGGCCACAGAACGGGCGTTACGCCTCCGAACCGCTGAGCGGTCTGACATCGTTGACGGCACACGACAGCGGCAAGACGCAATACAACGCTTCTGTGCAGTTGGCGACGGACCTTGGCGATACGATCAAGCGGATCGACGGCACCGAGGTGCCGCTGCTGACGCCGTGGTTGGGCACGCAGGCAAACTCCGGCAAGAAGCCCGGCAAGCCTTCCAAAGACATGATGCCGCCGGATGGTCCCGACGGGAAGCAGGGTGGACGCTCCGCAGGCGAAGCACCTGCGCCGCGTGATCGTGGCGATGCGTCCGACAAGGTATCCGAAGCGCCCGGCGAGGCGGCAGATACCAAAGCCAAGGCAAAGCCCGCGCGCGGCACCGTTGCCCCCGCGACACAGAGTGACGTGAAGGCCGAAAGCCCCGGCAAAAAGCCGGAGACAATGGCGCAACCACGCACGGCCGGTGCGGATGACCTCAAGCTGATCAAGGGCGTTGGTCCCAAGCTGGAACAGCTTCTTAATTCCATGGGTTTTTTCCATTTTGACCAGATCGCAAAATGGGGCCATGATGAGCTTGCCTGGGTCGACGAGAACCTTGAAGGTTTCAAGGGTCGCGCATCGCGCGATAACTGGGTGGATCAGGCGGGCCGCCTTGCGCAGGGGGAGGAAACCGAATTCTCCACACGGGCAAGCAAAGACGGGCGTTATGAATAGCGCCTGACTTGAGCCCATTTTTGAGGATAAGGTACTGTAATGGCTAGGAAGAAAAACCAAACGGAATGCCCGACCCTTTGTAAGGGGATCGCTGCTGTTGCCGGTCTCGTTGCCATTGTCCTGTTCTACTGGTGGGCCGATTTCGGCTGGTTGCTGGCCTTGTTTGCGGGTGGTGTGTTCGGGGTGTTTGTGGGCCTTGTGCTGATCATCTTCATGTGTCCGGCGCAAACCGCGCCGGTAGAGGCGTCCGTTGATGGTACGGTGACGCAAACGGACGCGATTATAGATGCGCGTATTGCGGATGCAAAAAAACCGGAGCACCAAGCCGCTGTTGATACCAGGGCCACCTTGGCTACCACTGAAGAAAATGATGATGCGCACGCCGCGCAAGACAACAGCGCGCCGATGGGCAATATGGCCGATGTGACGGGCACAACCGCCGAGAAATATACGACTGCTGAAAAATTCACCATGCAGCCTTCGAAAAGGCTGGCAGGGCAGGAGGAACTGGCAGCGCGCAAAGGCGATTGGAAATATGACGGGGGCGCCGTCAAAGATGTCGCTGATGCAGCGCCGGTGGCACAAGATGGCAAGCCTGCGTTGCTGGACGGGCCGCGCGCGCAGGGCAAAGACGACCTCAAGCTGATCAGCGGTGTTGGCCCGAAACTGGAAGAGACGCTTAACAATCTGGGCATCTATCACTTTGATCAGGTTGCCAAATGGCGCAAAGAGGAAATCATCTGGGTGGATAGCAACCTGCGGTTTAAAGGCCGGATCGAGCGGGACGGCTGGATGAGTCAGGCCGGAATTCTGGCCCAAGGCGGTGAGACTGAGTTCTCGAAAAAGAAAAAGAAGAGCTGATCCATAGGAGTGGCCGTTCGTGGCGGATAATGACGAAAAGCTGTCGCGCGATGGTCGGCGCCTTGCTCTGGTCAGCGTGGCGGGTGCCTTCGGGTTTATGGGGATCGAATTTGCCGGGGCTGTCTTTGGATGGCCAAACCAGATAATGGGCCTGTTGGAACTGGGCATTTGCGCCATGTTCCTGTGGGTGATGATACAAGCGTACAAGCTTTGGCGCGCGCGCCGGAACGACAGAAATGGATGAGCGACATGCTACAGGATAAAGACCGGATCTTCACCAACATCTACGGTATGCACGACCGCACCCTGAAAGGTGCGCAGGCACGCGGGCATTGGGATGGCACGGCGGATATCATCAAAAAGGGCCGTGACTGGATCGTAGACGAGATGAAAGCGTCGGGCCTGCGCGGGCGCGGCGGTGCCGGTTTCCCGACCGGTCTGAAGTGGTCGTTCATGCCCAAGGAAAGCGACGGGCGCCCCAGCTATCTGGTGGTGAACGCCGACGAATCAGAGCCGGGAACCTGCAAGGACCGCGAGATCATGCGTCACGATCCGCACACGCTGATCGAAGGGTGCCTGATTGCCAGCTTCGCGATGAATGCCAACACCTGCTATATCTACCTGCGCGGTGAATACGTCCGCGAGAGAGAGGCGCTGCAATGCGCCATCGACGAAGCGTATGACGCGGGCCTTCTGGGCAAGAATGCGGCTGGGTCGGGATGGGATTTCGATGTTTTCCTGCACCACGGGGCAGGGGCCTATATTTGCGGCGAAGAAACCGCTTTGCTCGAAAGTCTTGAGGGCAAAAAAGGTATGCCGCGTATGAAACCGCCGTTTCCGGCGGGTGCGGGGCTGTATGGCTGCCCGACGACGGTGAACAACGTCGAATCCATTGCCGTTGCGCCGACCATCCTGCGCCGTGGTGGCGCGTGGTTCGCGGGCTTTGGCCGTCCGAACAATGCAGGCACCAAGCTGTTTGCGATCTCCGGTCACGTCAACAACCCCTGCGTTGTCGAAGAGGCGATGTCGATCACCTTTGAAGAGCTGATCGAGAAGCACTGCGGCGGGATTCGCGGTGGCTGGGACAATCTCAAAGCGGTGATTCCCGGCGGGTCGTCGGTGCCGTTGCTTCCGGGCAAGGACATGCGCGACGCGATCATGGATTTCGACTATCTGCGCGAGCAGCGCTCCGGCCTTGGAACGGCGGCGGTGATCGTGATGGACCAGTCGACGGATGTGATCAAGGCGATCTGGCGTTTGGCCGCGTTTTACAAACATGAAAGCTGTGGCCAGTGTACGCCGTGTCGAGAAGGCACCGGTTGGATGATGCGGGTGATGGACCGTCTGGTCAAAGGCGATGCGGACCCCGAAGAAATCGACATGTTGCTTGATGTAACCAAGCAGGTCGAGGGCCACACCATCTGTGCGCTTGGCGATGCGGCGGCCTGGCCGATTCAGGGGTTGATCCGCCATTTCCGTGGCGAGATCGAAGACCGGATCGCTCACAAGCGCACCGGATCAGTCAAATCGGTCGCGGCGGAGTAGCATCACATGGAAAGCCTTGCTGTATACGGTCATGCGATAGCCTCGCTTGGACTTTGGGCCATTCTGGTGAGCGTGCTTGCCGCCCTGTCAACAACGGGTCGGGTTGCCGAAAACCGGTGCGATTGCGGCAAGCCCAAGCGCAATTATGATGATCCGGTCTATCGTCGCGAACGTGCGTTTATGAACGCGGTCGAAGGGTCCGGCCCGTTCATCGCGGCGACGGTTGCGGCCATACTGATCGGCGCGGCCCCTTTCTGGGTCAATCTGTTCGCCGCCGCCTTTATCGTGGCACGGGTGGTTATGGCCGTGGCCCATATCGCAACAACCAGCCACCCCATGCGGTCGTTGTTCTTTATGATCGGGCTGCTGTGTATTCTGGCACAGGCTGTGTTGGCAATTGCTACCGCTTTTTGACCGGGCGGGGTGTCCGCGCCGGATCGAGATACGGTATTTTCAATCATGACCGGGGCGATCCGCGCGAATAAAGGGTGTTGACCGGCGGTGCCCGACTGCAAAGCGCGACGACACCGCGCTCAGCCCAAGGCATACAAGAACCGCTGGCCCTGAGGTTCGTTTTGCGCAATAACGTGGCCCAAGACCGGAAGTATGGACCGCACCCACCCCGGTGTGGAGGAGACAAAGATGAAGTTTTTGACGGGTTTAGCGATATGCGTGGGCCTGCTTGCGGGTTGTACCTCCAGCGATGACCGGATTTATTTCGATGGTCATTTCTACAATTCCAAACTGCGCAAGGTCGACGGCCAGTTCGACGTCTTCGCCGTGAGCGTCAAGCCGGTGTCCAACTCGCTGGCAGGCGCGCGTGAGGCGGGGCAATACGAAGCTGTTGTGTATTGCGTCAACAATTACGGCAGCTCTGACATCCAATGGACGGCGGGGCCAGGCGCGCCCGAAGAGCAGTTGAACATCGACAACAACACGCTTCTTTTGCAAGGGCGCTGCCCCGGCGGGCGGTAACACATTTTACACGCGCAATCCCGCCGATACGACCTGCGTTATTGCATAACAAACGGGACCAAACCACATTTGCGCCCAAGGGGAGACAAAGCCCCACGCATTTGAGGAGAGTAAACATGCGCAACCTGATCCTGAGCCTGGGCGTGCTGGTTCTGACGGCCACTGGCGCTGTCGCGAAACCACCGCTGCGCGACGTTAAGTCCATTGATGATGCCGTGTTTGATGTTGCGGTTGCCGATCAGATACGGAAGAAGTGCCCGGACATATCTGCACGGATGTGGCAGGCCTTGACGATATACCATTCGGTGCGCAGACAGGCGCAAAAACTGGGGTATACTGATGCTGAGATAGATGCCTACGCCGACTCGGACGCTGAAAAGACGCGCATGAAGGCAAAAGGCGCTGCCTATTTCGAAGCTAACGGGGTTGTGACATCCGATCCGCAGAGCTATTGCGCATTAGGGCGCAAAGAGATTGAAAAATCGAGCCGCATCGGCTCGTTACTGAGAGTGAAGTGACATCATGAGCGATATTCGCAAGATCATCATTGACGGTAAGGAAGTTGAGGCGGAAGGGGCGATGACGCTCATTCAGGCGTGTGAGCAGGCGGGCGTTGAAGTGCCACGCTTTTGCTATCACGAACGTCTTAGCATCGCGGGCAATTGCCGGATGTGTCTTGTCGAAGTTGTGGGCGGACCGCCCAAGCCCGCCGCGTCCTGTGCGATGCAGGTACGCGACCTGCGCCCCGGTCCCGAGGGCCAGCCGCCTGTGGTCAAGACAAATTCGCCCATGGTCAAGAAAGCCCGCGAGGGCGTTATGGAATTCCTGCTGATCAACCACCCGCTTGATTGCCCGATCTGCGATCAGGGCGGCGAATGTGATCTTCAGGATCAGGCGATGGCGTATGGCGTCGATTTCTCGCGTTTCCGCGAGCCCAAACGCGCGACCGAGGATCTCGACCTTGGCCCGCTGATCGAAACCCATATGACGCGCTGCATTTCGTGCACCCGCTGTGTCCGCTTCACCACCGAAGTGGCGGGTTTGACGACGATGGGCCAGACGGGGCGCGGCGAAGATGCCGAGATCACCGCCTATCTTGGGGAAACGCTCGACAGCAACTTGCAGGGCAATATCATTGATCTGTGCCCTGTGGGCGCTTTGGTTTCCAAGCCTTATTCCTTTACGGCCCGCCCTTGGGAGCTGACCAAAACCGAATCAATCGACGTGATGGACGCGCTTGGCTCAAGCATCCGTGTCGATACCAAGGGGCGCGAAGTGATGCGGTTCCTGCCGCGCAACCATGACGGCGTGAACGAGGAATGGATTTCGGACAAGACGCGCTTTGTCTGGGACGGTCTGCGCCGCCAGCGTCTGGATACCCCCTATATCCGCGAGAACGGTAAACTGCGCAAAGCGGAGTGGCCCGAAGCATTGGCCGCTGTTGCGGCGGCGATGAAGGACAAGAAAGTCGGCGGTCTGATCGGGGATCTGGTCCCTGTGGAAGCGGCCTTTGCGCTCAAGCAATTGATCGAGGGGCAGGGCGGTGCCGTTGAGTGTCGCACCGACGGGGCAAAACTGCCGATAGGCAACCGGTCGGGATATGTCGGCACGGCGGCGGTTGAAGACATCGACACGGCGGAAATGATCATGCTGGTTGGCACCAATCCTGCCGTTGAGGCACCTGTGCTGAACGCACGCATCCGCAAGGCGTGGACCAAAGGCGCATCCGTGGGTGTTGTCGGTCCGCAAGCCAACCTGACTTATGAATACAACCACTTGGGCGACAGCCCTGCCGCGCTGAGCGATCTGGTCAACGGCGACCATACCGGGGTGGCCGACAAAGCTTCGCTTGTTATCATCGGCATGGGCGCTTTGGCGCGCGAGGACGGGGCGCAGATTCTGGCCGCCGCAATGGCGCTGGCCGAAGCCACGAAATCCGGCTTTCTGGTGCTGCACACCGCTGCGTCCCGTGTGGGCGCGATGGATGTGGGGGCGGTGGCCGAAAACGGTATTGCGGATGTGCTTGGCTCGGATGTGATTTACAATCTTGGTGCCGACGAAGGCGACATTCCCGCAGGTCCGTTTGTGATCTATCAAGGCAGCCACGGCGACCGTGGCGCGCACCGCGCCGACATCATCCTGCCCGCCGCCGCCTATACCGAAGAGCCGGGCCTGTTTGTGAACACCGAAGGCCGTCCGCAAGTGGCACAGCGCGCCAGCTTTGCCCCCGGTCAGGCTAAGGAAAACTGGGCCATTCTGCGCGCGCTCAGTGCCGAAACAGGCGCGACGCTGCCCTATGATTCGATTGCGGTGCTGCGTCAGGCGCTGGTCAAAGCGCATCCACATCTCGGCAATGTCGATCAACTGGAACAAAACGACTGGCAGCCGGTGGCACAGGGCACGATCGCGGATCAACCGCTGTCGTATCCAATCGCCGATTTCTACCTCAGCAATCCTATCGCGCGCGCCTCAAGCCTTATGGCAGAAATGTCGGCCATTGCGAAGGCGCGCCGTTCGGAGGCTTTGGCTGCGGAGTGAGGGGGGTGAGCATTATTATGCTTTTGACGCTTGCAGGTTGCACGCCGCCGCCGCCCACAGCCGAAGACTTCATTCCCGACTATAAGGGGGTGGAGACGGTGCTGTTGGATGGTGATCTGGTGCAATTCAATGTTGCGATGACAAAGGCGCGGGCGTCGGAAAATGTTGCTGCCTATGCGGAATGTGCTGCAGCGCAGTATACTCTGATCAGAGGCTACGGTTTTGCGCGTCATGTCAGGACAAATGTGGTAATTGAGGCTGGCATTTGGCGGGCCGATGCTGTTTACACAATCTCGCCGAGCCTGCCTAAAGGCTTGAAGACTATTGATGCTGAAGTAGTGACACAAAGCTGCTTGGAGCAAGGCATCCCGACGGTGTGAGGATCTATGGCTGACTTCTTTTTCAACACGACCCTTGGGGTGATTCTGCTGATCGTGGGGCAAATCCTGCTCGTCGTGGTTCCCCTTTTGGTAGCGCTGGCGTTCCTGATGTACGCGGACCGCAAAATTTGGGCATCTGTCCAGTTGCGACGCGGACCGAACGTGGTGGGGGTCTACGGGCTGCTGCAATCGTTTGCAGATTTCGGCAAATATATCGTCAAGGAAATCGTTGTGCCTGCGGGTGCGGACCGTGCGGTTTTCTTTCTCGCCCCGATGATCAGCCTTGTGATGGCGCTGGTGGCTTGGGCTGTGATTCCTTTCAACGATGGTTGGGTACTGTCCAACATCAACGTGGCGATCCTGTATGTCTTCGCGGTTTCCTCTCTTGAGGTGTACGGCGTGATCATGGGCGGTTGGGCGTCGAACTCGAAATACCCGTTCCTCGGGTCGCTGCGGTCTGCTGCGCAAATGATTTCCTACGAGGTGTCGCTCGGGCTTATCATCATCGGTATTATCCTCTCCACCGGTTCGATGAACTTCTCCAACATCGTATATGCGCAGGACGGTAACTTTGGCTTGCTCAACTGGTACTGGCTGCCGCACTTCCCGATGCTGATCCTTTTCTTTATCTCGTCGCTTGCCGAAACCAACCGCCCGCCATTCGATTTGCCAGAGGCGGAATCAGAACTGGTTGCCGGTTATCAGGTCGAATATTCCTCGACGCCGTTCCTGCTCTTTATGATCGGTGAACTGGTTGCTGTGGTTTTGATGTGCGCGCTGATCTCGCTGATGTTCTTTGGCGGCTGGTTGTCACCGATCCCCGGCCTGCCCGACGGTATCTTCTGGATGATCGCAAAAATGGGTCTGGTCTTCTTCTGCTTCTCGATGGTGAAGGCGATCACGCCACGTTATCGCTATGATCAACTGATGCGCCTGGGCTGGAAAGTGTTCTTGCCGTTTTCCCTTGCCTGGGTGGTCTTTGTGGCTTTCGCGGCGAAATTTGAATGGTTCTGGGGTGTGTATGCACGCTGGGGCATGGGAGGCTGATCATGGCACAAACCGATTATACCCGTCACGCCAAGTACTGGCTGCTGTACGATTTCTATCTTGGTTTCCGGCTTGGCCTGAAATACATGCTCAAGCCGAAGGCGACGATCAACTATCCGCATGAAAAGGGGCCTCTTTCGCCTCGTTTCCGCGGTGAACATGCGCTGCGCCGGTACGCCAGTGGCGAAGAACGCTGCATCGCGTGCAAACTGTGCGAAGCGGTGTGCCCCGCACAGGCGATCACGATTGATGCCGAACCGCGTGAAGACGGGAGCCGCCGCACCACGCGCTATGACATCGACATGACAAAATGCATCTATTGCGGCTTCTGTCAGGAAGCCTGCCCGGTGGATGCCATTGTCGAAGGCCCGAACTTTGAATTCTCGACCGAGACCCGCGAAGAGCTTTACTATGACAAGGCAAAGCTTCTGGATAACGGCGACCGCTGGGAGGCCGAAATTGCCCGCAACCTTGAAATGGATGCACCGTACCGATGACCGATAAAAATCCATGGGAAGAGATGATGCGCCAGGCGCAGGAAATGGCAAAAACCTTTCCGGCGATGGATGCTTTTTCGCCCAAAGGGTTCGAGTCGATGATGGGCCTGATGCCCAAGGATCTGATGGAAACGTTCTTTGGTAACAAGTACAACCCCGACGGGCTGGATGCCAAAACGCGGCTTTTGCTGACATTGGCGGGGCTTACGATGCAGGGCGCGCAAAATGACGTTGCGCTCCGTCAGACCGTGCGACACGCCATCGAGGCCGGAGCGCACAAGCAGCAGATTATCGAGACGATCGGGCAGATGGCGCTGTTCGCGGGGATTCCCGCAATGCAACGCGCCACGGATCTGGCGCAACCGGTGCTCGACGAGATGGCCGCAGAAGCGGACACGGGTACGGACAAGGAAGGTGACGCATGAGCGTTTTTGCATTCTATCTTTTTGCGATCTGCGTGATTGCAGGCGGGCTGTTCACCGTGGTGAGCCGCAATCCGGTGCATTCGGTGCTTTGGTTGATCCTGTCATTTCTGTCGGCGGCGGGGCTGTTCGTGCTTTTGGGTGCCGAATTCATCGCGATGCTGCTGATCATCGTCTATGTCGGGGCTGTCGCGGTATTGTTCCTTTTTGTGGTGATGATGCTTGATGTCGATTTTGCCGAACTCAAGGCGGAGATGGCGAGATATTTGCCGCTGGCGCTGTTGATCGGATTGGTCATTCTGATGCAGTTCGTGATGGCCTTTGGCGTTTGGGAATTCAACGCCGGTGCCGAGGCGTTGCGCGCTCAGGTGCCTGCCGACGGGGTGACAAACACCGCGGCTCTTGGGCTGATCCTGTATGACGACTATTTCCTGTTGTTTCAATTGGCGGGTCTCATCCTGCTGGTGGCAATGATCGGCGCGATCGTGCTGACCCTGCGTCATCGCACCGACGTGAAACGCCAGGACGTGATTGCCCAGATGATGCGCGATCCGGCCAAGGCGATGGAACTGAAAGACGTCAAGCCCGGGCAGGGGCTTTAACAATCGGGAGTCCGGCAGCGGTCGGCGTCCGTGCTTTAGAACAATCCGGTCGTTTTCCTTCAGGGAAACGGTAGATGCAAAAACGAGAAGGAAGTTGAAGATGTCTCGCACCATGTTGGTCGCTTTGATCGTGATCCTGATCATCGTACTTGGCGGCTATAGCTTCTTGTGAAATACGCAGCGCCGAGCAGCCGGCGGCGTTAATCAACAACCGCCCCCCGAAGGGTGAAAATGATCGACTACCACCTCTTTGGGGTGAGAAACTGAGGGACGACATGATCGGACTGGAACACTACCTGACAGTGGCGGCGACGCTTTTTGTCATCGGCATATTTGGCCTATTTCTCAACCGCAAGAACGTGATCATCCTGCTGATGAGCATCGAATTGATGCTTCTCGCGGTGAATATCAATTTCGTCGCTTTCTCCAGCTATCTCGGGGATATGGTGGGGCAGGTTTATACCTTGTTCGTGCTTACGGTCGCTGCGGCCGAGGCTGCGATTGGTCTGGCCATTCTGGTCTGCTTCTTCCGCAACCGTGGGTCGATCGCGGTTGAAGATGTCAACGTGATGAAGGGCTGAGGACATGGAAATTACACTCCTTTTTGCCCCGCTGGTGGGTGCGATCCTCTGCGGTTTCGGCTGGAAATATATCGGTGAAACGGCGGCTTGCTGGATTGCCACGGGCCTGCTGTTCCTCTCGGCCCTCCTGAGCTGGATCACTTTTCTCAGCTTTGACGGCACAACCGAGACCGTGCAGATCCTGCGCTTTATCGAAAGCGGCAGCTTAAGCACCGACTGGGCCATTCGCATGGACCGTCTGACCGCGATCATGCTGATCGTGATCACAACCGTGTCGAGCCTCGTACATCTCTATTCCTTTGGCTACATGGCCCATGACGAGAACTTCGGCGAAGGCGTAAGCTATAAGCCCCGCTTCTTTGCGTATCTGTCGTTCTTTACCTTTGCCATGCTGATGCTGGTGACTGCGAACAACCTCGTGCAGATGTTCTTTGGCTGGGAAGGTGTCGGTGTGGCATCTTACCTGCTGATCGGATTCTACTATAAAAAGCCGTCGGCCAATGCGGCTGCGATCAAGGCTTTTGTGGTTAACCGCGTGGGCGATCTCGGCTTTTTACTGGGCATTTGCGCGCTGTTCTTCCTGACCGACAGCATCAACCTCGATGATATCTTCGCGTCCGCCCCCGAGCTTGCAGACACAACGCTGCACTTCCTCTGGGCCGACTGGAACGCGGCAAATGTAGTGGCCTTCCTGCTGTTTGTCGGGGCGATGGGTAAATCCGCGCAACTGTTCCTGCACACATGGCTGCCGGACGCGATGGAGGGGCCGACGCCGGTTTCCGCGCTGATCCACGCCGCAACCATGGTAACGGCGGGTGTTTTCCTTGTCTGCCGTATGTCGCCAATCATGGAATTCGCACCCGAAGCCATGGCATTCGTGACGTTTATCGGTGCCACCACGGCGTTCTTCGCCGCGACGGTGGGTCTGGTACAGACCGACATCAAACGCGTCATTGCCTATTCGACCTGTTCGCAGCTCGGCTATATGTTCGTGGCTGCGGGGGTTGGCATGTATTCGGCGGCGATGTTCCATCTGCTGACGCACGCGTTCTTTAAGGCAATGTTGTTCCTC
The DNA here is from genome assembly GCA_947502265.1 of uncultured Sulfitobacter sp. Classification (GTDB taxonomy): domain Bacteria; phylum Pseudomonadota; class Alphaproteobacteria; order Rhodobacterales; family Rhodobacteraceae; genus Sulfitobacter. Next base: position 299,085 of record CANMZB010000001.1, read on the forward strand.
GGCGCGGGCTCGGTCATCCACGCGATGCACCATGAGCAGGACATGACGAACTATGGCGGTCTGCGTAAAAAGATCCCTTATACGTTCTGGGCCATGATGATCGGTACGCTGGCCATCACCGGCGTGGGTATTCCGCTGACGCATATCGGTTTCGCGGGCTTCCTGTCGAAAGATGCCATCATCGAGAGCGCCTTTGGCGCGGGCGCGATGTACGGCTTCTGGCTTCTGGTGATCGCTGCCGCCATGACCAGTTTTTACAGCTGGCGTCTGATCTTCCTGACATTCTTTGGTGAGGCGCGCGGCAACAAGAAGACGCATAAAAATGCGCATGAAAGCCCGATGACCATGTTGATCCCGCTGGGTGTTCTGGCAATCGGTGCGATCTTCTCCGGGATGATCTGGTACAAAAGCTTCTTCGGCTCTAGCGAATATGTGGCCGACTTCTACGGCATTCCGCTCGCTGAAATGGCAGCAGACGGCGATACCAACGCGGAAACCGGCCACGACACCGCTGATGCGGGCCAGCACGGGCCCGGCTTTGGCGGCGCACCGGGGGAGGGCGCGCTTTATTTCGCACCTGACAACACGGTGCTTGACGATGCACATGCGTCTCCTGTCTGGGTCAAGGTCAGCCCATTTATTGCGATGCTCGGAGGCCTTCTTATGGCGCTGTGGTTCTACATCTGGAATCCGACGCTGCCCGGCCGTCTTGCGGCAAACCAGCGTCACCTCTACCTGTTCTTCAAGAACAAATGGTACTTTGACGAACTCTACAGCTTTGTCATTGTGAAACCGGCAATGGCCATTGGCCGCTTCCTTTGGAAGCGCGGCGACGGCGGCGTGATTGACGGTGGCCTCAACGGTCTGGCGATGGGCGTCGTTCCATGGCTGACTCGCCTCGCGGGACGCGCGCAGTCCGGTTATATCTTTACCTATGCCTTCGCCATGGTGATCGGGATCGCGGTCCTTGTCACATGGATGACGATGACCGGAGGAGCGAACTAATGGAAAATAACTTGCTCTCCATTGTGACTTTCATGCCGGCTTTTGCCGCTCTGATCCTCGCGGTTTTCCTGCGCGGCGAGGACGAAGCCGCACAGCGCAACGCCAAATGGCTCGCGCTGATCGCGACATCGGTCACCTTCATTGTGTCGATCTTTGTGTTTCTCGAATTCGACCCCAGCAATACCGACTTCCAGATGATCGACGAGGCAGATTGGCTGCTTGGTCTGAAATACCGGATGGGCGTTGACGGGATTTCGATCCTGTTCGTGATGCTTACCACGTTCATGATGCCCCTCGTCATCGCGGCAAGCTGGGATGTCAGCACGCGGGTCAAGGAATACATGATCGCGTTCCTGCTGCTCGAAACGCTGATGCTTGGCGTGTTCATGGCGCTTGATCTGGTGTTGTTCTACGTCTTCTTCGAAGCGGGCCTTATTCCGATGTTCCTGATCATCGGGATCTGGGGCGGGCCAAACCGGATCTACGCGAGTTTCAAGTTCTTCCTCTATACCTTCTTCGGCTCCGTGCTGATGCTGGTAGCGATGGTTGCGATGTTCTCGGATGCGGGCACTACCTGTATTGGCGGCTGTAACATCAGCCTGCTGACCCATGATTTCGGCTCCGAGACGATCAACGTCTTCGGCTTCCAGATCCTTGGGGGGATGCAGACGCTGATGTTCCTCGCTTTCTTTGCCAGCTTCGCGGTGAAAATGCCGATGTGGCCGGTTCACACATGGTTGCCCGATGCACACGTTCAGGCACCGACAGCGGGTTCTGTTGTTCTTGCGGCGATCCTGCTCAAGATGGGTGGCTATGGCTTCTTGCGGTTCTCGCTGCCGATGTTTCCCGTCGGATCGGAAATTGTTGGTCCGCTGATCCTCTGGATGTCGGCGATTGCGATCGTCTATACCTCGCTGGTGGCCCTCGTGCAGGACGACATGAAAAAGCTCATTGCCTATTCATCCGTCGCGCACATGGGCTTTGTGACCATGGGTATCTTCTCGGTCAGCCAACAGGGTCTGGACGGGGCGATCTTCCAGATGATCAGCCACGGTTTTGTCTCCGCCGCTTTGTTTCTCGCTGTTGGCGTGGTTTACGACCGGATGCACACCCGCGAGATTGACGCTTACGGTGGGCTGGTGAACCGGATGCCCGTCTATGCGATGATCTTTATGTTCTTCACGATGGCCAACGTCGGCTTGCCGGGTACCTCCGGGTTTGTCGGCGAATTCCTGACGCTGATGGCGGTTTTCCAGGTGAACACATGGGTGGCAGCAGTGGCTGCGACAGGTGTGATCCTCTCGGCGTCTTATGCGCTGTGGCTGTATCGCCGCGTGGTGATGGGTGATCTGATCAAGGAAAGCCTGAAAGCGATCACCGACATGAATGCCCGCGAGAAATGGATTTTCGCGCCGCTAGTGGTGATGACGCTTTTCCTTGGGGTCTATCCAGCCGCCATTCTTGACATCATTGGCCCGTCCGTTGCGGCGCTGGTGGATAATTACGACACGGCCGTGGCCGCAGCCGAGGCTGTGAGCCAATCGGCGCAAGCCCATAATTGAGGGAAGATAACAAATGAGTAACGATATCTTTCAGATCCTGCCCGAGATACTTCTCGCTGGATTTGCCCTCGCCGGGCTGTTGTTCGGGGCCTATTTCGGCAAGGACGCGATCGCGCGGCCCTTGCTGTGGCTCACTGCTGCGCTGATGGTTGTGCTGGCGGTTGTTGTCGGCGCAAGCAGCGACACTACGGTCGAGGCGTTCAACGGCATGTTCGTCAATGACAGCTTTGCGCGGTTCTCCAAGGTGGCGCTGTTGCTGGCTGCCGCTGCGGTGCTGGTCATGTCGGAAAACTACATGAAGACGCGCGGGCTGTTGCGGTTTGAATACCCCGTTCTGGTCGCGCTAAGCGTTGTCGGGATGATGATGATGGTCTCCGCTGGCGACCTGATGGCCCTGTACATGGGGCTCGAGCTGCAATCGCTGGCGCTTTATGTCGTGGCCTCGCTGCGCCGCGATAGCGTGAAATCGACCGAAGCGGGCCTGAAGTATTTCGTGCTGGGCGCGCTTAGCTCGGGTATGCTGCTTTATGGCGCGTCGCTTGTGTATGGCTATGCTGGCACCACGCTGTTTTCGGGCGTGATCACAACGGCGCAGGCCGGGCAGACCTCGCTTGGGATGCTCTTTGGTATCGTGTTTGTGATTGCGGGCCTTGCGTTCAAGGTGTCTGCTGTACCGTTCCACATGTGGGCGCCGGACGTGTACGAAGGTGCCCCCACGCCGGTAACCGCGTTTTTTGCCACTGCGCCGAAAATGGCCGCGATGGCGTTGTTTGCGCGGGTGCTGCATGATGCTTTTGGCAATGCCGTTGGCGATTGGAGCCAGATCATTGCGCTGCTGTCCCTATTGTCGATGTTCCTCGGCTCGATTGCGGCGATTGGTCAAACCAACATCAAGCGTCTGATGGCGTATTCCTCGATTGCGCATATGGGCTATGCTTTGATGGGTCTTGCCGCAGGCAACGCATTTGGTGTGCAGGCGATGCTGGTCTATATGGCGATTTATGTGACGATGAACGTCGGGGTGTTCGCATTCATCCTGCTGATGGAAAAAGACGGGCAGCCGGTTGTCGAGATATCCGCGCTTAACATGTATTCCAAAAACCACCCCGGTCGGGCCGCTGCGCTTATGGTGCTGATGTTCAGCCTTGCGGGTGTGCCGCCGTTCCTCGGCTTCTTCGGCAAGCTTTATGTGCTGCGCGCCGCGTATGAAGGCGGGTTGGCGTGGCTGGCCATTGCAGGTGTGATCGCGTCCGTGATCGGTGCATTTTACTATCTGCGGATCATCTTCTACATGTACTTCGGCTCCGATCAGGCGGAGGCGCTGGATCAGAACCGCAGCGCAGTTCTGAGCGGCTTTTTGATTGCCTCTGCCGTGATCATGGTCGTTGGTATCGTGAACATGTTCGGTGTCGAGGCCGCGGCGGCGCTGGCGGCTCAGACGCTTGTTCAGTAGACCCGAGTCAAGGATGCGAACGCATGGCTGAGTGGCCTTCCGGCTATGCGCGCCATGTGTTCGATAGCCTTGATTCCACGCTTTCCGAAGCGGCACGCATGGCGCCGACACTTACCGGCCCCGCGTGGATACTGGCGACGGAGCAAACCGCAGCGCGTGGCAGACGCGGGCGAGCTTGGTCCACTCCGCACGGGAATTTTGCCGGCACGCTGATCATGAAACGCACAGGCACGCCCGCTGATGCGGCATTGCGCAGCTTTGTGTCCAGCCTCGCCTTATGGGAGGCATTTGTGGCTGTCACAGGTCGCGAGGATATTTTTGCGCTCAAATGGCCCAATGATGTGTTGTTGAACGGTGGCAAGGTTGCCGGCATCTTGCTGGAAACACTCGGTGATCATCTGGTCATTGGCATCGGCGTCAATCTTGCCCATGCGCCGGGCATAGATCAGGTTGAGCCGGGCGCGGTAAAACCTGTCTCGCTTTTGGGCGAAACAGGTGTCAAAATTGCACCCGAAGCCTTCCTTGACGAGCTGGCAGCAAGTTTCGAACGCTATGAGGCGCAGTATCGCACCTATGGTTTTGCGCCGATCCGCGCTGCGTGGCTTGCCCGTGCTGCCCGGATCGGAGAAGTCGTGACAGCGCGAACCATGCGCGATGAGACAGTCGGCGTCTTTGAGGATGTCGATGGTTCCGGGAACCTTGTCCTCGGAACGGCGAAGGGCCGCGTGACAATTGCAGCGGCAGATGTATATTTCTGAATTTTGAGGGGGCTCCACCCATGCTACTGGCCATTGATTGCGGCAATACGAATACCGTGTTTTCCATCTGGGACGGAACCGAATTCATTGCGACATGGCGTATGGCAACAGATTGGCAGCGCACGGCGGATCAGTATTACGTTTGGTTAAGCACGCTGATGAAGCTGCAAAAGATCGAGGCCGACATCACGGACATGATCGTGTCTTCCACAGTGCCGCGCGTGGTGTTTAATCTGCGCGTGCTGGCAGACCGTTATTTCCAAACGCGCCCCATCGTGGTGGGCAAGCCCGAGTGCCGGTTGCCGATCCCTGTGCGCGTGGATGAAGGCACGGCCGTCGGGTCGGACCGTTTGGTTAATACTGTTGCGGGTCATGACCTGTATGGTGGCGACCTGATTGTAGTGGATTTTGGAACCGCCACGACGTTCGATGTGGTTGCGGCTGATGGTGCCTATGTGGGCGGTGTGATTGCCCCCGGTGTGAACCTGTCGCTGGAGGCACTGCATAATGCGGCGGCTGCCTTGCCGCATGTCGATATTTCAAGACCGCCCCATGTGGTGGGGACGAATACTGTGACTTGCATGCAATCGGGCGTCTTTTGGGGTTATATCGGGCTCGTGCGTGAGATATGTGCGCGGATAAAGGCGGAGCGCGAACGCGACATGCGTGTGATCTCCACCGGCGGGCTCGCGCCGCTGTTTCAGCAGGCCGAGGCGCTCTTTGATGAATACCATGATGATCTGACAATGCACGGTCTGACCGTGATCCATAAGTATAATAAGGAATTAGCTGAATAATGAGCAGCGAGAGATTGATCTACCTGCCCCTCGGTGGGGCGGGCGAAATTGGCATGAATGCCTATGTCTATGGCTACGGAAAACCCGGCAAGGAGCGGCTTATTGTCGTTGATATTGGCGTGGCGTTCCCCGACATGGACACATCCCCCGGCGTTGATTTGATCATCGCCGACATCGACTGGCTGGTGAAACGCCGCAGCCAGATCGAAGCGGTGTTTGTGACCCACGCACACGAAGACCACGTGGGCGGCATCGCGCATACCTATGACCGGCTACAAGCGCCGATCTATGCGCGCAAGTTCACCGCGAACATCGCCAAACGCAAGATGGACGAATATAGCCATCCCGAAGACGCGATCCGCATCGTCGGGGTGTTCCCCCATCAGGTAGATGCAGGGCCGTTCAAGGTGGGCTTCCAGCCGATTTCCCACTCCATCCCCGAAAGCTCTGCTTTGGTGATCGACACGCCTGCGGGCCGGATCGTCCATTCGGGCGATTTCAAGGTCGACCTGACCCCCGGTGTGGGCGAAGCGTTTGATCCGGCGGCGTTCGAAGAGATCGCCAAGGGCGGCGTTAAAGCGTTGATCTGCGACAGCACGAACGTGTTCAGCCCCGAAGCGGGCCGTTCGGAAGCCACGCTTGGCCCTGCCATCGAAGAGCTTGTCGCGTCGGCAAAGGGCATGGTCGTTGCGACCACGTTTGCCTCCAACGTTGCGCGCGTGAAGACGCTGGCCGAAGCGGGCGTGCGGGCAGGGCGGTCTATCGTTCTGTTGGGCCGTGCGATGAACCGTATGGTTGATGCGTCGCAGGAAACCAAGGTGATGGACGACTTTCCCGCCACGATCAGCCCCGAACAGGCCCGCGATCTGCCGCGTGAAAATGTGATGCTGCTGGTCACCGGTTCGCAGGGCGAGCGCCGTGCGGCGAGCGCGCAACTGGCACGTGGTAAATATATGGGGCTTGAGATGAAAGAGGGCGATATGTTTCTCTTTTCGTCCAAAACCATTCCGGGCAACGAGCGCGGCGTGATCCGCATCATGAACCAATTCTCTGAAATTGGCGTGGATATTGTGGACGATGAGGGTGGCAAATACCATGTGTCGGGCCACGCCAATCGCCCCGATCTGGAAACCGTGCATGATTTGATCAAGCCACAGATCCTGATCCCGATGCACGGCGAGCATCGTCATCTGCGCGAGCATGTGAAGATCGCGGATGCCAAGGGCATTGCCGGTGTTCTGGCTGTCAACGGCATGATGATCGACCTGTCGGGCAATGCGCCCAAGGTCGCGGAATATGTCGAGACGGGCCGAACCTATCTGGACGGCTCGGTTCAGATCGGCGCGTTGGACGGGGTTGTACGTGACCGCATCCGCATGGCGCTGAACGGTCACATGACGGTGACGGTTCTGATGGACGAGCAGGACGAGCCCTTGGGTGATCCGTGGGTCGATGCGTTGGGCCTGCCCGAGCAGGGCAGGAGCAAATCCACGTTGGTTGATGTCGTCGAGCATGATCTGGCACAATGGCTTGGCCGCGCAGGCGCCAAGACGTTGCGTGATGACAAGGCGCTTGATGACGGGTTGCGCAAGATTGCGCGCCAGTCCACCAACAACGAGATCGGCAAGAAGCCTGAAGTGACCATCGTTGTCAGCCGCCTGAGCTGATAACCTCATACAGAGAATACAAAAAACCCGCAGCAAGCTGCGGGTTTTTTCGTTTTGATGGTCCGGTTGGCTGACGCTGGGGTCGGCTCAGTTTTCGCGATCTTCGAAGCTGAACTCGATAAAGCCGGGCGTGTGATCGCCCAGACCCACAACTTTGTTGCCGCCCCGGTCATCCCGGTTTGAATTGCGGTTGTTCGATCCGCCACGGCCGCGCGAGGAAGAACCGCGCGGATTGCTGTTTTCGCTTTTCTGCGGTGCAGGGGTCTGCTGCTCTGCCGGCTTTTCGGGAGCGGGCTTTGTGGCCTTGGGTGCCGGCTTTTCCACCTGCGGCTTGGGCGTCTCGACTGCTGCGGCGGGCTCTTTGGGGGTGTCCTGCTTGCGGCTACGGGTACGGGTACGGGTGCGCTTTGGCTTGTCCGCAGTTGACGCCTCATCGGTGACCTTCGGTCCCTCATCGGCAGGGGCAGCACCGCCCAAGGGGTTGTCCAGACGCGGAATGGGCTTTTGAACCAACCGCTCGACATCCTCAAAGTTTTTCTCGTCGCGCGGAGTGCAGATCATGATGGCTTTGCCATCACGGCCCGCACGGCCGGTGCGCCCGATCCGGTGCACATAATCCTCGGCATGGCTTGGCACGTCATAGTTGAACACATGGCTTACCGCAGGCACGTCAAGGCCGCGCGCGGCCACGTCGGAGGCGACAAGAAAGCGCAGTTCGCCCGCACGGAATCCGTCAAGGGTTTTGGTCCGCTGGCTTTGGTCCAGATCGCCGTGGATCGGCGCGGCGTCATAGCCGTATTTCTTCAACGACTTCGCGACGGCATCCACATCCATCTTCCGGTTGCAAAAGATGATCGCGTTAGAGCATTTGTCGCCCTCAGCGTCGATCAGAGCGCGCAGAGTTTTGCGCTTTTCGGTGGCTTCGCGGTCTTTGCGCGAGGCTTTGAACATCAGCACACCTTGGGTAATATTTTCGCCGGTTGTGGCCTGACGGGCAACCTCGATCCGCTCGGGGTTGCTGAGGAAGGTGTTTGTGATCCGTTCGATTTCGGGCGCCATAGTGGCCGAAAAGAACAGCGTCTGACGGGTAAAGGGCGTCAGACCAAAGATGCGTTCGATGTCCGGAATAAAGCCCATGTCGAGCATCCGGTCGGCCTCGTCTACCACCATCACCTTGACGTCGGTCAGGATCAGCTTGCCGCGCTCGTGGTGATCGAGCAGGCGGCCGGGGGTGGCGATCAGAACGTCAACGCCTTTGTCGATCAGCTTGTCTTGTTCCTTGAACGAGACGCCGCCGATCAGCAGTGCTTTGGTCAGTTTGAGGTGCTTTGTGTAGGTGTCGAAGTTTTCCGCCACCTGAGCAGCCAGTTCGCGCGTCGGGCACAGCACAAGGCTGCGCGGCATGCGCGCGCGTGCGCGACCGCGTGCCAGAGCGGTAATCATCGGCAGCACGAAGCTGGCGGTTTTGCCGGTGCCGGTCTGGGCAATGCCCAAAACGTCACGACCCGCCAATGCGGCGGGAATGGCACCTGCCTGAATCGGCGTCGGGGTTTCATAACCCGCCTCTTCGATGGCTTTGAGGACTTTGGGGTTCAGGCTCAGATCGGAGAATTTTATCATGTGTATCCGTATGTTGCGGACACTGATATGGCCCGCGGCAGCGTTGATGTCGGCCCGCATGGCCCAAACGGCGGCCCGTGCCGCGACATGTTACGGTTGCGCATAGCAAGTTGCGGGGGGGGCGTCAAATATTAGGGAAGTCGGGGAAGTGTTGTGCCATCGCGGCGTCGAAATCTAAGCGTGCCTGATACAGCAGATCATGCGCGGCAAGGCGCGCGCGCAAGGCTGGCGAGTCGGCGCAAACTTCATCAAAAAAGTGGCGCAGCCCGTCGTTGCCTGCCTCCTGTTCAATCAGTTCGAAAAGTTCGTGAACCGTGATGCCCCCCTGATCGCGCGCGCGGGCGGGGCCCAGATCGGCACGATAAGAGCCCTGGGCGAAGCGGTAGGCGTAGTGTTTTTGCCAGACGTCCCAGTCGGGGGCGTGGAAATGCGCCAGATGGAGCTGCGGCAGTTCTTGTTGGCCGGGGTTCATTTCTCCATCAAGAAACGCGTTGTGGATGCGGAATTTCACATCACCCAAACCGGTGCGGATGAAGATTTTGCCCGCGATATGGCTTAGAAATCCGCCTTTCAGGTGTTGCCCGAATTCAGGGTAAAGTGCGGTGACGGTTTTTTCACGTGTGCGTCCGGCGGGAATGAATTTCTTGAAGGCGGCACCGGTCTGCGGATCGCCACCCGCAAGCAGTTCCATCGGGCGGGCGCGTGCGCACAGCACATCGGGCGCCAGCGTGTCGAGGAGGGCGCAAACGGGGCTTTCGCCGATCAGAAACTCGTCCACATCCATATGGATCAGCCAGTCAACGTCATCCGCACGCTTGTAGGCGCGGGTGGCGTTAAAGGTCTGGCGTGATTGGTGTTTTTCGGGACGCTTGTTGTTGTGGCGCTTCCAGTAGCCGTCATCGCAACGCACCACGCGGGTGCGGGGCTGGTTTTTTAGCGCCTCCTGAGCGTCCGGGCAGGGCGCATCGAGGTAGATGTAGATGCGGTGCGCGCCCTGCTCGAGATGGTAGGCGGCAAAGCGCAGGATCGCAGGCGCGTCGGCCTTGATGGTGGCGACAATGCCCCAGGTCATGGGGCGAGTGTCAGGGCGTGTGCGCACGGGCTACACCATCATTTCCTTGGTCGCCGTCAGCGTGATATCGGGATAGTCGCGGTCAACGCGATCAATGTCCCACTGAAGGCGGGTGAGGTAGACGATATCGCCGTCGTGATCATGGGCGATGTGCAGTTTGTTGGCCTCGGCGAAGGTGTCGACGGCGGCCTTGGGGCCGTTGACCCAACGTGCGGAAACGAACTGTGACTGTTCGAAGCGCACGGGAAGCCCGTATTCCAGCTCGATCCGGGAGGCGAGGACTTCGAACTGCAACTGGCCCACAACGCCGACAACAAAACCGGCACCGATCGAGGGTTTGAACACTTTCGCGGCCCCTTCTTCAGCGAATTGCATCAGCGCTTTTTCGAGGTGTTTGGATTTCAAAGGATCGCCCGCGCGTACCCCTTGCAGCAGTTCGGGCGCGAACGACGGAATGCCGGTGACGCGCAGCGCTTCGCCTTCGGTGAGCGTGTCACCGATGCGCAACTGGCCGTGGTTGGGAATGCCGATGATGTCACCCGCCCACGCCTCTTCTGCCAACTCGCGATCCGACGCGAGGAACATCACCGGATTGGTAATGCTCATCTGCTTTTTGGAGCGCACATGGGTGAGTTTCATACCGCGCAGGAAGTGGCCGGAGGCGAGGCGGACAAAGGCGACGCGGTCGCGGTGCTTGGGATCCATGTTCGCCTGTACCTTAAAGACAAAGCCGGAAACCTTTGTTTCTTCGGGCAAAATCTGGCGTGGCTCGGCGGATTGGATTTGCGGCTCTGGCCCGTAGGTCGCGATGCCGTCCATCAATTCCTTGACGCCGAAAGAGTTGATCGCAGAGCCGAACCAGATCGGCGTGAGCGAGCCTTCGGCCATCAGTTCCGCGTCCAGAGGTGGCATCAATTCGCGCACCATCTCCAGATCTTCGCGCAGCTTTTCGAGCAGACCGGCGGGCACATGTTCGGCCAGTTTGGGGTCGTCCAACCCTTCGATGCTGATGCTCTCGGAGATCTTGTTTCGGTCGGCGCGGTCCATCAGTTCAAGCCGGTCGCGCAGGATGTCGTAGCAGCCGATAAAATCGCGGCCAACACCGATGGGCCAGCTTGCAGGAGTCACGTCAATCGCCAGATTTTCCTGTATTTCGTCAATTATTTCAAAAACATCGCGGCTTTCGCGGTCCATTTTGTTACAGAAGGTAAGGATCGGCAAATCGCGCATCCGGCAGACTTCGAACAGCTTTTGGGTCTGTGATTCCACGCCCTTTGCGCCGTCGATAACCATGACGGCGGCGTCCACCGCGGTGAGCGTGCGATAGGTGTCTTCGGAGAAGTCCGAGTGACCGGGAGTGTCCACCAGATTAAAGCGGTAATTCGTGTCTTTGTGCTGAAAGTCGAACGACATGGCAGAGGCCGAGACGGAGATGCCGCGGTCTTTTTCCATCGCCATAAAGTCGGAGCGCGTGCGCCGTGCCTCGCCCTTGGCGCGGACTTGTCCCGCCATCTGGATGGCCCCGCCGAACAGCAGGAATTTTTCGGTCAGCGTGGTCTTGCCCGCGTCGGGGTGGCTGATGATCGCAAAGGTCCGGCGGCGCGCGATTTCGGGCGGCAGGGCGGGGCGGTTGTTTTGCGTATCGAGCATATCGGCTGGGTGTTCCTGAGCGTCTGGGCGGCCCTGCGGTATGCGGGCCTGTGGGGCTGTGCACAAGGCGTACACCGGAGCGTACACATACCGTACATACGCGCGTGTGCAAGGGTGGGGCCGCTACCTGCCCGAGGCTTTGCGCAGCAGATCGGCGGCATCGGGGCGCTTGAGCAGCCGTTCGTGCACGTCAAGACCGGCATGAGGCAGATCGGAGTGGCCGGGGATCACATCGCCCAGAGCGTCGGACAAATCCTGCGGCAGCACCGGTTTTGTGCGGCTGTCGATCAACATGGATTCGGCGGCGATTCCTTCGGCGTAAATGATCTGGTGGCTATCAAAGAGCAGCTGGTAATAATCGACAAAGCCGCCTTCGGCCACGCGCACAGAGGTGCCGTTGACCAGGTGGCGTGCCTTGACCAACAACTCGGCGCGGCCCGCGCCAAGCTCGTCCGTGCGCTGGTAGATGAAAAGACGGTGATCGGGGCTGACGATCAGATCATTGGCGTTGCTCAGGGTGCCGGCAGCGATCAGGATCGGGGCGAATTCTCCGATGGCGCGGGCGGTGGTGGTGCCGATCCAGCGCAGGGTTTGCACGCCGTCGTCGCGCGTGAGGATACGATCACCGACCATCAGATTTTCAACCGCGCGCTGTTCGCCCGAAGCGAGGGTGATGTGGGTGCCGTGGGTGAAGCTGACGCAGGCGACTTGCGCGAATGTGCGGCGCGCGCCGTCGCGATCGATTCCGACAAGACGGTACTCCACCTTCGACGCAAGTGCGGTGAAGGGCAGCAGGTAAACTTCGGCGACATGACCGGCCTCGTCGACCTCGACCAGCAAAAGCGCATCCGAAATCGTGCCGTCCGGCGACATGAACGTCAGCGCGCTGTCGAGGTGCAGCGTGGCGCCGGGTGTGCCGATGGCCGTGTCATGGCCCACACAAAAGCTGGCGTCATCGCGCGCAACAAGCGACAGGCGGGCAGGTTCCGATCCAAAGCCGAGTTCGTAAACGTCATCAAGGATCAGTTCGTTTGCGAAAGAAATCAGATCGCCCATGTTCGCGCCATCTGTTGCGCGAAATTGTGCCGCGACGAAGACCGGAACGCTTTGGGACGAGGGGGGGCCTTGGGTCATGGATCTGGATGCCTCTGCGATCAATGTTAAGAGAAAGGTAACTTAGGATTGTGGCGATGTGCGGTCAATGCGGCGGTCTTTTGCTGGCGTCTTCATTCGCGCTGGTGTTAGCTGTGTGTGAACACATTAACCGGAGGAAATGACGATGGATTTAGGGATCAAAGGCAAGCGGGCGCTGGTATGTGCCTCGTCGAAGGGTTTGGGCCTTGGCTGTGCCGAGGCGCTGGCCGCGGCTGGCGTGGATCTGGTGATGAACGCGCGCGGCACCGAGGCGCTGGAAGCGGCAGCGGAGCGGATTCGCAGTGAATATGGTGTGTCCGTGGTGACGGCTGCGGCGGATATTGCCACGCCCGAGGGACAGGAGGCTGTGCTGAAGGCGGCTGAAGGCGTTGATATTCTGGTCAATAATGCGGGTGGGCCGCCTCCGGGCATGTGGACCGATTGGGACCGCGAGGATTTCATCAAGGCGTTGGATGCCAACATGCTGGCCCCCATCGCGATGATAAAAGGGCTGGTGCCCGCGATGATGGAGCGCGGCTGGGGCCGTGTCGTCAACATCACCTCGCAATCCGTGCGCGCGCCCATTGGCGTTCTGGGCCTGAGCAATTCGGCGCGTACCGGTTTGACCGGCTATGTTGCGGGGACGTCGCGGCAGGTGGCGGGCAAAGGCGTGAACATCAACAATCTGCTGCCCGGCATTCATGCGACCGACCGCGCCGATGCGCTGGATGGCGGTGTTGTCAAGGCCAAGGGTATCACGCTGGAGGAAGCGCGCGTCGAGCGCGCGGCGGGGATTCCGGCGGGGCGTTACGGCACGCGTGACGAGTTCGGGGCGGCCTGTGCCTTTCTGTGTTCGCAACATGCAGGGTTCATTGTGGGGCAGTCGATCCTGCTGGATGGTGGCGCGACCAACCTGACGATGTAGGGGCGCGTTGAGTGGCTGAAAAGTTCTCTCTCAAAGACCATCTGTTCAACCCGCAGACGGTCGGGCAGCTGGCGGCAGAGTTTGCCGCCGGTGTGCCGGGTTTCGATGCGAACCGTTTTGGCAACGAGGCGCTGGCAGGTTTTCCCGAACGCGAGTTGATGGCGCGGATCGATTGGATGGCCGATTGCATTGAAGGCCAGTTGGCGGAGGATTTCCCGACGATGGCCGACCAGTTGCAAGCGGCCCTGCCTGCGCGGCTTGATCCGGCAAAGAGAGATGATGATTTCGGCCATTTCATTCACGCGGTGCATGGTATTCTGGCCGCCCGTCACGGGATCGGGGCGGACCGCGCCCGCGCGATGGACGTATTGTATGAAGCCACGCAACGGTTTTCGATGGAGTTCTACATCCGCGCGTTCCTTAACCGTTGGCCTGACGAGACGCTGGCGCAACTGGCGCTTTGGGCGGAGGACAGCAATTATCACGTCCGCAGATTGGTGAGCGAGGGGACACGCCCGCGTCTGCCGTGGGCGCGAAATGTGGGTCTGACGCCGGCACAGACCTTGCCGCTGCTGGACCGGTTGCATGCAGACCCTGCGCGGTTTGTTACCCGAAGCGTTGCGAACCACCTTAATGATCTAAGCAAAACCGTGCCGGAACAGGTGTTGGAGCATCTCGCGCGCTGGCGCGCTGAGGGGCGGCAGGACGCGAAAGAGCTGAACTGGATGAGGCGTCATGCGCTGCGCAGCTTGATCAAACAGGGGCATGCGGGGGCAATGGCGGCTTTGGGTTACCGCGTCGATGCGCCGGTAGAGGCAGGGATCGTTCTGGCAAGTGCACGGGTGCCGATTGGTGGTGCGCTGGATTTCGATGTGATCCTGAACAGCGACATGGATACGCCTGTGTTGGTGGATTACCGGATAGGATTTGCCCGCCCCAACGGCAAACCGGCGCAAAAGGTGTTCAAGCTGAAGGCGGGGAAGGTTGGCGCGGATAAGCCCCTGAAACTGACGAAAACCCATAAGTTCAAGGGCGGTGCAACCACATTTACCCTGCATCCGGGCGCGCATAGCATCACCGTTCAGGTCAACGGTCGCGATGTAGCGCAGGCGTGTTTTGACCTGACGGGGGAGACGTAACGGCGACCGGCGCGGATGTGCGGCAGCGCTTGCAGGGGCGCGGCGGGGCTGATAGCAGCATTCCGACAGAAATGATCGGATTAGCCGCCCATGGAGCCGCAGACACCGCGCCTTGAAATCCGCAACCTGATGCGCCGTTTTGACGGCCGCGCGGTGGTGGATGACGTCAGCCTCAAGATCATGCCGGGGCAGGTGACGTGCCTGTTGGGCCCGTCGGGGTGCGGCAAATCCACCACGCTGCGGATGATCGCGGGCGTCGAGATGCAAGACAGCGGCACGATCCATGTGGATGGTAAGCTGATCTGTGACACGGTGTTTCGGGTGCCGCCCGAGCGGCGCGAAATTGGCCTGATGTTTCAGGACTTTGCGTTATTTCCACATCTGAGCGTGGGCGACAATGTGGGCTTTGGTCTGAAATCCGGCACCAAGGCGGACAAACGTGCGCGGGTTGAGGAACTGCTTGACCGGGTGGCGCTGAGACAATTCATCGACGGCTATCCGCACCAGTTGTCGGGCGGGGAACAGCAGCGGGTTGCCCTTGCGCGCGCGCTGGCACCGCGTCCGCGCATTATGTTGATGGACGAGCCGTTCTCGGGGCTTGATAACCGGTTGCGTGATGGCATTCGCGACGAAACGCTGAGTCTTCTCAAGGATGAAGACACCGCCGTTTTGCTGGTCACGCACGAGCCGGAAGAGGCGATGCGCATGGCCGACGAGATCGCGTTAATGCGCAACGGCAAGATCGTCCAGCAGGGCGCGCCTTATAACGTCTACACGCGGCCCATCGATCGCGCGGCGGTCTCTTTTTTCTCGGACGCCAATGTGGTGCGGGCCGAGGTGCGCGGGGCGCTGGCGCATACGCCCTTCGGGCAGTTTCTGGCCCCCGGTGTCGCGGATGGCACGCAGGTGGATATCGTGTTCCGCCCGCAGCATGTGCGCATTGATTTCGACCGTGCGGGCAAGGGGCCGGTGCCAACGGCGGTGGATGGCACGCCCGCGCGCGCCGTGGTTGAACGCGCGCGTTTCATGGGCAACGAAAGCCTTGTGGAATTTCGCATGGATCACGACGGGTCGATGTTGCGCGCCACGGTGCCGAACGTGTTTTTGCCGCATACCGGAACCGTGATGTGGTTGACGATCCGGCGCGACAAATGTTTTGTTTTCGACGCTGCAAAGTAAAACGTATTGGCCCCTCGGCCCCCTTCGCAAGGACGAATGCATGCAAAAGCTTTTGGTTGAATTCGGGATGGGAACGTCGCTGCGCCGCGGCGATTATACGCAGGCGGCGACGCGCGCGGTGCAGGATGCGCTGTGGCATAATTCGATCAATCTGGCCGAGCTGTTCGGTTTTGACAAAGCGGCGATGCAGATCACGCTGGACGTCGGGGTGCAGCACCCTGAGAAGGTGGATGTGGACGCGCTGCGCGCGGTCTTTCCTTATGGCGAGGTGACTGTGAACGTAGGCTTTGGCGGGCTGGATGTGGCGCGCCCCGATGGTGACGGCCACCCGACCGTAATGGCCAATGTGGCATTGTCGGTTGGCTTTGACATGGAGAAAGCGGATGACTGAGCAGCGTTTGATCATCGAGATGGGCATGGGTAACGATCTGCACGGCATGGATTACACTAAGGCCGCGCGGCGCGCGATCGAGGATGCGTTTCGCCATTCTTCGCTGCCGGTGTTTGGCGTTCTTGAACTGCCGCACGACGCGATGCGGGTGCAGGTGACAGTCGCAGTGCAGGAGCCGGACCAGCTGGATCTTGAGGCGTTGCGGGCTACGTTGCCGCGCGGGCGGGCCGAGGTGCGCGCCGTTCAGGGCGGTCTGAACGTGGCGGCAAATGGCGAGACGATTGTGATTGCACAGGCTGCGGTCGAGGCGTTTTTACCGCCCCAACGCGGTTGGCGGCTGAAGGGCGATCAGGGCGCGTAATCTGCCAGCGTTTTGCCCGGCTCGTCGGGGAACAGTTCGGGCAGGGCCTCGGCGGATGCGATCAGATCAAGGCGAAAGACGCGGAACGCGGCGCGCAGCTCGCACCATGCGGTGAGCGTCCAGATGCGTCCGAAATACTCCATATGCAACGGGCGGACGGTGCGCGAGGTGACCGCACCGTCGCGCGCCGTGTAGGTGAGCCGTAGCTTCTGACGGGCCTTGATCGCGGCGCGCAGGGCGGGCAGATGGCCAAAGCCGCGCGCCGCATCGGCAAAGGGTGAGGCGGCGAATTTCCATGCGTCGGCTTCGCGCAGGGCGGATTGAGGCAGGGCGGCGTCGATCTTGTCTGCCAGACGGGCGGCGGCGGCTTTGAGATCGGGGTCGGCCACTTCGGCGGCGATGGCGAGACCGAGGTTCAATGCCTCGACCTCGGCGGGGGTCAGGGTCAGGGGCGGCAGGGTCACGACATCCGCAATCTGGTAACCCGCGCCGCGTGTCCCTTTGAGCGGCACACCGGACGCGGCGAGGCGTTCCATATCGCGGTAGAGTGTGCGCAGGGAGACGCCGGTACGTGTGGCGATGGAGTCGGCGGTGTGGGTTTTTCCATCACGCAGGATTTGGAGAATGTCATAAAGGCGGTCGGCGCGGGGCATGGGTTGCTCATGTTTGGGATAGATACTGCCATAAACCTGTCAGGATCGGCGGGCAAGGGGCGAAATTTGTGGCTTGGGGTGGGTTGTAACCGGCGCGCGGTGCGCTTTTGTATTTTGATGGGCGCGCAGGCTTGGTAGGGATCGGGGGAATACCGCGCCCGTAAACCGGGCTTATTGTTATTTTTTGGGAGAACGAAGATGCTGAATAATATTGGGTTGCCGGGTCTGCTTTTGATTGCAGTTGTGGTGTTGGTGCTTTTCGGGCGCGGCAAGATTTCGTCGCTGATGGGGGAAGTCGGCAAGGGCATCACCAGCTTCAAAAAAGGCATCAGCGAAGGCGAAAAGGACCTGTCGGACGAAGAGACGGGCGAGATCGCATCGACGCCGCAGCCGTCGGTTGAGACCGAAACAGAAACCAAAGACAAGGTGTAAGCCCGATGTTCGATCTTGGCTGGACCGAAATGCTGGTGGTGGGGATTGTGGCGTTGATCGTCGTGGGCCCCAAGGATTTACCTGTGCTGTTTCGCAAGGTGGGCCAGTTTGTCGGCAAGGCCAAGGGGATGGCGCGTGAATTCACTTCGGCGATGAACGATGCGGCGGACCAGTCGGGGATGCGCGAAATCTCGTCGGGCCTGAACAAATCGCTTAAAGCGGCGACCAATCCTGTTGGGGGCGCGATGGACGGGGTCAAGGACGCGGCGAAATCACTGACCGATCTGGACCCTGCAAGCGAGACCGGCAAGTTGGCCACCGAGCGGGCGCAGGATGTGAAGCGCATTCAGGCGGGAACCGCGCGGGCCGCCGCAGAGCGCAAGGCCAAAGAGGCCAAAGAGGCGCTGGAGCGGGCGGACGCGATGGAAGCATCGCTGGACGAGACCCCCGCGCCCCAAGATGCGCCTGCAAAGAAAGCTGAGACATGAGCGCGAGCGACAACGACATCGACGACAGCGCCGCCCCGCTGATCGAGCATCTGGCGGAACTGCGCACGCGGCTGATCCGCGCGGTTCTGGCGTTTATTGTGGGAATGATTATCTGCTTCAGTTTCGGCAGCGCGATCCTTGATTTCCTGTTGGTGCCGATCGAAAACACGATGCGCAATCTGGGCAACCCGAATCCTGTGATGCAGTATACTGCGCCGCAGGAGTATTTCTTTACCCTCATCCGTATTTCGATGGTGGGCGGGCTTGCCATCAGCTTTCCTGTGATTGCACATGAGCTGTGGCGGTTTGTGGCACCTGGGCTGTACCGCAATGAAAAAAGCGCGTTTCTGCCGTTTCTGATTGCCTCGCCGGTGTTGTTTTTCATTGGTGCGTCCTTTGCGCATTATATTGTGGTGCCGCTGGCGATGCAGTTCTTCCTTGGCTTCTCGGATGCGGCGTCGATTTTGACGGCGCTGGTGGTCGAGGGCGATGCGCGCGAGTCCGGCATCGACATCGTGTTTCAGGGTAAAGTGAACGAAAGCCTTGATATTACGCTGAAAATGATCGTCGCCTTTGGTTTGTGCTTTCAGTTGCCGGTGCTTTTGACGTTGATGGGCAAGGCCGGATTGGTGACCGCCGAGGGGCTAGGCAATGTGCGTAAATATGCGATGGTCGGCATCCTGTTGCTGGCTGCTTTGGTCACACCACCGGATGTTGTGACACAGCTGATCCTGTTTGTGGTGGTTTACGGGCTGTATGAAGTTTCGATCTTTCTGGTGAGCCGTGTGGACGCCAAGCGCGAGGCGCAGTTGCGTGCCGATGGCTATTATGACGACGAGGAAGATTTCGACGCGATGGCCGAAGAGATGGATCACGAAGAGCCGATCGTTGAAGACCTCGATGGTGAAGAATCTGATGTTGAGGACCGCGATAAATGACTTGCGACCCTATGGAACGGATTGCGGCGG
The DNA here is from genome assembly GCA_947502265.1 of uncultured Sulfitobacter sp. Lineage (GTDB taxonomy): Bacteria > Pseudomonadota > Alphaproteobacteria > Rhodobacterales > Rhodobacteraceae > Sulfitobacter. Next base: position 318,339 of record CANMZB010000001.1, read on the forward strand.
CGCTGGAGCGGATGGCTCCGGCGCCGCTGGAGGCCCCTGATTTCGACGCAGCGGGCGCGTTTGTCTGGCACACCGGACCGGACCGGTTGGAGCCGGTGGCAGAGGTGTCGCGCGTCGACATCGGGCTTTTGGTGGGGATCGAGCGGTCGCGCGAGACGTTGTTGAAGAATACCGTGCAGTTTGCGGCGGGATTACCGGCGAACAACGCCCTGCTTTGGGGCGCGCGCGGGATGGGGAAATCAAGCCTTGTCAAGGCAGTGCATAGCGCTGTTCAGATCGACTTTCCGGACCTTAAAGTTGTGGAATTGCAGCGCGAGGATTTGCCGTCGGTGGGCCGTTTGCTGAACCTCCTGTGCGGGTCTGACGCACGGTTTATCCTGTTTTGCGACGATCTGAGCTTTGGCCACGATGACGCGCATTACAAGTCACTGAAGGCGGTTCTGGATGGCGGGATCGAGGGGCGGCCGGACAATGTGGTGCTGTACGCGACCTCCAACCGGCGCCATCTGATGCCACGCGACATGATCGAGAACGAGCGCGGATCGGCGATCAATCCGGCAGAGGCGGTGGAAGAAAAGGTTTCTCTTTCGGATCGGTTCGGGCTGTGGTTGGGGTTCCACGCTTGCGATCAGGACCAGTATCTGGCGATGATCCGTGGCTATTGCGACGCGCATGGTGTCACGATTGACGACGGGACATTGCGCGCGGAAGCTGTTGAGTGGCAGGCCACACGCGGCAGCCGCTCGGGGCGGGTTGCATGGCAGTATTTCACCGATCTGGCAGGGCGCAAGGGTGTAACCTTGAGCTGATTTTCCGGATTGGTAGGCGGGAAGGGGCGCTGCCCCCTTGGCCCCGGGGGCCAATTCCCCCGGGATATTTCCGGCCAAAAGAAATGGGCAAGGGCGCGTCTAGTTGAGGTAAGGGTTGGGATCGACGCTGTCGAAGCCTTTGCGGACCTCGAAATGGACGTAGGCGTCATCGCCGCTGCGCAGTTTTGCGATGCTTTGGCCGCGGCTGACGTTATCGCCTTTTGCAACGGCAACATCGGTTACATTGGCATAGACCGTCAGCAGGTTGTTTGCGTGACGTACCACCACGATTGGCACGCCATCACCGCTTTTTGTGATGGCGGCGACGGTGCCGGTATCGGCGGCTTTGACGGCTGTGCCGGGGGCCGCTTTGATGTTGATGCCCTCGTTCTTGCCCTTGGAATAGTCGCGGATGATTGTGCCGCTTACGGGGCGCACCAGTTTGCCTGCGGAGGCCGGTTTTGTTGTGGGGCCAACGTCGGCGGCAGGTTTTGGTGCGGGGGCGGCTGTTTTAGTTTCGGCCTCGGCGGCAGGGGCGATTTTTTCGGCGGGCAGCGGTTGAGCGGCCGATGGCGGTGTGGGGGTGGATGACCCTTCGCCCGGCAGCGTTGTAGCTGTTGCGGCGGGGGAGGGTGTGCGTTTGGGCGGATTTTGCGAGGCCACCGGAATCAGCAGGAACTGCCCTTCGCGGATCGAGAAATCAGCGCCGAGGCCGTTCCATTCGGCCAGTGTCTGCACCGGCACCGAGTAGAGCCGTGCCACGGTAAAGGCAGTTTCGCCGCGTTCGACCTTGTGACGCACGGGTTCCTTGCCGGTTTGGGCAGCAGGGGGAGTGGCGAGCGGTTGAGTCGTTACGCCGGGGGTGGCGGGAACGCGATCAATTGCGCCGCTTGCCACGGCGGAGATGTCGACCGGTTTGATCCGGCCTGTGCTGATGGCGCCTGTTGCGCTTGAGGGTTCCGGCACACGGGTGGGCAGGGCAAGGATCTCGTCCGCGCGCAGGGGTACATCTGGAGAAATCCCGTTGAACCGCGCGAGAGCGGCGGGTTCGACGCCCACGCGGCGGGCCACATCGGCAAGCGTATCACCGCGCCGCGCGACGGCCACCTGATAGTTGGGGTAGGAGATGACGCCGCGATCATCGGGTTCGGGGCGCGCGGCAAGCGGAGCCTGTGCGGCATTGGCCGTGGTAAAGCCGCCGCCGATTCCGCGCATGTCGAAATCGAGGGGTTGGCTGCACGCTGCGAGGGTAACACAGGCGGCACCTGCAAGCAGCGAGAGGCGCACGGTGCGGCGCGAAGTAGTCAATGTCATCGAAGAAAAGTCCTTATCACTGCCCATCCCGTGTGCCCGGGATTTTGATGCTATATACCAGATTATGTGTCTTTGCCCAACCCTTCGAGCAGCGGAACGAAGCGTACGGCACGCATTTCGTCATATTCGAGGCCATGGGCGGTTTTTCGCACGCGGATCAGGTGTTGAACGGCGTCGGACTGGCCCACGGGCAGCACCATGATGCCGCCTTCTTTGAGCTGGGCGAGCAGGGGGCCGGGGGGGTCTTCGGCGGCGGCGGTGACGAGGATGCGGTCGAACGGGGCCTGTTCGGGCAGACCGAAGCTGCCGTCGCCGATGATTGCGGTGATATTGTTGAGGGTGAGCGCGTCGAACACAGTGCGCGCTTCATGTACGAGACGGCGGTGACGGTCAATTGTATAGACTCGGCGCGCGAGCTTGCTGAGGATGGCGGCCTGATAGCCGGAGCCGGTGCCGATTTCCAACACCTTGTCACGCGGGGTGAGTTCAAGTGCCTGCGTCATCAGCCCCACAACTGATGGTTGGCTGATCGTCTGGCCACAGGCGATGGGCAGCGGCATGTCCTCGTAGGCGCGGCCGGCAAAGAGGCCGCGGATGAAGGGGCCGCGATCGACCGCCTCCATTGCTTCAAGCACAGCCTTGTCGGTGACCCCCTTGGAGCGCAGCGCGTAGAGGAACTGCATCTTGCGTTCCGCATCGCTGACCATGTCGGGGTCGTCGGTCATGTATTCACGTCCGCCATCAGGTCGAAAACGTCGTGGGCGGTGAGATCGGCGCGCATGGGCGTGACGGAAATGTAGCCGTCGAGGTTCACGGCGGCGTCGCTGCCGGGAGGCGGGGCGATCTGTTGGTTGCCGCCCCCGATCCAGAGGAACCGCCGCCCGTTCGGAGCATCATGCGGGATGGTCGAGAAATTCACGCCAGGGCGGCGGCCCTGCGGGGCGAGCCGGATGCCTTTGACATCCGCGCCTGTCACAGGGGGGAAATTCACGTTCCAGAACAGGGTGTAATCTGTGGCCTCCGGTTGTGGTTGGGCAAGAATACGGCGGACCACATCGGCACCGTGGCGGACGCTGGCGTCAAACGGGTTTTCAAGTTCGCGATTGGCAGGGCCATAAAATTGCGAAAGCGCGATCGACGGGTAACCCTGAAGCGCGCCTTCCATCGCGGCGCCGATGGTGCCGGAATACAGCGTGTTCTCGGCGGCATTGTTGCCGCGGTTAACGCCTGAAAGGATCAGATCGGGTTTGGCGTCTTTCATCGGATCGTAGAGCGCGCAAAGCACGCAATCGGCAGGGCTGCCTTCGGCCATATAGCGGCGCGGGGAGAGTTCGGTGATCAGGGTCGGTTTGGTGTAATTGATGCAATGGCCAACGCCGGATTGCTCGAACGCCGGGGCGACGGTCCAGACTTCGCCGTTCGTGCCTGCCAGTTCTTCCGCGATGGCGCGAAGTACGACAAGGCCGTCGGCATTGATACCGTCGTCATTGGTAATGAGAATACGCATGGGGCCGCTCCTTTACTGCCTTGATAGGGGAGGCAGGCAGGCGCGGCAAGCAAGGCTCCGCCTATTACGCCGATTTTCCGATCTGTGCGATCAGGCGGGCCGCCTCGTCGTGCGGTGCGGCCAGGGCGCTGCGGTCTTCGCCGGGGTAGAATCGCGCGCGGGTGGCTGTGGGCATGGGGCGGGGCGTCAGGATCTGCACGATGGGGCCGATGCGTGTTGTCTCGGCCTGCCAGCTGTGCGCGAGGGCAATTTGCGCAGCCTTTGTCGCGCCGTAGCTGCCAAGGAATTTTGCACCCGCCACCGGATCGTCAAAGAACACTGCCTGTCCGGCCTCGCCCAGAAGCGGGGCGACATATGTGATCAGTGTTGACGTTGCGGAAACGTTGGTGTCCAGAGATTTCTGGAAATCCTTGGCGTCGATGTGCGAGGCAGGGGTAAGCGGGGCCGCGTGGACCGCCGTGTGCAGCCACAGATCCAGCTTGCCCCAGCGGTCATGGATGCCGCGACACAGCGTGGCCATGGCGGCGGGAACGGTGACATCCATCGGGGCCAGCGTGGCGCTGCCGCCTTTCGCCTTGATCCGGTCGTCAAGCTCTTCGAGGGCACCGACGGTGCGGCCCACGGCGATAATGTGGTGGGTGGAGGCCAGCGCCTCTGCGAGGGCGGAGCCAAGGCCGCGCGAGGCGCCTGTGATCAAAGCAGTTTGTGTCATAACGGGCGATATGCGGCCACGCGGCCCCGGCGTCAAGGGCGCTTAACCTTGGGGAAGAGCCAGTACATACTGTGATCCGCGTCGCGTCAGGATCACGCGGTCGGAATCGATTGCTTCGACCTTGGCTCCGGCGAAGCTGTCTCCGGTGCTGACTTTGGTGATGTTGCCTTTGGGCAGACGGATCAACGCCTGTAGTGCGCCTTTGGTGCCAAAGACGCCGATCAGCGCCGTGCGATCCAGTTTTGCGGATGTCGTCGCCAGTTTTCTGACTTTTTCGGGGGTTGGCGTGCCGTCTGTGGGGGTGGCCATGATGCCTCCTGAATGTTGCGCGTGTTGGCGTGCAGCTATGGGAGGGCGCGCAGCGGCGAAAGGGGGCGCGATGCGGGTCGGCAAACGCCTGCCACGGGATGCGCGGAAGGGTGCCTGTCAGCGTTTGCGGTGGTAGGTAAAGGTCAGCCGCGCGAGGTGGTCGATGGCCTGTCGGGGCAGGGTATCACCAAGGGTCATCCGCAGGGCGCGGGTTGTTTCATATTGAAATTCAGAGGGATAAATCTCTTGCATGGTGGCACTCAGATTTGTTTTGCAGTCCACAAACAGCGCAAGGGTGTGCGGCAATTTATCCTGCCAGTCGAGCCGGAGCGTGCTGCCCTGACGCGGCCTTGCGGGGCGCCACGACGGTTGACCCCATTTGAGGCTCTCTGCGATCGGGCCTGCATCGGCTTCTTTCGCGGCGTCGAGAATCAGCGCGCGGATTTCTGCGAATTGTGCGCGGGCCTCAACGGGCCACGCGGCAAGTGTATCTGCAAAGGGATCATCCATACGCATGGGTATAGCACGGTCTGGTGACAGAAAATGTCAGTATGATCACCACGCAACCGGCGCGGCGGGTTATTCCGCTGCCGACTTCATCTTGAAGCCTTCTTTGATCTGGTCGGCGGGTGTTACCGGATATTCACCGGAGAAACAGGCGTCACAGTATTGCGGACAGGCATTCTTGCGCCCGTCTGCTTCGCCGACTGCGCGGTAAAGACCGTCGAGCGAGATGAATTTTAGGCTGTTGACGCCCAGATACGCGCACATTTCGTCTTCGGACATCGTTGCCGCCAGCAGTTTATCGCGCTGGGGCGTGTCGACACCGTAAAAACAGGGCCATGCCGTGGGCGGAGAGGCGATGCGGAAGTGGACCTCGGCGGCACCGGCATCAAGAACCATTTCCTTGATCTTGCGCGAGGTGGTGCCGCGCACAACTGAATCGTCCACCAGAATAACCCGCTTGCCCTTGATCAGCGCGCGGTTGACGTTGAGCTTGAGGCGGACACCCATGTTGCGGATCTGCTCTGTCGGTTCGATGAAGGTGCGACCCACGTATTGATTGCGGATGATCCCCATGGCGAAGGGGATGCCGCTTTGCAGGCTGTACCCGATGGCGGCTGGTGTGCCGCTGTCGGGGACGGGGCAGATCAGATCGGCCTCAACCGGGCTTTCCTTGGCCAGTTCGCGGCCGATGCTCTCGCGGGTTTCGTAGACCGAGCGCCCGCCGAGGATGCTGTCGGGGCGGGAGAAATAGACATGTTCGAAAATGCAGAATTTGGATGGCTGCGGGCGGAAGGGGAATTGTGATTCCATCCCGTCTTCGGTGATCACGACCATCTCGCCGGGTTTGATCTCGCGTACGAACTCTGCGCCGATGATATCGAGCGCGCATGTTTCCGAGCTGAGCGCCCAGCCGTCGCCGATTTTACCGAGCACCAGAGGCCGCACACCCAAGGGGTCGCGCACGCCGATCAGCTTTGTACGGGTCATTGCGACGATGGAAAATGCGCCTTCGACGCGGCGCAGGGCGTCTTCCATCCGCTCGGGGATGTTGGTTTGCAGCGACCGGGCCATCAGGTGGATGATGCATTCGCTGTCAGAGGAGGACTGGAAGATCGAGCCACGTTCGATCAATTCGCGGCGCAGCGAGTTGGCATTGGTGATGTTGCCGTTGTGGGCAATTGCAGCGCCCCCCATGGCGAATTCACCGAAGAACGGCTGCACATCGCGGATTGCGGTCGGACCTTTGCTCCCCGAGGTGGAGTAGCGCACATGCCCGATGGCCAAGGGGCCGGGCAGTGTTTTCATCAGGTTCTCGCGGGTGAAATTGTCGCGCACATAGCCGAAACGGCGGGCCGACTGAAACCCCATTTCGGCATCGTGTGAGACGATGCCGCCTGCTTCCTGTCCGCGGTGTTGCAGGGCATGCAGGCCAAGCGCGACAAAGTTCGCCGCGTCGGCAACACCGACGACGCCGAAAACGCCGCATTCTTCTTTCAATTTATCGTCGCTGCCCGCATCCGTCAGATATGATGTATCGAACGGGTTTGCGGGGGGCATGGTCTTGGTCGGGGTGTGGGACAAGGGAGCGCTCCGGCAGCCAGCAAGGTTACAGGCGTATTACGGCAGACCGCACGAAGAGTCACGGCGGTAATGTCGGTATTCGGCTTTAGTTTGCCCCATCACACGATTGTGTGAGCGGGGCGGGGGGAACAGTGGCTGAAGCGGCGCGTCTGCGCCTTATTCAGCAGAACAGCTTGAAACCAGTGCTTCGTATTTGCCGGTGATCCAGCCGAGCGCCTGATCGGGGTCCGAATTCTGGATGTCGTCGGTAAAGCGGCCAAAAACGCGGGCAGAGCGGCTGTCGTCCACGACGGTAAACTTCTGTCCCGACATCACGGTCGCGTATACGAAAAAGGCGATGGCCACCAAAAGAATGCCGCGCGCCACGCCGAAAATGAACCCCAGCGCCTGATCGAAACCGCCCAGAACCGAGCGTTGCACCAGCGAGGAAAACAGCGGTGTGAACAGCGAGACGACCACCAGTGTGACCGCAAGAACCAGCGTGAAGGCACCGATGACCGACAATTCGCAGCTATCGGCGAGGAATTCACCCACCACCGGCAGTTCGCGCACCAGCGGCTCGACCTGCGGGGCGAACAGATAGGCCAGAACAGCCGCTGCGATCCAGCCGACAATTGCCATCAGTTCGCGCACAAAACCACGGCCATAGGCCAACAGTGCCGACATTACGATGACCAGCGCCACCACGCCGTCAATGAGGGTAAAACTGTCCATGCTCTTCTAGCCTTTCATCATGGAGCGCTATCCCGCTCCAAAAATTTCACCCACAAAACCCGTCAGATCGGCCATGGGCCGCAGGGTGATCCCGTCGACTCCCACTGCTTTGCCGCCTTTGGGTGCGATTGCGGTGGTAAAACCAAGTTTTTGCGCTTCTTTCAACCTGTTTTCGGTCTGGGTCGCCGGGCGGAGCGCGCCCGAGAGGCTAAGCTCCCCGAAAACAACGGTTTCCGCGGGCAATGCCGTGTCTTCGCGTGCGCTTAGAAGCGCCGAGGCAACGGCGAGATCGGCGGCGGGTTCCGAAATTTTCAGACCGCCCGCCACGTTCAGGTACACATCAAGGCCTGCAAAGGGGATGCCGCAGCGCGCCTCAAGCACAGCGAGGATCATCGCAAGCCGCCCGCCGTCCCATCCCACGACCGTGCGGCGGGCCTGTGAATGGGGCGAGGGGGCGACAAGCGCCTGAATCTCGACCAGCACGGGGCGCGTCCCTTCGACACCGGCAAAAACCACCGATCCCGGTGTGGGCTGGCCACGTTCAGACAGGAAAAGAGCTGACGGGTTGGTCACCTCGGCCAGCCCGCGACCGGTCATTTCGAAGACGCCGATCTCGTCGGCGGGACCAAAGCGGTTCTTGACCGAACGCAGGATGCGGAAGGGGTGGCCGCGCTCTCCCTCGAAGTAAAGCACGGTATCCACCATGTGTTCGACCACGCGTGGACCGGCGATCTGGCCTTCCTTGGTGACGTGACCCACCAGAACGACGGAGGTGCCGGTGCGTTTCGCAAAGGCGGTCAATTCGTGCGCGCAGGAGCGGACCTGCGACACAGAGCCGGGGGCGCTTTCGACGTTATCGGCCCACATTGTCTGGATCGAATCAATGATGGCCAGCGCGGGGCGTTCGCGGTCCAGCGTGGTGAGAATGTCGCGCAGGTTGGTTTCTGCGCCCAGCTTGACGGCGGCGTCGGACAGGCCCAGACGCTGTGCGCGCATGCGCACCTGTGCAGAAGCTTCTTCGCCCGAGATATAGACAACGCCAAGCCCCTTGTTGGCAAAGGCGGCTGCGGCCTGAAGCAACAGCGTGGATTTACCGATGCCCGGATCGCCACCCACAAGGATGGCCGAGGCCGCGACAAGGCCACCGCCCAACACGCGGTCCAATTCGCCCAAGCCCGACAAGGTGCGTGGCGGCGGTGCTTCCTGGGTGGCGAGATCAAGCAGCTTCATCGACGATCCGCGCCGCGCGCCAAGCGATTTGGAGGGCGGGCCTGTGCTGATCCCTTTGTCTTCCTGAATGGAGTTCCATTCGCCACAACCATCGCAGCGGCCGGACCATTTGGGAAAGCTTGCACCGCAACTGGTGCAGGTGAATGTGGTGGTTGGTTTTGCCATGGCGATGTCTTGCCGCTAACGCGCGGCGGGGTCAAAGGAAATCGGGCTGTGTGACCGTGGGGAAGGTGAAACAGTGACTGCTATTCGGCGGCTTTTGGCAATTCGTACACGCCGTTGTCCAACGCTGTCGGATCAAGCGGTTTGGCCTCGGTTTCGGCGTCGGGGCGCAATGTGGTCTCGCGGCCCAGTTGCGGCAGAATTTCGTTCATCTCCGCGCTCAGACGCGCAAGCTGGGCTGCGGCAACGCTTTCTTCCAGCTCGACCTCGTGCAGCCAATGCTTCATCTCGGTGGAAATCGCTTTTGCCTGATCGAGACGGTCGTTGAAAAGGTTCACTTCTTCCTGACGCTGTTTCAGGAAGGCGCGGGCGCGGTCGATCTTTTCATCAGAATAGACGTCGGCAAGTTCATGGCTGATGTGGCTCATTTGTGCGGCGACTTCGAGCAGGGCAGGTTCAAGCGTGCTTAGATCGGGGTGATCGCGCAGATAGGCAAGGCGTTCGCGCACCGCGTCGAATTCCGAGCTGAGCTGGAACAGATGGCCACGATCAGCGGCGTGGACCGCGCCATAAGCGCGCGCCACGTCATCCATGGAAATCCGGAATCTGCGGTGCGAATTCTCAAGCTGGAGGATGCGGGCATTGGCGGGCAGAAAGAAACAGATGCCGGCAGCCAATACGGTGGCGAAAATCTGGAGGTACATACCGGCGTTTTGCACCGGCGCGCCACCATAGCGCAGTGGCAGGTCGATCCATGCCCAATAGCCCAACGCGGCCATGATCGTGGCCGTGGTAAATGCCGCCGCACAGGCCGCGAAAAACAGCAGCGCAAGTCGCTGCATTACATACTGGATAAGAAAGCCAACGGCCTTTAACTGGTCCATTTATTTTCCCTGACGGGCTACGTTCGGCAAAAACACGCCTACCCCTGTCAAACTAGGGTGCGACACAGCATCTGGAAAGGAAATTTAACCAAGACCGGCCTTTCATGGCAGGAGTTGTTTCCAAAAAGCACCTAATCCGGGGTATGATTCGGGGATTGTCGTGTTTTCCAACTGATCCAGAGGGAGGCGAGGATGCAGAAGGTAAAAAGATACAGGCCCCATGCGATCTCGATCCGGCCTACGCCGATTCCCTTGATCACTGTTATATAGAGCGCGATCAGGAATATATCGGCCATCGCCAGCTTGCCGATGATCTCCAGCGCCTTGTTCGCACGGTGGCTGAGCAGGCCGAAATGGATCAGCGCCAGACCGGTTGTCTTGAGGTAGGGCGCAAAAAGCGCAAAGACGGTGACGGCGAGCGCCAGAAAGACATCCGTATCCCAAAGTGATTGCAGGCCCGAGATGACGGAAATCTCGCTGAGCCCGAAGAGCGGCAAAATGCCTGCGCGCATCAGAGGCGCAAACCACGCGACCGGATAGAGAACAAGCAGCGCGAGATTGGCAATGCAAAGCGGCAAGCCCGCATTGCGATTAGTCGCGCCAGATGCGGGCATAACGATTGCCGAGACCGGTCAGGATTTCATATCCGATGGTGCCTGCAAACGCGGCGACCGTATCCACGGATTGATGCATCCCGATGAGTTGCAGGGTTGCAGGGTCGGTTTCAAGATCGGTCACGTCCACGGTGATCAGATCCATCGAGACGCGGCCCACCACGGGTACTTTTTTGTCTTCATGGGTCAGCGTGGCCTTTGGTCCCATCGCGCGGATCAACCCGTCGGCGTAGCCTGCGCAGATCGTGGCGATGCGCGAGGGGCGCTGTGCCGTCCAGCTGTTGGCATAGCCGACCGTTTCGCCAACCGGGACGGTGCGCACCTGAATAACGGGAATGTCCAGCGTCAACACCGGATGCGCGTCCACAAACGGCAAACCGCCATAAAGCCCGACACCCGGACGCACCATGTCGTAATGGTAATCGCGGCCCAAAAGCGTACCACCCGTCGCCGCAAGAGAGCGGGGCACATCAATGCCCTGCGTCATCTCGTCAAAGGTCTTGCGCTGCTGTGCGTTCATCGGGTGATCCGGCGCGTCCGAGCAGGCAAGATGCGACATGATCAGCGTGGGATTTTGCGCGAGCGCGATATCGTGCAGCTCGGACCACTCGGCAGGGTCCAGCCCGAGACGGTTCATGCCGGTGTTAAGTTGCAGACCAAAGGGGTGGCCGGGAAGCGCCTCCACATGGCGCAACATCTGATCGACCGAGTTGATCATCGGCACCAGACCGGCCCCCGCGATCTTTTCCGCGTCGCCCGCCATATGGCCCGAGAACACGGAAATGCGCGGTCCGGCCCCCAGCGCGCGGCGCAGGGCGATGCCTTCTTCGGCGACGGCAACAAAGAACTGGCGCGCACCCGCTGTGGCAAGGCGATTGCCGACCTTGGCCGCATCGAGGCCATAAGCATCGGCTTTTACCACGGCTGCGGTTTCGACCCGCGCCAGTCGTGCCAGCGCGCGCCAGTTGGCGACGATGGCATTGAGGTCGATTGTAAGGGTTGCTGTGCTCATGGGCACGGTTTTTGCCAATGTGGCGCGCGGCGTCAAGGGCGCGCGGGCCTGTAATCGCAGGCAACGCTTTATTAACCGGACAAAAACATCGGCGATGTTGCGCAAGCTTTACTTGTTATGATGTCAATGATCCCTAAACTGCGGGGCAACCTGGAGGGGAAAATTTCATGAAAACGACACAGCTCTAGATTGGCACTGTTGCCATCGCCGCAACGCTGGCCTGCGCGCCCGCGATGGCGCAAAACCGGATCGACACGCAGTTGCCTAACGCGCCGGAACTGGCGGCGTATGGCAATATGGCGGTGGGGGTGCGGCAGTTGGAGATGGTCAACCCCGACCAGATTGACATCCTTGCCATTGATCCCGCTGCCGAAAAGCCGGACGAAATGCCGCGCTATGACCGGCCGTTAACTGTCGAGCTGTGGTATCCTGCCGCCGAAGGGGCGAGCGGATCACATGATTTCAAGGCGTTCTTGCGCGATGGCACCACCGAAGTCACCCTGAGCGGGCAAGCCATGCGCGATGCCGAAGCCGCATCCCCAGATGCGCCCTTTCCGCTTGTGTTGATCAGTCACGGCTATCCCGGCAACCGCTTTTTGCTGTCGCATCTGGCGGAAAACCTCGCTTCCAAGGGCTATGTGGTGGCGTCGATTGATCATACCGACAGCACCTACCGCACGCAGGCGGCGTTTGGATCGACCCTTGTGAACCGCTCGCTTGACCAGTTGTTCGTGTTGGAACAGATGGCGCAGATGGCAGCGGAAGGTGGCGATTATGCGGGGCTTTATGATGCATCGAACGCGGGGCTGATCGGCTATTCCATGGGCGGCTACGGGGCCGTGATCACAGCGGGCGGCGGTGTGACGCAAGCCTCCGTCGGCTATGCGTGGGGCGCGCCGCACGGGACGCTGGGAATTCATCTGGCAGGCTCGCAAACGCATGGAGACCTGCCCGATCCACGTATAAAAACTGCGGTGGCGTTTGGGCCGTGGGGCATGAACACCGGTTTCTGGGACGCCGAAGGGCTGGCGGGAGTGCAAATCCCGATGCTGTTTATCGCAGGGTCGCAGGATGACACATCGCTATATGAAAAAGGGGTGCGCGCGATTTGGGAAAATGTCACCGGCGTGCCGGCGGCGCTGCTGACCTATACCAACGGCGGCCACAATTCCGGCGCACCGATGCCTGCGCCGCAGGAGAGTTATTACTTTAGCGAGGACAAGGGTTTTAACATTTCGGAGCATTACTCCGACCCCGTATGGGACACCGCGCGGATGAACAACATCGCGCAGCATTTCGTGACCGCATGGATGGATGATCACCTGAAAGGCGAGGCTTTGAGGGGGGAATACCTTGATCTGGTTGAAGATTCCAACGCCGGAGTGTGGTCAATGAACGACGATGGCACGGCAAAGGAAGACCACAGCTATTGGAAGGGATTTGCCAAAGGCACGGCGAAGGGTCTGATGTATGAGACAAAAACGCCCGATTGAAAATATCTGAACAATTTGACGGTAAGCGAGGATGAAATGACAACGGATGAATTGCTGAACCGCGCAATCTGGACGTTTGCTGCAGCCTTCGGGCTGTGGCTTATGAAGGAATGCGTTGAAGGTTGGCGTAGATCGCGGCTTGCGAAAAAACAACAAAACAATTTGGTTCGTGCGTTATATTCGGAGATCGATTTCAACACCCGCGACATGGAGGAGTTTTTGGCAAGTCGCCAAATGAGGAAAAGCTGCGTGATGCAATGTCAGCTAATCCGAAACTGGTGCCACATATCACGGATGCCCGTCACACCGAAATTTATCGGAACCGGATAGGCGAATTACACTCCATGAAGGATACGTCACTGTCTGGCATGGTGCATTTTTATGGCATGCTCGAGAAGATAAAGGTCCAGATTGATGCCGTGAACTATCCGAGTTACCGGTCGCTTAGCATTGATGGGCGCATGTAAGCTGTGGTGGTGATTGTTCGAACGTCGATCATCGCAAAACGTTTTGGTTTGGTGGTGCTTGCGGATATGGAAAGAGACTACAAAAAATTGAATTTGAAGCGTTTTGATAGAAAAGATGACGCCGATGCAGAAGCGTTACAGGGTCTCAAGACCGAAAACAGCCTGACGAAAACGTCTGATGTGCCTTCGAATTGTGATGAGGTGCCCTCTTAAACTCAAAAAAACCCGCTAAGATAAGCGGGCCTTTCGAATTCAATGTCTGATGTAAATCAAACAATTATGGGGTCTGGACCTGTCATGTTAACCTCATTGGGTCGTGTTGCCGAGCCATCAATATAAGAGTTTCAATTGCCAAAGCAATCTATTTCGCGAGATCTATTGTAAACGACCTGTTTTTATTCCTGAGCACGTTAGGTTTTTTTACCCTATGCCCAGATTAAACATATAGTCAAATTTGGTGAATTTCAAGTAAATCTGCGCTAAGATACAAGATGTTGGGGTAGCGAAGCGGAGAGCCTCTAGAACTCGCGGTCGTCGCCGTCCTGTTGCCATGGTTTCACAAGGTTGCCAAAGCGGGTGAAGCGGCCTTCAAAGCTGAGCTCGACCGTGCCGATGGGGCCGTGTCGCTGCTTGCCGATGACGACTTCGGCGCGGCCATGCAGGCGCTCCATCTCTTCTTGCCAGATCGCCATTTTGTCGAGTTCATGATCACCGGGCTTTTCGCGCTCTTTGTAATATTCCTCGCGGAACACGAACATCACCACATCGGCGTCCTGCTCGATCGAGCCGGATTCACGCAGGTCGGAGAGCTGCGGGCGCTTGTCCTCGCGGTTTTCCACCTGACGCGACAACTGTGACAGGGCGATAACGGGGATGTCGAGCTCCTTGGCGATGGCCTTGAGGCCCATGGTGATTTCGGAAATCTCGTTCACGCGGTTTTCGTTTTTGCCGGTGCCGCGCACCAGTTGCAGGTAGTCGATGATCAGCACATCCAGCCCATGCGTCCGCTTGAGGCGGCGCGCGCGGGCGGCGAGTTGGCTGATCGGCAGGGCGGGCGTGTCGTCGATGTAAAGCGGGCAGGCCTCCAGCGCCTTGGCTGCATCGACGAAGCGGCGGAATTCGGCCTCTGTCATGTCACCCGAGCGGATCTGTTGGGACGGGATTTCGGAGGCTTCCGACAGGATGCGCGCGGCAAGCTGTTCGGCGCTCATCTCAAGCGAGTAAAAGCCGACGACGCCGCCGTCGGTTGCGCCTTCGGTGCCATCGGGCAGCTGCCCGCGTTTGTACGCTTTGGCGACGTTAAAGGCGATGTTGGTGGCAAGCGAGGTCTTGCCCATCGACGGACGCCCCGCAAGGATCAGAAGGTCGGAGCGGTGCAACCCGCCCAGTTTCTTGTCCATGTCGATGAGACCGGTAGAGACGCCAGACAGGCCACCATCGCGTTGATAGGCGGCGTTGGCGACGTTAACAGCATCCGTTACAGCCTTGAGAAAACTTTGAAATCCGCTTTCAACCTGGCCTTGCTCGGCCAGCTTGTAAAGCTGTTGCTCGGCTTCGACGATCTGCTCGCGCGGCTCGCTTGCGACATCCACGGTCGCTGCTTTGGCGGCAATGTCGCGGCCCAGTGCGATCAGATCGCGGCGCACGGCCAGATCATAGATCATCTGCGCATAGTCGCGCACCGCAAAGGCCGAAATCGCGGCACCCGCCAGACGCGCCAGATAGGCCGGCCCGCCAAGTTCCTTGAGGCCCTCGTCATCTTCCATGAACGCCTTGAGCGTCACGGGGGAGGCCAGATTGTTTTTGGCGATTCGCGCGGCGGAGATTTCGTAGATGCGGGCATGCACGGGATCGTAGAAATGACGCGGGCCGATGATGGACGCCACGCGGTCATAAATGTCGTTGTTGGTCAGAATCGCGCCCAGAAGCTGCTGCTCGGCCTCGATGGAATGCGGCATGGTTTCGGGCGCTTGTACTGCGATCCCGTTGGCGTTCATTGACGTAATTTCGTTCATGGCCCGACCCCTTTTTTGCCCCGTCGTCGTCATAACGAAGGGGCGGCGCTGCCGCAAATTGTATATTTTTGTGGATAACCGGCATCTGGCGGCGGCGCCCCCACATCTTGCGATGGAAGCGGGGGCTGCGTCAACCTATAGGGTTAGCGGCGGTTTGCTTCTTGCCACTCGCGCGGGGATTTTAGGAATTTCTCGACCTCGTCGAGGGTCGCTGCGGGGAAGGCTTCCTGGGCCTTCGCCTCGGCGAGAACGTCCCACCATGTGCAAAGGTGATGCAGGGCAACGCCATGATCACCCAATGTCTTTTCCGTTTCGGGGAAGATGTCGTAGTAGAAGATCACCGCCGTATGCGCGCAGGTCGCGCCGGTTTCCCGAATCGCATCGACAAAAGAGAGTTTCGAGCCGCCATCGGTGGTCAGATCCTCGACCAGCAGCACGCGCTGGCCTTCGGACATGTCGCCTTCAATGCGAGCATTGCGACCGTAACCTTTGGGCTTTTTGCGCACATAGGTCATCGGCAGGGCCATCCGTTCGGCGACGAGGGCGGCAAACGGGATGCCCGCCGTCTCGCCACCGGCGATGTTATCGAACGCTTCGAACCCTGCGTTGCGCATCACAGTGGCCGTCAGGAAATCCATCAGCGTCGAACGGATGCGCGGATAGGAGATCAGCTTGCGACAATCGATATAGCTGGGCGAGGGCAGACCGGAGGCCAGTGTATAGGGTTCATCGGTGTTGAAATTGACCGCGCCGATTTCAAGCAGCATCCGGGCGGTAAGGCGGGCCATTTCCGAGGCGTCGGGATAGGATGTGGGGATCATGGGGCAGGCTCCTTCAGGTGGTCCAGTTAAGCGGCATGGCGGGGTCGAAGACCGTCACCGGCCCGTCGGGTGTGTCGATGTGGGGCGGATATTCCGGCGTTTCACGCACCAGCGTTATCGTCGCCTCATTGGGGCTCAGGCCATAGAACGCAGGGCCATTGAGCGAGGTGAACGCTTCGAGCTTGTCGAGCGCTGCGTCCTGTTCGAACACCTCTGCGAGGATCGAAAGCGTGTTGGCGGCGGTGAAACAACCCGCGCAGCCACATGGCAGCAGCTTGTTCGCGTCGGTGTGTGGCGCAGAGTCGGTGCCGAGGAAAAACCGCGCATCGCCCGATGTGGCCGCTTTGCGCAGGGCAAGGCGGTGGGTTTCACGCTTGGCCACGGGCAGGCAATAGTAATGCGGTTTAATGCCGCCTACGAGGATGTGATTGCGGTTGATGACCAGATGGTGGGTTGTGATTGTCGCGCCAAGGGTGCTGTCATGGGCCATCACATAATCCACCGCATCGGATGTTGTGATATGCTCCATCACCACGCGAAGGCCGGGATGGTCGCGGCGGATCGGGTCCAGCACGCGGTCGATAAACACCGCCTCGCGGTCAAAGATATCGACGGACGGGTCGGTGACTTCGCCGTGTGTGCAAAGCGGCAGCCCGATGTCGGCCATTTTCTCCAGAACCTTTGCGACCTTGGTGAAGTCGCTCACACCGGACGCGGAGTTGGTTGTGGCCCCGGCCGGGTACAGTTTGACCGCAGTGATCAGCCCCTCGGCGTGGGCGGCGGCGACATCCGCAGGATCGGTATCTTCGGTGAGATACAGCGTCATCAGCGGGGTGAACTCATCCCCCGCCGGGATCGCGGCGATGATCCGGTCGCGGTAGGCGCGCGCGTCGGCGGCAGTCACGACAGGCGGCACCAGATTGGGCATGATGATCGCGCGGGCAAAATCGCGCGATGTATACGGCAACACGGCGCGCAGCATATCGCCATCGCGCAGGTGAAGGTGCCAGTCGTCAGGACGGCGGATCGTGTGTGTTTGGGTCATGGGCGCGGTGCTAGCACGGTGCCCGCCGCCGCGCTAGTCGTCTTTGGCGGTGGCTTTCGCTTCGAGTTCGTTCATGCGGCGGGTAAAGCGCGGCGCGTGCATCCGCGTGGTCACATTGCGCGCCAGCGCCAGCGTCAGCCGGTCGCGCCCGTCGCTGTCGAGGGCCGCCAGAAGATTGCGCAGATAGGGGGGGTGCATCCGCCGTGCGCGCATCATTCTGGCAAACGCGCGGTCGTCCAATGTGCCGTCCACGATGGCATTCAGCAGAACGGGCAGTTGGTCCATCTCCAGAAGATCGGTCTGGATCGCGTCGCCCATGTGGCGCAGGCGCAGTTTGCATACGTTGGGCCGCGTAAACAGGGCGGCGTGCATGGCATCAAGGTTCTGGCGCGGATCATAAACAACAAAGGCTTGGTCGGCGGCGTCCAGCATATCGGGGGCGTAGCCATAGCGCGATGTAAAGTCGGTGCGCCGCATCTCGACAAAGCGGTCGTCCCATTCGGTGACGCGCGGATCAAGCGTTGCCTGCGGTTGTACGGCCAGCACACGCGCGCCGGGGGCGGCGACCGAATAGGCAGCGGCGGCATAGGCGCAAGGGCCAGCGCCATAGAAAACCACCCGTTCGAAGGCGTCGAAAAATCCGTCGTCGATCAGCCGGTCGAAATAGCCATACACAGCCTTGTCACGGAACCATGTATCGCCATCGGACGCGACGCAAAGCGAGGACCAGCCGTTGTCCCGCATCATCTCCCAGCCCAGCGGTTGCGCCAGCGATGACAGCGCGGGGATGCCTTGCAACGTCTCGAAGCTGACCAGCAGGGTGTCGGATTTTTCGATAAAGGCCGCGTAATGGCGCTTGCCCAAACGCTCGAAACTGCCATCCTCGTCGCAGAGGGATGCCACGGCGGTTAGCCAGTCGGCCTTTTTCATACCAGCAAGCGATGTTTCGAATGTCGGGCCGTCATCGCTCATGGCTGCTACCTCAATGTGTTTTGATTCTGCGTTATCAGGATGCGGTTCGGGGAGAGGGGTACAGGGGAAATGCGGCGAAAATTAGAAGTATTTGAGCGAAATTAAAGCTGGTGGTCGTTTTCCTGACGGGCCAGATTGGCATGCTGCACCATGAAACGAGCAGCCTCGCGCGGCACCGGCAGGGACGCAGGAGCCATCAGCAGGCGGCCAAAGAGCGCGCGGAAGGGTTCAAGCCGGAGCAGCGTTTCAAAACGGGCCTGTCGCCATGAAACGGCCTGTGCATGAAGCTTTGACAACGTTTTGTCTGCGCGCAGATCGGCCAGCGCGGCGTTGCGCGGGCCTGCAAGGGATTGGATGCTGGTATCGGTGTCGGTGTTGAAGTTCCGTTCGATCCAGTAGTCGAGGCCAAGCAGGTGATCGCTGTGCACAGCACGTCCGCGATCGGCTTTGAGCACAAAACTTTCCATCGCGCCGAGCGGATAGTGGTTGAGCTGGACAAGGCCATAATTGTCCTTTCCGAAGTTGGAAAATATGCGCTTTTTCCGGAACTGATCGGGCAGGGGATCGCCGTTGCCGTCAAACCAACGGGCGCGCTCCAGCTTTTGTGGATCAGGATTGCGGGGGCGGTGCACGCCCGGTTTGCGGTAGGTGCCATCATTGCGGTAGAGCGTCTTGAACATCGCGGCGCGCCATGGCCAGTGCATCACCGCAGGCGCGCAGCGTTTGAAGGTCTCAAGCACCGGCGCGTCCTGATAACGGACTTGCCCAGCCGCGCCAAAAAGACGCCATGTCAGGGTGATCGCGGTCGCATTGGGAAGCGCCTTGTGCAGAGCGCCCAGCGTATGATCGCCGCAATGGATATTGACGAATTCGTCGATGTCGAGCGGCAGAATCCAGTCGGCTTGGTTGACCGAAACGTGTTTGGCGGCGGCTTTGAGGGCTGTGAACTGGATGCCGCCCTTGTCAAAGGGGCCATCATTGCGCACATGGGTGAGCAGCCCCATTTCGGCCAGCCGGTCGAGCATTGTATCGGTGCCGTCCGCGCAATCGTTTGAGAACACAAGAAAATCGGTGAACCCCACAGCGCGGTGATGGGCCAGCCATTCGAGCAGGAACGCGCCTTCGTTGCGCACGCACAGGATCGCCAGATGGCGCATCAGCTTTCCATGTCCAGCGCCAGCGCATACGCCACGCGCTCTGTCTCGTTCAACTTGACCTTGAGTGCTTCGGTATAGAGGTCCGCGAATTCCGGGTTCTGGTGCAGCTCGTCCGCCTTGGCGCGGTGCCAGCGGATGCCGTTTTGATGCCATTCGCACAGCGTTTCATCCTGCATTAACCGATCATATTCAAGGCGCAGGCGCGGGATGTTGCGTTTGATCGTGATGTCGCGGAAATCGGACCAATCCATGCGAATCCAGTAGTTGATCCCGATGGAGCGATCCACATGCAGGGCGCGACCACGCTGGCGCTTGATCAGGAAGCTTTCTGTGGAGCGCAGCGCGTAGTGATTGAGTTGTAACAGGTCATAACCGATGGATTTCTTGGAAGAACGCCAGCCGTTCTCGGCAGCTTCTTTGGTCATGTCGCGGCCCGATCCGTTGACCCATTTGACGCGGGATTTGAACGCCGGGTCCAACTTGTTGGGTCGGTGGCAGGAGATTTTTTCGTAGGCACCGATGTTCCTGAACATCGTTTTAAAACCCCAGACGGTGTGCGGCTTGGGGCAGTATTTTGGCGCGCAGCCGTCGAATTGGTCAATTACGAAATCATCGGCCAGATCGGTCACACCGTTATGCCCGAACAGCCGCCATGTCATCGCAACATTCGTCGCGTCCGGCACCGCATCAAGAAAATCCTGCACCGTGCCATTGCCACAGCGCACGTTCATGAATTCATCCACGTCGATGTGGATGATCCAGTCTGCGTTTTGGATCACCGGTTCTTTCAAGGCCTGGTTGAGCGCATATTGCTGGGGAGAATTGCCCTTCCAGCCGTCGTTATTGCGGTGCTCAAGGATGCCCATCGTTTGCAACCGGTCAAGGATTTCGGTGGTGCCATCCTCGCAACCGTTTGTATAGATAAGGAAGTTATCCACACCCATCGCGCGGTGATAGGCGACCCATTCGACGATATAGGGCGCTTCGTTCTTCATGCAGCCGACGATTACATTGCCGCTGCTCCCCTTTTGCAACGTTCGCGGGGGGATCGTGGTATAGGCGGTGGCGCGCGCCTCTTCGTTCACCGAACCCATTCTATTGTGCGGGGCAAAGGAGGATTTGCGCAACTTTTCATAGTTTTGCACCGCCAGTGGCGGCATGATCGCGCGCGCGGCATCGCTTGGCCCACCGGGGGCGTCATCGTGTTTGCGGTAAGCGATAGCGTGCGGCGCTTTAACGGTATTATCGGCCAGTTTATCCAGATCGGCAGCTTTGGTTTGCTGCTCTTGCTGTGTTGCTTGGTCGATCCGCCACATGAAGCCCAGAAGGTATTGCGAGGCGCGAAAGCCGTAAAGCGGATCGGCCTCGGCCCATGTCCCTTTGGCGCGCGGGGCTTTGAAAGTGTCGGGGTTCAGTGCGGGGTGGTCGTGCAGCAGTTGCTTCAGGCCCGGCGCGAAATGTTTGGCGATGGGGTGCAGCGTCGCCAGATCCATTGGCGGGCCGTCCACCGCGATTTCCTGCACCAGCGTGCGCCACAACTGGCGGGGCAGGATGCGCTTGCGAGCGGCCAGCACCCTGAGGATCAGCGCATTGAGCTGCCGCCCCCGCGCAAGGCTGGCGGCAGGGGGGGGGGCGGGATGCGTGACTGCCTGTGCGCGCCCGATGGTTTGTTTGATGTCGAACGCGGCACAAATCTCGTTCGTTACGGTCTCGGCCGCGAACACGTGTGCGTCATAGCTGCGCAGCGATACGGTGCCTGTGCCAAATCCGGCCTCCCAAAACGCGACCAGCGCGGGCAGGTCGATCCAATGGGCAGGAGCCTGCGTTTCGGCAAAGACACCAGCGGCAGGATCAATGGGCGGGGCTGCATCCAGCGCGTTTTGCCACCAGTTGTCGCCGCCCGCCAGATCCAGTTCGGCTTGCAAGGTGATCCCGCGCCCTTCGAGGATTTGTTCGGCGTAACGACGCGCGAGCATGGCGGCGGGATGATCGACATGGGCGATGATGCGGATATCGTCCGACAGCGGCGCAAGCATCGCGTGCAGGCGCGCCACCTCGTCCGGGGTGCGCAGGCTTGTGCCCAGTTGCGCACACGACAGGATGAGCGTGTCGGGCCGGTGCTGTGCCACTTCACGCGCAAGATCATCGGCGACAGTGGCGCGCAAGATCGCCTGTTTTTGGGGCGGGATGTAACCGCGGTTGTAGCGCAGCGGATCGACATGGCCGGGGTCCGTCACGGCCATAAAAAGGCGCGTGTGGTTTTTGTTGCCGGGGCTGCGCGCAAACACGATGCCCTTGCCGGTCAACTGCTCGCGCTTGGCCGCGAGAACCGATTGCAGGCGCGCGGCACCGGTTTCTTCCAGCCCGATGTGCAGGTAAATCCGCATCAGTTTACCTTGTTTTGATGGTTTGCGTTGGCGCGGCCCCACCACGTCAGATCAACGCCCAGATGCGCGCCCACGGCGCGTTGTGCGTCCGCGTCCGAGACATCAAAAGCCAGAAATGCCGGATCGCCGGCAAACAGCGCATCAAGATGGGCGTAATGGCCATCGATCCACTGCACCCGCTCTTTGCTGGTTTCGCCGTACCCTTCGGGCAGACCGGGAATGTCGGAGGTGGGCAGCCGCTCGATCCCCAGATCGGACCATGCCAGCATGGATTGCGACACCTCCCAGCTGTCGCGGCGCGAGGCGAGAAACCGGACATCGGGGTGGTGTTTTCGAATTGCGTCGATCAGCGCGAAATCCATCTGCGGCCACAGCGATTTGCCTTTGCGCAGGCAGCTCAGTTCGGTCAGAGCTGTGAAATCGTCAAACGCGGCCCCCGGGTCGCCGGTGAGGAAATAACCGCGATAAAGGACATCAGCCACGAAAGCATCGGCAAGATCGGGGTTGTTGGTCTGGCGCGCGCGGATGCGGTGATCTGCGACGCGGTAACCGGCGATTTTTAACGCACGGGCCAGCGTTGTGGTGCCTGTTTTAGGCAGGCCAAGATTGACAACTTTGAGCGTGCTCACGACGGGTTTTCCAGAAGGCCAAGATCGCGCAGCATGCTTTCCTCCTGCGGGGGAAGCTTGGAGGCACTCAGGAGTTGCGCGCGCATCGCCCGGTATCGGGGAGACTCAAGCAGCGCATCGCGGCGCGCGACGTGCGCGGCCACGCAAGCCTCATGCAAAGCGCCAACATTCCCCTGTGATTTCAGGGCTGCTATACGCTCTTGTACGGCAGGCAAATAGCGGTGGATCGAGGTATCCTGCCATGCGGGGTCATTGCGCTCACGCCAATAGGTGTCGTCAAAATCGCGGTTCTCGCGGTTCACATCGCCGCGGTCGTTTTTGACCAGATAGCTGTCGAGGCTGCGCAGCGCATAGTGATTAAGCGTGGCATACCCCCGCGCGCCAGCGGCAGGAAAGCGGCGGATACGGCGCGGGTTGGCCGCCACCAGAAAGCGGTGCGGAACGGGGCGCCCTGAACCGTCGGTCCACGAGGGCCGCGCGTTCTTTTTGACCTTTGGTTTGAAAAACGGGCGATGCGCGCCATAATATTGCAAGGGAAAATCGCTGCGCACCAACGACTTCACCTCGATCGCCGCCTCCCCACACCACAGATCGGGGTTCTGGCTGTGCGTGAATTGTTCGATCACAGGGCGGTCCACGAATCGCTCGATATCGCCGTTGGCGAAAAACTGGAAGTTCAGGCTGATGGTTTGAGGATTGCCGCAGGCTTCAATGAGGGCGGCAAAGCTGTGATCACCCACATGAATGTTGGGGAATTCGTCCACATCCGCGATCCAGACCCAATCGGCAGTGCGCACGACATCGCGCTTTTTGGCATCTTTGAGCGCCTCCATCTGGTAATTGCGCCCCTCTGCAGGGTTGGGCAGATGCATTACAGGGCCCAATTGCGCCAACGCATCCAGAAGCGTATCGGTGCCATCGTCGCAATCGTTGGAATAAAACAGGAAATCAGTCACGCCGATTTGTTGATGAAAAGCGATCCACTCCAACAGGAATGGCCCTTCATTCTTGACGCAAGTCACGGCAGTTATTTTCAATTCATCCGCCATAGGCCACGGTCAGGTGCCGTGCATATCCCAAGATTGCTCATGTCCGCCTCATTTACGGGTCCGGGTGCATCTATACCCCGTAACCTCTTTTATACTGGTGAACAGGATGCCATCTCCCGCAAATCCCGTCAATCTTTCCAGACGCGCGGCACCGGCTGCGTGACATATCTACCAAGGCGGGCCTTGACCCTGCTTGCGTGGGATGGCCTTCTGGCGCGAACCCCTTCGGGAGAGGTAAGACCGTGGCAGAGATTCCATCCATCGACGTAGTTCAGACAATGCTGGCAGAGCAGGGGTATGTTTGCGGGCGGCCCTTGGCAACTGTGGTTTTCCTCAGCCTGCGGTTGGGACGTCCACTGTTTCTTGAGGGGGAGGCGGGCGTCGGCAAGACCGAGATCGCCAAGGCGCTGGCCGCTTCAATGGGGCGCCGCCTGATCCGGTTGCAGTGCTACGAGGGGCTGGATGCGGCATCGGCGGTCTATGAGTGGAACTTCCCCGCGCAGATGGTTGCCATTCGCACAGCCGAGGCCGCAGGAGCGGCAGATCGCGCGGCGTTGACGCAAGAGCTGTTCAGCGATGAGTTCCTGATCGAGCGGCCCCTGCTTCAGGCGTTGCGCCCTGACGAAAACGGCGCGCCCGTTCTGCTCATCGACGAACTGGACCGCACCGATGCGCCGTTCGAGGCGTTTCTGCTCGAAGCGCTGAGTGACTTCCAGGTCACCATCCCCGAGATGGGCACGATCAAGGCGCCCGAGCCGCCCATCGTGATCCTCACGTCCAACCGGACGCGTGAAGTGCATGACGCGCTCAAGCGCCGCTGCCTTTATCACTGGGTCGATTACCCCGATTTCGGCCGCGAGATGGAGATTCTCACAGCACGCGCGCCGGAAGCCGCCGAATCCCTCAGCCGCGAGGTGGTGGCATTTGTGCAAAAACTGCGCACCGAAGATCTGTTCAAGAAGCCGGGCGTGGCCGAAACAATCGACTGGGCGAAATGCCTTCTGGCACTGGATGTGCTGACGCTCAGCCCCGAAGTCATCGCCGACACGCTGGGCGCGATCCTGAAATATCAGGACGACATCTCGAAACTGCAGGGCTCCGAAGCCAAGCGTATACTGGACGAGGCCCGTTCGAGCCTCGACGCGTGATCCCTATTTCTTTTGGCCTTAAATATCCAATCCCGTCCCCTCTCCGCGCGCGCCGCCCGATGATGGAGGGCTGATGGCGGAATATATCCCCCTCGAACTCCCCGAAAACCCGCGCCTTGCGGGTAACATCACATACTTTGCACGCGCGTTACGCCGTGCGGGTCTGCCCATCGGGCCCGGGCGGGTGATTGATGCGATCCGCGCGGTGGAGGCCGTAGGGTTCACCGAAAAGCGTGATTTTTACTGGACGCTGCACGCCTGTTTCGTGAACCGGCCCGAACATGCCCGTGTGTTCGCCCAACTCTTCCGGCTTTATTGGCGTGATCCGCGCTATCTGGAGCATATGATGGCGGCGATGTTGCCAGCCATTCGCGGTGTGCAAGAGGATCGTTCCGCGCAGGCGGCAGAGAAACGCGCGGCGGAGGCGCTTTTGGACGGTGCCGAGGCGCCGCCGCGTGAAGAGGAGGCCGAGAGGGACGGGGAAGCGTTGATCGAGGTGGATGCCTCGCTTACCATGTCCGCGTCAGAACGGCTTAAGTCGCTGGATTTTGAACAGATGAGTTTGGCGGAAATGGCTGAGGCCAAGAGGATGCTGGCCAAGCTGCGTTTGCCGATCAAGCCGCTGCCATCGCGGCGTAATATGGCCAGTTTTGGACAGGGCCGCGTGGATATGGCGCGTTCGCTGCGCGCGGCGATGCGGCGCGGTGGCGAGATGAATGCGCTGGCGTTGAAAAAGCCAAAACCGCGTTGGCCCAATCTGGTGGTGCTGTGCGACATTTCCGGCTCGATGAGCCAGTACAGCCGGATCATCCTGCATTTCCTTCATGCGGTGGCGAACGAAAAAGGGGCGGGCTGGGCGCAGGTGCATGCTTTTACCTTTGGCACGCAGCTGACCAACATCACGCGCCATCTGGCGACGCGTGATGTGGATGCGGCGCTTAAGGCCGCAGGCGCGCAAGCGCAGGATTGGGAAGGCGGTACACGGATCGGGCAAAGCATCGAGGCGTTCAACCGCGACTGGTCGCGCCGGGTTTTGGGGCAAGGCGCTGTTGTCTTGCTTGTCACGGACGGCCTGGACCGTGGCGATCCGGAGGCATTGGCGCGGCAAATGCAGCGGCTGCATCTTTCCGCGCGGCGGTTGATCTGGCTTAACCCGTTGCTGCGCTGGGACGGTTTCGCCCCCAAGGCGGCGGGCATCCGTGCGATGCTGCCGCATGTGGACAGCTTTCGGGCGGGCCATTCGATTGCCTCGCTTGAGGCATTGGCAGAAGCAATTTCCAAGCCCGATGACATGGGAGAAAAGGCGCGGCTGATGTGGCTGGTGGATGGCGGTCAGCCATCCACCGGTTGTGAAGTTTAGGTGACGGTTGCCGCAAAGGTGCTGCGGTAGATCGCGCCGAGATCCGACAAGGGCGCGCTGGCGTCGCCGAAAGACAGCGTATCGCCCCCGAAGATCCCGATTTGAACCAGTATCAGCCCCGCGCTGGCCGCAGAAGCAAGCAGCGCGTCGGCATTTTCCGGTGTTGCTGCAATCAGATAGCGCGCCTGATCCTCACCGAACAGTTGTGCTGTGTCGTCGGCTTTGACGCTCAGGCCCAGTTTCGCATGATCTGCCATTTCGAAAGCGGCAAGCGCAAGGCCGCCGTCCGACAGATCGGTACAGGCCGCGATTTGCGTATGATTGGCGCGGATGAAATCACCGTGCGCGGCTTCGGCCTTGAGATCCACATGCGGCGCGTCGCCCTCAGCGCGTCCGAAGCTTTCGGCAAGCAGGGCGGATTGGCCAAGGTGGCCCTGTGTTTCGCCCAACAAAAGCGCCACATGGCCTGCGCGCACATCGAACCCGATGATGTCGGCTTGTGATTTCAACAGGCCGACCGCACCGATGGTGGGGGTGGGCAGGATCGCGGCGCCGTCTGTTTCGTTATAAAGCGACACGTTGCCGGACACGATTGGCATGTTGAGCGCGGACACTGCCTCTCCGATGCCTTTGATGGCACAGACAAGTTGGCCCATGATTTCGGGCTTTTCGGGGTTGCCGAAGTTGAGGTTGTCGGTGGTGGCAAGAGGGGTCGCACCCACGGCGGTCAGGTTGCGGTAGGCTTCGGCGACTGCCTGTTTGCCGCCCATGGTCGGGTTCGCCTTGACGTAGCGGGGCGTCACGTCGGACGTGAAGGCGAGCGCCTTGTCGGTGCCGTGCACACGCACGATGCCCGCACCGAAACCGGGCGTGCGCATGCTGTCGGCCATGACCATCGTGTCATACTGTTCGTACACCCATGACTTACCTGCGTAATTCGGGCTCGAGAGCAGTGCGGTGAGACCTATTATCGGGTCGATCTGTGGCGCGTCCGCAAGGGGGGCAGGCGCGGGCGTTTCCACCCACGGGCGATCGTATTCAGGCGCGGTGCCAGAGAGCGCCTTGAGCGGCAAGTCGGCTTTGATTTCGCCATTGAGACGGATGAGAAAGCGGTCTTCGGCAATGGTTTCGCCCACGATGGCGAAATCCAGATCCCATTTGTCGAACACGGCTTTGGCTTGTGCCTCCAGCTCGGGGCGCAGGACCATGAGCATGCGTTCCTGCGATTCGGAGAGCATCATCTCGTAGGCGCTCATGTTGGTTTCGCGCGTTGGCACTTTTTCAAGGTCGAGGATCACGCCGAGATCGCCCTTGTCGCCCATTTCAACGGCAGAGCAGGTGAGGCCCGCCGCGCCCATATCCTGAATGGAGATTACAGCGCCTGTCGCCATCAGCTCAAGCGTGGCTTCCATCAGGCGTTTTTCGGTGAACGGATCACCGACCTGTACGGTGGGGCGCTTTTCCTCGATTGTATCGTCGAATTCGGCCGACGCCATCGTGGCCCCGCCAACGCCGTCGCGGCCGGTTTTCGCGCCGAGATAAACCACAGGCATGCCGATACCGGAGGCGGCGGAATAGAAAATCTTGTCGGCATCCGCAAGGCCCGCGGCAAAGGCGTTGACCAGACAGTTACCATTATACGCCGGATCAAAGCGCACTTCGCCCCCCACGCAAGGCACACCAAAGCAGTTGCCATAACCGCCAACACCGGCGACGACGCCGTGTACCAGTTGTTTGGTCTTGTGATGCGCCGGTTCTCCGAAGCTGAGGGAGTTCATTGACGCGATCGGGCGCGCACCCATGGTGAAGACATCGCGCAGAATGCCGCCAACACCCGTTGCGGCCCCCTGATAGGGTTCGATGTAGGAGGGGTGGTTGTGCGATTCCATTTTGAAAACAACCGCCTGACCGTCCCCGATATCGACCACGCCCGCGTTTTCACCCGGGCCACAGATAACCTGCGGGCCTGTGGTGGGCAGGGTGCGCAGCCATTTTTTCGAGGATTTATACGAGCAATGCTCGTTCCACATGGCGGAGAAGATACCAAGCTCGGTGAACGTCGGTGTTCGCCCGATCAGATCAAGGATGGTCTGATACTCGCTATCGCTCAATCCGTGTGAGGAAATGATCTCTGGTGTGATCGCTGGTTCTGACATGTGGCATATCCCCGAAACGCTGCAAAACTTGGCCCCTCTCTTACGGCAGGAGTGTGCGGGGGGGAAGGGCGTATCGGAAGACCGGCGGTGTAAGTCGTAATGGATGATCGCTGCACGTAAAAAAGGCGCCTGCATCATGGGGATGCAGGCGCCGGGAACTCGTTACCGTAAAGTTGTCAGCGTTGCTTGTTCACATGATCTGGATGCGAACACTCCGGCCTTCGCCGCCTTCGGCATTACTTTCCTTGACCATCAGATTCATTTCATCGACCGTTGTGTCGAGAATAACCATGCCGTCCGTCATTGTGACGCTGCCGGGCAGAAGAACGATGTTCAGCATATCTGCTTCGAACACTGTGTCGGTTGGAAGTTCAACCGCCAGTTCGGCGTTACCCTGACCGTCAAAGCCTACGCCGGTAATTGTGCCGATTGAATCATTTGCAGTTGTCATCAACTGAGCACCAACCGACGCCGCCAGCACATCGTACTCTTCTTGTGTGACGGACATTCCTGTGGGGTCATATTCGGCGATGCCAATGCCGGCTTCGGTTTGGGAAACCTCGGCGGCGGTCAGGTCTTTGGTCGTCGTTTCTGCATAGGCCATTGGCGCGGCGATGAGGGCGGTAATTGCGGCGGTTGTCATAATAAACTTGCGTGTCATATCGGTGTCTCCGTGTCGTTATTTGCCAGTCGATGCTGGTGTTACCGATACAACAGAACGGCAGGCAGATGGTTCCGAAGTTTCCTTGGGAAAAATGGAGTATGATAGGTTAATACGTTTATATTAAACGATAACAGTGTCGCAGAAAATAATCTGAGGCTTAAGTCGGATGCGGTGGTTTTGCCGACCATCGGGCAAAAAAAGACCGGGCACAAAGGCCCGGCCAAGTCCAACAGGGAGGTATAAGGATCGCCGCCCGAAAGCGCCTAATTCCTTATACTGTTCAGTTAGGGTGCAGGCCGCACATAATCAAGGCAGTTATTGCATGCCAAAGGGCATGTCTGCCATGCAATTTCTGCATGGCTTGCGAGGTGTGTTGCCGTAACGGTAAGGTGTGCGTTGGCGGGGGCTTTCTGGTGCCTGTTATTCTAGCGATCGAGAAGCTGCTTGCGGTAGGTTATGATCTCGTCCTGAACGAAGTCCTTGAACGCTGACACGCGCTTGGATTGGCGCAGTTCTTCGGGATACGCGAGGAAAACCGGCACTTCGCTTGATTCGATCTCGGGAAGTACCCGCACCAGCTCTGGAAAGTCCTGAACCACATAATCGGGCAACACCCCGATGCCGAGATTATTGATCACGCCCTGAAGGGCACCGAAATAGTTGTTCACCGTGAGCAGGGATCGGATATCATACATCATAAGCTGCTGGACAAGGTGTAGTCCCGCGCCGACCTGATTGGTATGGGTATTTTGACAGATCAGCCGATGCTCGGACAGATCGTCAAGGGATTGCGGCGTTCCGTTCGCTTTGAGGTATGTAGGGCTGGCATAGAGGCACATGCGCACGGCCATCAGCCGTTTGCGCACCAGATCGGACTGTGAAGGTTCTTTGAACCGGATCGCCACGTCCGCTTCGCGCATCGGCAGATCGAGCACGCGTTCTTCAAGCATCAGGTCCACTTTGAGGTCGGGATACTGCTCAAATAGCTTGGACAGGCGGGGCGCGAGCCAGAGGGTGCCGAAACCGGTTGTAGTTGTGACGCGCAGCTCGCCAAAGACTTCTTCCTCGCTGTCGCGGATGCGGGCAGAGGCGGCATCGACCCGTTTGGTCATCGCAGAAGTTGCTTCGAACAACAATTCGCCCTGTTCGGTCAGAATCAGGCCGCGGGCATGACGGTGGAATAGATTGGTGTTAAGCTGTTCCTCAAGGCCACGCACTTGACGGCTGACTGCCGATTGCGACAAGTTGAGTTTGTCGCCCGCGTGGGTCAAAGACCCCGCGTCAGCCACGGCATGAAAAATTCTCAGCTTGTCCCAATCCATGGTGCGTCTTTCTTTGGTTGAACGTGCTTGTATCGGAACAACGGGGTTAAACCTACCTAAATGCGCGTGTAAACATCGGGAATAAAAGCATGTGACTATATTAGGGCATGTGAGTATATACAGGTCATAAGATGTGACCTATTGTGCTTCTAACCATGCAATGTGCGTAGGCACATGAGGTAGACGAGACTGGTATCTTGGGAGGGACACCATGACAACGCAGAAGATTTCACTTAACGACCGCTTTGATCTCGACAAAAGTCCGGTGCTGTTGAACGGCACGCAGGCGCTGGTGCGGCTTATGATGATGCAGGCCGCACGCGACCATACGGCGGGTTTGAATACCGCGGGTCTGGTGACGGGCTATCGCGGATCACCTTTGGGCGCGGTCGATTTGCAGATGATGCGCGCACAAAAGCAATTGAGCGCGCACAGCATCACCTTTCAGCCCGGTCTGAACGAAGATCTGGCCGCGACTGCGCTTTGGGGGGCGCAACAGGCCGAATTGCGCGGCGATGGCAAATATGACGGCGTTTTCGGCCTGTGGTACGGTAAGGGGCCGGGCGTTGACCGGTCGGGCGATGTGATGCGCCACGCCAATATGGCCGGTTCGTCAAAGCATGGCGGCGTCATCATGGCGATGGGGGACGACCATACCGGCGAATCCTCGACCGTGCTGCACCAGTCTGAATTCGCGATGGTCGATGCCTATATGCCGGTGGTCAGCCCCGCAGGGGTGCAGGAGGTGCTGGATTACGGCATCTATGCTTGGGCGTTGTCGCGCTATGCGGGCCTTTGGGTGGGGCTGAAAACGATGAAGGACACGGTGGAGGTAACCTCTGTCGTGGACGGCGATCCGTTCCGTATGTCGTTTGTCACGCCGGAATTTCCGATGCCCGAGGATGGATTGAACATCCGGTTGGTGGATGAACGAATCGCGCAGGAAGCGCGGCTGATTGATCACAAGCGCTATGCCGCAGAGGCGTTTTCGCACGCCAACAAGATGGACAAGCGCGTCTGGGGCAAGCCAGGAGCTAAGATCGGTTTCGTTGCGGCGGGCAAGAACTGGCTTGATCTGGTGCATGCGATGTCGCTTCTTAATATTGACGCGGCAGAGGCCGAGCGGTTGGGCATCACAACATATAAGGTGGGTCAGACATGGCCGCTGAATATGAAAGGGTTTCATGATTGGGCCGACGGTCTGGACCTGATCGTGGTTGTCGAGGAAAAGCGCAAGCTGATCGAGGTGCAGATCAAGGAAGCCCTTTTTGACGGTGATACGCGCCAGCGTGTTTATGGCGGTCGCAAGAACGACGCCGAGTTCTTTAGTGCGCGCTGGGCGCTTGATCCCGTCGATATTGCGCAAAAGCTGGGCGATGTCCTGTGCGAAGAGGGGCGTGGTACAGACACCATTCGTGCGGGGCTTGCCCGTCTTGCAGAGGCCAAACGTGCCGATAACGCCGAAGAGATTGCGGGCCGTTTACCGTATTTCTGTTCGGGCTGTCCGCATAACACCTCGACCAAAGTGCCGGAAGGCAGCCGCGCCTATGCGGGCATCGGGTGTCATTTCATGGCGCAGTGGATGGACCGCGAGACGCTTGGATTTACGCATATGGGCGGTGAGGGGGCTAACTGGATCGGGGAAGCGCCGTTTTCCAATACGCCGCATGTGTTCCAGAACCTTGGTGATGGCACCTATAACCACTCGGGCATTCAGGCGATTCGTGCCGCCGTGGCCGCCAAAACCAACATTACTTACAAGATCCTCTATAACGATGCTGTCGCGATGACAGGCGGTCAGCATAACGAAGGTGATCTGGACGCGCCGCGCATCGTCTCCGAGCTGCGCGCGATGGGGATTAAAAACCTTGCCGTTGTGTATGACGAGAAAGAGGACGTGGACCCTAAGGCCTTTGGCGGCGTCGAAATGCATGAGCGGGCTGAACTGGACACGGTCCAGAAACGCATGGCCAAGACCGAAGGCGTCAGCGCCATTGTCTATATCCAGACCTGTGCCGCCGAAAAGCGCCGCCGCCGCAAACGCGGGCTGTTTCCCGACCCGGACAAGCGGGTGTTCATCAACACGGATGTTTGCGAAGGTTGTGGCGATTGCGGGGTACAGTCCAACTGCGTCTCGATTGTGCCGGCTGAAACCGAGCTGGGTCGCAAGCGCGCGATTGATCAATCCTCGTGCAACAAGGATTTCTCCTGCGTTAAAGGGTTTTGTCCGTCATTTATTACGGTTGAGGGCGCCACGGTACGCAAGGAGGCCACAACCGAGCTGAACCTGCCTGACCTGCCACAGCCAACGCTGCCTGCGATTAACGGGACGTTCAACGTGGTGATCACCGGTGTCGGTGGTACGGGGGTTGTGACCATCGGAGCCGTTCTTGCGCAAGCCGCACAAATCGACGGCAAAGGTGCCGGTATGATGGAGATGGCGGGCCTTGCGCAGAAGGGCGGCGCGGTGAATATCCATTGCCGTCTGGCAGAGCGGCCCGAGGACATCAGCGCGATTCGTGTGGCGACGGGCGAATGTGACGCGCTTATTGGCGGGGATCTTGTTGTATCGGGCGGAAATACCACGCTGGGGCTGACCAGCACGGGGCGCACGGGCGCGGTTGTAAACGCGCACCAGATCATCACCGGCGATTTCACCCGCGATACGGAATTCCAGATGCCGTATGACCGGCTGGAACTGGCGCTTCAGGCGCGGCTGAAGGACAAGGTGACGTTGTTCGATGCCTCCGACCTTGCCAAGGCGACCTTGGGGGATTCGATTTATTCGAACATGATGATCTTTGGCGGGGCGTGGCAGCAGGGGTTGATTCCGCTGTCGCTAGAGGCGATCCGCCAAGCCATCGACTTGAACGGAGCGGCAGTGGCGCGCAATCTGCGCGCGTTCGAGATCGGGCGCTGGGCGGTATTGCATCCGTCCGAGGTGCAGGCCGTGATCGCGCCCAAAGTGCTGTCGTTGCCCAAAACGCTAAGCGAGCGGATTGCCTTTCGCAAGACGCACCTGACCGCCTATCAGGGCAAGCGGCTGGCGAAACGCTATGGTAAAATGCTTGACGGGATCAGTGACGAGGCTGTGAAAGAGGCGGTTGCCTTGGGCTATCACAAGTTGTTGGCGTATAAGGATGAATACGAGGTTGCGCGGCTGTTGATTACCAGTCGTGAAAAGGCGCAGGCCGAATTTGAAGGGGATTTCCGGATGTCCTTCCACCTTGCCCCGCCGATGTTGGCGAAAACCGGCCCTGACGGGCGGCCGGTGAAGCGTGAATTCGGTCCTTGGCTGGAACGGCCCTTGCGTCTGATGGCGCGGATGAAGGGGTTGCGCGGCACGCCGATGGATATCTTCGGCTATACCGCCGAGCGGAAAATGGAACGTGGCTTGATCCGGCAATACGAGGCCGACATGGCCGAAGTGCTGCCCAAGCTCACCGGGCAGACACGCGAGGCGATTGTTGCTCTGGCCGAACTGCCCAAACAAATCCGTGGGTTCGGTCCGGTCAAGCAGGCGGCAGAGGCCAAGGCCGCCAAGCGGCGCGAAGAGTTGCTGAGTGTGATCCGTGCGGGTGGGACGCAAGCGGCGAAAGCGGCGGAATGATTGCTGTATATAAGTGATTGACAGCCGTTCGTATGGCATCCTTGAACGTCTGATGGCGCGGGTCTTACATGGCCCGCGCGACGGGCGCAAAAGCGACGATGGATTTCCTGCGCAAAGCCGAGTATGAGCACGCGATAGAACCGCTCGACTCCTTTGAGCGGGATATGAATTCGAGGACCGGCATCGCAGCCGGTAAGGCGCATGGCGGTAGGCATTTTCGACAGTGGCTTGGGCGGTTTAACGATCTGGAGTGCGGTGCAAGCGCGGCTGCCAGATCAGGATTTCGTCTATTTGGCGGACAGTGCCAATGCCCCTTACGGCGTGCGTGACGCCGACGCTATCTATGCGCTGACAGTCAATGCCACACAGCGGTTGTTTGATGCGGGCTGCGATTTGGTTGTGCTGGCCTGCAACACCGCCTCTGCCGCCGCTTTGCGCCGGATGCAGGAGGGGTGGGTGCCGTCTGACAAACGTGTGCTGGGGGTGTTTGTTCCGTTGATCGAAGCGCTGACAGAGCGGCAGTGGGGCGACAATTCGCCACCGCGCGAAGTGGCGGTTAATCACGTTGCTTTGTTTGCCACGCCTGCCACCGTGGCCACGCGCGCCTTTCAGCGTGAATTGTCGTTTCGCGCCATCGGTATGGACGTCGAGGCGCAGGCCTGTGGCGGCGTTGTGGATGCCATTGAAGAGGGTGATCTGATTTTAGCGCAGGCGCTGGTGCGCAGCCACGTTGACGCGCTTAAGCGCAAGATGCCGCACCCGCAAACGGCGATCCTGGGTTGTACGCACTATCCGCTGATGCACGAGGCCTTTCAGGAGGCGTTGGGCGCGGATGTGAAGGTGCTGAGTCAGGCGGATCTGGTGGCCGAGAGCCTTGCCGATTATCTGTGCCGCCATCCCGACAAGACGGGCGGCGGCACAGCGGCATTCCTGACTACGGGCGACCCCAAACGCGTGAGCGACCGCGCGACCCAGTTTTTGCGACGAGAGATATCGTTTCAGGCGGCTTGAGCCGCGACCGAGACTCTACGCATATCTAGAACGGACTTGAAAGACATGACCTACAACATCGCAATCCTTGGCGCTTCCGGCTATACAGGTGCCGAATTAGTCCGGCTGATATCCGGCCATTCGTCGATGCAAATCAAAGCATTGGGCGGCAACTCTAAAGCGGGTCAAAGCATGGCAGAGGTGTTTCCGCATCTGCGCCATCTGGACTTGCCCGACCTTATCACGATGGACGAAATTGATTTCTCCGCGATTGATCTTTGCTTTTGTGCCTTGCCGCACAAAACCTCTCAGGAGGTCATTTCCAAGCTGCCCAAAGACCTCAAGATCGTGGATCTTTCGGCGGATTTCCGGCTGCGCGATCCGGCGGATTATGAAAAGTGGTATGGTAACCCCCATGCGGCGCTGGAGCAGCAGGCCGAGGCGGTTTACGGGCTGACAGAGTTTTACCGCGACGAAATTCGCAGTGCGCGACTGGTGGCGGGTACCGGCTGTAACGCGGCGACAGGGCAGTTTGCGCTGCGCCCGTTGATCGGGGCGGGGGTGATTGATCTGGATGAAATTATCCTTGATCTTAAATGTGCGGTGTCGGGGGCCGGGCGGGCGCTGAAGGAAAACCTGCTGCACGCGGAATTGTCCGAAGGCTATCACGCCTATAGCGTTGGCGGCACACACCGGCATCTGGGCGAGTTCGATCAGGAGTTCTCAAAGCTTGCCGGACGACCCGTGAAGGTTCAGTTCACACCGCATCTGATCCCGGCGAACCGTGGCATTCTGGCGACCGTTTACGTTAAAGGTGACGCCCAAGCTATTCATGATACCTTGAAAAAGGCTTATGAGAATGAGCCGTTCATCGAGGTTCTTCCCCTTGGCGAAGCGCCCAGTACACGGCATGTTCGCGGGTCCAATTTTTGCCACATCGGCGTGGTTGCCGACCGGATTGACGGGCGCGCGATTGTAATTGCGGCACTGGATAACCTGACAAAAGGGTCGTCGGGTCAGGCGTTGCAAAATGCCAATCTGATGTTAGATATTGAAGAGACAGAGGGCCTGATGATGGCACCTCTCTTTCCGTGAGGATCTGATGAAAAGCCTGAAAAAGCAGCGCCGCATCCAGTTGATTTCTGTAGCCGTCGTGGCGTTGATCGCGGCGACGGGGCTTATTGGCTATGGATTGCGTGACGGGATCAACTTTTTCCGCGCGCCATCGCAAGTGTTGGCAGAACCTCCCGGCCCGTCCGAGGTTTTCCGAATCGGCGGTCTGGTGGAAGAAGGCACGTTGCGACGCGGCGAGGGCGAAGAGATCAGCTTTTCCGTGACGGACGGCGGTGCAAGCGTTCCTGTTGTCTTTGCAGGGGTGTTGCCCGATCTTTTTGAAGAAAATCAGGGGATGGTCGGCACCGGAAGTTACATAAACGGCACTTTCCAAGCTTCTGAAATTCTTGCAAAACATGACGAGACGTACATGCCGAAAGAAGTTATCGACGCGTTGAAGGATCAAGGCGTTTACGTAGCTCCCGAAGGCTGACACCGCGCGCTGTGGTGAGCGGGCGTTAACCCGTTTCAGGCTTGCTTACCTCTGATCTGGAGGTAGGTGCTATGCAAACTGTACGACAAATCGCCCAAGACATCGTCGCCCGTGAAGGGGGCTTTGTGAATGATCCCGATGATCCGGGCGGGGCCACGAATTTTGGCGTTACGATCCATACCATGCGACGGCTGGGTCTGGATCTGGATGCTGACGGGGCGATTACGGCGCAGGATGTGCGTCAACTGAGCCGCGCGCAAGCCATTGATATCTTTCTCGAACATTACTTCGAGCGCCCGTTGGTCGCCAAATTGCCGCGCGCGTTGCAGGCCAGCGTATTTGATATGTATGTCAACGCGGGCAGCAACGCCGTGAAGATACTCCAGCGGCTGTTGAGGCAGATGGGCTTCGAGGTGATTGTTGATGGCGCATTGGGGCCGCAGAGCTTTGCTGCGGTGCGGGCGGCGTATGA
This sequence comes from uncultured Sulfitobacter sp., assembly GCA_947502265.1. Classification (GTDB taxonomy): domain Bacteria; phylum Pseudomonadota; class Alphaproteobacteria; order Rhodobacterales; family Rhodobacteraceae; genus Sulfitobacter. The sequence continues at coordinate 354,997 of CANMZB010000001.1, forward strand.
GGCGGCACCCGATCATCTGGTTAACGCCTACGGCATCGCCCGGAGAAACTATTATTTCCGGCTTGCCGACGGGCGCATTGCCAGCCGCAAATACGCCCGCACATTAGCAGGCGGCAAAGGCGGCTGGATCAAACGGGCGGAGGAATTTATCGCGCCCGAATATCATATGAGCACAGCACAATTCGAGCAAAGGACTGCACAATGGGGTTGATAGAGCGGATATTGGGCATGGCATTCGGGAATGGCCGCAATGTTGTGCGCGACACTGTAGAGATTTTTCGCGAGAATACCGAAGCCGGAGCCGAGCGCGGTGCCACGGTGCAGCGCGAGGCGATGGGCCAGTACGGCGCGGAATTCGGCAGACCTGCGGAGGGCGGTTTCGACCGCTTTATGGACGGGTTGAACCGTCTGCCGCGCCCTGCGCTTGCGCTTGGGACGCTGGGGCTGTTTGTCTCGGCGATGGTGGCCCCTTTGTGGTTCGCGCAAAGGATGCAAGGCATCGCCCTTGTCCCGGAGCCGTTATGGTGGCTGTTGGGGGTGATCGTGTCATTCTATTTTGGCGCGCGCCATCAGGTAAAGGCCCAGCAGTTCCAGCGCAGCATCGTGGATACGGCACAGCATGTGCCGCAAGTCATTGAGAATATGAAAGAGATCGGCAAGCTGCGCGCGACATCTCCGGGTGTTGCCGATCCCGGACCTGATGTGCGGCTGAGTGCGCAGGCCCTGCGGGCCGAAGCAAATCCGGCGCTTGAGGCGTGGCGTGCGGTACGGTGAGAGGACTGCGGCTGTTTGACCATGCGAATCCGATTGGAACGTGCCGGTAATAAGAGTATATTTCCGCCATGATTACAGAGCTCGGACATTTCGCCCTTTTGCTCGCCTTTGGCGTGGCCCTGATTCAAATGGTGGTGCCTATGGTGGGCGCTGCCAAGGGGTGGCCGGGCTGGATGGCTGTAGCCGAACCGGCGGCGGGGATTCAATTGGTTCTTGTCGGGGCTGCTTTTGGCGCGTTGATGTGGGCGTTCATCACGTCTGACTTCAGCCTTGCGGTGGTGGTCTCCAATAGCCACTCGATGAAGCCGATGCTGTATAAAATCAGCGGAACATGGGGCAATCACGAAGGTTCCATGCTTTTGTGGGTGTTCATTGTGGCGCTCTTTGGTGCGATGGCTGCGTGGTTTGGCGGGCAATTGCCGGCCTCCTTGCGCGCACGGGTGCTGAGCGTTCAGGCCGCGATTGCTGTCGCTTTCCTTGCGTTTATCCTGCTTACGTCAAATCCGTTTGCGCGCCTTGCGGTGCCGCCGTTTGATGGTCAGGATCTCAACCCGCTGCTGCAAGACCCCGGTTTGGCGTTCCATCCGCCGTTTCTGTATCTGGGATATGTCGGCCTAAGCATGGCGTTCAGTTTTGCAGTCGCGGCCCTGATCGAAGGGCGCGTGGATGCGGCGTGGGGCCGGTGGGTGCGCCCGTGGACCCTTGCCGCGTGGATTTTCCTGACCATCGGTATCGCGCTCGGCTCTTGGTGGGCCTATTACGAACTGGGCTGGGGCGGTTTCTGGTTCTGGGATCCGGTTGAAAACGCAAGCTTTATGCCTTGGCTGCTGGCCGCAGCGCTTTTGCATTCTGCCATTGTCGTAGAAAAGCGCGAGAGCCTGAAAAGCTGGACAATTCTTCTGGCGATCCTCGCTTTCGGCTTCTCGTTGATCGGTACGTTTATTGTGCGCTCCGGGCTGCTGACATCGGTTCACGCCTTTGCAAATGATCCGGAGCGGGGCGTTTTCATCCTGCTGATCATGGCGGTTTTCATGGGTGGGGCGCTGGTGCTGTTTGCTTTGCGCGCGGGCGCTTTGGAGGCCAAGGGCGTGTTCAGCATTGCAAGTCGCGAAAGCGCGCTGGTGCTGAACAACCTGCTGCTGGCTGTTGCGTGTTTCGTGGTGTTTGTCGGGACGATGTGGCCCTTGCTGGCCGAGATGTTCTTTGATCGTAAACTCAGCGTCGGGCCACCGTTCTTTAACGCAGCCTTCACACCTTTCATGATAGCGCTCGGTATCGTTCTTCCGGTGGGCTCGGCCTTGCCCTGGAAGCGTGCCAATCTGGCGCGCGCGCTGTGGCCGTTGCGCTATGCTTTTGCCCTGTCTCTGGCCATTGGCGGGCTTGTCTGGGCGATGCAAACGGGCCGTAGCCTGATCGGGCCTGTCGGGATGTTCCTTGCCGCATGGATATTGATGGGCACGGTTGTCGATCTGATGCAACGCACGGGGCGCGGGCCAAACCGGCTGCGCCGTCTGGTACGGTTGCCGCGCGCCGATTGGGGCAAGGCCACGGCACATTCGGGCCTTGGTGTCACCATGATGGGCATTGCGGGGCTGACTGCATGGACAGTTGAGGACATTCAGGTGGCGCAGATCGACGTTCCGTTCGAAGTGGCGGGGTACGAGATGACCCTGCGGAGCGTGACACAGGGGAACGGGCCGAATTACGTTGTCACTACCGGCGAAATCGACGTGTCGAAAGAAGGGAAATTCATCGCAACGCTTGCGCCTGAGAAACGGTTTTATCCAGTCGCGCAAATGCCAACGACCGAAGCCGCTATCCACCAGAACCTTGCCCGCGATCTATACCTTGTCATCGGCGATGAACAGACGAACGGGGGCTGGGCGATCCGTACCTATATCAAGGTGATGACCAACTGGATATGGATCGGTTGCGGGTTGATGTCCCTTGGCGGGCTTCTGAGCCTGAGCGATCGTCGTTTCCGCGTTGCCGGGGGGGCGCGCAAGCCACGTCAACAACCGGTGCCGGCAGAATGAAACGGCTTTTCCTGATCCTGATGCTGCTGGCCAGCCCTTTGACCGCGGTTCAGCCCGACGAAATTCTGGATGATCCGGTGCTGGAATCGCGCGCGCGGGAATTGTCCAAAGGCCTGCGCTGTCTTGTGTGCCGCAACGAGAGCATCGACGAGAGCAATGCGTCGCTGGCCCGTGACCTGCGCATCTTGTTGCGCGACCGTTTGGTGGCGGGTGACACAGACGAGGAAGCCGTCGGATTTATCGTGTCCCGCTATGGCGAATATGTTTTGCTGAACCCGCCAATCGGCGGTGCCAACTGGATTCTGTGGGGCGCAGGCCCGTTTATGCTGTTACTGGCGGGCGGCTTGGGGGCGGTGTATCTGCGCGGGCGCAGCCGCGCCGCGGCACCGCAGGATGCAGGTTTGAGCGACGATGAGGCTGCGCGCCTTCGCGAGATCCTGAACAAGTAACGCGCCGTAGTTCTGGCGACGACAGACGGGTATGTTAAGCTCCCTTAAAATCGAATTTCGAGGGGGGCCGCGCGCCATGGAATATCAGACAATCACGTACGAACTGAATGACGGTCTTGCCATTGTCACGATGAACCGGGCGGACAAGTACAATGCGATGACAGCGCAGATGCGCGCCGAAATCGAACACGCTTTTGTTCAGGCCGCGGGTGAAGCGCGGGTGGTTGTGATCACGGGGGCGGGCAAAGCGTTTTGTGCCGGTCAGGATCTGGCCGATGGCGGTTCCGCCGCCAAGCTGGATCTTGAACGGACGCTGCGCGATGAATACGCGCCGATGCTGCGGGCTATCGTAAATTGCCCCGTCCCGACCATCGCTGCGGTGAATGGCGCGGCAGCGGGGGCAGGGGCGAACCTTGCGCTTGCGACCGACGTGGTTTTTGCCACCGAGAGCGCCTATTTCCTTCAGGCATTTACCCGGATCGGCCTGATCCCCGATGCTGGCGGTACCTATATGCTGCCGCGCCAGATGGGCATGGCCAAAGCGATGGGGGCCGCCCTTTTTGCCGACAAAATCAGTGCGCGTCAGGCGGATGACTGGGGTATGATCTGGGAAGCGGTCGAGGACCACAGATTCGACGCGCATTGGCGTGAAAAGGCGGCTCATCTGGCCGCAGGGCCAACGGCGGCCTACACGGCGGTCAAGGATGTGATCCGCGCAGGTTGGGACAACAGCTTTGAGGAGCAGCTCACCCTTGAGGCCCAAGAGCAAGGAAAATGCGGCAAATCGCGTGATTTCAAAGAAGGTGTTCTGGCCTTCATGCAAAAACGCCCCGCGACATTCGAGGGGCGTTGATCGGGGCGGATTCTCAGCTTTTTCGAAAGCGCATGGCTAATCGTGGACGCTTCGTTCGACCAGTACCACGTCGGAAACACATGGCACTTTGCCCGATGCTTTCGCGATAACGGCAACGGCGATTCCGTTTGCCAAAACGGTGTGGACTGTTCCGGAAACCTGTTTGATCGTAATTTCCGGCGGTTGTTCACCTTCGTCGTAGACAACTGCGATGTGATCAAATCCTGCGTCAGTATCGGGAATAAGGGCACCTTGCGGGCCTTTTTCGTACCGTGCGGTTAGTGGCATCAGGCTTTTGGCCTGGGACCACTCATAACGGGAGTTTCGGGGGGGGGGCGTCATTTTGGGGGGGCTCCTGTGTGCGCAGTATTCCCGCAGGGAAGTTTCTTACTCTGCGGGGGCTGATCAGACTTGGGTGGCAACACTTGCTGGTTTGAACATGCTTTCCACAATGCACTGCGGGGTCAGGGTGATGTCTTCGAGCGATCCGCCATCGCGCAGCGCGGCCATCTCGTTAAGATTGAGCGACAGGCCACCAAACACAGCGTCATCGTCGCTGAAATCGAACCCGAGATGGGCTATCGGCAGCGCAAGTCCATGTGACATCATCATAGCAAATTCCCTGTGCGTGCGTTGTTAACGTCGAGTAGCACAGTCTTTTTGCAGCCGGTCAAGAGGCTGACAATGATTGTGGAGCTGAGCGAAACAATGACATATTCCCGCCCTTTTTGGATACTCTCTGCCCGAAATAAGGCGAAAACGACGTAAACAATCACGTTGGTACAGGATGATTATATTGACCATCTCCGGGCCACCTAAGCGGTCATTTGGTGATTCTCCACGTTATGGTTTTGCCAACAGAGTTTGCTTAGATGCTGACACACAAGCAGACGAGTTGGATAATGGGACGGGGCAGTTGCTTTTCAATTGTGGCGGGAGATGCCCTGCTTTCGCCACATTCTGCGGAATGCACCGGCCCGGAATGCAAAACGCCCGGGAGATTTCCCCCCGGGCGAAAAGCTATTTTTCAGATACCTTGCGGATCTTAACGTTTCTCGATGTCCACATACGAGCGCTCTGTCTCGCCGAGATACAGTTGGCGGGGACGACCGATCTTGAGCTGCGGGTCGTTGAGCTGTTCTTTCCATTGCGAAATCCAGCCGACGGTCCGCGCCAGCGCAAAAATCGGTGTGAACATCGACGTGGGGAAACCCATCGCCTCAAGGATGATCCCTGAATAGAAGTCCACATTCGGGAACAGCTTCTTGTCGGCGAAATACGGATCTTCCAGCGCCTGTTTTTCCAGCTCTTTAGCGACTTGCAGGACCGGGTTGTTTTCGATGCCCAGCAGTTCGAGCACCTCGTCGGCCGATTGCTTCATCACGGTCGCGCGCGGATCGAAGTTTTTGTAAACGCGGTGGCCAAAGCCCATCAGGCGGAACGGATCGTCCTTGTCCTTGGCACGGGCGATGAACTCGGGGATGCGGTCCGGTGTCCCGATCTCTTTGAGCATTTCGAGGCAGGCCTGGTTTGCACCTCCATGCGCAGGCCCCCAAAGGCAAGCGATGCCGGCGGCAATGCAGGCAAACGGGTTTGCACCCGAGGAGGACGCGAGGCGCACGGTGGAGGTGGACGCGTTTTGCTCGTGGTCGGCGTGAAGCGTAAAGATGCGGTCCATCGCACGGCTGAGAACCGGATTGACGACATAATCCTCGGCAGGGACGGCAAAGCACATGCGCAGGAAGTTCGATGCGTAGTCCAGATCGTTGCGTGGATAGACGAACGGTTGACCGATGGTGTATTTATACGCCATCGCCGCGATCGTCGGCATCTTCGCGATCAGACGGATCGAGGCCACTTCGCGCTGGAATTCGTCGTTAATGTCGGTGGAATCATGATAGAATGCGGACATCGCACCCACAACACCGACCATAACGGCCATCGGATGCGCATCGCGACGGAAGCCGCGGAAGAAGTGGATCATCTGTTCGTGGATCATGGTGTGATTGGTCACCAGCGCCTCGAATTTTTCGAGCTCCGTGGGCGAGGGCAGGTTGCCGTACAGCAGCAGATAAGACACTTCGAGATAATGGGATTTTTCTGCCAACTCGCCGATCGGGTAGCCACGGTGGAGCAATATGCCCTTGTCGCCATCAATGAAGGTGATCGTGCTGTCGCAGGACGCGGTAGAGGTAAAGCCGGGATCATAGGTGAACACCCCTGCCTGGCCGTAAAGCTTGCGAATGTCGATAACGTCGGGTCCGGTGGTGGGGGCGAACATCGGAAGATCGACGGTCTTGTCACCAATGGTCAGCTTTGCGGTTCTGGTCTCTTCGGCCATACATGGTTCCCTTCTAGGTTGGCTTGGAGCGGTTGTCCCCGCCCTTGGCGCGCCCCGTTTTGTCAAAAGCACGGATTGGGGACGTGCGTGTCTTCTTTTGTCTATCGTACCCTCAATGACAGATCTATGTCTGTCTCAGGCAGCGGCTTCCGTGAGGCGGGCAAGGGTCTCTTCACGGCCCAATACCAGCATCATATCGAAAACCGAAGGTGTTACAGCGCGCCCTGCAAGGGCTGCGCGCAGTGGCCCGGCCAGTTTTCCGAATTTGGTGTCCTTCTCAGCGGCAAATCCGTTCAGCACCTTTTCGAGCGTTTCTCGCTTCCAGCTAGCATCTTGCAGGTGCGGCGTCAATTCTCCCAGCATACCACGGGATACCGAATCCAGTGATTTTGCTGCTTTCGCGTCCATCTCTATTGGACGGGAAGTTAAAATAAAGTGACCTTTATCAAGGAGTTCTGGAAATGTTTTGGCGCGCTCCTTAAGGCAATACATGGCGCGCTCCAACCCGTCCGCCTGTGCCGGTGTCAGGGCCGGTTCATTTGCGGCCGCCAGATAGCCTTCTATTTCGTGCCGCAGTGCGGCATCATCGGTGGTCGCGATATGCTGGCCGCAGATGTTTTCAAGCTTCTTGAGATCGAATTGCGCGGGGCTTTTGCGGATGCCGTCGATGTCGAACCATTCCTTTGCTTGCGCATCGCTAAAGAACTCGTCGTCTCCGTGGCTCCAGCCAAGTCGTGCGAGATAATTGCGCATGCCCGCCGCCGGATAGCCCATCACCTGATATTCCTGTGCCCCCAGCGCGCCGTGCCGTTTGCTGAGCTTTTTGCCGTCAGGCCCGTGGATCAGCGGAATATGGGCCCAAACGGGAACGTCCCACCCCATGCCATGATAGATCATCATCTGGCGGGCGGCGTTGTTCAGGTGGTCGTCGCCTCGAATCACATGGGTGACGCCCATATCGTGATCGTCGACCACCACGGCCAACATATAGACGGGCGAGCCGTCAGAGCGCAGCAGGATCATGTCGTCCAACTGTGCATTGTCGATGGTCACGTCGCCCTGAACGCTATCACGGATCACAGTTTGGCCGCTGTCGGGAGCCTTGATCCGGATCACGAAAGGCGCGTCGGGGTGCGTCGCAGAATCCGCGTCACGCCAGGGCGAACGGTATAATGTGCTGCGCCCTGCGGCGCGGGCTTCTTCGCGCGCGGCGTCGATCTCTTCGGGCGTAGCAAAACACTTGAATGCGGCTCCTCTTTCCATAAGCAGGCGGGCAACTTCCACATGGCGCGGGGCTTGATCGTGCTGGCTTACAGCTTCGCCGTCATGGTCGAGACCCAGCCATTCAAGCCCCTGTAAAATTGCTGCTGTCGCCTCGGGGGTATAACGGACACGATCCGTATCCTCGATGCGCAGCAAAAACTTGCCACCGCGCCCGCGTGCATAAAGCCAGTTGAAAAGTGCCGTCCGCGCCCCGCCAATGTGCAGAAAACCGGTCGGCGAGGGCGCGAAACGCGTAACAACTTCAGAGCACATATCAAGATCCTTTCGGGCGGTCAGCAAGACGTGGCGAGGTTAACACTCAGGTCATGTTTACCATTTGGTAACCCATCGCAGCGTAATTTCAGGCCTGTTTATCCAGTGCAGCGAACGGGGGCAAGCGATGGTAATCGCGCGCGGTTTCACCACAATGATGCGCGCCCAGCGGGGCGCGTTATTTGGCTGGGTGCCGGTTTGTCTGGCGATTGGCATCGGCAGCTATTTCCAGCTGAATTGGGAGCCGTCTTTGATGATGCTGGCGCGTGTCGCTGTATTGGCTCTGATCGCGGCAGGGCTGGCGCGCGCGCTGCCCGAAAGCGGGCGGCCATTTGCGGTGGCGACCATGCTGATTTGTGTTGGCGCGCTCCTTGCGGGTTTCCGGGCGCATCATGTCGCAGCACCTGTGCTGAAATTCCGCTACTATGGCGGAATCGAAGGGCGGATCATCGCGATTGATCGCAGCCAGTCGGATGCGTTGCGTCTCACGCTTGATCGTGTGGTGCTGGAGCGTGTTCCGCCGGACCGGACGCCAACGCGGGTGCGCCTCTCGCTGCACGGGGATCGCGCGTTTGACATCACCCCCGCACCCGGCCTGCGGGTGATGGTGACGGGGCATCTGTCGCCACCTTCAGGACCGGTCGAGCCGGGCGGCTTCGACTTCCAGCGTCACGCATGGTTTGTCCGCCTTGGTGCTGTCGGGTACGCCCGCGCGCCGCTTATGGGGGTGTCGGAGGCTGTGGAAGGCCACGCCGGACTGGCCGTGCTCAGGCTGCGCATGGCGGCGTCACAGCGGATTCAGGATGTGCTGCCCGGCGACAGGGGCGGTTTTGCCGCAGCCATTACCACGGGTGATCGCTCTGCCATTTCACAAGGGGCGCTGGATGCTCTGCGCGCAAGCAATCTCGCGCATCTTCTTGCCATTTCGGGCCTGCACATGGGGTTGATGTCGGGGGTGGTTTTTGCCGTGTTGAGGATTGCGATTGCATTGGTGCCGCCGCTTGCCCTGCGCGTGCCTGCGCGCAGCATTGCTGCGGCGGGCGCGTTGATCGTGGCGGCGGGTTATCTTGCGTTGTCTGGCGGTAATGTCGCTACGCAGCGGGCGTTTGTGATGGTGGCGGTGGCGCTGTGCGCGCTGATGATCGGGCGGCGCGCGATCAGCCTGCGGGCGGTTGCGATTGCCGCGACCATCGTTCTGGTGCTGAGGCCCGAGGCGTTGATGGGGCCGGGATTCCAGATGTCTTTTGCCGCGACAACTGCCCTCGTGGCCGTGTTCGGTGTGCTGCGCGAGCGCGAAATCCCCTTGGGGGCGAAATGGTTGCGGCCCGTGCTTAGCGTCGTGATTTCCTCGGCTGTTGCGGGGTTTGCCACAGCCCCAATTGCCGCCGCGCATTTCAACGCCATCGCGCAGTACGGTTTGCTTGCCAATCTCCTGTCGGTGCCGCTGATGGGAGTTTTGGTGATTCCGGCGGCTGTTGCGGCGGCGGTTCTTGCGCCGATCGGGCTAGAGGCTGTGGGTCTCTGGGTGATGGGGCTTGGCGTGCGCTGGATTTTGGGCGTGGCACATTTTGTCGCAGAACTGCCGCAGGCGCGCAGCTATGTCGTGGGGCCTGATCCTGTGGTGCTGCCGTTGCTGGCTTTGGGCTTTCTCACGGTCCTTCTCTGGCAAGGGCGCGCGCGCTGGACCGGTTTTGCGGCGATGGTGGCGGCTTTTTTTCTTTGGGGTCAGACACATCGCCCGGATATTTTGATCGCGGACAGCGCGGCGCTGGTGGGGGTAATGACGCCAGATGGCCGTGCGCTGAGCAAGGATCGTGCGGGGGGATTCATCGCGCGCAACTGGCTTGAAAATGATGGCGATGGAAAGCCACAGATCGCAGCGGCTGCGCGCTGGAGCGGAGTCACCGATATTATTCATTTGTCAGGCAAGCGCGCAGTGGCGGCGTTCAAAGGATGTGTCAAAGGGCAGATTGTGGTCACGACTGTCGCGCTCGGGCGCGAGTTGCCATGTGTAGTGCATGATCCTGACACGCTGCGCCACACTGGTGCGCTGGCCTACCGGATCGGGCCGGAGGGGGCTTTCCTTCTGGACACTGCCCGCTCCGAATCAGGAGACCGGTTGTGGACCCATTGGCCACCCGAGGACGCGCAGCCTCGTTATGTTGCGCGTCTCAACGACAAAGCGGATCAGTAAGAGCGGATCAACCCGACAAGCCGACCTTGCACCTTGACCTGGTCGGCGGGGAACACGCGGGTTTCATAGGCGGGATTTGCCGCTTCGAGCGCGATTGAACTGCCACGCCGCTTGAAACGTTTCAGGGTCGCTTCCTGATCGTCCACCAAAGCCACAACAATATCGCCGTCGTCGGCCACAACCGTTTCGCGGATTACCACGACGTCGCCGTCGTTGATCCCCGCCTCGATCATCGAATCGCCTTTGACTTCAAGCGCGTAATGCGCCCCGGCCCCCGCCAGCATTGCGTTGGGCACAGTGACCCCGTGCGAGCGCTGGTTGATCGCTTCGATAGGGACACCGGCGGCGATTTTACCCATTACCGGCAGTTCGGTAGCTTCGATCGTTCTGAGCGGCAGTGCGCCTGCGGGGGGGGCTGTGTCAGGCCGATCGCCATCAATAACCTTCGGGGTGAAGCCGTTTCCGCCCATGCTGTCGGGCAGTTTGACCACCTCGATGGCGCGCGCGCGATGCGCCAGACGGCGGATGAACCCCCGCTCTTCGAGCGCAGTAATCAGCCGGTGAATTCCTGACTTGGACCGCAGGTCAAGGGCCACCTTCATTTCGTCGAAGCTGGGCGGCACACCGTCGCGCTGCACCCGTTTGTGAATGAATGCCAGCAGATCGAGTTGCTTTTTGGTCAGCATAGCACGTCCTTTATCCCGATTTATCATGTTTTGTTCTAGGGATGTTCTGGGTTTGTGTCAACGCTCAGAGGTCGATTACCTCGACCAGTGTGCCTTTTGGGTGCGCCGGATCATTCTTGGGACGCGCAAGCAGCACATCCGCAGTTGCCAGCACACTTAACAACGCGCTGTCTTGCCGGTTTTCAGGGATGACTGCACCGTTTTCAAGGCGCGCGCGCATGTAGTGTTCGCGCGGACCATTGACCGCAATGTCGATGCCTAGCGGCACAGTGCGGCGCGGCGCGGCGTGCTGGCCCAGCCCGAGCATCGCGCGGATCATCGGGGCCACGAAAACCGTACCGCAAACCATGGCAGAAACGGGATTGCCGGGAAGCCCGATCATCGGGGTGCCATTCAGCGTTCCCGCCATCAGGGGCTTTCCGGGCCGCATCGCAACCTTGTAGAACGCCTGCTGCATCCCCATCTCGGCGGCGACAGGGGCCACCAGATCATGATCCCCCACAGACGCGCCGCCAATGGTTACGATCAGATCGGCATCCATCGCCAGTTCGAAGCTGCGCCGCAAGGACGCGGCATTGTCACGCGCGACCGGCATCAGGCGGGCTTGGCCACCTACGGCTTCCAGCTGTGCTGCCAGCCCGTAAGTGTTGGACGCGATGATCTGGTCCGGTCCGGGCGTTTCACCCGGCTGCACCAACTCGTCCCCCGTCGCGAGGAACGCCACCACCGGTTTGCGAAAAACCGGCACCTGCGCGATGTTCATCGCCGCAAGCAGGGCGATGTCCGCAGGCCGCAGGCGCAGCGGGGCGTCAATACTTTGACCTTCGGTAAAATCGCCACCCGCAGGGCGTATGTTGTCCTTGTCGCCAATCTTGTGGCCCAGGGTAATCAGATCGCCACGCCGCGTCACGTCTTCCTGGATAACAACGAAATCCGCGCCTTCCGGTATCGGAGCGCCGGTAAAGATGCGCGCCGCCTGTCCGGCTTTTATGCGTCCGTCAAAACGGTGACCTGCTGCGGCCTCGCCAACAACCTTGAACATGGCGTCGGGTTCGACCTCGGCGCGGCGCAGGGCATAGCCATCCATGGAGGAGGCGGCAAAGGGCGGTTGGGTGCGTGCCGCGCTGACGTTGCGCGCCAGAACCCGCCCCGCAGCGGCCCGAAGTGGCACCAATTCGACGCCCGTCTCGCGGGTAAGGGCAAAAAGCTGTTCCAGCGCCTGCGCGACAGAGATCATGGCGCTTCGTAACGGCCTGATTTACCGCCGTCTTTCAGCACCACGCGGGTGCCGCCGATCTCCATGGATTTGTCCACGGCCTTGCTCATGTCATAGACGGTAAGGGCCGCGACCGAAGCGGCGGTCAGGGCCTCCATCTCGACGCCGGTCTGGCCGGTCGTTTTGACGGTGGCGGTGATGCGGATGCCGGGCAGGTCGGCGTCAGGAATAAGCTCGACGGCGACCTTGGTGATCGGAAGCGGATGGCACAGCGGGATCAAATCGGCGGTGCGCTTGGCGGCCATGATCCCGGCAAGCCGCGCAACGCCCGTAACATCACCTTTCTTTGCGCGGCCCTCGACAATGATATCAAAGGTTTCCCGCTGCATCTTGATGTAGCTTTCGGCAACGGCAACCCGTGACGTGACCGCCTTGTCCGAGACATCGACCATATGGGCGTGGCCATCGGCGTCAAAATGCGTCAGCGCCATCACATGCCACCGGGGCGCAGGGGGTCTGCCATCAACTTGCGTGTCGCGGTTTCCACATCCGGTTGCCGCATCAGGCTTTCTCCGATCAGGAAGCAGCGCGCGCCATATCGCGCCATATCGGCCAGATCTTGCGCGCTGTTCAGCCCGCTTTCACAGACCATCAGCCGCTCTCCCGGGATTTGCTTTGACAGCTTGCGGGTGACATCCAGTGATGTCTCGAACGTGTTCAGGTTGCGGTTGTTGATGCCGATAAGGCGGGAGTCGAGCAACAGGGCGCGCTCAAGCTCGGCCTCGTTATGGGTCTCGATCAGCGCGTCCATGCCAAATTCTGTGGCGGCGCTTTCCAGCTCGGAGGCCTGCGCATCGCTGACAGAGGCCATGATGATCAAAATGCAGTCCGCGCCAAGGCTGCGCGCTTCTGCCACCTGATAGGTGTCATACATGAAGTCCTTGCGCAGCACCGGCAGATCGCAAGCGTCGCGGGCGTCAACAAGGTACTGTTTCGATCCTTGGAAACTGGGCGTGTCGGTGAGGACCGACAGACAGGTTGCACCGCCCTGCGCATAGGCCGTGGCAAGGGCCGCTGGTTCGAAATCGGGACGGATCAGCCCTTTGGACGGGCTGGCCTTCTTGATTTCCGCGATCAGGCCGTAGCTTTCGCGCGATGCCTGATAGAGCGCCTTGGCGAAGGGGCGCACAGGGCTGGCGCTGGCTGCGTCGGCTTCAACCTCCGCAATCGATTTGGCGGCCTTGTCGGCTGCAATTTCTTCAAGCTTGTAAGCTTTGATTTTATCTAGGATTGTTTGGGTCATAGGGCCTCCGGATCCCCCCAGTTTATGGACCCGAGCCCATTGCTATGCAACCATGCATTGGTCTTGCTGAATGGCTGTGAGCCCAGAAACCCGCGGTGCGCTGAAAGCGGCGAGGGGTGGGGGGCCTCCAGCCGGAGATTCTGCGCGTGATCAACGCGGTGTGCGGCCTTTTGTGCCGGACCGCCCCACAACAGGTAAGCACGCGGACGTTGTGCCAGTCGTGCAAGCACCTGATCGGTCAGCTGTTGCCACCCCAGTGCGGCATGTCCCTTTGGCGTGCCTTGCGGGACCGTAAGGATGGTGTTGAGCAGCAAAACCCCCTGATCGGCCCAGTCATCCAGTTGCGTCTGGCGACGGGTCACGCCAAGATCGCTTTTTAACTCTTTGAAAATATTACCAAGACTGTCGAGCCTGCCACCAAAATCCGCCGTGATGGAAAACGCGAGGCCATGCGCTTTTCCGGGCGTGTGGTAGGGGTCCTGACCCAGAATGACAACGCGCACGGCATCGGGCTGCACCCGTTCCAGCGCGTGAAATACAAGGGGGGACGGCGGCAGGACAGGCCGCGTCTCGGCGGTCAGCCGGTTTTCGATAGCGGGCAGGGTGTCTTTAAAAAATGGCAGATCCCCCCAGCCGCCCAGCCTGCTCAGATCAAAGCGCATCAGCTTGCGTTTGTGATGCGCACAAGGGCGTTGATCTTCTCGTGCGCAGCGCCGGAATCGATGCTTTCGCGTGCCATTTCCGCTCCGGTCTTGAGGTCGGGCGCCGCATCCGCGATCACCAATGCGGCGGCCGAATTCAGCAACACGGCATCGCGGTACGCAGAAGGCGCACCGTCGAGCAGCGCCTTGAACGCCACCGCGTTTTCTCCGGGCGTGCCGCCCACGATGTCCTCGAACGGGTGAACAGGCAGGCCCGCGTCTTCGGGATGGATTTCAATGTCGTTGATGGTGCCATCGTCGCGCAGGGCGCTTGCCCAGCTGACACCGGTGATTGTCAATTCGTCGGTGCCGTCAGAGCCGTGAACAAGCCACGCAACCTCGGACCCGAGCGTTTTGAGCGTTTCGGCCATTGGCCGGACCAGATCGCGCCGGTAGGTACCCGTCAACTGGCGTTTGACACCGGCGGGATTGGTCAGTGGCCCCAGAATGTTGAATATCGTGCGGGTACCCAATTCGGATCGGGTGGGCATCACATGGGCAATCGCAGGATGGTGCATCGGGGCCATCATGAAACCAATACCGGCCTCGTTCAGCGCCTTTTCCACCACCTTGGGACCAACCATGGTTTTCAGGCCCATCTGCCCCAGCGCGTCCGCCGCGCCCGATTTCGAGCTGAGATTGCGGTTCCCGTGCTTGGCGACAACAACGCCCGCGCCCGCGACAACAAACGCAGTGGCGGTCGAAATGTTGAGCGTGCCCTTGCCGTCACCCCCGGTGCCAACGATGTCCATCGCACCATCGGGGGCTGTGACCTTGTGACATTTGGCGCGCATCACGGCGGCGGCGGCGGCGTATTCGTCCACCGTTTCGCCGCGCGTGCGCAGCGCCATCAAGAAGCCGCCGATCTGGCTCGGTGTAGCTTCGCCTTCAAACAGGATTTGAAAGGCCACTTCGGCCTGCGCGCGGGTCAGCGGCCCGTTGGCGGCCGCATCGATCAGGGGTTTAAGACGCTCGCTCATGCAGAAACTTTCACCTCTTTGAGGAAGTTTTCGAGCAGCGCGTGACCCTGCTCGGACCGGATGGATTCGGGGTGGAACTGGACGCCGTGCAGCGGTAGATCACGGTGTTGCAGACCCATGATGGTGCCATCCTCAAGCTCTGCGGTGATCTCAAGGCTGTCGGGCAGGCTTGCGCGCTCAACGATCAGCGAATGATAGCGGGTTGCAGAAAACGGATTGGGCAGGCCTTTGAACAGGCCTTTATCGGTGTGGTGCATCAGGCCTAATTTGCCATGCACAATGTCGTTGGCGCGCACGACTTTGCCGCCAAACGCCTCGCCCAGTGTCTGATGCCCCAGACACACGCCCAAAAGCGGCACACGCGCTTGCGCGGCGGCGGCGGTCAGTTCAAGGCAGATACCCGCCTGTGCAGGGGCGCAGGGACCGGGCGACAAAACGATACCGGCGGGGCGCTTGGCCATCGCCTCTGCCACGCTTAATGTATCGTTGCGACAAATCTCGACCTGCGCCCCCAGCGCCCCGAAATAGTGTACCAGATTATAGGTGAAGCTGTCATAGTTATCTATCAGCAGGAGCATGTCAGGAAACTTCTTATTAGGGCTAGAGAAGCGCCAGCCAGACGCGGTATAGGTGATGCGCGTAGATGTTCAGGCTTGAGACGTGACGTCAAGGGGCAGGGGCTTTGGCGCAGGTCACAACCGGGGTGTAAAATCCGGGGCGCTTAGGGTATTGGGCACGAAACAGGACAAGGTGACATCGGCTATGGCGCGGGGCGTGTTAAGCGGGATCGGATTGGGCGCGGTTTTCAGCATCGGTATGGCGGGTGTTATTTCGGTGCTTGTGCCTATTGAATCAACGCGCGCGCCTGAAACGGGCGAAGCAGGCAATGTGGCGCCTTCGACTGCCCCCGCAACGCAGGCACCTGTGACGGCGGGCGGCTCGCAAGACACCCGACAGCAGCCGCAAATCACCATGCGCCCCCCCACGGACGAGCCTGCTCCGGCCGAACCTGCCGCCTCCGCACAAGCGCCCGAGGTCTCGGCCCAAGCGCCTGAGGGCGCGGATGGCACCACGCCGGATCACAGCCCCGCAAGCCTGCCTGCTACCGAGCCCGACAGCCGTGCGCCCGCCCCTGTGCAGCCGGCGGAAGCCACGGTTGTGGATGATCTGCCGGAGCCGCCCGCGCCCTTGCCACAGCCCGAAACGGGACCGGCAGGCACGCTGACCGCGCCGCGCCCGCTGCCCGACAGCGTGGTTGCGATGCTTGAGGCAGACGCGCCTGTCTTGCCAAACCCACAGGCGTTGGCCCCGATGATTCCCGATGATGCGCCCGAGGTGCAAGTGTCACCGCAGGCCATTGCGAATCCTGCTGCCGCGCCGATACCGACACCGCAGGATGCGCCTGATACAATCGAAACCGCCCCGACCGAGCGCCCGCGCGTGCTGCCTGCACCCGACGGCAAGGGGGCGGTGAACACCAACCGGCCGCGTATTGGCACGCCCGCCAACACGCTGACCGACCGGAGTGCCGCGGACGCGCCGTTAGAAACAGACACGTCCGATGTAGCAACCGATCCGTCGATGCAACAGCCGATCCGGCGCTACGGCGAAGCGTTCGGCAACCCGGACGGCAAGCCGCTGATGAGCATTCTGCTGATTGATGCCGGTGCCGATCTGGATGCCGGCGGGATCGGGCTTCCTGCGTTGGGAAGTTTTCCCTATCCGCTCAGCTTTGCGGTCGATGCCTCCTTGCCGGATGCCCGCGCGCGGATGGAACGCTACCGCGCCGAGGGCTTCGAGGTGCTGGCAATGGTAAACCTGCCGCAAGGCGCGCGGCCCTCTGATGCCGAAGTGTCCCTTGCCGCAGCGCTTGACGATCTGCCGCAGGTTGTCGGGTTGCTTGATGGGACGGGCGAAGGGCTGCAAGGGTCGCGCGAGGTGGCCGATCAGGTCACAGAGATCCTGAAAAGCGCAGGCCTCGGGCTTGTCGCGCAAAGCAAAGGGTTGGATTCGATGCCCAAACTTGCAGTGAAAAAGGGCGTGCCCGCCGCGCCAGTTTTCCGCGATTTCGATAGCAAGAACCAGGACGCCCGCGTCATCCGCCGCTTTTTGGATCAGGCCGCGTTCAAAGCGGGGCAGGAGGGCAGCGTGATTATGCAAGGTCGCTTGCGGTCTGAAACCATCGAAGCGCTGCTGGTCTGGGGCTTGGCGGATCGCGCCAGCACCGTCGCGCTCGCGCCGATCTCGGCCACGCTGTTGGCGCAGCAGTAGGCGCGTTTACGCAACGTGGCGGGGCCGCATCGGTGCCGAAGGTCACGCAGGCCTGTTTCTGAGCAGGCGCATCGGGGATCAACAGATCAGGTGCGTGATTGGCAAGATGCCCGCCTTTGGATGCGGGGTCGATTGTGGCGCGCTCTGACTGGGCGCATGAGGTGTTTGAGCGGAGACCTTAACTATAGGGAAGCGACGGACTGAAAGCTTCGCCCCCGAAGTGACCGGATCTATGATGCAATGCTGGCGGTAAACCCCGCTTGACCGGTTAAACAGCTTAACTGTTGTTGCTGCCCCCAAAGCGCGCGGCATCTTCCGCCGCGCGGCGGATAGCGCCGGCTTTATGCACAGTTTCCATATATTCAGACTCGGGGTCGCTGTCATAGACAACGCCGCCACCCGCCTGAATATAAAGGGTTTCATCCTTGATCACAGCGGTACGCAGGGCAATGCACATGTCCATATCGCCACCCGCTGAGAAATAACCGACGCCGCCGCCGTACAGCCCGCGCTTTTCCGGTTCCAACTCGTCGATGATCTGCATCGCGCGCACTTTGGGCGCGCCCGAAACGGTGCCTGCGGGCATCCCTGCGAAAAACGCATCAAGCGAATCTTTGCCTTCAGCCAATTCGCCGACCACATTCGAAACAATGTGCATGACGTGGGAATACCGCTCGACGATGAATTCTTCGGTCGGGCGCACGGTGCCGATTTTGGCGACGCGGCCCACATCATTGCGCCCCAGATCGAACAGCATCAGATGCTCGGCCAGCTCTTTTTCATCCGCCATCAGATCGGCCTCAAGCGCGCGGTCTTCTTCGGGGGTCGCACCGCGCGGGCGTGTGCCGGCGATGGGGCGAATGGTCACTTCCTGACCGAACACGCGCACCAGAATTTCGGGGCTGGCCCCGACGACATGGAAACCGCCGAAATTGAAATAGAACATGAAAGGCGACGGGTTTGTGCGCCGCAAGGAACGATAAAGCGCAAAGGGGGGTTGTTTGAATTGTTGCGCCCAGCGTTGGCTGGGAACGACCTGAAATATGTCACCCGCCGTGATGTATTCCTTGGCCTTGAGAACCGCGTCCTTATACTCTTCGCGGGTGAAATTGCTCACCGGCTCGGGAATTTCGGTGGCATCGCCCAGATCGCGGCTGCTGCCTGCGGGGCTGCGCTCAAGGTCGCGCACGGCGTCCATCACCCGTTCGGCGGCCTGCGCATATGCGGCGCGCGCGGACTGTCCGTCGCTGACCCACGCGGGAGAGACGACCGTTACCTCGCCTTTGACCCCGTCCAGAACGGCAATCACCGACGGGCGCAGCATCACGGCATCGGGCAGGCCCAACGGGTCGGGGTTGATGTTGGGTAAATGCTCGACCAGACGAATCATATCATATCCGAGATAGCCGAAAAGCCCCGCTGCTGATTGCGGCAGCCCTTCAGGCAAATCAATGCGGCTTTGCGCAATGAGGGCGCGCAGCGCGTCAAGCGGGTTACCCTCCATCAGCGTGTAGGCATCGGGATCATAGCGCGCGGCGCGGTTGACCTCGGAGGTGGTGCCGCGACAGCGCCAGATCAGATCGGGCTTCATCCCGATGATCGAATAGCGCCCGCGCACCTCGCCGCCCGTCACGGATTCGAGCATGAAGGCGTTTTCCGCAGCGCCTCCCAGCTTGAGCATCAGTGACACAGGCGTGTCGAGATCGGCGGCAAGGCGGGTATAGACCACCTGATGCTCTCCGGCATCATAGGCGGCGGCGAAGCTGTCATAATCGGGTGTAAGGGACATATTATTGAAAATTCACATTCACGGCGCTGATCGCCCGTTGATCTATGGCCTGTCCGGCACGGGCTAATGTGTCGTTGGCGTAGATTTCGAACAGGTTGCGGGCAAGGTCCTGATTTTGTTGCTCGCGCAGGCGGGCAACAAGGTTTTCCGATTCTTCGGTTTGATCGGCCGTATTGATCGCATCAAGGCGCACGAGAACGACAGTTTCCATCCCTTGCAGGATTTCGATGTCGCCGCTTTGCATGTCGAACACCGTGCTCATAAATCCCTCGGGCGTCTGTTTGATGAATGAATTTCGGGTCTGGTCCGTGTCAATGCGCGCGTCCAATCCCAGCTCGGGCAGGGTGGTGCCTTCGCTCAGGGCCGCTTTTGCCGCTTCGGCACGGGCGCTCAAGCGGGACACGATCTCGTTGGTGCGCCAGCGTTCTGCGACCTCGTCGGCGACCTCTGCATAGGTTGCGGGGCGCTCGGGCAGTGCTTCGTCCAGACGCATGGCAAAAAGCCCGCCATCGCCCAGTTGCTGGATGCGCGGGAAATCGCCTTGCGCCACGCTCGCCGCCGCTTCGCGGAAGCTTTCATAGGCGGCAATATCGCCCGTGCTGTCCACGGTCCAGTCGATCTGCCCCAGTACCATGCCGGTTTCCTGCGCAAGCTGCTCAAGGGTGGCACCGCCCGCAAGGCGGTCGTCCAGGTCTTCGGCTTGTCCTGCCACGATGCGGATGGCGCGGTCCGTGGCCAGCGCATCGCGCAATTCCGGTTCTGCGTCTTCAAAGCTGATGAGTTGTGCGGGCAAGACGCCGTTGACGCGGAACAATGCAGGCCCAAGCGGCGTCGCGGCGGGGCCGACAATATCGCCCACGTCGGCCTCGAATACAGGCCTACCAGCGGCCCCCAGATCGGCAAGGCCCATATCGCCCATGTCCACATCCGAAAGCTGTAGACCGCGATCGGCAACCAGCGCTTCGAATGTGGTGCCGCCCACTTCAAGGGCCGCGGCGGCCTGATCGGCAGCCTCTTGGTCGGCAAAAACAAGGCGTTCGATCAAGCGGCGTTCAGGTTGGTTGTATTGATCGTTGCGGGCTTCGTATTCGGCGCGCAAATCGGCTTCGGGCAGATCGACTTCGTCAATGATGTCGACGGGGTTAAGCCAGACATAGGTGATTTTTTTGCTGGCGGGCAGCACGAATGTGTCCGCATTGGCGTCAAAAAAGGATTGCAACGTGTCTGTATCGGGGGTGCCGACGGGGTCTTCCAGATTGCTTTCCTCCAGCAGCGCCCAGGTGAAATCACGCGTCTCGCCGACATAGGCGACAAGGGTTTCAGCATAGCTGGCGGGCATCTCGACACCGCTGAAAACAGCGCTCTGCAAAAGCTGTCGTGCAGTTTCCTCGCGCAGGCCGATCTCGAACTCGGTCTCGCTCAGGCCCGCCTGACGCAGCGCCTGTGTATATCCGTCACGATCAAAATTGCCGTCGATGCCCTGAAACGAGGGGATCGCAACGATGCGGTCGCGCAGGGTTTCGTCCCCGATGGACAGCCCCATGGTGGCGGCCTCGTGATCCAGCGCGCGATCACGCAGGATGCGCTGCAACACAGCACGATCAAGGCCGATCTGCTGGGCTTCCTGAAAGCTCATGGCGCGGCCTGTTTGCTGGCCGATGACGCGCAATTCCTGCTGCATCTCGCGGGCGTAGGAATCCACCGAAATCGGCAGTTCGCCAACCGTGCCGATGGTGCGGATATTGCCGCTGAGATTGACGGCACCAAAGCCGCCAAGACCTATAAACAGCAAGCCCACAATGATCCACATTGCGGTTTTCGAAATGCTTGATTTTTTGGCCATGTCGGACGCCCCCCGTGCGATGTTTGCAACTGTCTAAGGGCTGTGCAGAGCAGGGGCAAGGGGGGCTTAACTTCGTGGCAAATCCAGCGCTGCCAGTCGGGCGAACAGATCGCCGATGCCTGCGGTGTCAAGATTGGCAAACGCGATGCGCAACTCGCGCGGGCCGTCGGAGTCGCCTTGGGGATAGAACATCGTGCCGGGCAGACACAGGATGCCGGCCGCACGCACCAGCAGAGGCGCCAGATCGGCACTGCTTTGCGCGAAAGGGTGGCGCAGATAGGCGAAGTATCCTCCAAGGCCAAGGATTTCCCAACCCTTTTCGGCCAGCGCGGGAAAACCCGAGGAAATGGCCGCACGACGGTGCAGGATCTCGTCGCGCTCGCCTGCGAGCCATTGATCAAGGTGCTGCATCCCCCAGAGCGCGCCGTGCTGGCCCAGCTGCGCGGGGCAGATCGCCACGGTATCAAGGAATTTTTCTGCCTCCGCCAGACGTGCAGGCGAAGTGAGCAGCCCGCCGATCCGGTGGCCGGTAAGACGGTACGCCTTGGAAAACGAATAGAGGTGGATGAGGGTTTCATCCCAATCGGGCCGCTGGAAAAGCGCATGGGGCGCGCCGGTATCCGCATGAAAATCGCGGTAGGTTTCATCGACGATCAGCGCAATACCGTGGCGTTGCGCAACATCAAAGAACGCGTCAAGCAGCGCAGCGGGATATTCCGCGCCGGTGGGGTTGTTTGGCGTGACCAGGACAAGGGCACGGGTGCCCGGGGTGATCAGCGCTTCGGCGGCGTCGGGCGTGGGCAGCATGTCGCTGCCGGTTTTCAACGGCACAGCCTGCACCCCCGCCATATCGAGCCACATCTTGTGGTTGAAATACCACGGCGTGGGAACAATCACCTCGTCCTCTTCGGCGCACAGTGTGGCGATGGCCGCCGCAAACGCCTGATTGCAGCCGGAGGTGATACAGACATTTCCCGACGCAACCGTGCCGCCGTATATCCGCGAAGTCCGTGCCGCCAACTCTGCACGCAAGGCAGGTAGCCCCAGCACGGGGCCATAGAGATGGGCGCTGTCGTCGTTCAGTGCCGCCTGCGCGATGGCACGGCGCAGATCGGGATGCGGTGGTTCGACCGGTGCGGCCTGACTCACGTTGACCAGAGGGCGGTCGGAGGGGAACGTCACGCCTTCCAGCCAGCGCCGCGCCTCCATCACGGGAGGCGGGAACGTGGTCGCGGTGCGGGGAAGAGACATCGAACGGCTCCGGATGGGGAGAGGGCAGGATTGAGTTTAAAGGCCAAATGAAGCGGGAGGACAGCGTCCCGCCGCAACGTTACTCTTTGCCGCGATAGGGTTCTACATATTGCAGTGCCATATCCCACGGAAAGAAAATCCATGTGTCCTGGCTGACTTCGGTGATGAAGGTCTGGACCTGCGGGCGGCCTTGCGGTTTGGCATAAACGGTGGCGAAATGGGCGTTCGGGTACAGCGCGCGTACCAGTTCGAGGGTTCTGCCGCTGTCGACCAGATCGTCAACCACAAGGATGCCGGTGCCATCACCCATCAACGCGGCGTCCGGTGATTTGAGGACTGTGGCTTCGGATTGATCCTGATTGTCGTAGGATTTGACAGAGATCGTATCGACGGTGCGAATGTCGAGTTCACGCGCCACGATCATCGCGGGTGCCATGCCACCGCGCGTGATGGCGACAACTGCGCGCCAGCGGCCATTGTCGGGGCCTTGACCGTCAAGCCGCCATGCCAGCGCGCGGCTGTCGCGGTGAATCTGGTCCCAGCTGATGTGGAAGCCTTTTTCGTGGGGGAGGCGGGTTTCGCTCATAAAGTTACCTTTGTAGCAGAAGTTTGAGGCCCAGACCGCCCAGCAGCAGCGCCGCCGCCCGATCCAGAATCGGTTTTGCCTTGAGATAGCGCAGGCGCGCGGAATGCGCACTTAAAACTAGCGCGCAGGTGGTATAGAACAGGATTTCCAGCGCCAGATGGTTGAGCGTGACCAGTGCGATGTCCGTCGCGGGCAGGGCTTGGGGAAATACCACAACGATCACGGCAGCCGCAAAAAGCATGGCTTTGGGATTGCCTAGATTGACAAGAACGCCGTCAAGAAATGCACGGCGGGCGGGTTTGGCATCGCTGGAAAGCGGGGTTCTGGCGGTGCGCCATGTCCTGTAAGCGAGATAGATAAGATAGAACGCGCCGCCGGTTTTAAGCGCACCATAAGCCCACGGAAAAAGCGTAAAGACAGCATCAAGCCCCAGAAGGGCGGCCAGCGTCCAAAGGGTGGCCATCAGGCCTAGCCCGAAGCCCGTTAGAATTCCCGCGCGCCGCCCCGCAGCGACCGAGGTGCGCACCGACAGCAAAAACGCGGCACCGGGGCTGACGATCGCAGCCAAAAGCACCACGTTGAAGGCAAGGAGTTGGTCTATGCTCATCCGGGGTTATCCGCGCGCGCCGTATCGTGATGTTTCAGGCGGATCATTTCGTCATGTCGGGCGCATCCACCGCCTTCATGCCGACGACGTGATATCCCGCATCCACATGCAGGTTTTCGCCCGTTGTACCCGACCCCAGATCGCTGAGCAGGAAAAGCGCGGCTTTGCCCACTTCGTCGATTGTCACATTGCGGCGCAGGGGCGAGTTGTATTCGTTCCACTTCATAATATAACGGAAATCGCCGATGCCGGAGGCGGCCAGAGTCTTGATCGGGCCTGCGGAAATGGCGTTGACGCGAATCCCGTCCTTGCCCAGATCTTCCGCAAGATATTTGACAGATGCTTCCAGCGCGGCTTTTGCGACGCCCATCACGTTGTAATGCGGCATCACTTTTTCCGCGCCGTAATACGTGAGCGTGAGACACGCGCCGCCGTTGGTCATCAATTTCTCGGCGCGCTGCACCACAGCCGTAAAGGAGTACACCGAGATGTCCATCGACTGGGCAAAATTCTGACGGCTGGTGTCCACATAACGGCCACGCAGTTCATTCTTGTCCGAGAAGCCGATGGCATGCACGATGAAATCAAGGCCTCCCCACTTCTCTTTCAAGGCGTCAAAAAGGGCATCCATCGACGCCTCGTCACCGACATCGCACGGCAGCACCGTATCCGAGCCAAGCTGCGCGGCCAGCGGATCAACCCGCTTTCTCAGGGCATCGCCCTGATAGGAAAACGCCAGCTCTGCACCGGCATCGGCAAGCTGCTTTGCAATGCCCCAGGCGATTGATTTGTCGTTGGCCAATCCCATGATCAGCCCCCGCTTGCCGGTCATCAGGTTATTGGACATGCTCACAACTCCGAAAAATTTACGCGATTGGTTTAGCTTTATGCGATTGCCCCCACAGCATCAAGACAGGGTATCAAGTCGGGGACGCGCCAATGGTTTCGGGTTGCCTATCCCGTGTGGATTGTGAAATTGTACCTACAATAGAATATCGGTCGCCTCTGATCATCGGTTGTTCGCGCGCTTTATATCCTGTAGCGACACCGTACGGAATGGTAGGGTGCGGCGTTTCAAGGGGGCAAGGTTATGTCAGATCGCTCGGGTATATTTGCAGGCGATGATCCGTTTATGTTGTTCCGCAACTGGCTGGATCAGGCGGTCGGTACAGAGCTGAACGATCCCAATGCGATGGCGCTGTCCACCGTGGACGCGAGCGGTATGCCGAACGCACGGGTTGTCCTGCTCAAGGATATCGAAGACGACGCGTTTGTTTTTTACACCAACTACGAGAGCGCCAAGGGGCAGGAACTTGACGAGTCGGGCAAGGCGGCCTTTGTCATGCATTGGAAGTCGCTGCGCCGTCAGGTGCGTGTGCGGGGGCTGATTACCCGTGAAGACGGGGTGAAAGCCGACGAATACTACAACTCCCGCCCGCTCAAAAGCCGACTTGGGGCGTGGGCTTCTGCGCAATCGCGCCCGCTTGAACGGCGTGAAGCGCTTGAGCAAAAATTTGAAGATGTTGTTTCGCAAAAAGGCGATGACCCGTCGCGCCCTCCTTATTGGGGGGGGTATCGGCTGGCACCGCTCGAGATCGAATTTTGGGCAGATGGCGAAGCGCGATTGCATGATCGCTTCCAGTGGCGCCGGTCCGCAGTTGATGCGGCGTGGTCTATTACGCGCCTGAACCCGTAACGTTATTAGTACCGCCGCGTGTTTTGCGGTGGAGCCGGTTTCCGGATCCTTTACAGAATTAATTAACGGTAGAGCCAATATGGCAGCAATGACGGATTCAAACGACGGCCCGTCGACGCAGATGGGCACGGTAAAGTGGTTCGATCCCGTCAAGGGGTTCGGATTCATCGTTGCCGACGAAGGCGAAGTGGATATTTTGCTGCACGTCAATGTGTTGCGCAATTTCGGGCAAAGCTCCATCGCGGATGGATCGCGTGTGGCGTTGGTTGCCCAGAAAACGGATCGCGGCGTACAGGCAACCGAGGTGATCTCGATCACCCCGCCGGAAGGTATTCACCCGTCATTGCCCGATCTTGTGGGGCTTGATGAAAGCCGGCTCAAGGATGCGCCGCTGGAAGCGTCCCGCGTAAAGTGGTTCGATAAGGGCAAGGGATTCGGTTTTGCCAATGTGTTCGGCCGCAGCGACGATGTGTTTGTGCATATTGATGTGTTGCGCCAGTCCGGTCTGTCGGATCTGCAACCGGGCGAAGCGATTGCGATGCGGGTGATTGATGGCAAGCGGGGCCTCATGGCAGTGGAGATC
Organism: uncultured Sulfitobacter sp.; assembly: GCA_947502265.1. Taxonomy (GTDB): domain Bacteria; phylum Pseudomonadota; class Alphaproteobacteria; order Rhodobacterales; family Rhodobacteraceae; genus Sulfitobacter. The sequence goes on from CANMZB010000001.1 coordinate 380,692, forward strand.
AAGGCATGGGAACAAGTCGTTACAACAGACGGAGATTTCTCCTAGGTGCAGCAGTTGCGCTTGCCGCAGGGCAGGTGGCCGCCAGCGGTTGTGTGGCGGACCGCGTGACCATCAGCGGTGATTTCGGCAAGGCGGCGTTTAACGTGGATCTGGCGGCGGATGATTCCAGCCGCGCGCAGGGGCTGATGCATGTGCAGCAGATGCCGGCGAGCAAAGGCATGCTTTTTGTCTACGAGCGCCCGCAGCCGATGAGCTTTTGGATGCGCAACACGCTGATCGAACTCGACATGCTGTTTCTTGATGGATTCGGCGTCATTCAACACATTCACCACCGTGCAAAACCTCTGGACGAAACGGTGATTTCGTCGGGCCCGCAGCTTTTACTTGGGGTTCTTGAGATCAACGGCGGTTTGGCGCGGCGCATGGGGATCAAAACCGGCGATATCGTGCGCCATCCCGCGTTCATCAGCCGCGAAAACCCTTGGGAATGCGGCGAAACCGGCGAATGATGAAAAGAGTTGGTCGCGGCATGCCGATTAGTGCTTTTCAATCCCGATCAGCTTCGTTAAAGAAGCGTCAGTCGGGGCGTGGCGCAGCCTGGTAGCGCACCTGTTTTGGGTACAGGGGGTCGGATGTTCGAATCATCTCGCCCCGACCACTAAGAAGACACTAAATCTTATGAGGCCCTTTCGCTGTTGCGGAAGGGCCTCAAGGTTTTTCGGGCAGGTGTTTCTGTCTGGGGCGCATGGCGGATTCGTCTGGTGCCGATGGGGCACAGGGCTAACACATCATCTAAGGCGTCCCGCTGAGGCATCTCTTGCCGCCAATGCCGCGAGAGCGTTGAGGGCGTGGCACGGTATTGGTGATTCAATTTTAAGGCGGGGCGCTCTAGCGTAATTTTCGTGCGAACGGCGGGTTCGAATACTAGACCTTGTGTCTTATGCGCATGTTTCGGCGTGTCGCCGCCCGTGCCTGCGCTGTTTTCGCGCCTGTTAAAAAAACTTTTTGATGCAGCAGACCGGTTGCGCCGCGCGCGCTTGCGCCGCCCGTGTTGTCCCCGCCACTTGCGGGCATGAATGCCTAAGTCAAAGTGAGCCAAGCATTTTTGTGGTGGCCTTTGGGCAAGCGGCGTTCCAGTTGTCCGCCAGATGCTTTGGCTTTGAATCAAAAGCAGCTTGCCGCGGTGCGTGATTTGACATCCGTCAACCGCTTTTCAGTAAACGAAGCGCTAATAAATGCGTTGACCCCCTAGGTCAAAATACGTCAGTTTGTGATGGCTGGTGGTGGCGCCACAACATGTAGTGGTTCAACGCTTAACGGGCGCGCCGGGCAGTGAAAACAGGCAAACGGTCACAATTGACGGTTCCACCCAAAGTTGCCTCCCGCGTGTAGGGGAGACAGCACTTGGTTTTGTCTGCTTTTTCAGGGCACAGCAGTCGACCAACCGGTTTGCGCCAACGGGCGCAACACCGAGATATTAAACAGCTTGATATGGGGCAGCACGATGAAAATTGAACGCAGATTTACCACTCAGGGCCAGGACGCCTATGCGGATCTGGATTTCGTCACAACAGTGTCTGAAATCCGCAACCCGGACGGGTCGGTGGTGTTCCATCTCGACGACGTCGAAGTGCCAAAGAGCTGGAGTCAGGTCGCGTCCGATGTCATCGCCCAGAAGTACTTTCGCAAGGCGGGTGTGCCGTCCAAAACCAAGCGCGTGAGCGAAAAGGGCGTTCCCGAATTTCTGTGGCGCTCGGTCCCTGTTGAGGGGGCGCAGATGCGCGGCGAAACTTCTTCCAAACAAGTGTTTGACCGTCTCGCAGGGGCGTGGGCCTATTGGGGCTGGAAGGGCGGCTATTTCACCACCGAACAAGACGCGCGCACCTATTACGACGAGATGCGCCACATGCTTGCCTCACAGCGGGCCGCCCCGAATTCCCCGCAATGGTTCAACACCGGCCTGCACTGGGCCTACGGCATCGACGGTCCCGCGCAAGGGCATTATTATGTCGATTACAAAACCGGCAAGCTGACCCGTTCAACCTCCAGCTACGAGCATCCGCAGCCACACGCCTGTTTCATCCAGTCGGTCGCGGACGATCTGGTGGGCGACGGCGGCATCATGGATCTGTGGGTGCGCGAGGCGCGTCTGTTCAAATATGGCTCCGGCACCGGCACCAATTTCTCTTCCTTGCGTGGCGCGGGTGAGAAGCTGTCGGGGGGCGGTAAATCGTCGGGCCTGATGGGGTTCCTCAAGATCGGTGACCGTGCGGCAGGCGCGATCAAATCGGGCGGCACCACGCGCCGTGCGGCAAAGATGGTTATCGTCGATGCGGACCATCCCGATATCGAGGATTTCATCAACTGGAAGGTGCTTGAGGAGCAGAAAGTGGCGTCCATCGTCGCCGGCTCGAAAATGCACGAGCGGCAGTTGAACCTGATCTTCAAAGCCATTTCTGGCTGGGACGGATTGGCAACGGACGCCTATGATCCGGCCAAAAATGACCAACTGAAATCAGCCATCCGCGCGGCCAAAAAGGTCGCAATCCCCGAGACATACGTCAAGCGTGTGCTGGACTATGCCAAACAGGGGCACACCAGCATTGAATTCCCGACATACGACACGGATTGGGATTCCGAAGCCTACAATTCCGTTTCGGGCCAAAACTCCAACAACTCGATCCGCGTAACCAACGGGTTCCTGACAGCTGTCGAAAAAGACGCGGATTGGGAGCTTTTGGACCGCACAACCGGCAAAGTGGCGAAAACCATCCGCGCGCGGGATTTGTGGGATCAGGTCGGCCACGCCGCATGGGCCTGTGCCGATCCGGGCATCCAGTACCACGACACCGTCAACGACTGGCACACATGCCCCGAAGATGGTGCGATCCGGGGCTCGAACCCGTGTTCGGAATATATGTTCCTTGATGATACGGCGTGCAATCTTGCGTCGATGAACCTGCTGACGTTCCTCAAGGACGGCGAGTTTCAAGTCGAAGACTACATGCACGCGTCCCGCCTGTGGACTGTGACGTTGGAAATCTCTGTGATGATGGCACAGTTCCCGTCCAAAGAGATCGCGCAGCGGTCGTATGACTTCCGCACGCTTGGCCTTGGCTATGCCAACATCGGCGGCCTGCTGATGAACATGGGGTTCTCGTACGATAGCGACGAGGGCCGCGCGCTGTGCGGGGCTTTGAGCGCGATCATGACAGGCGTTGCGTATGCGACCTCTGCCGAGATGGCGAGCGAGTTGGGAGCTTTCCCCGGTTATACCAAAAACGCCGACCACATGCTGCGCGTCATGCGTAACCACCGCCATGCCGCTTACGGCGAGGCGGACGGCTACGAAAAGCTCAGCGTTAAGCCGGTGCCGCTGGATCACGCCAACTGTCCGCAGGCCGGTCTGGTCGACATTGCGATGTCGTGCTGGGACGAGGCGCTGAAGCTGGGCGAGGCGCACGGGTTCAGAAACGCGCAAACCTCGGTGATCGCGCCCACCGGCACCATTGGTCTGGTGATGGATTGCGACACCACAGGGATCGAGCCTGATTTCGCGTTGGTAAAGTTCAAAAAGCTCGCCGGTGGCGGGTACTTCAAGATCATCAACCAGTCAGTGCCGGCAGCGCTGGAAAAGCTGGGCTATGGCTCCGCCCAAATTGAAGAGATTGTCAGCTATGCGGTGGGCCACGGCACGATCGGGAACGCACCGGGGATCAACCACACCACGCTGATGGGGCATGGTTTCGGCCCCAACGAGCTGGCCAAGGTGGACGCGGCACTGGCGTCGGCCTTTGACATCCGTTTCGTGTTCAACCAGTGGACGCTGGGCGAAGCATTTTGTACGCAGGTTCTTGGTATTCCAGTGCAAAAGCTGAATGACCCGACGTTCGATCTGTTGAAGTCGCTGGGCTTCTCGAAGAAAGATGTGGAGGCGGCGAACGATCACGTCTGCGGAACGATGACGTTGGAAGGTGCGCCGCACCTGCGCGACGAACATTACGCGATCTTTGATTGCGCCAACTCCTGCGGTAAGAAGGGCAAGCGGTATCTGTCCGTCAACAGCCACATCTACATGATGGCCGCGGCACAATCGTTCATCTCGGGGGCGATCTCCAAAACGATCAACATGCCCAACGATGCCACCATCGAAGACTGCCAGAAAGCATACGAACTGTCATGGTCGCTCGGGATAAAGGCCAACGCGCTGTACCGTGACGGCTCAAAACTGTCGCAACCTCTGGCGGCGGCACTGGTCGAAGACGACGACGAGGCGGCGGAAACGCTGGAAATCGGGTCAATGCACGAAAAAGCTGTCGTGCTGGCGGAAAAAATCGTCGAGAAGGTGATCGTCAAAGAGATCATCAAATCGCACCGCGAAAAGATGCCACAGCGCCGCAAGGGTTATACCCAGAAGGCGAATATCGGCGGTCACAAGGTGTATCTGCGCACCGGCGAATATCGGGACGGCTCGCTTGGCGAGATCTTTATCGACATGCACAAGGAAGGCGCGGGCTTTCGCGCGATGATGAACAACTTTGCCATCGCCGTCTCTGTTGGCTTGCAATACGGTGTGCCGCTCGAAGAGTTCGTCGATGCGTTTACCTTCACCAAGTTCGAACCGGCGGGCATGGTGCAGGGCAACGACAGCATCAAATCCGCGACCTCGATCCTTGACTATATCTTCCGCGAACTGGCGGTCAGCTACCTTGATCGCACCGATCTGGCGCATGTGCAGCCCGAAGGGGCCACATTCGACACGCTGGGCCGGGGCGAGGAAGAGGGTGTGGCGAATGTCTCCGAGCTTGGCGAAAGTGCTGCGGCGAAATCGCTCGAAGTGCTCAAGCAGATCACTTCACCCGGCTATTTACGTAACCGTGTGCCATCGAGCCTACGGGTGTTGCAAGGTGGCCAGAGTGCTGCATTCGATGCGCTGACAACCGCAACGCCCATGGGCGGCGGCGTGGCCACGGCTGTTGCGACCACCACATCGGTGTCAGCCGGCACGGTGTCGATGGATCTGCGTACCAAAGCGAAAATTCAAGGTTACGAGGGCGAAGCATGCGGCGAGTGCGGCAACTACACGCTGGTGCGCAACGGCACCTGCATGAAGTGCAACACCTGCGGCGGAACGTCCGGCTGTAGCTGAGTGAAGGGGGCGAGTTGAAACGTGAAACGCCAAGCAATTGAAGCCCATTTTGGGGGTTTTGACGCCCACTCACAAGGCCATTAGCGCCCATGTTTTGCTAAGGCATTGTTATTAAACACTAAGCGAAGGCGTCAGATCCAGGTGATCTGGCGCCTTCTGCTTTTGGTGGTGCCTGTCGACGGGATTGACGAATTCCCTGCGTTCATGCTGTCTGAGGTTATGAAACCGACACAGCATATCCGCCTCATACGGTGCTCTTGATCTGACCCCTACAGGGGGCCGGCCGTCGATAGCTTGTCATCCAGAAACAGCTCATTCGAATAATCGACCGGTCCTTTCCTCGAACGGACAAGGAACCTATCATGAAGCTTACCAAACTGATCCATGCACCCGATCCTGAAATTAACCAATCCGCGATCACAGTGCGCCTGACCAAATTTCTCCTCGAACTGCGCAAGAAGAAACTCGCGAAGGAATTCATTGGCGATGATGAACATTCGGTTCACCTCGGTCTCGAGAATTTTGATAGGGTCGCTGACGAGCTTTCGGCGGGAGTTGAGCTCTCTTGGGAGGATCGCAAACGCATCAACTCCTGCGCTGGTAAAATCGCAGGGCGTCGCAAGGAAGCATCCGGTCTGGCGCATCTGACGACCCAAGAGATCCAGCGCCTGAAACCTCTGATGACAGGCGTCCGTCTCGTCGCGCCGGAAACTGTTCACTGGGTAGATGAAGTTGTATCTGCCCTGCATGAAGAGATGCCGTGGATGGCGCCTGCCACCCAGGAAGTGTGGTACGCTCTCCGGTACAGTGCCACCAATGGAGATCCAATTCGTCTCCCACCCTTACTGCTCAGTGGTTCACCTGGGATCGGAAAATCGGTCTGGGCCAGGCGATTGTCCGAACTTCTGCATATTCCGCGGTGCGAAATTGATGCCAGCATCGGGGGAGTCGGTTTTTCTGTCACAGGTGTGGAGCGAGGCTGGTCCTCGGCGCAACCTGGAAGGCCGCTCGAAACCATCCTGCAACATCAGGTAGGAAATCCGTTGGTTGTGGTGGACGAGATTTGCAAATCTCAATCTGCGACGACTGAGAAGGGCGCCAACCATTCCTTCGCGGACTCTCTGCTGAATTTGCTGGAACCGGCCACTTCCGTAGCATGGGCATGCCCGTTTTTCCGGACCAGGATTGATATGTCCCATATCTCATGAGTTTTGACAGCGAACGACGCGTCCAGGGTGCCAGCCCCTCTGCTGAGTCGGTGCACGGTGATCAACCTTCCGGAACTCACATGTTCCCAATTGAAGGGCTTTGCGCGTCGTCAGGCAAACCGGCGGGGGCTGACGAGCACTTCTGCTGAAGCTATCGAACAGGTCATTGACCGTTCAATGCAACATGGCAAAGCACGGATCAGTTTGAGAACCATCGTTCGAATGGTGCGACGAGCAGAAATTCTCGAAGGCCGGACTTTGCGGCACTGAATGCGGTTATTGATGCGATGACATAAGGGTCGTTTACGTCAATTTGCAGCAAGGCGGATTGCGGTCATTCGCTGCAGAGTGACCCAAGGTCTGCTATACTGATCGACCTGCTTTGCATATTTGGTCGTTGAATCTTAGAAATAATACCTGCTCAATTCCGGCTGCAGCCCGTCCTTTGCTGCTTTGCCGCAAGGCATGTACAGGAAGGTTCCTTCCACCTGTATTATGTTGGGGTAGCATCGCAACATGTTGTGGATTGCCCCAATATTGACAAAAGGGGATGAAATAACGTGTCAATCCACATTTTGGCTGGCAGACTTATAAATACTACCTAAGGTGGATTTAAGGGATCTCGATGCACGTCATTCGCTTGCTAAAAAGGAAAACACATGCCAACGACTATACTTCGTATTCTCATCGCCGCAATTCTTCTGGCTGTGGTTGGCTTTACAGTTGCTCCTTATGCGACAAGTTATGTCTCAACATCCGCGGTTGTGAACGCGCCGTTAATCAATGTCAGCGCCCCTTTCAGTGGGGTTATTATACAGCCAACTAAGCCGGTTTCAGCAATAGTCGAAAGTGGCGAAACACTCATCGAATTGAAAAACTCCCGGAGTCAACGAGGAGCTCTTCAAGCCGTGCAAACGACACTCGGATCTCTCAGTGGTGAAATCGTAGGCATGGAAAACCAAACTCGTGATCTGGGCCGTTTAAGGGTCAATCTTATAACCCGGCGCGACGCGCTGGTCTCGGCTCGGACTGCTTGGTTCATTCCACGGCTCGCTGAAGCTACCGCGAACATCAGCCGCGCAAATACGTCTTTTGTATTGGCTCAGAGAAATTTTCAACGCATTGAGAAACTTGTAAAGAGTGGCTCTGTCACTTCAACCAATGCACAAGACGCCAATGCAGAACTATCAGCAGCGATTGCCAATCTGGAGCAACAACAAGCTGCATTTGATCAATTAATAGTTGAACGTGATACACTCAATGGCGAGATGGGTATTGATTTAACATCCAACGGGTTTGAGCAAATTGAATACCGCTTGAATGAAATTGACGTTCGCCTTGCAGATATTAATGCACGATTGCTTGAACGGCAGGCTCAACGCGCTGGCATCAAGAACCAATTGAGGAGTTTGGGCCTTGAAGCAATGCGTCAGGAAATCTTCAGCCCGGTTGTTACAAATTCGGGAATAATCTGGGAGGCTTCTGCCCGCGAAGGGGCTACTGTTGCGGTCGGCGAAAGTGTCGGAAAGGTTCTCGATTGTTCACGGCGTTTTCTTGAAGTTCAATTACCAGAACGGCACTTCGAGAGCATACCAACAGGAACAGCAGCAACCGTTCAGCTAAAAGGATCGACAGGCCGATTTACCGCCAAAGTCCTTGCAGCCTACGGGAGTGGTGCCCGTCCAAACCGTGAAATGCAAGCGGCAAGCCCAAGGATCCAAACCAACGACGGCTTCAGAGTGATTGTCGGACTTGGTAGCGCAGATTTGAAAGATGCTATTGCGGCGGGATCATTCTGCGATGTTGGCCGAACTGCGGAGGTTCGCTTTGATCTACACCAAGACAGCTTTTTATCGCGTATGTCGCGGCTACTTTCGGGATTGGGTGGAAAAAACCCCACCAGCGCTGCCCCTCCTTCTGGCGAAGAGACTGTTCCAATAGAAACGGAGTAACGCATGCCAGACTTTCTTGTCCCAATAGCGTTGGTCGTGGCAATTGCGTTAATTGTTCCACGCCGATGGTTGTCAGGAGACGCTTTGCGCCCCTTCGCCGTCTGGGTATTGTTTATAGCCACCTTGGCCGTAATCTTCCGCTACCTCTTCTGGCGTTTTACTGAGACACTACCGGTTCCCGGCACCGGCTTCGCTGAAGCTACATTTGCGTGGTTCTTAATCGTTGTCGAAACATTCGTCTGGTTTGATACAGCTGTACTCTTTCTAATGTTGTCGCGTCGCCGGGATAACTCAAACGCTGCCACTGCCGGCGAAAAGATGCTTCGGTTACAACCGCCGAGTGACCTCCCCAAAGTCGATATATTTATAGCAACTTACAACGAAGATCTCGATGTACTTGAGAAAACAATTGCGGGCGCTACAGCACTCGATTGGCCAAAAGATCGCTTTACCGTTTACGTTCTTGATGATGGCCAGCGTGAGTGGCTCGAGAAGTACTGTGCACAAAAAGGCATCGAGTACTTTACTCGAGAAAACAATGAACATGCAAAAGCGGGTAATATCAACGCAGCAATTGCACGGACCCAAAACGAATTTTTTATGGTACTTGATGCGGATTTTATTCCACAGCAGAACTTTCTCTATCGCGCCATGGGGCTTTTTCAGGATGAAAAAGTAGGCATCGTCCAAATTCCCCACAATTTTTACAATGCTGATCCGATGCAAAACAATCTTGGTTTGCGCAAGGTAATGCCAGACGATCAAAGACTGTTTTTTGATACGATAATGGTTGGCCGGGATGGTTGGGATGCGGCGTTTTGCTGTGGTTCGAACTCAATAACCCGTAGAACCGCGATGGAAGCCATCGGGGGTGGTCTGCCTACAGGTTCGATCACAGAAGATATGCTGCTAACACTTGCACTTCTGCGGAAGGGGTATGTCACGCGTTACCTTAACGAACGTCTCGCCGTAGGTCTTGCACCAGAGTCTCTCTCCGCAATGTACGTCCAACGCGCCCGATGGGCACGTGGTGCCATTCAAATGTTGTTCCTCCGCGACGGCCCACTTGGGCCTGGCCTAAAGCTTCGGCACCGCGTGATGTTTCTGCCTCTGACTTGGATTGTTCAGCCATTTATGGTGATTGCCACAGTCCTAACACCTATAGTTTGCCTTTGGACCGGCTGGTCGCCTCTTGCGACGGCAAGCGCTCAGGAAATACTCTCACTGCAAGTCCCGGCCATGCTGGCAACTTTGTGCACATTACGACTGGTCGCCCCTGGCTCCTTTTTCCCTTTGGCATCTACAGTCCATGCGGCCCTTCATGCTCCGCGCATCTTACCAACAGTTCTCACGACTCTTATCAAACCGCATGGACACGCCTTTAAGGTAACACCAAAAGGCAGTGCCGCTGGCCGTGGGGGAATTGATCGCGCGATGATCTTTTGGCCTATTGCATTGATTTTGGCAGCCGCATTGGGACTTTACATCAATGCAGATATAGATAGCCGAGTCATAATGGACAGTGGTCAAATCCCAATCCTCGCCTTTTGGACAGTCATCAGTATGTTGTTGCTTTCTATCGTCCAGGCTGTTGCAGTTTCACCCGATTCCGAACAACGAGAAGAACGCTTTGAATTCAATCGGCCATGTACCATAGGTACCAAACCCAATGAGACACTTTTGGCAAAAATTGAAACATTGTCGTTAGTTGGCGCGCGTATCGGGCTTCAAAGTGAAAGTCAGGTTCCAAGAAACGTCAGGTGGCTTCTGGTCGATATACCCGAATTTGGGCCCATCGCTGCAAATGTCATTAAGCACAAAGGCCTCCATATTGAAGTGAACTTCCATTTGCCCACAGGCACGCAGCGAGACTCTCTGATGCGGATGCTTTTTACAACGGGGCGAGATAACTCGACCCAAGCTGAAGGTTCAGTCGCACTGGCACTGCTGTCGAGCATTTTTACAACCAACGAAACATCCACGCCCTCGCGGACCCCTTCTACTAAGCCACCGCCCTGGCTGGAGAAAGCGAGGCATTCTGTTTCCACGAATGGGATCTGAGAATGCAGGGCATCCCGTTGGCACTTCAGTGCGAGCCAATTGAAACGTGTTTTTCAAAAGTACAGGCGCAAACCTTTCTTTTGCTGCGCTGTGCACGAAAGTCCGGTTTGGGTCGCCCTTGCCGGTAATGGTGCGTCCTGATGTGAACATGCTGCGACCGATCTAACGGCAGCAGAGAGCCCTATGTATGTACCGGCTGCTGTTCGCAAGAGTTCAATTGCACGTCTTCAGGAAGTCGCTGATATGTATCCGGCCTTTGTATCGGCTTGAGTATTTTGCCGTGGCCCTGTTGGGAGTACGCACGCGCCGCTGTCTCATTACTGACCTGATCTTTGATGACCATTTGGGCTCTCAGACTTTGGGTGCGCCTTATTCCGTTCCATACAATTGAGGTTTACGAACATCGTGTGCGGCTGTGATCAGATCGCAGTCGCTAATTCCTTTTCCTTCCAATCAAAGTCTTTGCCAGAGTTCAGGACGCTCCATGCGATGCGGGCGAGCTTGTTGGCCAGTGCAACGCCAAGTTTGTTGTGCTGCATACGTGTTGACGCCGCTTCCAGCCATGCGCCAAAACTAAACTTATGCCAGTTCTTTGGCCGCATCATGATGACCTGGGCAGCCTGCACAAACAGCATGCGCAGATACCGACTGCCCCGTTTTGTGATCCGCCCCAGAATGGTGCGACCACCTGTGCTGTGTTGGCGTGGAACGAGCCCCAACCAAGCCGCAAAATCACGGCCACGGTCATAGGCCTCGCCTGTCCCGACAGCTGCAACCACAGCCGTTGAGATGATCGGCCCTATGCCCCGAATTGTCATGAGACGCTGACAGCTGGCCTCTGATTCACTGACGGATTTGATCTCAGACGTCGTCATCTCGATCCGCTTGTCCGTCCAGATCCAATCCTGTTGAAGGCCGAGGATCAACTTGCGCATCCGCAAAGATATCTCATCGCTGCGATTGTCCAAGATGGCTTGGAGCGAGGTGCGTAATGCGGCCACGCTTTTCCGAACAGTAATCCCTTGTTCAATCAAGAATGCGCGTATTTGGTTCATCGTCGCCGTCCGCCGCGATACGAGCCGGGAACGCACGCGATGCAGCGCCTGCAGATCGAGCTGCTCTTGCGTCTTCTCAGAAACTGTTTTGAGATTGGGGCGAAGCGTGGCCTCTGCGATGGCCTCAGCATCATTGTAATCGTTCTTCTGCCCCTTGTTGAAAGGCTTCACATAAATCGCAGGAATGATCCGTGGCTCAAACCCCAACTTGCGCAGCGTTCGGCTGACGAAATGCGCGCTCAGACAGGCCTCCATGCCGACAACGCATTTGGGCAGGCCTTCAAACGTCGCGATCAATGCCATGCGCTTGATCTTCTTGCGCAACACAAGCTGCCCGACTATATCAAAACCAACCAAGTGAAAAACATCTTTGCCGATATCAACGCCAACCGACATCAGCTCATCAAAATCATTCTTCGCCATGCTACTTCTCCTATATGCAGTATAGGCCAAGCCTAACCTGCTGGGTGAAGCAGCCGGTACATCCCATTACTGACCAATGCTGCGCGTAGCTTAAATGTCAGCTATGGTGCCGCCGCCATCTCAATCGACCGGGTTCATCGGCCGATCGTGTTATGTCGATTTCCCTGTCCTGAAGAGCCGAACCGGTCCCTTGCCGCTGCGCTCGATCACATCTTTGGCTTCGAGGTCGAGCTGCACTGCCTACAGACACCATCCGGCCTTCTCACCGCCCGGAAACAATTCCTGTGACAGGTTCGGCAACAGCGCGGCCTTGGCCTCGGCGACGGTCATACCAGGGGCCTCGGTCGGCAGCACCGGAAGCAACGCATCGCGTACGGCTGTGAACTTCACCTTGTCCACTCGTTGGGCGTGAGGCGGTGACGTGACGCTCTCAATTTCGATTTTCTCGTCGGCGTCAGACATTGATCTCTCCCGTGTTTGGCGTCTTTGGGTTACGGAAACCCATTGCGACCCAAGCCCCGAAAAGCTTGACGAAGAAGCCGAGGCTCTGCTTCTTTGCGTTGGGAATGTCGTCTGGCAGCGTGGCACCCTCCGGGAGATCGGAGGCCATGGTGCGCATCGTGGGCTCAGGCTTTGTGCCGGGCGGCCAGAGTCCACTGTAGGGTCAGGACCCATTACTTGATTGAGGTTGTCGCGTTGTCATGATTCACGATCCCTAGTTTCGGGGGATAACATGAGCAATTTGTACTGGCTTACTGAGGCGCAGATGGAGCGTTTGCGGCCTTACTTTCCAAA
>CANMZB010000002.1 GCA_947502265.1 uncultured Sulfitobacter sp.
TAATTGCACACATTCGACGCGTCACCCGCCATCTCGCAAGACTCTGAAAAAGTGCGGTTAGTTTCGAATCAGACTCTTACGATTGGGACGATCTGCGCGATCTGCTCAAACCGCGCTTTCCTGACTTCCCCCGCTTTGACGATGCCCGCGCAGAGGGGCGGACAGTGATCCGCGAGCGACATGACACAACGGCACGAGGAACGGAGATTCATATTGACCGGCGCGCCGGAAAAATGCGCGTGTGCTTCAAGACCCGTAAGGGGAATCTTGGCGATCTTGCAAGAACAGTGCAGGCAGATACCGAAGAACTGGAAACCCTGCGCCAGATGAGCCGCAACTTGCCCCTTCCGGTCTGGAAAACCGACCTTTCGGATCACGTTCTCTGGACAAACGATGCTTATCAGACCCTGAGCGCCCGACAAAAAGGGGCATCAACAGATGTTTCTATGCCGCTGTTCGACCCCACTCAGGGCAAGCAGACAAGGACAGGACAGCGCATCGGCATCAAAGTCAGCGATAGCCCGACCCCGGAATGGTACAAAGTGAGCCGCCATGCCGTGCCGGACGGGGCAATTTATCACGCAACCTCGCTTGCGGCAGTGATTACCGCAGAAGAGGCCCAGCGCGCTTTTGTCCAAACCCTCGCCAAGACTTTTGCGCATCTGCCCATCGGTCTCGCGATATTCGACAGGAACCGGCAACTTGCCCTTTTCAATCCTGCATTGATTGATCTGACCGGCCTGCCCGTTGCATTTCTAAGCCCACAGCCGACGATTGATACATTTTTCGACCGGCTGCGTGAAAACCGCCGGATGCCGGAGCCAAAGAATTATCGCTCGTGGCGACAGCGTATGGCCGACCTAGTCAGCAAAGCGGAGGAAGGCAGCTTTGAAGAAACATGGTCTCTGGAAAGCGGGCAGACCTACCGCATCAAAGGGCGGCCCCACCCCGACGGGGCCATTGCGTTTCTCATCGAAGATATCAGCGCCGAAGTATCGCTGACCCGCAATTTTCGTGCTGAAATGGAATTGAGCCAAAGCCTGCTCGACACTTTCACCGACGGGATCGCCGTTTTCTCGCAATCGGGGTCGCTTACCTTCTCGAACAGGGAATACGATCAGATGTGGGGCCTCAGGCCTGACAGCAGTTTTGCCGAGATGACGATCACCGACGCGATCAACGTCTGGAAACAGCAATCAGAGCCTAACCCGATGTGGCCCGACCTACAGGATTGCGTACTCAACGTAGGAGAGCGCATCGCCTGGGATATGCCCGTGTGTCTCAAAGGGAAGATGCCGATGACCTGCCGGATCGAGCCGATTGTGTCTGGTGCCACGATGGTGCGCTTTTCGAAACTGCGCGCCACGTTACCCCTGTCGCGGACAAATATAAAGCTGGGCGAAGAGTAGCCTCTTTCGTCCCCTGACCGCGCGGCGTAGTTTACGGGCATGTCCCGAATGAAGCGTTCTTTCCAAATTTCCACCGCCGGTCAAACCGGCCACCTCGCCCGTGCGCTCGCGCCGCGTCTGGTGATGGGCGATACCATCTTGCTGACCGGCGATGTCGGCGCAGGCAAGACGCATTTCGCCCGCGCATTGATCCAGTCCCTGCTGGAAACCCCCGAAGACGTCCCCTCCCCCACGTTCACATTGGTGCAAGTTTACGATGGTGCGCAGTGCGAGATCTGGCACGCCGATCTTTACCGGCTTGGCGATCCGTCCGAAGTGGATGAACTCGGGCTGATCGACGCCTTCGATGATGCGATCTGTCTGATCGAATGGCCCGATCGTCTGGCCGGTCTGCGTCCGGCAGAGGCGCTGGACATCACCCTTGAGGCAACCGATGCTGAGACCGGACGCAACCTGACCGCGACATGGTCCGATCCCAAATGGGACGCAAAACTGGCAGAGTGGAACCTATGACCGATCGCGCACATCTACTGACCGATTTCATCGAAAACGCCGGTTGGGGCGATGCCCGGCGTCTGACGATTGCGGGCGATGCGTCCAACCGCCGCTACGAGCGGCTGACCAAGCCCGATGAAAGCACCGTGATCCTGATGGATGCGCCGCCGGAAAAGGAAGAGGACGTGCGCCCGTTCATCCGTATTGCGGAGCATCTGCAAGCCATTGGGTTAAGCGCACCGCAGATCCTGCACCGCGACGAAACGCACGGTATTTTGTTAATTGAAGACTTGGGCGATGATCTTTTCAAGCGCGTAATTGCCCGCGATCCGGCGCTTGAAACCCCGCTATACGAGGCCTCTGTTGATGTGCTTGGCGTGCTACACACGGCACCGCCTCCAGCGTTACAACCCTATGGCACGCAGCTTATGACCGTCTACGCCGCGTTGTCCTATGACTGGTATCTCTACGGGCTGACCGGCGAACGGGACACCGATGCGCAGGCACAGTTCGGAATACTCATGTCTGATCTGCTGGCCCCTTTGGCCGATACCCGCCAGGTATTGGTACAGCGCGATTACCACGCGGAAAACCTGCTTTGGCTGCCCGACCGGTCCGGCGCTGCGCGCGTGGGGCTGTTGGATTTTCAGGACGCGATGCTGGGGCATCCGGCCTATGATCTTGTTTCGATCCTGCAAGACGCGCGCCGCGATGTGCCGCACGCCATCGAGGACGCCATGATCATCCGCTATCTTGCGCAGAACCCGCATGACGAAGCGGCCTTTCGCGCGGCCTATGCCATTCTTGGCGTTCAGCGGAATTTGCGCATCATCGGAGCCTTCGCACGCCTGTGCCTGAAAGCAGGCAAGCCGCGTTACATTGACCTGATCCCGCGCGTCTGGGAGTTTGTCGAACGCAACCTTGCCCACCCTGCCCTCACGCCGGTCGCGGGCCACATCCGCGCAACGCTGCCCGCGCCCACGCCCGAGATCCTTGCACAACTCAAATCCCAATGCCCGACATGAGCTTTCCTGTCATGCTTTTCGCGGCAGGGTTTGGCACGCGGATGCAGCATCTGACGGCGAACCGGCCCAAGCCGATGATAAAGGTTGCAGGCCGTCCGCTGATTGACCACGCGCTGGATCTGGCCAAACAGATTGACCCACCCGTGATTGTGGCAAACCTGCATTACCTCCCCGAAACGCTTGAAACCCACCTTGCGCCGCATGGCGTCAGGACAATACGCGAGGCGCCCGAAATACTTGAGACCGGCGGCGGTTTACGCAATGCGCTGCCGCTTCTCGGCAATGGGGCGGTGATCACCATGAACACCGATGCGATCTGGCAAGGGCCGAATCCGCTGGCGCTTTTGTGTGCGGCATGGGCGCCCGAACGGATGGATGCGCTGTTGATGGGGGTGCCTGTGGAACGCGCACAAGAGCATGTCGGTGCGGGTGATTTCACACTACAACCGGACGGGCAATTGCGCCGTGGTCCGGGCGTTGTTTACGGGGGTGTGCAGATCATGAAAACGGAACTTTTACACGAGATAAAGGCACCCGCCTTCTCGCTTAATTTGGTCTGGAACAGGATGCTTGAGAGCGGACGCCTGCATGGCCTGTGCTACCCCGGACGCTGGTGCGATGTGGGCCATCCCGCCGGTATCGCAACCGCCGAAACATTGATCCGCCATGTTTGAACCCCAAGATTCCCCCCGCGTATTCGGCCTTCCCTCGGGCGTTGATTTTCCGCAGGCACTGGCGGACGGACTGTTGCACCGGATGGCTGGGCAACCACCCGAAGCGTTGGCCCGCGTTGATTTGATCGTAAACACCGAACGCATGGCCCGCCGCCTGCGCACGATATTCGAAGCCGGTCCGGCGATGCTTTTGCCGCGCATCCGGCTGGTGACCGGCCTTGCCACGTTGGCCCCCGGCATCATCATTCCCGAAGGTGCACCCGCGTTGCGGCGGCGGCTTGAGCTGATCGGGCTGATCGCCGGATTGCTGGACCGTTCGCCCGATCTGGCATCGCGCGCGTCGCTTTATGATCTGGCCGACAGCCTTGCCGCGCTGATCGACGAAATGCAGGGCGAAGGGGTGTCGCCCGACGCCATTGCCGCGCTCGACGTGACGGATCAATCGGGGCATTGGGAACGGGCCAAACAGTTTCTGGGGATTGTGCAGCTTTATCTGAAGCAGACCGAAGCGGAACCCGACAAGGAAGCCCGACAGCGCACATTTGTCAGCGCGATTGCGGCGCTTTGGGCCGCAAACCCCCCGCAAAACCCCGTGATCCTCGCAGGTTCCACCGGATCGCGCGGCACCACGATGAAACTGATGGAAGCGGTTTCGCGTTTGCCGCAAGGGGCGTTGATCCTGCCGGGGTTCGATTTTGATCTGCCAAGCGATGTCTGGGCCGCGCTTGATGATCCGCTGATTTCCGAAGATCACCCGCAGTACCGGTTTTTCCGTCTGATGGGGGCGTTGGGTCAATCCCCCAATACCGTGCATCTCTGGCAAGACTGCGCGCCACCCTCGCCCGCGCGCAACAAATTGATATCGCTATCGCTGCGTCCCGCGCCGGTGACGGATGCATGGCGCGTCGAGGGGCCGCGGCTTGAGAACCTCGAAGAGGCGACAGAGGATCTGACATTGGTCTTGGCGGAAACACCGCGCACCGAAGCTTTGGCGATCGCGCTGCGTCTGCGTCACGCCGCAGAGACGGGCCAAACCGCCGCGCTTATCACACCCGACAGGATGCTGAGCCGCCGTGTGACGTCGGCATTGAGCCGTTGGAATATCCTGCCTGATGACAGCGCAGGCACGCCGCTGCACCTTTCACCGCCGGGGCGTTTTCTGCGCCATGTTGCGGCGCTTTTGCCGCGACGACTGGATGCCGGGGCGTTGCTGACCCTGCTTAAGCATCCGCTGACCCACAGCGGTGCAGACCGCAATTTGCACCAGCTTGACACCCAGCGCGCAGAAGCCGCGATGCGCAAGGAGGGGATGCCGTACCCCACGCCGGACGCGTTTATTGCGCTGTGTCACGCCGCCGCGCCGGACGACGAAGGGATGGCGCGTTGGGCCAAATGGATCGCCCAAACGGTGATGGAGCGGCACGACAGCGCGTCGCGCCCGCTGGCCCATTGGGTGCAGCTGCACCTCACCATCGCGCAAGCATTGGCTGCAGGACCGGACGGCAACGAAAAGCATGAGCTATGGCAGCAAAACGCTGGCCAGAAGGCCCGATCCGTTATGCAGGAGCTTGAGAACGAGGCAGAGTTCGGCACGGCGCTCACCGCCACCGATTACGCCGATCTGGTTGGTGCGCTTTTGGCGGATGGCGAGGTGCGCGACCGCGATGCCCCGCACCCCGACATCATGATTTGGGGCACGCTTGAGGCGCGGGTGCAGGGAGCCGATCTGGTTATCCTTGGCGGGCTAAACGACGGCACATGGCCCGAA
This sequence comes from uncultured Sulfitobacter sp., assembly GCA_947502265.1. Lineage (GTDB taxonomy): Bacteria > Pseudomonadota > Alphaproteobacteria > Rhodobacterales > Rhodobacteraceae > Sulfitobacter. The sequence goes on from CANMZB010000002.1 coordinate 5,372, forward strand.
GCGCCCGCACCTGATCCATGGCTCAACCGCAAGATGCGCAATGATGCGGGGCTGTTGCTGCCGGAACGGCGTGTGGGGCTGGCCGCGCACGATTACCAACAGGCGGTTTGTGCGCGCGAAGTCTGGATCACCCGCGCCATCCGCTCGGAGGATGCAGAGACGGTGCCGTCGCGCTGGATCAACCGCTTGGGCAACTTGATGAACGGGCTGCCAAAACAAGGTGGCGCGGCCGCGTGGCAGGCGATGATTGGGCGGGGCGAATATTGGCTGGGGCAGGCCCGCGCGTTGGAAACGGTTGAACGGACAACGGGTGCGCCGCGCCCCTCGCCGCGCCCGCCAGTGCCCGCACGTCCACGGCAGCTGTCGGTAACAGAAATCAAAACGCTTATCCGCGATCCTTATGCGATTTACGCCAAACACAGCCTGCGCCTGCGCCCGCTGCCCCCCCTTGTGCCATCGCCGGACGCACTGTTGCGCGGGACTGCCGTGCATCTGGTTGTCGAAGATTTTGTCAAAATGGCGGTTGCTAATCCCGAGGCGAATACAGTTGAGAATCTGATGGATGTGGCGCACGATGTGCTTGTTGATCTTGTTCCGTGGCCCGCCGCGCGGATCATGTGGATGGCGCGGATCGCGCGCATCGCCAAATGGTTTGTCGAGAGCGAGCAAACCCGCCTTTCCCTTGCCACGCCTATCGCGTTCGAGGATCACGCCAAGGGACGGCTGGAACTGAAAGAACCCGATTTTACGCTTGTGTGCAAGGCGGACAGAATCGACCGCTCCACCGACGGTGCAATCCAGATCTATGATTATAAAACCGGCAAGCCCCCCAGCGAAAAGCAGCAACGTCTTTTCGACAAACAATTGCTGATCGAGGCCGCGATGGCGCAGGAAGGTGCGTTTGAGAACATAGGCCCTGCGAATGTCTCGCGTGCGGCGTTTATCGGGCTGGGCAACGATCCGGTTGAAGAGGCGGCACCGCTGGACGACGAACCGCCGGGTGAGGTGTTGGCAAATCTGCGGGCATTGATCGAAAAATACCTCGATCCCGGCCAAGGCTTCACATCACGGCGGATGATGGAACAGGACAAGTTTGCGGGCAACTACGATCACCTCGCCCGTTATGGCGAATGGGACGATTCAGACCCCGCCACACCCGAGGACGTGACATGAACGATCTGCCGCAATGGAACGACGCCACCCGCGCACAGATCACTGCCGCGCGGCCTGATATTTCCACTTGGCTCAGCGCGAATGCGGGCTCGGGCAAGACCCGCGTTCTGACGGATCGCGTGGCGCGGCTTTTGCTTACGGGCGTGGAGCCGCAGCACATTTTGTGCCTGACCTATACCAAAGCTGCGGCTTCCGAGATGCAGAACCGTTTGTTCAAACGCTTGGGCGAATGGGCGATGATGGAAGACGACGCCCTGCGCGCCGGTTTGCGCGATCTTGGCGTATTGCACGATGTCGCGGCGGACGAGTTGAAGCGCGCGCGCACGCTGTTCGCGCAGGCGATTGAAACGCCGGGTGGTTTGAAAATCCAGACGATCCACTCGTTCTGTGCGGCCCTTTTGCGCCGCTTCCCGTTGGAGGCGCGTGTCAGCCCGCAGTTCAAAGAGATCGAGGACCGCGCCGCGGAATTGTTGCGCGCGGAAATTCTGGACACGATGGCCGAAGGACCGGAAGAGACGTTGGTTGCCGATCTCGCGCGTCATTACACCGGCGAGGATTTCGGCTCTCTCACCCAATCCATCACCGGACAGCGCGAATTGTTTACCGATGCCGCGCATGCGGGCGATCTTAACGCGGTCTTTGGTCTGCCTACGGGTTTTGATGTGAACGACCTGCCGCGCGACGTGATGGATGTGGCCGTTGCCCGGTGGATGCCCGACGCGATTGGCGTCTTTGCCGTACAAAAAGCGGTGACCATGACGCGGCTTGCAGACGGGCTGCGTGTTATCGACTTCAACAATCCTACGTTGGCCGATCTGGAAAAGCTCAAGGCGCTGTTGCTGACGCAAAAGATGGAACTGCGCAAAAGCTTTCCGACCAAAGATGCCAAGGCAGAGCTTGGCCCTATGTTGAGTCCGTTCGAGGATTTGGCCCAGCGCACTTTCGAAGCGCATGACCTGCAAATGTGCGCACGCAACGTGGCGCGAACGGGTGCGCTGCACCGTTTTGCCACGCGGTTTATCGCCCTTTACGAGGCCGAGAAGCAAAAGCGCGGCTGGCTTGATTTCGATGATCTGATCTTGCGCGCGCGTGCCTTGCTGAATGATCCCAAAGTGGCCGCATGGGTGCTGTACCGGATTGATGGCGGGATTGATCACATTCTGGTGGACGAGGCACAGGACACCTCGCCGCGCCAATGGGATGTGATTGAAAAGCTGACCGACGAGTTTTCCAGCGGCGCAGGCGCGCGCGAAGTCGAGGACCGGACGCTGTTCGTTGTCGGTGACAAAAAGCAGTCTATCTATTCGTTTCAGGGTGCCGATCCGCGCGAATTTGATCTCAAACGTGAGAGTTTCCGTGAAAAGCTTGAAGGTGCTCAACTGAAGTTCCAGAATCAGAGCCTTGATTACTCGTTCCGCTCTTCGGCGGCGATCCTTGGCACGGTTGACCAGACCTTTAACACCGATCCAGAACCGCGCATGGACGAACGGCTTAACCACCTGCCGTTCAAGGAAATGCTGCCGGGGCGTGTTGATCTTTGGCCGCTGGTCGAGCCGAACAAGGACGATAAAGAGGAACCTGATTGGACCGATCCGGTAGATCGCAAAAGTGCGCAGCACCACACCGTGATCCTTGCCGACCAGATCGCTGCGCAGATCAAGTATCTTATTGATGGAGAGCACTTTATCCCCGACGAAGGGCCGGGACGAAGCACCATCCGCCGCCGTATCCGTGCCGGTGATTTTCTGATCCTCGTGCAGGGGCGCACCGGCCTGTTTTCCGAAATCATCCGCGCCTGCAAGGCGGCGGCGCTGCCCATCGCGGGTGCGGACCGTTTGAAAGTCGGGGCCGAATTGGCCGTGCGCGATATTGGAGCGCTCTTGTCCTTTCTCGCCACGCCCGACGACAGCCTGTCGTTGGCTATTGCGCTGCGCTCTCCGTTATTTGGCTGGGACGAACAGGCGCTGTTTACGCTGGCGCACGAAAGGACCGAAAAGCAGCTGTGGCAATCGCTGCGCAGTCAGACAGAGCGGTATCCGGAAACCCTGACAATGCTGCGTGATCTGCGCGGCCAGATCGACTTTCTGCGCCCTTACGACCTGATTGAACGGATTTTGACCCGTCACGAAGGCCGCCGTCATCTTCTTGCGCGGCTCGGTGCAGAGGCGGAAGACGGCATTGACGCGCTTCTGGCACAGGCGCTTGCTTATGAGCAGACCTCAATCCCCAGTCTGACCGGGTTTCTGGAATGGATGCAGGCCGACGATCTGGAAATCAAACGCCAGATCGACAGCGCATCGGATCAAATCAGGGTGATGTCGGTCCACGGAGCCAAAGGGCTGGAAGCGCCCATCGTGATCCTGCCTGATACGGGCCTGCGCGCCGAAAGGGTGCGTGACGATATCATCACGCTGGATGGTGTGCCGATCTGGAAGCCCAACGCGGCGGACGCGCCCGCGATGGTCACAGCCCGTCTCGAAGAGTTGAAGACGGCGCAAGCACAAGAACGCCTGCGGCTTCTTTATGTGGCGATGACACGTGCGGAAAAATGGCTGATTGTTGCTGCGGCGGGGAAACTTTCGGCACAGCAGACGGATTGGTATCAAATGATCGAAGGGGCGATGGGGCATCTGAACGCTGTCCCGTTTGTAGATGGTCCTGCCAGCGGCCTGCGCCATCAAGCCCATGATTGGGACGCGCCGGAGATCCACGATATTCCACGTCAAACCCTCAAAACACACATATTAGACACTGTTTTCGAACATCCGGCCCCTGCCCCGTCACCCCGCCATGAAACCCTTACGCCCTCGAAGATGGAGGGTGCCAAGGCGCTGGCCGGTGAGGCGGGGCTGGATGAGGAAGAGGCCAAGGCCTACGGCTCTCTTGTCCATCTTCTGCTCGAACATCTTGCAGCGCTTGATCCGTCCGAACACACCGCCGCCGCGGAGCAGCTTACCCGAAGCGCCGATCCGATCCGTGCAACCCAAGCGGTTGCCGAGGCGCAAGCGGTCTTGAGCAATGCGGCGCTTGCTCCGGTCTTTGCGCCAGATGCGCTGGCCGAAGTTGCCGTGACCGCCGCGCTGGGAGCGCAGCGGCTTTATGGCATTATCGACAGGTTGATCGTTACACCCGACCGCATCCTTGCCGTTGATTTCAAGACCAACCGCACTGTCCCCGATACCGCAGATGCATGCCCCGAAGGTCTTTTGCGTCAGATGGGTGCCTATGCGCATGCTCTTGGTGCCATTTATCCGGACCGCAAAATTGAAACCGCAATTCTGTGGACGCGCACAGGCACGTTGATGATGCTGCCCGATGAAACGATCACATCTGCGCTTGAACGCGCGGGTTACCTTGACGCAGGCGCTTTGCATTCATAGGTATCACTTAACACAGACCCCTTCAGGAGAATATCATGGCCACTGTTGCAGTCACCGACGCCACCTTCGACGCCGAAGTCAAAAATTCCGAGATCCCCGTTGTGGTGGATTTTTGGGCCGAATGGTGTGGCCCTTGCAAACAAATCGGCCCTTCGCTGGAAGAGCTGTCCGCCGAGATGGACGGCAAGGTCAAAATCGTTAAAGTAAACGTTGACGAAAACCCGAATTCCCCCGCACAGATGGGTGTTCGCGGCATTCCTGCGTTGTTCATCTTCAAAAACGGCGAAGTTGTTTCCAACATGGCGGGCGCGCGTCCCAAGGCAGCGCTGCAAAGCTGGATCGAAGAGTCCATCTAAGCCAGTTCAAGATGGTGTAGCTAAAGGCGCTCTTTTCGAAGGGCGCCTTTTTCTATTCCAGCCAACCAAACCGACGAAATCGCGCGGCAATTCTGTCCGCCGCGTCCGGACGGCCCGCGTTGATACAGCTTTTTTGCCAAAACCAATACACATACCCGGCATAATCCGGTGCGACCTGTGGGAGGCGCGCAAAGCTTTGCCCCACATTGCCAAGGTCGGCGGCAACGGCGATGTGATGAAAATCCACCCGCGCGAACAGCATCGCCGGTTTACCAAAGAAATAACCGTTGAAAGCCACGCTTGAATTCTGCGTGACCACGCAATCGCAGGTGCGCAACAATTCCTCCATCCCGCCCATGCGAACCGTCAGACGCGCGTGTCGCTGCTCCAAACGCCCCAGCGCGGCAAGTTCGGGCGCGTTATAGCGCTCCTTGGGATGCAGCGCCGCAACGATGGGGCGGGTATCGTGGGCGAGGCAGGCTTCGATCATCTCCAGCGGGCTGCACCGTTGAAAGCTGCGACGCTCCGCAAGCCGCCCTTGCAGGGGAATATAGATGAACCCGCCCTGCACCGCCTGCTGCGACAAATCACCGAACAGGCGCTTTTGCCAAAATGTATAGAAACGGTCTGCCTCTGCGCGATCCGCATCGTGAGCGACAAATACCGCGTTGGCCACATCCCAATCCCAACGCGCGGCGGATTGTTCGATCTGCCAGAATGGATAGTGATACACGCGGCGAAAAACGAGGCCTTGGGCGTCTGGCGGCGCTTTCATATGGCTTAGCGAACGGCCAGTGTCGTGCGGTGCGTCAAAGCTCCTGTATGTGACCCTAAACGAGGAATCTTCCAGCACTGATGCGACTTTTCCAATAAAGTTGTGCTTGCCTGCCATAGCGCTCTCGCGCAGGTCAGTTTCCATATACAGGGTCACATTTTGCGGTTGTTTCATGTGCCGGACGCTACCGCCGCGCCGCGCGTCGTTCAAGGGCGCCTCTTGTTCCCGCGCACCTGCCACGCCATATAGGCTGCAACAAACGGAGGCATTATGGCGAGTGACGAATTTCCCGGTTGGCACGGTACAACCATCATCGGCGTCAAGAAAGACGGCGAAGTCGTGATTGCGGGGGATGGTCAGGTCAGCCTTGGCCAGACCGTGATTAAAGGCACCGCGCGCAAGGTGCGCAGGCTCTCGCCCGGCGGCTATGATATCGTCGCGGGGTTTGCCGGATCGACGGCGGATGCCTTTGCCTTGCTTGAGCGGCTTGAGGCAAAGCTGGAGGCGACCCCCGGCCAGTTGGCCCGCGCAAGCGTCGAGTTGGCGAAAGACTGGCGGACCGACAAATATCTGCAAAAACTCGAAGCGATGCTGATCGTGACCGATGGCGACGATATGTTTGTCATCACCGGCGCCGGAGACGTGTTGGAGCCCGAGCATAACGTGGCCGCGATCGGCTCTGGCGGGAACTTTGCCCTTGCGGCAGCGCGGGGCATGATCGACAGCGACCGCAACGCCGAAGCAGTGGCGCGCGACGCGATGAAGATCGCCGCCGATATTTGCGTTTACACCAACGGCAACCTGACCGTGGAGAGCATCAAGAAATGACCGATCTGACCCCCCGCGAAATCGTATCCGAACTGGACCGCTACATCATCGGACAGAGTGACGCCAAGCGCGCCGTGGCCGTGGCCCTGCGCAACCGCTGGCGGCGCAAGCAGCTAAGCGATGATCTGCGCGACGAGGTGTACCCAAAAAATATCCTGATGATCGGCCCCACCGGCGTTGGCAAAACCGAAATCAGCCGCCGTCTGGCGAAACTCGCGCGCGCGCCTTTTCTCAAGGTGGAGGCAACCAAATTCACCGAAGTCGGCTATGTCGGTCGTGATGTCGAACAGATCATACGCGATCTTCTGGACAATGCCATTGCGATGGTCCGCGCGCAAATGCGCGAAGACGTGAAAGCGGGCGCACAGCAGGCCGCCGAAGACCGCGTAATTGACGCCATCGCCGGTCCCGACGCCCGCAGCGGTACGCGCGACATGTTCCGCAAAAAGCTGCGCGACGGGCAGCTTGACGAAACGATGATCGAACTTGAAGTGGCCGACACCGCCAACCCGTTTTCAGCTATGGAAATCCCCGGACAACCCGGCGGGGGTGGCATGGGGATGATGAACCTTGGCGATCTGTTCGGCAAAGCGATGGGCGGGCGCACCACAAAGAAACGCCTGAGCGTTGCAGAAAGCTATGAGATTTTGATTGGCGAAGAGGCGGACAAGCTTCTGGATGATGAAGCCGTGACGCGCACCGCCATCGAGACGGTAGAACAGAACGGCATCGTGTTCCTTGACGAGATCGACAAGGTTTGCACGCGCTCCGATGCGCGTGGCGGCGATGTGTCCCGCGAAGGTGTGCAGCGCGATCTGTTGCCCCTGATCGAAGGCACAACCGTCAGCACCAAACACGGCCCCGTCAAAACGGATCATGTTTTATTTATCGCGTCGGGTGCGTTCCACATCGCCAAGCCGTCGGATTTGTTGCCCGAATTACAGGGCCGCCTGCCGATCCGTGTGGAGCTGCGCGCGCTGACAGAGGCGGATTTTGTTCGCATCCTGACGGAAACGGACAACGCCCTGACGCTGCAGTACACCGCCCTGATGGGGACCGAAGAGGTCGAGGTGAGCTTTACCACCGACGGGATTGCGGCGCTGGCCAAGATTGCGGCGGATGTGAACCAATCTGTCGAAAACATCGGCGCGCGGCGGCTTTATACGGTGATGGAGCGGGTGTTCGAAGAGCTAAGCTTTACCGCGCCGGACCGTGGGGGCGAGAAGATCGTCGTGGATGCCGCGTTTGTCGACAAGAACCTTGGCGAGCTGACGAAATCCGCAGACATAAGCCGCTACGTCCTTTGACCCTTTTCAAATAGCCCTGCGTTTGCGACGAAGGCGCATGGGCTATTTGCGTTTTCTCATCGACAACCGGCTGTTCCTGCTCGCGGGGTTCCTGCTGACGTTCACCTCGTCATTCGGACAAACCTATTTTATCTCTCTCTTTGCGGGAGAGATTAAGGGTGCTTTCGACCTGACCGACGGGCAGTGGGGCGGCATCTATACCATCGGTACGACGCTTTCTGCGGTCACGATGGTGTGGACGGGTGTCCTGACAGACCGGTTTCGCGTGCGGCATCTGTCGCTGGGAGTGATGGTCCTGCTGGCGGCGGCTTGTGTGGCTATGGCGCTGGTGCCTAACGGTTTTTTGCTGATCTTTGTGATCTATGCGTTGCGCTTGATGGGGCAAGGTATGATGTCGCAGCTGGGCGCGGTTGCAATGTCGCGCTGGTTTGTCGCCGCGCGGGGGCGTGCAATTTCATTGTCGTCTATGGGGTTTGCCGTAGGGCAGGCGCTGTTGCCCATTATTTTTGTGGCGCTTCTAACGACAACAAGCTGGCGCGCGCTTTGGGCTGTTGCGGCCGTGTGCGTGCTGCTGCTGATCCCGCTGATGCAATATCTGCTCAGGCAGGAACGCACGCCGCAATCCATGGCCGACGGGACACAGGCCGCTGGCATGGCCGGGCGGCACTGGACCCGCTCCGAGCTTTTGCATCATCCGCTATTTTACATGATGATTCCGCTGGTTCTGGGACCGGCGGCATGGGGCACCGCGTTGTTTTTCCAACAGGTGCATCTGACAGAGATCAAAGGGTGGAGCCTGACTTCTTTTGTGGCGCTTATGCCGGTCTATACGGTGTCGTCCATCGGGTTTACCTTCTTTACCGGCTGGGCGATTGACCGCTTTGGCGTAAAATGGATTGTGCCGTTCCAGATGGTGCCGTTCGGCATTTCGTTTCTGGTGCTGGCCTATGCCGATACGATTGCGATGGCAGGCGTGGGTTTGGTGATTTTCGGGGCCGGGCAGGGCATGCAAGGCACGGCCACCACGGCGTTTTGGGCGGTGTTCTACGGCACCCGCTATCTGGGCGCGATCAAGGCCGTGGCAGCCGCATTGATGGTGTTCGGATCGGCCATCGGGCCGGGGATTACGGGCGCTTTGATCGACCTTGGAATTGATTTCCCCGACCAGATGATCCCGATTGCGCTGTTTTATTTCGGCGGCGCGCTGCTCGCGGGATGTGCCATTCTGCGCTACCAGCGCGATCTGCCTAACGTTGCCGTCTGAGGTAGATGTAATAAGCGCCGCCACCGCCGTGGGAGATGTGCGCCTGTGCCACCTGCAAAACAACGGACGCCATCGGCTGCATCGACAACCATTGCGGCACCTGATGGCGCAAGATCCCGTGGCGCACAGGGATCGGGCCACCCTCGTCGCGTTGTTTGCCCTTGCCGGTGATCACCAGCACCAGCCGTTTTCCGCGCGCATGTGCGGTCATGATAAAGCCGGTAAGCGCGGGGTGCGCGCGCTCCAGCGTCATACCGTGCAGGTCGATCCGGCCTTCGGGCGTCAGCTTCCCACGTTTGAGTTTGCCGAACGACTTCTGGTCCATTTGCACCGGGGCTTTTCGCAACCGGTCCGGCAGCGCGGGCAGCAGATCGTTGCCCGGCGCGCGGCGGGTAGTTGCCGGTTTGCCCATTATCACGGTCTTGGCTTTGCGCAGGGCGTTCGGCTCTGCCACAGGCAAGCCCATATCGGGATCAAAGCGCTGCGCCTCCAGATTGGAGCGCTCCATCCGTTCGGTATTGGCGGCAACCCTGTCCCACAACTCACGGTCTTCGGCGCTTAACCTGCGCCGCTTCATATCGCGCTTTCGGGCAGCAGCGCATAGGCGCGTTGGATCGGAAGCAGAACCATAAGTCGTCCCGGATCGCGCAGTTTTCCCGCCGCGCGGCCGGCGCCATCACCGGTTCCGAAAAACACATCGGCGCGTTGTGCGCCCTTGATCGCCGATCCGGTATCTTGTGCCACCATCAAACGGCGCAGTGGTGCCTTGCCATCTTTCTCGATCCAGACAGGCGCGCCCAGCGGGACAAAGGCGGGGTCCACCGCAACAGTCCTCATCGTCGTGATTGATCGGTTCATCGCGCCAAGCGGCCCCTTGTCGGCAGGCACACGATTCACTTCGCGGAAAAAAACATACGACGGGTTGTGAAACAGCAGATCTCGACCATCAACCGGATTGCGCCGCACCCAGTTCTTGATCACTTGTGCGCTGACCTGATGCGCCTCGTAAACGCCACGACGCACCAGTTCCCGACCGATCGAGCGGTAATCATGCCCGTTCGAGCCACGATAACCGACGCGGATTGATGTGCCATCCGGCAGACGGATACGGCCAGAACCTTGGATTTGCAGAAAAAACAGCTCGACCGGATCATCGACATAGGCGATTGCCAAGCCGCGCCCGTCCATCACACCGCTTTCCAAAAGCTCTTGCCGGGTGAACCAGGGGCGATGCTCCCGCGCCTCGGGCGGCATTTTGTAAACCGGAAAGTTGTACCGCTCGGAACGATAGAGGGAGCCATCAAGCTCGGGCTCGAAATAGCCGGTAAAAAGCGCATCCTGCCCATCGTCCATCAGGACGGGACGAAACAGCAGCTCGAAGAAATCGCGGGGGTTCGGGCGGGTTTTGGCATAGGCACAGATCGCCTGCCAATCCGGCTCTTTCATGTCCTTGCAGGTGTTCACAAAGGTCTGGAAGGCGGCGGCGTGATCGTCCTGCGCCCATCCCTCCAGTTTGTCGAAGGATAGAATATTGTATTTCATTTCAGACGCCAAAGGCCCCGCCAGCAGCGAGGCCCCGATTATGGCAACAATACGCAGTCCGCATGTTAACCGTCTGTGGAAACCAAAAACCAATTCGGATCATCCGAGCCCATGATGCGGGCAAAAACCCATGTGTCTTTTTGCTTTTTCGCAGTTGAAAGGCTGCCTTCGACAACGGTGCCTTCACTGTCGCGCACGGCAGAGGTGATCTCGGCCACGAAACGCAGCGTCATCTCCGCTTCTTTTGTGACGGGATCAAGTGTTACGTTTTCCAGCGTCGTTTCGCGGATACCGATAAAGCTCGCCTCGACGGTCAATCCCTGATCTTCGCGCGCCGCAACACCATCAACAAAGCTCTCATAGATATCTTCGGAGAGGAACGGCTTGATCTCGTCGAGATCGCCGCGCTCGTAACCCATGACGATCATCTCGTAAGCACCGCGCGCGCCGCCCAGAAAATCTGCTACGTTGAATGTCTTTTCAATCCGCTTCATCTCGGCCAATGCGCGCGCCTGTGGGGTGCCGTCCGCGAAATGGTCCGTGATATCCAGATCGGGACCACCTTCGATCACTTCGAATGCGTGGCCTTTGCGTTCGGCAGGCTGCTGGGGCAGGGGAGGTTTTTCAAAACCCTCACGCGTGCCCAAGACATTTTTCAGCCGCAGAATTAGAAAAACCGCAATAGCGGCAAGCACCAGAAGCTGGATCAGCGGCGAATTCATATGGACCTCTTGCAGTGAAGGCGTGGAAACAATCGTATATGCACCTTATGTAGGGGCAGTAGGGGGCCAAGTCCACTCCAGCCCCAAGGAAAGGATGCTTACGCATGTGGCTTTTAATCGCATTCATCGCAGTTCCGATGATCGAGATCACTTTATTTATTCAGGTCGGCGGCTTTATCGGGCTGTGGCCGACGCTTTTGATCGTGGTTTTGACGGCCCTCGCAGGCACCTATCTGGTGCGCAGTCAGGGGCAATTGGCGCTAAGCAACCTGAAATCATCTTTTTCGGACATGCGTGATCCGACAGAACCGTTGGTTCATGGCGCAATGATCCTGTTTTCAGGCGCATTATTGCTTACTCCGGGTTTTTTCACCGATGCGGTTGGTTTTGCCCTTTTAATTCCCGCAGTGCGCAAGGCAGTTTTCAAAGCAATCAGCGCACGGGTAAAGGTGCAACAGTTTGGCAAGCCTGGTGCCGATCCGCGTAGACCACAGCGCGTTCATCCGCACGAACGCAGCAAAGGCGATGTGATCGACGGCGAGTTTAGTGAAGTGCCGCAAGACGACGATGACGCACCCGCAGGCACATCGGGCTGGACGCGGCGCTAATCGTGCGCACTATGGCGTTGAGAGGTCAGGATTGACCTGCTAAACCACGACAATTGTAAATCAAACTCCAAAGAGGAGATCTTTTATGGCCGAGGCCGAGACACAACAACCCAAAGCACCGCAGATGCGCGTTCTGGGCCAATTCATTCGCGATTTGTCCTTCGAAAATATCATGGCACAAAAAGGCGCGCCGTCCGATGTGCAGCCTGATGTGCAGGTCCAGGTCAACCTCGACGCGAAAAAGCGTACTGCGGATAACCAGTACGAAACCGCGATCAAGCTTAACGTGACCTCCAAGGCAAAAGACGGTGATGCCGTACTGTTCGCGCTGGAGATTGATTATGTCGGGATCTTCGACATTCAGGACGTGCCTGAAGACCAGATGCACCCGTTCCTGTTGATCGAATGCCCGCGGATGATTTTCCCGTTCCTGCGCCGGATCGTGAGCGACATCACGCGCGATGGTGGCTTCCCACCGCTGAACCTTGAAAACATCGACTTCGTTTCGCTGTACCGCAACGAGATCGCCCGCCGTCAGGCGGAATCCGCAGAGCAGGCGCCGCCCGCAGACGCGTAAGCCTTAGCTTTTGAGCCACAAAGCATCGCCGCCCAACTTGCTGATAAATTCGGCATGGGCGGCGATTTCTTTTTCTGTGATGCGTGGCGGCAAAGGCGTGGGGCGCGGGCCTGGCGTCCATTGTGTGATTTGCTCGCCGTCTTTCGGAACGGCACGGTTGGACAAGCCAAAATCAGGCTGCTTGCCTCCGATCAGCTCAAGATACACTTCGGCCAGAATTTCGCTGTCGAGCAGCGCGCCGTGCAAGGTGCGCGACGAATTGTCGATTCCATACCGGCGACACAGTGCATCCAGCGAGGAGGGCGAGCCGGGGAATTTCTTGCGGGCGATGGCAAGCGTATCAATCGCCTGCTCCCACGGGATTTGCGGCAGGCCCATCCATTTCAGTTCGGCATTGAGAAATTTGATGTCGAAGGCAGCGTTGTGGATGATCAGCTTGCTGTCACCGATGAAATCGAGGAACGCCTGACCGATCTGCGCAAATTTCGGTTTGTCGCGCAGGAAATCATCGCCCAGCCCGTGAATCTCGAACGCTTCGTTCGGCATGCCACGTTCAGGATTGATATACTGGTGGTAGGTGTTGCCGGTCGCCATATGGCGCATCAGTTCGACTGCCCCGATCTCGACGATCCGGTCGCCGGTCTGTGGATCAAAACCGGTGGTTTCGGTATCGAGAACGATTTCACGCATGAGGCAGCTGGCTCCTGATCTGTTGCACCACGTCTTGCACCTGCGTGCGCGCATGTTCAACCGTGTCGGTGTGGATCACATAATCCGCACGTTCGCATTTTTCCTTTGCCGGCAGTTGCTTGGCTTTGATGGCGAGAAATTGTTCCCGCGTCATCGTGCCGCGTTCCAAGACACGCGCCTCTTGCGTGGCGTCATCCACATAAACACAGACCGTGGCATCCACACGGGTGTCACCGCCCGTCTCGAACAACAGCGGGATGTCCAACACGACGATATCGCTTTTTACACCTGACAGAAACATCGCACGGTCCTGCCCGACAAGCGGGTGCACGATGCTTTCGATCTTTTTCAGCGCGGTTGGATCCTTGTCTATGATCGCTTTCAGCGCGGCGCGGGACACTTCGCCATCAATCACCGCCTCGGGAAAGACGGCGTAAAACGGCGCGACCGCAGCGCCGCCTTTGCCATACAGCCGATGAACCGCCGCATCGGCATCCCACAGCGCACAGCCTTCTTGCGCAAACATCTGCGCCGTCGTCGATTTGCCCATTCCAATGGATCCGGTGAGACCAAGCAAAAACATCAGCGCAGCGCCGCCGCGCGGGTGGCGCGGTCCACGTCGGGGCGTTTGCCAAACCACCGCTCGAACGCTGGCACCGCCTGATGCAACAACATGCCAAGACCATCGACGGTGACGCATCCCATTTCTTCGGCTGTGGCGAGCAGTTGTGTTTTCAGCGGCGCATAAACAAGATCGGTAACAACGGTATCCGGTCCCAACCCGTCAAGCGGCACGCGCAACTCTCCCTTGCCGATCATGCCAAGCGAGGTAGTGTTTACCAGCAAGGCGGCCTCATCAATCATATTACCCGCCTGCACCCAGTCGCAGACGAAAACGCGGCTGCCAAAATCCTGTTTCAGCTTCTCGGCGCGGATGCGGGTCCGGTTGGACAGGTATATTTCCGGCACACCGGCATCAAGAAGCGAGGCAATGACAGCCCGCGCCGCACCACCCGCACCCAGAACCGCCGCCGGACCGGCAGAAGGCACCCAATGCGGCGCACCAGAGCGCAGGTTTTCCAAAAATCCATAACCATCTGTATTATCAGCGTGAATCTTTCCGTCCTTGCGAAAGATCAACGTATTGGCGGCCCCGATCAAGGTGGCACGATCGGTAATAAGATCCGCAATTCCCATCACCGCTTCCTTGTGCGGGATTGTGATATTTACCCCCACGAATCCGGCCTTGGGCAGAGTGCGTAACACTTGTTCCAGATTTTCCGCCCCAACATCCATGGGAATATAATGCCCCGCAATCCCATAGGTTTTCAGCCAATGGCGATGCAGTTGTGGCGATTTGGAATGGGCAACCGGCGATCCGATCACGCCAGCCAACGGGATACTTGGCAGTTCGCTCATTTGGCAATGTCTCCGCGCAGGGTCAGGTAGTTCAGGATTTCCAAAAGTGGCATTCCAAGGACATTAAAGTAGTCTCCATCAATACGCGAGAACAGGCGCACACCTTCTTCTTCCAGCTTATAGGCGCCAACGGCGTGTTGGATGCTACTCCAGTTACGCGCAACGTAGTCTTCGAGGTAGGCGTCGCTGGCATCACGCATCCTTAGGCGAACTTGCCCGATGTGACGCCAGACCGGTTTACCATTTTCGCAAATAACAGCCGCAGACAGCAGCGAATGAAGATCACCACGCAGCGACTTCAACTGTACCAGCGCGTTTTCGGCGCTAGCGGGTTTATTGAAAAGCTGCCCCTTGTGATCAAGCACCTGATCGCAACCGATCACCAGCGCACCAGGGTTCTTTTCGCTGACCTTCAACGCTTTGATCCCGGCCAGCGCATCGGCGATATCACGAGGCGGGGCGGCGTCGGCGATCATCGAAGCCTTAATCATTTCTTCATCAACACGCGCGACTATTACCTCGTGCGGTACGCGCGCCTGATGCAGCAATTGTGATCTGATCGCAGACCCGGAGGCGAGGATAATCGGGACAGACATGTGGATAACTCGTGCATAGCCCTAGGGAGATCTTGATAACTTGTTGTCGGGGAATAGTCCTTCGGGATCAAGAGGCCCGTACAAGTTCATTTTCACCCGGTTACCGATATCTTACCCCTCTGTGGAAAAGGATAAACCCCACGCTTGGTAACTATGACTTACCAGCACTGTTTGCACAGTTTTATCCACAGGCTTTAAAGAACAGGATCACATATAACTTATTGAATTATGGACTAATAATTACAGATCACCAATATACTCAATGTTTTTACTCACCGATATCCACCGAAGCATCGGAACTGGGGGTAAGGAAGTAATCCACAGAAAATCCGGACCCTACTTACATCATCATCCTTTCTTTCTTTCTTTATTATTATAAAGAAGGGCGACCCGTAGAGAGAGTGACATGGCTGATATTCTGAGTGCGACCTATCCTTGGATCAAAGGATTTCATATCATCTCGGTGATCTCGTGGATGGCTGCATTGTTCTATCTTCCGCGCCTCATGGTACACCACACCGAACAGGTCGGACTAAGCGGCAAAACCCATGATCTTTTTGCCATGATGGAATACAAGCTGGCAAAGGTGATCATGAACCCTGCGATGATGGCAACATGGATTTTCGGCCTGCTTTTGCTGATGACACCCGGAATCGTCTATTGGGGTGATATCTGGCCTTGGACCAAGGGCGCAGGTGTCATCGCCATGACGGCCTTCCATATCTGGCTGATGCGCCGGATGCGAAGCTTTCAACGTGGTGAGAACACGGTTACCGGCCGCCAATACCGGATGATGAACGAAGTTCCGACGCTTTTGATGCTCGTCATCGTCTTTTCCGTCACTGTGAAGTTCTGAACAGGGCTGCGGATTGACAGAAGGCCGGTCGCGTCGTAATAGCAGGTAAGCACCCCGTTCGGGGAGGCACCACACCGATATTTTTCGATACGTTACGCTGGCACACATCGCCACGCCAAGGATATTGTCCATGACAACCGAAACACTGAGCCTCGCTGATCTCAAAGCAAAATCTCCAAAAAGCCTGATTGCCATGGCGGAAGAGCTTGAGATCGAAAACGCCTCCACGATGCGCAAGGGCGAGATGATGTTCCAGATTCTGCGCGAGCGCGCGGATGAGGGATGGGAAATTTCGGGCGATGGCGTTCTGGAAGTTCTGCAAGACGGTTTCGGCTTTCTGCGCTCTCCCGAGGCGAACTATCTGGCCGGTCCTGACGATATCTATCTTTCCCCCGACATGATCCGCCAATGGTCTTTGCGCACGGGCGACACCATCGACGGGCTGATTAAAGCTCCTGACGATACCGAGCGCTATTTTGCGCTGACCGAAGTGACAAAAATCAACTTTGAAGACCCTCAACAGGCGCGTCACAAAGTTGCGTTTGAAAACCTGACGCCGTTGTACCCTGACGAGCGCCTGATCATGGAAGTGGAAGATCCGACGGTCAAAGACCGCTCGGCCCGCATAATTGATCTGGTTTCCCCCATCGGTAAGGGCCAGCGTTGTCTGATTGTTGCCCCACCGCGGACGGGTAAAACCGTGCTGCTTCAAAATATCGCCAACTCGATCGAGAAGAACCACCCGGAATGCTATCTGATCGTTCTGTTGATCGACGAGCGCCCCGAAGAAGTCACGGACATGCAGCGTTCGGTGAAAGGGGAGGTTGTCTCCTCCACCTTTGACGAACCAGCGACTCGCCACGTTGCCGTGTCCGACATGGTCATCGAAAAGGCAAAACGTCTGGTCGAGCATAAGCGGGATGTTGTTATCCTGCTCGATTCCGTGACCCGATTGGGCCGCGCGTTTAACACTGTTGTGCCGTCCTCGGGCAAGGTTCTGACCGGTGGTGTGGATGCCAACGCCCTGCAACGCCCCAAGCGGTTCTTTGGTGCGGCGCGCAACATCGAAGAGGGTGGATCGCTGACTATCATCGCTACGGCGTTGATTGATACAGGCTCGCGGATGGACGAAGTGATCTTTGAAGAGTTCAAAGGCACGGGCAACTCCGAGATTGTTCTGGATCGCAAAATCGCGGACAAGCGCGTTTTCCCCGCGATCGACATCCTCAAATCAGGTACGCGCAAAGAAGAACTGTTGGTGAACAAAGTTGATCTCCAGAAAACATTCGTTCTACGCCGGATACTTAATCCGATGGGGACGACAGATGCGATTGAGTTCTTGATCTCGAAGCTGAAGCAGACGAAAACAAACTCAGACTTCTTCGATTCGATGAACACCTAAATATTAACCTAAATTCAAAGGCTTAGGTCTATGGATACGATTTTTGCCCAAGCGACAGCCGTCGGGCGGGCGGGTGTATCCGTGGTTCGGGTATCCGGCCCGAAGGCGCATGACGTATGTAAGCAGCTCGTGGGGTCACTTCCGGTGCCGCGGACAACTGCGCTGCGCATGGTTAAGGACAACAGCGGTGATTTTATAGATCAGGCGCTTGTAATCCCCTTTGAAGGACCGAACAGTTTTACCGGTGAAGACGTGGTAGAACTGCATCTTCACGGGAGCATTGCGATCATGCGTCGCGTGCTTTCCGTTCTTGGATCTTTCAAAGACGTGCGCCTCGCTGAACCTGGTGAATTCACGCGACGTGCATTGGAGAATGGACGTCTTGATCTTGTACAGGTCGAAGGGCTTGCTGATCTGATCGAAGCGGAAACCGAAGCACAGCGCAAGCAAGCGCTGCGCGTTCTGTCAGGCGAATTGGGAAATCGTGTCGAGGTATGGCGAAAAGCGCTGATTCGCGCCGCAGCGCTCCTTGAGGCGACAATTGATTTTGCTGATGAGGACGTTCCAGTTGATGTTAGCGATGAGGTACGCGACCTATTGCAGAACGTTGGCGATGCTTTGGAGCGAGAAATTATCGGTACGGAGGCCGCTGAAAGAATTCGAACCGGTTTCGAAGTCGCGATTGTCGGGGCGCCAAATGTGGGGAAATCCACACTACTTAACCGACTTGCAGGGCGTGATGCGGCGATCACCTCCAGCATTGCAGGCACAACCCGAGATGTGATTGAAGTGCGAATGGATTTGGGCGGATTACCTGTGACGTTTCTTGATACGGCCGGGATACGCGAAAGCGACGATGTGATCGAAACCCTTGGTGTGGAGCGGGCGCTATATCGGGCAGCTGAAGCGGACCTACGGGTGTTTCTCCTTGATGAAAATGACATTCCGCCGCTACCTCCGAAAGAGGTTGATATCATCCTGACAGCAAAAGGAGATATCAGCGGAGCTTCATTCCCAGCGGTGTCAGGTGTGACTGGTGCCGGGATTGATGAGCTACTCACGATGCTTCAAGATCGACTTTCGGAACTCGCTGCCGGTGCTGGACTCGCTACACACACGCGACACGCTGTTGCAATGCGAGGTGCCAAAACAGGATTGAGCGCAGCATTGAACTTGCTTGATGCTGGTCCTGATCGCTATGATCTGGCGGCCGCAGAACTACGTATCGGCATATATGCGCTCGAAGTTATGGTTGGTCGCATTGATGCAGAAAACCTGCTAGATGAGATATTCGCAAGTTTCTGTCTTGGTAAATAGGGGTTGTTTCACGTGAAACATTTTGACGTCATAGTAATCGGAGGCGGACATGCCGGCACCGAAGCCGCTCACGCCGCAGCGCGTATGGGCGCAACAACTGCCTTGGTCACTATGTCGCGCGAGACGATCGGTGCGATGTCCTGTAATCCAGCGATTGGCGGTCTGGGTAAAGGTCATCTGGTCCGGGAAATTGACGCACTTGACGGCGTTATGGGGAGAGTGGCTGATAACGCAGGTATACAATTTCGATTGCTGAACCGACGTAAAGGCCCTGCGGTACAGGGTCCTCGAGCGCAAGCAGATCGAAAAATATACCGAACCAGTATGCTTGCAGAAATGGAATCCCATCAGAAAATAGAGATCGTTGAAGGTGAAGTAACCGACCTTATCATGGAATCTGGGCGCGTGTGTGGTGTCACTACTGGTGATGGTACAGAACTCCGTGCCGGGGCTGTCATTCTGACGACGGGCACGTTCCTGCGTGGGGTGATACACATCGGAAACGTTCAAAAGGCCGGAGGACGCATGGGTGACCGTCCTTCCGTACGCCTTGCAGAACGAATGGACGAGTTTGGTCTCGTGTTGGGGCGACTTAAAACAGGCACGCCGCCACGCTTGGATGGACGAACAATCAATTGGGACGGTCTTGATTTGCAACCGGGCGATGATGATCCTGTGCTGTTTTCATTTCTGTCCACGTCCGTTTCGGCAAAGCAGATACCTTGCGCCATCACACATACGAACGAGCACACCCACGAAATTATCCAACGGAACTTGAAACAATCCGCGATGTATGGGGGGCACATTGACGGCGTGGGCCCTCGCTATTGCCCTTCTATCGAGGATAAAATTGTAAGGTTTGCCGATAAAACTTCGCATCAGGTGTTCCTGGAGCCTGAAGGGCTTGATACCTCGGCAGTCTATCCGAACGGAATATCTACTTCCCTTCCCGTAGCAGTTCAGGAGGAGTATGTGCGTTCCATAAAGGGACTCGAGGACGTCGCGATTTTGCAACCAGGCTATGCGATCGAATATGATTATGTAGATCCGCGTGCGTTAAAACAAACTCTTGAACTTAAGTCTGTGCCTGGCCTCTATCTTGCAGGGCAAATTAATGGGACAACCGGCTATGAGGAGGCTGCGGCACAAGGCCTTGTGGCAGGATTGAACGCAGCGCTTTCTGTGCAGGATAAGGAGCCTGAAATTTTCAGCCGCACTGATAGCTATATTGGCGTAATGATAGACGACTTGACAAGTCGCGGCGTTACCGAGCCGTATCGTATGTTTACTTCCCGTGCAGAATTTCGACTTTCACTGAGAGCAGATAATGCTGATCAGCGCCTCACCGGCACTGCTATTTCTCTTGGTTGTTGCTCAGACGCTCGTAAGATTTTGTTTGAGCGGAAAATGGAAGCGTTGGAGCGAGGCAGATATCTGCTCGAAACTGGCACATATACACCTAAAGAGGCAGCAGTTGCGGGAATTATCGTCAATGAGGACGGCCAACGGCGCACTGCTTTTCAACTCCTCTCGTTCCCAGAAGTAGAGTTCAATCAGCTGCGAAATCTTGATCCCTCACTCTTGGAGATCAACGACGCCGTGGGTGCGCAGCTTTCAAAGGATGCCTTGTATGCAAACTATATCAAACGACAAAAAAATGATGTCGCTGCACTTCGGAATGACGAGAGAATACATATCCCTGAGGATTTCAACTATGATGTGATCGAGGGCCTCTCGAATGAGCTTAAGTCAAAACTTCGCTCGGCGAGACCCGAAACATTGGCCCAAGCGGCGCGAATTGACGGGATGACACCAGCGGCGCTGACCCTTATTCTTGCGATGATTCGTAAATTTCAAAACAGAAAGTCCGCGTGATGAGTGAAAAGTCTCTCCCCATTGTTTCACGTGAAACAATGGGGCGTCTGGAAGCTTTTGATGTTTTGGTACGAAAGTGGACAGAAAAGATAAATCTAATTTCGGCGAAGGATGTAGACCTAATATGGAATCGTCACATAGTCGATTCCATACAAATTTTTGAAACCGCTCCAGATCAAGGAAAGTGGCTCGATATTGGAAGCGGCGGTGGATTTCCTGGCATTGTAGCCGCGATTCTGAGCCGTGAGAAACAACCTGCACGCCCCTTCACCCTCGTTGACAGTGATCAGCGAAAGTGTGTTTTTCTAAGAACCGCCGCGCGGGAATTAGATTTGAATGTGAGGGTATCAGTGGAGCGGATTGAGAAAATGCCTGCATTCGGAGCTGATGTTCTCACCGCCCGCGCGCTGGGTGATTTGAACTCTATTTTAAGCTATGCTGAGAGGCATCTTGCGGCGGGGGGCACGGCAATTTTTCCTAAAGGCGCGCGATGGAAGCAGGAACATATCGAGGCGCAAAAATTCTGGTCGTACTCGTTGGAAGTAGTTGAAAGCAGGACTAACCCAGACGCCACAATCTTGAAAATTAGGGAGCCTAAGCGTGTCTGATCTTTCTCGGCCCACTGGCCCAAAAATCATCGCGGTCGCAAACCAGAAGGGCGGCGTCGGTAAAACGACAACCACGATCAATCTTGCAGCGGCTCTTTCGGAGAAGGGTGAAAAGGTTCTCGTTGTTGATCTTGACCCTCAAGGCAACGCATCAACCGGCCTTGGTATTGATGTGGAAGATCGCGAGTTCACGACTTATGAACTTTTGCTTGAGGATGTCGATCTGGATGATGTAATTCTGCGAACCAAAACAGAAAACCTCAGTATAATTCCTGCGACGGTCGATCTTAGCTCGGCGGATCTAGATCTTCTTTCTAATGAGAAACGGAGTTTTTTGCTCCATGATGCGCTACGCCAAACCCAAATGGATTCGTTTGGGTTTGACTATGTGTTGATTGATTGCCCGCCCTCGTTGAATCTATTGACTGTAAATGCGATGATCGCGGCCCACTCTGTCCTTGTGCCGCTCCAAAGCGAGTTTTTTGCGCTGGAGGGGCTATCGCAGTTGATGTTGACCATTCGTGAGGTCAGGCAGTCGGGGAATAAAGATCTTCGCATAGAGGGTGTATTGCTTACGATGTATGATCGGCGGAACAATTTGTCGCAACAGGTTGAGCAAGATGCGCGGGATAATTTGGGTGACCTGGTGTTCAAAACCATGGTTCCTCGAAACGTGCGGGTCAGTGAGGCTCCGAGCTTTGCGATGCCTGTTCTTGCGTATGATACGCTCTCAAAGGGTGCCGAGGCATACAGGGATCTTGCGATAGAACTCCTGAACAATAATAGAGCTTTGGAAAAAGAGGTGCAGCATGTCGAATAACCAAGAACGAAAAAGGGGCCTTGGCCGTGGATTGTCTGCTCTGATGGCAGATGTTCACGAAACTGAAGCTATGGCGGTAAAGGGCCCGGTCGCTGCCGATAGCCTTGTGCCGATAGAGCAGATATCGCCAAATCCGGATCAACCTCGAAAACAGTTTGCAACGGCCGACCTTGATGATCTGTCTGCATCAATCCGTGAAAAGGGTGTGCTTCAACCGTTGATTGTCCGAAAGCGGGATGACGGCTCGTTTGAGATCGTGGCCGGTGAACGGCGTTGGCGCGCGGCGCAAATGGCACAGCTTCATGAATTGCCCGTCATCGTACGAAACTATACCGACATTGAAGTCCTTGAAGTCGCGATTATCGAGAACATCCAACGCGCCGACCTAAATGCCGCGGAAGAGGCAGTCGGGTATAAACAGCTGATGGACAAGTTTGGCCACACGCAGGAGAAATTAGCTGCGGCCTTAGGTAAAAGCCGCAGCCATATCGCCAATCTGTTGCGAATGCTGAATCTACCGGACGACGTGTTGGAGTTGCTTCGTCAGGGCGAGTTAAGCGCAGGTCATGCCCGGACGCTTATTCCTTCCGGGGATCCGCTTAAATTGGCACAGAAAATCATCAAGGACGGTTTGTCGGTTCGCGCGACCGAAGCCTTGGTCAAGCGGGAACTTGCGGGTGAAGAGGCCCCAAAGCCAAAACCTTCGAAACCTGCTGTTGAAAAAGATGCGGATACAATTGCCCTTGAGGGCGATCTATCCGCAAATTTGGGGATGAAGGTGGCATTATCTCACAAGCCGGGGCAGGAAAGCGGGCAGATAACTGTGCAGTACACTTCTCTTGACCAGCTGGATGAGCTGTGCCGGCTGTTGAGCGGCAGTTAGGTAGACAAAAGGTCGCCGATGACCGAGTTTAACACCTTAAAGCCCTGATCTGTAACGATTAATTTCGTATCTGTTGTGCAGACCATACCGATCTGCGTCAAATGGCTGATGGTTGCGGGGGGCAGGGGCCTTTTTGCCAACGATTCATAGCGGGAGAGGTCAATTCCCTCCCGCAGGCGTAGACCCATCAATAAAAATTCGGTTGCTTCGTCCTCCCGAGAAAGCACTTCGCGGCTTTGTTCGGAAGTGTCTGCTGCCACTGTTTCAAGCCAACGTTTTGGATTGCTATAGCAGATAGTCGCGTGGCGGGTGCCATTCGTGGTGAGCCGCCCGTGCGCGCCTGGCCCAATGCCAAGGTAGTCCCCATAGCGCCAGTAGATCAGGTTGTGACGCGATTGCGCACCGTCGCGGGCGTGATTGGACACCTCGTAGGCGGGCATTCCGGCTGCGCCGCAAATGTCTTGCGTCAGATCAAACATGTCGGCGCCAAGGTCTTCATTTGGCAGGCCGCGCAGTTTCCCCCGCGCATAGCGATCACCAAAGGCCGTGCCGGCCTCGATTGTGAGTTGATAGAGAGAAAGATGGTCTATTGACAGTGTTAGAGCCTTTTTCAGCTCGGTTTCCCAGTCTCTGAGGGTTTGGTTCTGGCGGGCATAGATAAGGTCAAAGCTGACCCGCTCGAACGTATTTCGTGCGATGTCAAAAGCGTCCATCGCTTCTTGCGCGGTGTGAAGCCGCCCGAGGCGTTGTAGATCCGCGTCATTGAGCGCCTGAATCCCCATCGAAATCCGTGACACACCGCCATCGCGATACGCTTTGAACCGTGACGCCTCGACCGAACCCGGATTTGCCTCCAGTGTGATTTCCAGATCATTGGCCACGGGCCACAGTTTTTTGATCCGGTCGATGACTTCGGCAACGGTTTCTGGGTTCATCAAGCTCGGCGTGCCACCTCCGAAGAAAACCGAAGTAACAACGCGTCCCGGCGTTTCAGCGGCATAGCGCTCAAGCTCGGACAGATAGGCGGATTTCCACGCCGCCTGATCAATAAAGCGGGCGACATGACTGTTAAAATCGCAATAGGGGCACTTTGCCTCGCAAAATGGCCAGTGGATATAAATCCCGAAACCGCCGTTCTGCCAATCTTCAGTCAAAGCACTTTGCCACAAGTTTTTCGAACGCGTCCGCGCGGTGGCTGATCGCGTTCTTTTCATCATGGTTCATCTGGGCGAATGTCCGCGTTTCGCCGGTGGGCTGAAATATCGGATCATACCCGTGGCCGATGTCGCCACGCATAGGCCAGACAAACGTACCGTCAACGAAACCCTCTACGATCTCGTCGTGGCCGTCCGGCCATGCCAGCACCAACGTCGCACAAAACCGTGCGGCGCGGGGTTGGGGCGCATTTGCTTTCTCCAGCAGATCGTGAGTTTTCTTCATCGCCATGACAAAATCGCGCCCGTCAGGGGTTTCTGCCCAATCAGCGGTATAGACGCCCGGCGCGTTGTCCAAAGCGGCGACCTGAATACCGCTGTCATCGGCAAGCGCGGGCAAGCCGGTCGCTTTCGCGGCGGCATGTGCCTTGATCCGCGCGTTCCCGATAAAGCTGTCCTCGGTCTCGTCCGGCTCTGGCAGGTTCATCTCTTTCGCGCCGACGACGGTAATACCGCGCGGCGCGAAAAGTTCCTGCATTTCCTTCAGTTTGCCCGCGTTATGCGTGGCAATCAGGATGCGGTCGCCGTCAAACTTGCGGGTCATGCGCAGGCTGCCCGTTGGATCGCGGTCAATTCGGCGATGCCTTTTTCCGCGAGATCAAGCAGCTCGTTCATCTGCCCGCGCGAATAAGTGGAGCCTTCGGCGCTCATCTGTGTTTCAATCATCTGGCCGCTTTCGGTCATGATGAAGTTGCCGTCAACGCCCGCCTCGGAATCCTCGGGGTAATCGAGATCAAGCAGCGGTTGGCCCGCATAGATACCGCAAGAAACAGCGGCAACCGGATCAAGCAGCGGATCGGATGTGACATCACCCGCTTTCATCAGCTTGTTCACCGCCAGACGCAGCGCGATCCAGCCGCCAGTGATCGACGCGCAACGTGTGCCGCCGTCGGCCTGAAGCACGTCGCAATCAATGCTAATTTGCCGCTCGCCCAATGCCACGCGATCCACACCTGCACGCAGGCTGCGCCCGATCAGCCGCTGGATTTCAACGGTGCGCCCGCTTTGCTTGCCCGCAGAGGCTTCGCGGCGCATCCGGGTGTTGGTGGCCCGTGGCAGCATCCCGTATTCTGCGGTGACCCAGCCAAGGCCGGAGCCTTTGATAAACGGCGGCACGCGCTCTTCAATCGTGGCGGTACACAGCACATGAGTATCGCCAACCTTGATCAACGCAGAGCCTTCCGCATGTTTGGTAAAGCCGACCTCGACCGTTACGTTGCGCATTTCGTCAAGTTTCCGACCGGATGGACGCATGGAGATCTTCCTTTTACATGATTTGCCAATGGGGATAACGCCCCCTCCCTTGCAGATGCAAGCCCCGCGCCTTTAATGTAGTAAGGAAGGTGAGGCCATGACCGATACATCCACGATCTTGCAGGAAATGAACGACCGCTCGCGCGAAGTGTTTCGCCGCGTTGTCGAGGGGTATCTTGTCAACGGCGATCCTGTCGGTTCGCGCACGCTGACCCGCGATTTCAGCGAAAAAGTAAGCGCGGCGACAATCCGCAATGTGATGCAGGATCTGGAATTCATGGGCCTGCTCGACAGCCCCCACGTCAGTGCCGGGCGTATTCCCACGCAGCTTGGGCTGCGGATGTTTGTTGACGGGTTGCTGGAGGTCGGGAGCCCCGATGCGCAGGACCGCGAAAAGATCGACGCCACGATGGGCAGGAACCAAAGTGACGTGACCGGTCTGCTGGACCGCGTCGGCAGTGCGTTGTCGGGCGTGACCCAAGGCGCGTCTTTGGTGCTGGCGCCCAAACATGAAGCGCCAATCCGTCATATCGAATTTGTGTCGCTGGCCCACGACCGTGCGTTAGCTGTTTTGGTGTTTTCGGACGGGCATGTGGAAAACCGCCTGTTCAAGCCGCCAATGGGCCAAACGCCCAGTTCGATGCGCGAGGCCGCGAATTTTCTCAACTCGCTGGTTGAAGGCAAAACGCTGTCGGAGTTGACGCGCACCATCAAAACCGAAATGGGCAAGCGGCGGCGCGAGATTGATGTGCTAGCGGCCGAACTGGTGGAAAGCGGACTTGTGATTTGGGAGAGCGGTGAGGGCCATCCCGAGCGTCTGATTGTGCGGGGACGGGCGAATCTTCTCACCGATGGCGGTGAGGCCGCCGATCTTGACCGCATCCGATCACTGTTTGATGACCTTGAACGCAAGCGCGATATCGCCGATTTCCTTGAACTGGCCGAGGATGGCGAAGGTGTACGCATCTTTATCGGCTCGGAGAACAAACTTTTTTCACTTTCGGGTTCCTCTTTGGTAGTTTCCCCATATATGAATTCGGATCGTAAGATTATTGGCGCAGTGGGCGTTATCGGACCCACGCGTTTGAACTATGGACGCATTGTGCCGATTGTAAATTATACGGCGCAACTGGTCGGGAAGCTGATTTCCGACCGGAGCTAGAGGTGGAATATGGCTAACCCGAACGAAAACGAATTCTTGGATGACCCCGAAGCGGCAGAGGCAGAAGCCTATGCCAGCGAGATAGAAGAGATCGACGAAGGCGAGCTTGCCATCGAAGAACTGATGGCCGAGCGCGACAAGTATAAAGACCGCTTGATGCGCGCCCTGGCTGATGCCGAGAATGCTCGCAAACGGTCCGACAAGGACCGTCGCGAAGCAGAGAACTATGGCGGCTCAAAGCTCGCTCGCGATATGTTGTCGGTCTATGACAACATGAAGCGCGCGCTTGAAGTCGCGACAGATGAGCAACGCACACTCTCCGGTCCGCTGCTTGAGGGTATTGAACTGACGATGCGCGAGCTTTTGTCAGTGTTCAAAAAGCACGGCATCGAACAGATCAACCCTGAGAATGGCGACAAATTTGATCCCAAGTTTCATCAGGCGATGTTCGAAGCGCCGGTTCCGGGCACCAAGGCAGGCGAGATCATTCAGGTCGCTGCCGAAGGGTTCATGTTGCACGACCGTCTGTTGCGCCCCGCGCAGGTTGGTGTGTCGTCGATGCCTGCCAGCTAGGCATTAAGCAAATCAACCATCGATGGGAGGCGGTCAGGTTCTGGCCGCCTCTTTCAATTTATAGATCAGGTCCAGCGCCTCGCGCGGGGTCAACTCGTCGGGCATGATTCCGCCCACCATGTCATCCAGTGCCGAGGATTTCGCGGGCGTCGGCGGGGGGGCAGGGGGTGTTGCGAACAGCGGCAGATCGTCGATCAGGGTCTTCTGGGTGGCACCACCTTCGCGCTCGCCTTTTTCCAGCGCCTCCA
Organism: uncultured Sulfitobacter sp.; assembly: GCA_947502265.1. GTDB lineage: Bacteria > Pseudomonadota > Alphaproteobacteria > Rhodobacterales > Rhodobacteraceae > Sulfitobacter. Next base: position 32,821 of record CANMZB010000002.1, read on the forward strand.
GCACAACGCGCGCGCGCGCGATGACCTTGGCAGGAAGCCCGGCAAGCTGCGCCACCTGCACACCGTAAGATCGGTCCGCCGCGCCCTTGCGCACCTCGTGCAGGAAAATCACCTCGCCTTCCCACTCTTTGACGGCAACGGTCGCGTTGGCAACCCCGTCCAGTTTGCCAGCAAGCGCAGTCATCTCGTGGTAATGTGTCGCAAAAAGCGCACGGGAACGGTTCACGTCATGCAGGTGCTCAAGCGTGGCCCATGCGATGGACAGCCCGTCATAGGTCGCCGTGCCGCGCCCGATCTCGTCGAGGATCACCAGCGCGCGATCATCCGCCTGATTGAGAATGGCGGCGGTTTCTACCATTTCAACCATGAACGTGGACCGCCCCCGCGCCAGATCGTCGGACGCACCAACGCGGCTGAACAGTTGGCTAACCAAGCCGATGTGCGCAAATTTTGCCGGTACATAGCTGCCCATCTGGGCGATGAGGGCAATAATCGCGTTTTGACGGAGGTACGTCGATTTGCCTGCCATGTTGGGACCGGTCAGCAGCCAGATGGCGGCATCGGTATCCGCGCTGAGATTGCAATCGTTTGCGACAAATGAACCGCCGGACTGCTGCGCAAGAGCGTGTTCAACAACGGGGTGCCGCCCTCCCTGAATGTCGAATGCGCGGGAGGAATCGACAGTCGGCTTTGTCCAGTTTTCGCTGCGCGCAAGATCGGCCAACGCGGTTGCCAGATCAATCTCGGCCAAGGCGGCGGAGGTCGCGCCAATCTCTCCGGCTTGCTTTAGAATAGACTCTCGTAGCTCTTCATAGAGCCGCTTTTCAAGTTCGGTCGCGTGGTTTCCTGCATTGAGAATTTTGGTCTCAAGCTCGGAAAGCTCGACTGTGGTAAAACGCACCTGATTGGCCGTGGTTTGCCGGTGTATGAAGGTGTCGGAGAAGGGGGGGGAGAGCATCTTTTCGGCGTGGGTCGCGGTGGTTTCAATAAAATATCCCAGCACATTGTTGTGCTTGATCTTCAGAGACGAAATCCCCGTATCAGAGACAAATTTAGCTTGCATCCCTGCAATTACGCCACGTCCCTCGTCGCGTAGTTTTCGAACCTCGTCAAGCTCATCACGGTAGCCTGCGGCGATAAAGCCGCCATCACGGACCAGCAGGGGTGGTTCCGCAACAAGAGCTTCGTCCAGCAACGCAATCAGCGGTTCATGACCGGCAAGGTCGCGGCGGGACGTCTCCAAAAGGGGCGGCAGATCGAGCGTGTGCAGTATTTGGTTCAGGTTGGCGGCCTCGGCCAACCCATTGCGGATTGCAGTCAGATCGCGCGGCCCGCCGCGATCCAGCGAAAGCCGTGATAGAGCGCGTTCAAGATCGGGTACGTTGCGCAGCCGTGTGCGGATATCGGAGGTCACGCTGGAATTTTCCAACGCAAATGTGATCGCATCCAGCCGCGCTTGTATCGTCTCTAACACGCGTGAAGGGCTGGAAATACGCCGCTCCAGCAGCCGCGCGCCGCTGGACGTTGCGGTCCTGTCCATCATCGCAAGAAGCGATCCCGTGCGCCCGCCGGACATCGCATGGGTCAATTCAAGATTGCGCCGCGTGGCGGCATCAATCTGAACGGTGCGGGCTTCGGCCTCTTTCACCGGTTTGCGTAGAAGCGGCAGATTGCCCTTCTGTGTCAGCTCAAGATAGTCGAGCAGCGCGCCCATAGCGGAAATTTCCGCGCGGGTGAACGTGCCGAACGCATCCAGAGAGGACACCCCAAAGAGCGCGCAAATACGTTTCTCCGCGCCCGTACTGTCAAAGCTGGCGCGGGAAAGCTCGGTAAGGGACAACCCGAATTCAGTCTCTAACGAGCGGTTTTCTCCGACTTTCCCTTCGGCCATCAAAAGTTCGGAAGGTGAGAGCCGTGCGAGTTCCGGTCCCAAACGAACTGGCGGCAATGTCATCACATGGAACGCGCCGGTCGAGATATCGACCCACGCCAGCGCACTGCTGTCACGCACCTCTGCAAAGGCCGCGAGGTAATTATGCCGCCGTGCTTCAAGAAGCGACTCTTCGGTCAACGTGCCGGGCGTAACGAGCCGCACAACATCACGTTTGACAACGGATTTATTGCCGCGCTTTTTCGCCTCTGCGGGGCTTTCCAATTGTTCACCAACCGCCACCCGAAATCCCTTGCGGATGAGCGTCAGCAGATACCCCTCGGCAGCGTGAAAAGGGACGCCGCACATGGGAATATCGTCACCGTCGTACTTTCCACGCTTTGTCAGCGCGATATCCAGCGCTTCGGACGCGGCCACGGCATCATCGAAAAACAGCTCGTAAAAATCGCCCATACGATAAAATAATAGGGCGTCAGGATAACCGGCCTTTATCTCAAGATACTGGGCCATCATCGGTGTGACAGTGCCTGTGCTCATTCGCTCTACTCCCGCATTAACTGTCTCTACAAAACCGCGCCTCCGGTGGAAAGGGGAGAGAGCGCTTCCTCTGATCCGGGGCAGAGCAAGATGTTCGCGACAAAGATTAGGTACAACACCGTTCCGGCTTTTCTGAAACAGGCAAGTTCTCGCAAATCGCATGCTCTTGCTGATGGTGAACTGGTGCTGCCGGTGCTTTGGCAGCGCGGGCCCCGAACGCCTATCTCCGGGAGAACGAGGATGCTGATTTTGATTCGGTTGCCACGCTCGACGCGCATTTCATCGTGTGTCGCGCGCAAAACGAAGGGCGTGATTTCAGCCACCTTCCCAAGCGTCTCTTTGTCGGACGCGAGGATCGTGATAGCCGTTCAAGGCCGCTGGCTTGACAGGATCGTTTGTTCGAGCATCTGACGCTTTTCGGATTTGAATATATCGCCTTTGAGACGCTCGAACCACTGGAGCAAATTGCGCTTATGGTGCAGGCGGAAATGATGGTGTCCTGTCACGGTGTCGGGTTTACGAATATGCTGTTCGCGTCGCCCGAGACCTGTGTGATCGATATGGGAACGCTGCAGACGGGGCAATTCAGATGGGCGGATTTCTGGCCCTATGCCCATGCTTCGCAATGCCGCTACATCAGCTTTTTCCATAAATTTCAATGCAGAGAACCCCTTGGAAGAGCCACGTTTTTCCAACGACGGCATTGTTCCGGTTGCCTTTGGCGACGCGGCGATAGTGCAGATGATAAGCTTTATCGTTATGGCTCTGGGCCATACGCCCGAGATGCCAAGCGTGAAAATGTTGAACCAACTGACACCCGCCTGTTCAAAGCGGGTGCGCCAGAGCGCGCCATTGCGTTGTTTGAAGCACAGGCAGATACGGTGAGCGGGGACGCGCAACTGTGTTTGTTGATCGCCGATTGCCACAAGGCACTGGACGAGCCCAAGTCCGAGCTGGTGGCGTTGGATCGTGCCTATAAGGAGGATCTGAGACGTTGCGCCTGCTCGCAGCTCGGACGTAATTTCCCCGAACGTCACGCGGCGTTTGTAGGCAATCATGAGAGGGTTCGTCATGTCGTGTGATTGTGTGCAGAGGCCCGTCCCGTTATGACGGAGCAAACAGAGGAGAGTTCACCCCAGTGACCAAGAACAAAGTAACGTCGGAAGAGGCGCTTGCCTTTCACCTTGAGCCGTTTCCGGGCAAGTTTGAAATCACCGCCACCGTACCGATGACAACGCAGCGCGACTTGTCGCTCGCTTATTCCCCCGGTGTGGCGGTTCCTTGCGAAGCGATCGCGGCCAATCCGGAATTGGCTTATGATTATACCAACAAGGGAAACCTTGTCGCGGTCATCTCGAACGGGACTGCGGTTTTGGGTCTGGGCAATCTGGGCGCGCTCGCGTCCAAGCCGGTGATGGAAGGCAAGGCGGTTCTGTTCAAACGTTTCGCGGATGTGAACTCGATCGATATCGAACTGGATACCGAAGACACGGACGCCTTTATCAATGCAGTCCGGCTGATGGGGCCGACATTTGGCGGCATCAACCTTGAAGATATCAAGGCGCCGGAATGTTTCATCATCGAACAACGCCTGAAAGAAGAGATGGACATCCCCGTCTTTCATGACGACCAGCACGGCACGGCTGTGATCTGTGCGGCGGGGCTTATCAACGCGCTGAAGATTTCGGGAAAGAAAATCGAGGATGTGCGCATTGTTCTGAACGGAGCGGGCGCGGCGGGCATTGCCTGTCTTGAACTGCTCAAGGCGATGGGCGCGCAGCATCAAAATTGCATCATGTGCGATACCAAGGGGGTGATTTATCAGGGTCGCACCGAGGGGATGAACCAATGGAAATCCGCACATGCCGTCCAGACCGGGGCGCGTACATTGGCCGAAGCGATGGTCGGCGCGGATGTGTTTCTGGGCGTTTCCGCCAAAGGCGCTGTGACGCCCGACATGGTCGCGAGCATGGGTGACGATCCGGTGATCTTCGCCATGGCGAACCCCGATCCCGAGATCACACCCGAAGAGGCACAGGCAGTGCGCGCGGACGCTATCGTGGCAACAGGACGCAGTGATTACCCCAATCAGGTGAATAACGTGTTGGGCTTTCCCTATCTTTTCCGGGGGGCGTTGGATATTCACGCCCGTGCCATCAATGACGAGATGAAAATTGCCTGCGCCCACGCGCTTGCCGATCTTGCGCGCGAAGATGTGCCAGACGAAGTGGCGCTGGCCTATGGCAAAAACCTCAGCTTTGGCCGTGATTATATTATTCCGACACCGTTCGACCCGCGCCTGATTTACCGCATTCCGCCTGCCGTGGCCAAGGCTGGCATGGATACAGGGGCCGCGCGCCGTCCGATCATAGATATGGAAGCTTATGAGTTAAGCCTGAAATCCCGTCTTGATCCCACAGCTAACATCATGCGCGGTATCAACTCGCGCGCGCGGGCCAATCAGGCGCGCATGATTTTTGCTGAAGGGGACGATCCAAAAGTGCTGCGCGCGGCGGTCATGTATCAACGTGCCGGTATGGGCAAGGCGTTGGTCGTTGGACGTGCCGAGGATGTCAAAGCCAAGCTGATCGCATCAGGCCTTGAAGATGCTGTGCGCGAGTTGGAAATTGTTAACGCGGCCAACAGCCAGCATTTGGATGTGTATAAATCCTTTCTTTACAAGCGCCTGCAACGGCGCGGCTTTGATGCGAAGGACGTTCACCGGCTTGCCGCGCGGGATCGTCATGTTTTTGCGGCGCTGATGCTGGCGCATGGTCATGGTGACGGTCTGGTCACAGGCGCCACGCGTAAATCTGCGCATGTGCTTGACCGGATGAATCATGTGTTTGATGCCACCGCCGAAGCGGGCGCTGCAGGCATCACAGCCGTGTTGCACAAGGGGCGGATCGTTCTGATCGGTGATACGCTGGTGCATGAATGGCCGGGCGCAGAGGAGTTGGCCGATATCGCGGAAAGCGGTGCACGTGTGGCGCGGCATCTGGGAATAGAGCCGCGCGTCGCCTTCGTCAGCTTTTCGACCTTCGGTTATCCGGTCTCCGAGCGGGCGGAAAAGATGCACGTCGCCCCTGATGTTCTGGACAAACGCGGCGTTGATTTCGAATACGAAGGCGAGATGACAGTCGATGTCGCGTTGAACGTGGAAAGCCAGAAAAACTATCCTTTCTCGCGGCTTACCGGTCCGGCGAATATCCTTGTCGTGCCTGCGCGCCATTCCGCCAGCATCTCGGTCAAGCTGATGCAGGAAATGGCGGGGGCGACGATCATCGGCCCTATCCTTACCGGTCTCGATCAATCCATCCAGATTGCATCTTCCACGTCGACGTCGAATGACATCCTTAACATGGCGGTCCTCGCGGCCTGTAGGGTCGGGGGATGATCTGGAACCTCGGGTCGATCAATATCGACAATTTTTACGAGGTTCCCCATCTGCCCGCTCCGGGAGAAACCCTTGCTGCGCGGTCCTACCATTCGGGATTGGGCGGCAAGGGCGCGAATATGTCCGTGGCTGCGGCGCGCGCGGCTGCGCCGGTTTCGCACATTGGTGCGGTGGGGCCAGAGGGCAAATGGGCGCGTGATCGTTTAATGGAATACGGGGTGGATACGCCGCACATCGCGTTGATTGATGTGCCGACGGGGCATGCGAATATCGTTATTGATGCGTCGGGCGAGAATAACATCGTGCTGTTTCAGGGTGCCAATGTCGCGCTGACCGAGGCGATGATCGGTGCCGCCCTTTCCGAGGCATCGCCGCGTGACTATCTGCTGATGCAGAACGAAACGAACGGGCAGGGATACGCCGCAAGGGTTGCCAAATCGCTTGGCCTGCGCGTGGCATACGCTGCGGCCCCCTTTGACGCCGATGCAATCGCGGTTCTTACGGGGCTGATTGATCTGTTGGTGCTGAACGCGGTCGAGGCCGCGCAATTACACGAGGCGACAGGCACACCGCTGGAGGCGTTGGGCATCCCAGATGTGGTTGTCACCTTGGGTGATGAAGGGTGTAAATGGGTCTCTAACGCGGGGGTTAGAGCCTTTGACGCCTATCCGGCCACGCCCGTTGATACCACAGGTGCGGGCGATACGTTTACGGGGTATCTTGTTGGCGGACTGGACCGTGGTCTGGGAATGGAAGCTGCGATTGATCTCGCGCTCAAGGCGGCGTCGCTGATGGTCATGCGCCATGGAACGGCGGATGTGATCCCGGACCTCAAAGAGATCCAGGATCGCTTCGGATCTTAACCGGCAAAGGGCGCGGCAGAACCCCAAAGCTCTTTCACGCGTTGGTCACGGCCACAGGCATCGCGGTACGCCTTGTAGGCGGAGGCCTGGCTTTTCGGGCCAAAACGGGTCAGCACAAGTTTGCTGCCTTTGTAATAATCCTGATGATAGGCGTCGGCAGGATAGAATTTGGCCGCGGCCAAAATCGGTGTGACGATCTTTTGCCCCAGTGCGGCCTGGGCATCGGCCTTTGATTTCTCGGCGACGGATTTTTGCGCATCACTGGTAAAGATCGCGGTAAGATAGCTTGGCCCGCGGTCACAAAACTGCCCGCCCGCGTCCGTTGGATCAACCGAACGAAAGAACAGATCGAGCAATGTACCTGCGCTGACCACAGCGGGGTCAAAGGTGATCTGGACCGCCTCATAGTGGCCGGTGTCGCCGCCCGTTACGTCCTTGTAGGTGGGGTTGGCCGTTTTGCCGCCTGCAAAACCGGAGATAGCGCCGGTGACGCCTTTGACCTTTTCAAAATCCGCTTCGACGCACCAGAAACAGCCGCCAGCGACCGTCAGCGTTTCAGAGCCGGCGGCCTTTAGCGGTATGGCCTGAACCGTTAGACCGACCGCTATCAATCCGGCCAGCGCCAACAGCTTGATGTTTGTGAACATGCTCATGTGGGTCTCCTTTGTTTGCATCGTGGCGGGCAGGTTGCGGCCGTGCAACAGCGGAAAGCCCTGTTCACGACGTGGTGATAGAGAGTGATTGCCGTGTGGGTGACCGCTTTCTTTGGGTCGCCGGTCAGAGTAAAGAGTTTTAAGCACACCAGTTTCAGAGGTCTTGAAATGCGAATTGCCATGTGGTCCGGTCCGCGCAACCTTAGCACGGCGATGATGTATTCCTTTGGCGCGCGGTCCGATTTCGCGGTGATGGACGAGCCATTTTATGCCGCCTATCTGGTGGCAACCGGCGCGGATCATCCGATGCGTGACGCGGTGATTGCCGGGCATGAAACGGATACCGCCAAAGTCGCCGCTGCCTGCCAATCGGGCGGCGCGCCTCACCTGTATATGAAGCATATGCCGCATCACATGTGCGCCGGTTTCCCGATGGAGTGGGCGCAGGACTGTGTGAATGTGCATCTGATCCGCCACCCTGCGCGGGTGATCGCAAGCTATGCCGCAAAGCGTGAGGCCCCGACACTGGATGACATCGGATTTGCCCGACAGGTCGATCTTTATAGTCGGCTTGGCGGTTTGGTGGTCGACAGCACCGATATCCGCGCCAACCCCGAAGGGATGTTGCGCGCGCTTTGTGCTGCGATTGATCTGCCGTTCGATCCTGCGATGCTGCATTGGCCTGCGGGTGCGCGCGCCGCAGATGGTGTTTGGGCAACGCACTGGTACGGTGCCGTGCATAAAAGCACGGGTTTTGCAGGGGCGGAGGGACCGTTGCCAGAGGTCGATGAAAGCCTGAAGCCCGTTTTGGACGCCGCACTGCCGTTTTACGAGCAGCTTCAGGCTAAACGAATTTCGGCCTGAGAACGTGAATGTGCGGCCCGCTGTTCACCGATTCGAAATATCTTTGTGTGAGAAATAATCCATGGATCGTCACGCGGTCCGAGGTAACGAGTGGCAGGCCCGGACGGTAAAAGCCGTGCGGGCCATTTTACTGCGACCACGCACGAGAAAAAGAGCGCCCGTTCAGGCATCTGCTATTTCAAAAGCTGGCTCAGATTCATCGCGACGGTCATATCGCCCGACACCTTGATCTTGCCCATGGTAAATGCCGCGATCGGGTTCAGCTTGCCTTGCATGAGCTTTTCCAGATTGGCCTGCGAGATGTGGATCGTGCAATCCGCCGGCAGATCGGCACGCGTTGCCTGACCGTTGGCAAGGGTGATCACGCCATCTTCGCCGCAGTCAAATTTCAAGCTGTTATCAAGCGTATGCTTGTCCAGTCCGCGCTGCATTTTTGCGGCGATTGTGCCCATCGACATAAAAAAACCCTCAGCCATTCCATTGATCTTGCGATGCTATGAACGGGCTGAGGGGTGAACAAGTCTGACGTTGGGGGAAGCGCCCCCGATACGTTACTTTTTCAGGCGTTTATCGCGCGCAGCCAACAGCTTGAGCCGCAGCGCGTTCAACTGGATAAAGCCGGCGGCGTCTTTTTGATCATAGGCACCTGCGTCATCTTCGAATGTGACGTGTGCTTCGGAATATAGGCTGTGATCGGACCACCGGCCCACGGTGCGCGCATGCCCTTTGTACAGCTTGAGACGAACGGTGCCTGTGACATGGGTCTGGCTGGCATCAATCGCGGCTTGCAGCATTGTGCGCTCGGGGCTGAACCAGAAACCGTTGTAGATCAGCTCGGCATAACGCGGCATCAGCTCGTCTTTGAGGTGCATCGCGCCGCGATCCAGCGTGATGGATTCGATGCCACGGTGCGCTTCAAGTAGCAGCGTGCCGCCGGGCGTTTCGTAGATGCCGCGCGATTTCATCCCGACAAAGCGTCCTTCAACCAGATCAAGACGGCCACACCCGTGCTTGCCTCCCAGCTCGTTGAGCTTGGTCAGGATCGTCGCGGGCGACATCGCTTCGCCATTGACGCTGACGGCATCGCCGCGTTCGAAACCGATTTCGACATATTCAGGCTCGTTGGGGGCATCTTCGGGGGCGACGGTGCGCTGATACACATATTCAGGTGCGTCAACGGCAGGGTCTTCCAGAACCTTGCCTTCGGACGAGGTGTGCAAAAGGTTCGCATCGACGCTGAACGGCGCTTCGCCGCGCTTGTCTTTGGCAACGGGAATCTGGTTCAATTCGGCAAATTCCAGCAGCTTTGTCCGGCTGGTCAGATCCCATTCACGCCAGGGCGCGATCACCTTGATATCGGGGTCCAAAGCATAGGCGGCAAGTTCGAACCGGACTTGATCATTGCCTTTGCCGGTAGCGCCATGGGCCACGGCGTCGGCACCCGTTTCATGGGCGATCTCGACCAGACGTTTGGAAATCAGGGGCCGTGCGATGGACGTGCCAAGAAGGTACAAACCCTCGTACACGGCATTTGCGCGGAACATCGGGAAAACGAAATCACGCACGAACTCTTCGCGCACATCCTCGATGTAAATCTCGGACGCGCCCATCATCTCGGCCTTGGCGCGGGCGGGCTCCAACTCCTCGCCCTGACCCAGATCGGCAGTGTAGGTCACGACCTCGCAGCCGTACTCTGTTTGTAGCCACTTGAGGATGATCGAGGTATCAAGCCCGCCGGAATAGGCGAGTACAACTTTCTTGGGCGCGGACATCTTGGTTTCCTTTTGACGGGTTTCGCGCGTGAGGTATCGGGTTTTGGGAGTTTGGGCAAGATGGCGCGCCGATTGACCAACACTCCCATGCGCCCTATCTAAAAACTTCATTGCAAAAGGCCCCAGACATGAGCGAAGACTTCCAGACCGGTGCCATCGCCGCCACCCACGCGATGCGGGCGGTGTTTCCCGCAACGCCGTTGCTAAAGAACGAACATCTGTCCGAAAAATACGGCGCTGATGTCTATCTCAAGCGGGAAGATCTTAGCCCGGTCCGTTCGTACAAATTGCGCGGTGCGTTCAATGCCATGCGCAAGCTGATCCCCCAACATCAGGTATTTGTATGCGCGTCTGCGGGCAATCATGCCCAAGGGGTTGCGTTTATGTGCAGCTATTTTGGTGTGCGCGGTGTGATTTTCATGCCGGTGACAACACCACAGCAGAAAATACAGAAAACAAAGATGTTCGGTGGCACCAACATCGAAGTGCGGCTGGTCGGTGATTACTTTGACAAGACATTGACCGCTGCGCAGGCCTATTGCGCGCAGGAGGGGGCGTATTTTCTGTCGCCTTTTGACGATGACGATGTGATCGAAGGACAAGCCTCTGTCGCGGTCGAGATTGAAGACCAGTTGGGGCGTGCGCCCGATCACCTGATCCTGCCGGTTGGTGGCGGTGGTCTGTCTGCGGGTATGCGCGGATTTTTCGGGGATCGGTGTCGGTATACCTATGTGGAGCCGCTGGGGGCGCCCAGTTTCAAAGCGGCGCTGGAAGCGGGAGAGCCTGTGGACGTGTCGCCCATCAACAGCTTTGTGGATGGTGCCGCGGTGGCAAAGCTGGGCATGCGTACTTTTGCCAAGCTGAAAAGCGCGCGGCCCGAGGATGTTGTGCATTTGTCGGAGGATCGCATCTGCGTGAGCATCATCGAAATGCTTAATGTTGAAGGGATCGTTCTGGAACCTGCTGGCGCTTTGAGCATCGAGGCGCTGGGCGAGGTGGCCGATCAGATCAAAGGCAAAATGGTGGTCTGTGTCGCGTCGGGCGGTAATTTCGATTTCGAGCGGCTGCCCGAAGTGAAGGAGCGCGCGCAGCGCTATTCCGGGTTAATGAAGTATTTTATCCTGCGCTTGCCGCAACGTCCCGGCGCGTTGAAAGATTTCCTTAACCTGCTGGGGCCGCAAGATAACATCACGCGGTTTGAATACATGAAAAAATCGGCGCGCAACTTCGGGTCGGTTCTGATCGGGATCGAAACGGACGATCCAAAGAATTTTCCCGACATGTTCGCACAGTTGGACGAAGCCGGATTCACATATACAGATATCACCAATGATGAAACGCTTACGCAATTCGTGATTTAGGGAGAATTTTATGGACATTTCGGGCAAAACCATCGTCATCACCGGCGGAGCCAGCGGCATCGGCGCGGCACTCGCGCGGCAAGCTGCGGATTCGGGCGCAAAGGTTTGCATTGCGGACCTGAACGAAACGCTGGCCGCGAAAGTGGCCAAGGACATCGGCGGGATTGCGGTCGCTTGCGATGTGACGCAAGAGGCACAAATTGTCGCCGCGATTGATGCCGCCGAAGCTGCCTTTGGACCGGTGGATATTTTCGTCTCTAACGCGGGGCTGGGGCGGGGTGATCCGTCGCACGCCGCCTCTGCGCCGGACGCGGATTGGACGCTGAACTGGAACGTGCATGTGATGGCGCACGTCTGGGCCGCGCGTGCGCTTTTACCCGCGATGATCGAACGTGGCTCAGGGTATTTCGTCAACGTCGCATCGGCGGCGGGGTTGCTGAACCAGATCGGTGATGCGGCCTATTCCGCCACGAAACACGCCGCCGTCAGCTTTGCGGAATCGTTGTCAATTACGCACGGTGGTGACGGGATTGGCGTTTCGGTTGTCTGTCCGCAATACGTGGCGACGCCGCTGCTGGGATTGGCGGATGGTGATGCGCAGGGCGATCTTTTGACAGCATCGGATGTGGCGCACGCCGTTTGGGATGGTGTGCAAAAGGATACATTCGTGATTCTGCCGCATCCTGATGTTGCCAAATATAGCGCCGCCCGTGCCACCGATCCGGCGCGCTGGATCAAGGGGATGCAGATGCTGCGCGCCAAAGCGATGTCCGCCCACGGCAAGATCAGCGTCGCGGAGTTTTACAAGCTGGTCTAGCGGCCCAGCCCGTTTTCCAACCCTGCCAGTAGAACAAGCCGCGATTCTTCGTAGCAATCCAGAATCGGGATAACGGCAATCTCCTCCGCGCGCCCTTGGGCGGCGCGCGTTTCGCCCGATTGGCACATGTTGGCAAACGGCGTAAGCCCGAGGTTAAGCGCGCTGCCTTTCAGCGCGTGTAAATCCGCGCCCAGCGTTTCAGGGGCGGGTGAGACGTGCAGCCGGTCGATCATTTCTGCCACTTCCTCCAGAAATATCTCAACGACTTCGGCAAAATCTTCTTCCCCGACTTCATCGCGCAGTGTTTTGACCTTGGTCCAATCTATCATGTGCGTCTCCATGTTCTTGGTCCGTAATAGGGCGAAATCGTTAATGGCGGATGAGGATGGCCATGCTAACGGCGGCTTTTCACCGGCTGTTAAGTAAAACCGGCTAGGGCTTGGATGCCTTATTGAATTGTATGAATTATGCCGTCGATACACCCTGCCATTAGTGAGCCCACCCCCCAGTCTGGCGCAGGGGCCATCCGGTATGTTCTGGTGGTGGATGACAGCCGGTTACAGCGCAAGATCCTGACGTCATCGTTGAAACGTTGGGGGTTCGAGGTGGCAGAGGCGAGCGGCGGCGAGCAGGCGCTGGAGATGGTGCAAATGCGGCGTCCCGATTTGATTTTGAGCGATTGGATCATGCCGGGCATGTCGGGGTTGGAGCTTTGCCAGAGATTCCGTGAGATCGACGGTGATCAATACAGCTATTTCATCCTGCTCACATCCAAAAGCGAGAAGGAGGAGGTTGCGCGGGGGCTGGACAGTGGTGCCGATGATTTCCTGACCAAACCTGTTGACAGCAATGAATTGCGCGCGCGTATCCGTGCGGGTGAACGGCTGATTGACATGCAGCGCAGTATGGCGCGCAGCAATCGAAAGCTAAGCGAAACTCTGGAAGAAGTGCAGCGCCTTTACGATAATATCGACAGCGATTTGCAGGAGGCCAAGAAGCTTCAGCAATCGCTGCTGCGCGAGCGTCATCGCAGCCTTCCCAGCGGACAACTTTCGTTGATGTTACGCTCTTCGGGGCATGTGGGGGGCGATCTGGTCGGCTTTTTTCAGGCGGGGCCGGATCACATGGGGCTTTATGCGCTGGATGTGTCGGGCCACGGGATCAGCTCGGCGTTGATGACGGCGCGGCTGGCCGGTTATCTTTCCAGTGCCGCGCCGGATCAGAATGTCGCGCTAGAAAAAGGAGCGGACGGACGTTTTGTGCCGCGCCCCCCGCGCGAGGTTGTTTCTGCGCTTAACGCGCTTGTACTCGACGAGATGGAGACGGAGCATTATTTTACGCTGCTGCTCGCTTTTGTGGAGCTGAAAAGCGGGCGCATGGTACTGTCGCAGGCGGGGCATCCGCATCCCGCAGTCCAGCGCGCGGATAAATCGGTGGAGCAGGTCGGTCCGGGGGGGGTTCCCGTCGGGCTGCTGCCGCAGGCGCGCTTCGATCAGTTCGAACTGACCTTGAACAGCGGCGACCGTATTTTGATCCTGTCAGATGGTGTAACCGAATGCCCCGGCCCCGACGGTCAAATGCTGGGGGAAGAAGGGCTTGCCGATCTGATGGGAGAGTTGGCCCAAATCAGCGGACCGGCCTTTCTTGAGGCGCTGGTCTGGCGGTTGACCGAGTTTAACGGTGCCACGGATTTTCCCGACGATGTCTCGGCAATCCTGTTCGAGTTTCAGGGTCAAAGCGTGGACACATAGCGCCGCATAAAAAGCCGGTCACCTGCGTTGCCCAAACGTGCAACCGCATCGCCCGCATCAAGAACCAGTGTTTCGTGGTGTGGCTCTGACGGGGGGTGAAGCTGGCGTGTGGGCTGTGCGGCATAGACATGGCAGATCTTTTCGGCCCAAAGATCGTATTCGGGCATGAAAACAAATCGCCTGAACGCGCCCAACCTGCGCGGCTTTGTGATTGACCATCCGGTCTCTTCGCGCACCTCGCGATACAGCGCTTGCAGGGGGCTTTCACCCGGATCAATACCGCCGCCGGGAAGCTGGATCTCGACCCGATCGCCGAATTCCACCGTTAGCAAAAACCGCCGCCCGATGGGCAGAATCGCGTAAGCGCCCGGACGTGGCGTGTAGCGTCGCGATGCTTGCGGAATCTCTCCGACCCGTCTGATCATTGCTGCACCCCTTTTGCTCCCGACCTATCCACCCTACATAGGCGGGTATGCCAAGCGCCCCGCGGTAAGGAAAGCAAAATGACACAAGCCACTCTTTCGGGTTGGGACGATACAGTCCTGCCCTTCCAGCTCGATGTATCGGATATTCGGGGGCGTATTGTACGGCTCGACAGTGCCTTGGGCGGTATTCTGAAACAGCACGACTACCCGCCGCAGGTCGAAGCACTGGTCGCGGAAATGGCGCTGTTGGCAGCGCTGATCGGGCAAACCATGAAGCTGCGCTGGAAATTGCAGTTGCAGGTGCAATCCAAGGGGCCGGTGCGTATGATTGCCGTCGATTACTATGGCCCAGAAGGGGATGATAAACCCGCCCGCATTCGCGCCTATGCCAGCTATGACGCGGAACGGCTGACAGACGGGGCGCCGATTGAGCAGGTGGGCGAGGGGTATTTCGCTGTGATGATTGATCAGGGGTCGGGGATGACGCCCTATCAGGGGATTTCCCCGCTTTCGACGGAATCGCTGTCAAAGTCGGCCGAGACCTATTTCGCACAGTCCGAACAGTTGCCGACCCGCTTTCAGCTGAGCTTTGGCAAATCAACCACGCCTGACGAGGCAGAGCATTGGCGGGCGGGCGGTGTGATGTTGCAACATATGCCAAAAGCATCGCCATTCATCGGAAAAGACGAGGGGACGGGGGATGTTTTGCAGGCCGGTGATCTGCTGGGTGACGACGAGATGGAAAACTGGAACCGTGTGAACATCCTGCTCGATACCGTTGACGATCTGGAATTGATCGGCCCGTCGTTGGAGCCTTCGGATGTGTTGCTGCGTCTTTTCCACGAGGAAGGGCCACGGGTTTTTGACAAGCAGCGGGTGCATTTTGGCTGTAGCTGTTCAGCAGACCGTGTGCGGCAAAGCCTGTCGATCTATTCGGCAAAGGACATCGCGACGATGACAACAGATGAAGGCCGCGTGACAGCGGATTGCCAGTTCTGCGGCGCACATTACGACCTTGATCCCGCAACTGTGGGGTTTGAGGCGGAAAAAGACGCAAATGCCTGAGAGGATTGATAAGATCCGGAGCGCACTGACGCATATCGGGTTGGGATCATCCGATTTCGATCTCAACCCGGATACGGTTCTTCCTGCGGGACGCAAGCTGCGTCCTGCGGGGGTGCTGGCGCCTATCATCCAGCACGGCGACGGGCTGTCGCTATTGCTCACCAAACGCTCGGCAGGTCTTAAACACCATCCGGGACAGATCTCTTTTCCGGGCGGCAAGCAGGAAGAAAGCGATGCGGATGTGATCGCCGCCGCGCTTCGCGAGGCGCGCGAGGAAATCGGCCTTCCGGAGCATCTGGTGGAGGTGTTGGGCACGCTGGCACCACATGAGACGGTGACCAGCTTTC
This sequence comes from uncultured Sulfitobacter sp., assembly GCA_947502265.1. Classification (GTDB taxonomy): domain Bacteria; phylum Pseudomonadota; class Alphaproteobacteria; order Rhodobacterales; family Rhodobacteraceae; genus Sulfitobacter. The sequence goes on from CANMZB010000002.1 coordinate 48,564, forward strand.
AGGTGACGCCGGTGATCGGCTTTGTCAAAGAACCGTTCAAGATTATTGCCGAGGCAGGCGAGGTGGCCGAAGTTTTCGCCGTGCCATTGGATCATGTGCTGAATCCGGCGAATTACATCATCCAGTCGCGCGCGTGGCGCGGGCATATGCGCCACTATTACGTTATCCCATACGGCCCCTACTACATCTGGGGCGCAACCGCGCGTATGTTGAGAGCATGGACCGAGACTATTCAAAACTGAGCCTTGCGGATGCACCGTGGCTTGCAGAGCCTTCTGCGGGCGCGGTGTGCCGTGCGATTTCCGCGGGCGGGCATCGCGTGCTTTTTGTTGGCGGCTGCGTGCGTAATGCGCTGTTGGGTGCGCCGGTAAGCGATGTCGATATCGCAACCAGCGCCTTGCCTGAAGAGGTGATCGCGCTTGCGCAAGCTGCTGGCCTGAGGTCCGTTCCCACGGGGATTGCGCATGGAACCATCACGGTGGTTTGTGATGGTGTGGGGTATGAGGTCACCACATTTCGCCGCGACGTCGCCACAGATGGCCGCCATGCTGTCGTGGCGTATGCGACCGACATAAAGGATGACGCACGGCGCAGGGATTTCACCATGAACGCGCTTTATGCCACGCCGGACGGCGCTGTGATTGATCCGTTGGGCGGGATTGATGACCTGAAAAAGAGACGTGTACGGTTTATCGAGGACGCGGAGCAACGCATCCGCGAGGATTATTTGCGCACCCTGCGCTATTTCCGGTTTCACGCGTGGTATGGCGATGCGGCAGAGGGGATGGATGCGGAGGCATTGGCCGCGATAGGCTCTCATCTCTCTGGGTTAGAGACGCTTTCTGCCGAGCGTGTAGGCGCGGAAATGCGGAAACTCCTGTCCGCGCCTGATCCATCGACAGCTTTGGCCGCGATGGCCCAAACGGGCGTGTTAGGCACGCTTTTCCCGGGTGCTGATGTGCGCTATTTGCCTCTGGTGGTTCACAGCGAAGAGACGCTTGGCCTTGCGCCGCACTGGATCGGGCGATTGGCCGCTTTGGGTGGTCAGAACATGGCCGAGCGGCTACGGCTCAACAAAGCGGATCATCGGGCTTACATTGCCATAAATACAGCGGTGACTGCCGGAACATCCTTGTTAGAGACTGCTTTCGAACAAGGTTCAGAGATCGCCACGCAGGTGCATTTGCTGTCTTCCGCCTATGCGGAAGGCGTCGCCGATGCGCGCGTTATCGCGCGGATAAAGAACGCGGCGGCACAGGTTTTCCCCGTCAAAGCAACGGACTTGATGCCGGAGTTCGAGGGCCGCGCGCTGGGCGACGCCTTGGCGCGACTCAAGGCGGCGTGGATCGCGTCGGAATTCCGCTTGGGCAAGGCCGAACTGATTGGTTTGACGCGCTATTAGCGGGCATGGATGGCTTTTCCTCCCCACCTTCGGGTATGAGGGAGGACGTCACGCGCAAAGGCCTGCATTATGTTCCGGTTCTTCGAAAATCTGGTTGATCCCTACACAGACTATCCGCCAGAAAACCGCCCGCCGCAGCGCCTGTTGCCATTCTTTATGGGCTATAGTGCGCCGTTCAAGAAAATCTTTGCCCTCACGGGTGCGATGTCTTTCGTCGTCGCTGCGATCGAGGTGGGGCTTATCTATTACATGGGCCGGATCGTTGATGTGCTGGAGCAAGGGCCCGCGCAAATGTGGGAGCAGCACGGAACCGAGCTGATCCTTGTGGCGCTTGGCATCATATTTATCCGCCCGTTGATGCAGGCCTTTGATGTGGCTTTGATCAACAATGCGATCATGCCGAATTTCGGTACGCTGATCCGCTGGCGCGCGCACCGGCATGTATTAAGGCAATCCGTTGGCTGGTTCGAGAATGATTTTGCCGGGCGCATCGCCAACCGTATCATGCAAACACCCCCCGCAGCGGGCGAAGTGGTGTTTCAGGCGTTCGATGCGATCTCTTTTTCGCTAGCCTATCTGATCGGCGCGGCAATCTTGCTCACCACGTCTGATGCGCGGCTGCTGATCCCGCTTCTGGTGTGGTTTGCGCTTTATGCTTGTCTGACGCGCTGGGCGATCCGGCGGATTGGTCCGGCGTCCAAGGCGGCATCGGACGCCCGCTCGGCTGTGACGGGGCGGGTGGTGGATGCCTATACGAACATCCATTCCGTCAAAATGTTCGCACACCATGACCGCGAAGAGCTTTATGCCAAGGAGGCTATCGAAAAGGCGCGGCGCACGTTTCAAACTGAAATGCGGATTTTCACGGTGATGGATATCGCGTTGATGTCGCTTAACGGGCTGCTGATCGTGGGGGTTGTCGGCTGGGCGCTGGCGCTTTGGCTACAAGGGGAGGCGAGCGTGGGCGCTGTTGCGGCGGCAACGACGCTGACGCTCCGGCTCAATTCGATGACCGCGTGGATCATGTGGGCGTTGTCGACATTTTTCCGCCAACTTGGCGTTGTGGCCGAAGGGATGGAAACGATCGCGCAGCCGATCACGCTGGTGGATGCGCCCGACGCGAAGCCGTTGCAGATCACGCAGGGCGGGATCGAGCTGAAGCAGCTAAGCCACCATTATGGCCGCAGTGCAGGGGGGCTGGATGCGATTGATCTGACCATCGCGCCGGGGGAAAAAGTCGGATTGATCGGGCGGTCGGGGGCCGGGAAATCGACCCTACTCAAGCTCCTTTTGCGGTTTTATGACGCGGAAAACGGACGGATCGAAATTGACGGTCAGGATATTTCAGGCGTCACACAAGACAGCTTGCGCCGCCAGATCGGGATGGTGCAACAAGACAGCGCGCTGTTACATCGCTCGGTTCTGGAAAATCTCCAATACGGTAAACCCGACGCGACCCAAGCAGAGGTGATTGCCGCCGCCCGCCAGGCGCAGGCGCATGAATTCATCCTTGATCTGGGTGATCCCGAGGGCCGTGAAGGATACGCCGCGCGGGTGGGCGAACGCGGCGTGAAACTGTCTGGCGGCCAGCGCCAGCGTATTACGCTTGCACGGGTGATCCTGAAAGACGCGCCAATCCTGCTGCTGGACGAGGCGACAAGCGCGCTTGACAGCGAAGTGGAAGCGGTAATTCAGGAAACGCTGTATGATATGATGGAGGGCAAGACCGTGATTGCCATTGCGCATCGCCTAAGCACAATCGCGCGGATGGACCGGATTCTCGTGCTGGATGCAGGGAAAATTGTCGAAGACGGCAGCCATGATGTGCTTTTGGCGGCGGGTGGGCTATATGCGCGGTTCTGGGCGCGTCAATCCGGCGGGTTCCTGACAACGGAAGATGACGAGACGTGAATATCGGCAACTGGATCAATGCTTTTCGCCCCGCTGACGGGGCACCACCGCAGAAATTGGGCGCGTTCATGGGGTGGTGCCTGTCGGGCGCATGGCCCGCGCTTTGGCTGGCCGCAGCGCTTTCTGCGATTGCGGGCGCGTTGGAGGCGGGTACGGCGCTGATACTCGGCTGGGTGATTGACGCAACTGTTTCTTCCGGCCCCGAGGGTTTTTTCGACGGGAGCAACGTCGCGATGATTGCTGTGGCAATCGGCTTCTTCCTGATTGCACGGCCGCTGCTCTTTGGGCTTTCGGCGGCGTCCAACGCGATTATCGTGCAGCCGAACCTGAATCCGCTTGTCCTGTCGCGGCTTCATCGCTGGACGCTGGGTCAAAACGTGAGTTTTTTCGCCGATGATTTCGCGGGCCGTATCGCGCAAAAACAGATGCAGACGGCGCGGGCTGTTACCGATGTCGCGTCCGAGGTCATCAACGTCGTCGCTTTTGCCTTGGCGTCGCTGGTGGGCTCGGTCCTGCTGCTGACGGCGATCAACGTTTGGGTCGCGGCGGGGCTTGCGTTTTGGTTGTGTCTCTATTTCGCGCTGATCAACTGGTTTTTGCCACGCATTCGCAAAAAAGCCGCCGCGCGGGCAGGCGCGCGCGCGATGGTGTCGGGGCAGGTAGTGGATACGATCACCAACATCAAAACCGTCAAACTGTTCGCCCACGACGATCATGAAGACCGCGCCGCGCTGGGTGCGATGCAGACGTTTCGAGGCAGCGCTTTGGAGTTCGGCTATCTCGCTGCGGGTTTCAGGTTTGCGTTGATGAGCGTCGCGGGCATCCTGCCGGTGTTGCTGATCGGTGCTACGGTTCTGCTGTGGCAGCGTGGCATGGCCAGCGCGGGTGACATTGTGGCGGCGGGCGCGATTTCGATCCGTATTGCGCAGATGACCGGCTGGGTCAGTTTCACGTTGATGGCGGTTTATTCCAACATCGGAGAGATCGAGGACGGCATGCGCACGCTTACGCCGCGTGTGCGGCTTGAGAATGCACCGGATGCGCGCCCGCTTGATGCACGGCTTGGCGAGGTGAAGATCGAGAACCTCAGCTTTGCCTACGGGCGTGAGACCGGCGGGATCGGGCCGGTTGATCTGACAATCCATGCCGGTGAAAAGCTGGGCGTTGTGGGGGCATCGGGGGCCGGTAAATCGACGCTGGTTGCCTTGCTGCTCAGGCTCTACGAGCCGAAACAGGGCCGCATTTCGATTGATGGTCAAGACATTACCGCGGTGACGCAGGAAAGCCTGCGCCGCGCCATTGCGATGGTGACGCAGGAAACCGCGATGTTCAACCGCTCGGCGCGCGACAACATTCTTTACGGGCGTCCCGAAGCCACCGAAGACGAGCTGATCGCTGCTGCGAAGCAAGCCGAGGCGCATGAGTTCATCAAAGAGTTGGAAGATCACAGAGGCCGACGCGGCTATGATGCGCATCTGGGGGAGCGGGGTGTGAAACTGTCGGGCGGGCAGAGGCAGCGCATCGCGCTGGCCCGTGCCATCGTCAAAGACGCGCCGATCCTTGTTCTGGACGAGGCGACAAGCGCGTTGGACAGCGAAGTAGAGGCCGCGATCCAATCCGCGCTTGAGCGGGTGATGGAGGGCAAGACGGTGATGGCGATTGCGCACCGTCTGTCGACCCTGCGCGAGATGGACCGGATTATCGTTCTGGATCAGGGCCGCATCGCCGAGGCAGGCACCCATGACGCGCTTCTGGCGCAAGACGGGCTTTATGCCAGTTATTGGAAGCGGCAGTCGGGCGGGTTTCTTGACCTCAAGGCGGCGGAATAAGCGCTGGCCCCGCCCGCCGCGCAGCGCTATGGCGAGAGCATGACAAAATACACCATTGAACGCTTGGGGCTTTACGGAGACGGGATCGCCGCCGGGCCGGTCTTTGCACCGATGACGCTGCCGGGTGAGGTTGTCACCGGCACGCTGGATGGCAATACCCTGAAGGACATCAGGATCGTGACGCCCTCGGCGGACCGTGTGGCGCCGCCGTGCCGTCATTTCAAATCCTGCGGCGGCTGCCATTTGCAGCACGCCGCCGATCCTGTGGTTGCCAATTGGAAAACGGACGTGGTGCGTCAGGCGCTTGCCGCACACGGGATCGAGACCGAGATCAGGCCGATCCTGACCTCTCCTGCGCAGAGCCGCCGGCGCGCGACATTTTCCGCGAAGCGTACCAAAAAGGGCGCGATGGCGGGCTTTCACGGCCGTGCCTCGGATGTTGTAGTGGAAATCCCCGATTGCAAACTGCTTGATCCGCCCCTGATGGCGGGTATCGGTATCGCCGAAGATCTGGCGTTGCTGGGGACCAGCCGCAAGGCCGAGATCGCCGTGACGGTAACCACATCGGAACGCGGGCTGGATGTGCAGGTGAGCGGGGGCAAGCCGCTGGATGAAGCGCTGCGCAACACGTTGGGCGGTTTTTGCGAGACAAGCGGCATCGCGCGGTTGACATGGGAGGATGAGGTCATCGCGATGCGAATCCCGCCGATCCAGCGCTTTGGCGCGGCAGAAGTGTGCCCGCCGCCCGGCGCGTTCCTACAGGCGACCCCTCAGGGGGAAGCGGCGCTGCTTGCGGCGGTGCAGGAAGCTGTGGCAGGGGCAAAGCGTATCTCCGATCTTTTTGCCGGAAGCGGGACATTCACGCTGCCCTTGGCGCAGAACGCGCAGATGCACGCCGTTGAAGGGGAGGCCGCAATGCTGGACGCGTTGGATCGTGGCTGGCGCATGGCGCAGGGTTTGAAAACCGTAAGCCACGCCGCACGCGACCTTTTTCGCAGGCCTTTGCTGCCGGACGAGTTGAAGCGATTCGATGCCGTGGTTCTGGACCCGCCCCGCGCAGGTGCCGAGGCGCAGATCAGCGAGCTTGCCCGTGCGGGGGTTGCGCGCATTGCCTATGTATCCTGCAATCCGGTCACTTTTGCCCGCGATACAGCCCAGTTATTGCAGGCCGGATATACCCTTGACTGGGTGCAGCCTGTTGACCAGTTCCGCTGGTCGTCGCATATCGAGCTTGCCGCACAGCTTAGCCGCGCCTGAAGGTTCTGTGGCCAAGAGGCTGCACCGGGCGATCCCGCGACAATCGCATCTTTTTGAACGCTACAATTTTTGTTAACGTGTAGACACAAGAATGGTCCGATAACGGATGAGGCAGCAGGTAATGAAACGTAGAAATGTGATTTTGGGCAGCGCGGCGATGCTTTCGCTGGGCGCATGCAGTTCAGGTAAATTTGCGCGCTATAATGGCCCGCCGGTTACTGGAATCGTGGTAAACAAGGGCGAACGCAGGATGTTCCTTGTGAGTCAGGACAAACTGATTGAAACTTATAAGATCCGGCTTGGCTTTGCGCCCGAGGGGCACAAACGCCATGAGGGAGACGGTAAAACGCCCGAAGGTCTTTACCGAATCAACCGGCGCAATCCCAACAGCCGGTTCCACCTCTCGCTCGGAATTTCATATCCCAATACGCAGGATGTGGCCGCGGCGCGGTCGATGGGAAAAAGCCCAGGCGGGGACATCTTTATCCATGGGCAAAGATGGCCAACGCGCAAGGATAAAGACGATTGGACGTGGGGCTGCATTGCTGTTGAAAACCAGCAGATCGAGCAGATTTACGCGATGGTGCGGGACGGCACCCCGATTTCGATCAACGCTTGAACAAGATGACGGTGCGCTGGTCCTGAAGGATCAGCCGCCCATCACCAGCGTCCACCAAATCTTGCCATTCGGTTCCTGAAACCAGGAGAATCCCATATGGCGGGCGTCTGGCGACATGAGGATCCGGCGGGTATCGGGCTGCGCCATCCACGCACCCAGCGTTTCCAGCTCTGTCTCGTATGTCTCGGAGATCACTTCACCAACAAGCTTCCCGTCAAAGCCGATGCGGCGCACGCGATCCAGAGGGGACGAAGCGTCGGACCCGAAATGCCATGGCCGGTTCTGCACCTGCATGTCGCGCGAATGTGTCGCCGCCGCCGCTGTCAGGCGTGATTCGAGCTCAACCGGCGGCAGGCCGGATGAATTGCGCAGTGCGTTGACCGAATCAAGCATCCGGAACTGGATCTCGCTGGTGTCACGGGCGCTGATTTTATAGGCACGGGGCAATGGTCGCCCGTCTGGACCAATGGTTGGCGCGGATGGCTGGCAGGCCGCGAGGGCCATGGCGCCTACCATCAGGACAGTGAAAAGACGGATCATTAAGCTACTCCAAGCCAGAATTTTTTAATCGCAATACATGTTTGACGGCAACAGTACAAATACACATCGGCGTTAATCCGTGCTCCAACAGGGGTTTGATTTGAAAACGTGTCATTAGAGCCATATAAAGATCACAATGAGTTTATTCATCCGGAGGCATCAAATGTCCAACGAGAACTTCAAGATTAACAGCCGGCGGGGCTTTCTTGCGGGCGGCGCGGCGATGCTCGCGGCACCCGCCCTTGCGCAAACGACGACATCTACGGTCAACAGCCAGGCCACCACGGAGGTTGAGCGTGACCTGACCGAAGTCGTGCGGCGCAACATCTCCAGCTTTCGCACGCTGGATTGGCGGCCCTATTTCAACAACACCAGAAATGGCGCAATTCTTGTCGATATCGACAGCCGCGCGGTACATTACTGGTCCGAAGACCAGAGCACCTACAAGCTGTACCCGTCCAGTGTTCCGTTGACCGAAGAGCTGAGCCGCCGCGGGCGTACCGAAGTGATCCGCAAAGTGGAGGGGCCAAGCTGGCGTCCGACACCTTCGATGCTCAAGCGTAATCCCGAGTGGCCCCCGTTTATCGGTCCGGGCCCGGAAAATCCGATGGGAACACACGCGCTTTATCTTAGCTGGACCTATTACCGTATCCATGGAACCCACGACACGCGCAAAATCGGGCGGCGTTCGTCGAACGGTTGTATTGGCCTTTATAATGAACATATCGCCCAGCTGTTCGGCATGGCGAATGTGGGCACACAGGTGTTGCTAATTTGACGACATTCGGGCCTTACTCGTCCGGTTTAAAGGAAATCATGTTCCCTTTAGGCACCATTTGATGTTTAGAAAATATCACGAGGTAAGTCTTGAGCGTGAGTCATGCTGAGAAACATGGCACACCATTTCCTGGAGGTTATACTATGAAAAAACTCGTTCTCGCCGCTGCTATGACAGTTGCCGCTTCTTCCGCATTCGCTGGCTCGCTGGCGGATCCGATCATCGAAGCACCGGTTATCGTCGAAGAAGCAACAAGCTCTTCCGCCGGTATCCTGGTTCCCCTGATGCTGCTCGTTCTCGTTGCAGCAGCTGTGGCATCCGACTAATTTTCAGTCTTAGACTGGAAAAGAAAAGGCGGCGCAATGCGTCGCCTTTTTTGTGTCCGGCTGACGGATTTGGCAAATTCCTCAGATCCAGCCCATCAGATTTTCCCTGATCACGTTACTCAGCGCTTCAATGTGAGCGTCATCATCGTTGAGGCATGGAATATAGGTGAATTTTTCGCCGCCTGCATGTTCAAAGCTTTCGAAAATCTCTTCGTTGATCTCTTCGAGCGTTTCAATGCAGTCTGCCGAGAAGGCAGGCGCACAAACGGCGATATTCTTTTTGCCCTGCTGGGCTAAGCGTGCGACCTCTTCCACCGTATAGGGCTGGAGCCATTCTTCGGGGCCGAATTTCGACTGGAAGGTTGTTTTGATCTCGGTGTCGTCCCAGCCAAGGCGCTCTTTGAGAAGCCGTGTCGTTTTCTGACATTGGCAGTGGTAGGGATCGCCTTCCATCAGATAGCGCTTCGGCACACCGTGATAAGAACAGACCAGAATATCGGGCCGCGTTTCCAGCTCTGCGTATTTCGTCTCGATGGATTTTGCCAGCGCGTCAATGTAATCGGGCCGGTCGAAATAGGGGGAAACGGTGCGGGCGGACGGTTGCCATTTTTCCTGACCCAGCGCTTCAAAAAACTTGTCACAGGCGGTGGCAGAGGTGGCACCCGCGTATTGCGGATAAAGCGGAAAAAACAGGATCTTCTGGCAACCCGCTTTCACCATACGCTCTACACGGCTTTGGGTGGAGGGATTGCCGTAGCGCATACAGAAATCCACCATGACGCTATCGCCATATGTTTTTTCCATCTCGGCGGCGATCTTGGCGGTTTGCGCCTTGGTGATCGTCATCAGAGGGCTTTCGCCGTCTTTTTCGTTCCAGATGGACTTATAGGCGGCACCCGAGGTGAACGGGCGCTTTGTCAGGATCACGAGCTGCAAAAGTGGCTGCCAGAGCCATGGGCTGTAATCTATCACGCGACGGTCTGATAGAAACTCGCCGAGATACCGGCGCATGGACCAGTAATCATAGTTGTCGGGTGTGCCCAGATTGGCCACCAAAACACCGATCTTGGGTTGGGGAAACTTTGGGTGATCGGGGGCGGAATGGATCGGGCGCGTATCTGTCATCGGATTTTCCTGCATAGGCTTCGCTGAGACTTAGATGAATTTTGTAGGGGGTCAATCGCGCAGGGGGCGTTCTGCGGTCGATAGGGCGTCTGCAAGACGTTGTGACGCAGAGCCGGGGCGCAGCGGCTTGGGTTGGGATGCGTCCGGTGCCCAACCGGTCAAGACCTGAAGCTCGAAGCTGGCGTTGATTCTGTCACCCTCGGCGGCAAAGTGTTGCGCATAAAGGTTTTGTGCCTGCGTAAAGATGGCGCGCTGCGACGGGCGACGCAGGCGGGCATCCAGCGCGTTCGTCTCGCCCATGGCACGCAAATCGTGCATCAGATGCCAGATGTCGCGATATTTGGCTGTCAGTGTCGCGGTATCGGCCACCGGCAGCGCAAACCCGCCCCGTTGGAGAAGACCGCCAAGTTCGCGCAGTTCAGGCATCGGGGCGATGCGCGGGGACAACCCGCCGGTCACGGCAATCTCTGCCTCGCCAAGGCACCGGCGCATTTCCTGAAGCGTGTCACCCCCAAGGCTTACTGCGATAAAAAGCCCGTCAGGTTTCAGCGCGCGGCGGCATTGGATCAACTGGCCCACCGGATCATTGGCCCAATGCAGGCCCAGTATGTGCAACACCAGATCGTGCGCCTGCGGCACCAGATCAAGCGTGTCAGTGTCTCCAACCACCGTCGCATCCGGATAAAGCTCCTGCCAGAACGGGGCAAATCCGGTCACGATTGCGGGGTTTGTAAACGACTTGTTAACCATATCCAGACGATCCTGAGCTTCGTCCGCTGCGGCGCGGTGCAGGAACATCCCGTCCACTGTCGCGCGGGCGCGATGACGGTCAAGGGCAATGCGATCTGTCATGGGTATAGTCATGAGGAGGTACATAGAGCGGTGCATGCCGGACTTCAAACAGCGGTTTCGCTGATCTACCCGCCGCGTTGCATTATGTGCGGCGGGCTGGTCGAGAGCGACTTTGGTCTTTGCGGCCCTTGTTGGCGCGACACGATGTTTTTGGGCGGCGTAATCTGTGACAGTTGCGGCGTGCCTTTGCCGCCGGGGGGGCAGGGGTACACGCATCTGTGCGATGGCTGTCTGACAGCGCCGCGTCCTTGGCGGCAGGGGCGGTCGGCGATTTTGTACAAAGACAAAGGGCGCAAGCTGGTGCTCTCGCTCAAACATGGCGACCGGCAGGAAATTGCGCGGCCTGCAGGGTTGTGGATGGCGAATGCGATGCGGGGGTTGCTTGAGCCGCGCACAGTAGTCGTACCTGTGCCGCTACATTGGACACGATTGCTGAAGCGCAGGTACAATCAATCCGCTTTGCTGGCCAAATGTGTCTCTAAACAGCTTGATCTGGACTATTGCCCCGATGCTCTGCTGAGGTATCGACGAACTGTGTCGCTTGACGGGATGAACCACGGCCAACGGTTCGATACGCTGAAGGGGACAATCAAAGTCCATCCCAAACGGCAGCACTGGATCGCCGGTCGTCCTGTCTTGTTGGTGGATGATGTTCTCACGTCGGGTGCGACCCTAAGCGCCGCAACGCGCGCCTGTCTGGATGCGGGATCGGGGACGGTACGTGTCGTTACACTGGCAAGAGCGGTCAAAGACGCTTAAATCCTTATCAGCACCCGTTGAAAGGATACCCGCGATGCAAACTGTCGAAATCTACACCTCCCCGCTCTGCGGTTTTTGCCATGCGGCCAAGCGCCTGCTGAACCAGAAGGGCGTGGGGTTTTCCGAAGTGGACGTCGCGGCCAACCCGGCGCGCAAGCCCGAGATGGTCAAGCGGGCAAACGGCAAGCGTACCGTGCCGCAAATCTTTATCGGAGAAACCCATGTCGGGGGCTGCGATGAGCTTTTTGCGCTGGAACGCGCGGGCAAGCTCGACGCGCTTTTGGCTGCGTGATGAAATCCGCGCTTTTGCAATTGAACGTCAGCGATGATCCGGACGCCAATCTGGAAACAACACTGTCGTTGCTGGCCCAAGCGGCAGCGCAGGGCGCGGAATTTATCCTCACGCCGGAGGTCACGAACTGTATCTCTACCAGCCGCGATCATCAGAACCGCGTTTTGCAGCATGAAGGCGCGGACCGCACCCTTGCAAGCCTTCGCGCGGCGGCGGCGGACCATGGCATCTGGCTATTGATCGGCTCGCTTGCGGTTAAGACGGCGGACGCGGACGGACGGTTTGCGAACCGGTCGTTCCTGATTGATCCATCGGGCGAAGTGGTCGCGCGATATGATAAAATCCACATGTTCGACGTACAGGTAAGCGAAACCGAAACGTACCGCGAATCGGCGGGGTATCGACCGGGGTCAAAGGCGGTTTTGGCGCAGACACCCTTCGGCAATATCGGGATGACGATCTGCTATGATGTCCGGTTTCCCGTTCTTTATCAAGCGCTTGCCGATGCGGGTGCGAAAATTCTAACGGTGCCGTCCGCGTTTTCTCCGGTTACCGGTGCCGTGCATTGGCATGCCTTGCTGCGCGCGCGTGCGATCGAGACGGGGTGTTTCGTTATCGCGCCCGCGCAAACCGGCACCCATGCCAGTGCCGCGCACAGGACGCGCGACACCTACGGCCACTCTCTTGTGGTGTCCCCTTGGGGCGAGGTCATTCTGGATGCCGGAAACAATCCGGGCGTGTATGTATTTGATCTTGATCTGTTACAAACCAGCGCAGCCCGCGCTAAGGTGCCAAGCATGAGCCACAAACGCGCTTTTTCGGGACCGTGATGAACGAAGACTCTAACACTCTTGCAATTCTGCTGTTCGGCGAGATTTTCGGCATGGACCAGATATTGCGCAACCGGCTGGGCAAGGTATTGCCCAAGGGGATGGAGATTTCGCATTTTTCGGTGCTGAACCATCTGGCGTGGCGGGGCGTTGAACGCTCGCCCGCGCAACTGGCCGAGACGTTTCATGTGACGCGCGGTGCCATGACCAACACATTGGCCAAGCTGGGGTGGGCCGGATACATTCACATCCGCCCCGATTGGGACGATGCGCGCCGCAAGATGGTCACGATCAGCCCGGCCGGACGGCAGGCGTGCAAGGCCGCGCTGAGCCAGATCACCCCGATGATCACGCAAGTGGTCGAGGAGTTGGGCGACGACAAGGTTCGCGCGGCGCTGCCGATCATACGCGAGCTGCGGCGGCAGATGAGCTGATCCTATTCGGGTTTCAGGCTGGCAGTGACGTAATTCACGCTGAGATCACGGGCGGAAATGTGCCATTTCCAGGTGATCGGGTTAAAGACAAAGCCCTTGCGGTCCACCGGCTTCAGCCCCGCATCGCCGAGCAGTGAAAACAATTCGTCCGGCGTGATGAATTTCGACCAGTCATGCGTGCCTTTGGGTAGCCAACGCATCAGATGCTCTGCACCGACAATCGCCACCATAAAGCTTTTGGGGTTTCTGTTGAGCGTCGAGCAGATGTGCAGCCCGCCGGGTTTCAGCAGCTTGCGGCAGGCGGTCAGGTAGTCGATGGGCGAGGCGACGTGTTCGACCACTTCCATGTTCAGCACCACGTCGAATTGCTCTGCAGCGTCGGCCAGATCCTCGGCGGCAGTGTGGCGGTAATCAATGTTCAGTCCGGATTGTTCGGCGTGAACCATGGCCACGGGGATGTTGCCCGCCGCCGCATCCGCACCGACGACTTCGGCCCCCAGCCTTGCCATAGGTTCCGACAACAGGCCGCCGCCACAGCCGATGTCGAGAATACGCAGGCCTTTGAAGGGCGCGGGTGCTGTCAGATCGCGATCAAACTCGCCGGCAATCTGGGTGGTGATATAATCCAGACGGCAGGGATTAAGCATGTGCAGTGGCTTAAACTTGCCGTTCGGATCCCACCATTCTGCCGCCATTGCTTCGAATTTTGCGATCTCTGACGGGTCAACTGTGGTCTGATGCGCTTGCATTCTGCGGCTCCAATGGTCAATGTCGGCTTTCGTAATACTATAGGCCCATCATGGATAAAATCCCAGATCAACCGCGTGCCGTGCAGTATCTGCACCCGTCCGTCGATCCCTTTGACCGGCGGATGCTGCCGGTTGGGCAGGGCCACGAGATTTATGTCGAGCAATGCGGCAATCCGGACGGTATTCCCGTTGTTGTTCTGCATGGCGGTCCCGGTGGCGGGTGCAGCCCCTCGATGCGGCGCTTTTTTGATCCCGACAAATACCGCGTGATCCTGTTCGATCAGCGCGGCTGTGGCCGGTCGCAGCCCCACGCATCGGTAGAGAACAACACGACATGGCATCTGGTTGCGGACATCGAGCTGATTCGCGAGACGCTGGGCATCGGGCAATGGGTGGTTTTTGGCGGCAGCTGGGGGGCGACGCTGGCGCTTATCTATGCCCAGACGCATCCGGAGGCCGTGCGGGGTTTGGTGCTGCGCGGTGTGTTCCTGATGACCCAAATCGAGCTGGACTGGTTCTATGGCGGGGGCGCGGGCAGGTTCTGGCCGGAAGTCTGGGAGAAGTTTGTCGCGTTGGTGCCGGTGGAAGAGCGCGACGATTATATCGCGGCTTATCACCGGCGGCTTTTCTCTGACGATATATCATTGCAGACGCGGTATGCGCACGCGTGGGCGGGATGGGAAAATGCGCTGGCGTCGATCCAGTCGACGGGTCACATGTCGCAAGGACCGGCAGAATACGCGCGCGCCTTTGCGCGGCTTGAGAATCACTATTTCACCAATGCCGGATTTCTGGAATACGATGGCCAGATCCTCGCGCAGATGGATCGGATCGCACATATTCCGGGCGTTATTGTGCAGGGGCGGTATGATCTGATTTGCCCGCCTGCCAGCGCCTATGCAATTGCCAAAGCGTGGCCAAAAGCCGAGCTGAAGATGGTGCGCAACGCAGGGCATGCGTTGTCAGAGCCGGGGATCAGCGCCGAGTTGGTGCGCGTCATGGACAGGATTGCAGCCCAATGAGCCGCCGGTCCCCCATCGACCGTCGCGCGCTGTTTGCCAGCGGTGCCGCTGCTGCCTTGCTTGCCGCTGCGGGTGTTCGTGCGGGGCCGCTGCCGGTGCGGGGGGGCAAGCTGCGGCTGGCCGTTTCGGGGGCGCAGCGCAGTGATAGCTGGCGGGCGGGCGACGGATTGTTCATGCAGGTTGCGCGGCAGGGGTTGGTGTATGAGGCGCTCACCGAAGTGGCCGCCAATGGCACTTTGCGCGGCGAGCTTGCGAGCGCGTGGAAGTCGACGCCCGATGCGCGGGTGTGGGAGTTCGAGCTGCGCAAAGATGTGCGTTTCCATGATGGTACGCCGTTTACCGCGCGTGATGTGGTGGCCAGCCTGTCGCTGGATGGCGTGATCACGGCGCTGGGCGCGCACCGCTTGCGTATTGTTCTTGATACGCCCGATGCCTCGCTTCCCTTCACGCTTGGCGCAACGCCCCATGTGATCCGCCCCGCTCATGCGCCGGACGCGGGGATTGGTACGGGGCTTTACCGCGTGACGCATTTCGCCGCCGGTCAGCAGCTTTTGACCGAGCGTGTCGCGCAGCATGCAAAGGACGGGCAGGCCGGATGGTTTGACCGGGTCGAGCTGGTGTCGATTCCCTCCGAGGCGGTGCGCGCGCAGGCGCTGGCCGAGTATCTGGTGGACGGGGCCGACCTTGACGATCCTTCGGCGCTGCGCGGATTCGACGATATTGCCATTCTGGGCGCGCAGGCTGTATCGCGCAACGTGGCGACCCCCTCAGACATCGGGGCACAGCGCCCCTTTGACAATTTGCGGGCGGCGCAGCGCTGGTGGATGACCTAACGTACGGGGCTGACAAACGGGGGCTTGATGTTTCGGCGCAACGGGCCTATATCCCTTTTCAATAGCGGCGCGTTCGGGTCCAAACCAGACGCCCCACCGGAAATTGCAACGGGCCGCGCGCCCGTTTTTTTGTGCCCGCCCGCTTCTTGCCTTATGTCAGAGAGACTATGAATAACGATCTGATCGCCAAAGCCGCCATTGACCGCCGTCTGGCCGAAATCATCACTCCCGTGATCGAAGACATGGGGTTCGAGTTGGTGCGCGTCCGCATGATGAGCGGAAAATCCGCGACGCTTCAGGTGATGGCGGACAGGCCCGAAGGCGGGATCGAGGTGGACGACTGTGGCCAAATCAGCACCGCCATTGGTGCCGTTCTGGACGTAGAAGACCCGATTGTGGAAGAATACTCGCTTGAGGTTTCCTCTCCGGGGATCGACCGTCCGCTCACACGTCTCAAAGATTTCGCCAATTTCGAGGGTTATGAAGCCAAGCTTGAAACCGACGATCTGATCGACCGCCGCCGCCGTTTCAAAGGTGAGTTGGCGGGCGTCGAGGGCGATGAGGTGCTGATCAACATCGAAGAGGGCACCGTGGGCCTGAAATTCGAGTGGCTGACAGACGCCAAGCTGGTCCTGACAGATGAGCTGATCAAGGAAATGCTGCGCCAGCGCAAAGCGTCGGGCGCGATAGACGAAACCCAATTCGATGAATTACAGACCGACGAGTCTGATGAGGGAGAAGATTAATGGCCATAACATCTGCAAACCAGCTTGAGCTTTTGCAAACCGCCGAAGCGGTGGCCCGTGAAAAGATGATCGACCCCGGTCTGGTGATCGAAGCGATGGAAGAATCACTCGCGCGGGCGGCGAAGTCACGCTATGGCGCGGAAATGGACATTCGCGTGGCCATCGACCGTAAAACAGGCCGCGCTACCTTTACCCGCGTGCGTACCGTGGTCGCGGAAGACGAATTGGAAAACTATCAGGCCGAGTTCACCGTCGAGCAGGCCAAACAGTATATGGCAGCGCCGGAAATCGGTCAGGAATTCGTCGAAGAAGTTCCGCCCGTGGAAATGGGCCGTATCGCCGCGCAATCGGCCAAGCAGGTGATTTTGCAGAAGGTCCGCGAAGCCGAGCGTGACCGCCAGTATGAAGAATTCAAAGACCGCGCCGGCACGATCATCAATGGTCTGGTCAAGCGCGAGGAATACGGCAACGTCATCGTTGATGTGGGCGCCGGGGAAGCAATCCTGCGCCGCAACGAGAAGATCGGCCGCGAATCCTATCGCCCGAACGACCGTATCCGCGTTTACATCAAAGACGTGCGCCGCGAGCAGCGCGGCCCGCAGATTTTCCTGTCGCGCACCGATCCGCAGTTCATGGCCGAACTGTTCAAGATGGAAGTGCCGGAAATCTATGACGGCATCATCGAAATCAAGGCAGTTGCCCGTGATCCCGGTTCGCGCGCCAAGATTGCGGTGATCAGCTATGACAACTCGATCGACCCTGTCGGTGCCTGCGTCGGTATGCGCGGTAGCCGTGTTCAGGCCGTTGTGAACGAGCTTCAGGGCGAAAAGATCGACATCATTCCATGGAATGAAGACCAGCCGACCTTCCTTGTGAACGCGTTGCAGCCTGCCGAGGTGTCCAAGGTTGTTCTGGACGAGGAGGCAGGCAAGATCGAAGTTGTCGTGCCCGAAGAGCAGTTGTCGCTTGCGATTGGCCGTCGTGGCCAAAACGTGCGTCTGGCATCGCAGTTGACCGGTCTTGATATCGACATCATGACCGAAGAGCAGGAAAGCGCGCGCCGTCAGGCCGAATTTGAGCTGCGCACCAAGCTGTTCATGGACAACCTTGATCTGGACGAATTCTTTGCCCAGCTTCTCGTGTCCGAAGGGTTTACCAACCTCGAAGAGGTGGCCTACGTCGAAGTGGACGAGCTTTTGGTCATCGAAGGTGTGGATGCAGATACCGCAAGCGAGCTTCAGGCCCGTGCGCGTGACGTGCTGGAAGCGCAGAACAAAGCCGCCCTGGATGCCGCCCGTGCGTTGGGCGCCGAAGACAGCCTTATTGAATTCGAGGGTCTGACACCCCAGATGATAGAGGCACTGGCCAAAGACGACGTTAAAACGCTCGAAGATTTTGCGACCTGTGCGGATTGGGAACTGGCCGGTGGCTGGACCACCGTCAACGGCGAGCGCGTCAAGGATGACGGTACGCTGGAACCGTTCGAGATGACGCTCGAAGAGGCGCAGGCGATGATTATGACAGCCCGTGTTATGTTGGGCTGGGTCGATCCGGGCGAACTGGAAGCAGACACCGAAGAAGGTGACACAGACGAGGAAGCCGAGGCCTGATCGCGGGCCTCGGGGAACCTTTATGGGACGCGGTGGCGCCTCCAAAGATCGCGCCGATGGCGCCGAGCGGAAATGCCTCGCTACAGGTGAGGTGCAGCCCACGCACGGGTTGATACGTTTCGTTGTCGGACCAGATGCCCAGGTCGTGCCGGATATTCTGGGCAAATTGCCCGGACGCGGCATGTGGGTGTCGGCGGACCGCAAAGCGCTGGAAACAGCGGTGAAAAAAGGGTTGTTTTCGCGATCTGCGAAGCAACCGGTGAAGGTGCCGGAAGATCTGGTATCCGAAGTTGAAAAGCAGTTGGCACGCCGTGTGGTGGACCTCATCTCGATGCAGCGCAAAGCGGGTAAAGCCGTTGCGGGATACGAAAAGGTCAAAGGCTGGCTGCAAACGGAAGAAGCCGAAGTTCTGATTCAGGCTGTGGACGGATCGGGGCGCGGCAAATCGAAACTAAGTACGCCGCATTACGGGCACTATATCGGGTGTTTGACGGCGGACGAATTGGGTTTGGCATTCGGACGCCAAACTGTGATACATGGGGCGCTCGCCTCTGGTGGACTCACTCAGCGTGTAGTAGAGGAGGCCCATAGATTGAATGGCGTGCGCGAAAACGAGGCTGGCAGCGGCCAGCCGAAAGGATAGACGAGCTAGATGAGCGATAGTGACGGCAAAAAAACATTGGGTCTGCGCGGCGCACCGTCGCGTCCCGGGAACGTAAAGCAAAGCTTTAGCCACGGGCGGACCAAGAACGTTGTTGTGGAAACAAAACGCAAACGCGTTGTGGTTCCTAAACCGGGCGGCCAGAAACCAAGCGGTCCTGGGGCCGGCCCTGTCGGTGATCCTTCCAAGCGTCCCGCAGGCATTTCCGATTCCCAAATGGAACGGCGTCTGAAGGCTGTGCAAGCGGCCAAAGCGCGTGAAGTTGAAGAGGCTGCTGCCCGTGAGGCAGAGGAGAAAGCGCGCGCCGAAGATCGCGAGCGCCGCCGTGCCGAGATCGAAGCCAAAGAGCAGGAAGAGCGCGAGCGCGAGGAAAGCCTGAAGGCGAAAGCCGAAGAGGACCAGCGCAAAGCGCGTGAGGCCGAAGCCGCTGCACAAGCCGCTGCTTCCCCCACCCCGTCCGAGCCGGTTGCCGCACGCACGCCAAATAAAGCTGCTCCGGCGCAGACACCGCGCAAAACCGAGCGGGATCGCGAAGACACCAACAAGAAAAACCGTCAGGCCGCCGACGACAGCCGCCGTTCCGGCAAGCTGACGGTTAATCAGGCGTTGCGCGGTGGCGAAGGTGGCCGTCAACGTTCGATGGCGCAGATGAAACGCAAGCAGGAGCGCGCACGCCAGAAGGCGATGGGCGGTTCGGTCGAGCGCGAAAAGATCGTGCGTAACGTGAACCTGCCCCCGGCAATCGTCGTGTCAGAGCTGGCGATCCGTATGGCCGAGAAAACAGGCGCTGTCGTCAAGGCGCTGATGAATAGCGGCTTCATGGTTACGCAGAACGAAACGATTGATGCAGACACCGCAGAGCTGATTATCGAAGAGTTCGGCCACAAGGTTGTCCGCGTTTCCGATGCGGACGTCGAAGACGTGATTAATGTAGTGGAAGACGACGCCGCGGATCTGAAGCCGCGCCCGCCTGTCATCACCATCATGGGCCACGTTGACCACGGCAAAACATCGTTGCTTGATGCGATCCGCAAGGCGAAGGTCGTTGCGGGTGAAGCCGGTGGCATCACCCAGCACATCGGTGCCTATCAGGTGACAACCGACAAAGGTGCCGTGCTTTCGTTCCTCGATACACCCGGTCACGCGGCGTTTACGTCGATGCGGTCGCGCGGAGCGCAGGTAACGGACATCGTGATTCTGGTGGTTGCGGCGGACGATGCCGTGATGCCGCAGACGATTGAGGCGATCAACCACGCGAAAGCGGCCAACGTGCCGATGATCGTGGCGATCAACAAGATCGACAAACCCGCCGCCGATCCCGACAGGGTGCGCACAGGGCTTCTGCATCACGAGGTTATCGTCGAAAAGATGTCCGGTGACGTGCAGGATGTCGAAGTATCCGCCGTATCTGGTCAGGGTCTCGACGAGCTTCTTGAAGCCATCGCGCTGCAAGCGGAAATCCTTGAGCTGAAAGCAAACCCCAATCGTCCCGCCGTTGGCGCGGTGATCGAGGCACAGCTTGATGTGGGTCGCGGTCCCGTGGCCACCGTTCTGGTTCAGAACGGTACGCTGCGTCAGGGTGATATCTTTGTTGTGGGTGAACAATACGGTAAAGTCCGTGCGTTGATCGACTCCAAAGGCAACCGTGTGAAAGAGGCCGGTCCATCTGTTCCGGTCGAGGTTCTTGGTCTGAACGGCACACCCGAGGCGGGCGATGTTCTGAACGTGACCGATACCGAAGCACAGGCCCGTGAGATCGCGGAATATCGTGCCAATGCGGCGCGCGACAAACGCGCAGCTGCCGGTGCGGCGACGACGCTCGAACAGCTGATGGCAAATGCCAAAGCGGACGAGACAGTGTCGGAGTTGCCGATCCTGGTCAAAGCGGACGTTCAAGGTTCTGCCGAGGCGATCGTTCAGGCGATGGAGAAGATCGGCAACGACGAGGTGCGCGTGCGTGTTCTGCACTCCGGTGTAGGGGCGATCACCGAAACCGATGTGGGTCTTGCCGAAGCATCCGGTGCGCCGATCATCGGCTTCAACGTGCGGGCAAATGCGTCTGCGCGAAACACAGCCAACCAGAAAAGCGTCGAGATCCGCTATTACTCGATCATCTACGATCTGGTCGACTATGTGAAAGCTGTGGCGTCCGGCCTGTTGAGCAACGAGATCAAAGAGAACTTTATCGGCTACGCGAACATCAAAGAGGTGTTCAAGGTGACAGGTATTGGCAAGGTCGCGGGCTGTCTTGTGACCGAAGGTGTGGCGCGGCGTTCTGCCGGTGTTCGTTTGCTGCGTGACAACGTCGTTGTCCACGAAGGCACCCTGAAAACGCTGAAGCGCTTCAAGGATGAAGTGGCTGAAGTCCAGTCCGGTCAGGAATGCGGCATGGCGTTCGAGAACTACGACGACGTTCGTCCCGGCGACGTGATCGAGATCTTCGAGCGTGAAGAGGTGGTCCGTACGCTGGTCTGATTTTCACAACAGTCTTAACAAATAAAAAGGGGGACGGTGCAAAAGCAGCGTCCCCCTTTTTGTTGATGGTGCCCAAATTGCTATTTTTTGCAGACGGGAACGCCGGAATATACGGTATCGTCCACCTTCACGGTGATCCGGCCATCGGGCATTGCTTTGACAAAGGTTCCTTGAACCGAAACGCAGCTTCCCATAGTAATCGTACGCAACATGTCTACTCTCCCTAGAAATGAGACGGGTTTAGAATACCTAGGATTGTATTCAATTCCATACCAATTACGCGAGAGATGGTAATTTCTTTGCTGATCGGAAGCAATTCAAGGTCAGATCAGAGCCAATCACGCAAAATTGCGATTAACGGTACATCTGCCGCAGGCATGGGATAGTTCTTCATCTCGTTTGGCCTCACCCATTTCAGCACCTGACCCTCGCGCGCGCGCGCGGTGCCTTCCCATTTCCGGCAGGCAAAAAGCGGCATCATCAAGTGGAAATCATCATAACTGTGACTGGCAAAGGTCAGCGGAGCCAGGCAGGAGGACCATGTTTCAATGCCCAACTCTTCGTGAAGCTCGCGAATCAACGCGGCCTCCGGCGTCTCGCCTTGCTCGATCTTGCCGCCGGGGAATTCCCATAGACCGGCCATGGATTTTCCCTCGGGTCGTTGGGCCAAAAGCACCCGCCCGTCCACATCAATCAACGCGACCGCCGACACCAGAACGATTTTCACGAGCGATAATCCGCGTTTATCGCGATGTAGCCGTGGGTCAAATCGCAGGTCCAGACCGTTGCCCTGCCTTCACCGATCCCCAGATCGACGGAAATCAGGATGTGTTGGCCCTTCATATGGGCCGCTGCGGCCTCTTCGGAATATGTCTCGCTGCGCCAGCCGTCTTTCGCCACTTCCACATCCCCAAAACGAATTGACAGGCGGTCGCGGTCGGCCTGCGCACCGGATTTTCCGATTGCCATCACGACACGGCCCCAATTCGGATCTTCGCCTGCGATGGCTGTTTTGATCAAAGGCGAATTGGCGATAGACATGCCGTGAGTCTTTGCCTCGGCGTCGCTGGCCGCACCGGTGATCTGTATTTCGACGAATTTGGTGGCACCTTCGCCGTCCTTTACGACCTGATGCGCAAGATCCTGCATAACGCCGTGCAGAGCGGCGGAAAACCCGTCATGCCCGTCTACGCAAACGCCGGACGCGCCGGTGGCCGCGACAATCAAACTGTCGGATGTGGACGTATCGCTGTCTACGGTGATGGAGTTGAATGTCGTTTCGTTGTGCAATGAAACGAGGTTTTGCAGTGCCTCCTGCCCGATTTGTGCATCGGTAAAGATATAGACAAGCATCGTTGCCATATCAGGTGCGATCATGCCCGAACCCTTGGCGATGCCTGCGATTTTCACGGTCTTTCCGTTTACATCCACCTGCGCTTTTGCCCCTTTCGGGAAGGTATCGGTGGTCATGATCGCCAATGCTGCATCGGCGATGCCGGCTGGATCGGTGTTGTCGTTCAGGGTGCGCAGGGTGGTGATGATTCGCTCATGCGGCAAAGGTTCACCGATAACACCGGTCGAGGACGTGAATACGCGGTTTTGCGGTACGCCGCAGGACCGGGCAACCGCCGCCGTGATCGCCGCGACAGAGGTTGTGCCGTGCTTGCCCGTAAAGGCGTTCGCGTTACCCGAGTTGACAAGGATCGCGGCCCCCGCATCCGACACTGTGCCAAGCTTGGCCTGACAGTCGAGCACCGGAGCCGAGCGGGTGGCGGAGCGGGTAAACGCGCCCGCCACCACGCTGCCTGCGGCCAGCGTGGCCAGCATGACATCGGTTCGGCCTTGATACTTTACCCCCGCCGCCGCGGTGGCGAAACGCACCCCGTCGATAACCGGCAGATCGGGAAAACCCGCAGGTGCGAGCGGCGAAACGGAGGTGATCTTGGCCATCCTTGCTTACTCCACTACGCTGGTTTGTTTGAGCACGGAGGGATCAACGGCATCAGCACCGCTGCGGTCGACGTCCGCCTCGGCGGTCACGGCCTCAATGGCGGCCTGTGCGCGGCTCTGGCGGATTTGCAGCTCAAGTTCCTCGCGGACATCATCCAGCGCGGGCGCTTCTTGTATGCGTGTCTCGTTCAGTTTGACGATATGCCAGCCGAATTGCGTTTTGACAGGATCAGACACCGCGCCGGGTTCCATCGTCATCACGGCTTCTTCGAATTCAGGTACCATCGCGCCCTTGGCGAACCAGCCCAGCTGCCCGCCGTTGGGGCCTGAGGGACCAGTAGATTTGTCGCGCGCCACAGCGGCGAAATCGGCGCCGCCATTAAGTTCTTCGATCACCGCCAAAGCGCCTTCTTCTGTTTCGACCAGAATGTGCGAGGCGTTGAATTCCTGTTCTTGCGTGATATCCGCGTACTCCGCTTCATAGGCGGCCTGAATATCGGTATCGTCCAGAGGTGTTTCCATGATGTGGTTGATGGATTCGCCTGCAACAAGGGACCGGCGCTCGTTCTCAAGCTGAAGATCGACCCGCTTGGGCACTTCGCCCTCGAATCGCTGCGCAAGGGCGGTCTGTTGGATCAGCTGGTCAAGGATGCCTTGAAACAGAACATCTTCGGGCAGGTCTTTGTATTGGTCGGGCAGGCTGGCCCATGCGACGATCATGTGGCCGACGGTGATGTCGGTACCGTCGACGACCGCGACGATTGTGGATGGATCGGCGGTTGCGGGTGTTGCATCGGTTTCCTGTGCCACGGCGGGCAGGGACAGGGCGGCACACAGCGCAAGCGGTGCCAGAAAAGTGAGGGTTTTTTGCATGGGTAGTCCTATCTTTAACACGCGATTTGGGCGCTTACATTGACACGCTATACAGTGACCCTTACATCGCGTTAACGCGAAGCGTACAACGCTGACACGCGCGGTTGAGGCCACCATTCTCCCCTTCTATCTATGGACTGGGTGTTTGCGGGGCAAGCAGATCGCGCAAACCTTATTATACTTCGGCTGGAGATCGCATGCTCGGACTTGGAACAATCGCCAAAAAGGTATTTGGCACGCAGAATGATCGCAAGATCAAGGCGGCCCGTCCTCTGGTCGAGAAGATCAACGCGCTTGAGCCCGAGTTCGAAAAGCTGAGCGATGCGGAGATCACGGACAAGACAAAGGCGTTGGCCAAACGTGCGATGTCTGGTGAGAGCCTAGATGCGCTGCTGCCCGAAGCCTTTGCCAACTGTCGCGAGGGTGCGCGCCGCACCTTGGGCTTGCGCGCGTTTGATACGCAGTTGTTGGGCGCGATATTCTTGCATCAGGGCAACGTGGCCGAGCAGAAAACCGGTGAAGGCAAGACCTTGACCGCGACCTTTGCGGCCTACCTCAACGCGATCACCGGCAAGGGCGTGCATATCGTTACCGTCAACGAATACCTCGTAAAGCGCGACGCCGACTGGATGGGCAAGGTTTTCGCCTCTCTCGGGCTGACCACCGGCTTTATCTATCCCAACATGTCGGACGAGGAAAAACGCGCGGCATATGCCTGCGACATCACTTATGCGACCAACAACGAGCTGGGCTTTGATTATCTGCGCGATAACATGAAAGCCGAGTTGAACCAGATTTTCCAGCGTGAGCATAATTTTGCCATCGTGGACGAAGTTGACAGCATTCTGATCGACGAGGCGCGCACGCCGCTGATCATTTCCGGCCCCTCCGAGGACCGGTCGGAAATGTATATGACCGTCGATGCGGTGATTCCCCTGCTACAGGCCGAGCATTACGAGCTGGACGAGAAAACCCGCAACGTGACGTTCACCGACGAGGGCAACGAATTTCTCGAAGAGCAGTTGCGCATTCGCGGTCTGCTTGAGGAAGGGTTCACAATGTATGACCCCGAAAGCACCAGCGTTGTACATCACGTTAATCAGGGTCTGCGCGCGCACAAGCTGTTCGAGAAGGACAAGGATTACATCGTGCGCGATGGCGAGGTCGTTCTGATCGACGAGTTCACAGGCCGCATGATGGCAGGCAGGCGTCTGGGCGATGGTTTGCATCAGGCAATCGAGGCCAAAGAACAGGTGGAGATCAAGCCGGAGAACATCACGCTCGCTTCCGTGACGTTCCAGAACTACTTCCGCCTGTATGACAAGTTGGCAGGTATGACCGGTACAGCGCTGACCGAAGCCGCGGAATTTGCCGAAATTTACGGCCTTGGTGTGGTCGAAGTGCCGACAAACGTGCCGGTCGCGCGTGTCGACGAAGATGACGCCGTGTACCGCACCGCCGCCGAAAAATACGCAGCGATGATCGAAAGGGTGAAAGAGGCCCACGCCAAGGGGCAACCGTGCCTTGTTGGCACCACCTCGATCGATAAATCCGAAATGCTGAGCCGGATGCTGGAAGCTGAAGGGATCACGCACAACGTCCTGAACGCGCGCCAGCACGAGCAGGAGGCGCAGATCGTTGGTGACGCGGGCAAGCTGGGTCAGGTGACGATTGCCACCAATATGGCCGGACGCGGTACCGATATTCAACTGGGCGGTAACGTCGAGATGAAGGTCCTTGACGCGCTGGACGCCGATCCCGACGCCGATCCGGTGGAAATCCGCGCAAGGATTGAAGCGGAGCATGCAGACGAGAAGAAAAAGGTGCTTGAGGCGGGTGGCCTGTTTGTCCTCGCATCCGAGCGCCATGAAAGCCGCCGGATCGATAACCAGTTGCGCGGTCGTTCGGGCCGTCAGGGGGATCCAGGGCGTTCGTCCTTCTTCCTGTCGCTCGAAGACGATCTGATGCGTATTTTCGGCTCTGAGCGCCTTGAAAAAGTACTGACGTCGCTGGGCCTTAAAGAGGGCGAAGCGATCGTTCACCCGTGGGTGAACAAATCGCTGGAGCGCGCGCAAGCGAAGGTCGAGGGCCGCAACTTTGACATCCGCAAGCAGCTTTTGAAATTCGATGACGTGATGAACGAACAGCGCAAGGTGATCTTTGGCCAGCGCCGCGACATCATGGAATCACAGGATCTGCACGAAATCGCGCAGGACATGCGCCATCAGGTGATCGACGATCTGATTGATCAATATATGCCGCCGAAAACATACGCCGACCAGTGGGATGCCAACGGCTTTTACGCCGCCGTGATCGAGCAGTTGGGAGTGGATGTGCCGGTCATCGCATGGTGCGAAGAGGATGGCGTGGACGACGAAGCGATCCGCGAGCGTCTGATCGAGGCGACAGACAAGCTGATGGCGGAAAAAGCCGAAAGCTTTGGCGAAGAGAACATGCGCAACATCGAAAAGCAGTTGTTGCTGCAAACCATCGACGCCAAGTGGCGTGACCACCTGCTGATGCTGGAACATCTGCGTTCGGTCGTGGGTTTTCGCGGGTACGCACAGCGTGATCCGCTCAACGAATACAAGAACGAATCCTTCCAGTTGTTTGAGGGGATGCTCGACAGTTTGCGCTCTGACGTGACCCAAAAGCTGTCCCGGATCAAACCGCTGAGCGAAGAAGAGCAGCAACAGATGATCCAGCAGATGGTTGCGCAGCGCCGCGCCACGCAAGAGGCGGCGACGCCGGAAACCAACGGGCAAGCACCTGTGCCAGCCTCCCCCGATGCCAGAGAAGGCTTTGACGAAAACGATCCCGCAACATGGGGAAGCCCCGCGCGAAACGACCTTTGCCCGTGCGGATCGGGCAAGAAGTTCAAGCATTGCCACGGTCGGCTTGCCTGATGAAATAGCGGATATAGTCCCGTTAATGATTATTAATATTCGGTAACTGTCACATTTCGAGCAAGGGGTTGCCCCAAAGCAGCCCCTTTTTCGCGTGATAAAAGCATCGAAGGATTCCGAAACAGGGGCAGTGACGATGCAATACCGTAAACAAATCATTTTGACCGGAGCAACGCTTGTCATCGCCGTCGGCATCGGCTTTGTCATGCAGCGGTCTCAATCTGCACAGACGCTTTATGGCGAGAAAGCGGCGCCGCGAGGCGAGGTGCTGACTGATGCAGATGCTGCGCTTCTCGACATCGAGGACATTGTTCTCACCTCGGCAGAGTTCGGGACCCAAATCCAAAAGCCGGAAAGTGAAGCGATTGTGTTTCAGGCCTCTGCGCCTATGATTACAGCCCCCGAAGCCGGAGATATTTCGCAGGTTCAAGGCGCCCCTCAAGAAGATGTACTGATTGACGATTTGCAGGCCGAAGCTGATTGCCCCATCACAGCGCAGGCGCGCCCTGTTGCGGCGGCGATGGTTAACCTGACGCTTAAGGCGCCCTGTTTGCCCAATGAACGCCTGACCGTGCATCACAGCGGTTTGCTGTTTAACCAGACCACGGATGCGCAGGGCACGCTTGAGGTCACGTTGCCCGCCCTGGCGGAGCAAGCGATGTTCATTCTGGCGTTTTCAAACGGCGAAGGTACCGTTGCGCAAGCGACTGTGGAAGAAATTAGCGACTTTGACCGGGTTGCTGTTCTATGGAAAGGTGATACCGGTTTTGAGCTGCACGCGCTTGAATACGGTGCGTTCTATGGCGACGAAGGCCATGTGTGGTCCGGTGCGATGCGCGACATGTCCTTTGCGGTGACGGGACAGGGCGGATATATTTCGCGGCTTGGGGATGTGACTGTCCCGGACGGCATGATGGGAGAAATCTATACCTTCCCGATCGACAATGCCCGGCGTAGCGGAAATGTTGACCTGAGCATTGAAGCAGAAGTCGACGACGAGAACTGTGGCCTCGAAATCGAGGCGAAAACACTACAGATGCATGCCGGCGGTGAGATCGTTTCAAAGGATTTGACGCTCTCAGTGCCGGATTGCGGGGCGGCGGGGAACTTTCTTGTGTTGAATAATCTCTTCGAAGACCTGAAGGTCGCGGTTAACTAACTAACGCAACTCAGAGGTCTTATGATCAAAATGATATGTGCGGCGGTTTTCGCCGCACTTTCCATTTTCGCAACGGCCCTGACTGCGATGGCACAGGATGTCACGCTCACCTCGCGCGATAGCGCGGTAGAGCTAAGCGGCACGTTGCTGGGGTTCGATGGAGAGTTTTACAGGATTGAAACGGATTACGGCGAGCTGACGGTCGATGGCTCGGGTGTGTTGTGTGCCGGTCCGGCGTGCCCGAACCTTCAGGATTTCGTCGCCGAGCTTCAGATTTCCGGCGCTCCGACTTTGGGCGCTGTTGTGATGCCTGCGCTGATCGAAACCTTTGCGCAAAAGAACGGCTATACCGCCCTGCGCGAAGACGGGCAGGAGGCGCAACATTTTACCTATGTTCTGAAGCGCGACGAGGATGGCAAAACCGCGGCGCGCTTCTACTTCCGTATTGGCAACACGGATGAAGGCTTTGCCGACCTTTTGGCGGACGAGGCTGATGTGGTAATGTCCCTTCGTGAAATCCGGCCCGACGAACGCGCGCGGGCGCGTGAATCCGGGTTGGGTGACATGACAGAGGCCAATCGTAGCCGCGTTCTGGCGCTCGACGCGATTGTGCCGGTGGTCTCCAGCAGCAATCCTGTGCGCGGCATTTCCCCGCTGAATCTGGCAAAAGTGTTGGCGGGACGAATTACCAACTGGGAGGAAATCGGTGGGCCGGATGTTCCGATTGATCTGCATCTGCCGGGGGGCGGGTCAGGTTTGGCGCAGGCCGTTGTGGATCAGGTTCTCAAGCCCGCCAACCTGCGCACCGTCTCCGACACGGTGATCCGTCACGACACCCCTGACACGCTGGCGTCCGCTGTAGCGCAGGACACATTTGCGCTCGGATTGACCAGCTATGCGGATCGGGGGACGACGCAGGCGCTGATGCTGACGGGAAGTTGCGGCTTTTCGATGCAGGCCTCGCGCCGGACGATCAAAACCGAAGACTATCCGCTTACAGCGCCGATGTTTCTCTATTTTCCCGCACGCCGCCTGCCACGAATCGCGCGCGAGTTCCTTGCGTTTACCCGTGAGCCAGCCGCGCAAATCGTGATCCGGCGTTCGGGTTTCGTGGATCAGACTCCCGAGGAAATCCCAGTCGAAGAGCAAGGTAACCGGTTTGCCAACGCCATTGCGCAGGCAGGTGCCGAAATCACATTGGAAGAGTTGCAACGGATGACCGCGACACTCACGCCAATGGCGCGGCTCAGCACTTCTTTCCGGTTCGAGGCGGGGTCGATCCGGCTTGATGCGCAATCACGATCCAATGTGCAGCAACTGGCGCGGGCGCTGGAGGTGGGCCAATACGATGCGCGGCGTCTGTTGTTCGTCGGTTTCAGCGATGGGAATGGCCCTGCACAATCCAATCGCAACATCGCCTTGCGCCGTGCCGAAGCGGTGCGCCGGGCGGTGAGCGAAGCGGCGGTTGCGGCCAATCTGGAGCGCGTCGAGCTGGAGGTGGATGCCTTTGGTGAAGCGATGCCAATGGCATGTGATGATAGCGCGTGGGGCCGGCAGGCCAACCGCCGCGTCGAAGTGTGGGTCAGGTAGCGGATTGTTGCGCGCGCGAGAGGGCTATAAATACCCTTCGGCGCGAAAGCTAAGCTCGCGCGATTTTCCGATAATCAGATGATCGTGCAGGGTGACCTCCAAAGCATCGCAGGCGGCGTTGATCTGACTTGTCATCTCGATGTCTGCCTGTGAAGGCGTTGGGTCGCCAGAGGGATGATTATGCACAAGAATGACGGCAGAGGCGTTCAGTTCCAACGCCCGTTTGACGACTTCGCGGGGGTAAACAGGCACATGATCCACAGTGCCGCGCGCCTGCTCTTCGTCGCCGATGAGATTGTTTTTACGATCAAGATAAAGCACACGAAACTGTTCCGTTTCGCGGTGGGCCATTGTGGTGTGACAATAATCAAGCAGCGCATCCCAGCTGGATAGCACATGCTGCTGCATAATCCGCGCGCGCGCCATGCGGTGGGCCGCGGCTTCGACGATCTTGAACTCGGTTATCACCGCATCGCCGACACCGGAAATATCGCGCAGACGCGCTTCGGAGGCTGTAACCACGCGGTTGAAATCACCAAATCGGTCCATCAGCGCGCGCGCCAGCGGCTTTACGTCACGTCGCGGAATAGCGCGAAAGAGGACCAGCTCCAACAGTTCGTATTCTGGTACTGCATGGGGCCCACCCGCCATGAACCGCGCGCGCAGGCGCTGGCGATGGTCGGCGATGTAGGACGGTTGCTTGCCCGAAACGGGAATCGTTGCGGGCGCTTCATCCAGCAGGAAAGGCAAAGGTTGTTCGTCGAAGGCTTCAGTCATGTCTGCAAGGGTGGCGCAGGCATGGTTAGGATTCGGTTAATTTTTGGTACGGGACGAACGCGAGTGACTGTTTTTGCCGAGAATGCGGGATTGAGTTTATCAGCCAAATGAAGCGAGGGGACTGCGCCTGTATCGACGGGCGCAGTCCGTGTTTAGAGAAAGATCAGCCTTTCATGGAATCCCAGAAGGATTTCACGGACGAAAAGAAGCTGCTGCTTTCGGGGTTGTTCTCTTCGGACAACTCTTCAAATTCGCGCAGGATTTCCTTTTGGCGCGCGGTGAGTTTTACCGGTGTCTCGACCGCCAGTTCGATGATCATGTCGCCGGTGCTGCCGCCGCGCAAGTGTGGCATGCCTTTGCTTCGCAGGCGCATCTGACGGCCTGACTGGCTGCCCGCCGGCACTTGTACGCGTCCGCGTCCGCCGTCAATTGTCGGCACTTCGATGCTGCCGCCCAAGGCGGCGCTGCTCATGGAAACGGGAACGCGGCAGAAAAGGTTTGCACCATCACGCTCGAAGAGCTCGTGTTCCTGCACTTCGATGAAAATGTAGAGATCGCCGGACGGCCCGCCGCGCATGCCTGCTTCGCCTTCGCCAGCCAGGCGGATGCGCGTGCCCGTTTCGACCCCCGCAGGGATGTTGACGGACAATGTGCGGTCTTTTTCTACGCGGCCCGCGCCGCGACAGGTGTTGCACGGGTTCTTGATGATCTGGCCCAAGCCGGAGCATGTGGGGCATGTACGCTCCACGGTGAAGAAGCCCTGCTGGGCGCGCACCTTGCCCATGCCGGAACATGTCGGGCAGGTTGTCGGTTCTGCGCCGCCTTCGGCCCCGGACCCCTTACATGCATCGCAGCCGACTGAAGTGGGTACGTTGATCGATTTTTGCAGACCGGAGTGGGCGTCTTCCAGAGAAATATGCAGGTTGTAGCGCAAATCGGAGCCACGCGCGGCGCGACGTCCACCGGCGCCACCCTGACCGCGCCCGCCCATGAAATCGCCGAAAAGATCATCGAACACGTCCGAGAACGCGGAGGAGAAATCACCTTGGCCGCCACCGTATCCGGCACCGGGCCGACCACCGCCACCGCCTTCGAATGCGGCGTGGCCATAGCGGTCATAGGCCGCCTTTTTGTCGGCATTTTTAAGCACTTCATAGGCCTCGTTGGCCTCTTTGAACTGGGCTTCGGCATTGGGATTATCGGCGTTTCGGTCGGGATGAAGTTCTTTGGCCTTCGTGCGATAGCCCTTTTTGATCTCATCCGCCGATGCGCCTTTTGAGACGCCGAGCAGATCGTAATAGTCACGTTTTGCCATCAGTAATGTCCTTTACCGGAACGCGAAGGGCCGGCCCGTCTGATCGGACCGGCCCTGTCATTGGTTCCTGCGTGCGAGATTAAGCGCGCTTGTCGTCGTCGAGGTCTTCGAATTCTGCGTCGACGATGTCGTCGTCTCCGCCATTGGACTGGGGCTCGTCTGCGGCTTGCGCCATTTCCTCGCCCTGATCCTGCGCTGATTTATAGATCGCCTCACCCAGCTTCATGGCTGCTTCGGTCACGTTCTGGATGCCGGATTTGATCTTTTCGGCGTTGTCGGTTTCCATTTCGTCCTTCAGCGCGGCGATGGCCAGTTCGATCGCTTCGACTGTTGTCGGATCGACCTTGTCGGAGTGCTCTTCCACGGATTTCTCTGTGGAGTGAATGAGGCTTTCCGCCTGGTTCTTCGCTTCGATCAGCGAACGGCGCTCTTTGTCCGCGTCCGCGTTGTCTTCGGCGTCCTTGACCATCTTGTCGATGTCGGCATCGGACAGACCGCCGGAAGCCTGGATCGTGATCTTCTGCTCTTTCATCGTGCCTTTATCCAGCGCCCCGACGGAAACGATACCGTTGGCGTCAATGTCAAAGGTCACTTCGATCTGCGGCATGCCACGCGGTGCGGGTGGAATGCTTTCGAGGTTGAAAGCGCCGAGGATCTTGTTGTCGGCAGCCATTTCACGCTCACCCTGGAACACGCGGATGGTCACGGCGTTCTGGTTGTCTTCCGCTGTCGAGAAAATCTGCGACTTTTTCGTCGGGATCGTCGTGTTGCGGTCGATCAGGCGGGTAAACACACCGCCCAGCGTTTCGATGCCGAGCGACAACGGCGTCACGTCGAGCAGAACAACGTCTTTGACGTCACCCTGAAGAACACCGGCCTGAATTGCGGCACCAAGCGCGACCACTTCGTCAGGGTTCACACCCTTGTGTGGCTCTTTGCCGAAGAACTTGGTCACTTCCTCGATCACGCGCGGCATGCGGGTCATACCGCCGACCAACACAACTTCGTCGATGTCCTTGGCCGAGAGGCCCGCATCTTTCAACGCGGCGGCACAAGGCTTCAGCGATGCTTTGATCAGGTCACCCACAAGGCTTTCCAGCTTGGCACGGGTCAGTTTCATGACCATGTGCAGCGGCTGCCCGTTCGAGCTCATCGAAATGAACGGCTGGTTGATTTCGGTCTGGGAAGAGGACGAAAGCTCGATCTTGGCTTTTTCAGCGGCTTCTTTCAGACGCTGCAACGCCATCTTGTCTTGGGTGAGGTCGACCTGATGCTCTTTTTTGAACTCGTCAGCGAGGTAGTTGACGATGCGCATGTCAAAGTCTTCACCGCCAAGGAACGTGTCGCCGTTGGTGGATTTTACTTCGAACAGGCCGTCGTCGATCTCAAGGATGGTCACGTCGAATGTACCGCCGCCAAGGTCATAGACCGCGATGGTTTGGGTCTGCTCTTTGTCGAGGCCATACGCCAACGCAGCCGCTGTCGGCTCGTTGATGATGCGCAACACTTCGAGGCCCGCGATCTTGCCCGCGTCCTTGGTTGCCTGACGCTGGGCGTCGTTGAAGTACGCCGGGACGGTAATGACCGCTTGCGTCACTTCTTCGCCAAGATAGCTCTCGGCGGTTTCTTTCATCTTGCCGAGGATGAATGCGGAAATCTGGCTGGGCGAGTATTTCTCGCCGCGCGATTCGACCCATGCATCGCCGTTGCCGCCGTCAATCACGTTGAAGGGCAGGTTTTTCTTGTCTTTGGCCAGATCCGGGTCGTCATTACGACGTCCGACCAGGCGCTTGATACCGAAGACTGTGTTTTCGGGGTTGGTGACGGCCTGACGTTTCGCAGGCTGGCCTACAAGGCGCTCGTCTTCTGTGAATGCCACGATGGATGGTGTTGTGCGCGCGCCCTCGGCGTTTTCGATAACGCGGGGCTGGCTACCGTCCATGATGGCGATACAGGAGTTAGTTGTTCCAAGGTCAATACCAATTACTTTGGCCATGTTTTCGATCCCTCATTTTATTCAAGGCGATGACACGAGGCGGCAGGCCCGTTACGGCACCTTTGCCCCGATCTGGTTAACACTGGAAACGGGTCGTTCCCAGCGGTTCGCAGGGTATATAAGGAGGGGCAACACATGCTGCAACCTCGGCATACACACTGATGTGATGATTCTGGGAAGAATCCTGATAAATGAGCAAAGTTTGAGGATAATAAGGTGAGATTGGCGGTTCGAGGCTTTGAAATCTATCCCGGCTTTCTGGATTTACCCGCACAGCGGGCGGTGTTCGGTGCTGTGCGGGGTGTTGTGGCGAAGGCACCGCTGTTCCGGCCCGACACGCCGTCCGGCAAGCCGATGTCGGTCAGGATGACGGCGGCGGGCAGCTATGGCTGGCTGTCTGACAAAAAGGGCTACCGCTATGGCAAGACCCACCCGGGCGGCGCGCCATGGCCCGATATTCCGCCGCAAGTGCTGGACATCTGGCACCGCGCAACGGGGCTGGAGCGGAAGCCGGAATGCTGTTTGATCAACTATTACGGGCCGGAGGCAAAAATGGGGATGCATCAGGACCGCGACGAGGCGGATATGCAATGGCCGGTCGTGTCGGTGTCATTGGGGGATGACGGGCTGTTCCGTATGGGAAGTACCACGCGCGGCGGCAAAACCGAAAGCATCTGGCTGCGCTCGGGCGACGTGGTGGTGATGGGCGGTGAGGCACGGCTTAGCTATCATGGTGTGGACCGTGTCCGCGCGGGATCGTCAACGCTTCTGCCCAAGGGGGGGCGGTTGAACCTGACGCTACGGGTGGTGGAATAACCGGATCGTTGAACGATTGGCAATCAGCGCGATGAGGTCATTCCTGAAACAGGGAGCAGCAGCCCGAGAAAAGCTGCGGCCCGCCGGATGTCTGTAGTATGGCGTCCATCCGGATGCCGTATGCGCGGCCGGACATGCCATCGGAGCAGGCGCGCAGGGACACGATTGCATTTGCCGATTGCGGCAGGTCTGGCTGGTCGGTGGCGTCGAAGTCGAGCAGGAACGCCTTGACGTCCAGAAGCCCTGTTCCCGCCAGTCGTGCGGTGATGTGACCTGTAACGGGGGTGCTGCCGGGAATGGCATATGTCACAGCGTCGCCATCGAAAAGAAGGGACCAGAACGGTTCGGTCCCGAAACATTGGCGCACCGTTAAGGGGGTGCCAATCCACTGCCCCGGTTGTCGCGACATATACGACAAAGAGACCCAACCGCTTGTCTCGGCTGTGTTCACCAACGCCCATGTCATACTGTCGTTCGGTCGAATCAGCTCGATGCCGGTAGCATCCTCACCAAGCCAGCCGATGATCGGGGCGTTAGCGGCCGGTGCCTGACGTATGTTCAGCACGTCATCGGGTGCGACCCCTTGCACATCAAAAAGCGCAGGCCACCTGTCTTGTGTGGCCCATGCCGGCGACGCAAACAGCATCAGAAGAATCAGCAGATACTGCATCAGCGCCGCGCGCCCCAACTGATCGAGGCGTGGCGGCGGGTATAGAATTCACCCATCAGGCCGATCATCACCAGAATCACGCCGACCCAGAACGCATACATCGGATCGCTGTTGCGCGGGTTGTAGTTTATAAACGCAAATCCGCGGGCCTGATCAATGGTGTGAAACAGCGGATTCCAATCGAACATCGCCAGCATGAAACTGGGCAGTGTATTGGCAACAAACATCTTGCCCGATGCGATCATGTTTGCGCGCTGGTAGATCGTGGAAAAGATGCCGACTGCGGTCGGAAACCAAGGTTTGATCGCCAGCAACACAAGGCCCAGCGCCGCACCCGTGAACCACGCCAGCAAGAGCATCGCAAAAGCGCCGACCGGCTGTTCGATTTCCAGCGGGGTAAATGCAACGTGATAGACAAACAGGATCATCGCGAGGGAAAGGATCTGGATGTAAAGCGCGCCCAGCGCCGCAGAGCAAATCGAGACGATCGTGTTCATCGGCGCGTGTTGCATCATCGGGCTTGCCGGTCCTTCGGAACCGACGACAGCGCCCAGCGCCTTGGAATGGGTCATGTAAAGGAAAATCCCCGACATGATGTAAAGCAGGAAGTCACCGCGCAGCGCCGCGCCGCGCAATCCGAGAACCGAAAACATCACATAGAACGCCGCCACAAAAATCACCGCCTGCATGATGTTTGTGGCGATGGCGAGAAAGGCGTTGTTGTGCGTCTTGCGCACCGAGCGCACGATTGAATGATAAATCAGTTCGAGAATTGTCAGGATGACCTGAAGCGTCGAACGATTTCTGCGGATGGGTTGGAACATCGGGTGTACTGCCTCGCGGATATGACCCTTGTTGCACGGAATTCTTGCCGATCCGTTACAGGCGCATCATAAGGGTTGAAACATTATTATCAACGAACGATGGCAGGAGTAGGGCATGGATTACGAAAAATTGACGCGCGTGATGCGGCGGCTTTCGCTGGAGGCGGGCGACAAGATCATGGAAATCTACGCGCGCGACGATTTCGAGGTCAAGGCAAAATCCGACGACTCCCCTGTGACCGCAGCCGATGAAGCGGCGGACAAGATCATCTCGGACGGGTTGCGCGCCAGCTTTCCGGATGTGCTGCTTGTGACCGAAGAGCAATCCGCCACCCACAGCACAACCGGCACAACATTTCTGATCGTTGATCCGCTGGATGGAACCAAGGAATTCATCCACCGGCGCGGCGATTTTACCGTAAATATCGCGCTGGTCGAAGACGGCGTACCAACACGCGGCGTTGTGTATGCGCCCGCGAAGGGACGGATGTTTTTCACCGTCGCGCAGGGCGATTCCGTCGAGGAAACCGGCGATTTCGACAAAGACAACGTCGGCCCGCTCAGGGCGATCACGGTATCGAAACCGGACAATGCGGCCCTGATGGTGGTGGCCAGCAAATCACACCGCGATCAGGCGACAGACGACTACATCGGCAAATACGATGTGAAGGACATGACAAGCGCAGGGTCTTCCCTGAAGTTCTGTCTGGTGGCGACCGGCGAGGCCGATCTTTATCCGCGACTGGGGCGCACGATGGAATGGGACACTGCCGCCGGTCACGCCGTGCTTAAGGGGGCGGGAGGAGACGTCGTGCGCTTTGATGATCTGTCGCCGCTTACTTACGGCAAGGACGAGTACGCCAATCCGTTCTTTATCGCCTATGCGCCGGGTGTCGCGCTGAAGAAAGGCTAAGGACCGTCGCATTGACAGAGATGCTTCGCCCATGAGTGATCGTAGCGTTAGTGTTATCATCGTCAGCAGGGGCCGGCCCGAGGCCTTGCTGCGGTGTCTGACGGGTGTGGCGCAGTTGCAATATCGCAGTTTCGAGGTGATCGTTGTTGCCGATCCGCAGGGGATTGCAGCCGCCGGGGCGTGGGGCGTTGGGAGGGCCGTTAAATACGTCCCC
The DNA here is from genome assembly GCA_947502265.1 of uncultured Sulfitobacter sp. Taxonomy (GTDB): domain Bacteria; phylum Pseudomonadota; class Alphaproteobacteria; order Rhodobacterales; family Rhodobacteraceae; genus Sulfitobacter. The sequence goes on from CANMZB010000002.1 coordinate 85,617, forward strand.
TTCGATGAGCCGAACATTTCTGCGGCGCGCAATCTGGGCCTGACCCATGCGGCCGGCGATCTTGTTGCCTTTATTGATGACGATGCCGTGCCGGAGCCGCAATGGCTGCGGTACCTGGCGGCCCCTGCCGTGCGCGCCGATGTGGCGGCGATGGGCGGTTTTGTACGCGGGCGCAACGGCATTAGCTTTCAATACAAGGCGCAATCGCTGGACGCACAGGGCATGGCGCAGCCGTTGGAGGTGGACCGGTTCCAGGCCACGGTGCTGGTGCCGCCCAAAGGGCGTGGCATCAAGACGGAAGGCACCAACATGGCGTTTCGCCGCGACGTGCTGGTCGAGCTTGGGGGGTTTGATCCGGCCTTCCGGTTCTTTCTGGACGAGACCGATTTGAATATGCGGCTGGGACGGGCGGGGCATGCGACGGCCATCGTGCCGCTGGCCGAAGTGCATCACGGATTCGCGCCAAGCGCCACACGCCGCGCCGACCGCGTGCCGCGTGATCTGTTCGAGATCGGAGCCAGTTGGGCGGTGTTCCAGCGCAAACATATTCCGAAAGAGGCCCGCGCTGCGCAATGGGCCGCGCTGCGCCGTTCTGAACGGCGGCGTCTGATTTCGCATATGATCGCGGGCCGGTTGGAGCCGCGCGATGTGCGCCGCCTGATGCGGGGGCTGGATGCGGGCCACGTCGAAGGCCAGACTCGCAGTTTTGGCGGCGCACGTTTGCCGCGTCATTCCGTGGTGCCGTTCCAGCGTTTCGCAACGTTTAAACGCACGTCCGGCTTTACCGCGGTGCGCGGTTTGCGGGGCGTCTCAGCGTTGGAGCAGGCGGCGCAACGGGTCGCAAAAGGTTCTATCGAGACGGTGCTTGTCATGTCGCGCACGGCCTTGTTCCACCGCGTATTTCTCAACGCTGATGGTGTCTGGGTGCAGCGGGGCGGAATTTTCGGGCGCTCCGAGCGCGGCGGACCGCTGTTCCGGCTTGCCACCTTTGCAGGACGTGCTGCGCGCGAAAGAAAGCGTGTGGAAAGGGTGCGGGGTTTTGGCAGGTAGCAACAGGGCGTGCCTGCGGAGTTCGGCGCAATTTATGATAAGCGGTGGTCATACTGCTGCCTTGTTTGTACGGTATCATGACATTGTTATGAAAATACAGCACCGGTATGGGGCGCGTATCCAAGTAGCAGCGGGCATCTTCACCTTTCGCCAAACAATGATTGACCGAGCAAAAGAGCATAATTATGGGCAATAAAGTTACTACAGCAATTTTTCCCGTCGCGGGCATGGGGACGCGTTTTCTACCAGCGACAAAATCAGTCCCAAAAGAAATCATGACGCTGGTGGATCGCCCTCTGATCCAATACGCAATTGACGAGGCACGCGCAGCCGGGATTACGGAATTCATTTTTGTTACCTCACGCGGAAAGGGTGCGCTTGAGGATTACTTTGATCTTGCGCCGAACCTCGAAGAGGAGCTGCGCAGCAAGGGCAAAGACGCGCTTCTTGAGGTTCTGCATAAAACCAACATGGACAGCGGTGACATCGCCTATATCCGCCAACACAAGGCGCTGGGCCTTGGACATGCGGTATGGTGCGCGCGCCGTCTGATCGGGGACAGACCCTTTGCGGTAATTTTGCCGGATGATGTGATTTCTGCCGAAAAGCCCTGCTTGCAGCAGATGGTTGAGGCGTACGAAGAAACCGGCGGTAATATGGTTGCTGCGATGGAGGTCGCGCCCGAGCGTACGTCTTCATATGGTATTCTGGATGTGGAAAAAGAAGACGGCAACCTACTGCATATCAAGGGTATGGTGGAAAAACCGAAGGCGGAGGAGTCTCCGTCTAACCTTGCGGTGATTGGTCGCTATATCCTGTCGCCCTCGGTCCTGAAGAATCTGGACCATGTCAAAAAAGGCGCTGGCGGAGAGATCCAGTTGACCGATGCCATTGCTGCCGAGCTGGATCAGGGCCGTAAGGTCTATGGATACCGGTTTGCGGGGCAGCGTTTTGATTGCGGATCGAAATCGGGATTTCTTCAGGCAACGGTCTCTTACGGGCTTGCCCGCCCTGAATTGCGCGATGATCTTGCGGCCTATCTGAAAGATATTGTGCCGGGTCTTGGTTGAGGCGGTTCTAAAAGGGGGCGGATATGAAGAATGTCCTTGTCACAGGCGGGGCCGGTTACATCGGCAGTCACGCCTGTAAGGCGCTGCGTGCAGCGGGGTTTGTGCCTGTCACCTTCGATAACCTTGTCACGGGTTGGCAGGACGCGGTGAAATTCGGACCCTTCGTGAAGGGTGATCTGCTTGACCGCGCCGCGATTGATGCGGCTTTTGCGGAATATGCGCCTGTTGCGGTGATGCATTTCGCCGCTCTGAGCCAAGTGGGCGAAAGCATGCAGCGGCCCGGCAGATATTGGCAGAACAATGTGATCGGTTCGCTGAACCTGATCGAGGCGGCAGCGGCGGCGGGTTGCAGGGATTTCGTATTTTCCTCCACCTGTGCCACTTATGGTGATCAGGACAACGTGGTGCTGGATGAAAACAGCGAACAGCACCCGATCAATGCCTATGGCGCGTCAAAGCGCGCAATCGAAGACATCCTGCGGGATTTCGAGGCGGCTTATGGCCTGAACCATGTGATTTTCCGCTATTTCAACGTGGCTGGCGCCGATCCCGAGGCCGAGGTGGGAGAGTTTCACCAACCCGAAACGCATCTGATCCCGCTGATGCTCGATGCGATTGACGGCAAGCGCGAGGCGCTTACGATTTTTGGCACCGACTATGACACGCCCGATGGCACCTGCATCCGTGACTATGTGCATGTCTGCGATCTGGTGGATGCCCATGTGCTGGGGCTGAAGTGGCTACAGGACGGCAAGGGCAGCCGTGTGTTTAACCTTGGAACCGGCAGCGGCTTTTCGGTGCGCGAGGTGATTGATCAAAGTGCAGATGTCACCAAGCGCCCCGTGCCGATTACCGAAGGGCCGCGCCGTGCCGGTGACTGTACCAAACTGGTTTCCGGTTCCACCCGCGCCGAGCGGGAACTTGGCTGGAGGCCCGCGCGCTCCACCCTGGGCGAAATGATCACCGACGCGTGGAGATGGCATCAAACTGGCCACTACAACATATAACACTCCGCCCGCGCGCGTGCTGGATATTTCTCGCCTGTTGCGACGTGCGGGGCGGGTATGGACCGGTGTGGACCGTGTCGAGCTTGCCTATCTGCACCGGCTGGTTGCTGAACCGGTTCCGGCATACGGATTGGCGCGGACCCCTTTGGGCTATGTCTTGCTTGATCCCGAGGGATTGCGCGCGTTTGCTGCGCGTCTGGACGGGCAGGTGCCTTTCTCTGCGCCCGATCTGATGTCGCGTATGCAGCGCAAGTTGAGCCGTCAGGCGCAGCAGGCACAGACGGATGTGCGCCGGCTGGCGCGTGCGCGGTGTTTGCCGCAGAGGTTGGGCCGGATGCTGACAAAGCATCTGCCCAAAGGAGCCGCCTATCTGAATACCGGCCATAGCAATTTGACTGCACGGATTTTGCGGGCCGTTCGCGGGGTGCCGGATGCGCGCATCGCTGTTTTGATCCACGATGTCATTCCGTTAACCCACCCGCAGTACCAGCGCACCGGTTCGGTTGACGCATTCGAGGCAAAGCTGCGACGGGTGCAGCGGTATGCGGACCTTGTGATCTATAATTCGAACGATACACGTCACAAAACCGAAGAGATTTTGCGCACTTGGGGGGCCGTCCCAAAGGGTATTGTTTCCCATTTGGGGGTAATCCCGCCGGTGCCGGACGAAACACAACTGCCCCCCGATACCTTACCGACCGAGCCATTCTTTATCACTGTCGGCACGATAGAGCCGCGTAAAAACCACGCATTGTTGTTGGATGTCTGGGATGATCTGGGCGCGGACGCGCCGCTTTTGCTGATTTGCGGCAACAGGGGATGGAACAACGAGGCGGTGTTTGCCCGCCTTGACGCGCTTGGACACGGCGCGCGGATCAGGGAGCTTGCCGGGTTGCCGGACGGCGCTTTGGCGGCCCTTGTCGAACGGGCGCAGGCGCTGCTTTTCCCCAGCCACGCGGAGGGCTTTGGATTACCTGCCGTAGAGGCGCTTTTGCTTGGGACACCGGTGATGTGCAGCAATATTGAAACATTCCGCGAAATCCTTGCGGAAAAAGCCTTTTACATAGATGATTTTGACCACGATCTATGGAAAACGATGATCGTTGAACGGTCAAGGAAACCTCAAGATGCGCGGAATGTGCGAGGCGAAGTCGGTTATCGTTGGGATAGCCATTTCAAGATAGCCTTAAGCTTCACCTGATAAGCGTGCGAGAAGGATTGCAGATCATGGACGTGAGGACAGGGATTGAGCGCGATACGATCTTACCGCCTAAGGCTGCAGCGTAAGCGCTGGCGGCTGCGGGCTTTTCGCAAGCGACGCGAACTCAAATGCGTTGTGGACCGGACCGATCAAATTCGGGCCGACGATATTCTTTTATTCTGCACCCAGCGTAACGAAAAAATCCGCCTCAAATATTTTCTTGAATATTACCGTAAGCAAGGTGTGAATCACTTCTTTTTCGTGGACAATGACAGCGACGATGGCGCGTTGGATTATCTGCGCGGCCAGCCGGATGTCTCGTTGTGGTCCACCCGCGCCAGTTATCGCCGTTCGCGGTTCGGGGTGGATTGGCTGAACTGGCTGCAACGGAAATACGCGCACGGGCATTGGACGCTCACTGTCGATCCTGATGAATTTCTGGTCTATCCGTTTTGCGATACGCGCCCGTTGCGCGCCTTGACGGACTGGTTGGAGGCGTCCTCGATCAAATCGTTTTCCGCAATGTTGCTGGATATGTATCCCAAGGGGCGGCTGGACGAGCAGCCGTATCATTCGGGTCAGGACCCGATCGGGATTGCGTCTTGGTTTGACAGCGGAAATTACACGATCTCGCGCAATTATAAATTTTCAAACCTGTGGATACAGGGCGGACCGCGCGCGCGCGTTTTCTTTCGGGACGAACCTGCCAAGGCACCGGCGCTCAACAAGATACCTCTTGTAAAATGGGACCGGAAATACGTTTACGTCAGCTCTACGCACATGTTGCTGCCGCGTGGCCTTAATCAGGTTTATGATGAATGGGGCGGAGAGAAAGCCTCCGGCGTGCTGTTGCATGCGAAATTCATCGATACCTTCGGGGCGAAAGCTGCCGAAGAGTTGGAGCGCGGGCAGCATTATGCCGGATCGGTGGAGTATAAGGCGTACGCCGCGCAGGTAAAAGAAAACCCGCAGCTGTGGTGTAAATGGAGTGAGAAATACATCAACTGGCGACAGCTTGAGATTCTCGGTCTGATGTCCAAGGGGAACTGGGCATGAGCGCCTCGCTGGGTGTTGTGATGCTGGTTCACACGGCTTTGGGTCGTGCGGAGCAGGTCGCGCGCCATTGGGCGGCTGCGCGGGTGCCCGTTGTGATTCATGTGGATCGCGGTGTTCCGGTGAAAACGTATAACACTTTCGTCGCCGCGTTGGCGGATGTACCCAATCTGCTGTTTTCCAAACGATATCGCTGTGAATGGGGATCATGGGGCATTGTCGCCGCATCACAGGCCGCGTCCGAGCTGATGCTGGCCAGTTTTGCCGATGTGCGACACGTCTACCTCGCCTCCGGCTCCTGCCTACCGCTGCGTCCTGTGCAGGAGCTTGTCGATTACCTTGCCGACCGCCCGCGCACTGATTTCATCGAAAGCGCGACAACGGCGGATGTGCCTTGGACGGTGGGCGGTCTGGACGAGGAACGCTTTACTATGCGGTTCCCTTTTTCATGGAAGCGGCAACGTTATTTTTTTGACAAGGCCGTTAATCTGCAACGCAAGTTAGGTATGCGCCGCAAGATGCCCAACGGGATCGTCCCGCATATGGGGTCTCAGTGGTGGTGCATGACACGCCAGACGCTTTCGGCGGTGCTGCAAGACCCCGAGCGCGAGGAATACGATAGGTATTTCAGGCAAGTCTGGATTCCGGACGAAAGCTATTTTCAAACGCTCGCGCGGCTCTATTCTACCAACATCGAAAGCCGCTCTCTGACGTTGTCGAAATTCGACTTTCAAGGCAAGCCGCATATCTTTTACGACGATCATTTGCAGCTGTTGCGGCGGTCCGATTGTTTTGTTGCGCGGAAAATATGGCCCTACGCGAACCGTCTTTATGAGGCGTTTCTAACCGATGCTGATGGTGCGATGAAAAAGACCGAGCCGAACCCCGGCAAGATCGACCGCATCTTTGCCAAAGCGGTAGAGCGACGGACGCGCGGCCGCTCGGGTCTTTATATGCAAAGCCGGTTTCCCAACGAAGATTGGGAGAACGGTGTGACAGCCGCGCCTTATTCGATGTTTCAAGGGTTTGCCGAGCTGTTCGATAACTTCGAGCCGTGGTTGGCGAATGCCACTGGCGCGCGCGTACACGGACATCTTTTTGGACCGGAACGCGCCGACTTTGCCGAGAGGCAAGGCGCGCTGAACGGGGCGTTGAGCGACAGCGCGTTGCAGCGGGATTATAATCCCGAGGCATTTTTGACCAACCTGATCTGGAACACACGCGGCGAGCGGCAGTGTTTCCAATTCGGGCCGTTGGACAATCAGGACATCAACTGGCGCATCGCCAAAGACCCCAATGCGCAAATCTCGGTGATTACGGGTGCGTGGGCTGTGCCGCTGTTTCGTTCGAACATGGATTTTGCCGATATCCGGCGTCTTGCGGCGGGGATGCAAAAGGTCGAAAGCGAGCATATGGATGTGCTGCGCTCCCCCCATGCCAAGGCGCGCGTGCGGATCTGGAACATGGCGGAGTTTATCGAGGCGCCTATGGAGCCGCTACAGGGCATTCTGGACGAAATCGGGCAGACCCGCATTCGCCGCCTGTCCGAGGCACCGAAGATGGTGGATATGCACGGCTTTGGCCAGTTTCTTCAAAACCTCAAAAATCAGGGTATGCATCCCTATCTCATGGGTGATTTCCCCGTCGAGCGTGGCCCGACTTCGACTCACGATGTGCCCCGAAAACCTTATCTGGTGAAATAGGATATGACCTCACGTTTTGACAGCTTCGTGGTTTTTGCAGAGATGCGGACCGGTTCGAACTTTCTGGAAGCGAACCTGAATGCTTTTGACGCAATCACCTGCCATGGAGAGGCGTTCAATCCGCATTTCATCGGCTACCCCAACACGACCGAAATTCTGGGTGTGGATCAGGCGACCCGCGATGCGGACCCGAATGTGCTGTTGGCGGCGATCCGCAACGATGCGTCCACGATGGGCGGTTTCCGCTATTTCCACGATCACGATCCGCGCGTGCTGCCTTGTGTGCTTGACGATCCGCGCTGTGCCAAGATCGTTTTGACCCGCAATCCGCTGGAAAGCTATATCAGTTGGAAGATTGCGCAGGCCACAGGGCAATGGAAGTTAACCGATCTCAAGGCGCGCAAGGCAGCGCAGGCGGTGTTTGATGAGCCGGAATTTGCATCCCATCTGGAAGCGCTGCAACGCTTTCAACTGATGCTGCTTAACCGTCTGCAAACCACGGGCCAGACTGCTTTTTATGTGGCTTATGAAGACCTGCAAAGTGTTGATGTAATGAATGGCATTGCCGCGTTTTTGGGGGTGCCCGAGCTTCTTGAGAGTCTGGACAAGAACCTCAAGAAACAAAACCCCAGCCCGCTGTCCGAGAAGGTCATCAACTTTGACGAGATGACGCAGGCGTTGGGGCGGCTTGACCGTTTTGATCTGACCCGCACCCCCAATTTCGAGCCGCGGCGCGGGGCCAATGTGCCCGGCTATGTGGCAGGGGTAAAAGTGCCGCTGCTTTTCATGCCCGTCGCAGGCGGTCCCCAGCAGGAAGTGCGCCGTTGGCTTGCGGCTCTTGATGGCGAAAAGCAGAATGCGCTTTTGTCGAAGATGACGCAAAAAGATCTGCGGCAATGGAAGCGCCGCACGCCGGGCCACCGCAGCTTTACCGTGTTGCGCCACCCGATTCTGCGCGCGCATGAGGTGTTCTGCCACCGGATTCTGAATGCTGGCCAAGGCAGCTATCTTCAACTGCGCCGCACATTGGTCCGCCGCTATAAACTGCCGCTGCCGCCCGAAGGCGAGGAGGGCGGAATTGACAAGGCAACACACCGCACCGCATTTCTGGCATTCCTAGAATTTCTCAAAGGTAATTTGGCGGAGCAGACGGCCATTCGGGTCGATCCCGGCTGGTGCAGCCAGTCGCAGATCATTCAGGGGCTGGGTGATTTCACGTTGCCCGACCTGATTCTGCGCGAAGAGACGCTTGCCGCCGATCTGGTAACGCTTGCGGCCAGCGTCGGTTATGCAGATGCGCCCGAGATTGAGCAGCCCGCATTTCGCGGGCCGTTCACGTTGGACGATATCTATGATGACGAGATCGAGGCGCTGGGCGCTGATGTGTACCAACGCGACTATATGATGTTCGGATTTGACCGCTGGCGGTAATCTTCAGGCGACTTTAAGGCCTTCGGCTTCGGTAAGAATGCTATAAAGTGTGCCAGGGTCGGGATTTGCCCGCAGTTTCGCACAAACATTCGGATCGCGCAGCGTGCGTGAAACCAGCGCGAGGGCTTTAAGGTGTTCAACGCCCGCGTTTTCGGGGGCAAAGAGGCTGAAAGCAATATCTACCGGCTGCCGGTCCACGGCCCCGAAATCCACCGGTTTTTCCAGCAAAACAAACAGGCCCACAACCTCGTCGAGACCATCAAGCCGCGCGTGGGGAAGGGCAACACCATGCCCCACACCGGTCGGTCCAAGAGATTCCCGCGCAAGCAGTGCCTCGATGACGCGTTGGGATTCCAGACCGTAGGTGGCTTCGGCAAGTTCGCCGATATCCGCCAGCAGCCTCTTTTTGCTACTGGTTGACGAGAGTACCTTGACCGCATCGGGCGTCAAAAGTTTCGCCAGCTTCATTACTTGCCTGTCCCTCGGCGCTTGCCGGTTTGTCGGCGCGCCCCAAGGGTGCGCGCCGTAGTCTGCTCTCTACGAGGGGTCAATCCATCCGATGTTTCCATCTTCACGACGGTAGACCACGTTTACCCCGTCCTTATCCATTTTTTTGAACACCAGCACAGGTGCCCCGGAAAGCTCCATCTGCATCACAGCTTCACCAACCGAGAGGGTAGCGATTTTGGTCTGCATTTCAGCGATTATCATTGGCTGAAGCGATTCCGGCTCTTCCCCGTTGGTGTCGTTTTCTGAAGCGAGGATATACGAGGACGCGCCCAAAAGTTCAACCGGCTGCGAGCGGTCCTTGTAGTGATCTTTCAACCGCCGCTTGTAACGGCGCAGTTGCTTGTCCATCTTTTCGCTGCACCCGTCGAAGGCGGCGTAAATCTCGTTTGCGTGCGCTTTTGCGGATGCGGTCAGGCCGGTCGAGAGGTGAACGGTTGCTTCGCAGACAAACTCATGGCCGGACTTTGAAAAGATCACTTGCGCATCAATCGGTCTTTCGGCGTATTTTTGAACAATCGCGCCAAGTTCGGTTTTGACGTGGGATTGCAGTGCATCGCCGATATCAATCTGTTTTCCGCTGATTTGGTACCGCATAGTGTCTCCTTACCTAATTTGATCGAACCACCAGTCACATGCCTGTCGGGGCAATGGGAACAGGTAATCAGATGCGGGAAATGGCGCCGGACTGCGGGTTATTGCCGAGCGGTTCACCCAAAGGTGGCTCAGTTTCTTTTACCATCCGCAGCCATTTTGCCATGCCTTATTAGAGCGTCAATCGATGCGGGGTGTCAATGATCTCGCGCGTGCCGGCGGTCTTTTCCCGGATGGCCATGAACTTCAAATTGTTAAGAAAATTTAAAGCTATCACCAAGGTAGACACGGCGCACATCGCCGTCCCGCACCACCTCTTCGGGGGTGCCGGACATCAGCACACGGCCTTCATGCAGGATATAGGCGCGGTCGACGATTCCGAGCGTATCGCGCACGTTATGATCGGTGATCAGAACGCCGATGCCGCGCTTCTTCAGGTCTGCCACCAGATGCCGGATCTCGGCGACAGAAATTGGATCGACCCCGGCAAACGGTTCGTCCAAAAGCAGATATTTCGGGTTCGCCGCCAGACAGCGGGCAATTTCCACGCGCCGCCGCTCACCGCCTGACAGGGCCATCGCGGGCGCGCGGCGCAGGTGCTCGATCGAGAATTCGCCGAGCAGCTCGTCAAGGCGTATCGCGCGCTTGCGGCGGTTAGGCTCGGCGAAATCGAGGATCGCGAGGATGTTGTCCTCTACACTCAGTCCGCGAAAAATGCTTGTTTCCTGTGGCAGATAGCCAATGCCAAGCTGTGCGCGGCGGTACATCGGCAGGGTGGTGATGTCTTTCCCGTCGATTGTGACGGTGCCGCCTTCGGAAATTACGATGCCAGCAATGGTATAAAATACCGTCGTTTTGCCCGAACCGTTCGGGCCCAGCAGCGCGACGACTTCACCCCGGTTCAATTCCATCGTGAAGTCGCGGATCACGACCTTTTTGCGATAGGATTTACGCAGATGCGAGACGCGCAGGCCGGCCTCGCCTTCGGCAACTGTCAGGTCGGGTGCTTTGCTCACTTGTCCGCGCCTGTCTGCAACCTTGTGCGGACATTGCCGGACATGCGCGCGGTGCCGTCTTTGAGGTGGATGGTCATGGTATCGGCGCTTAGGGCGCTGGCCCCTTGTGCCAACAAAACGCTGCCCTGCATCACAATGGTGCCGTCGTCGATGCTGTAATCGGCGCGTTGCGCTTCGGCGGCATCGGGGCCGGAGACAAGCGTGACACCGCCCGTCGCCTCCATTTTGGCGATTCCATCTGCATCCGCACGGTAAACGACAAGCACCCGCTGCGCGGACAACCGCATCTCGCCCTGGCCGATGACGACATTCCCGCTAAAGATTGCGGTGCCTGTCTGTTGATCAACCGACAACTCCTCCGAGGTCACCTCGACCGGCAGGCTGGTATCCTGTGCAATCGTGCCAAAGGCAACGTTGGCGCCCTGCGCAGAGACGAAGGCGGGCGCAAGCGCGATGAAAAGCGCGAACAGCGCAAGACGTAGACCCATGATGTTGCACACTTTCCAAGCTTAGTTGGGGGTATATAGCAGTTTCACCCCGCCGCTGAAAAGCATTTGCGCGTGATCGGCTGTTTTTGGTTTGGTTACAGTCATGTTTCCCGCTGTCAGCGTCCCCATCGGGGAGACCGCAATAACGGTGCCGGGGGCCTCAAGCGACAGCTCCGACATCCGTGCCAGCAAGGCGTCGGTAGTGACTTTGTAACCCGAGGAGGTGTTGATGATGACCGAACCGGTAAGTTCGGTAAGGTCGCTTGCAATATCCACCGTGGCAAGATTGGCCTGCACACGCAGCGTTGCTCCGTGTACCGTTTCGATCTGTGCCATCACGTCTTCCGCGCGGTTGTCGCCGGTACGCCCGTCGGGCGTGGTCAGTTTCGTCGCGTAAAAGGACACCAGATCACCGTCTGCGGTGCTGCCGGAAAAGAACGGGCCGGTGATTTGCTGGTCACGCAGACGGTCCTGTATTTCCTTGTCGGCAAAGGGAATCGGCGCGTCGGAATCATTGCCGCGTGAAATCAGGAACAACGTGGAAAGCAGCGCAAGGGCCGTCACCGGAAACAGCACTTTCAACAGGGCGACAGTGCGCGAATAGCGGTCGCCTGATTTCATGCGCCAGATCCGGTCATGCGTGTGCAAAGATGTCCGTTTCGGGCCATCCTTCAAGGTCCAGCCGCGCGCGCATCGGCAGGAAATCAAAACACGCTTGCGCGATCTCTATGCGGCCTTCGCGTTCCAGCATCTCGTTCAGCGCAGCGCGCAACCGGTGCAGATACAGCACATCGGACGCGGCATACTCTATCTGCGCCCGCGTCAGGTTGGCAGCGCCCCAATCGCTTGATTGCTGCTGTTTCGAGATGTCGACACCCAGAAGCTCCTGCAACAGTTTCGCCAGACCGTGCCGGTCTGTATAGGTGCGTATCAGGCGGCTTGCGATCTTGGTGCAATAAACCGGGGCTGCGACCGCGCCGAAGGTATTGAGCATCGCGGCGATATCGAAGCGGCCAAAATGAAACAGTTTGAGAACATCAGGATCTTCAAGCAGGCGGCACAGATTCGGTGCCTCTGTCTGCCCTTTGGCGATCTGGACCAGATGGGCGTTCCCGTCACCCCCCGAAAGCTGCACCAGACACAGGCGGTCGCGGTGTGGATGCAGCCCCATCGTTTCGCAATCAATGGCCACCATCGGCCCAAGATCAAGGCCGTCGGGCAGGTCGTTCTGGTATACGGTATTTGTCATGGGCGCTCTATACAGGGAGGGTGGGCAGGTGGAAAGACGCGTGCGCTTACGATGGCAGGATACTGTCCGGCAGGGGCCTTGGAAAGCGATCAAGTAAACGATTCACAAGGATGTGGCATTGGTGGCCTTCCCATTTGTCGGGCAAAAGGCTGTGCGGAAGGGGCGGATGGCGCAACACGATGCGCCGCCAGTTATGCACAACCAGACAGCGCAGCACGGCAATTTGGAGGTTGCTCAACTGCGCATCCTTTAGCTGCCTGTCGGCCGATTGCAGGGCGGGCAGCAGCGCGCGGTACTCTTGTGTAAGCATCGCCGGGGCGATTTGTGTGCCCAGCCACACAGGTACATCGCCGCCGCGCAGCACCATCACGTTTTTCGGCGCTATGGCCGATGCTGCACCAACGTAGACACGGGACATCAGCGGCGCAAAGCCGCGATCAAGCATGTCTGCGGACGTGATGCTGTCGGTGTCTCGGGTCAACGCCAGCTGCCACTCTTCGCCGGAAGATGCGGGTGGGGCGTAGATGCGCGTGCTGGCTGTGGCGCTTTGCGCGCGGCTTTTCGGGGTCAAAGCATGTCTGCGGGTGCGGCCGACTTTCTCCGATGTGATCCAGCCCTCATTGCGCAGTCTGTGAAGCGCAACGCGCACCGCTTCGGGGCGCACCTCCAATTCGGTCATCACCGCCGAAAGCGTCAAGCCGTCTATGCCATCGTCCTGCGCCAGATCACCAAACAGCGTGACAATCAACGACCATACCCGATGACCGCCCGGCGCAAGAAGTGCTTGCATCGTCTGCTTGAAAGGATCGGCTTTCATAGGCGGTAAACTCGCGCAGGTAATATGACTTTAATATAGCGTGTTGACGCCATAGCACCAGCGCGGCGTGTTTTGGCCCCGCAGCTTAATGCTCATGAGAGCCTCTGTATGGCTGGCTACGGCTGATTTGATGCGTGCCCAAGGCCAGCTGTGCGTTCCGTCCCGGAACGGGCCTTCGTGACCAGCGCCACTCCGAGTTAATCGGACAAAAGCAATAATATAAATCGGAAAAATTGGTGCCCAGAAGAGGACTCGAACCTCCACACCGTTGCCAGTACTAGCACCTGAAGCTAGCGCGTCTACCATTCCGCCACCTGGGCACATCTTGTGGGGCCGATCTAAGGCGCGAATCCTGTGCTGTCAACGGAATTCCAACGCCGGACAGAAAAGTTATTCAGGGGACCGGGCCGCTTCGCTGTTTTGCGCCTTGTTTGGCGGGCGCGGGGGCGGTACATCAGGTCCGGAAACTCGGCGGAGGGACACATCATGTCGAAATTGGTGACGATCTATGGCGGCTCCGGCTTTATCGGGCGGTATGTTGCGTGGCATATGGCCAAAGAGGGCTGGCGCGTGCGTGTGGCTGTGCGGCGGCCGAACGAGGCGCTTTATGTCAGGACGTACGGCGTAGTCGGTCAGGTCGAACCGGTGCTGTGTAATGTCCGTGATGACGCCTCTGTCGCTTCGGCGATGCGCGGGGCTGATGCGGTGGTGAACTGTGTGGGCGTCCTGTCCGAGAGCGGGCGCAACACGTTTGACGCGGTACAATCTGAGGGGGCGGCGCGAATTGCGCGGCTCGCTGCCGAGGCGGGTATTTCGCGGATGGTCCATGTCTCCGCCATCGGGGCGGATTTGGAAGGTCCAAGCGACTACGCGCGCACCAAAGCCCAAGGCGAGGCGGGGGTGCTCAAACATCAGCCCGACGCCGTGATTTTGCGCCCCTCTGTCGTTTTCGGGCCGGAAGACCAGTTTTTCAACCGTTTCGCGGCTATGGCGCGCTTTGGTCCGATCCTGCCTGTGGTGGGTGCCAACACGATGTTCCAACCTGTCTATGTGGGGGATGTCGCGCAGGCGGCTGTAGCGGGTGTGCTCGGTCATGTGTCGGGCGGCGTTTACGAATTGGGCGGCCCGGAAAAAATGACATTCCGCGATTTGATGAACCTGATGCTGGATGTGATCCGCCGCCGCCGCGGCGTGGTTAACATTCCGTTCTTTGCGGCGCGTGTGATGGCGTTTGTATTTGATCTGGTTCAGAAAGTTACGATGGGCATCGTCCGTAACGGAATGGTCACGCGCGATCAGGTGAAAAACCTGCAGTGCGACAATGTGGTGACCGAGGGTGCGATCGGCTTTGAGGCGTTTGGTATCCAGCCGACCGAGATGATTTCGGTTCTGCCGGAATACCTGTGGCGCTTCCGTCCGTCGGGTCAGTATGACGCGATCAAGGAATCTGCCCGCAACCTGCGCTCCAGCTGATGGAGAATTCCACGCTCGTTGCGGCCTTTCTGGGGCTGCTGGAAGGGCTGACCGAGTTTATTCCCGTCTCCTCGACGGGGCATATTTTGCTTGCCGGTCATTTTCTGGGGTTCGACAGCGCGGGCAAGACGTTCGAGGTGGTGATTCAGTTGGGGGCCGTGCTTGCGATTCTCACGATCTATGCTTCACGGTTGATTGCCGTTTTTGCGGCTGCGCCCCACGACCGGCAGGCGCGGCGGTTTATCCTGTCGGTGTTGCTGGCGTTTCTGCCTGCGGTGTTCATCGGTGTGCTGGCCCATGACTTTATCAAGACGGTGCTGTTCGAAACGCCGAAACTGATTGCGGTGATGTTGATTCTTGGCGGGATCGTATTGGTCTTTGTGGACCGGATCGCGCCTGAACCGGTGCATGATGATGCGATGGCGTTGCCGATTCCCATGGCGATCAAGATCGGCTTTATCCAGTGCCTTGCTATGATTCCGGGCGTGTCACGATCAGGGGCTACAATTGTGGGTGCCTTGATGTTGGGCGCGAACAAGCGTGCGGCGGCGGAATTTTCGTTCTTCCTGTCGATGCCGACGATGGCAGGGGCCTTTGCCTACGACCTTTTCAAGAATCGCGATGTTCTGGATGTTTCCGCGTTGGGCGAGATCGCCGTGGGCTTTGTCATGGCGTTTATCAGCGCCGTTTTGGTGGTGAAGTGGCTTTTGAACTATGTCAGCCGCCATGGGTACGCACTTTTTGGATGGTGGCGCATTGGCGTGGGGTCTTTGGCGTTGATCTTTCTTTTCAGCGGGTTCTGATTTGATCGATTGAAGTCGGACCTAATTTCGGCTGTCAGCGCCCTCAATCTTGGCGGGTAGGTGTGAAAATCTGCCATATAGGTCAGCACTGCTGCCTTTTATTCTGTCTGACCTTCCGGTATGCGGTAGGTCGGACGGGATTTTAGGAACTGCGCGTTATGGCCAAGCAACCGATGTTGAAATTCATAAGTGTCGAACGGGGTATGCCGGAAAAGCGGCTCCCCAATCTGCGCCGTGAAGATTTCAATGAGATTTACGCAGAGTACGCGGATGCGAAGGCCAGAGAGCAGGCGAGCCGGTGCAGCCAGTGTGGCGTGCCGTATTGCCAAACCCATTGCCCGTTGCAAAACAACATTCCCGACTGGCTGCGTCTGACGGCCGAGGGGCGGTTGCAAGAGGCGTATGAAATCAGTCAGGCCACCAATACTTTCCCCGAAATCTGTGGGCGGATTTGCCCGCAGGACCGTCTGTGCGAAGGTAATTGCGTAATCGAACAGTCCGGCCACGGCACGGTTACCATCGGCTCGATCGAGAAATACATTACCGATACCGCGTGGGAAAAGGGGTGGGTCAAGCCGATTGCACCCGCGCAGGAACGCGCCGAAAGTGTTGGTATCATCGGCGCAGGTCCGGGCGGGCTGGCGGCGGCAGATGTCTTGCGCCGTCAGGGCGTGCAGGTCACTGTGTACGATCGCTATGACCGCGCGGGCGGGTTGCTGACGTATGGCATCCCCGGTTTCAAGCTGGAAAAAGACATCGTGATGCGGCGCAATGCGCAGCTTGAGCAGGGCGGCGTGACGTTCAGGTTGAATTGTGCCGTGGGCGAAGACATCACGTTTGACGAGATACGTCGCGCACATGACGCGGTGATTATTGCAACCGGCGTGTACAAAAGCCGTGATTTGCAGGCGCCGGGCGTTGGCGTGCCGGGGCTGGTGCGGGCACTTGATTTCCTCACGGTGTCGAACAAGCGAAGCTTTGGCGACGAGGTGCCGGAGTTCAGCGATGGCAGCCTGAATGCGCACGGCAAGAAGGTCGTTGTGATTGGCGGCGGCGATACCGCGATGGATTGTGTGCGCACGTCTATCCGTCAGGGGGCGACTTCGGTGAAATGCCTGTACCGCCGTGACCGTGCCAACATGCCGGGCAGCCAGCGCGAGGTGGCCAATGCCGAGGAAGAAGGCGTTGTATTTGAATGGCTTTGTGCGCCAAAAGGCTTTGCCGGTGATCCGGTGAGTGGCGTGATTGTGCAAAAGATGCGTCTGGGTGAACCGGATGTGACGGGCCGTCAGGCACCGGAAATTATCGAAGGCTCTGATTATGTCGAAGAGGCCGATCTGGTGATTATGGCGCTGGGATTCGAGCCGGAAAACCTGCCCGTACTTTGGGGCTGTGAGGATCTGCCGGTGAACCGTTGGGGTACCGTGAAGGCCGACTATGTCACCGGAAAGACAAGCGTCGATGGCGTCTATGCTGTGGGTGACATTGTGCGCGGTGCATCGCTGGTTGTGTGGGCGATCAAGGACGGGCGCGATTGCGCCGAAGCGATCCTTGATCAGTTCAATGGCGCGGCGGATGTTGCGGCGCAATAGCGGGTCACACGCTGTACACAATGCGTACACACTCTGCGCACCGGATCGTGCGCCCTTGAATCCATGCTGGGTCAGCATTGATGACTCAGTTTGCTGGAAAGTTTAAGAATGTCTGAAGCTATCGAAGGTCAATGTCTGTGTGGCGCGGTCCGGGTGAGCGCCACGGTGGATAATCCGCGCGTGCGTGCATGCCATTGCGACATGTGCCGGCAACATGGATCGGGGCCGTTTTTCTCGCTTGAGACTGTGGCGGGAAGCGTCACCGTGACGGGGCCTGCGCAGACGTACAAATCGTCTGACTGGGGCGGGCGCGGGTTTTGCACAACCTGCGGTTCGACGCTTTGGTACGAGATGCGTGAGACTGGCGTGCGCAATCTATCTGCGGGGCTGTTCGCGAATGCAGGCGGGGGGATGCTGGTGGGTGAATATTTTACCGACAAATGTCCGCAAGGTTATGCGTTGGCTGGCGATCATGAAAAAATGACGACGCGGGAAACACTGGCTGTGTTCGCCCCTGAATATCTGGAGAAATATGATGACCAAATATGATGAAGCATGGGTAGCCCGCGAAGAAGCCAAACGCGCGTTTATGGCCGAGAAGGGGATGTATTCACCTGAAGAGGAGCATTCCTCCTGCGGTGTCGGGTTGGTCGTAAATATCGACGGATCGCGGTCGCGCGAAGTGGTCGAAAATGGCATCAAGGCGTTGAAAGCGATCTGGCACCGCGGCGCTGTGGATGCGGATGGTAAAACCGGCGATGGCGCGGGTATCCATGTGCAGATTCCGGTGAATTTCTTTTACGATCAGGTCAAAAGAACAGGCCACACGCCGCGCAGGGATGAAATGATTGCTGTCGGTCAAGTGTTTCTGCCACGCACCAATTTCAGCGCGCAGGAGACCTGCCGGACCATCGTGGAAACCGAAGTGCTGCGAATGGGGTATTACATTTACGGCTGGCGGCATGTGCCGGTGAACGTTGATTGCCTTGGTGACAAGGCGAACGCGACCCGCCCAGAGATTGAGCAAATCCTTATCTCGAACGCCAAGGGGGCGGACGAAGAAACCTTTGAGCGGGAATTGTATGTGATCCGCCGCCGGATCGAGAAGGCGGCGATTGCCGCACAAGTTCCCACGCTTTATATCGCGTCGATGTCGTGCCGGTCGATCATCTATAAGGGTATGATGCTGGCGCAGGACGTGGCCGAATTTTATCCCGATCTGATGGACGAGAGGTTCGAGAGCGCGTTTGCGATTTATCACCAGCGCTATTCCACGAACACCTTCCCGCAGTGGTGGCTGGCGCAGCCGTTCCGCATGTTGGCGCATAACGGCGAGATCAACACGCTTAAGGGCAATCTGAACTGGATGAAAAGCCACGAAATTCGCATGGCGTCTTCGACGTTTGGCGACATGGCCGAGGATATCAAACCGATTGTGGCGGCGGGATCGTCCGATTCAGCCGCGCTTGATTCCGTGTTCGAGATTCTGGTGCGGGCGGGGCGTTCGGCGCCGATGGCGAAAACCATGCTGGTGCCTGAATCGTGGTCTAAACAGGCGGTAGAGTTGCCGCAGTCGTGGCGCGACATGTATTCCTACTGTAACTCGGTGATGGAGCCGTGGGACGGCCCCGCCGCCTTGGCCATGACCGATGGTCGCTGGGTTTGTGCGGGGCTGGACCGCAACGGCTTGCGCCCGATGCGGTATGTCGTGACATCCGACGGGATGCTGATTGCCGGGTCCGAGACGGGCATGGTGCCGCTGGACGAGGCGCGCGTGGTGCGCAAGGGCGCTTTGGGTCCGGGGCAGCTTTTGGCCGTGGATATGGACGCGGGCAAGCTGTACGGCGATACCGAGATCAAGGACCGGCTTGCTGCGGCGCGCCCGTTTGGCGAATGGGTTGCCAAGATCAACGAGCTGGATGCGATTCTGACCGGTCAACAGGAAGAACCGCTGTTTACCGGCAGCGAGTTGCGGCGGCGTCAGGTCGCGGCGGGTTATACCATCGAAGAGCTGGAGCAAATCCTTGCGCCGATGGCCGAGGATGGCAAGGAAACGCTGGCGTCGATGGGCGATGATACGCCGTCTGCGGTGCTGTCGAAAAAATACCGCCCGCTGAGCCATTTCTTCCGGCAGAATTTTTCTCAGGTGACGAACCCGCCGATCGACAGCTTGCGCGAATTCCGTGTGATGAGCCTGAAAACACGTTTCGGGAACCTCAAGAACGTGCTGGATGAGGACAGCAGCCAGACAGAAATTCTGGTGCTGGACAGCCCGTTTGTGGCAAATGCGGAGTTTGACGAGCTTTGTCGGAACTTCAACGCTGCTCTAGTGACGATTGACTGCACATTCCCGCCCGGACAGGGCAACCTTAACAAGGAACTGTTCCGCATCCGCGACGAGGCGGAAGATGCCGTGCGCTCGGGCGCGGGGCATATTGTGCTGACCGATCAAGGCAGCGGCAAAGACCGTGTGGCGATGCCGATGATTCTGGCGACGAGCGCCGTGCATTCGCATCTGATCCGCAAGGGGTTGCGCACCTTCACCTCGCTTAACGTGCGTTCCGCCGAATGTATTGACCCGCACTATTTTGCGGTGCTGATCGGGTGCGGGGCAACGGTGGTGAACGCCTATCTGGCGGAGGATTCGCTGGCTGACCGGATTGAACGGGGGCTGATGGATATTGATCTGACAGTCGCAACAGCGCGCTACCGCGAGGCGATTGATCAGGGCCTGCTCAAGATTATGGCCAAGATGGGGATTTCGGTGATTTCCTCGTATCGCGGTGGTTTGAATTTTGAGGCCGTGGGCCTGAGCCGTGCGATGGTTGCCGAGTTTTTCCCCGGCATGACCAGCCGGATCAGCGGCATCGGTGTCAGCGGTATCCAACGCAAGGCCGAAGAGATTCACACGCGCGGCTGGAGCGGCACGGACACGGTGATTCCCATTGGCGGGTTCTACAAAGCGCGCGCCAGCGGCGAGACCCACGCGTGGGAGGCGACTTCGATGCATATGATGCAGGAGGCGTGCAGCCGTGCATCTTACGAGATGTGGAAGCAATATTCGGCCAAAATGCAAAGCAATCCGCCGATCCATTTGCGCGATTTGATGGACTTCAAACCGCTGGGCGCGCCGGTGCCGATTGAGGAGGTGGAGAGCATCACCTCGATTCGCAAGCGGTTTGTGACGCCGGGGATGAGCCTTGGCGCGCTGTCGCCCGAGGCGCACAAGACGCTGAACGTGGCGATGAACCGGATCGGGGCGAAATCGGACAGTGGCGAGGGGGGCGAAGACCCCGCGCATTTCCACCCCGAGGCGAATGGCGATAACCCGTCGGCCAAGATCAAACAGGTCGCATCGGGTCGTTTTGGCGTGACGGCGGAATATCTGAACCAGTGTGAAGAACTGGAGATCAAGGTGGCGCAGGGGGCCAAACCGGGCGAGGGCGGACAACTGCCGGGTATGAAGGTCACCGACCTGATCGCGCGTTTGCGCCATTCAACGCCGGGTGTGATGCTGATTTCGCCGCCGCCGCACCACGATATCTATTCGATCGAGGATCTGGCCCAGCTTATTTACGATCTCAAGCAGATCAACCCGCGCTGCAAAGTGACGGTAAAACTGGTGGCGTCGTCGGGTGTTGGCACGATTGCGGCGGGTGTGGCCAAGGCAAAGGCGGATATCATCCTGATTTCCGGTCACAACGGCGGCACAGGTGCTTCGCCTGCGACGTCGATCAAATATGCGGGTCTGCCGTGGGAGATGGGGCTGACCGAGGCGCATCAGGTTTTGTCGATGAACAACCTGCGCGGGCGGGTGACCTTGCGCACCGATGGCGGCTTGCGTACCGGGCGCGACATTGTGATGGCCGCGATGCTGGGGGCCGAGGAATACGGCATCGGCACGGCGGCGCTGATTTCGATGGGGTGCATCATGGTGCGCCAGTGCCAGTCGAACACCTGCCCCGTGGGCGTGTGTACGCAGGACGACGCGTTGCGGGCCAAATTTACCGGCACTGCGGATAAGGTGGTGAATCTTATTACCTTCTACGCCACCGAAGTGCGCGAAATTCTGGCAAGCATCGGTGCGCGCAGCATCGACGAAGTGGTGGGCCGTGCGGATCTTTTGGCGCAGGTGAGCCGCGGGTCGGCGCATCTGGACGATCTGGATCTCAACCCGCTGCTGATCTCGGTCGATGCGGAGCGGGACGCGGTGTATGACCGCAACAAGCCGCGCAATGCGGTGCTTGATACGCTGGACGCGCAGATCGTAAACGACGCGGCGCGGTTCCTTGAGGACGGCGAAAAGATGCAGCTATCTTATGCCGTGCAGAACACGCACCGGACGGTCGGGACACGTACGTCCAGCCACATCGTGAAGCGTTTTGGTATGCGCAACAACTTGCAGCCCGACCACCTGACGGTGAATCTGGCGGGTTCTGCGGGGCAGTCGCTGGGGGCGTTTGCCGCACCAGGGCTTAAATTGGTCGTGGCGGGGGATGCCAATGACTATGTCGGCAAAGGCCTGTCGGGCGGGACAATCGTTGTGCGACCCCCGATGTCGAGCATGATCGTGGCATCGCAGAATACGATCATCGGCAACACGGTTCTGTACGGGGCGACGGACGGGTATCTTTTCGCCGCCGGTCGCGCCGGAGAGCGGTTTGCCGTGCGCAATTCCGGGGCAAAGGTGGTGATCGAGGGCTGCGGATCGAACGGGTGTGAATATATGACCGGCGGCGTGGCCGTGATCCTTGGCGGAATCGGGGCGAACTTTGGCGCGGGGATGACGGGCGGTATGGCCTATCTGTATGATCCCGAAGGCCGCGCCCTTGACCGGATGAACCTTGAGACGCTGGTGACCTGCCCCGTGACGCAGGCGCATTGGGAAGATCAATTGCGCACGTTGATCGAACGCCACGGGCAAGAAACGGGCAGCCGCAAGGCCGCGACGATCCTGCAAAACTGGGACATGGAAAAGATGAACTTTCTACAGGTCTGCCCCAAGGAAATGTTGAGCCGTATTCCAGCGCCGCTGGGGATAGAGGCGCAAGCCGTTCCGGCGGAATAGCCGATAAAACGTGGCGACCGGCGCAATCTGCCTGCTCTGGTCGCCACAATAACAGCAATGTAGCGCAGAGAATCAGTGCTCTTCCGGGCACTGCGCTGGCCGAAATGCTCCTGTGGGCCGGGGTGCGTTCCAAAAACTGCCAAGGCGTTTTATACGATTGGTCATGGCAAAACGAACGACCAAAACGTCAAAAGCAAAAAAGACACCGGTTACGGCACCAAAGCCGCCCCTGCGTAGCCGCGTGCGGCGTGCGGTTTGGCGGTGTCTGGCGGTTGTGTTTCTGCTGGTCGTTACATTGATCTTGTTGGGGCGGTTCGTGAATCCGCCAACAACGGTCTATATGTTCAGCGAAAGCCGTCGTTTGGGCGGTGTCGATTACCAATGGGTGCCGATGGAGCAGATCGCGCCGGTCATGGCGCGCGCCGTAGTTGCGGCGGAGGATGCGAATTTTTGCCAGCACTGGGGTTTTGATCTGGTTGCAATCAAAGCGGCCATCGCTGCCGGTTCCAACCGTGGCGCGTCCACGATCAGCCAGCAAACGGTCAAGAATGTGTACCTCTGGCATGGTCGGACGTGGATACGCAAAGCATTGGAGGCGGGGATTACGCCGATTCTGGAGGTGCTTTGGCCCAAGCGGCGGATATTGGAGGTTTACCTGAACGTTGCCGAATTCGACGAAGGGGTGTTTGGCGTCGAGGCTGCTGCGCGGCATTACTTTGGTGTTGGCCCTGACGCGTTGAGCGCACAGCAAGCTGCGCAGCTTGCCGCAATTCTGCCCGCGCCCAAGAAACGTAATGCGGCGAAGCCGACGGCCTATCTGAAAAAACGTGCGGCACAAATCCGCGCAGGGGCTGCGACAATACAGGGCGACGGGCGCGCGACCTGTTTCGAGAGTTGAATAACCCTCGCTTAAGAGGCATCTAGGGAGCATTCCCAGTTGTAACGGATTGATCATGGCCCGCCTGTTCCACGTCCCCCTTTCTCCCTTTTGCCGAAAAATCCGGCTGAGTCTTGCGGAAAAAAAGATCGAGGTAGAGTTGGTCGAGGAACGATATTGGGAGCAGGATACCGATTTCCTGCGCCGTAATCCTGCCGGAAAAGTACCGGTTCTGCGGCTTGACGGGATCATGATGTCGGAAAGTGCGGCGATTTGTGAATACATCGAAGAAACGCGGCCCGAACCGTCGCTGTTGCCGTCAGATCCCGCGCAACGGCTTGAGGTGCGGCGTCTGGTCAGTTGGTTCGACGATAAATTCCACCATGAGGTCACGTCAAAACTGCTGTACGAGCGGGTGAACAAGAAAATCATGAAACAGGGGTATCCCGACAGCAAGAACGTCAAGGCGGGCGCGCGGGCGATCAAGTATCACCTTGGGTACATGACGTGGCTGTTGGATCATCGGCGCTGGCTGGCGGGCGATGTGATGACATTGGCGGATTTCGCGGCGGCGGCGCATTTGTCTTCGCTTGATTATATCTCGGATGTGGATTGGAACAGCTGCCCCGAGGTCAAGGATTGGTACGCGAAGATCAAATCACGCCCGGCGTTCCGGTCAATTCTGGCAGATCAGGTGCCGGGATTCACACCACCGAAACATTATGACAATCTGGATTTTTGAGGCGCATTATCAGCGGCTGCTGGTGTGCGCGGCGGGTCCGGGATTGAGTTTAAAGGCCAAATGAAGCATGGAACTTAAGGCACGGTTGGTCGAACAGGCCTTGAGCGAAGGGTTTGTGGCGTGCCGTATTTGTCGCCCGGACGCGGTGCCGCATGTGCCAGCACGACTGGACGCGTTTCTGGAGGCCGGGTATCACGGGCAAATGGCATGGATGGAGGAACGGCGCAGTTGGCGCGGGAACCCTGCCGTGTTGTGGCCCGAAGCGCGATCCGTGATCATGTTGGCCGAAAGCTATGCGCCCGAACACGATCCTTTGGCGGTGTTGGAGCGGCCTGATCTGGGCGCGATCTCGGTCTATGCACAGGGGCGCGATTATCATGACATCGTTAAAAAGCGGCTGAAGCGTCTGGCACGTTGGTTGATCGCGCAGGAACCCTGCGAGGTGAAGGTGTTTGTGGATACCGCGCCGGTGCCGGAGAAGGCGTTGGCGCAGGCGGCGGGGCTGGGATGGCAGGGCAAGCACACCAGTTTGTTGAGCCGTGATTGGGGGAATTGGGCCTTTTTAGGCTCTGTTTTTACCACACTTGAGTTGGAGCCGGATGCACCGGAGGTGGATAAATGTGGCAGTTGTACCGCCTGTCAGGATATTTGCCCGACGAATGCTTTTCCCGAGCCTTACCGTTTGGACGGGCGGCGCTGTATTTCCTATCTGACGATTGAGCACAAAGGGCTGGTGGACGAAGATCTGCGCGCGGCGATGGGCAACCGGATTTACGGCTGTGACGATTGTCTGGCCATCTGTCCGTGGAACAAGTTTGCCGTGGCTGCCAGCGATATGCGTTATCACGGCGGGGCGGGTGGCACGCTTGCCGAGTTGGTTGTGCTGGATGATGCGGCGTTTCGGGCGCGGTTCTCCGGGTCTGCGGTGAAACGGATCGGGCGGGACCGTTTTGTGCGCAATGTGCTTTACGCCATCGGAAATTCGGGGAATGTGGCATTGACGGAGGCGGCGCAAGACCTGTGCGATGATCCTGACGCGGCGGTGGCGGATGCGGCGCGCTGGGCGGTGGGGCGGTTGCGCGACACTTGAGGGAGAGAGCCATGGCGCTGCTTTTGGGCGTGGATACGGGCGGCACCTATACCGATGCCGTGATTATGCGGGATGAACACGAGGTGATCGCGAGCGCCAAGGCGCTGACCACGCGGCATGATCTGGCGATAGGTGTGGGCGAGGCGGTGCGTGCGGTGTTGGTGCAATCGGGCGTGGCGGCGGGCGATATCGGGCTTGCGTCGCTGTCTACCACATTGGCGACGAATGCGCTTGTCGAGGGGCAGGGCGGGCGTGTGGCGCTGATTTATATCGGGTTTCGGGAACGCGATCTGGAAGCGCACGGGCTGGCGGCGGCGTTGAAAGGTGATCCGTCTATCGTGCTGTCCGGTGGGCATAATCACGCTGGCGCCGAGGCTGTGCCGCTGGATGAGGACGCCTTGTGCGGGTTCCTTGCCGAACATGGCGCGGGGGTTGGCGGCTTTGCCGTGGCGGCGCAATTTGCCACGCGCAATCCGGCGCACGAGTTGCGGGCGATGGCGTTGGTGGCGGAACTGACGGGGCGGCCTGTGTCGGCCTCGCACCAGTTGTCGGCCAAGTTGAACGGGCCAAAGCGCGCGATGACGGCGGTGCTGAATGCGCGGCTGATCGGGATGATTGACCGGTTGATCGGGCGGGCCGAAGATACGTTGATTGATCTAGGAGTTTGTGCGCCTTTGATGGTGGTGCGCGGCGATGGTGCGCTTATTTCCTCGGCGCAGGCCCGTGAGCGGCCGATCGAGACGATTCTCAGCGGACCTGCCGCATCTATCGTTGGTGCGCGCTGGTTGACGGGGGCGTGCGATGCATTGGTATCCGACATCGGCGGGACGACCACAGATGTGGCTCTGTTACAGGGCGGTCGCCCTGCGATTGATCCGGCGGGCGCGCGGGTGGGGCCGTATCGCACCATGGTCGAGGCGGTGTCGATGCGCACGACCGGCCTTGGCGGTGACAGTGAGGTGCATTTCCTGACCGAAGGTTTGGTCGGGGGTGTTACGTTGGGTCCGCGCCGTTTGTTGCCGGTGTCGTTGATTGCCATGGATGCGCCCAAGATGGTGCACCGTGTTCTGGATGCGCAGCTGCGCAGCACCCTGCCGGGAGAGCATGACGGGCGCTTTGTGCGCGCGGTGGCGGGGCAGACGATCGAAGGGTTGGGCGCGCGTGAAACTACGCTGTTGGAGCGGATCGGCGAGGCGGTGCATCCTTTGGGCGACGTGCTGCATAACCGGATCGAGACGGGCGCGCTGAGGCGGCTGGTAGAGCGTGGTTTGGTGCAGGTGAGCGGGATAACACCGTCGGATGCGTCGCATGTGCTGGGTTTGGCGGATGCGTGGGATGCAGAGGCGGCGCGCAAGGCGCTGGCGCTTTTCGGGCGGCGGCGCACGGGGGCGGGTGACCGGCTGGCCCCGACGCCGGAAGCGATGGCGCAAATGATCGTCGCACAGTTGCAGCATCAAACTGCTTTGGCCTTGTTAGAGGCTGCTTTTGCCGGAGAGGATGCGGGATTTGACGGTGAACCCGAAATGCTGGCGCGGCATGTTTTGATGCAGCGTGGCCTTGGCGGGCATCGCGGGTTGCTGCGGATTGATACGGGGCTTGGCGTGCCGGTGATCGGTCTGGGCGCGTCGGCCGGCACGTATTATCCGGCGGTTGGTGTGCGGTTGGGCACACAGATGATCCTGCCGGAACATGCGGGCGTGGCCAATGCCATCGGTGCTGTGGTCGGGCGGGTGACGATGCGCGAAAGCGGCACTGTCACCTCGCCCAGCGTGGGGAAATACCGCGTGCATCTGGTGGAAGGCCCGATGGATTTCGGGGATGCCGAGGCGGCGATGGCGCATCTGGAGGGGGTGTTGCGCGCTCGTGCCGTCGCCGCAGCCGATGCCGCGGGGGCGGTTGATGTGCAGGTAAACGTCAGCCGTGATGCGCGCACCGCAGGCGTCGAGGCGCGCGAGATCTTTGTCGAAGCGGAAATGACCGTAGAGGCGGTGGGCCGCCCGCGCGTGGCGCAAGGGTAGGGCCGCCCCGCTGAGGGCGGCCAAGGGGTTATTCCGCCGCTGCGCGCTTGGGCAGCACCCAATCGGCGCGCGGGAAGTGGCAGGTGTATCCGTTGGGGATGCGCTCAAGATAATCCTGATGTTCCGGCTCGGCTTCCCAGAAATCGCTGACGGGTTCGACTTCGGTCACGACCTTGCCGGGCCAGATGCCGGACGCTTCGATGTCGGCGATGGTATCAAGCGCGGTGGCTTTTTGCTCATAGTTCTCGAAATAGATTGCCGAGCGGTAGCTTATGCCACGGTCGTTGCCCTGCCGGTTGGTCGTGGTCGGGTCGTGGATCTGGAAGAACAGCTCCAAAAGTTCGCGGTAGCTGATCACCGCTGGATCAAACATCACCTCGATGGCTTCGGCGTGGGTGCCGTGGTTGCGATAGGTGGCGTTTGGTACATCGCCGCCGGAATATCCAACGCGGGTTGCCACCACGCCTTTGCGTTTGCGGATCAGATCCTGCATGCCCCAGAAACATCCGCCTGCCAGTACTGCGCGCTCGCTCATGCTATATCCTCCACCTGGTTCAAGTATTTTCCGTATCCTTCAGCGTCCATGGCATCACGATGAATGAAGCGCAATGAGGCCGAGTTGATGCAGTAGCGCAGGCCGCCGCGATCTGGCGGGCCGTCGGGAAAGACATGGCCAAGGTGGCTGTCGCCGTGTTTGCTGCGCACTTCGGTGCGGGCCATACCCAACGAGTTATCCTGAATTTCATCGACATGTGCGGGCTCGATCGGTTTGGTAAAGCTGGGCCAGCCGCAGCCGCTTTCGTATTTGTCACCAGAGGCGAACAGCGGCTCGCCAGATACGATATCAACGTAAATGCCCGGCTCTTTGTTTGACAAAAGTTTTCCGGTGCCGGGGCGTTCCGTGCCGCTTTCCTGTGTTACATGGAACTCTTCGGGGGACAGAGTCGCGATCACATCGGGGTTTTTGGTATAGTCTGGCATAGGGTCTCTCCGTGCGCTGTGCTTTGTCTAATAGATGGGGCTTTTGCCGGGAAATCAAAGGGAGATCGCAGTGGCGTGATGAAACTCTGCCAGATGCCGCTATGTTGGGGGGATGAATGTGGACTGACAGGAGGATTGTTATGCGCTGGATCATCGGATTGGTTGCTGTTTTCTGGACGGGGATGGCGGGTGCTGCGCCGCTTGATGCGCGTTTCCCGTCCATTGACGGGGGCGAAATTGCGTTGAGCGCGTTCAAAGGCCAGCCGGTGCTGGTGGTCAATACCGCGTCGCAATGCGGGTTTACGCCGCAATACGCCGGATTGCAGGCACTGTGGGAGACGTACCGCGCGCGCGGGCTGGTGGTGCTGGCGGTGCCGTCGGATGATTTCAACCAAGAGCTGGACAGCGCTGCGGCGGTCAAGGAGTTTTGCGAGATCAATTATAACCTCACCGTGCCGATGACGGACATGCTGCATGTGAAGGGGCCGCAAGCGCATCCGTTTTACCAAGCGGTCGCGCAGGAGACCGGGTTTGTGCCGGGGTGGAATTTCAACAAGGTTCTGATTGGTGCGGATGGAGAGGTTGTTGGTGCATGGGGTTCAGTGACGAAGCCGCAATCGGCCAAGATCACCCGTGAAATTGACCGGATTCTGAGCAAGGGCAGTTGAACGCGACGGGTCAAGCCGCCTTTTGACGTGAGATTTGCACCGCCAGAATACCGGCTGCGATGATCGCGACACCAAGAACATCGCGCGGGCCCAATGCTTCGCCCAGTAGGAATGCGGCGATGGCGACGCCAAAGAACGGGTTCAGAAAGTGGAACGTCGCCGCGCGGGTGGCCCCGATGCGCCCGACCAGCAGGAACCAGACGAAGGTGGCCAAAAGACCCGGTACAAGGCAGGTGTAGATAAAGGCAAGCGCCAGTGGCCAGCTCATATCGACGCGGGGTGTTTCGAGCGCCAGCGTGGCAACCGTAAGCACCGCGCAGCCGACCAGCATTTGCAGGCCGACCACCATCAGAAGGTTTCCGCCCGAAGACGCGCTGCGCACGGTAAGCGTTGCAATGGTCAGCGCAAGTACGCCGATTACACACATCACGACACCGGCGATATCAACGCCCTGATTGATCCGCGCACCCATGATCAGAACAACACCGCCCAGACCGGCGACCAGCCCCGCGAGGCCCATTTTCCCCAGCCGCTCACCCATGAACGCCCACGCGGCAAAGGCCACCATGAGTGGCATCGTGGAGGCGATAATTGCGGCAAAGGAGGCTTCGATTGTTTGCATGGCGATGAAAAACAGCCCCAGATACACGGCGTTTTGCAGAAATCCAAAGACGATGGTTGAACGCCACTGTGCGCGGGTCAGGTGCCATGTCTGGCCAAGGGCGCGGGCAATGGCGATGCCGATCAGTCCCGACACAAGATAACGCAGCGATAACGCGAACATCGGAGAGGCATCGGCCACAATGATCCGCGCGGAAGTAAAGGCCGAGGACCACATCAAGGCAAAGGCCAGCCCCATGCCGATTGCGCGAATATCCATGTGTCGTACCTGTGCCTGTAAGCTGTGCGCGACCTTCTGCCAGACGCGGGTAAAGTGCAACCACCGCACCGCTAGGGGGCGGGAAAGATCAATGTCAGGCGTGCGCCCTGCGAGGTCAGGTCACTGGTGAGCGTACCACTCAAGCTTGATGCGGCGGCGGCAACGATGTCGCGGCCAATCCCTCCGATGCGGCTTGGTGGCGCAGATTTGGCGGCCGAGCCTACACCGGTGTCCGCAGCATTCAGCACCAGGTTGCCCTCGGGGGTGCAAGACAGGGATATATCCACCTCGCCTTTGGTGTTGTCTGGGAAGCCGTGCTTGATCGCGTTGGCGACAAATTCCGACACGACGACACCCAGATGAGTGGCCAATTGGGAGGGCATCATCACATCCTCTGCGTGCAGAGACAGGCGAATATTGTCCGGCACGGTATCTTGTAGGCTGGCGACAAGATTCGAAAGATATTCCGCAATCTGCACCGTGCCGCTCATGCTGCTTGCCTGAAGCTGCTCGTGCAGCGCCGACATGCCATCCAGACGACGCTGGACCGCTTCGAGCGCCTCGCGCGCGGCGTCGTCCTCGACCGCGCGGGTGTAGAGCCGCACCAGTGACGATGTCGCTTGCAGCGAGTTTTTGACACGGTGATCCATCTCGGCGCGCAGAGTCGCCTCATTGTTCAGGGCGCGGTTCAGTTCAAGCTGTTTGACGACCTGCGCGGCAAGGATCGACAACGTTTTGCGCTGAAAATCCGTCAACCGGCGCGGTTTGTGATCCAGAACGCACAGCGTCCCCAACGGCATCCCGTTCGCAGCAACCAGCGGCGCGCCTGCGTAAAACAGTAACGGCATGTCATCGTGCAAAAGCGGGTTGTCCCTGGTGCGCGGGTCAATCCGGGTGTCTTCGACCTCAAGAACATCGTCGCCAAGGATTGCATGGGCGCAGACGGAGTGTTCGATGGAAGATTCGGAAATCTCGATGCCTTTGCGCGCTTTGAACCACTGCCTGTCCATATCAACCAGAGAGATCACAGCCACGGGCACATCCAGATAGGATGACAGCCATGCGACCAGATCGTCGAATTCGGTTTCGGGGGCTGTATCCAGCACCTCAAGGCCTTTCAACGTGGCAAGCCGTTTCGGGTTTTGGGGATGTTGCGGGGCGCGCATTATTCACTTCTGTCAGTTGGAAAAGGGGGGGCTTGGTCAGATAGGTATGGCATAGTTTACGCAGCCGTGAACATGAAAAAGGGGCCGCTAAACAGGCGACCCCTTTTTCGAATTCATCTTGTTAGCGCTTATTCGTTCACGCTGTCTTTCAGTGCTTTTGCGATTGTCATTTTCACGACTTTGTCCGCGTCTTTCTTGAACTGTTCGCCGGTCGCCGGGTTGCGGACCATCCGCTCGGGGCGTTCGCGGCAGTAGATTTTGCCAACGCCGGGCAGGGTCACAGCGCCGCCGCCGGAGACTTCACGCGTGATCAGCGCGCATACTGCGTCAAGCGCCGTGCCTGCGGCTTTTTTGTCTGTGTCCATCTCTTCGGCCAGTGCGGCGACGAGCTGGGTCTTTGTCATTGGTTTGGTTGCCATCTTTTTTGTCTCCTTCGACCGCCCGAATGTGGGGCCTAATGGCGGGAATGTAACGGTATGTTGTGATCAAACACAACGAATAGTGGCGTCTTTTCCAGCAAAATATGAGGTTTTTTGCAGTTTTATAGGCGAGAGGACGCCTAAAGGAAGGCGGTTTCGTCAAAAGAGCGCAATTTCCGGCTGTGAATCCGCTCGAGCGGCATATCGCGCAGTTGTTCCATGGCGCGGATTCCGATGCGCAGATGGCGCGAAACCTGTGTCTTGTAGAACTCTGATGCCATGCCCGGCAGCTTCAATTCACCGTGCAATGGTTTGTCCGAGACGCACAGAAGTGTCCCGTAAGGCACCCGAAAGCGAAAGCCGTTCGCGGCAATGGTGGCGCTTTCCATGTCCAGCGCGATGGCGCGTGACTGGCTAAGCCGTTTGACCGGCCCGGACTGGTCGCGTAATTCCCAGTTGCGGTTGTCGATGGTGGCGACGGTGCCGGTCCGCATCACCCGCTTCAGGTCGTACCCCTCCAGTCGGGTCACCTGTTCAACGGCTTGTTCCAGCGCGATCTGGATTTCCGCCAGTGCGGGGATCGGCACCCAGACGGGCAGGTCATCGTCCAGCACATGATCTTCGCGCAGGTACGCATGGGCCAGCACGAAATCGCCCAGCGCCTGAGAATTGCGCAGACCGGCACAATGCCCCACCATCATCCACGCGTGCGGGCGCAGCACGGCGATATGATCGGTTGCCGTTTTTGCGTTCGAGGGGCCGACACCGATGTTAACCAGCGTAATGCCCGCGCCGTTCTTACGTTTGAGATGATAGGTCGGCATTTGCGGCAGCTTCGCCGCGACCTCAAGGGGGGCATCTGCATCGGTGATTTCCTGATCACCGGTCGAGACGAAAGAGGTGTAGCCACTGTCGGGGTCGCGCAGCATCTCGCGGGCGTATTCCTCGAACTCGGTCACATAAAACTGGTAGTTGGTAAAAAGCACATGACATTGGAAGTGATCCGGGTCGGTGGCGGTATAATGTGACAGCCGAGCAAGAGAGTAATCCACCCGCTGTGCCGTGAACGGGGCGAGCGCGCCGATATTGTCTTGCGGCACGTAGGTGCCGTTGACGATGTCGTCGTTCGTGGTGCTGAGATCGGGCACGTCAAAGACGTCGCGCAGGGTGAAATCGGCGGCGCCTTCCTGTGGGATGTTCACAGTGGTATCGCCCGAGACGGCGAAATGCACAGGGATCGGCGTGTTGGACGGGCCGACCACAACCGGTTGGCCGTGGTTTTTAATCACCAGCCCGATTTGCTGGATCAGGTAGTTGCGAAAAAGGTCGGGCCGCGTGATCGTCGCGGCGTAGGTGCCAGGGCTTGCGACATGGCCAAAGCTCAGCCGGGTATCGACATGGGCATAGCTTGACGTAGTGAGCCGCACTTCGGGATAGAACGCGCGGATGCGGGCATCGGGCGGGGCGTCGGTCATCGCGGCCAGAAAGCGTTCGCGCAGAAAGGTGGTTGATTGCTGGTACAGTTCGGTCAGGCGGTCGACGGCGGCGGTTGCGTCATGGAATTCTTCCGGCTTATCGGCATCGGGGGTGAGGATCTTGTATTGCTTCATGGTGCTTCTTTCAGGGATCCGTGCGTCCGAACAGGCCGCCGATTTTCTGCATAATGATGTCTGAGCTGTCGGTGTCGCGAAGGTCAAGCTGTTCAACCGTGTCCATCAGCGCCCGCTCATAGACCAGATCGGCCTCGGAGGGGGGTGGCGTTACGTCTGCGACCCATCTGGCGAACGGGTCTGTGGCATCGGGGGCGTGGTACGGCGTGAAATCGGGGATGCCCAAAGCGCGCGCCGTCGCGGGCAATGGCACGTTGAAAGTTGTTTCCAGATAGGCCTGGAATGCGGTCGGCGGCAGGGGGTGGTCATCAGGGGCCAGATCGTCGGCATCGGTCAGGCCGTGATGCTCCAGCGCTGCGTCAAGCGGTGTGATGTCGGTCCGCGCCAGCGCGCCCGGCTCGGGGTATCCCATGGCGAGGAATTGCAAAAACACGACCGGATCGTCGGTAATCACGCCCAGTGTATCGTGACCGATATGCACGAAATACTGTGCGCCCGCGTCATCGCGCCAAAGCGCTGCGCGCGCGCCGTCGCCTGATGTCTCGGCCAGCTCGAAAATACGGGCGTCGATGGCGGGGTCAGGTGTGGTCCAAGCGGCGGTGAAGGGCAGCGCGGTTCCGCCAAACGCCACCATCGACGCGGCAGGATTGGTCAGATCGGCGGGCGGATAGATCGACAGCCAGTGATCTTGGGGCTGTGCGCCGCCGTCGCGTGTGTGATGCCCGCCCTGATCTTCGATCCACGTGAAACAATTCAACAGCGGTTCGGGCAGGGTAAAGCTGGCAGGCATCAGCGCGCTCAGGTTGCGGAGATAGACGCTCATGTCACGATCACATCCATGAATTCAAAGCTGCGCACGTCGACCAGCCCCAGATCGGAAATCCGCAGTTCGGGAATCACCACCAGCGCCAGCAACGAGTGTTGCATGTAAGCGTTGTTGAGCGTGCAACCGCACGTCCGCATCGCCTGCATCAGCGCGTCGGTTTTCGCGGCAACCTCTGCGGCGGGGTTGTCGGACATCAGGCCCGCAATCGGAAGGTCAATGGTTGCCAAAGATGCCCCGTCGCGGAAAACCGTGATGCCACCGCCAAGGGCGCGCAGGTGGTCCGCGGCCAGCGCCATGTTTTCGGTATCGGTGCCGACAACGATCATATGGTGGCTGTCATGCGCCACGGTAGAAGCCATCGCCATGCGCCCCTTGTAGCCAAAACCGGAAACCAGCGCGTTAACCACGCCACCCGTCGCGCGGTGCCGTTCGACCAATGCGATCTGGCAGACATCGCCGTGCGCGGTTACGCGGCCTTCGGTCACCGGCAGTTCGAATTGCAGCGCCTTTGTAGGCGCCTGATTTTCGACAACGCCGATGACGTTGGCAGTGACGGCATTGGCACCTGCGGGGGCGGTGATGGCGAAATCGTCCCCCGCAAGGTCGCGCGCCATGTTCACGGTTTGGCGGGCGTGTTCGGGCCAATCGTAATGCGGGCACTCGGCCAGACACACACCGTCTTGCGCCACGATACGCCCGCGCGCAATCACGGTTTCGACTGGCAATGTCTTCAGATCGGAGGAGAGGATCACATCGGCGCGCCGTCCGGGGGTGAGCGACCCGATTTCACGCTCCAGCCCGAAATGGGTGGCGGTGTTGATCGTCGCCATTTGCAGCGCGACCAGCGGATCACAGCCGCACGCGATGGCGTGACGCACGACGCGGTTCATGTGGCCCTCGTTGACCAGCGTGCCGGAATGGCAATCATCCGTACACAGGATCATGTTGCGCGAATCCAGCCTCTTTTCGGTGATCGCGGTGATCTGGCTTTGAACATCATACCACGCCGAGCCGAGCCGGATCATCGCGCGCATCCCTTGCCGCATCCGCGCAATTGCATCTGCCTCGCACGTCCCTTCGTGATCATCCGCAGGGCCGCCCGCCACATAGGCGGCGAAAGCGGGGCCAAGATCGGGGGAGGCGTAATGCCCACCCACGGTTTTACCCGCGCGCTGCGTAGCCGCGATTTCGGCCAGCATCTGAGGATCGGCGTTTGCGACACCGGGAAAGTTCATCATCTCGCCCAGCCCGATGATGCCGGGCCATGCCATCGCCTCGACCACCTCTTGCGCCGAAATCTCGAAACCTGTCGTTTCCATTCCCGGAGCGCTGGGCGCGCAGGAGGGCATCTGGGTAAAGATATTGACCGGCTGCATCAGCGCTTCGTCGTGCATCATGCGCACACCTTCAAGGCCCAGCACATTGGCGATCTCGTGCGGATCGGTGAACATGGATGTGGTGCCATGCGGGATCACCGCGCGGGCAAATTCGGCGGGGGTGAGCATGCCGCTTTCGATGTGCATATGCCCGTCGCACAGGCCGGGGATCATATAGCGGCCTTTGGCCTCGATAATCTGTGTATCAACGCCTTTGCAACGGGAGGCGTCCGGCCCGACGAACGCGATGCGCCCACGCACAATGGCGATGTCATGATCGGGCAGCGTTTCGCGGGTGTGGACGTTGACCCAGATGCCGCCGGTGATGATCATATCGGCGGGGCTGCGCCCTGCGGCAACGTTGACCAGATCGGCGGCCACATCGGGCCATGAGGGGAAAATTTCTTGTGTCATGGCCCACGGTCGCACAGGGTCTGAACAGGTTCAAGCGGGAGCAGCGTGGATGGAGTATGATAGTATTTCAGCGGCGGATTTCGGAGCATCGCTGCGCGGATTGGGTTTGAACCTGCTGGTGTGGGACGTAATGGCACAGGTTGCCTTTTTAGAGACTGTTTTTGGCATGAAGGCGCATCAGCCGACACAGGATTTTGCGATCCTGCGCTATGGCGATCAGGTGTTCCAGATCCATAGTGACGAGACGTATCATTCCAATCCGCTGCTGGCCCTTGTGTCCGAAACAGCGCCACGCGGCGGCGGGATCGAAATACGGCTTTATGACAGCGATCCTGACGCGGCATGTGTGCGCGCCGAAAGGGCGGGCGGGACGATCCTGCAATCTCCTACGGACAAGCCGCACGGCCTGCGCGAGGCGTATATCTTGTGCGAAAACGGTTATGCTTGGGTGCCAAGCCGCGTGTTGAGCGCAGGTTGACCGGCCTTGAACGCCGCAAGTTCGGTGTGCAACCAGCCGGTGAACGCCTGCGCCGCCGGTAGTTTTCCTGCCTGTGGTGACTGGATAAGGTAATACGCCTCTTGCATCACGGCGCGATGGGTAAACGGCGCGACGAGTAGCCCGCGCGTGATAGGGTCCGCTGCGATGGCATCATGCGCCAGCGCCAGCCCGCCCCCCGACACAGCAACGGCGAGGGCCACAGAATAGGTTGTGGCATAGGTAACGGGCGGATTACCCCATGTTAGAGCCTGTTCTTCGGCCCATACGGCCCATGTTCCCATCATGTAGGCGCAGTCATAAAGCGGCTGTTCCGCCAGCGTTTCCAGCGTAACGGCATATTCCGGCGCGCATACGGGATAGTAATGATCGCGGTGCAAAAGCGTGGCGGCAACGGTATCGGAGGGGTGCAGGCTGTACCGGATTTCAATGTCGATATCGGTGGCCAGATCGCGCGGCTCCCATAATTCGGTGCTGATATCCAGTTGCACATCGGGGTGGGCGGCGCGAAAGCGCGCAAGGCGCGGCGCAAGCCATTGTAGTGCAAAGGTGAGATTGCATTGCACCCGCAGCACATCGCGCCTTGCGCGGGTGATGGCACGGGTGCCGTGGCGCAGGGTGCGAAAAGCATCGCGCACAACCGGCAGATAGGACATGCCGGTTTGGGTCAACTCCAACACGCGGGGGCGGCGATGGAACAGCGGACGGCCCAGATGCCCTTCAAGCGCTTTGATCTGCTGGCTGACCGCGCTTTGCGTCATGTTGAGATCACGCGCGGCGCCGGTAAACGAAAGATGCCGCGCCGCCGCCTCGAATGCGCGCAGCCAGTTGAGCGGGGGGAGCGGGTTGTGAATTGTCATAAGGCACCCATAAGTTAGACTTATACTTAGCATCCGATTTTTTTGTTGGTCAACAGGGAGAGGCTGCTTCAATCTGCGCGCAAAGGAGATTTATCATGCAGAACATGGATCACTGGCAGGAGCGCGTTGATCTGGCCGCCGCCTTTCGCTGGACCGCGCGGCTGGACATGCACGAAGGGGTTGCAAACCACTTTTCGTTGGCCGTGAACGAGAGCGGCACGCAGTTTCTGATGAACCCGAACCAGATGCATTTTTCGCGCATCAAGGCGTCTGATCTGCTGTTGATTGACGCCAATGATCCCGAAACCCTGAAAGGGCCGAATGCGCCGGATCCAACCGCGTGGGGTTTGCACGGCGGGGTGCATCGCGCCTGTGCTCACGCGCGTTGCGTGATGCATGTCCATTCGATTTTCGCAACCGTGCTCGCCTGCCTGCAAGACAGCCGCCTGCCGCCGATCGACCAGAACTGTTGTACCTTCTACGACCGCGTGGTGATCGACGAGGATTATGGCGGTCTCGCATTCGAGGACGAGGGCGCGCGCTGTGCCACGCTGCTGACCGATCCCAAGCAAAAGGTGATGGTCATGGGAAGCCACGGCGTAATGGTGATCGGCGATACGGTGGCCGAGACGTTCAACCGGTTGTATTATTTCGAGCGCGCAGCAGAGACTTATATCAGGGCGCTGCAAACCGGCCTGCCGCTGCGCCGTATTCCCGACGACATCGCAGAGAAAACCGCGCAGCAGCTCGAAGCGTACCCCGAACAGGACGCGCGCCATCTGGCCGAGCTTAAGGCGATGCTGGATACCGAAGGGTCGGATTACGCCAAATGAGCCGTGGCGCGTGAATCCACGCGCCCGAAGAAACCATCGCCGTTTCGCGATTGTGGCATTGGCCGCCGCGTCCGTTGAGAGGGCCGAAGTGGTGCGCCGACGGGCGGTTTCACCACCGCTATTTCGGGGTGAAACACGGCAACCTTGATGTGCTGCGGGACAAGTTTTTCGGTTCGTTCCACGATGGCACGGACGCGGGCAAGATAATGATGCGCGAGCGTGTCAAGAACAGGAAACGAACATGATTTACGGGCTGACAGACGAACATCAGATGATTGCCGACTCGGTGCGCTCTTTTGTGGAAAAGGAAATCTATCCGCACGAGGCGTTGGTCGAACGCACGGGCGAGGTGCCTGCCGAGATCGCGGAGGAGATCAAGCGCAAGACGATTGATCTGGGGTTCTATGCCTGCAACTTTCCCGAAAGTGTGGGCTGTGCCGGATTGAACCATGTGGAATTCGCGTTGGTAGAGCGCGAGTTGGGGCGCGGTTCTATGGCGTTGAACCACTTCTTCGGGCGGCCGCAAAATATCCTGATGGCCTGTGAAGGCGAGCAGGTAGAGCGCTATTTGATGCCTGCCGTGCGCGGCGAACGGATGGACGCGCTGGCGATGACCGAGCCGGGCGCGGGATCGGATGTGCGCGGTATGAAATGCAATGCGGTGCGCGATGGCGGGGATTGGGTGGTCAACGGGACCAAGCATTTCATCTCGGGTGCGGATCATGCGGATTTCATCATTGTGTTTATCGCCACGGGCGAGGACCAGACGCCGAAAGGTCCGAAAAAGCGGATCACCGCCTTTTTGGTAGATCGCGGCACGCCCGGATTCACCATCCGCGACGGATATAAATCGGTGAGCCATCGCGGCTATAAAAATATGATCCTCGAATTTGACGATTGCCGCCTGCCGGATGCGCAGGTTTTGGGTGAGGTCGATAGCGGGTTCGACGTGATGAACACCTGGCTTTACGCTACGCGGATTACCGTTGCCACAATGAGCGTGGGCCGCGCGCGGCGGGTGTTTGATTATGCCCTGACCTATGCCGCCGAGCGTGAACAGTTCGGCCAGAAAATCGGGAAGTTTCAAGGCGTCTCGTTCCAGCTTGCCGATATGATCACCGAGATCGACGCGGCGGATTTGCTGACGCTGGCGGCGGCGGACCGGCTTGATAAAGGGGTGCCTGCAAACCGCGAGATCGCGTCGGCCAAGCTTTACGCGTCAGAAATGTTGGCGCGGGTGACAGATGCGGCGATCCAGCTGCATGGCGGTATGGGGCTGATGGACGATTACCCGCTTGAGCGATTCTGGCGTGATGCGCGGGTGGAACGGATCTGGGACGGCACATCGGAAATCCAGCGCCACATTATCAGCCGCGAGATGCTTAGGGCTTTGGGTGCGTGACAATGATTTCGCGGCGCATGGTTTCAGGCGTGGTCAGGGGGCCAGCCCCCAATCGGCCAAGGCCGATTTCCCCCGGAATATTTACGGCCAAAAGAAATAGGGAGACCCTGGCAGGAGCCTCCCCTTTGAAAAACAGACAAGCTATTTCCCTTGGCGCGGCCATCGGCGTCCCCGCCTGTTCCGCCTCCGAAAGATATACGGACAATGGTTAAAAAATGGTTATTTCTTTTGGCTGAAAATATCCTCGCCGAAGGCATGAAACTCCTTTGGGGGAGCATCCGGGATGGCGCGTGACCTCATGAGAATACTCAGGCCGTCAAGTATCGCCGTTGTTGGCGGCGGCGCTTGGGGCGCGCAGATTATTCGTCAATCGCGGCGCATGGGCTTCACTGGAAAAATCGACGTGGTTCATCCCAAAGGTGGTGTGATCGAAGGCGTCGAGGCCGTGCGTGCGTTGGCGGATCTGGGCGCGCCGCCTGATGCTGTGTTCATCGGGGTGAATCGTTTTGCCACAATCGATATCGTGGCGGAGTTGGCGCAGATGGGGGCGGGGGGCGCTGTGTGTTTTGCTTCGGGTTTTTCCGAGGCGGCGGGCGAGGATGCCGAGGCTCATAGCCTGCAAGCGCGGCTGGTGGCGGCGGCGGGAGATATGCCGGTGCTGGGGCCTAACTGCTATGGCTTTATCAACGCGCTTGACGGGGCGCTTTTGTGGCCTGACCAACACGGATGTTTGCCGGTCGATCGGGGCGTGGCGATTTTGACGCAATCGTCGAACATCGCGATCAATCTTACGATGCAACAGCGCGGCTTGCCGATTGCCTATGTTGTGACGTGCGGGAACATGGCGCAGACCACGCAGGCGGAGATGGCTGCCGAATTGCTGGATGATCCGCGTGTGACCGCGATTGGCTTGCACATTGAAGGGTTTGGCGATGTCGCGGCGTGGCACCGGCTGGCGTTAAAGGCAGCGGCGCGGGGGGTGCCTTTGGTGGCGCTGAAGGTTGGCAAATCGGATCAGGCGCAGGTGGCGGCGGTTTCGCATACTGCCTCGCTGGCGGGCAGTGATGCGGGGGCGGATGCGCTTTTGCGGCGGCTTGGCATTGGTCGGGTTGCGGATTTGCCGGTGTTTCTG
Organism: uncultured Sulfitobacter sp.; assembly: GCA_947502265.1. Lineage (GTDB taxonomy): Bacteria > Pseudomonadota > Alphaproteobacteria > Rhodobacterales > Rhodobacteraceae > Sulfitobacter. The sequence continues at coordinate 125,529 of CANMZB010000002.1, forward strand.
GAGACGCTGAAGCTTTTGCATATGGGGGGTCCGCTGGATCTGCCCACGCTGTCATCGGTCAGCTGTTCGGGGGGGGAGGCGAGCCTGGCGGCGGATACAGCTACCGGGCGCGGTGTGAGTTTTCCGGCCCTGACCGACGAGCAGCGTGCAGCGTTAAAAGAGGCGCTTGGCCCGCTTGTCGCGCTTGGCAATCCGTTGGATTATCACACATATATCTGGCGCGATCCGGACAAGATGGCAGCGGCGTGGTTGCCGATGGCGGCGGCGCATATCGGGCTGACGCTATTGATTGTGGATTACCCGCATACTGATGCGAGCGACTGGATCTGTGCGACCGAGGCAGCATTGGCCGTGCGGGCGCAAAGCGGGCGGCCGGTTGCCGTGGTGGCGACGCTGCCCGAGCTGATGCCCGCGGATGTTGCGGCCCGATTGATTGCGGGCGGCGTGGTACCGATGCACGGCCTGAGCGAAGCGATAGCCGCTGCCGAGATTGCAGCGACAATAACAACGCCCGATTCAGTTTCGCCGCTGATTGCGGGGGCGGATCGTGTGGTGACCTTGGTGGATGAGGCGAATGCAAAGCGGCGGCTTGCTGCGCATGGTTTGGCTGTGCCTCGGGGTGCTGCGGTTGCCGATGCAGCAAATCTTGGCGCTGCTGCGGCAAAGCTGGAGGCACCTTTGGTGCTGAAGGTCACGGGACTTGCGCATAAGTCCGAGGCTGGTGCTGTTCGGGTTGGTCTGACGGCGGGTACGATTGATGATGTAGCACAAACGATGCCGCGCGGCAGTTATCTGGTCGAGGAAATGGTGCAGGGGGCTGTGGCCGAGTTGCTGATCGGTGTTCTGCGCGACCCTGCGCATGGTTTTGTGATGACGCTGGGGGCGGGGGGCGTCTTGGCGGAGCTGTGGCAGGATACGACTTCGGTTCTGCTACCTGCAACGCGCCCGCAGATCGAAGCGGCGCTGCGCCGGTTGCGTATCTGGCCGCTGATCGAGGGATACCGTGGCAAGCCCGCCGCGCATCTGCCTGCGATTCTGGATGCGGTGATGGCTGTGCAATCCTATGTGGTTGCCAATGCTGCGCGTGTCAGCGAAGTTGAAATTAACCCGCTTATGTGTACGCCGGAGACGGCAATTGCCGTCGATGCGTTGTTGCGTGAAGCCTGAGGAGAAACCGATGAACCCGATCAAAACCCGCCGCGATGGCGGCATTCTGGAAGTGACGCTGGACCGGCCCAAGGCCAACGCCATTGATCTTGTGACCTCGCGGATCATGGGCGACGTCTTTGCCGGATTTCGCGATGATCCCGACCTGCGCGTAGCGATCATTACGGGCGCGGGGGACAAGTTTTTTTGCCCCGGCTGGGATCTTAAGGCGGCGGCGGACGGGGACGCGGTTGACGGCGATTATGGTGTTGGCGGCTTTGGCGGGTTGCAAGAGTTGCCGGGCCTGAACAAGCCGGTGATTGCCGCGGTGAACGGCATTTGCTGCGGTGGCGGGCTTGAGCTGGCGTTGAGCGCCGATATGATCCTTGCCGCCGATCACGCGACTTTTGCGTTGCCTGAAATCCGTTCGGGTACGGTGGCGGATGCGGCCAGCGTAAAGCTGCCCAAGCGTATTCCCTATCACATCGCGATGGAGCTTTTGCTGACGGGGCGCTGGTTTGATGCACAAGAAGGCAAGGGATGGGGGTTGATCAACGAGATCGTGCCCGCCGACACCCTGACGGACCGCGCATGGGAGCTGGCACGGCTGCTCGCCTCCGGTCCGCCGCTGGTTTATGCCGCGATCAAGGAAGTTGTGCGTGATGCCGAGGATTCCAAATTTCAGGACACCATGAACCGGATCACCCGCCGCCAGTTGCGCAGCGTCGATGCGCTTTATTCCTCCGAGGATCAACTTGAGGGCGCGCGCGCCTTTGCCGAAAAGCGTGATCCCGTCTGGAAAGGGAAATAGGACGTTTGCAAACGCGCTTGGCTGCGGGTTATCTGGGGTGGCGTTAGTCCTCTAATCCCCGGGAAGGTGACCCTTTGGTATGAATATTCTCTTTGTGCATCAGAACATGCCGGGCCAGTACCGAGAATTAGTGGAGTGGTTGGCGGCAACCAAAGAGCACAAGATCTATTTCCTGACGCAGCGCCTTAATCCACCGAAATATCAGGGCGTGGAGGCGCGGATTTACAAGCCGCATCACACGCCCAAAGCGGATGCTTACGGGTTGAGCAAAGTGTGGGAAGAGGCCACCGGAATGGGGTTTGGCGCGGCTGCGGCGGCACACAAGCTGGAGCGCGAAGAGGGGTTCAAACCTGATATCATTATCGGGCATGTCGGCTGGGGTGAGTTGACGTTTTTCAAACAGATCTGGGCTGATGTGCCGATCATCGGCTTTTTTGAATACTACTATCGCCTGCACGGCGGTCCGGTGAATTTTGACCCCGAAGAGCCGACAAACGCGCATACGCCGTTTCTGTTGCAAGCGCGCAATGCGGTGCCGATGGCGAATATCCACACGGTTGATCGCGGACATAGTCCGACAAAATGGCAGCGCGATTGTTTTCCCGAAGGGTTCCACGACAAGATTTATGTGTGCCATGATGGCATCCGTACCGACAGGCTTGGCCCTGACCCCACCGCGACGCTGAAACTGGGGCGGGTCGAGACGCCGATCGGGCGCGACGACGAGATTGTGACCTATATGGCGCGCAACCTTGAGCGGATGCGCGGCTTTCACCAGTTCATGCGGGCGCTGCCCGATATTCTGGAGGCGCGGCCCAACGCGCGGGTGCTGGTTGTGGGCGGCAATGATGTGTCTTACGGCAGCAAAAGCAAGAACCCCGCCGGACTGCGCGGCGAGATGGAGGCAGAGATGGGCCACCGTGTCGATTGGAGCCGCGTGCATTTTCTGGGGCAGGTGCCTTATGCGGATTACCAGAAGATTATCCAGCTGAGCCGGTGCCACATTTACCTGACGATGCCGTTTGTGTTGTCGTGGTCCTTGTTGGAATCCATGGCGATGGAGGCGACGATTGTGGCCGCCGATGTAGCACCCGTGCGCGAGGCGATGACGCATGGAGAAACCGGTTTGTTGGTCGATTTCTTTGATCCGCAAGCGATTGCGCGGCAGGTGGTCGAAGTGCTTGAGACACCCGCCGATTTTGCGCATCTGGGCCGCGCTGCGCGCAAACATGTGGTCAAGGAATATGATTTCCTGACCAAATGCCTGCCCGAGCATATCGCGCAAATCAACGCGCTGGTGCCTGAGGGCAAACGGATCACGATGCCCGCCTGAGTGCAACAGGTGGCGGTGTTAGTTGGTCGCGATTGAGACCAGACCGAAGGCCGAACCGATCAGCCCGAAGATCGTGCGGGTGTTGCTGACTGGGCTTTCCGTTGCCAATACCAGATCGCCGGAGTTGATGGTGAAATTGCGGGCCGAGAACAGCCCGTCTGATGTGGTCAGGTCGATGGTAAAGACCACCCGCTCCTGACGCGGACCACGGGTTCCTGCGCTGAGCGCGGTTGCCGGATACTCCCGCAGGATCAACACCCCTTGGGGGTTTGCGCGCGCATCATTGACTCCGCCGATGATCGACAACGCATCCAGGGCAGAAACTTTATCGCGGTTAAAGGGGAACTGGCTTTCGGCGCCGGCGGCCCCGAGAGACAGGAAGTAGCGGCGGTCCTGCTCGATGATGACCTTGTCACCGCCTTGCAGGCGGGTATCAAGTCTGGGGTTTTCATAAAGCCGCGACACGGACGTGCGATAGATTTTCTGACCGCGCACCAGTTTGACCTGTGGATTGGTCAGTCCGTTCTGGACCCCGCCCCCTGCGGAAATTGCGGCAAGAACGGTAAAGTTCTGATCGGGCATCGGGATGCTGCCGGGCGCGCTTACGCCGCCCACCAGATCAACCGAATTGACCCGCCCCTCGGCCATGTTCAATTGTACCTGCGATCCGGGCACAACGGCTTCAAGCTGTCTTTGTACCAGTTGGCGGGCATTGTCGGGTGTGCGTCCTTCTATGCGGACCTTGCCGACATAGGGGACGAAAATTGATCCACTTTCAGAGACGCGCATCCCCATCAGGTTTGCGGTTCGTTGGCCGGGTGTGGTGATCAGCGAATTTTCTGCGCTGTCCCAGATGATGACATCGACTCTATCACCGGCGCGAATGATCTGGGCGTTTGATCCGGTGCTACCGGATATCCATTCGAAATTCTGGTCACCAATCACAGGCCATTGCGTAACGCTGGGAAGAAACGCCTTTGTTACCTGATAAACCGCAAAATTCGCATTGGGCTGTTCGGCCCCGTCTATGACTTCGGATTTCAGCGCGGCACCCCGCGGAAGCGAGCCGCACGCAGCGATTGTGAGGGTGAGAACAATCCACAAGGAGTGTCTGATGATTGGGCTCATTCTCTTTACCGCTCTATATTCATAAATCTTTATCCCCTGTGCCATGCCGGTCGGATGCGGGCAAGGGTTGGAAAATGTCTGACGGCAAGATACTGCATAGGGCAATGAGGTCAATCATTTCGGAGCTGAAAGTGGGAAATACCGGTGTTCTTCTGCTTGGCTCCGGCGGGCGTCTGGGGCGGATGCTGCGGCTGCATTGGCCCACACCGCATTCGCTAGGTTTGCAAAGCCGTCAGGCCGCGAGCGGGGTGCTGTGCTTTGATCCGCTGCGGGATACGGACGCTTTGGAGCGGGCGGCAGAAGGTGTGCAGGCAGTGATCTGTCTTGCGGGCGTTACGCCTGCGCATGCGATAGCAACGGGTGACGCGATGGCGCTGAACACCGGTCTGGCGCTTGCGGCTGTGCGGGCCGCGCCTGTGGATGCGCGGGTTTTTGTGGCGTCTTCGGCTGCGGTGTATGGCGCGGATGGTGGCCTGCACCGCGAAACGGATGATGTTGTGCCCGTGTCCGGTTATGGTCATGCCAAACGCGCGATGGAGCAAGCGGCGCTGGAGGCAGGCGCAGGCCGCGTCTGTGTGTTGCGGATCGGCAATGTGGCGGGCGCGGACGCAATTCTGGGTGGCTGGCGCGCCGGTATGACGATTGACCAATTGCCCGACGGGCGCACGCCACGACGCAGCTATATCGGGCCAGTCACGCTGGCAAAGGCGCTTCATGCGCTTTGCGGAGCTGACGCCCTGCCCGATATTGTGAATATCGCGGCGCCGGGTGCTGTGGCGATGGGTGATCTTCTGGATGCCGCCGGCCTTGTGTGGACCCCGCGTACCGCCGGAAGCGACGTGATCGGTGAAGTGACGCTGGACACTGCCCGGCTTGAACGGGTCTACACCTTTGAGCCATCCGAAAGCACGCCGCAGGGGCTTGTGGCGCAATGGCGCAAGGGAGAAGGCCGCACATGACATGGCAAAAACGCCTGTTCGATCTGGTTTTTGCGGGTATTCTGGTGATTGTCCTTGGGCCGGTCATTCTGGTGCTGGTGATCTATGTTTTTCTCAAGCAGGGCCGCCCGCTGTTCTATGTTGCGGAGCGGATGAAAACGCCTGATGAGGGCTTTGGTCTGCTGAAATTCCGCACGATGACCGTTGTGGATCAGCAACACGATCAGGGCGTTTCGGGTGCGCACAAGGCGTCGCGGATCACGCCCGTGGGGGCCAGATTGCGGGCCAAGCGGCTGGATGAATTTCCGCAGCTTTGGAATATTCTGAAGGGGGATTTGACGTTCGTCGGACCGCGCCCGCCGCTGCGTGAATATGTCGAACGGTATCCGGAGGTTTACGCGCAGGTGCTTGAATCGCGGCCGGGTGTTACGGGGCTTGCCACGATCCGGTTTCACAGACACGAAGAACGGCTTTTGGCGCGGTGTACTTCGGCCGAGGAAACGGATGATGTATATTGCCGTATATGTGTGCCGAGAAAAGCGAAGCTGGACCATATTTACCAGCGTAATCAAAGCCTTTGCTATGATATTGTCCTCATCGTGCAGACGGCCACGAACCTCTTTCGTCGCCGTTGAGCGGGGGTTGATTTCCGCTGACCGGGTGCAAGGTCACCAATTGTTATACTTTGGATGTCAAATACGCTAACATGTCTGAAGGTATTTCAATATTGTCGGTTAGATCTTTACATGCCCGATTTCACGTCAGTGTTTTCTTGAGTATAGTACATTTTTGAAGCGGGAGCAGTTTTTTGCGGATCATGCTGAGCTGGATCATATCACTTAACAAAGCGCAAAAACGCAGGGTCATGATGGCGCTTGACGGGGTTATTGTCCCTTTTGCGCTGACCTTTGCTTTTGTGGTGTTTGACCTGCCCGGCGGGCTTGGCGCGAACTTGTACAGCTATCTGCCCGTCCTGCCGTATATGATCGCCGCTGCGGTCGGCATTTCCGTGTGGATCGGCATTAGTGATATTCAAGTCAGCGGCTATGAGGCATCAGCTGTCGGGCTGACGGCCGTGTACGGGATCTTGCTGACCATCGCCTCGCTCACTTTTAGCGATATTGCGGGGCTGGATTTACCGGTCGGGCTGCATATGACGTTCGGCGTGGCGTTCTTTTGCATGGCTGTCGCCAGCCGCGCGGTGATTTTGCAGGTGGTTCTTGCGGTCTATCGTAACAACGCCGACTGCTGCCGCGTGTTGATTTATGGCGCGGGGGTTACAGGCGCGCACTTGGTATCGGCGCTGCGCGGGCACCAGACAATTGAACCGGTCGCATTTGTCGATGATAACAAGGCCTTGCAGGGGATGACCGTGGCGCGCTTGCAGGTTTATACGCCTGTGCGGATAGCCGAGCTTGTGAAGGAAATGCAGATCGACCGTGTTTTGCTTGCGGTCCCCTCGCTGAGCCGTCCGAAGCAGGCGCAGATCGCCCGCAAGCTGGAGAAGATGGGCCTCGAAGTGCAAACGCTGCCGTCTTTCTCGCAGTTGATCGGGGAAAAGACGCTGGTGGACAGGCTGACTCCGGTTTCCGCACGGAACTTTCTGGGGCGTGCGGAGGTGGAGCATCCGCTGGGGGACGCGCGCAGCACCTATGCTGGCAAAGTGGTTCTTATTTCCGGCGCTGGCGGGTCCATCGGATCAGAGTTGTGCCGTCAGGTGCTTGATTGCAAACCGGCCAAGATCATCCTGTTCGAGTTAAGCGAGCTTGGCCTTTACCAAATTGATATGGAACTGCGAAACATCGCCGAACAAGAGGAAATTCCTGTTGTGATTATGCCGGTGCTTGGCTCTGTCACGGACAGCCGTCAGGTGCGCAAGCTGCTGACGGTACATGGCGTGCAGGTGGTGCTTCATGCGGCCGCATATAAACATGTGCCGCTGGTCGAGGCGAATCCGCTGACCGGGCTGGTCAACAATGTGTTCGGAACGCAAACGCTGGCTGAGCAAGCCGCGAAAGCGGGTGTTGAACGGTTCATGCTAATCTCGTCGGACAAGGCGGTGCGCCCTGCGAATGTCATGGGCGCGTCAAAGCGGTTGGCCGAGATGGTGGTTCAGGATCTGGCACGTCGCACGAATGGCGGCACTGTTTTTTCGATGGTGCGGTTCGGCAATGTGTTGGGGTCTTCCGGCTCTGTCGTGCCGTTGTTTCAAGAGCAATTGAGCCGTGGCGGGCCGCTTACCGTGACTGACAAGGGTGTCGAGCGATACTTTATGACCGTGCAGGAGGCCGTTCAACTGGTGCTTCAGGCGGCCGGAATCAGCCGTGGCGGAGAGGTGTTTGTTCTGGATATGGGCAAACCGGTGCCGATCCTGCAACTTGCACGGCAAGTCATTGAAAGCGCGGGATATGAAGTGCGCGACACCGATAATCCCGACGGTGATATCGAGATCGAGATCACCGGCCTGCGCCCCGGCGAGAAGATGGTGGAAGAATTGACGCTGTCGAACGATATTATCGGCACAATCTATCCCAAGATTTTTTCAACCCGCGAAGAGGGGCTATCCCAGATCGAAATCGCCAGCGCACTGCGCGGCCTGCGCGAGGCGTTCATCGCCAGCGACGAAGACATGGCCCGCGAGGTTGTGCGGCGCTGGGTCGAGGGTTTCCAGGAGACAATTTCAAAGGTCGAGGCCTCTTGACCCAGCGCAGATTTGTCACGCTGTATGCTGTCGGTGTCTTGCTGACGTGCGTGTGTTGCCATAGGGGCGGCGAGGGTGTCATAAGCATATTCAGAAAATGCCGGACAGAGAGCAGAAAATGATCCGACGTGCAGTAGATAGAATAATTCAGCTTACGGTGCTGGGTGCCATGATCACCTTGCCGGCGGCGTTGTCAGCGCAGGACGTGGATGCGGTGTTCCGAACGCCGGATCGACCGTCGCTGAACTTTTACGGGACACCGGGTCTGATGGATATGCCGTCGGGCGAGGCGCTGCCGGATGGCCAGTTCGTTGTTGGCGTGTCCAATTTCGGCGGACAGACCCGTACCACGGTAACATTTCAAGCGCTGCCGCGTGTCTCTGCCAGCTTTCGTTACTCGGGCGTTAAGGGGCTCGATATCGACGGGCGCGATACCTACCGCGACCGCAGCTTTGATGTCCGCTTTTTGCTGAACCGTGAAAGCAGATATCTGCCTGCCGTAACACTGGGCCTTCAGGATTTCGCGGGCACAGGCATCTTTGCGGGAGAATTTGTCGCGGCGACCAAAAGTTTCACCACCACCGGCTTGCCCGGCAATATCAGGGCGACGGTTGGTCTTGGCTGGGGGCGTTTGGGCAGTTCGGGCAGCATCGGCTCGCCGTTCGGCAGCGCGCGCCCTTCCTACGATGTGTCGTCGACCGGCGGAGATCTGTCGACGGATCAGTGGTTTCGCGGGCCCGCGGCTCCGTTTGCGGGTCTTGAATGGCAGATCAACGACAAATGGGGCCTGAAGGCGGAATACAGTTCCGACGCTTATGTTGTCGAACAGGACGACGGTGTGTTTACGCGCGATTCGCGGTTTAACTTCGGTGCCGAATATCAGGTATCCGATGCGATCCGCATCGGTGGCTATTACATGTACGGCTCCGAGATCGGCGTGAATCTGCAAATGCAGCTAAACCCCAAGCGTCCTTTGTCCGTGCTTCGTTTCCCCGCACCGCGCCCTTATGATATTCGTCCTGCCCGACGGGACAATCCGCAAGCCTACAGCGGCGATTGGGCTGCGTCTCAAACCGGCGCTTCGAATGCGGTGCGCGATGCGCTGATCCCGCTTTTGGCCGCCGAGGGACTGGTGCTGGTCGAGACGAAAACCTCTGCGTCGACCACCGAAGTCCGCTATAGTAACGAACGTTATATGGCCACGGCGGTATCTGTCGGACGCGTTGCGCGGGCAATGGCGCGGGTTTTACCCGCCTCCGTCGAGACGTTCCGCATTGTGCCGGTTGTTGATAATCTGGCGCAATCGGCCATCGTTTTGCGTCGCTCCGATCTGGAGGCGCTTGAGGTGCATCCAAATGCCACCGACGCGTTGCTGGCTGTTGCTGGTATCGACAGCGTAGCGCCCACCTTGCCGGGCGGTGCCCGCAACGAAGAGCTGTTTCCTGTCTTCAACTGGTCGCTTGCTCCCTTCCTTGAGCAAAGCTATTTTGACCCGAACGAACCTGTTCGCGTTGATGGCGGTGTCCGGTTGAACATGTCCTACCGCCCCGCCCCCGGCTGGACCGTCGCGGGCGAGCTACGGCATCGTTTGTTCGGCAATGTCGCGGATTCGGACCGCGAAAGTAACTCCGTGTTGCCGCGGGTGCGGACAAATTCGGTATTGTACGCGCAGGCTTCTGATACGACATTGCGCAATCTTTATGTGAACCGGCAGTGGAAACCGGCACCCGATGTTTATGCGCGCATGACCGCAGGCTATCTTGAGCGGATGTTCGGCGGCGTGTCGGCAGAGCTTTTGTGGAAGCCTGTGGCCAGCCGCCTCGCGCTGGGGGTCGAGGCCAATTACGTCAAGCAACGCGATTTCAATCAAGCTTTCGGATTTCAGGATTACTCGGTCGCGACGGGCCACGCCTCCGCCTATTATGAATTCGACAACGGCTTTGTCGGGCAGCTTGACGTTGGTCGCTATCTGGCGGGCGATGTGGGGGCGACAGTGACGCTTGAGCGCGAGTTCAACAATGGCTGGAAGGTTGGCGGGTTTTTCACCCTGACGGATGTTTCGGCGGATGATTTCGGTGAAGGGTCATTCGACAAGGGAATTACCCTGAGCATCCCGATCAACTGGTTCGTCGGACGTCCGGATCGCCGGACAGTCGGAACAACGATTCGTCCGATCCAGCGGGACGGCGGGGCGCGTCTGAACGTGCCAGCCCGTCTTTATGATCAGGTGCGTGACGGCCACCGCAATGCGCTGGTCGGTAACTGGTCGGGGGTGTGGGAATGATGGGTCGTATTACACGTCTGGTAGCCGTTGTGATCGCTGCGGCATTTCTTGTCGCCTGCACGTCGGAGAACACGAACCAGCAAAATTTGGCCAAGCTGATTGGTGGTACGCTGAAGCAAGGTGTTGATTCGCAACGCGCAGGGCGTCAGCCAAAGGTCGTCGTGACCCCGAAAATGCTGTCAGAGACCACGGTTGCGGCCCTTCAGGTCAATCCCGAAATTGCAGGCGGCAGCGATTTCTTGCGCCGGGTTGCAAGCCGGAGTGATTCGCTTCCGGGGCAGGTCGAGATCTGGAAATCGTCCGATAATGCGCTGATTTTTCTGCGAAACGGCGTGGTTGTCGGCACCCGCGGCGTTGGAGCCGACATTATTTCGGCGGATGCAGCATTGACTGTTCGGGCGCTTAAAAACAGGGCACCTGCCAGCGGTTTGCGGGAGTATATTGTCTCTGACGGGGACGTGACCACAACCCGTATGCGATTCCGATGCACGATAAATGCTGTCGGAAATGAAAAAATTACTGTTGTGAATCAAACGTTTGATGCTATTCATATGCGTGAGACCTGCATCGGAGGTGCGGTTGGAGATTTGCGCATCGAAAATGACTATTGGGTTCAGGCAAATACCGGTCTGGTGCGCAAGTCGCGCCAGTGGGTTGGCCCGGTTTCGGGTTATTTCGAGCTGGTGCTTCTCAAGAGTTAGGCTTTTTCGCAACACTCGGCGAGATTTGGTAATAATTGCTCGGCGTCAGTTATTAGCCCGTTGTGAAGTCTGTCTATTTCCGCTAGCTTCCACTCAAGAATGAACAAGGGTTTTGGGCCCGATCATTAGTAACATAGGATGACTATAATGTTGAAAACGCTTTCCGCCTCCGCTTTGATCGCCGCCATGGCGACTTCTTCCTTTGCGGGTTCCTTGGAATCGGCAACCTACGAAGCCGAACCAGCTGACGAAGGCGTTTTTGTGCCTGCCGTGGGTTCCGGCATTGGTGTTCCAGTTGTAATTGGTGCCGTTGCAGCGGCTGCTGTTCTGGCCGCAGTTATCAGCGACGATGATGATGACGAAGCGACAGGCTCAACACCTGAATAAGCTATACTACCGTTCCAAAGCGGTGGTTTGCGGCCTTTCCCTTGCGGGAGAGGCCGCTTTCGTTTGTTTGGTATCCGCTTGGTGGTATTGGCTTTCGGCTCATACAGCGGGTCAGCGAAAGACGCATTAATTTTCGGGCTGAGAGGACTTGATGGATAAGCGGCTGCTTTGCTTTGGCTATGGCTTTAGCGCGCGTGCGCTCGCCACGCGGCTGGTGCCGGAGGGATGGCATGTCGTCGGCACAACCCGCAGCGCGGAGAAGCTTGACGGGATTGCTGCGACGGGCGTCGAGCCGGTGTCGTGGCCGGGCGGTGATCTGCGGCCCCTGATAGAGGAATTCCCGAATATTTTGATCTCTGCCGGGCCGACTCCGGAAGGTGATCCCGTTCTCGCGGAACTGCGTGATGCATTCGAGGCGGCAGCGCCAAAGATGCGCTGGCTGGGCTATCTGTCAACCACGGGTGTTTACGGTGATCACCAGGGGGGCTGGGTGGACGAGCAGACGCCGCTTGCGCCCTCAACAAAGCGGGGATTGCAGCGCGTCGAGGCGGAGGCAGCGTGGCGCGCGGTTCCCGGCCTGCCGGTGCATATTTTCCGCTTGGCGGGGATCTACGGACCGGGGCGCGGGCCATTCGCCAAGGTGCGTAAGGGCACAGCGCGGCGCATCATCAAAGACGGGCAAGTGTTCAGCCGCATTCATGTGGAGGACATTGCCCAGGCGCTTGAACTGTCGCTCGCTGCGCCGGCGCCGGGTGAAATTTATAACCTGTGCGACGATGATCCGGCCCCGCCGCAGGATGTGATCGGCCACGCAGCACAGATGCTGGGTCTTCCTGTGCCGCCTGCGATTCCCATTGAAGCGGCGGAAATGACCCCGATGGCGCGCAGTTTTTACGCGGAAAGCAAACGGGTACGAAACGACCACGTCAAGAGGACGTTGGGCTGGCGACCGGCCTATCCGGACTACAAGAGCGGGCTTGCCGCGATGCTCGCTCTTGCCGAAAGCTGACTGAAAAAAGCCGTTGATTATCCACCAGCGTGCTTTTGCCGAAGACCTTCTGATTGCAGAAGGACAAGAAGAGATAGCTAAGTTCAAAGCCGGATCAGACGCGAAGTTCGAGCGCTGTTTTTGTAAGTAATGTGGCACCTCTCCGGGTGATATGGCGTCCGGGGATGCATATGTAATCGCGGCTTGCGCCTTGGGCGACGATCCGAAAATGCGGCCTACGGTTTATGCCCATACCGCATCAAAACCTGATTGGTATGAGACCGTTGATGACTTGAAGAAATTCGAAGGCGACTATATCCCATGAGAAATGAGCCTCTGCTTTGCCTTGATATGCGGACCTCTGATGCAATTTTCAGGTTTTTTGGTGGATAATAAAGATGAAGAAAGCCGTCGCATTTTGACGGGCTTGTTGGACAGCATCGAAGCGGCTGCGGAGGATAATGATCCCGTTGCAGTCCGCGATGTGGTGGCGCAGATCGGTGACAGCTCTATTATGGCGGTCATCCTTGTGGTAGCGATTCTTCTGATTTCCCCGCTTTCGGGTATTCCCGGTGTCCCGTCCTTTTCCGCAGCTCTGGTGATCTTGCTGGTGGCACAGGTGCTCGGCGGGCGCCGCCAACTGTGGTTGCCGCAATTCATGCTGCGCCAATCCCTCAGATCTTCGCGGCTCAAGGAGATAGTGAATTGGTTGCGCCGCCCCTGCGCCTTCGTTGACCGCCATACGCGCTCAAGGTTTGTGTGGCTCACTTCTGGCGTCATGCGGTTTTTCACCCTCTTCTGCTGTCTGGTGATCCCGCTGGGCTGGCCGCCACTCGAAGTGTTGCCGCTGACTTCCACGATCGGTGCCAGCACGATTGCGTTGCTGGTTTTCGGCCTATTCACACGCGACGGTCTGTTTGTGATTGCCGGATATTCGATGATCGCGATCACAATATCGCTGGGTTTGTATTTTCTGATCTAGCGCAGGCGCGGCGCGTCTTGTTGCGCCGCAGCACAGCCGCCATATAGGGCGCACCTACGAACCAAGGAGAACAGCGTGACGACACAGACATCACTCATTCGATTTCTGGAATCGTCACACATCCGCAATACCATTCTGGCAGTGATTCTGTGTAACGCGGTGATCCTCGGGCTGGAAACGTCACAAACAGTGATGGCGCGGGCAGGGGAGCTGGTTCTCCTTCTCGACAAGCTGTGTCTCGCGGTATTCGTAGCCGAGCTTGCGGCCAAGCTGGTTGCTTACCGGACGCGGTTCTTTCGTGACGGCTGGAATGTGTTTGACTTCGTGATTGTCGGCCTGTCGCTGGTGCCTGCGGCACAGGGATTTTCGGCCCTGCGTGCGTTGCGTATCTTGCGGGTACTGCGGGTGATTTCCGTGGCACCACGCCTGCGCCGTGTGGTCGAAGGGTTTGTCACCGCGCTCCCCGGTATGGGGTCTGTTTTCGTACTGATGGCGCTGATTTTCTACATCGGTGCCGTGATGGCGACCAAGCTGTTCGGGGGAAGTTTTCCTGAATGGTTCGGGACGCTGGGCCGGTCGGGATATTCGCTGTTCCAGATCATGACGCTGGAAAGCTGGTCCATGGGAATCGTGCGTCCGGTGATGGAGGTTTACCCTTATGCGTGGGGGTTCTTTGTGCCGTTCATCATGGTCACCACTTTTGCGGTAGTAAACCTGTTGGTCGGCTTGATCGTGAACTCGATGCAAGACGCGCATCAGGAAGAATCTGTCGCGTCGACCGACGCCTACCGTGCCGATGTCCATGACAAGCTGGCCACCTTGGAGGTCAAGCTGGACAGCTTGATCGCATCGCGCAAGGATTAAAGCGTCCTGCCGTTACTCTTATCGCCAATGCCGCGAGATCGCCGAAGGCGTGTCAGGGTATTGGTGATTCACGTTTAAGGCGGGGCGCTCTAGGCGCGCTGCGCACCGATCCGGGCGATGCCCAATGTATCGAGAACTTTGGCCTCGATCTGCTCTGCGTTCATCCCTGCGACCGCGTACATGTCCTGGGCGCTGGCTTGGTCGATAAATATATCCGGCAGCACCATCGAGCGGAATTTGAGACCGTCATCAAACATGCCCTCTTCGGCCAATAGTTGCGCAACATGGCTGCCAAAGCCGCCTATAGCGCCTTCTTCGATGGTGATCAGCGCCTCGTGATCGCGGGCAAGCGACAGAATCATGTCACGGTCCAGCGGCTTGGCAAAACGGGCGTCCGCGATGGTGGGGCTGATGCCTTTGGCCGCAAGCGCTTCGCCGGCTTTTTCCACCTCGTCAAGGCGTGTACCAAAAGATAACAGCACCACGCGACTGCCTTTGCGGATCATCCGGCCCTTGCCGATCTCAAGGGGTGTGCCGCGTTCGGGCATCTCTACGCCACGCCCCTCGCCGCGCGGAAAGCGAAAGGCGATGGGGCCATCGTTGTGCACGGCGGCGGTGGCGACCATGTGCTTTAACTCGGCTTCGTCGGCGGCGGCCATCACGACAAATCCCGGCAAATTGGCCAGATAGGCGATGTCGAAAGCCCCCGCATGGGTGGCCCCGTCCGCCCCCACCAGCCCCGCGCGATCAATCGCAAAGCGCACAGGCAGACGCTGGATCGCCACATCATGCACCACCTGATCATAGCCGCGTTGCAGAAAGGTCGAGTACATCGCGCAAAACGGCTTCATCCCGCCAGCGGCGAGCGCGGCAGAGAAGGTCACCCCATGCTGTTCGGCGATGCCGACATCGAAACAGCGCGAGGGGTAGCGTTCGGCAAAGAGGTTCAGACCGGTGCCATCGGGCATCGCAGCGGTCACTGCACAAATCTTGTCGTCGTCTGCGGCTTCCTGCAACAGCGCATCGGCAAATACGCGGGTATAGCTTGGCGCGTTGGATGGTGCCTTTTTCTGCTCTCCGGTGATCACATTGAACGTCGCGGTGGCATGGCCCTTGTCACGCGCTTTTTCGGCGGGGCCGTAGCCTTTGCCCTTTTTCGTCAACACATGAAGCAGGATCGGCCCCGTTGCGCGCGCCTTCACGGTGCGCAGCACAGGCAGCAGCTGGTCCATGTCGTGCCCGTCAATCGGCCCCACATAGGAAAAACCCAACTGCTCGAACATGGTCCCGCCCACGGTCATGCCCTTAAGCATGTCTTTCGCCCGCTTGGCTCCTTCACGGAACGGGTAGGGCAGCAAGCTCACCGCGCCCTTGGCCGCCAGTTTCAGCTCCTGAAACGGTTCTTCGGCGTACAGACGGCTTAGATACGCCGACATCGCGCCCACGGGCGGGGCAATCGACATCTCGTTGTCGTTCAGAATCACGATCAGCCGTTTTTTCAGGTGGCCCGCGTTATTCATCGCCTCATAGGCCATGCCCGCAGACATGGAGCCATCGCCGATCACCGCAATTGCATCACCCAATCCTTCGGGCACCACGCCGCCCAGATCGCGCGCCACGGCAAAGCCCAGAGCGGCAGAAATCGAAGTGGAACTATGCGCAGCCCCGAACGGATCATAGGGCGATTCACTGCGTTTGGTGAAACCGCTCAGCCCGTCTTTCATCCGCAGGGTGCGGATGCGGTCGCGGCGTCCGGTCAGGATCTTGTGCGGATAGCATTGATGGCCCACGTCCCAGATGATCTTGTCCTTGGGCGTGTCAAAAATCGCGTGCAGCGCGACCGTCAGCTCCACAACACCCAGCCCCGCACCCAAATGCCCGCCGGTGACGGACACCGCCGAGATCGTTTCCGCGCGCAGCTCGGCGGCAAGCTGTGTCAGCTCGCGGTCCGACAGCCCCTTCATATCGGCGGGGCGTTGGATGCGATCCAGAAGCGGGGTGGCGGGTGTGTCGGTCATGGTGATGTCCCTAGCTTTTACGCGCAATGACAAACTGGGCGGCTTCACGCAAGGTGCAGCCCTCGTTTCCATAGACAGATAGCGCATCACAGGCCTCGTCAACCAAGGCGTGCGCGCGGGCCTTCGCGCTGTTCAGCCCCAGAAGCGAAACAAACGTGGCCTTTCCCGCGGTGGCGTCCTTGCCCACAGCTTTGCCTACGGTTTGCGCATCGCCTTCCACATCCAGAATGTCATCCGTTATCTGGAACGCAAGGCCCAGCGCGCGGGCGTATTTACCCAGCGCTACTGTATCGGCACCGGCCATGCGCGGCCCTGCCATGGCGGACCATTCAATGAGAGCACCGGTTTTGCCAGATTGCAAGAAGGTGATCTGTTCCAGTGTCAGGGGCGTGGCAGCGCTTTCTGCGGCAATATCAAGCGCCTGACCGCCGACCATGCCACGCACGCCGGACGCCTGCGCCAAGCTGCGCACCAGCGTCAGCCGCGCGGCGTCAGGTACACCGGTTTGCGCAACCAGCCCAAAAGCCAGCGTTTGCAATGCGTCGCCTGCCAGAACTGCGGTCGCGTTATCCCATTTGCGGTGAACTGTGGGGTGTCCCCGGCGCAGATCGTCGTCGTCCATGCAGGGGAGATCGTCATGCACCAGCGAATAGGCGTGCAGCGCCTCGATTGCCGCCGCCGCCGGTGCCGCATCATCCATGCCCACCCCGTGCAGCCGCGCCGATTCCAGCACCAGAAATGCGCGCATCCCTTTGCCGCCCGTCGTGGCATAGATCATCGCATCGCGCACCGGCCCTTCGGTTCCGTCCAGCGCGGCGGCGATTCGCGCCCCGGCCCGCGCGCCTGCGTCTGCCAGTGCCTGTGCGAAGCCCCCCATGTCAGAGCCCTTCGACAGGCTTTAGCCCCTGTGGATTGCCATCGCCGTCCAGCGTGATCGCTGCGACCTTTTCTTCGGCTTCTTTCAGTTTGGTCTCGCAGCGGAGCTTCAAAGCAGCGCCGCGTTCATAAAGCGTGATGCTTTCCTCCAGCGCCACATCGCCCCGTTCAAGCTGTCCCAGCACTTTTTCAAGCTCGGCCATCGCGGCTTCAAAGCTCATTTCTTCCACGGGTGTGTCAGTCATCAATCGCCCTCAATTCATATTTGCATCGACAATAACGCTGATCGCACGTGGCGACCAGAGGCACGGCCCCGCTTCATTTGGCCTATAAACTCAAACCCGTACTCCCGGCCCGCGCAGCCGGTTCTAATCGGGGGCCAACATGTATCCCGCGCCGCGCACTGTTTGCAAATAGCTGGGCTGTTTGGGGTTGTCTTCGATCTTGCGCCGCAAGCGGGTGATCTGCACGTCAACCGCGCGCTCTTGTGCCTGCCCGCGATCACGCCCCAACTCTTCGACAAGCGTTGCGCGGCTCAGCGCCTCGTCCACATGGGCGGCAAAAATCTTCATCAACTGGATTTCGGTGGCCGTCAGCCGCACCAGCTCCTCGCCCTGCCACATCTCGCCGCGTTCGATGTCATAGCGGATAGAGCCAAGCGTCAGAACCTTGGGGGCTGTATCTTCGGGGGGGGCGTCCGGCATCCGGCGCAGAATTGCATTGATGCGCAGCAAAAGCTCCTTTGGTTCGAAGGGTTTGGACAGGTAGTCGTCCGCGCCTGCCTCCAACCCTTCGATGCGGTTATCCGTCTCGCCCTTTGCAGTCAAAAGCAGAACCGGCGTTTCGATCGTGGCGCGCAAATGGCGTGTCAGGCTAAGCCCGTCTTCGCCCGGCATCATCACATCCAGCACGATCAGATCAAATTCCAGCCCTTCGAGGATGCGTCTTGCGTGGGCCGCGTCGCGCGCGGCCGTCACAAGAAAGCCGTGCCGGATCAGGAACTTCTGCAACAGCGTGCGGATGCGTTCATCATCGTCGACGATCAGAAGATGGGTGTCAGGCATGCTCATGAGGTGCTGTCTTTCAATCGTGCATAGCTGGCACGCATTTCATTATCCATCATCGCTTCGAGCACGGTACGAAAACCTGCCACGGCTTCCGGTCCCGCCTCGCGGTAGGCCGCACGCATCCGCGCGCGTTGGGCATCGGAAAGGGTCTGTTCCAGTTCATGTCCCGCCTGTGTCAAATGGAGGTGCCGCTCGCGCTTATCCTGACGTCCCACCTTGCTTTGTACCAGACCATCCGCGATCAGCGTGCGCAAGACACGGTTCAGCGACTGTTTTGTAACGCCCAAAAGGTTAAGCAGGTTATTCACCGTAGTTCCGGGCGCGCGTTTGATAAAATGAATGGCGCGGTGGTGCGCCCGTCCATAGGCTAGATCGGTCAATATTCGGTCTGGATCGGCTGTGAAGCCGCGATAGGCGAAAAACATCGCTTCGATGCCCTGACGCAGTTGTTCGTCCGTTAGAAACAGCAAGGCTTCGCCGCTTTGTCGTGCCGGTATTCGCCTGTCCATCGAAATCTCCTGATCTGTCGGGCGCGATCACTTTATGTCAGTGTTGTTGACACTCCAAGACTGAAAGGCTAGGAAAACGCAACTTTTGCGTAATTTTCTTTCTCTTGATGGGCCGGATTGCGCAATATTCGCAAAAAATGAATAATTTTGAAAGGACGCGGCATGGCTGGTGGATATGATGACCGGGACGGGCACATCTGGATGGATGGCAAAATGGTTCCGTGGCGGGACGCGAATGTGCATATTATGACCCACGCGATGCATTACGCCTCGTCCGTCTTTGAGGGCGAGCGCGCCTACAACGGCAAGATTTTCAAAAGCCGCGAGCATTCCGAACGCTTGTGCCGCTCTGCCGAAATGATTGATTTCAAAGTGCCCTATACGGTGGATGAATTGGAAGCGGCCAAAGCCGAGGTGCTGGCGGCCTCCGGTCTGCAAGATGCCTATATTCGCGCGATTGCATTTCGCGGTGCAGGCGAAGACATGGGTGTCGCGTCTGCCCGCAACCCCGTGCGCGTGGCCATCGCCGCGTGGGAGTGGGGGGCGTATTATGGTGACGCCAAGATGAAGGGGGCCAAGCTGGACATCTCGAAATGGAAGCGCCCTTCGCCCGAAACAATCCCGAGCCACGCAAAGGCGGCGGGCCTGTACATGATCTGTACCATGTCAAAACACGCGGCAGAGGCAAAAGGATGCTCGGACGCGATGATGTTCGACTATCGCGGCTATGTGGCCGAGGCGACGGGCGCCAATATCTTTTTTGTGAAAGATGGCGAAGTGCATACGCCCGATCCCGATTGCTTCCTTAACGGGATCACGCGCCAGACCGTTATCGGCATGCTGCGTGAACGCGGTATTGTTGTGCATGAACGCCACATCATGCCCGAAGAGCTGGAAGGGTTCGAGCAATGCTGGCTGACCGGCACAGCCGCCGAAGTGACGCCGGTGGGCCAGATTGGTGATTATAAGTTCGAGGTTGGTGCGCTGACCCGCGACATCGCGCAAAGCTATGAAAAGCTGGTGCGCGCCTAAGGGAGCGGCGGCGGGATTATCCCGCCGCCATCCGTCTGAGTCAGAGCTTAGTACAAGGCGACCGGATTGATCATCGCCTGCACGGTGCCGATGATGCGCGGTTGGCCCAGAACGAACATGAATTCGTTCACGCCTTCCCGCAGCAACGGACCGACATTCATTGTTTCAAGAATGTAGATCCCGTTTTTCTTCAATAGCGTGACATGACCATAGAAGGTTTTGTCGCCCTCGGGCGCCGGGATCGGCTCAAGCCCCCATGTGTCCGCGCCCACGGCCATCGGGTTGAGCGAGGCGATGTATTCCGCGCCTTCGTTGTTCAGCCCCGGTTCGGTGCCGCCCCACGCCATCGGATCGCTTTCCATCATGCCTTCGGTCCAGCCGGTATGGAACAGGATGATGTCGCCTTCGCCCATTGTCACGCCTTGCGCCTCTGCCGCGGCTTTGACATCTTCCGAGTCAAAGCCCTGTCCTGCGGCCATAACGTCGACGCCCGCATGTTTCGCCATATCAAGGATCACGGCACGACCCACCAGCGGAGGCACAGCATGGGTGCCCAGCTTGGTCAGGCCGGTGATGGCGCTGATTTCCTTTTCATCTAGGCAGTTATAGTAATGCCCGTTCTCGCCCAGATGACCCAGACCATCCAGTTGCGAACCGATGCCGATCCATGTTTGCAGGACGTCATCGTTGTAGTTACCCTCGTAACCAAAGGCCGACAGCTTTTGACCGCCATGCTGGCCCGGCTGCACGATTTGCAGGTTCAGCGAGCGGGGCGGAAAGGCGGGGGTGTTCGGCCCGATGGCGATGCCCAGCGGCATGGATTTGCCCTGCTTGATCAGTTTGACCGCCTCCAGCGTCCGCTCTGGCGATACCAGATTGGCAGAACCAAGGGTGTCGTCCGCGCCCCATTGCTCTGAATTGGTGCAATCCTGCGCGTTTGCTGCGCCTGCGCCGATGACGAGACTAAGGCAAAAGGCCGAAAGATGTTTAAGTGACATAAGTATCCTCCACGGGTTGAGGGCGTTGCTCTCTACCGGAGCGATTCGCCCTGTTTGAAAGGTCAGGCTAGCATGGTATGCGCGCATCGGTTGAATGCTGACGTAACGTTAAATCAACGAAAGCGGCGCTGCCTTTTCCTTTGGCCCTCATATCGTACCCAGATGCACATCGGCCCATGCCCGCCGCAGCGCCTTGCCACGCCCCTCGAAACGTTGTTCCAGCACATGCGCGCCGATCATCCGGTCGGGGCGGAAGTGGCGAAAATCCTGCCGCAGCTCGCACCATGCCGCCAACACGATGGCGTCTGAATAATAGATCACCGAAACCGGCAACACGGTGCGCAGGCTGTGCGCGCCCGCCGCATCGCGATAATCGAACCGGAGCTTTCTTTCGCTGCGGATGGCATCGCGCAGAACGGACATGTCGATCTGCGCGGGCAACGCGGGCCCCCAGTTCGAGGAATAAAGTGTATCGCTAAAAACCATCGCATCGCCAAGCTTCGCCGCTGCGCGCTTTGCGGCCCGCTCCAGCCCTCTATCGCCAGTGCGTGCGATCATTTGCAGCGCAACCGATACCGCCTCGGCCTCTTCCACGTCGAAATTGACCGCTGGCAGGTCATAGCTGGCGCGGATGATATAGCCGATGCCCGCCTCCCCGTCGATCGGGACGCGCCGTGCCTGAAGGGTCGCGATGTCGCGGTAGATCGTCCGCTTGGAATTCTTGCCGTTTCGATTGCCGTGCAAGGGCGACAGGCGTTGGCGCAATACAGGCGGTTGGGGTTCGGCGGCTGGGGCTTTGCCGTGATTTCGGCGCTGGGCATGTTGTGTTTTATCACAGGGCTGCGGCTAACCACGGTTGCGCATGTGGCAATCATCTATGCCACGGTGCCATTGGTCGCGGCCGCGTTGGGTTGGATGTTTCTGCGCGAACGGATGTTGCGCAGCGCGCTGGTGGCCAGTTTGATCGCCTTGGCGGGCGTGAGTGTGATGATGGGGCTGGGCCGCGAAGGGACGTTGGGCGGTGATGTATTGGCCTTCGGCATGACGCTCTCGCTTGCGGCGATAATGGTGATTTCGCGCCGGTTGCCCGATTTGCCAATCATGGCGGCGGCTGCCTTGTCGGCGTTGCTTTGCGGGGTTGCGGCGCTGCCTTTTGCCGACGGGTTGGCCGTGAGCGGTGCGGATCTGGGGATGCTGGCGCTGTTCGGTCTGGTTAACTCGGCGTTGGGGTTGTCGCTGTTTTCTCTTGGCGCGCGCTATCTTCCGGCGGTGGAGACGGCATTGATTGCCGCGCTCGACGCACCGCTGGCCCCTGTCTGGGTCTGGCTGGTCTTTGCAGAGACGCCCGGCCCCGCGACGCTGGGCGGCGGCGGCATCGTGTTTGCCGTCGTCGCCCTGCATTTGTGGCGTGAAAACAGGCGGCAGCGGGTTTAGAAATCGACGCCGCGCTGTGCTTTGATGCCTGCCTTGAACGGGTGCTTTACCTCGGTCATTTCGGTGACAAGATCGGCGTATTCGCACAGTTCGGGTTTGGCGTCGCGGCCTGTCAGGATCACGCCGGTGCGGGTGTCGCGCGCATCAAGCCCTGCAATGACCTCGTCACAGGACAGGTAGTCATAGCGCATGGCGATGTTGATCTCGTCGAGCACGATCAGGTCGTAGTCGCCGCTTTCCATCATCTCGCGGGCCTTGGCAAACGCGGCCTTTGCGGCGGCGATGTCGCGCTCCTTGTCCTGCGTGTCCCATGTAAAGCCTTCGCCCATCGTGTGCCACGTCACCTCGCCCAGACGGTCGAAAAACAGACGTTCGCCGGTTTTCCATTTGCCCTTGATGAACTGCACCACGCCGACTTTCTGCTTCCAGCCCAACGCCCTGATCACCACGCCAAAGGCGCTGGAGGATTTCCCCTTGCCGGCACCGGTATGCACCAGCACCAGACCCTTTTCGGGGTCTTGCAGCTCGGACACTTTCTTGCGCTGCTGTGCCTGACGCTCTTGCATCTTCTCTTTGTGGACTTGGGTTTCATCGGACATGTTGTGTCTCCTTTGATCAGGCAAGGGGGGCGATAATTAAAACTCAGGGTTTCGGTTCGCTGACCGCGAGCACTTTGTCGCGCTCGACGCCAAGCTGGTGTTCGCGCCAGATTACCAGCACGCCCGCAACAATGACCAGACCGGAACCGGCCAGCATCAATGCGGTCGGCAACTCGTCGAAGACGAAGTAGCCGAGGACGATCGCAAAGAGCATCGAGGTATAGTCATAAGGCGCCAGCATCGACACCGCCCCAAAGCGATAGGAAGATGTTACCAGAATCTGCGCTACGCCGCCAATCAGGCCCGCCGAGATCAGCAGGCCCAGAGTGGAGCCGCTGGGCATGACCCAGCCGAACGGCGCGGTGAGCAGGGCCAGAACCGAGGCGGTCACCGAGAAGTAGAACACGATTGCGGCGGTGTGTTCGTTCTGCACAAGCTGGCGCAGGTGGATTTGCACAAGGCTGCGCAGCATCGTGGCACCCAGAATCATAAGCGCGCCGATGGTCGCCATCTGATCCAGCCGCTCACCGCCAAAGCGCGGCCACAGGATGATGATCACACCGACCAGCCCGACAACAACCGCGCTGACCCGAAACAGGCGGATACGTTCGCCCAGCATCAAGGCCGCGAGAAGCACCGTGAAGATGGGCGTGGCAAAGCCGATGGCGGTGACTTCGGGCAGAGGCAACAGCCCCAGACCGGCGAATGTCAGGCCCATCGCCGTGGTGCCGAACAACCCGCGCCAGACGTGGCCCATCGGGTTCTTGGCCTTGAGGCCCACGCCGAGCTGGCCGCGCTGGGCAAGCCAGATCAGGATGACCGGAATGGCAAAGAACGAGCGGAAAAACACCGCCTCGCCCGGAGGCACTTCGTCTGCCGTGGCCTTGATGATTGCGGACATGCAGGTAAAGAGCAGGATCGCCATGACCTTGAGCGCGACGCCAAGCGCCGGTCTGGCAGAGTGATCCCCGATCTTCATGGGTGGTTCATGCCTCTGGCCCTATTATCCCGCGATTGGTGCCGATCTGGCCGCGGTGCAGCAGCAGATGGTCAAGTATAACACAGGCCATCATTGCCTCGCCCACAGGCACGGCGCGGATGCCGACGCAGGGATCGTGGCGGCCTTTGGTGATGATCTCGGTCTGTTGGCCCTGTTTGGTGATGGTCTGGCGGGTGGTTAGAATGCTTGACGTGGGTTTCACCGCAAAGCGCACAACAATGTCCTGCCCCGTGCTGATCCCGCCAAGAATGCCACCCGCGTGATTGGAGGAATAGCTCGGTAGCCCGTCATTGCCCATGAATATCTCGTCGGCGTTCAACTCGCCTGTCAGCATTGCGGCGGACATGCCTTCGCCGATTTCTACGCCTTTGACGGCGTTGATGCTCATCATCGCGGCGGCCAGATCGGTGTCAAGCTTGCCATAGACCGGCGCGCCGATGCCCGCAGGGACGCCGCGCGCGGTGATTTCGATGATCGCGCCTACTGAAGAACCGGATTTGCGCAGCCCGTCGAGATATGCGGCCCAATCGGTTGCGGCCTTGGCATCCGGCACCCAGAACGGGTTCTGTTGGATCTGGTCCCAGTCAAATGCATCGCGGTCGATCTTGTTCGGGCCCATCTGCACCATGTAGCCGGTGATCTGCACATCGGGCGCGATTGCCTTGATCGCCTCGCGCGCAAGACCGCCAGCAGCAACCCGTGCGGCGGTTTCGCGCGCCGAGGACCGCCCGCCGCCGCGATAGTCACGGACGCCGTACTTCTGGAAGTAGGTGATATCCGCATGGCCGGGGCGGAACTTGTCCTTGATGTCGCCGTAGTCTTTGGAGCGCTGGTCGGTGTTTTCGATCATCAACTGGATCGGCGTGCCGGTGGTGACCCCTTCAAAGGTGCCGGACAGGATTTTGACCTCGTCGGCCTCGCGCCGTTGGGTGGTGTATTTGTTCTGGCCCGGTTTGCGCTTGTCCAGCCACTGCTGGATCATGTCCGGTGTGATTTCGACCCCCGGAGGGCAGCCATCGACAGTGGCACCAAGGGCAGGCCCGTGGCTTTCGCCCCAGGTTGTCACGCGGAAAAGATGGCCAAAGCTGTTGATAGACATGGGACAAGCTCCTTTACCCACTGCCATATCGGGGGCAGTGCTGCGCCTCAAGTGGAATTGGGCCTCCAAGCGGTTTTGGATATCACGGGAATTCGGCTTGCTAATGGTGCACGAGCATCCTACCTCTTGAAGCACCTCGGGGGGCCATTGGCTGAGATGTGCAACTGCACGGACCCGTTGAACCTGAACCGGTTAACACCGGCGGAGGGAAGGTCTGGACACCCATCCAAAACCTCTCGTCGCCGCAATTTGGAGGATGCTATGAAGTATCTCACGTTTGCAGCTGCAACACTTTGTGCTACGGCGGCGCTGGCGGAAACGCCTGAACTGACGGTCTATACCTATGACAGTTTTGTTTCCGAATGGGGGCCCGGTCCCGCGATTGAAAAGGCGTTTGAAGAGATCTGCGAATGCGATCTCAAACTGGTTGGCATGGGCGATGGTGCGGCGCTTTTGGCGCGGCTCAAACTGGAAGGTGCCCGCACGAACGCGGATGTCGTGATGGGGCTGGACACCAGCCTGATCGCTGCGGCCAAGGAAACGGGCCTGTTTGTCGACACGTTGGTGGATGCAAATTACACGTTACCGGTTGATTGGACCGATACGGTCTTTGCGCCCTACGATTGGGGCTATTTCGCCTTTGTGCATAACAAGGATCTGACGCCGCCTGCGAATTTCAAGGCGCTGGGCGATAGCGATCTGAAGATCGTCATTCAGGATCCGCGCTCCTCCACCCCCGGTCTGGGGCTGCTGATGTGGGTCAAGGCCGCCTATGGCGACGAGGCGCCCGCGATCTGGAAAAGCCTGTCAGACAATGTGGTGACAGTGACAAAGGGCTGGTCGGAGGCATATGGCCTGTTTCTGGAGGGCGAGGCGGATATGGTGCTGAGCTATACCACATCGCCAGCCTATCACCTGATCGCTGAAGAAGACGACAGCAAGACCGCCGCGATCTTTGACGAAGGCCACTATATGCAGATCGAGGTGCTGGGCAAACTGGCGGCCACAGACCAGCCCGAGCTGGCGGAGCGATTCATGCAATTCATGGTGTCGGATGTCGCGCAGATAATCCTGCCGACAACCAACTGGATGTACCCCGCCGTGACACCTGCGCAGGGCCTGCCCGAAGGGTTCGAGACTTTGACCGTGCCCGAGCAGGCATTGCTGACCCCAAACGACGCGGTGCCTGCACTTCGTGATGAAGCATTGGCCGAATGGCTCGACGCGTTGTCGCAATAAGCCCCAAGACGGGGATCGGTGCCGCGCTTTTGGTGCTGGCGCTGATCCTCGCAGCGCTTGGTGCAGTTTTAAGCCGCGCCGAGCCGGGACTGGGCCTTGGGCGCAGTGACTGGCTGGCGATCCGGTTCACGGTGTTGCAGGCGGTATGCTCCTCGTTCCTTTCAGTCCTCCTCGCTGTGCCGGTGGCGCGTGCGCTGGCGCGGCGACAGTTTGTCGGGCGCGCGGCGCTTGTTACGCTGTTGGGCGCGCCGTTTATCCTGCCGGTGATTGTGGCGGTGCTGGGTCTGCTGACGGTGTTCGGGCGCAGCGGTTGGGTCAATGTGGCGCTGGGCGGCGTTGGCCTGCCTCAGGTGTCGGTTTACGGATTTCACGGTGTCGTGCTGGCGCATGTGTTTTTCAATCTGCCCCTTGCCACGCGGCTTTTGTTGCAAGGTTGGCAGGCGATCCCGTCAGAGCGGTTTCGCCTTGTGGCGCAGTTGCGGTTGGGTCCGCGCGCGATGTTTCGTGCGGTGGAATGGCCGATGCTGGTGCAGGTGGTGCCGGGTGCTTTGGCGTTGGTGTTTGTGATTTGCCTGACCAGCTTTGCCGTGGCTTTGACGCTGGGTGGCGGGCCGCGCGCCACGACGATCGAACTGGCGATCTATCAGGCGTTCCGCTTTGATTTTGATCTGGGACGTGCGGCGCTTTTGTCTTTGGTGCAACTGGCGCTGGCGGGCGGGATGGCGTTGGTGGCGTTGCGGTTTGTGCCTGCCGTAAGTATCGGCGGCGGTCTGGACCGCCCCTTGCAGCGCTGGGATGCGCGGGGCGGGGTGCAGCGGATTGGCGACGGTTTGGCGATCCTGCTGGCGGCGGCGTTTTTGATGCTGCCGCTGGGCGCAGTGACCTTGCGCGGCGCGATGGGCTTGCCGCAGATGCCTGCGACCGTTTATCAGGCTGCCGGTATTTCGATTGGCGTGGCGTTGGCGAGCATTGTCGTGATGCTGGCGCTGGCCTTGCCGATGGCGGGCTGGATCGCGGGCCGTGCGCGCGGCGGGGTAGAGGCGGTGGGATTGCTCGGTCTGTCCGCATCACCGCTGATGATCGGCACGGGGTGGTTCATCCTGATCAACCCGCATGCCGATCCGACCGGTTTTGCGCTGGCGGTGACGGTCTTGGTTAATGCGATGATGGCGCTGCCCTTTGCGCTGCGTGTGCTGGTCCCCCCGATGCGGGATATTTTGCAGGTTTACGGACGGTTAAGCGCAACACTGGGGCTGTCGGGCTGGCCGCTGTGGCGGTTGGTGATCCTGCCGCGTCTGCGCGCACAGATCGGGTTTGCCGCAGGTTTGTGCGGCGCTTTGTCGATGGGAGATCTGGGGGTGATTGCGCTGTTCGCAGATCCTGACAGGGTGACGCTGCCGTTGCAGATGTACCGTTTGATGGGGGCCTACCGGATGGAGGCGGCGGCGGGGGCAGCGTTGGTGTTGCTGGCGCTCAGCCTCGGGATTTTCTGGATATGCGACAAGGGAGGGCGCTGGCGTGCTGACGTTTGAGGAGGCGGGAATCACGCAGGGAGATTTCACGCTGGGCGCTGATTTTTCTCTGCAACAGGGTCGAAAATATGCGGTGATCGGGCCATCGGGCGCGGGGAAGTCAACGCTTTTGGGCGCGATGAGCGGGTTTATTCCGCTAAGCGCGGGGCGGCTGTTGTGGAAAGGGCGCGACATCACCGATGCACCCCCCGGTGCGCGGCCCATGACGATGCTGTTTCAGGACCACAACCTTTTCCCGCATCTGAGTGTGACGCAGAATGTGGGCCTTGGCATCCGTCCTGATTTGCGGCTGGATGTGGCAGATCGGGCGCGGGTGAGGGACGCGTTGGCGCGTGTCGATCTGGCAAGCCATGCCGCCGCACGCCCGGGTAATCTTTCGGGTGGCCAGCAAAGTCGCGCCGCACTGGCGCGGGTGCTGGTGCAAGCGCGGCCGATGGTGCTGTTGGATGAACCCTTTGCCGCGCTCGGCCCCGCGTTGCGGCGCGAAATGCTGGATCTGGTGCAGGCGCTGGTGGAAGAGACGGGGGCGGCGCTGGTGATGGTCACCCATGCGCCCGAAGACGTGCGCCGCATCGCGGACGAGGTGATTTTCGTCGAAGGCGGGCAGGCCGCGCCGCCGCGTCCGGCGGCGGCCCTGATGGACAATCCGCCGCCGGAGTTGAAAGCCTACCTTGGTTAAGGCTTAGATGCCTTGGGTAATCATCAACGCTGCGCGCGCCGCTTCGCGGCCTTTCTCGACGAAATGCGCGCGGTAAATCGCATTGTGGTGATCGGTTTCGTGATACTGGTGCGGCGTAAGCGAGACGGACAGGACCGGCACACCGGTATCGAGCCCCACACGCATCAGCCCGTCCACCACGGCGGCAGCGACGAAATCATGCCGGTAAATGCCGCCATCCACCACAAAGGCGGCGCAGATCACGGCGGCGTAATTCCCTGTTTTTGCGAGTTGTTGCGCCTTGAGGGGCATCTCGAATGCGCCTGGCACGTCGAAAACATCCGTCTGTTCGGTGGGGATCTGGTCACAAAACCCCTCCCATGCGCGGTCTACGATATCTGCATGCCAGCGTGCTTTGACAAAGGCGAAGCGGGCGGGGGTGTCTGTCATAATGATCTCCTATAGGTTCGACACGTCCACCCAAGGCGATTACAGGCACACCAATCCCCGCCTTACAGCGTGGCACTGTCCCTGCATTCTCTTTCATCCGGACTATGACCGTCGGCTCCGGCATCTCACCGGATCTGCTTGTCACCTTTTTTGTTGAAAAAAGGCCGCTCGCGGGCTCGAAGGTCATGCCTTCATACCGCCGGTGGGGAATTGCACCCCGCCCTGAGAATGATCGCAGATTGCCAAGGGTGCGCGCGCTCTGCAATAGCTGATTGCAAAGCAGCCAGGGAGCAGGCCTATGCATCCCGACCCGATTTTTCATGACGCAGACGCCGCGCGCGGCGCTTGCCACGGGGCGCGAACAGGTGAACAATGGCGCGCAACAGTTCAGTACAAGGATGACATTGATGAAACTATATTACGCTGCGACCTCGCCCTATGTTCGCAAGGTGATGATCCTGCTCGAAGAGACAGGACAGCGCGACGATGTGGAACTGATCAATGTTGCGACAACACCTGTCGCCGCCGACCCCGCCCTGTTGGCGAAAAACCCGCTGGCCAAGGTGCCTGCGCTGGAGCGCCCTGATGGGCCGACGCTGTATGACAGCCGCGTGATCTGTGCCTATCTGGATGCGCGCGGGGGTGACCGGCTTTATCCATCCGGCGCGCGGCGTTGGGATACGCTGACGCTGGAGGCGACGGCGGACGGTATTCTGGATGCGGCGCTGTTGATGACATACGAAACCCGCCTGCGCCCGCAGGACAAGCGCATGGACGCGTGGGTCGAAGGGCAGTGGGATAAGGTTTCACGCGCCTGTGCCGCGCTGAACACCCGCTGGATGAGCCACCTCGAAGGGCCGCTGGACATCGGGCAAATCTCTGTAGCCTGTGCATTGGCCTATGTTGATTTTCGCCATGACGCGCGCGGATGGCGCAAGGGAAACGATGCGCTCGCCGCGTGGTTTGCGCGTTTCGAATCGCATGACTGGATGAAATCCACGGTGCCGCCAGCCGCATGAGACAGGTGAAATTCGGTGACACTGCTCTTGAAAATTGCAAACAGCGACCCTTTGGGGGTCTAAACCATCTGGACGTGTCGGCGCGGGCAAGTTAGTAACCGCGCAATATCAGGCGCCTTTGACTTTGCGCCGCCATACCTGTTGGCCGTGCAGCGGCCCAAAACGGAGAAAGCAACGTGTCTCAAGCCGATGATACCGCAGGCAACCGGAGGGATTTCCTCTATTACGCGACAGCCGGGACCGGCGCCGTGGCCGTTGGTGCCGCTGTGTGGCCCCTGGTTAACCAGATGAACCCGTCGGCGGACGTGAAGGCGCTTTCTTCCATTCGCGTCGATGTGGGCGAGGTCGAAGTTGGTACGCAGTTGACCGTGAAGTGGTTGGGCAAGCCGGTGTTTATCCGCCGCCGCACGGAAACGGAGATTGAAGAGGGCCGCGCAGTAGACCTCGCGGACCTGATTGATCCGTATTCGCAAAACCCGAACCTTATCGGAGAGCAACCGGCCACCGACGAGAACCGTACGATGGACGAAGCCGGCGAGTGGCTTGTCCAGATCGGCGTTTGTACGCATCTGGGCTGTGTTCCAATTGGTGACGGCGCGGGTGATTTTGACGGTTGGTTCTGCCCGTGCCACGGGTCGCACTACGACACTGCCGGTCGTATCCGTAGAGGTCCTGCGCCGCGCAATCTGGATATCCCGATTGCAGAGTTTCTCGACGAAACAACAATCAAACTCGGTTAAGGGAGAGCACAATGTCTGGAATTCCTCACGACCATTACGAGCCGAAATCCGGCGGCGAAAAGTGGATCCACTCCCGCCTGCCGATTGTCGGTCTGATGTATGATACGCTGATGATCCCCACGCCGAAGAACCTCAACTGGATGTGGATCTGGGGTATCGTTCTGGCGTTCTGTCTGGTTCTACAGATCGCAACAGGTATCGTTTTGGCGATGCATTATACCCCGCATGTCGATCAGGCATTTGCCAGCGTCGAGCACATCATGCGTAACGTGAATGGCGGCTATATGCTGCGTTATTTGCACACCAACGGTGCCTCGCTGTTCTTTATTGCGGTTTATGCGCATATCTTCCGTGGTCTGTATTACGGGTCGTACAAGGCCCCGCGCGAGATCACATGGATCATCGGCATGCTGATCTATCTGATGATGATGGGTACGGCGTTCATGGGCTACGTTCTGCCCTGGGGGCAGATGTCCTTTTGGGGTGCGACCGTGATCACAGGCCTGTTTGGTGCGATCCCCTTGATCGGCGAACCGATCCAGACGCTGCTGCTGGGCGGTCCTGCTGTGGATAACGCCACGCTGAACCGGTTCTTCTCGCTGCACTATCTGCTGCCGTTTGTGATTGCCGCTCTTGTGATCCTGCACATCTGGGCGTTCCACACCACGGGCAACAGCAACCCGACCGGTGTTGAAGTCCGCCGCACCTCGAAAGAAGAAGCCGAGAAAGACACCCTGCCGTTCTGGCCCTACTTTGTGATCAAGGATCTGTTTGCGCTGACCGTGATTTTGGTGGTGTTCTTTGCGGTTGTCGGTTTCATGCCCAACTATCTGGGCCACCCCGATAACTACATCGAAGCGAACCCGCTGGTGACCCCTGCGCACATCGTGCCTGAATGGTACTTCCTGCCGTTCTATGCGATCCTGCGTGCCTTCACGTCCGAAGTCTGGGTTGTGCAGATCGCGTCTTTTGTGACCGGTGGTATTGTTGACGCCAAGTTCTTTGGTGTTCTGGCGATGTTCGGGGCGATTGCGGTAATGGCCGCTGTGCCATGGCTGGATACAAGCCGCGTGCGCTCGGGCCGGTATCGTCCGATGTTCAAATGGTGGTTTGCGCTTCTGGTGGTCGATTTCTTTGCCTTGATGTGGCTGGGTGCGATGCCTGCGGAAGAGCCCTATGCGACCTTCTCGTTGATCGCGTCGGCCTATTGGTTCGGCTACTTCCTCGTGATCCTGCCGCTTCTGGGTGTGTTCGAGAAGCCGCTGACCCCACCGGAAACGATTGAAGCCGATTTTGCGGAGCATTATGCCCCCGTAGCCGGTGACGCGAAAACACTCGTGAACCCAGCGGAGTAAACAGAGATGAATATGATCAAAGCAACACTCCTCTCCGCCGTATTGGCGTTGACCGCTCCTGCCGCGTTTGCGGCAGGAGAGGCCCCCCATATCGAGAACATTGATTTTTCGTTTGACGGGCCGTTCGGCTCCTACGACGTCAACCAGCTGCAACGCGGCCTGCAAGTCTACACCGAGGTCTGCTCTGCATGCCACGGTCTGCGGTATGTCCCGCTGCGCACGTTGGGCGATGAAGGCGGGCCAAGTATGCCCGAAGAACAGGTGATCGAATATTCGAAGCGTTTCGAAGTGTTTGATGCCGATCTGGATGATTTCCGCGCAGCAATCCCAGTGGACCACTTCCCCGGTTCCAACCTCGACACCGCGCCTGACCTGTCATTGATGGCGAAGAAACGTGCGGCGTTCCACGGTCCTTACGGGCTGGGTATCAACCAGCTGCTGAAAGGTACCGGCGGGCCGGAGTATATCGCCGCCTTGTTGTCGCAGGGGTACACCGGCGAGGAAAAAGAGCAGGCAGGCGTCACCTTTTACGAGAACACCGTGATGTCCGGCGGCTGGATTGCCATGGCGCCCCCGCTTTATGATGAAGCGGTGGAATACGAAGACGGTCATGCCAACACAATCGAGGCAATGGCAGAGGATGTTTCAGCGTTCCTGATGTGGACGGCGGAACCAAAGCTGGGCGCGCGCAAGCAAGCCGGTTTTACCGGTGTGGTTTTCCTCACCCTGCTGTCCGTCTTGCTGTACTTGACCAACAAGCGCCTTTGGTCGCGCGTGAAGGGCAAGAAAACAGTCTAAGTTTTCTAACATTTGAAAATCAAAACGCCCGCAACTTGAGTGCGGGCGTTTTGCGTTTCAGCGATGAAAGCCTGCCACTCTCTCAAGATGCACAGCACCGAAACCGGCGAGCGTTTTGCGCACTGTATCGTTGGCAGGACCGTAAACGGTGAACCGGACAGGGGCAAAGCAGGTGAGAAAACGTTCGGCAAATTTCGCGCCAAAGTTCGCCATGTGCGCCATCACAGCGTCGTTATCGGCATAGCGCTCCAACACGGTGCATGTCGTGCGTTCTTCATTCATGAAATATTCGTAATGGATCGCGCCCGGCTCGTCGGCCTTGGTTGCCTCGGCCATTTCTTTGATCAGCGGCAGCACAGCATCGGATTGCCCGTCCTGCACCGCCAGTTCCAGTACCCATTCAATAATAGCGGTCATAATTGTCCTCCCAAAGGGGAGAAACCTACGATAGAAATGCAGTTTTCGCCAAACGATATAACTACGCGCGCAGGTGGGTGCCCTCGAATGCGGTGATCCGGGCGGATACGATAGTACCCTCCGCCTGCGCCGTATCAAAGCGTACCTCGGCGAATTGGGCGGTACGTCCCATGTGCGGATTCTCCATCAAAACCTGATGCTCCACACCGATTTGGGCCGCAAGATGGCGCAGTACCTGCGCATCGCCCGCCGCGCGCAGCCGCGCAGCACGTTCCTTGATCGCCTTACCGTTTACGGCCGGCATCCGCGCTGCCGGTGTCCCCTCGCGTGCGGAATAGGGAAAGACGTGCATCCACGTCAGGTCGCATTCCGCCACGAGGTTCAGCGAATTTTCAAACATCGCTTCTGTTTCGGTGGGAAAGCCCGCGATGATGTCGGCGCCGAACGTCATGTCAGGGCGCAGTTTGCGCGCAGTTGTGCAAAACGCGATGGCGTCGTCGCGCAGGTGGCGCCGCTTCATCCGCTTGAGAATCATGTCGTCGCCGTGTTGTAGGGACAGGTGCAGATGCGGCATCAGGCGCGGTTCGGTTGCGATGGCCTGCATCAGGTTTTCATCCACCTCGATCGAATCAATCGAGCTGATCCGCAAGCGCGGCAGGTCCGGCACCAGCCGCAAGATCCGCATCACCAGATCACCCAGTTTCGGCGCAGCAGGCAGATCCGCGCCCCAGCTTGTCAGGTCAACACCTGTGAGCACCACTTCGTTAAAGCCTTTGCCGACCAGCCGCTTGATCTGCTCCACCACCACGCCGGCAGGGACCGACCGCGAATTGCCGCGCCCGAACGGAATGATACAGAAGGTGCAACGGTGGTCACAGCCGTTCTGGACCTGCACATAGGCGCGGCTGCGTGTGCCAAAGCCGTCAATAAGATGCCCTGCGGTTTCGGTAACCGACATGATGTCATCAACCTGCACCGCTTCGGTTTCGCCTATGAAATCGGCGGCGAGGCCTTGCCACGTCGCGCCCAGCATCTTCTCGGTGTTGCCGATGACGGCATCCACCTCCTCCATCGCGGTGAAGGTTGCAGGCTCGGTCTGGGCGGCGCATCCGGTCACGATTAACCGTGCATCGGGGTTGGCCTTGCGCAGCTTGCGGATGTCCTGACGCGCCTTGCGCACCGCCTCGGCGGTGACGGCACAGGTGTTGATGACCACGGCGTTTTGCAAACCCGCATCTGCTGCCAGCTCTTTCATCGCCTCCAGCTCATACTGGTTCAGACGACAGCCGTGATTGGAGAATACAGGCGCGCTCATGTGCAGGCCGCGATGAATTGCGTCGTGAGCGTGCCATTCGCCACATGCATCGTAGGGCCAGTCATCCAGACACCATCCTTGCGCCAGTCGATCTCTAACGTGCCACCATCCAGATCAATACGCACACGCCGCCCTGTGAGGCCGCGCCGCGCCGCCGCAACAGCCGTAGCGCAAGAGGACGAGCCGGACGCCAGTGTGACGCCCACGCCCCGCTCCCACACCCGCATACGGATGTGATCGGGACCAACGATCTGTGCGACCTGCACATTTGTGCGTTCGGGGTACAGTACGTGATGCTCGTGCGGGGGGCCGAAAGCGACAAGATCAATCGCCTCCACGTCGTCCACGAAAAAAGTGCAATGCGGATTGCCCATGCCGGTGGCCGTTGGCGCGCCATCAATCGGCAGTTCAAGCGTGTCCATCTCGCGGGCAAGCGGGATCTCGGCCCAGTCAAGCTGTGGCTGGCCCATGTTGATCGCGGTCAGGCCATTGCCCCTGTCCTGAGCAAAAAGATCGCCACGGTCGGTGGTCAGGTGCAGGGCGGCTTTGCCCGTCTCATCCATCAGAAACCGTGCAATGCAGCGGGTCGCGTTTCCGCAGGCAGCAGAGGTGGAGCCGTCCGCATTATAAAACGTCAGATGCGCATCACCTTTGCCAACACCAATCACCGCAAGCTGATCAAACCCCACGCCCATGCGACGATCCGCGATGCCCTGCACAAGTGCCTGAGAGAGCGGTATTTCCCGCGCACGCGCGTCAATCACGACAAAGTCGTTGCCGAGTCCGTGCATTTTCATGAAGGGCAAATCAGAGGGGGTATGTGTGGTCATGAAGGGCATATAGCGAGAGTCCGGAGAGTATTCCAGCATTTGCCGCCGGATTGACGCATTATGGGGTTGACCGCCCCGCCCTGTCTTTCTAAACAGCGCACCAGTGGGCCTGTAGCTCAGTTGGTAGAGCAACTGACTTTTAATCAGTAGGTCTCGGGTTCGACCCCCGACGGGCTCACCACTTTTCACAATTTGCGTGTGTGATCAGTCACGGCTTCTGGACTCTGGCGTAACGATTCTGTCCCTTTTAGTCACAGCATTTGTCCTTTGAGCACTTGTCGGTGCTCTAGCGTGCCGAGATTCGAACTCTCAGGGCAATGCCGAGGTGTTTCAGTTTAAAGTGGCATTACCCATCGGCAGAGCTTGAAGCGCAATGATAGACGATTGCATACTTGATAAACCCGCCCGTCAGTGATGCCGTCAACAGTGATGAGGGCGATAATTCAGGACGCGATGTCAGCGACCGACGAAAGTCCGGACCGTGATATCCGCTGCTTCGAGAATGCGCCGTACCGATTGCGCGATCTGCACGGCAGCGGGCGTATCGCCGTGCAGGCAGATTGTATCAATAGACGCGGGAATATGTTTGCCGGTTTGCGTGATAATCGCGCCCGCTTTCACCATCGCGACCACGCGTTTGCCCGCGACATCCGGGTCGTGGATGACAGCGCCCGGTTTGGAACGGTCCACCAGCGTCGCATCGTCGTTATAGGCGCGGTCGGCAAAGATTTCTCCTGCCCATTTACAGCCCAATTCCTCGACGGCTTCCTGATGCGCGGTTGCCGCGAGAATCATGATTATCAAATCGGGATCGACCGACAGAGCGGCCTCGTAAAGGTCGCGCGCCAGAACGGCGTCCTCTGATGCCATGTTCGACAGCGCGCCGTGCAGCTTTAGGTGGCGCACCTTGGCCCCCACGGCCCGTGCCATCCCGATGCTGGCGGCAACCTGATAGCGGATATGGTTTTGCAGTGTGGCGCGGGGTACCGACATGCGGTTGCGGCCAAATCCTGCGAGATCCATAAATCCGGGATGCGCGCCGATGCCCACGCCGTTGCGGTGGGCCAGCGCCATGGTGGCGGCCATCGTGTCCGCATCGCCCGCATGGCCACCGCAGGCGATATTTGCAGAGGTGACTGTATCAAGTAGGGCACGGTCATCGCCCATCTTCCACGGGCCAAAGCTTTCGCCCATGTCGGCATTAAGGTCCACGTGCATCATTCATCTCCTTGCGATAGGGGATTTTGTGGCAGAGAGTGGCGCGCGTTTCAACCGCCGCCTTCCGGCTGTCTGACGGGGTTCATGGCATCAAAACCGATGCGTTGCAGGGGCGCGCAGCCAATCTTTCTCGAACACGATCCGGGTGACTCCTGCCAGTCGCTTGATCCGCTCCAGTTCTGCCTCGAAAGCTGCGATGCGGGCTTTGCCCCACACCACCCCCACCTCGGGCCAAAGCGCGCGCACGCGCAGGCAATCATCGGCGCGAAAGGCCTTCATATCGACACGGCCCACCAGCCGCGCACCTTGCAGCAGCGGGAAAACATAGTAGCCAAAGATACGCTGTGCTTGCGGCACGAAAACTTCGATCCGGTAGTCAAAGCCAAACAGCATTTTTGCCCGCTTGCGGTCCCTGAGGGCGGGATCGAAGGGGCTGAGCACCCGCAGGCGGTTGGTGGGAGCGTTTCCAATCGCCGGATCATCCGCAAGGCCGGGGCGGGCAAGGACGCGGCGCAGGCTGCCATCGGCGGCTGTTACGTCGATCTCTTCGATCTCGCCGCGTGACAGCGCAGCGGCGCACCATGTCCTCGCCTCTGCGGCCGTGACATGCTTCCAGAACGCGGCCAACTCCCCCGACGTGGCAAAGCCGAGACGATCCAGCGCGCCTGTGCAGCACCAGTGGATGGTCCCGGCTTCGTCTGGCGCAGCGTGCGTGGCCCATACATGCGGGTCCAACACGCGCTCTGTCAGGTCATAACGTTTCTGAAATCCCTCACGCCCTACCACATGCAGCGCGCCACTGCGCCACAGATACTCAAGCGCCGTTTTTGACGGGTGCCAATCCCACCAACCGCCCGATCCGCGCTTTTCGCCCTTTCCCACATCCGAAGAACCGCATGCGCCATGGGTGCGGATGTGATCCAGAACCGCCTGAAATTGTGCTTCGAACCCTTCGCGCCGCCCGTCACGCCAATGTCCGCGCAACCGCTTTGCATCGCGCTGCCGGCGCATGTGCCACACAGGGTAGTAGTCAATCGGGATCACGGCGGCGTCATGGGTCCAATGCTCGAACAGCGCGGCGTCACGTTCGTAGAGCTGTTTAAGGTCATCGGGCCGGTAGCGTGGTTTGCGCGCGAACAGGATCAGATCATGTGCGCGGGCAACGGTATTGATGCTGTCTACCTGAACAAAGCCAAGCCGTTTTATCAGCGCCAGAAGGGCATCGCCCGATGCATCGCCCTGCGGCGTTTCCGACAGGGCGTGACGGTCCAGGAATATGCGCCGCGCCGCGCTGTTGGAAAGCGTGGGGCGGTGCATCACCGCCGTTTGCGGCGCAGCGTATCTCCGAGCGAGAGCGTGGGCTTCATCGTGATCAGGCGCGGCGCATCCTGATCCGGCTCGGGGCTGGAATCGTTCAGAATGATCCTTGCCGCGGCAAGGCCGATTTCGCGGCGACACGCGTCCGTGGTGGCAAGCAGGCGGGGGAGGCCCTGCAAAAGCTCGACCCCGTTAAAACCGGCAAGCCCGATCTGGCCGGGAATATCAATGCCCTGATCCAGCAGGTGCAAAAGCCCGCCAGCGCCAATCATGTCGTTGGAATAATACAGGAAATCCAGGTCGGGCGAGCGCGCCAGCATGTCGCGGGTCATCTCGCGCCCTTTCAGAAGGGCGGAGCCGCCGGAATAAAAGGCGCGGTCCTCGATTTCGATGCCTTCCTTGGCCAACCCTTCGGTAAACCCTTCAAAGCGTTTGCGCGCACGGTGATCGAGCGGCATTTTTGTACCAAGAAAGCCAATCCGCTCGTACCCTTCGCGTAGGATCGCTTTTGCCATATCGCGCCCTGCCTGACGGTGCGAAATCCCCACCATCGCGTCGACCGGATTGCCGTCCACATCCATGATTTCGACCACGGGAATGCCCGCATTGGTGAGCATGGCGCGTGTCGCCTCCGAGTGCTCCAACCCCGCAATGATTACGCCCGACGGACGCCATGACAACATCTCGTAAAGTACTTGCTCTTCCTTCTCGGGGAGATAATTTGTTACGCCGACAACGGGTTGCAACGGCGTGTCGTCAAACGCGATGTTGATGCCGTTAAGCACCTCTGGAAAGACCATATTGCTAAGCGACGGGATGATGACCGCCACCAGATTGACCCGCTGCGACGCCAGCGACCCCGCGATCTGGTTGGGCACATACCCCAACTCTTTGGCGGCAGCGAGCACGCGGACGCGGGTAGCGTCCGACACATCGCCGCTTTTACGCAGAACGCGGCTGACTGTCATTTCCGAGACGCCACAGGCTTCGGATACATCGCGCAGGGTGAGGGGGCGTTTGGCCGGAGCTGACAAAGTGCAAATTCCTTTTGTCGATTTCCCCGAATCCTAGACCACAAAGCCACAGCGAGGCAAGCCGCACCGCGCACTGCTGTTTTGCAGTATAGGTTGTTTTTTGTTTCCGGCAGGATCGGCATGAACCCGCCAGCCCGCATACCCGGAAATTCCCGCAGGCCCCGGTCCCGACGAGGAGCGGGGAAAGGTTGATGCAGAACAGTTTGATCGGGAATCGTCTGTAGGGCGGATCCGTTTGCCGCCCGCTGGGGCTTTATCCACGACTGGCAGCAGCAGTTTCGCCACCCAACGCCGTCATTGACGGTCCCGTTGCCGATGGCCGTCGAATAGTTCAAATCCTGCACCTGCGTTCTCGTCCATGGCGAGCGCGCTTTGCCGCTGGTCCTGCTGCCGTGATTGGCGTTGGCGTTTTGATGCCGCGATCACGCCGCAACGGTTCAATACACGGGAAATCCCAGTAAAAGATTGCAGAGCCGTATGGATCGTTCTCACTTTATACAGTATTCAAGAGGCGTGGTCCCGTGGCTCAACTGGATAGAGCAGCCCCCTCCTAAGGGGCAGGTTATTGGTTCGAATCCAATCGGGGTCACCATTATACTGATATTGTTAAATAAAACCGCTACACACCAGAGGTGTTTGAAAAAGTGTGTAAACACGTGGCTCGGCTTGGGATTTCTGACCTAAGCAACCCGCTATGTGGGAAACTTGTGCCGCATCTGACATAAGCACTCTCCGAGTGGATATTGCCGACAGTCCTGCTTAATGAACACAATCAGGGGCTGGCTTGGCAAGTATAACATTCAACACAGCCCTTCGCACACACGATATCTGATAGGGGTATTCAAAGAATGCTCAGGCCCATCATGAACATACTGCGCAGCGGTGTTATGCTCTTGCGAACCAATCTGGTAGAATGGTGCGACAGACGTAGTTGATGAACGGAGGCTTCACGAGACCACGCTTGGCGTCGCGCACAGGGTTATCACGGATTTGTTCGTAGCCGAGAGCAATTGCGTCTTGCCACGGAAGTTCCTGCGCAGCGGCCAGCTTGCGAAAAAACCTTTTTGTGTGGCGATCAGGATTGGCCCAACCGTTTACATTCCAGTCCTCCCCCACTGTGTCCGCGACAGACTTTCGCACGGCGTTCGTTGTTTTCAACGCGTCGGAGTTCGCATGCTTGATATGAACGAAGAACACATCGTCGGGCATCTGGAATGGAAAGTCCTCGGTTTTCTTGTAACCGCAGAAAACGCCATGAAAGCGCAAAGGAATATCTTTACGCACAGCCCAAGCCTTGCTGTAGTTTCCCGTAACGCATGCAATGTTGCGGTGCGCCATCACATTGGACGCAGGTAAAAGCGGGCTGTCGCCCTCTACCTCGGCGAGATTCAATCCCAAACCAAAGATGGCGGGCGCTGATGTTTGCTCGAAAAACTCAGGGAAAGACGAATACCTATCGGGATTGAGGCATACCAACTCGTCTGCATCTGTTTGTATCACCCAATCATAAAGATTATTCAAACCCGCTTGAATGGAGTTTATCAGCCGCAGGCGCACGCGATCAAAGTGCTTTAGCCCATCACGCGGAATGGTGATAATGCTGGCCTCGGGGCAAATCCTTGCAATTTCCGGATCATGACCATGGGAGATGACATATAGATTACGCGGCCCAAGGTGCGCTCCATAATGTCGATACCACTGCGCCAATGCCCAGTAGTCCCGGTAGACCATCGTGATGGCACAGATCTTCATGCGCGTTCCCTCGTTCCGGGTTGGGTAGCTGTGTTATGGGGCGCAATCAAGGACGGAATTTGGTGAATTTCTGTCATGCCCTGATCTTTTAGACGTAAAAGCATGTGCTTAGGCGTTCATTCCCGGCATTCGGTGGAACGGATTTCGGATGAAACGATCCGGCCCTTGCAGAGGATTTCATCAGACGTCAGGCCTTTGAGGGTCTTCATCCTGCGGGCGAAATTGTAAGCAGCCCTGAAGCCTGCGAGGTATGTGGGCAGTTGATCATGATCGTTAGAGCGCCCCGTCTTAAACTTGCATCACCAATACCCTGCCACGCCTTCGGCGCTCTCGCGGCATCGGTGACAAGAGATGTTTCAGGTTAAAGGCGGGACGCTTTAATGCGCTTCAGCCCAATTCGCCCCCATGCCTGCGTCAACGTTCAGTTTCACGTCCAGCTTCACCACCGGATCGGACGCGTTTTCCATCACGTCGCGGGCGGCTTTGATAAGATCGTCCTCGGCGCCTTTTTCAACTTCGAAAAGCAATTCATCGTGGACTTGCAAGAGCATCTTGGCGGGCAGGCCTTCTATTGCGGCGGGCATACGGATCATGGCGCGGCGGATCACGTCCGCGGCTGTGCCCTGGATTGGCGCGTTGATGGCGGCGCGCGCGGCGAACCCTGCGCGCGGCCCCTTCGAGCCAATTTCGGGCGTGTTGATTTTCCGGCCAAAAAGCGTTTGGACAAAGCCGTGTTCTTTGGCGAACGCCTTGGTGTCGTCCATGTAGGTGCGGATGCCGGGGAAGCGTTGGAAATAGCGGTCGATGAACCCCTGTGCCTCGGCGCGCGGAATGCGTAAATTGCGCGCAAGGCCAAAGCCCGAGATGCCATAGATCACGCCAAAGTTGATTGCCTTGGCCTGACGGCGGATGTCCGGCGTCATCTCGTCCATCGGCACGTCGAACATTTCGGACGCCGTCATGGCGTGAATGTCCAAACCGTCCTTGAACGCCTGCTTCAGCTCGGGAATGTCCGCGATATGCGCCAGCAGCCGCAATTCGATCTGGGAATAATCGAGCGCCACAAGCGAATTGCCTGCCTCGGCAACGAACGCTTCGCGGATGCGGCGGCCTTCCTCGCTGCGGATCGGGATGTTTTGCAGATTCGGATCGGTTGACGCAAGGCGGCCCGTGGATGCGCCGGTGATCGAATAGGATGTATGCACGCGGCCTGTGTCGGCATTGATGTGGTCCTGAAGCGCGTCTGTATAGGTTGATTTCAGCTTTGACAGCTGCCGCCAGTCAAGGATGCGGCGCGGGAAGTCATGTTCAGTTGCGAGATCTTCGAGGATGTCCGCACCGGTGGAGTACTTCCCGTTTGCGCCCTTCTTGCCACCCTCAAGGCCCATGTCCTCGAACAGCACCTCACCCACCTGCGCGGGGGAGCCGACGTTGAATTTGCGACCGACCAGCCCGTAAATCTCGTCTTCCAGCCCTGCCATTTTCTGCGCAAACGCGTTCGACATGCGGCTTAATGTGTCGCGGTCAACCTTGACGCCATACCGCTCCATCTGCGCTAGAACCGGCACCAGGGGACGTTCCAGCGTCTCGTAAACGCGGGTGGTTTGGGCACGGTGCAACGCGGGCTTGAACTGTTGCCACAGGCGCAGGGTGATGTCCGCGTCTTCGGCGGCATAACGCACTGCATCGTCCAGCGGCACCTTGTCAAAGGTGATCGCGGATTTACCGGAGCCAAGCAGCGGTTTGATCGGGATCGGCGTGTGGTTGAGATAGCGTTCCGACAGCGTGTCCATGCCATGCCCGTGCAGCCCTGCATGCATCGCGTAGGACATCAGCATGGTGTCGTCGATGGGGGCAACGGTGATGCCCAACTGCGCGAAAATCTTCGCATCGTATTTCATGTTCTGCCCGATCTTGAGGATGCTTGGGTCCGTCAGCATCGGGGTCACCATTTGCAACACGTCCTCAAGGCGCATCTGCCCTTCGGCCAGATCGTCGGACCCGAACAGGTCATCGCCCCGGTGCGCCTTGTGAATAAGCGGGATATAGCAGGCCTCGCCCGCTTCGACACACAGCGATATGCCGACAAGATCGGCGATCATTTCATCCAGACCGGTGGTTTCGGTGTCCACCGCAACGTACCCGCGCGCATAGATGCGGTCGATCCATTCCTGAAGCGCGGCCGCATCGCTAACCCGCGTATAGGTGGCCTTGTCAAAGGGGATGGCTTCGATCAAGGGCGCGTCTTCGGCGGGGGCAGGTTCGGGGATGGCGGGCGCTTCCACATCCAGCGCCTGCGCGATGCGTTTGGTCAGGGTGCGAAATTCCATGCGGGCGAGGAACTCCATCAACCGTTCCGGGTCGGGATCGCGCACTTCCAGATCGTCCAGCGTGAAATCCAGCGGCGTCTTGTCGTCCAGCAACACCAGACGGCGCGACAGGCGGATTTGCTCGGCGTGGTCGATCAGGGTCTGGCGGCGTTTGGGCTGTTTGATCTCGCTTGCGCGTTCCAGCAACGTTTCAAGATCGCCGTATTCGTTGATCAAAAGCGCTGCTGTCTTGATCCCGATGCCCGGTGCGCCCGGCACGTTATCGACCGAATCACCGGCCAGCGCCTGCACGTCCACGACGCTTTCGGGGTAGACGCCGAATTTTGCATGCACGCCGTCGCGGTCAATCAGGTTGTTCTTCATCGCATCGAACATCTCGACGCCGCCGCCGACCAGCTGCATCATGTCTTTGTCAGAGCTGATGATGGTACACCGTCCGCCTGCCTCGCGCGCCTGCACGGCCAGTGTGGCGATGATGTCATCCGCCTCATAGCCCTCTTTCTCTTCGCAGGCGATGTTGAAGGCGACGGTCGCCTCGCGCGTCAGCGGCATCTGCGGGCGCAGGTCTTCGGGCATCGCCTCGCGGTTGGCTTTGTACTGGTCGTACATTTCGTTGCGGAAGGTGTGGCTACCCTTGTCGAAAATCACGGCAACGTGGGTGACGTCCCCGCCTGCGTTCCCCTCAACATAGCGCTGTAACATGTTGCAAAACCCTGCCACAGCACCAATCGGCAACCCGTCGGATTTGCGCGTGAGCGGCGGCAGCGCATGATAGGCGCGAAAGATGAACGCCGAGCCGTCGATCAGATGAAGGTGATGCCCTTTGCCGAATGCCATGTGCCTGCGCTCCCTGAATGCTTTGGCCTCTCTTTTGCCACGGCACAGGCAGACCCGCCAGAGGGGAGACGCAGATCAGCTACGATGAAGGGCAGCCGGATCGGTTGATCTCAGACTTTGCCTTCGAAATCCTTGTGGATGAATTTGCAATCGCAATAGCCGCATTCGACCCAGCCCGTGTCCGCCGGAATCTGGAGCCAGACGCGGGGGTGACCCAGTGCGCCTTCGCCACCATCACAGGCGACGCGGTAGGTGTTGACGATGCGGGTTTCTGGTGCGTTCGCTGTCATGTCGGAGCCTTTGGCGCTAATGAAGGGTTGGTTGCGTCGTTATGACCAATAGGGCGGCGGCGGGCAAGGGCTTCGGCTTTTGGGGTGGCCTCCGGTCGCAGTCTTACAGGAATGTCACGATATACCGGTTCACTTTTCCCCCAACGGACGGGTAAAAGGCGTCGACCCGTCATCTACCCGGAGCTTTTCCCATGTCTGCGCCCAAACCTGTTGTTCTGTGTATTCTCGATGGCTGGGGCATCGGGAAGAATGCCGAAGGCAACGCGCCGCTTCTGGCACATACGCCGAACATGGACCGTCTGATGTCCAATTGCCCGAACGCCACTTTGACGACCTTTGGCCCCGATGTGGGCCTGCCGCGCGGGCAGATGGGCAATTCCGAAGTGGGCCACACCAACATCGGC
Source organism: uncultured Sulfitobacter sp. (assembly GCA_947502265.1). Classification (GTDB taxonomy): domain Bacteria; phylum Pseudomonadota; class Alphaproteobacteria; order Rhodobacterales; family Rhodobacteraceae; genus Sulfitobacter. The sequence continues at coordinate 169,959 of CANMZB010000002.1, forward strand.
GCGGGCCGTGTGGTGGCGATGGATCTGGGCCAGATTGATCTGGAAATCGAGGAAGGCCGCTTTGCCACCGCCGGTGCTATGGTGAAATTTATCGCGGATCTCAAGGCGTCCGGCGGAACGGCGCATCTGATGGGGTTAGTGTCCCAAGGCGGTGTGCACGGGCATATCTCGCATATGATCGCCGCCGCCACCGCGATTGATGCGGCGGGCGTGCGGGTGGTGATCCACGCGCTGACCGATGGCCGTGATGTGGCCCCGCAATCGGTCCTTGCCGATCTGGCGCAGCTTGAGGCGGCGTTGCCCCCCGCGGTGCGTATCGTGACGGTGACAGGGCGCTATTATGCGATGGATCGCGACAACCGATGGGACCGGGTGGCGCTTGCCTATCACGCCATCGCACGCGGCGAAGGAGCTACCTTGCAAAGCGCGAAAGCCGCCGTCGAGACCTCGTATGCGGGTGGTGTGACCGATGAGTTCATCAAGCCGTGCGTGATCGGTGAGTATAGCGGTGTGCGGGATGGCGACGGTTTTTTCTGCCTCAACTTCCGCGCCGATCGTGCGCGCGAGATCATGGCGGCCCTTGCCGCGCCCGATTTCGACGGCTTTGAGCGTGGCGCGCAAGTGGATTGGACGGCTGTGATGGGGATGTCGGAGTATTCCACGTCCCACTCGAATTACATGTCCACCGTGTATCCCAAGGCCCAGATCGAGAATACGCTGGGCGCGTGGGTGGCGGGCAGGGGGCTGCGGCAATACCGGTTGGCAGAAACAGAGAAATATCCGCACGTCACCTTCTTTCTCAATGGTGGCGAGGAAGCGCCGGAGACCGGCGAGGACCGCTCCATGCCGCGTTCGCCCAATGTTGCGACCTATGATCTGCAACCCGAGATGTCCTCGGTCGAGGTGACGGACAAGCTGGTTGCGGCAATCGGTGCGGGGTATGATCTGATTGTGGTGAACTTTGCCAATCCCGATATGGTGGGCCATACCGGCGATCTGGATGCGGCTATTACCGCCTGTGAGGCCGTGGATACCGGCCTTGGCCGTGCGTTGGATGCGCTGGAGGCCGCTGGCGGTGCGATGATCGTGACGGCGGATCACGGCAACTGCGAAATGATGATCGATCCGGAAAACGGCGGGCCACATACGGCACATACTTTGAACCCCGTGCCGGTGATCGTGGTGGGCGGGCCGGAAGGGGCCGCTGTGCGCGACGGGCGGCTGGCCGATCTTGCGCCGACCATCCTGTCGCTCATGGGGCTTGGGCAGCCTGCGGAAATGACCGGGAAGAGCCTTCTGGAATGAGGCTGGGGGCGTTCCTTCTGGTACTGGCGCTGGCCTCTCCTGTCGCGGCGCAGGACGGCGCGGCCGTGCAGGCGCGCGCTGCTGTTGCCTTACTGGAAGACGCCACGGCCAGGCTGGATGCAGCAGACGGCGCACGCGACCGTGTGCGCGCCCTGACCGAGACGATTCAGGCGTTCGAGACGGGGCTTGCCGCGATGCGCACCGGCCTGCGCGAAGCGGCGATCCGCGAAGCGCAGCTAAGCGCGCGGCTGGCCTCGCGCGAAAACGAGGTGGGGCAGCTTCTGGCGGTACTGCAAAGCATCGGCAGAACCGATAATCCAACCGCCCTTTTGCACCCCGATGGCCCTACTGGCACCGCCCGTGCGGGTATGTTGCTGGCTGAGCTCACGCCCGCGCTGAACCAGCAGGCCGACCGGTTGCGCCGCGATTTGTCCGATGTGCAAACCCTGCGAACCCTGCAAACCGACGCCGAGGTGCGTCTGCGCGATAGTCTGACACAGGTGCAGGGCGCGCGCGCCGCGCTTAATCAGGCGATGGCCAACCGTACGGAACTGCCGCGCCGCTTTACCGAAGATCCCGTATCGACGGCGATCCTGATTGATTCGACAGAAACTCTGGACGGCTTTGCCTCGGGTCTGTCCGAAATTGTCGCGCAGGAAGACGCAAGCGTTGCGGTGCCTGCTTCCATTGATGCCCAAATCGGAGAATTGCCCCTGCCGGTTCAGGGTCTGGTGCTGCGCGGCATGAACGAAGCGGACGCCGCAGGTGTCAAACGCCCCGGTCTGCTGATCGCGACCCGTCCGCGCGCCATCGTTACATCGCCAACTGCGGCGACAATCCGCTATCAGGGGCCGCTGCTTGATCTGGGCAATGTGATGATCCTTGAACCGCGCGCCGATACGTTGTTTGTGCTTGCGGGGCTGGAAACTGTATACGGCGAAACAGGACAGGTGATTGCGGCAGGCACCCCGATTGGTCTGATGGGCGGTGCCGAGGGGGGGATCGGCAGCGAATTGTCAACTGATGGTGATGATACTGGCGCAAATCGCTCGGAAACGCTCTATATGGAAGTCAGACAGGATAATATTCCTCTGGACCCGACGACATGGTTCAAAAGCAGGTAAAGATGCCCCGGAAAGGTAATTGAGTAGATGAAGAAATTTGTGATGGCAGCAGTGGGCGGCACCGTGGCCGGTATTATCGCCACGACGCAGATCGCCGCTCCCCTGTTGGCGCAGGAAGCGGCGAAAACCACCAAAGTCTATGAACAGCTGGACCTGTTCGGTGATATTTTCGAACGTATCCGCGCACAGTATGTCGAAGAAGTGGATAGCGGCGCGCTGATCGAGGCGGCGATTGACGGGATGTTGACATCGCTTGATCCACACTCAAGCTATCTTTCGCCGAAAGATGCCGAAAAGATGCGCGAACAGACGCGAGGGGAATTTGGCGGTCTGGGCATCGAGGTCACGCAAGAGGAAGGCTTTGTCAAAGTGGTCTCTCCGATTGATGGCACACCTGCCGACGAGGCGGGGATCGAGGCTGGCGATTTCATTACCCATGTGGACGGTGAAAGCCTGTTGGGTCTGGTCCTTGACCAAGCAGTGGACCTGATGCGCGGGCCTGTCGGCTCTGAAATCGTGGTGACCATCGTGCGCGAAGGCGAGAAGGAGCCGTTTGATGTGACCATCGTGCGGGACACCATTGAATTGACGGTTGTGCGCTCGCGTACCGAAGGCGACAGCGTGGTGCTGCGTCTGAGCACGTTCAACGAGCAGACCTACCCCAAAATGGCCGAGCAATTGGCCGAGAAGGTCGAGACGATGGGCGGCATGGACAGCATTAACGGTTTCGTCATCGACCTGCGCAACAATCCGGGTGGTTTGCTGACGCAGGCGATCAAGGTTTCCGACGCCTTTCTTGAAGAGGGTGAAATCGTCAGCACACGCGGGCGCGAGGTCGCCGATGGCGAGCGGTACAACGCCAAAACTGGTGATCTGGCCGAAGGCAAACCGATTGTCGTGCTAATCAACGGCGGGTCCGCTTCTGCGTCCGAGATTGTCGCAGGGGCGCTTCAGGATCATCGCCGGGCCATCGTGATCGGGACCAAAAGCTTTGGTAAGGGGTCCGTGCAAACGGTGATGCCACTGCGCAGCGAAGGTGCAATGCGTCTGACAACCGCGCGTTATTACACGCCATCTGGCCGTTCGATTCAGGCGCTGGGCGTGTCACCCGACATCATCGTGGCGCAGCCGCCCCGCCGCCCCGCCGAGGAAGAGGATGATTCACCCGCACGCAGCAGCCGTTCCGAAGCGGACCTGCGCGGGAGCCTTAACAATGACAGCCTGAGCGAAGACCAGATCAAACAGATCGAAGCCGACCGCGAGAAGGCGCAGAAAGCTGCCGATCTGCGTGAAGAGGATTATCAGCTGGCCTATGCCATCGATATCCTCAAGGGTCTGTCGGCACTAGGCCCGCGCAACTGATTGCCGGGCAAACCCGACAAGAGCCAAAAGGCCGCTCCTTAGGGGGCGGCCTTTTTGTTGGGACAATAGTCTGCGAAGCGGGGATCGCCGGTTCAGGTGGTTTCCACACAATGCCGCCGGAACGCACGTTTCAGCATGTCCAGCTCGGCGCGCAGCAAATTCACTTCGACACGCAGATCGTCAGCCAGCACTTCACCCGCCATCAAGGTGATGCTGCTGATCGGGGTGCCGGTGTCCGCATCGGTGATCAGCAAGGTTTGCATCCCGTCCGCAACCGCTTCGCGCGGGACTGGTACCTGCACCGCATGGCCCCCGTCAACGGCTGTCACGGTGACATCCTGCACGGCTTTGCCCTGATGGGTGACGTCAATCTTTGGCAGGACGCCAGTTGCGGCACCCGCCAGAAAACCTTCCCACACGCCCTGTTGCAGTTTCGTTTTGATCAGTACCAGATCGGTCATTACAGCATCCCCGCCTAAATTTGCGCCCGTGGACGGCGTGACAGGGTCAAATCCCGCAGCACCACCTGATTCATCTCCGGCCCTTCAAAGATCAGATCAATCCACGCGCCCTCGACCCGCCGCTCGTTGAGGTTGGAGTAGGCCAGATCGAATTCCACCACGGTTTGCGGATCGCTCAGATCCAGTTCACGCACCATCTGTTCGGTGTTTGGGCCGTTCTTGATATTCAGGCGGGCAAATATCTCGACCGGTTTTTCCATCTCCACGATCACATCCAGACGGATAAGGTGGGTGCGTTTGAGGCCGCCATAACCGTCTTCGGGCAGGTCGATTACCAAAGACAGGAACGAGCCGTCAAAACGGAACACATCCATGCGCAGGCCATAGGGGGCCAGATCCTCTTCGCGCAGGTTGCGCAGCTGGCGCAAGGTCAGTTCGGAAAGCTGGCAATCGTGGAACAGGGTGATTTCATTGCCCAGCATCGAGCGGTTCTGGACCGACGACATGCCCGGCGACGGCAACGGGCCACGCCACAGCTCGGGGCGCCACGCCCAATCCGCATTGTGCGGCCTGGGAAAGCTGGTCGAGCCGATCAAGGGCAGGGCAAGCCGTTCGTCCGCGACATGGATCAGATGGTCCAGATGCCCTTTGAGCTGCCGCGCGCGCATGCGTTGGCGGCGCAGGCTGACCAGATCGGCAGTGCGCGCCAGCCGCGCGTTGCGGGCCCATTTTGCGATGGTGCGGGTATAAAATGCTGCATCAAGTAAATTTCCGCCAAGTCTGGCCATGTCGTCTGCCTTACCGTTCACTGCATTTATGATGCCGCACATTCGTTACGTTCGGCTGAACCCCCGTGTGCTTTGTCGCAGAGTGCCATTTTTGGCTGGTGTCGCGCAAGCGCGCAGATCATCCGGCCGTTTTCGCTTTTGTGCGGCGGATAAGATCCTCCAGCACGTCCACCCCTTCGACTGATACGGCCCTGCGCCCTTCCGGCCCGAACAAGGTCGCCCCCATCAAAAACGCGCCCACGCGCGCGACGGCGCGCCAGTGATGTGTGTCCAGATCGGCGGAGGGCGGCGTTCCGGTGGTGCGAAATATCACCTGATCTTCGCGACGGCGGAGGCTTTGCGGTGCGCCCAGACCTGCGGCGGTGGTAATGTCGGTGGCCGAGGGCAGGGAGGTATCGGGGGATATTCTGGTAAAGCTGATCGTGACAACACCCAGCGGCGCGCCCGCGCTGCCGGTATCCGCCCCCATCACATCGCAGCGCGCAAGCAGCGCGAAGCTTTGGTTCAGGGTCTTGGGATCAATGCAGAAGCCCTGCGGCGGCACCAAAGTGACCGCGCCGCGCATCATAAGCGCTTGGGTGAGCGGTGCTTTCACCTTTGTCGAGGCCGACAGCCCACCGCTCTCGTCGCACGCAGCCAGCGCGACGAGAGCGGTAATCGCAATGTAGCGCTTAAAGCTCCATGTAGTCATGGCGCTCTTTCTTGGCACCCGGATGCGTGACCGCGCCAAGATACGTTGGCCCGACCAGTTCTGCGTACTTCCAAAGCGCACCGGAGGCGTAGAGGTTTTCGCGCGGCCCTTCCCACGCGGCCTTGCGTGTGGCCATTTCCGCGTCCGTCAGATCAACAGAGATGGAACCGGTGATGGCATCGAGCGTGATCATGTCGCCGTTTTTCAACAGGCCAATCGGCCCGCCCAAAGCGGCTTCGGGGCCAACGTGGCCCACGCAGAAGCCGCGTGTTGCACCAGAGAAACGGCCATCGGTAATCAACGCGACCTTCTTGCCCATGCCCTGACCGGACAGCGCCGCCGTGGTTGCCAGCATTTCGCGCATGCCGGGACCGCCGCGCGGCCCTTCGTTGCGGATCACGAAAACATCGCCTTCGGAATAGGTGCGGTTTTGCACCGCTTCAAAGGCGTCCTGTTCGCATTCAAACACCAGCGCGGGGCCGGTGAAAACGATGTCGTCTTCGCTCATGCCCGCAATCTTCACAATCGCGCCCTCGGGGGCAAGGTTGCCTTTGAGGCCCACAACACCACCGGTTTTGGAGATCGGATTAGCGACAGAGTGGATCACCTTGCCATCCGCTTCGCGCACGATCTTGTCCAGCTCTTCGCCCATGGAATAGCCGGTCACGGTCATGCAATCCTCATGGATGAGACCCGCCTTGCGCAATTCGTTCATCACCACAGGCACGCCGCCCGCTTCATAAAGGTCTTTGGCTACATAGGCCCCGCCCGGCTTCATATCGACGAAATAGGGCGTGTCGCGGAAGATTTCGCAGACGTCTTCGAGAAAGAAATCAATCCCCGCCTCATGCGCCATCGCCGGCAGGTGCAGCCCCGCATTGGTCGAGCCGCCGGTGCAAGCCACGATGCGGGCTGCGTTCTCGAACGCCTGACGGGTGCAGATGTCGCGCGCGCGGATGTTCTTTTCAATCAGGTTCATCACGGCCTTGCCGGAGGCAATCGCGTATTCGTCACGGCTCTCGTAGGGGGCGGGCGCGCCCGAGGAGTTTGGCAGCGCAAGGCCGATCGCCTCGGAAACGCAGGCCATCGTGTTGGCGGTGAACTGGCCACCACAGGCACCCGCAGTCGGGCAGGCCACACGCTCAAGCACTTCAAGCGCTGCTTGCGACATGGTGCCGTTCTGGAAGTTGCCGACCGCCTCGAACATGTCCTGCACCGTCAGATCGCGGTTGGCAAAGGCGTCAGGCACGTCCGCGCCTTCGGGCGCTCTGCCCGGCATGATGGAGCCGCCGTACATGAACACAGACGGCACATTGAGACGGATCATCGCCATCATCATCCCCGGCAGCGATTTGTCGCACCCTGCAAGGCCCACCAGCGCGTCATAGCAATGCCCGCGCATCGTCAGCTCGACGGTGTCGGCAATCGCCTCGCGCGAGGCGAGAGAAGAGCGCATGCCCTCATGGCCCATCGCGATGCCGTCGGTGACGGTGATGGTGGTGAATTCGCGCGGTGTGCCCTGCTCGGCGGCAACGCCAACCTTGACCGACTGCGCCTGACGGCTCAGCGCGATATTGCACGGCGCGGCCTCGTTCCAACATGTCGCCACGCCAACAAGTGGCTGGTGAATCTCGTCGTCCGTCATGCCCATCGCGTAATAGTAAGAGCGGTGCGGCGCGCGCGACGGCCCTTCGGTCACATGGCGGCTGGGCAGTTTTGATTTGTCGAAACGGGCATTGGTGGACATCGGCAGGCGCTCCCTGAGGTGAATCTTTGGCTATGGCATACTGATGCAAACGGGCTGCTGCAAGCGTTTGGCGCGCGCCGTGCGTTGTAATACGATGGCTTCGTCTCTAGATTGCGCTAACCGTTTACAGCGTGAAAGCCCCCAATGGAACGCAGTCTGTTCGCCTTTATCTGGAAATATTCCAAGCGCGAGCAGATCGGCCTGCTGGCCTTTACGCTCATCACCTTCCCGTTTCTCTATGCGACTCTGGAGCTGCCCAAGCGTATTATCAACGATGCCATCGGGGCGCAGGCCGATACGGTTAACGTCTTTGGTTACGAGATCACGACGATCCAGCTTCTGGTGGGGTTGTGTCTGGTCTATCTGGCGGCGGTCATCGCGCACGGGCTGCTCAAAATGCGGCTCAACACGATGAAAGGGGTTTTGGCAGAGCGGATGCTGCGCCGTTTCCGATATTCGCTGCTCTCGCGGATGATGCGGTTTCCCAGCCGCTATTTCCGCGACACATCGCAGGGCGAATTGGTCAGTATGATCACCTCGGAGGCGGAGCCAATGGGCGGGTTGATGGGTGATTTTGTGGCCCAGCCGACGTTTCAGGCAGGCCAGATGCTTATCATCGTTGTGTTTTTGTTTATGCAATCGGTCTGGTTCGGGCTTGCCGGTGTGGCGTTGATCCCGCTTCAGGCCTATCTGATCCCGCTGTTGCAGCGTCAGATCAACCAGCTGAACAAAGAGCGCATCCGCGAAATCCGCCAATTGTCTGCCGAGATCGGCGAGACAGCGGCAGGCATCACCGACCTGCGGACCAATGGCGGCTGGCGCTTCCGTCTGGCGGGCTTTACCCGACGGTTGGGGCTTTTGTTCCACATTCGTTTCAAGATCTACCAGAAAAAGTTCTTTATGAAGTTTCTCAATAACTTCATCACACAGCTCACGCCGTTTTTCTTTTATCTCTTCGGCGGTATTCTTGCGATTCAGGGCGACATCACCGTGGGCGCGCTTGTCGCCGCGCTGGCGGCATACAAGGATCTGAGCAGCCCTTGGAAAGAGCTTCTGGCCTATTACAACCAGACACAGGACATGGCCGTCCGCTGGGACATCGTTGTCGAGCGGTTTGATCCGCGCGGTATGATCGACGAAAAGCTGTTCGAGGGCGCGCCGGATGAAATCCCCCATCTGTCGGGCGAGATCGTCGTCAAACATGTCGTTGTTCGCAGCAATGACGGGACGCCGGTGCTTGATGATTTCTCCCTCGAAATCCCCAAGGGGGCGCAGGTCGCGATCAAGGCGTCGACCCAAAACGAACGCCGCGCGATTGCCGATCTGTTTACCCGCGAACTGGTGCCGTCGCGCGGCAGCATCACCATGGGGGGGCATGATCTGTCGCAATTGCACCAGACGGTAATCGCCGCGCGCATCGGTTATGTTCAGGCGCATCCCTATCTGTTCAGCGGCACGGTGGGGGACAACCTGCTGATGTCGCTGCGCACCAGCCCCAAAACAGTGCTGTGGGATCCTGACCGGCAAGACCGCGAAGGCATCGAAGCGCGCCGCGCGGGCAACAGCCGCGATAGCCTGCGCGCTGATTGGCTTGATCCCGAACTGGCCGGTTTCAACACGGTCGAGGACGTTCATAACTGGTGGTTTGAACTGAGCCGGACGATGAACAGCGAAGAAGCCATCGTTCGCGCGATGCTGAATTCGCGCATGAATCCGCTTGAGCATCCCGGATTGGCCAGCAAGATCGTCAATCTGCGCAAGGAGGTCTGCGAGGTTCTGACGCAGAAAGATCTGCAAAAAGTCGTCCACCGTTTTGACCCCGACCGGTTCAATCCGACGATTGCCTTGGGCGGTAACCTTCTGTTCGCGGCCCCGCGGCGCAGTATTTCCCAACAGGGGCTGGCGGGGGAAAAAGCGTTTCTTGCAATCATCGCTGAACAAGGTCTGGCCGCGCAGGCCATTGCGATTTCGCAGACGCTTGTGGAAACCTTGCACCAGACTTTCGGGCGTGACGGCACCAATCACCCGCTGTTTACGGCCTTGGAGATCGAAGAGGATCTATACGAGCAACTTGTTGATATCGCGGCGCGGCGGCGTGCGGACGGCGATGGGGCACTGAGCGAAGAGGAATTCTTGCTGTTGCTCACCGTTCCCTTCGCCTTTACGGCAGAGCAGATTGGCCCCACCTTCCCCGACAGCTTCAAACAGGAAATTCTGGACATCCGGCGCAGCAAGGGCGCCGACCTGCGCGCGCGCGTGCGCGATATATTCGTGCCGATCGCGCCGGAAAACTACCTGCCGCGCATGACGTTGCTGGATAATCTGCTTTATGGCCGGATTTCGGCGGTGGCGGGTGTGCAGGAAGATTTGATCATTGATGCGGTGTCGGACGTACTGCGTGCGCATGGATTGGAACAAGCGGTCGCCACCAATGCCTTTGACGTGCCAACGGCCATCGGCGGGGCCAATCTGCCGCAAACGATACTTGAACGCGCTGCATTTGCCCGCGCGGGGATCAAGAAACCGGATGTGTTGATCTTTGATCAGGCGCTTGGCGGCATCGACCTGCCGCACATCCGCCGTCGCTTGGGTGATCTGCTGCCCGACACCACGCTTGTTTTTCTCGACGATCATTTCGTCCAGCGCGAAAGCTATGATCTGTATGTGGAGGTGGTCCACGGGCGGATTAACGGTGTGGATCGACCGGATCACCCTGAAACCGGCGCTGATGTTTCGGACGATCTGCGCCGCAAGCTGGGTGCGATCCAGCGCAATGATCTGTTTCGTGATCTTGATGCGCGCAATCAACGGCTGCTCGCGTTTGCGGCAAGGTGGTATCCGGCCCAAGCCGGAACGCGGATATTCAATGTGGGCGAGGCACCGGATGCTGTTTATCTGTGCCTTGATGGAAAAGCAGAAATTACAGTCTTTGACGACACCGGCAAGGAACAGCATGTTACGACGATAGAGCCGGGGCGCGTGATCGGAGATCTGGCCGTGATCCTGAAAGAGCCGCGACAGGTCAACCTGACAACGCGGGAAGACTCACACTTTCTTCGGATCGGGGCAGACCAGTTCCGCTCGGTCATAGAGGCCGACAAGACGGTTCTGTTGCAGTTGCTGAAAACGGTTGCGGGGCATCTGACAGGGGCCGCAGACGTGATTCGCGCCGCCCGCGCCGAATTCCCCCGCGAGAAGCCTGCGGTTGGCCATGTTACTAAACACAGTCCTGCAGATGCGGACGAACCAGAAGAAAACGGGAGCGAAACGTGAGGTTCTGGCCGGATTATCCGATGCACGCGCTGCACATTGCCGCCGCCAGACCAAAGCCGGAAATCTGGCGCATGATCCTCGGTGTTGTGCTGATGGTCGCGCTCTATATTTCGCTGGCTTTGGTCTATCAACAAGTGATCGTGATTGCGACGGATGGCTCGGGTGCATTTGCCCGCGAACTCAGGGCGGGAAGCACGCCGCGCGCAATGTATCTGCTGCTGTTCAGCTTTGGCCTGATTTCTGTCGCCGTGTTCAGCATTGTGCAGCTTTTGCACCAGCGCTCAGGAATCAGCGTGTTGGGTCCGCTGCTGCTGCTCGTGCCGCAGTTTTTCCGCGTGACCGGCATTTTGGTGGTGCTGGGTATCGCGATTCTGGTGCTGCCCCCCTACGAGTTGGGTGGACCGCTGGTGCCAAACCTCGCGCCGGGGTACTGGACACTCCTTTTGCCGCTGTCGCTGGTCGCCGTTTTCATCCAGATCAGCGCCGAGGAAATCTTTTTCCGTGGTTACCTCCAACAACAACTCGCTGCGCGCTTTCGCTCTCCATGGGTCTGGATGGTGCTGCCATCGGCCCTGTTTGCCATCGGGCATTACCAGCCGGAAGAAGCGGGGCAGAACGCTGTGCTGATCACCCTCTGGGCGGGCGTTTTTGGCATGCTGATGGCGGATCTTACGGCGCGTGCTGGCTCGCTTGGACCGGCGCTGGCGGTGCATTTCGTCAATAATGTCACGGCAATCCTGATCACGTCGCTGCCGGATTCATTGGGTGGGCTGGCGTTGTTTCACACGCCTTTCGGCATGGCGGACACGCAGGCGCTGCGCGCATGGCTGCCTGTCGATTTCGCGGTGATGCTCACCAGCTGGCTGGCCGCACGGGTGGCTTTGCGGCGTTGATTGCAATTCAAGACGAACCGCCTTATTTGAAGGGGGAAACGCAACGGATAAGGCGGCGACATGAACTGGATCAACAACTACGTCCGGCCCAGAATCAATTCGATCTTCTCGCGCCGCGAGACACCGGAAAACCTGTGGGCCAAATGTGACGAGTGCGGCACGATGCTGTTTCACCGCGAGGTGAGCGACAACATCAACGTCTGCACCAATTGCGGCCACCACATGCACATCTCGCCGCGCGATCGCTTTGCGGCGCTGTTCGACGGCGGTGTGTTCAGCACGGTCAAGGTGCCTGCGCCGATGGCTGATCCGCTGCATTTCCGTGATCAAAAGAAATACCCGGACCGCCTGCGCGCGGCGCAGAAAGCGACGGACGAGCTTGACGCGATGCTGGTAGCCACCGGCGAAATTGGTCGCACACCCATTGTCGCCTGCGCGCAGGACTTCAGCTTTATGGCCGGTTCCATGGGCATGTATGTCGGCAACGCGATCATTGCCGCCGCTGAAGAAGCGATCAAGCTCAAGCGCCCGCTGATCCTGTTTTCTGCCGCCGGTGGCGCGCGGATGCAGGAGGGGATTTTGAGCCTGATGCAGATGCCGCGTACGACAGTGGCCGTGCAGATGCTCAAGGAAGCCAATTTGCCCTATATCGTGGTGCTGACGCATCCGACAACGGGGGGCGTGACCGCAAGCTATGCGATGTTGGGCGATGTGCATATCGCGGAGCCGAACGCGCTGATCTGTTTTGCCGGCCCGCGTGTGATCGAACAGACGATCCGTGAAAAGCTGCCCGAAGGGTTCCAGCGCGCCGAATACCTGCTGGAGCACGGTATGCTGGATCGTGTCATCGCCCGCACACAGATGCGCGACGAGTTGATCACAATCACGCGGATGCTGTTGCGGCTGCCGCCCGCTGTGCGTGGTGATCTGCCCGCTCCGGCGGACTTTCCGCAAGAGACACCAGAGCCGGAAGCAGCGCCAGCGCAGGGCGCGGAGCCCGGCGCCGGGAAATAGGCAATGTGTCCCTGACGGGGCACACCCTTTCCTTTGAGCCTCTCAACAAAAAGACATGCCGCCATGAGCACTTCTTCGTCCGATGTCATCCTCGAACGGATGATGGCCCTGCACCCCAAGATCATTGATCTGACGCTGGAGCGCATGTTGCGTCTGCTGGACGCTTTGGGCAATCCGCAAAACAGCCTGCCGCCGGTGATCCATATCGCGGGGACCAACGGCAAAGGATCGACGCAGGCCATGATCCGTGCCGGGCTGGAGGCGGCGGGCAAAACCGTTCACGCCTACACATCGCCGCATCTGGCGCGCTTTCACGAACGCATTCGCCTTGCCGGAACGCTGATCTCCGAGGACGCGCTGACTGGTGCGCTTGATGAATGCTATGACGCCAATGGCGGCGAAAACATAACCTATTTCGAGATAACGACATGCGCCGCCCTGTTGGCGTTTTCCCGCACGCCTGCGGATTACTGCCTGCTTGAAGTTGGTTTGGGCGGTCGGTTGGACGCAACAAATGTCATCGACGCGCCGGTTGCGACGGTGATCACGCCCGTGTCGATTGATCACCAACAGTTTCTGGGCGAAACGCTGGCCGAAATCGCGGGCGAAAAGGCGGGTATTATCAAGCGCCGCGTGCCGTGCATCGTGGGTCCACAGGACGACGCGGGCCTTGAGGTCATCGAAGCGGTTGCCGCGCGGCACATGGCCCCCCTATCCGTCTATGGCCAGCACTGGCATGTCAGCCGCGAAGCGGGCCGGATGGTGTTTCAGGACGAGCGCGAGTTGCTTGATCTGCCGTTGCCCAACCTGCCCGGTGCGCATCAGGTCCAGAATGCGGGCGCTGCTTTGGCCGTTCTGCGTTTGTTGGGCATCGCAGAAGACGCCTGCGAAGCGGCGGTGAGCGGTGCCGAATGGCCCGCCCGGATGCAACGTCTCAAGCACGGGCCGCTGGTGGACGGCGCAGGCGGGGCCGAACTTTGGCTTGATGGCGGGCATAACACCGCTGCCGGTGTGGCGCTGGCCTCTGTTCTGGCGGAACTGCCGCCTGCACCAACGCATTTGATCTGCGGGATGCTCAACACGAAAGACATCACCGGCTATCTGCGCCCGCTGGCGCAGCACGCAACCAGCCTTTACGCCGTCTCGATCCCCGGCGAGGCGGCAACGCTGCCTGCCGCCGCAACGGCCAAAGCGGCCCGTGATGTGGGTCTTGAGGCGCACGAGGCTGCGGATGTGATGGGGGCTTTGCAGGCCATTGTGGCGCAGGAACCGCAGGCGCGTGTGCTGATCTGCGGGTCGCTGTATCTTGCTGGCAACATTTTGCGGCACAATGGGTAGCGGTTTGTTAAGGTCGGGCACACTATATTGACCCGACCCGGCATCAACCCATAGGCTGGACACAATAGAGACCGGACAGCATTTCCCATGTCAATCCGGCAGCAGATCGAGGAACGAGCATGGACCTTAAGGCCCCGGAAGAGCGACCTGTGCGTCATGGTAATTTGCGCCGTCAGATGGTGTTCAGCGCCGTTGCGCTGTGTATTATGGCTGTCGGTGTCTGGAGCCTTATGAACCTGCGGGCGCCTTATCATCCCGACAACTTTTCTGATGTCGAAATCCACGATGATACGGTGAGTCGTGACACCACAACTCCGTGGCTTGATATTTCGGCTGACGATTAGGCCTCGCCCCAATCCTCGCTTTGCATTTCGCGCAGGCGCGACGCGGTGCGTTCGAATTCAAACGTGCCTTCCCCTTCAAGATACAGCATCTCCGGGGCTGCTGCTGCTGAACAGACAAGCCGCACCCGCGCCTCGTAAAGCGCATCCACCAGCGTGACAAAGCGTTTTGCCTCGTTAAAGTTTGAGCGCCCCAGCGCCGGTATGTCGTCCAGCATCAACACCCTGACCGCATCGGCGACCGCCAAATAGTCGGCGGGGCCAAGGGGCTGACCGCAAAGCCGGTGAAACCGCGCGCGGGCCACACCGTTGTGGAATTTTGGCAGCACCACATCGCGCCCTTTGACCCGCAACGTGAGGGGTGCGGCATCACCACCATCGGTCAGATCGTCCCAAACCGCATCCATCGCGGCCCGGCTTTCATCGTTAACCGGTGTGAAATACACCTGACTGCCTGCAAGCCGGTCCTGCCGGTAGTCGGTCGGGCTGACAAGTTCGCGCACCTCCATCTTTTCTTTGATGAGGGTGATGAACGGCACGAACAGATCACGGTTCAGCCCGTGTTTATACAGATCATCCGGCACACGATTGGACGTGGTAATCACCACGACACCCGCTGCAAAAAGCGCTTCGAACAGACGCCCCACAATCATGGCGTCGGTGATGTCGGTAATCTGCATTTCGTCAAACGCCAGCAGGCGCACCGAAGCTGCAACATCGCGCGCCACGGGGGCTATCGCATCGTCCACACCGGTTTTGCGCACCTCGTGAAGGGCTGCGTGGATTTCTTGCATAAAGGCGTGAAAATGCACGCGGCGTGCATCAATCCCCTCAAGGCTATTGACGAAAATATCCATCAGCATTGATTTGCCACGCCCGACGCCGCCCCACAGGTACACCCCCTTGGGCGGTTCGGGTGCGCGGCGGAAAAGCCCCTTTTTGACCGGCTGCAACAGCGCCTCGCGGATTCGATCAAATTCGGGGATCACCGCCTCTTGGGCAGGGTCGGCGCGCAAGGCACCGTCGGCGACCATCTGGTCATATTGTGCGCGAAAGGTTGTCATGCCCGATCCCTAAACCGAAGTGGCGCGGTTGAAAAGTGCGTGCATACAATCACGCGATTGACGCCAGTGCTGCCTGCGCGCATATCTGCCGCGATATTTTCGAAAGCACGTCCCATGCAAAAAGCATCGCTGTTCTCGCCCGTTTTGATTGTGGGCTGCATCATCATCATGGTCAGCTTTGCGATCCGTGCGTCCTTTGGTGTGTTCCAGATCCCCATCGCGGAAGAATTCGGCTGGTTGCGCGCGGAGTTTTCGTTGGCCATCGCATTCCAGAACCTTGCATGGGGGATCGGCCAGCCGATTTTCGGCGCAATGGCAGAGAAGATCGGTGACCGCAAAGCGATTATTTTCGGTGCCGTGATCTATGCTCTCGGGCTGATCCTGTCCGCCGGCGCTGATACGCCCATCGCGCATCAGGCCTATGCGTGGTTGGTCGGATTTGGCATTGCGGGCACCGGTTTTGGCGTGATCCTTGCCGTGGTGGGACGCGCGGCGTCCGACGACCACCGCTCGATGGCGCTGGCGGTGGTGACTGCGGCAGGCAGCGCGGGCCAGATATTTGGCGCGCCGGTGGCGGAATGGATGCTGGGCATGATGAGCTGGCAGATGGTTTTCACCGTCTTTGCCGGTGTGATCCTTTCCATAATTCTTGTGCTGCCGTTCATGCGTGCGCCGGTGCAGACCAACAAGGCTGAGTTGGAAGAGACGTTGGGCGGGATCCTGCACCGCGCTTTCAAAGACCCCAGCTTTATGCTGATTTTCCTCGGATTTTTTTCCTGCGGGTATCAGTTGGGATTTATTACCGCGCATTTTCCGGCCTTCGTGACCGAATTGTGCGGTCCGATCATGGTGGGCGGGGTGCTGCACACTGCGGGCATTACCACCACCAGCGCACTGGGGGCGGTTGCGATTTCGCTTATCGGGGCTGCGAATGTGGGCGGGACGCTGCTTGCCGGTTGGGCGGGGAATAGGTACTCGAAGAAGTATCTGCTTGCCGGGATCTACACGGGTCGCACGATTGTTGCGGCGCTGTTTATCATGCTGCCGATCACCCCGCTTAGTGTGGTTCTTTTTTCCATCGGCATGGGCTCGCTGTGGCTTGCCACGGTGCCGCTGACCTCTGGGTTGATCGCGCATATCTATGGGGTGCGTTATATGGGAACGCTTTACGGAATCATCTTTTTCAGCCACCAGTTGGGCAGTTTCCTTGGTGTCTGGCTGGGCGGGCGGATGTATGATGTCTACGGCAGCTATACCACTGTCTGGTGGATCGGTATCGCCGTCGGCGCGTTCAGCGCCATCGTTCATCTGCCGGTGCGCGAAAAGCCGATTGGGCTGGCTGTCGCCGCGTGACGCAGCAAAGGGGGCATTTCACCGCGCGGGCGCAGCGTTCGGTGCTGTTTCGGGCGCGGGAAGGAAGCGGCCCAGACGCGTCAGCACGTCGTCGGCGTGAGTATAGGGCAGGCCGTGGCCCGCATCTTCGATAACTTCATGGAGGACGTCGCGGTTCCATGCCGCGAGTTGCCCCATGGCGCTGGCAGGAATCACAGCGTCCTCGCCGCCCCAAATCGCCAAGACAGGCAGGCCTGCACGGCGGATGGTCAAATGCTCGCCCTCCACCGGATGGGCAAGCACACCTCGAACGCTGGAGAGCAGGGCGGGCAGGTAACCCCGATAACCAAGTTCACGTTCCATCAGGTCGGTGATGCCGGGAACGGCGGCGGGCAGGTCGCGCTCTGCGCGGATGCCTTTGCGCATCTGGCGTGGAAACAAGGTGAGCATGGCCCACGCGCCAAGCAGCCCGCGCTCGCGCACGAAACGCAATGCGGCGGTCTGGTTCAGGATCATGCCCGCGGGCGCCAACAGAACGATCCGTTCAACCCGTGCAGGGTGCGTGGCGGCGAAACCTGCCGCAATGGCGCCACCCATGGAATAGCCCATCAGATAAAAGGGCTTGTCGATTTCGAGGTGCTCCAGAAGATCATTGAGTTGCCGGAGGAAGAATCCCTTGTTCTGAAGGCCTGTGGGCCTATCGGAATAGCCGCGCCCCAACAAATCATAGGCCAACACGCGAAAGCCCATTGCCACCAGCCCCTTTGTCAATCCGCCCCAGACAAAGGCGGGCGTGCTAAGGCCGTGAATGCACACGATGAGCGGGCCATTCTGCGGCCCGACGAGTTGAAAGTGGGTGACGCCCTGGCTTAGTTCGGCAAATTGTCCGGGTGCGGAGCCGCGCCGTTCGTCGCTCATTGCGGGGCGTCTGCGTTCAATCAGGAACGGCAGCGCAAAGAGTATCGCAAGACCCAGCGCCGTCCAGATCACACGCGACGTTTCCATTGATCGAGGATGTAGCGGCTGGTCATCAGATCAAGATGCGCACCGCCGCCGTTCTTGCAAATCGTGATTTCCTCGTCCGAATGGCGCTGGAAGGCGTTCAAATCGTAATAATCCGCGATGATGTCTGATTTGGAAATAACACCTGCCTCCAGCGGGGTCTTTATCTCGCCAATATGGCCCAAAGTGGTTTCGAAACTGTCAACGAAAAGCCGCGCACGGGTGAGGGCCTCGTCGTCTACCTCGCGCATGTCGGGCCGGTAGGCCCCGATCAGGTCAAGGTGCTGTCCGGGGCGCAGCCACGCGCCTTTAATCAACGGCTCGGTTGACATGGTGGCGCTGGCGATGATGTCGGCTTGCGCCACCGCGGCCTCCAGATCGTCGACAACCGTGACGTTGGGCAGATCGGCGGCGAGCGCCTGCGCCGAGGATTTGGTACGGTTCCAGATCGTGAAATGCGCCTGCGGAAAAGCAGCGCCGTAGGCCGCGTGCAAAGAGCGGGCAACCGTTCCCGCGCCCACCAAAAGGATGTTGCGGCTGTCTGCCCGTGCCAGACGGCGTGCGGCCAACAGGCTGTCTCCGGCAGTTTTCCACTTGGTCACCAGATGGAAATCAACAATCGCTTCCAGCGTTCCGTCACCGTCGGAATAAAGGTTCACACCGCCGTTCACATTCGGCTTGCCGCGCGCGCCGTTGTCGGGAAAGACGGTGGCGGATTTCACGGCAATGCCCATACCGTCGATCCATGCGGCACGGCTCAGCAGGGTGTCGCGGTCACGGTAAAGAAACGTATCCCCGATCTCTGCCTTGGGCAGGGCATGACCGGCGGCAAGTGCGTCGGTCAGATCAAGCCAGTCAAGCAACGCTTCGCCAGCCTCGAACGGGATGAAGGGAATGTCGGTCATATGGCCTCCTCGGGCGTGAGCAACCCGGCAGCGATCAGGCGCTCGGCCCAGCCGTGCGGGCCGTCAAAAAGGTGGGTTTGCCATCCGCGCGCAGCGGCAGCAGCGATGTTTTCGGGACGATCATCGGTGAACAAAAGCGAAGAGCCGGACAGCTTGCTGCCCTCTTCCAACATCTCGTAGATGCGTGGATCGGGTTTGACGACACCCATGTGGCCCGAGATGTAATCACCGTCGAAGCCGCGCAGGAACTGATATTTCGTGGCGGCAAGGGCGTAGGTCTCGACCCCGAAATTGGTCAGCGAAAATACCGGCACGCAGCGCTCTTGAAGGGCAACCATCAGGCGCACCGAATGGTCGATCTCGGGCGTCGCAATGTCGAGCCAGCGGTTGTGCCACAACTCAAGCTCAGTCTGCCAATCAGGATGCGCTGCCGCTGTCTCCGTGAGGACATGCGTAAAGTTCTCGCCACGGTCGACACGATCATTCATGGCGTGCAAATCAATAGCGGCAAAAAGGGCTCGACTACGCTGCGCGCCGATTTCGGCGTCAAAGAAGCGTTCCGGTTGCCATTGGATCAGCACATTTCCGATATCAAAGACCACTGCCTTGGGGGTCATTGTATTTCCTCTCTGCGGGGTGCGAAAACGTCGCTAACCCGCCTTTTGTGCCGCTCTTATTTCGCGCTCAAGCGCCTCAAGGAAACGGGAACGGTCGGCTTTTGTAAAGCCTTTGCCGCCCCCTTGGCGGAACGGATCGGCGGCGCGCAGGTCCGTCATAAGATCACGCGTTGCCAACACGTTGCCGATGTTGGCCTTGGTCAACGCCTCGCCGTTGTGTTTGATCACCCGCGCGCCTGCCTCGACGCATTTCGCGGCCAGCGGAATATCCCCTGTTACCACCACATCACCAACGCCGGCGCGATCGGCAATCCACATATCCGCCACATCCGGCCCGTCCGGCACGATCACCGTCTCCACCAGCGGATTACGCGACGGGCGCAGCCCGCCGTTGGAGACCACAAACATCCGCAAGCCATGGCGCGTGGCCACGCGCTCTGCCTCGTCCTTTACAGGGCAGGCATCTGCGTCGATATACAGCGCGCTCACGCGGACCAAAGCGCATCGGCGTGGAAATTCACATGCTCTTCCATGAAGGTCGAGATGAAGAAATAGCTGTGATCATAGCCGGGCTGCATCCGGAACACGCCATTCTGGCGGCGCTTGGCCATCGCGGCGCTCAATGCTTCGGGCATCAGCAGCTCAAGGAACTGGTCTTGCGTCCCCTGATCCACCAGCACCGGCCCGTCAAAGCCGCGCTCTTGCATCAGCAGCGTGGCATCGTGGGGCTTCCAGGTGTTCTCATCGGTGCCCAAATAGGCGGTGAATTGTTTGCGGCCCCAATCGCCGCCCGTGGGGTGCGCGATGGGCGCAAAGGCAGAGACCGAGAGGAACCGCCCCGGCAGTGACATCGCCAGCGTCAACGCCCCGTGTCCGCCCATCGAGTGACCGCTGATCGCCTGACGGTCCATATCGAGCGGAAAGTTTTCGCCCAGCAACGCGGGTAGCTCGTCGGCGATATAGCTCCACATCTGGAAATGCGGCTTCCACGGGTCTTGCGTGGCGTTCACATAAAATCCGGCGCCTTGCCCCAGATCATAGGCGTTGTCGTCGGCCACGCCTTCACCGCGCGGAGAGGTGTCGGGGAACACCAGCGCGATGCCTTGCTCCGCCGCCCACGCCTGCGCGCCTGCCTTTACCATCGCGTTTTCGTGGGTACAGGTCAGGCCCGACAGAAACCACAGGACCGGCACCGGTCCGTCCTTTGCCTCTGCGGGCAGGAACAGGGCAAATGTCATGTCGCAGGCACAGGTTTTCGAGGCGTGCTTGATCACATGCTGGGTGCCGCCAAAGCTGGCATTGCTGGACAGGGTTTCCATCGGTATCTCCTTTTACGGGTTTCACCTTGGCTACCGTGAAGCGGGGCAGGGGGGCAAGCGGGGAGTTTGCGCGCTGTGCCGCTCAGGCTCCGGTGAGCCACCCGATCCAGAGGCTGACAGTGACAATGCTGAGCGCGGTCGAGAAGAGGATCGCGGCAGAAACGCGGGCAGGCGCGACATTATAATGCTGGGCCAGAATATAGACGTTTCCGGCCACCGGCAGGGCGGCGGCAGAAATAATTACCGTGGCCTGATAGGGATCCACCTTGAACAGGACAAAGGCGGCAAAGGCCACAAAAAGCGGATGCAGCACCAGTTTGCAAAAACTCAGCCATGCGGCAACCGACACCCGCTCGGCCGATTTGGACGCGAGCGACGCCCCGATGGCGAACAACGCCCCCGGCGTGGCAGCAGCCCCCAGAAGAGCGAGAAATTCGTTCATTGGTGCGGGGATCGGGATTTGCAAAGCCGACCAGACAAGCCCGGCCGAGATCGCAACAATCATCGGGTTTTTCAACAGCCCCAAGCCGACGGTGCGCAGAATGCCGATGCTCATCCGCCCGTCGCGCGATCCGGTAATCAGGATCACGATCAGCGAGGAAAAGACGATCAGATCAACGGCAAGGGCCAGCATCACCGGCCCAATCGCCTCTGGCCCCAAAAGAAGCGTCAGCATCGGTACACCCAGAAATCCGGTATTGCCGATCACGGCGCATTGCGCCTCCATCGCTGTGATCTCGACGTCGAGTTTGCGCACATAGCACACCAGCGTCGCGATGGCGTAGACAAACGCCGTGCCACAAAGATACGCCCCGACCAGCCTGCTGTTCCAGACCTCTGCAATCGGCAGGTTTGCCGAAAACCGGAACAACATGGCAGACAGCGCAAAATAGAACACGAATTTCGTGAGGTAGGCTGTCGCCTCTTGCGTGAAGAATCGGGTGCGCCCTGCCCAGTAGCCAAGCCCGATAAGTGCAAAAAAGGGGAGCGTTTTGAGGAAGATCGCCAACATGCGACAGGGATAGCTTGCACCAATCTGCGGCGCTAGGGAAATCGGCCTGTGGCGGGCGTGAAATGGGGACTATGCGGGGCTGTAACCGCATACACCCTTGGAAGTGAACCGATCTGTTTATATATTAAACCTGAGACGTGTTGGAGTGATCATGACCAAAGCCGCCGAAAGCAACCCGTCCATCAACCGCAAGGGCCGCAAGTACGGGCAGGTCCTTGAGGGGGCGCGGCAGGTGTTTATGGCCGACGGTTTCGAAGGGGCCAGCGTTGACGAGATCGCGCGGGTGGCCGAAGTGTCCAAGGCGACGCTTTACAAATATTTCTCCGACAAACAGATCCTGTTCATGGAGGTTGCCAAAGCGGAATGCCAACGGCAGGCCGGCGCTGCGACGGACAGTATCGAAATGGCAGCCCCGCCACGGGCAGTGCTGAAGCAGGCAGGGCGGCACTTTCTGTGCTTTATGACAAGCCAGCTTGGCCAGCAGATATTTCGCATCTGCGTCGCAGAATCGGGTCGGTTTCCCGAGCTGGGCCGCCGCTTTTATGACACCGGCCCTGCGGTGATGCGCGCCGAAATGGCCGCCTATTTTGCCCAAGCCTGCGCGCGCGGCGAATTGGAGATCAACGATTATGTGCTGGCGGCGGACCAGTTTGCCGAGCTGTGCAAGGCCGATTTATTCATGCGGATGATTCTCGGCGTGGTAGACACGGTCGACAAAACAGACATAGACCGCATTATAGACGGTGCGGTTAATACATTTCTAGCGAGGTATGGAACATGAGGTATACGATATTGGCGGGGTTGATGTTGGCGGGCTGCGGGGACGCTATGGCACCGGTTCAGGGCAACGGGCCTGCGGCTGCGGCGGGGCCTGATACCTGTGGTGCTGCGGCCTATCAGCATCTGTTGGGCAAAGGCGCTGCTGCGTCACTTGTCGTGCCGGAGCCCAAGCGCGTTTATGGCGCTGCGGACCCCGTCACGTTGGATTATCTTGCGGACCGCATCAACGTGCAGCTGGATAACACGGACACTATTGTTGCGGTCACCTGCGGCTGACCGGCGCTTGGGCGTTGATACGCGCAACATCCCCACCAAAGTCTGGCACAACGCCTGATCGCCCACCGCGATTGTGGCGCTGATGCCGGTGCTCTGTTCGGTCAGCTGTGGCCCTCTATATGCCCTCATGGTGTTAACCCCTTGGATGCCTTTGTACCGCATTGGAAAAGTCTTCCGGTCGGGGGCTTGATTTAGGGGCCGAAGGGGGCAACTCTTGGCGTATGAACATTCCTACGATCCCCTTAAAGGCAGGCTCCGGCGGCGGCAATGAGCGCCCTGTCGAGCAAGTGGCGTTTCACCGTACAGAGCTTTCCGTCATTCTGGCGCTTTATGGCCGGATGGTCGCGGCGGGGGAGTGGCGCGATTACGGTATTTCCTGTCTGCACGAGGTCGCTGTGTTTTCGGTTTTTCGCCGAACGGCAGAGATGCCGCTTTACCGCATCGAAAAGCGCCCCAAACTGCGCGGTAAACAGGGCATGTATGCGGTTGTGGGTACAGGGGGGCAGGTTCTCAAGCGCGGCGCTGATTTAAAGGCTGTCTTACGGGTGTTGGAGAAAAAACTCATCCGGGCGATCACGTAGCCATCCGCAGGATTGAGTTTAGTTGGCCAAATGAAGCAGGGGCTGCGCACCGATGCAGGCGGGCGTCAGGTCGGTATCAGTCTGCGGTGGGCCGTGACAGGTCCATCACTGGCGGCGATTCTGCCGATTGTAGCAAGCAAAGGTTCGAACGTGCAGGACATGGTGTGGGCATTTGCATGGATAATCGTATCTGCATCCCAGACCAACGCCACGTGCCCTTTCCAAAACAGAAGATCGTTACGCGCGGGGACGGTGCCAGCGGGCAGAAGGGTACCCAGCGTGTTTTCCTGTAAATCGCTGTCCCCGGCGCAGGCGATGCCACAGGCGACGCAGGCAGCCTGAACCAGCCCGGAACAATCTATACCGCTGCGGCTGTTGCCGCCCCACAGATAGGGCGTTCCGATAAACATCGCGGCAATCTGCGCGGGATCGTGCGCCATATCATCCAGCGGCGCGATGTGTTGGTTCGGGATGAAACCCTGCGCGGTCTGGGTGAATTTGTGGCCGGTATCCAAAGCCGCGATCCGGCAGCCGTGGCTGAGCGCCACACGGTCAGCCGATTTCATATCCGGTTCGATATATGCGTGGCTGGCTGCGGTCGTGATCTTGTGGGTGAGGGGCAGCGGCGGTGCGATCTCGTGCAGTTCCACAAAGCCGCAATACCCGTCAAATCCGGTTTGCACATAGGCCCAGCCATCGCGGCGGTCCAGCACGGTCACGTCCGCACCCAGCAACAACTGCCTGTCGCGCGGCCCATTGGGGCGGCGCATCAGATTGACAAGCGGGCGCGCGATTTGCGCGGCCTCGTGCAGGGTGATGAGGTCCTGATCGGGTGTGAGGCGCGGGTCGCTCATGGATCAAGCATGTCATCCAGCGCGGCGAACAGCGCGCGCGTGGCCTGCCCTGCGCCGCCCTTTGGCCGCGCGGGGGCCGCTGTGGGTTGCCAGCCGTAAATATCGAAATGCGCGTAAGGGCTGTTGGTCACAAACCGTCGCAGGAACAGGGCGGCGGTGATGCATCCGGCAAAACCGCCCTTTGGCGCGTTATCCAGATCGGCAATGCCCGGTTCGATCATCGGCTCGTAGGGGATGTGGAACGGCATCCGCCAAACCGGATCCGCCACCGCCGCAGCGGCGGTCTCAAGGGCGGTAACAAAACCGGCATCATCACTGAAGTACGGAGCCAGATCGGGGCCGACAGCGACACGGGCGGCACCTGTCAGTGTTGCCATCGAGATGATCTGATCCGGTTTCTCCTCATCGGCGAGGGCCAGCGCGTCTGCCAGCACCAGACGTCCTTCGGCATCGGTATTGTTGATCTCGACAGTGAGCCCCTTGCGCGAGGTCAGAATATCCTGAGGGCGCAAAGCGTTTGCGGAAACGGAATTTTCCACGGCAGGGATCAACACGCGCAGGCGGATGTTGGTGCCGGTTGCCATGATCATATGCGCCAGACCCAATACTGCCGCCGCTCCGCCCATATCCTTTTTCATCAGGCCCATTGACGCGCCGGGCTTGAGATTCAGGCCGCCGGTGTCGAAACACACGCCTTTACCCACCAGCGTGAGCGCCGGTCCTGTATCGCCCCAACGCATGTCGATCAGGCGCGGTGCGCGGTCGGCGGCGCGGCCAACCGCGTGGATCATCGGCAGGTTGGCCCCAATCAGCGCATCGCCGGTTGTGACCTCGATGCGCGCCCCGTGTTCGTCGGCCAGCGCGCGTGCAGCGGCCTCCAGATCTGGCGGCCCCATATCGGAGGCGGGTGTATTGATGAGCGTGCGTGTCAGCATTTCACCGGCGGCGATCACTTCGATACGCGCTGCATCGACACCGTCCGGCGCAACCAGTGCCGCCGCCATCGGAGTGGCGCTTTTGTAACGGTCAAAGCGGTAGCTGGCGAGCAACCAGCCCAAAGCTTCTGTTGCGGCGGCATCGGATGGCAGGCCGCTGGCGATGCGGTAGTTGCCTTGTGGCAGCTTCACTGCCGATGCCGCCAGCGCAAAGCGGCCGCGCGCGCGCTGCGTGGCTGTGCCGTAGCCCGCCAGCGCCATTGCCATACTGTTGGTTTCGCCCGGCACGATCAGGGATTGCCCGATGGCACCGGTGAAACCATTGGCGGCTATCCAGTTCCGCGTTGCGTCTGTCTGATCTTCCAGCCACGCATTCAGCGTGTCTTCGGACAGAACATGCAAGGGAACGGCGTCGGAAGACGGTGCGGCAAATTGCGTGGACATGGGGCGCAAATCCTTTCATCAGAAACGCGGATGCCCGCAATCTATCCCATCGTGCTGTGGCCGCAAGCGCCCCGTTTCAGGGGCTGATGTCCTGGGTCGCCCAGATGGCGGTGAGAGACCGCTCGCCTATGCGCATCATGCGGGACAGGGTCGCGGCCAAAGCGGTGTCGTCGCCGTTGTCGATGCAAAAGGTCACATCCCGCGCCACATGCGCCAGACGGTGCATTCCGATCTGATCCGCAATTGCGATGAGCGAGCGGGCGTTCTTGCGCAAATGCTCCATATGGCTGCGCTGCCACAACATATTGCAGTGAGCCAGACGTACAGCCAGTTCTTCCATTGCACGGCAAACGACGCTATCCGCGCCCGCTTCGCCAAGCTGATCGTATAATGTGCCCAGACGATCCTGATCCAGAACGATTTTTTCGGACGGACGGATTTGTACCACGACGTTCATTGCTCACCCCATTTTATGTGCCCCCACGGCACGGGTTGTTATGAGGCGGGTTAGTTGTGAAATGGTTGCGCGTCAAAAACGTTTTCTCTCGAATTCGCCTTGAATCCGATATATTGCACGCGAAGCGTCAATGCAGGAGAGCAGCCCACCATGGATCAGGTCAAACCCCTTCCGAGTTATCTTGTCCAGCGTTATCACGGCTGGAAGGCGACCAGCTTTGTGGAGAACAGAGCGTGGTATCGCAAGCTGGCGACAGGCGGGCAACATCCGCGTGCCATGGTTATTTCATGCTGTGACAGCCGTGTGCATGTGACGTCGATTTTTGGCGCGGATCAGGGCGAATTTTTCATTCACCGCAATATTGCCAATCTGGTGCCTGCCTTTACACCGGATGGTGCCCATCACGGCACCTCGGCGGCGGTGGAATATGCGGTTCAGGTGCTTGAAGTCGCACATCTGATCGTGCTGGGGCATTCGGGGTGCGGTGGCGTTCAGGGCTGTCTGAGCATGTGCCGCGGCGATGCGCCCGAGCTTGAGGCCAAGGACAGCTTTGTGGGGCGCTGGATGGATATCCTGCGGCCGAAGTACGAGCTGGTCAAGGATCTGGACGATGAAGCAGAGCAGGTGCGCCAGCTTGAAAAACATGCGGTCATGATGTCTCTTGAAAACCTGATGACCTTCCCGTGGCTTGCCGAAAAGGTGAATTCGGGAGAGTTGACGCTGCATGGCATGTGGAATGATATCGGCGAAGGCGGGTTGGAATATTACAGTCCTGTCGAGGATAAATTCAAACAAGTATAGCGATTGGCCTATGGTTTCAGGTTGCGTGGTGAGCGATCTTAACGCTGTGTTAATGATCTGGGGCACAGTCTGAACGCATGGATATGGAATCGGTCACCCTCAAACTCCCGCGGGAGCTTTTGTCCGGCGCACAGCGCGTCGCGACGGCTCGTGATGTCACCATCGGGCATTTGGTGCGCCAGCTTCTCAAGCGGGAAGTGGAGCGTCAGATGCAGGCAGGCGCAAAGATGCGCGTGGATGCGCGGCTCCTCGCTGCCTTGCAGGCGCTCCTTGCCCGCGACATCGCACAGGCCGCGAATTGGGCCGATCTGGCCGAGCGTTTGCGCATGCACGGCTATGAGCTTCGCGCCGCTGATGGCGCTTTGGTGCTGTTCAAAAGCAGTTGCAACACGCGGGTGTGCAAGGCGTCCGAGATCGGCTTTGCCTATGACACGCTTGTGACGCGTTTCGGAGGCCCGATGCCGGGACATTCCCACGGTAAATGTCATACGGGTATGATGCCTGCGGGCCGCCTTGATCCGACAAGGATGGGGTGGTTGTCGTCGCATATCGCGCAAGCGCAAAGCTGGGTTGATCTGACGGAGCGGTTGGCGGCAGAAGGATTTGAGCTGCGTGCGATGGGCGCGGGGCTAGGTGTTTATAACAGTGCGACAGGGCGGCATTTGTGTAACACGGCGACGGTCGGTGCGCGCTATAAGGCTTTGGTCAAACGCTTTGGTGAGGCGATGCCGGAGCACCCGCACGACATGTCTCGCCATCTGCCGAGGGCGGCAGCAGCGAGACGGACGACGAGGGCGAGGTGATCGAGCGGGCGCGTGGTGCGGCGAGAGCCTAGCGCAGAACTTTCCCCTCGGGCCAGCGGATGTCCTGCTCGATCAGGATTTGCTGCGACGCCTGCGGGTCCAGATCAAAGTTCCACTGAACCAGCCCGCGCCGGTCGTCGACGTTGATCTCGTCCGGCTTCGGCTGCGCGTTCCATTGAATCGTGAGATCATCCTGCTCGGTGTAGGGCGCCGCCTCCAAAAGCTCTACCGGCCAGATTTTCTGTCCCAGATTTTCGATGTCCAGACGAATTTCCTGTGTTTGCGCGCTGCTGCGGCTTATGATTCCGCGTCCCCCTTCGCTGCGGTCCAGCACGGTACGGGTAAGCCGCAAGTCTTCTATCGAGCCAAAGGCCTGAACGATATCATCGCCTGCGGGAACTTCGGCGAAACTACTGCGCCCGACAAGCGCTCCATCGACATAAATTTGCGCGACATCGGCGGGGAGCAGCGGCTCTTGGGTGGTATTGGTTGCTTGCGCCATCAGAAATGCAGTGCTGTCGTTCGCGGGAATGGCGCGGGCAAAGACGCGCGCGTCGAAGGTCAAAGCATCAAGCGCGACATGCGCCCCTTCGGCACCCGCCGCAATACTGATCGGCGCGCTGACGGCATAGCTCACGCCGGGGCCATCAAAGCGCGGACGCGCGATTCCTGCATCGCCCATAACCGGTTCCGATGATTGTAACATTTCGGCAGCGGGCGCGCTGCGGGCCTTGAGCTGGACAGGGTCCGTGTACCAAAGGAGCGGCGGATCAAGCTCGGATGGAGCGATCTGGCCAAGGGGCTGCAAGGTCGAGAGGGTCATGCTGACATCTTCCCACGCTTCGCCAGAGGACTGGCTGACCACCGCCGCGCGCCGGATATCAACACGCGGCGCGCCTCCTTGTGTCAAAAGCACATCATAGGTTGGTTGCCAACTGGCATTGACCGGATAGCTGATCCGCGCATTAAGTGTACCCGGATTGGCGGCTGTAACGGTGAGCGCCAGAAGCGATCGGGTGTCGACGGGGGGCATCAGGGCGGCGAGGGCCGCTTTGGCATCCGCCAGCGCCTTCTCCAGATCAGGGCGGCTTTCCGCGATCTCGCGCGCATCGCGTTTGGCGGAAACCTGTGCTTTCTTGGCAGAAAGCGTCTGCGCCTCGATCATTTCGGCCACGCTGGCCAATGCCTGCGGTTCGGACGGCAGTGTCTCGCTTGACCAGACACCGGACAGGAAAACCGCCCGCGCATCGGCAGCATCCGCGGCAAGCTGTGCATCCTCGATCCGGTCATCCAGATCGCGCAAGTTCCGCTCGGCGTCGTCAATGCGCGCTTTGGCGGCGGTCACGGGGGCGCTGTCGCGGTCAGGCTGTGGTGGTAGCGCGTCGGTGCGCAGCCGTGTGGCACCCAAAAGCGCGCCGTCAACCTGAACGCGCAAACTGTTCGCGTCCAGCCATCGTGGCAGATCGGGCAAGATCACCTCGTGCGTACCGGCAGGTACATCGAGGCTGATATCACGCGTTACCATGGCAAGGCCGGTATAAACCGTCACCGCAGTTGGGGCGGAGGAAACGGTAAAGCTGTCTGCGAAGGCGGGCAGGGGGAGGGCGAAAAGAACGATTGGCAAAAGGCGCATGGGGTATTGATCCTTGTTTCGGAGGCCAGCATGCAACGGGTGCGGCCAAAGAAAAAGGGGTGCCGCGCGGGCACCCCTTCGAGCCTTCCGTCTTGCGCGGAAATCAGCCTTTTTTCAGAACTTCGCGACCCAGAAGCTCGGCAATCTGCACGGCGTTAAGGGCTGCACCCTTGCGCAGGTTGTCCGAGACGCACCACAGGTTGATCCCGTTGTCGATGGTGCTGTCTTGCCGGATGCGGCTGATGAACGTGGCAAAATCGCCGACACATTCGATTGGCGTGACGTAGCCACCGGCCTCGCGCTTGTCGATTACCATGATGCCGGGTGCCTCGCGCAGGATGTCGCGGGCCTCGTTCTCGTCCAGATGGTCTTCGAATTCGATGTTGATCGATTCGGCATGACCGACGAATACCGGAACGCGCACGCAGGTCGCTGTGACCTTGATTTTGGGGTCGATGATTTTCTTCGTCTCCACCATCATCTTCCACTCTTCCTTGGTATCACCGGAATCCATGAACACGTCGATCTGCGGGATCACGTTAAACGCAATCTGCTTCTGGAACTTGTTTGGTGGCACATCGGTGACAGGATTGTAGATGGATTTGGTCTGATCCCAAAGCTCGTCTGCGCCTTCCTTGCCTGCGCCGGACACGGATTGATAGGTGCTGACGACAACGCGTTTGACCGTCGCGCGGTCGTGCAACGGCTTTAGCGCCACAACCATCTGCGCGGTCGAGCAGTTGGGGTTGGCGATGATGTTGCGCTTGGCATAGCCGTGGATCGCTTCGGGGTTCACTTCGGGCACGATCAGCGGCACGTCCGAGTCGTAGCGGTACAGCGACGAGTTATCGATCACCACGCAGCCCGCTTTGGCAGCTTTGGGCGCGTATTTATGGGTCGCTTCGGAGCCGATGGCGAAAAGCGCCATGTCCCAGCCCGTGAAATCGAACGTATCAAGATCCTTCGTCTTGAGCGTCTTGTCGCCAAAGCTGACTTCCGTACCGAGCGACTTGCGCGAAGCAAGAGCCACGATCTCATCCACGGGGAACTGGCGCTCGGCCAGAATGCTCAGCATTTCGCGGCCCACATTGCCTGTGGCACCCGCGATCACGACGCGATAACCCATCTGAATTCT
The DNA here is from genome assembly GCA_947502265.1 of uncultured Sulfitobacter sp. GTDB lineage: Bacteria > Pseudomonadota > Alphaproteobacteria > Rhodobacterales > Rhodobacteraceae > Sulfitobacter. The sequence continues at coordinate 200,246 of CANMZB010000002.1, forward strand.
CCAATATATGCGTTTGATGGTGCGCGGGTCTTATACGTCCCGGCCGGACAAGGGAAGAGCTTACGATTTCTCGGGCTTCGTATCGGGTGCGAACAGATAGATCACAAGGCCAACGGTCAGAAGAACGGCGAAGAACAACAGGATCATGGTGTAGGGGGCCGATTCTACCTTTGCGGGGGTCATCTCGGCATGGATGCGTCCGGTGGCAAACTGCGCGATGCCGACGCCGCCGATGCTGCACAGGTTGAGAATGGTAACCCCCCGCCCTACCAGATGCGGCGGCAAAAAGCTGCGTCCGTGGGACATGACCGCCGGATAGGTCGATCCGAAAAAGCCGATGGCGCACATCAGGATAACAACCTGCAAGACAGTGCTTTCTACCAAGGCGATCAACGCGACAGTAGACAGCAGCAACAGGGCGCTGCCGATGAAGATGATCCATTTGCGCGTGCCAAAGACACGGTCCAGCGGGCCATAGGCCAACGGGCCGATGACCATCGCGATGCCCATTGCCAGTGTCGCCTGCCCGATCACTCTTGGATCGGCGTGGAATACTTCGGTCAGATAGGGGCCGATCCACAGGCCGCGCAACGCGCCCACTTGCGCGTAGCTGACCAGCATCAGCGGAAAGATGAACCAGAGCGCGCGGATGCCCAACACCTCGCGAAAGCTGCCTTTTTGTTCGCTGGCTTCCTTGATCGGGTCTTGCACGAAAATCCAGATGCCTATTGCGGTTAATGTAGACATGGCACCAAGAAGACCGAGAGAGGCGCGCCAGCCGATTGTTTCGGCCGCCAGGGTGGTCGGGTAGGAGGCGACAAGATTGCCCATCGTCCCCACGACAACCATCAGCGCCGCCAAGGACGCAAAGCGCGCAGGCGCATACTCCAATGCGAAGATATAGTAAGACGCCATCAACACCGGTGCACACCCCACGCCGATCAGCGCCATCGCGATGCTGACATGTACAGGCGTTGTCGCCAGCGCAAACAGCGCAGCCCCCCCGCCACCGCCCAACAGCAACAGAACAGCGGCCGTGCGGCGCGGCCCGTGCGTGTCCAGCGCCCAGCCGATTGCGGGCTGAATTGCGGCAAAAGTGATGAACCACAGTCCGGAGGCAAAAGCGAGCTCTTCGGGGCCGGCACCGATATCCGTTTGTAAAAAGGGGCTGAGAACAGCAAGGAAGGCGCGAAAAAACTGGCTGAGTACATAGGCAAAAGCCAGCAGAACAATGCCGGTATTCATGCTTTTGTGGCTTGCCATTTGGCGGCAAGCGCGCGCGCCCCCTGACCAAGCAACAGCACATCAGCACCCACAGCGACGAAAAGCGCGCCCGCGTCGATGGCATCATTTGTCATCCCGTCACGGGTCGACAGGATGCCGGGCGCTTTGCCTGCGGCCTTGATGCGGGCAAGCGCATCCATGATCGCCGTATGAACATCCGGATGCTCCGCATTGCCCATGTGGCCCATGTCGGCGGCCAGATCGGCAGGGCCGATGAACACACCGTCAATCCCGTCGAGGGCGAGGATATCGTCAAGCGCGGCAAGCCCCTTGCGGTTCTCCACTTGAACCAACAGACAGATCTGCGCGTCCGCCGTTGTGCCATAATCGGCAATGGTGGCAAAGCGTGACGCACGCGTCAGCGCATAGCCTACGCCACGGTCACCATGCGGCGGAAAGGTCACATCGCGTACCAGTTGGCGCGCCTGATCCGCGCTTTCGACCATCGGCACCAGCACCGTTTGCGCACCTACATCCAGCACCTGTTTGAGCATATACGTCTCGCCCACCGGCAGGCGTACCACCGGATGCGCGTCCGTTGCCGCAAGTACCTGTAATTGCGCGAGGATCGAGCGCAGATCGTTTGGCCCGTGTTCGCCGTCCACCACCAGCCAGTCAAAACCGGCCTGCCCCATCATCTCGGCCGAGAACGGGTCGGCAAGACCGAGCCAGCAACCAAATTGGATGTTCCCGGCGGCAAGCGCCTTTTTAAAGGGGTTTTGCGGTACGGGCATGAGCGTTCTCCTCGGTGTCATGTTCGCCGTACCCTAGCGCCGGATCGCAGGCATTGACCAGAGGATGCTTACAGCACTTTGATTACGTCCTTATCAATGGCCAACATATAGCCGCGCCGCGCGATATTCTTGACCAGCAGCTCGCTGACCATCTGGTTGCCGAGCGTATCGCGCAGACGTTTAATCCGTGTGGCTCCTGCCGCTTCATCACAATCGGCGGCATTGCGGCCCGAAATTACACCTTCGATCTCTGATCCGGTCAGCACATCGTTATCCATCCGCGCCTCGGCCAGCACGGCAAGCGTTTCCATCGCCGCATCCGTCAGCTTGAAACCAAGGTTATTAAGATACACCTTGTTCTCTTCGCGGCTGATCAGCAGGGATGACACCTGTATGCCGGTCCGCTCGATCTGGGCCATGCGGCGGTTAAAGGTGATGAGCATGATCAGGAACACCACCGCTGCCACCAGCATCGCGGCGGCAAAAATCAGCAAAACACCGATCAGTACGCGGTAGTTTGTGAGCGTGTCGGAAAACGCGGTGCCGGATTGCGCAAGGATCTCCAGCAGCTTGATCTCGGACGACGAGGTCAGATCGTCGTTCTCGATAAAAATCCGCTCGACCTGTGCGTTGAATGCGTTGGCGTCGGGCAGCGCCCAGAACATGACGATTGCGCCCACCAGCAACAGGGCCACAACCGCGCCGATCCCGAGGGCCACAAACCGGCCACCGCTGCGGCGCATGTCAGAAGCGGAGGAAGTTTGATCCGGCACTGTCTTTCCTTTGCTCAAGACCCTCCGGCCCGAAGACCGACACAATCGCTAATAGCGTCCAGCCTTGCGCGCCCAACCGCTTTGCCAGTTCGGCATGGGCGGCTTGGGGTGCGCAGGTGCCGCGCACCTCGGCCACACCATAATGCAGCCGAAGCGGGTTGTCTTGTTTGGCTTTGTAATCGGCAAAGCAATCGGCGGCGTGGGCCGGACCGGCAAGGGTGGCCAGCGTGACAAGGCCAACTGTGAGCATGATGTTTTTCATGCCCCGAAGATGCGGCTTTGGGCGCAGATATTCAATATCCCTTGGCCCGCACGCCGCGTGTTATTCGATAACACCGCGCTGATATTGCCTGTCTTGCATCGTAGCCCTCTCATGTACCTACCCCGCGCGGTGCCTTCCTTCCGTGCCACATACAAAACCGAAAGGAATATCCCGATGCGCTTTTTAATTACCCCCCGCCTGATCGGAGCACTTGCTGCGACTGCGATCGCGTTCATGTCATTTTCTGCCGCGCCCGCCTATGCCGATGACCGGCGCACGGTCCGCACCATTGCGACCATTCTGGGCCTCGCTGTTGTGGGTAAGGTCATCCATGACAAAAATAAGGATCGCAAAAAGGAGAGCGCGAAGCACAAACAAAAAGTGAGTAAACCCTACCGGCCTTCGCGCGTTGAAACGCATCGGCCCCGGTCGCGTGCTTATGATGATGTCAAACGTCACCGGCCCGTTGCGCCGCGCCCGTCGCGCCAACGGGCGGATCGCAAGCTGCTGCCGCAAAACTGCTTTCGCAGTTATAACACGCGTAATGGTGCCGCGCATGTTTTTGACCAGCGCTGCCTTCAACGCGACTATGCGCATGTGAACCGGATGCCGCAAAGCTGTGCGCAACGTGTCCAAACCCGTGAAGGAACCCGTATCGGCTATGACGCGCGGTGTCTGCGCCGCAACGGTTACAGCCTTGATCGCGGTTAACTGAGAACTTGGCGCGCGGAGTATTACCCCGACGCGCCGGAATCGGGCGGCGCGCTCCTGCCGCCTGACGGGGGAGGGAGGAGATGTTCGGGCATCTCCTCCTTTTCTCATTTTACTTGCACAACTGCACCGCATCGGGTTTTCCCAAGGTATGGACCCAGATTATTCATTCGAGACCACCGCCCGCGCGCGAGGCTATTCCCGCATCGCAGGTGTTGACGAGGTCGGGCGCGGCCCGCTTGCCGGGCCGGTAACCGCCGCCGCTGTCGTACTTGATCCTGCGCGCATCCCCGATGGGTTGAATGACAGCAAAAAGCTGAGCCGGAAAAAGCGCGAGGCGCTTTATGCGCAAATTCTGGAGGTGGCGGATGTCAGCATTGCCCACGCCACGGTCGAGGAGATTGAAAAGCACAACATCTTGCGTGCCAGCAACATCGCGATGGTACGCGCGCTTGAGGGGCTGAAAACCCTGCCCGACTATTGCCTGATCGACGGAACCATGATCCCGCGCGGATTGGCCCTTCCTGCGGAAACAATCATCCGGGGAGACAGCCGTTCTGTTTCCATTTCGGCGGCTTCAATTGTGGCTAAAGTATGTCGAGATTGTGTCATGTTGTCCTTGGCGCAACAGCACCCCGGCTATGGTTGGGAAACGAACATGGGATATGGATCAAAAAGCCACATGTCGGCGCTTCGAGATTTGGGTGTGACCCCACACCATAGACGAACCTTCAAACCGATACACAATATGTTGTGGCAAGATTAAATCTTAACAGATTGATTCAAAAAAGAAATTGACCGGGAATCACCCGTAAGCCATCCTTGTCCTCAACCAACGAGTGTAAAAATGCACCGGGTGCAGAGGCAGGCATATGACGATTAAAACCAAGGGTGCGCAGGCGCTCCCCCTAAACACGATCCTGAGCGGTGATTGCATCGAGGCGATGAATGCGCTTCCGGCAGAGAGCATTGATCTTATCTTTGCCGACCCGCCCTATAATCTCCAGCTTCGCGGCGATCTTCACCGGCCCGACAACTCCAAAGTCGATGCGGTGGATGACGAGTGGGACCAGTTTGCGAGCTTTGCCGCTTACGACAAATTCACCCGTGCGTGGCTTAAGGCCGCGCGTCGTCTGTTAAAGCCGAATGGCGCGATCTGGGTGATTGGCAGCTATCATAACATTTTCCGCGTCGGCGCGGCGCTTCAGGATCAGGGATTCTGGATTCTTAATGATGTGATCTGGCGCAAATCCAACCCGATGCCGAACTTTCGTGGCAAACGCCTTACCAATGCCCATGAAACAATGATCTGGGCGGGGAAGTCCGAAGCGTCGAAATATACCTTTAACTACGAGGCGCTGAAGGCGCTGAACGAAGGGATCCAGATGCGTTCTGATTGGGTGCTGCCGATCTGTAATGGCCACGAGCGCCTCAAGAACGAGCAGGGCGACAAGGCGCATCCGACACAAAAACCCGAAAGCCTGCTGCACCGTGTGCTGGTCGGCTCCACCAGCCCCGGCGATGTGATTCTCGATCCGTTTTTTGGCACCGGAACCACCGGCGCTGTGGCCAAGATGCTGGGCCGTGATTTCATCGGGATCGAGCGCGAAGAAGCGTATCGAAAGGTCGCGACCAAGCGGATTTCAATGGTGCGCAAGTTCGACAACGAGGCGCTGCAAACGACAACGTCCAAACGCGCAGAGCCGCGTGTTCCCTTCGGCCAGCTGGTCGAGCGCGGGATGCTGCGTCCGGGCGAAAGCCTTTATTCGCTCAACAACCGTCACAAGGCCAAGGTGCGTGCCGATGGCACCCTGATCGGTACTGACGTCAAAGGATCTATCCATCAGGTAGGTGCAGCTCTTGAGGGCGCGCCAAGCTGCAATGGCTGGACATACTGGTGCTACAAAAAAGAAGGTAAACGCGTACCCATCGACGTATTGCGCCAGCAAATCAGGGCCGAAATGCAAGCCTGATTTCCACAGACATTCGAACACCGCCAGTGTCACTGCGCCCTCCTCATGAGGGACCGCATTGATGACACTCACCTTGGCCCCGCCTTTATGGCGGGGCTTTTTTCCGTCAGGCGCACAGCCGTTTTGGCGGGTGCAGATCGCCACACATCAACTTAGCCGTGGACGCCTGCGTATTGGTTCGCGCAAGGCCTGCTCGACATAACGGGTGCCGAACTCTGCCTTGTTTACGACATAGAGTACGCCGGCGGAGGCTGCTTTTTCCCACATGAACGGGGTTGGCCAATCGCTGACCATGATGACCGGAATTGAGGAGAAGCCGGGGTCAGAGGCCAGCTCGAGCGCGAAATTGGCACCGATGCCGTCAGGCAGGTTGTTGTCCAGAAGGATGAGCGACACGCCACCGCGCGCAAGTGCTTCGCGTGCGGATTGCAGGGTTGCCGCGACCTCCACTTTCATCTGCTCGTAGGATTTGGAAATCACCCGCGTCATCATCCGCTGGTCAAATTGGCTGTCTTCGATGATCAGGCATTTGGCGACTGTGTGGTTTGAAGCGGAAGCAGTGTGCTGCGGCATGAGAATCCCCCATATGTCTAACGGCTGCGTAAGCAATGCCTCCAAGACATTAGAAAGTGTTTAATGCGGGCGCGGATTGCTGGCTTTCTGGTACGGGCGCCAGTCTGTAATCTCGGGGTAGTACATCGCGCGCCACTTGCGCACACGCGGGTTCATCACGCGCCGCCACAGCGGCGGCACCATCGCCAGCATCGTCATCAGCGGATATCCGTAAGGCAGCTGTGGTGCGTCCTCGGGGCCATAGTTTTGCAGCATGGCAAAGCGGCGGTCGGGTTTGTAGTGGTGATCGGAATGGCGTTGCAGGTTGATCAGCAACCAGTTTGACGCCTTATGCGCGGCATTCCAGCTATGGCGCGGCTGGACATGTTCGTATTTTCCGTTACCCAAATATTTACGGGTCAGCCCGTAGTGTTCGATATAATTCACCAGCTCAAGCTGCCAAATCGCAACACCGGCCTGCACCAGAAATAGCCCCACGCCCGACCAACCGCCAAGCACAAATGCCAGCATCAAAAAGACCGCCTGCAAAGCCCAGTAGCGCCAGAAAGGATTGCTGCGGGCGAACCACGGCAGATCGCGCCGTGCCAGCATCGCCTTTTCCGCGCGGAACGCGGACAACCAGCATTCGCGCAGCACGCGCGGATAAAAACGGTGGAAACCTTCATTGTAGCGCGCGGTCACCGGATCGCGGGGTGTCGCCACATAGCGGTGATGCACCAGCAAATGTTCGCTGCGAAAGTGGGAGTAAAGCACCATCGCCAGCAGAATATCGGCCATCCACCGCTCGAACTTGCTCTTTTGGTGCATCAGTTCGTGACTGTAGTTGATACCGACAGTGCCGGTGATCACGCCCACGCCAAAGAACACGCCGATCCGTTCAAGCGTGTTTAGATGCTCTGCCTGCGGCACATACCAAAGCAGGCTTGCCAGCAGGATGAATTGCACCGGCACCCAGATCGTTGTGATCAGACGATACCAGAAAAGATCGCTCTCATCGGCCGACGGATCGGCGTTTTCGAGGTTCAGGCCAAGAGCCGCGTCAAGAAGCGTAAAAAGATACCATGTCGCCACCGGTGCCAGCAAAATCGTCCAGCCTCCGAAAACGGCGCTTATCCATGCCAGAGGCACCAGCGCCAGTGACAACCAGAACGGCAGGGCGCGGCCGAATCTGGCAAGCTCCCAAGGGGGAATTGGAGCGGGCGCATCTGTCATGTCGTGTTCCGGCTGTTGGTTCTATGCTCAAGGGTAACAGGTAATTCGGGCCAAGTCATATGTGGCATCGCGTCCTAACGAACAAGATCGAATGCCTTGCGCATCACGGTGGGCAGGTCGGTTGGCCTGAAGTCTGAAAGCGGCTTGAACGTGCCTTGATGCGGTTCTGTCTGATGCGGCAACTCGGCGGCCATAACGCGCAAGATCAGGTGAAAATGCGTGAAAGTATGGCGCACCTCGCCCTCGATTTCCTCCCAGTCACCACGCGCGGGTGGGGCGCTATCGGGGTGGGGCAACGACGTGTCGACCCAATCCGATCCGGGCCAGCCCAACATACCGCCTAGAAGCCCCTTATCGGGGCGCGTTTCCAACAGCCACGCGCCATCGGTGCGGCGGCCCAGATAGACGGTGCCATGGCGCACCGGCTTGGCCTTTTTCGGGGTTTTGCGGGGCAGATCGGCCATCGTGCCAGCGGTGCGCGCGGCGCAGGCATCGCGCCACGGACAAATGCCGCAGGCCGGGGATTTGGGCGTACAGATCGTTGCCCCCAGATCCATCACCGCTTGGGCATAGTCCCCGGGCCGCGCGTCAGGCGTGAGTGCTTGGGCCTTCTCCATCAGCGCGGGCTTGGCGGCTGGCAGGGGGGTGTGGATGTCATAAACGCGCGCCATCACCCGCTCGACGTTTCCGTCCAGAACAGCATGCGGCAAATCGAACGCAATCGAGGAAACGGCAGCAGCGGTGTAGGGGCCGATTCCCGGCAGTCCAAGCAATGCGGCGTGCTCGGCGGGAAAGGTGCCGTCATGATCGGCCACAACGGCGCGGGCGCATTTCAACAGGTTGCGCGCGCGGGCATAATATCCAAGGCCCGCCCATTCTGCCATCACATCCGCGTCCTTGGCAGCCGCCAGATCGCGCACCGTGGGCCAGCGGGCAATGAAGCGGTTGAAATAGTCCTTCACCGTCACAACTGTGGTCTGTTGCAGCATTATTTCGCTCATCCAGACGGCGTAAGGATCCGGTATTGCGCCGGCCTTGCGCGCATCGGGGCCGGTGCGCCACGGCATTGCGCGCGCTTGGTGGTCATACCACTCCAACAGGAGGGCGGACATTTCGTCGAGGTCACGCAATCTTTATTGCTCCGTTCCGATTTGCGGTGGTGTTTCACCGCGCGCCTTGCGTTATCATGGGTGGTGAACCACATAGGATAGGACCGTGATAGATCCTGCCGCAAAGAGATAAAAGCCATGCCGCCGCGCCGCACCACCACAAAAGGATTTGCCCGCACGTCCAGCTTGCTGACGGCGAAGATTCGCAGCGCGTCCGAAACCCGTGGCTTTGCGCAATCGCGGCTGTTGACCAACTGGGCCGAGGTGGCAGGGCCGGACGCGGCGGCGATTTCCCGCCCCGTCGAGGTATCTTATGGGCGCGGCGGCATGGGGGCCACGTTGACGTTGCTGACAACCGGGGCGAATGCGCCGGTGCTTGAGATGCAAAAAGAACAACTGCGCGCGCGCGTGAACGCGGTTTACGGCTATAACGCCATCGCGCGTATCCGTGTGACACAGACCGCCGCAACCGGCTTTGCCGATGGTAAGGTCGCGTTCGAGCATGCGCCAAAGAAAGTGACGACGCCCCCCGATCCGGCCCTGCGCGCAAAAGCGTCCAAGGCTGCAGCGCCCATCGGCGATGAAGGCCTGCGGGCTGCACTCGCACGGTTGGGCGAAAATATACTGACGAAAAATCAAAGCTGAGCACACAGGCGGCTTGGCCTAAATGACCCTGACTAAAGGACCAGATTTATGAACCGTAGAAACTTCCTCCTTGGTACCGTCGCTGTTGTGGGGCTTGGTGGCTGGTATATGACCGCCAACCGGTCCGCCAGCACTGCCGGCTTTGCCGATGCCCCTCTGCCGGGTGCCGCCAATGCGCAAACCACAGATGGCGATGTGGACACATCCACCATCGAGGAAATGGTTCTGGGTAATCCCGACAGCACGGTCGAGATTATCGAATATGCCTCCTTTACCTGCTCGCATTGTGCCAGTTTCCATGCAGGTCCGTATAAGCAATTGAAGGCCGAATATATCGACACCGGCAAGATCAAATTCGTCTACCGCGAGGTGTTTTTTGATCGCTTCGGCCTTTGGGCATCCATGATCGCGCGCTGCGCGGGGGCGGATAAATTCTTTGGCATGGCTGATCTAATCTATGCGGGCCAATCCGAATGGACCCGCGCCGGGGAGCCAGCGGCCATCATTGAAGAACTGCGCAAGATCGGACGTCTGGCGGGAATGGATAACGACACCATCGAAGCCTGCCTTCAGGATGGAGAGAAAGCCAAGACGCTGGTCGCATGGTATCAGGAAAACGCCGAAGCCGACGAAATCAACAGCACACCAAGCTTTATCATCAACGGCAAGAAGCACTCGAACATGTCTTACGCGGACATGAAGGAGATCATTGACGAGGAACTGGCAGGGTGACGGGCGCGCCGCTTGAGGGTCTGAAGGTCATTGAGCTTGCCCGCGTTCTTGCCGGTCCTTGGGCCGGTCAAACGCTTGCCGATCTGGGAGCCGAGGTGATTAAGGTGGAGAGCCCCGCAGGCGATGACACGCGCCAGTGGGGGCCACCCTTTATCGAGCGGGGGGAAGACCGCTCGTCTTCGTATTATCATTCGGCCAACCGTGGCAAAGCGTCGGTTGTTGTCGATCTGACGACCTCCGAAGGTCAGGCGCGGATGAAAGAACTGCTTGCCGATGCCGATATCCTGATCGAGAACTTCAAGACCGGCGGGCTGGCGAAATACGGCATGGATTACGCCAGTCTCAAGGACGCGTTTCCCCGGCTGGTTTACTGTTCGATCACCGGGTTCGGGCAAACCGGCCCTTATGCGCACCGTCCGGGGTATGATTTCATCATTCAGGGCATGTCCGGCCTGATGTCGATCACCGGAGAGCCCGAAACCCAGCCACAAAAACACGGCATGGCGATTACCGATATTTTTACGGGAATCTACGCAACCACGGCGATCCTCGCGGCGATTCACCAACGCCAAAGCACAGGCAAGGGGCAACAGATCGACATGGCGTTGCTTGACTGCGCGGTGGCGATCACCGGCAATCAGGGCATGAACTATCTCACCACAGGCACATCGCCGACGCGGTTGGGCAATGCGCACCCCAACCTCACGCCTTACGAGGTGTTCGAAACCTCTGACGGGCATGTCATCATCGCGACGGGGAACGACGGGCAATACCAGCGCTTGTGCAAATTGCTGGGGCTGGACGATATGTCCCACGATCCCGACTATCTCAGAAACGCTGACCGTGTGGCGAATCGGCCTGCAATGATCGCGCGGCTGCGCGGGGCGACGCGACGACGCACGCGCGATGATCTGTTGCAGACCTGCGAGGAAAATAACGTTCCTGCGGGGCCGATCAACGCAATGGAAGATGTGTTCAACGATCCTCAGGTGGTTGCGCGCGGCATGCAGATCGAGCTGGACGGGGTGCCGGGCATCAGATCACCGTTCAAGTTTTCGGATGCGGATTTGTCCCTTTCGCGCGCCTCGCCAAAACTGGGTGAAGACACCTGAGCGCTCTAGGCTTCGGGTGTCACAATCTTTTTTAAGGCATCCCACAAAGGGTTGTTGTCCTCGAGACACAGCCGCACCGGAAGGGTAATAACCTTGGGGCGGAAGGACGCGGGCAGGCGCACCGCGTCTTTTTCGGTTGTGACCAGCTGCGCGCCTTTCGCACGGGCATCCGCTTCCAACCGGCCAAGCAAAGCACCCGTGAGCGGCTGGTGATCTGCAAGCGGCTCGGCATGGACCAGCGTCGCGCCCAGCCTGCGCAAGGTTGTAAAAAACTTCTCGGGGTGGGCGATACCGGCAAAGGCCAACACCGGCGTGTCGGTCCAGTCCATGCCGGTTTGTAGCGGCTTTAGCTCGGCGCGGACATGCGCCAGTCCTTCTGGCAAGTCTGTCACGTTGAATGCCATCTGCGCGGCTTTGTCGCCGATCGACAACAACAGATCGGCCCGCGCAAGGCCCACCGTGACCGGCTCGCGCAGTGGACCTGCGGGCAGGCACAGCCCGTTACCAAACCCTTTTCCCGCATCAACCACAACGATGCTCAGATCATAGTGCAACGCCGGATTTTGAAAGCCGTCATCGAGCACAATTGCCTTCGCTCCGGCGTCTTGTGCGGCGCGCGCGCCTGCCGCGCGGTCCTTGGCGACCCAGACCTCTGCAAAGGCCGACAAAAGCAACGGTTCGTCCCCCACCTGCGCTGCGGTGTGGCGGGCGGGATCAACGCGCACCGGCCCGTCCAGCGTCCCGCCGTACCCGCGCGAGACGACATGGGGCTCGATGTAGAGATCGCGCAAGCGCTCCACCACGGCGATGACAGTGGGCGTTTTGCCAGTGCCGCCTGCGTTGATGTTGCCCACGCAGATAACCGGCACATCCATGCGCGCGGGCGTGCCCTGCGCCAGCCGTCTTGCGGTTGCGGCACCGTAAAGCGCGCCCAGCGGCTGCAACAGCCGCGCGCGCAGACCGGGGCGGGGGCCATCCCAAAAGCGCGGTGCTCGCATCAGTTCGGCCCTGCCTGCATGTCCAGCGTATCCTGTATCAAATCCGAAATCCTGTCGGTAAGCGCCGCTCCTTCGCTGACGACATCCCAACCGGCATGGGCCATCATGGCTGCCTGATCCGGCGCGACGAGCCGAGAGATCGCAGTGCCAAGGGCCGCGCTGTCGTTGACAATGCGCGCCGCTCCTGCTGCTGCCAGCCGCGAATAGCTTTGCATGTAACGGCTCACGCGTGGTCCATAAAGCACGGCAGATCCCAGCGCCGCCGACTCAAGCGGATCATACCCGCCGTAGCCCGCCACCAGCGACCCCCCCAGAAACGAAACAGGTGCCACGCGGTAAAACAGGCCCAGATCGCGGATGTCCTCGCTGATCAGGATCTGCGTCGTTTCGTCAGGATAATTGCCGTCATCCCAGTTCAGCACGCGAAAATCCTGCGCACGTGCCTGCGCCATCACATCGTCGGGGCGCAGTTTTCCTGCGGGCCGGATCACCAGCAACAACCGGTGCGACAGGCGCAGCGCATGGCGGTGTGCCGACAATACGGTTTGTAGTTCTTCCGGCTGGATGCCGTTGGCAAACCAGATGGCACGGCCCACACAGGCGGCGGCCAGATCGCTCACGTCGTCCTCGCTGCAGGGCAGTGCATGCCCGCCCGCAAGCAGGGGTGTCGTCACTTCGATATCGCCTTTCGCCAACCCCAGATGCATGAGACGCCGCGCCGCCGCGGTAGAGCGGGCCATCACGGCGGTGAAACGGGCCAGCACGCTGCGCGCCACATCGGGTAGCCAGCGGTCGCGTCGTCCGTCAAACCCGGCGGTGTCGGCATCAATCAGGAACAGCGTGCAGCCCCGGTCAGAGGCGGTAAGGATCAGGTTTGGCCGCAATCCGCCCCACGTCCAGATGCACAGATCCGGCGACCAGTGATCCAGAAACGCGTCGACGCTTTTGGGGTGCTCGTCCGGCAGGTCCGCCAACAATACCCCCGGTTGCGGTGCCGCCGAAAAAAGCGTGTCCGCCCGCCGCGCGCTATCGAGTGTCACCAACACATGCAGCGCCGGACGGCTGGCAATCTGGCGCGCGGCCAGATCAAGCACGGCAATGAGCCGTTCAGCAGCGCCGCAGTGGATCCACAACAGCTCCCCATCCGGGCGGGGTGTGTCGAAATCGGGCAGCCGCGCATCGCCGCGCCGCATCAACGCACGGTACGCAGACAACCCAAGCGATCCCGCCATGATTCCGCTCAGCCCAGTTCTTCTGTCGGTGAGGCCGGCGTTTCCTCGTCCCGCAGGCGGTGCAGGTGCGCGATGAAGTAGCGCATATGGGCGTTGTCCACGGTGCGCTGTGCCTCGTTCTTCCATGCGTCATAAGCGGTGGCGTAATCGGGGAAAATGCCGACGATATGAATGTCGTTGACGTCCTTGAAGGCATTTTCACTGGGATTGATCAGCTCACCGCCGAAAACAAGATGCAGGCGTTGTGTCATGGGAGTGTCCTTTGCGTTGATGATCCGGTGTTTGCACGGTGCCGTGCCCCGAGGTCAAGCGCCCTGCAACCGGTTAGTGCAGCGCATCAATCAGAGCCGCATGAATGGCCGAGCCTCCGGCGACAACGCCGTTCAGCCGTGGATCGGGGTTGTTAAAGCGCAACGCCAACCCGGTCCGGTCGGTGCAAAGGCCGCCAGCTTCGGCCACGATAAGCGCCCCTGCGGCAATGTCCCATTCCCAACTTGGCCGTAAGGTCAGCATCGCATCAAAGCGCGATTGCGCCACCAGACCAAGACGATAGGCCAGTGAGGGGCGATAGGCTGGGGTAAACGCAGGGCAGGCACCGCTGCGCCATATCGGCCCCGCAAGCGCCGGTTTTGCAGCCAGCACGGTGGCTTGTTCGAACAGCCCGATGGCCGAGGCGCGGATCGGTTCGCCGTTAAGCCATGCACCCGCCCCGCGCGCCGCAGAATAGAGCCTGTTGCGCATCGGCAAATATATCACGGCGGCGGTAATCTGGCCCTGATCGGCCACTGCGATGGCATGGGCCCATGTGTCGGCCCCTTCGGTAAAGCTGCGCGTGCCGTCGATCGGATCAACAATGAACACCCGCGATTGTGACAGACGTACTGTGGTGTCCTCGGTCTCCTCCGACAGCCAGCCGTAATCAGGGCGCGCCGCGAGCAGCGTCTTGTGCAACATCGCATCCACGGCAAGATCGGCCTCGGTGACGGGGCCAGCGCCGCCCGGTTTGTCCCAGCGTTTTGCCGACGGCCCGCGATAACGGGTTGCGATCTGACCCGCCGCGCGGGCCGCATCAATCAATAAAGGCAGATCAGTTGCCGGCAAGGATCATCCCCGGCACCAGAAGCGAAGGGACAACGCGGCTTAGGTGCGGGCGCGCGTCATTCGCGGGGACAATGCCCAGCAGCATGTCACGCAGATTGCCTGCGATGGTGCATTCGTTGACGGCGTAGGTGATTTCGCCGTTCTCAACCCAGAAACCCGCCGCCCCGCGTGAATAGTCGCCGGTGTTGGGGTTGATCGTTGAGCCGATCATCGACGTCACCAAAAGCCCCGTTCCCATGTCGCGGACCAGATCGGCGCGGCTGGCGTTGCCTTGGGTCAGCGCCATGTTCCACGGTGTTGGCGACGGGCCGGAACCGGTGCCGCGCGCCGCATTGCCGGTAGAGTTCAGACCAAGCTGGCGCGCGGTGGCCAGATCAAGGGTCCATCCCTGCAACACGCCGTCCTCGACAATGACACGGCGGGATGTGGGCAGACCCTCACCGTCGAAGGGGCGGCTTCCTGATGTACGCGGCCTGTGCGGATCTTCGATCAGCGACAGACCTTCGGGCAGCACCTGTTCGCCCATCGCATTGCGCAAAAACGAAGCGCCGCGCGCGATCGCGCTGCCGTTGATCGCGCCCAGAAGATGCCCGATCAGGGAGCTTGAAACCCGCTCGTCGAACAGCACCGGATAGCTGCCTGTCGCGGGTTTTCTCGCTCCGACACGCTCGACCGCGCGTTCACCCGCACGGCGGCCAATTTCGGCGGCAGAGCGCAGATCGGCCTGAAAGATGCGGCTGTCACCGTCATAGTCACGCTCCATCGCGGCACCGGAACCGGCAATCGCGACGCAGCTTAGTCCGCGATCTGTCCGCTGGTAGCCCCCCGCAAAACCGTTGGATGCGGCCAGGTGCACCTCGCGTGCGCTGTATCCGGCGCTGGCGGCTTGCACTTGGGCGACACCGTCAACGCCAAGGGCGGCCGCTTCTGCCTCGGCGGCCTGCGCTTGCAAGGCTGCCGGATCAGGCTCTGGACTGGTGTCGTTCAACTCAAGCGCATCCACGTCCCAATTCCGGGCCAGCTGATCGGGATCGGCCAGACCGGCGTGGGGGTTTTCGGGCGCCTCGCGGGCCATCGCCACCGCGCGGGCGGCCATCTCGGAAATCGTGCTTTGGGAGGTGTCTGATGTTGATACGATGGCGCTGCGATTGCCTATAAAGACGCGCAAGCCGATATCTGTGCCTTCCTCGCGCTGGGCTTCTTCCAATGCGCCTTGACGCACGTCCACGGACAGGGAGGTGCCGCGCACGGCCATGGCATCGGCGCTGTCCGCGCCTGCGGTTCGGGCCGCATCAAGCAGATGCGCCGTCAGCGCCTCAAGGGGCTGCGTCATAAATTTCTCCAACGTCGGGTTGTCAAAGAGGTAGCGGCCCCACGGCGTCCCTGCAAGGGTCGCGCGGTAAAGAAAGCGCGGGCAAGGTCACTATAACATGCCCTTGCCCGCGCGATCCGACTTATTTGATGCGCTGTCCGTTGGCGAGAATTTGACCGGCCTCGTTGAATTCGATTTTCGAGTTGAGCGTATCGGGCGCGGCACCGGCCACACCGAAAAGCCCCATCATCATCCGCGCGCCCATCGCCTGTTCCTCTGGTACAAAGCCCATGGCGACCAGTTTGTCGATCAGCCCGTTACCGCCTTCGAGCGCGATATCAATGCTGCCCACCGGCTTGGGAATGCCGGGAACCGTTGTCTTGTCGGTGTTGTCGAACGTCACATCGCCTGTCGCCTCCAGTTTGGCCCCGACCGCATCGAGCGTCAGGCTATTAATGCCGAGCGCATGGATTTCACCGGGCGCGGCACCTGTGGCTGCGATCCGGTTGGCGGCTTCGGGATCAAGGAAATTTGTCGTGAGCTTCGCCTTGCCATCAAGGTCCAGCGCCAGAGTGGCGGGATCGCGGGGCAGTTGGGCGGTCGGGTCAAACATCGACCACAACGCGTCGGACATGGTGAAACCGTTCAGGTTGAGGCCAAGCGCGAAATCCTGCGGGGTGTCCGACTGGACCACCGGCGCTTGCAGCTTGAATCCGGTTTGCGCCATCTCGAAAAACAGCGGCACAGGCAAGCCCGCAAGCTGCGCGCCTACCTGAACACCGGTGCCGGTTACGTCGTAGGCAATGCCGGACGTATCCATTGCGACTTTCACGGTGGTATTGGCTGCGCCGGTTTTAATCTTGGACTCGCCCTCTGGTGCCGTGATTTCGATATAGCTTTCGGTGGCGGTCGTAGCGAAGGTTCCGTCAAATCCGAAGCCGGCAGCCAGCAACGCGTTCATGTCGTTTGCATCGGTCACTGCGTCTATGGGAACAGCGCTGGTTCCGGTAAACATCACCGCCTGCGCCGTTGTTTTCATGCCAAAGCTCTCGGGGCCATCGGGCGCACGAAAGAACGTGTCATAGGTAACGGGCCCCACTGCGAGGTTTTGGTCATAGCTGCGTGTCTCTCCCACAGTAACTGAAGTTTTCGAGACGAGATCTGATCCGGTTATAGAAAATCTGGCGGCGCTTTCGTCAAACGCAGCGCCGTCTACAGTCACATCGGTAAGCGCCAACGCAAAGGTGTCGGCGTTGTAATCATAGGTCATCGCCTCCGGTGTGCCGCCGGCGATCATTTTCTGGCCCGATTGGGTATATGTCATGGCAATGCTGGTGGGCTTGCCGGTGCTCTCGGGCGCGATGTCTATGGCCACTGGCATGACGTCGGGCATCATCACTTCAACTGTGCCGTCCGGGTTCCCTATAAACCGCAGGCTGCCCATTTTGAGGGTCATCTTTTCAATGTCTGGACCACCGTTGATTTCGACAGTGATATCGCCAAGATCAAGGGTCGATCCCTCCATGCGCTCGGTCGCACTCACCTGATAGCCGAGGCCTTGCAGGTAATCACGCCAGTCGCCCCACACATCGGCGGCGGTCAGATCGGCCCAGGCGGCATTGCCCAGAATAAGGCTCAGAGCGGTAGCTGCGGGAAGGGCGCGGATGAACGACATCGTGGGTATCCTTTGTTTTAGAACTGGACGCAGGATTGGCTAAAGAGAGTGGCGGGTCAAGGGCAGGCGAAGTGACGCCGCAACGACCGACGGGGTGGCACCGCTGGCATCAAAACGTTACCAATGGGGCAAAGCGGCGTAGAGTGCCTGCATTATCAGGGAGACGACAATGGACATGACATCGAAAACCGTAATGATCACAGGTGCAAGCCGCGGCATCGGGGCGCAAGCCGCGCGGATTTTTGCCGAAGCTGGCGCAAATGTCGTGTTGCTGGCGCGGTCGCAGGACGCCATCGCGGATCTCGCGGGCGAGATCGGTGCAAAGGCCATCGCCATCCCCTGTAACGTCGCCCGTTTTGGCGAGATGTCATCGGCGGTGGAAATGACCGTAAAGGCGTTTGGCGGTCTGGACGTGTTGATCAACAACGCCGGTGTCGTCGATCCGATCAGCCATTTGGCCGATGCCGATCCCGATGCGTGGGGGCAGCTGATCGACATCAACGTCAAAGGTGTGTTCAACGGCATGCGCGCCGCACTCCCCGCGCTCAAGGCGCGCGGTGGTGGTTCGGTGCTGACGATCAGCTCGGGTGCCGCGCATAACGCCATCGAGGCATGGAGCGCGTACTGTGCATCCAAGGCGGCCGTCAACATGATGAACCGTTCGCTGCATCTGGAAGAGGGGGCAAACGGCATCCGCGCGATTGGTCTTTCTCCCGGCACCGTGGCGACCGAAATGCAGCGCAAGATCAAGGAGTCGGGCATCAACCCCGTGAGCCAGCTTGATTGGGATGTGCATATTCCCGCCGATTGGCCCGCGAAATGCTTGCTGTGGATGTGCGGGGCGGCGGCGGACAAATACTGCGGCGAGGAAATATCCCTGCGCGATGATGACATCCGCCGTGCGGTGGGCCTGATATGATCCGGCAGTCGCAGGAAAACGGCATCTGGACTGTCACCATTGATCGTCCAGAGAAGGCAAACGCGCTGACCGGAGATATGGTACGTGAACTGTGCGAAATCATGGAGCGTGCGGGCGATGCGCGCGCTGTGATCCTGACCGGCGAGGGCCGTATTTTCAGCGCTGGCGCGGACCTTGATGCCGCGCGGGCGGGCCTTGCCGTGTCTGATTTGTGGGAGCGACTTTCCGGTGCAATTGCGCGCCTGCCGGGGCTGACGATCGCGGCGCTGAATGGTACGTTGGCGGGCGGGGCAATGGGCATGGCGCTGGCCTGTGATATCCGGCTTGCTGTGCCGGGGGCAAAGTTCTTTTATCCGGTGATGAAGCTTGGCTTTCTGCCACAGCCCAGCGATCCCGCGCGCATGGTCGCGTTGATCGGCCCTGCACGGACCAAGCTGATCCTGATGGGCGGACAGAAGATCCTGACCGACGAAGCGCTGGCCTTTGGCCTGATCGACAGGGTGGTAGAGCCGGACGCGTTGATGGAAACCGCGCGGATGATCTGCGCCGATACCGTTGCTGCCGATCCCGCGATTGCCACCGCAATCAAGGAGCTTTGTACGCCTTGAGGGTTTAGATCAACGGCACAAAAGGCACATCACAGGCCGTCAAAAACAAAAAAGATGTGAGAACGGCAAGAATACGCATGGGGGCTGCTCCTGTAAGGGGCCCTTTATGGGCCTTTGAGCGGGCCATAACATGATTCTACTGTTTGCGCATCCATGCAGTGATTTGGGCATGTCGAGGGGGCGCGCAGGCAGGGGCATTTGCGAAACACTTGATCCTTCAGGGGGGCTGCGCCATGAGGGTGGGATAGCCGCGCTGTAAAACAAGGGGCCGACGATGACTTCTGAACAATCCCGTTCCATGACACATGCCGTGGTGATCGGTGGCGGCCCTGCGGGGTTTATGGCGGCGCAGGAGTTGGCGGATGCCGGTGTGCGCGTCACGCTTTGCGAGGCAAAGCCGTCTGTTGGGCGCAAATTTTTGATGGCTGGAAAGTCGGGCTTGAACCTGACCAAGGCAGAGTCGCCCGCAGTCTTCTCTGATGCGTTCACGCAGGCGGCTCCGGCTCTTGCGCCAATGCTGGCCCGGATGAATGCGCAAGGCGTGCAAGCCTGGGCAAGTGGTTTGGGGCAAGAGTTGTTCACCGGATCGACGGGACGCGTCTTTCCGCTTGCAATGAAAGCCTCGCCGTTGTTGCGCGCATGGTTGCGGCGCTTGTCGCAAAGCGGTGTGCAGATGAACACCCGCTGGCGCTGGACCGGTTGGGACGGTGATTTGCTGTGTTTCGAGACACCCGAGGGTGTGCAAACGCTTGCGGCGGATGCGACCGTTCTTGCGCTGGGCGGGGCGAGCTGGGCAAGGCTTGGCTCGGACGGGGCGTGGGCCGATCTGCTAGCGGCGCGGGGTGTCGCGCTGACGCCTTTTGCGCCCGCGAACGCAGGTATTGCCTGTGAATGGTCGGATCACATGAACAAAAATCTGGGTTCTGCGCTCAAGGGTATTGCCCTGCGCGCGGGGCCGTACAGCACGCGCGGTGAGGCCATGATTTCGCGGCGCGGGCTTGAAGGGGGCGGCGTTTACTCCGTGTCGCGCGGTGTGCGCGAGGGGGCAGAACTGCTGTGCGATCTGGCCCCTGACCTGAGCGTTGAAGAGATCACACAAAGGTTGGGCAAGCCGCGCGGCAAGGCGTCGTTGTCCAACCATTTGCGCAAAACGCTCAAGCTGGATGCGACAAAGATCGGGTTGCTACAGGAAATGGCCCATCCGCTTCCGTCCGGTCCTGCGACGTTGGCCGCGTTGATCAAGGCGTTGCCGATCCGCCACGCGGGATTGCGCCCGATGGACGAGGCGATCTCGACCGCGGGGGGAATCGCGTGGGATGCCTTGGAGCCGTCTTTGATGTTGCGCGCGGTGCCGGGGGTCTATGCCGCTGGTGAAATGCTGGATTGGGAAGCCCCGACAGGCGGGTATCTGATCACGGCCTGTCTGGCCACCGGGGCGTGGGCGGGCCGTCATGCGGCAGCCCGTCTGGCGGGATAATTACGCGCCGCGCGCCTGTGCGGCTTTGAACGCGGGGCGCTGGCGCATCTGCGAAGCCCATTTGCCCAACGCGCCTTCAACCCGCTCGAACCCCGCGCCGATAGACCAGTTGATGCAATGCACCGCCAGAAGATCCGGCACGGTGATTTCGGCGCCCATCAGGAACGGCCCGTCCAGCCGCTCGGACAGGCCGGTTGCGGCGCGGTCAAATTCGGCGCGCAGGCTCGGCTTGATCTCGGGTACGCGCTTGTCTTTGGGAAAGACAAAGCTGTGTTTTGCCGCAGCCCAGAGCACCGCGTCGAATTCGTCGATCAGCCAGAACAGCATCGCATCCTGCTTGGCCCGCGCCACGGTGCCGGCGGGGGCGGTCAGCGCGCCGTGTTTGTCGGCAAGATATTGCATGATCGCGACCGAATCGGTCAAAACGTCGTCACCGTCGATCAGGGCAGGCACCTTGCCAGACGGATTGTATTTTTTCGCCTCGTCTGTGCGGGGACCGGCGGGAATGATGTCATAGCTTTGACCTAGCTCTTCGAGCATCCACATTACACGAAACGCGCGGGATTTGGCGGTTCCGACAACGGTATACATGTTTTCTTCTCCTTGGTGGGGTCAGCTGGCACCAAACATCGCCAGCCGGATGAATGTCCGCTCCATGATCGCCATCGCGGGGGCGGTCTGTCCAGCGGATCGCAGCTTGAGGTCGGTATCGGTAAGCATGCCAAGCGCTGCCTCCAGCTTGATCATGCCCCAATCGCGGGCTTGGCGCATCACGCGGTCGCGGTCGCGCACGCCGTACACTGGCGCAGCGGGATTGCAGGCGATGCGGTGCAGCGTGCGAAAATGGCGCGTCGCCATGATGCTGAGCGTGACAGCATTGGTACCCTGGCTTTGCAAACGCCGCATCAAGGGGCCGATCTGGGTGGCCTTTTTCTCTGCCACGATATTGAGAATGTCATCCACATCAGCCTCGGTCGAGGCGGGGGCGCAGGCGGTGATGTCATCCAGCGTCAGCGCGGCACCCTGCGCGCTAAGCATATAAAGCGAGAGCTTTTCAAGCGTTTGGCGAAAATCGCCGGGGTCGAGAGTGCGCGCAAGCTCCTCCAGCCCGCCCATGACCGGCCCTTCGGCCTTGAGACCTGCCGCAACCAGCAGCCGCTCGATCTCGGCGCGGTCGGGCGGATCGTCGTAGATGCCCCACGCGTATGCGGCGCGGTGCCCCTCGAACGCTTTGAGAAGTTTGGATGTTTTCTTGAGATCACCCGCGGTGATCACGATTTGCGCATCACCGGGTTGCCAGTCGTTCATCGTTTCTAAGACGGTCTGGGCGACTTGCTCGGTGGCCCCTTCGACAAAGGCGGCGCGCGGGCCAGGAAAGAAACCGACCGCCTTGATTGCGTCCATCAAAAGGGCGGGTTCGCGGCGCAAGTCGCCCGCAGGGATCCGCGCAAGACGCATTTCCTCTTCGGCGGCTGGCCCCAGCAACGCCTTGAGGTACTCCTGCCGTTTGAGCGCCACGCGCATCGCATCACCACCATAGAGCAACACGCCCAGCTTGTCCGTCGGAGGCTTTGCAACCAGCGCGGCAGCGTCTCGCCGGTTGAGCTTCATTCGGGTAAGTCCGCCGCATAGAGCCGCGCAACAATCTGATCGCCGAGGATAACCATCAACCGCTCGACCGCGTCGCGTTGCGCGGCGAGCGTAGCAACGGTGCTGCCTGTGGCGGAATAGGCCGTGAAATTCCCGACTGTGCCGGACGTGACGACGCTGCCGCTTACCGTATCGCGCAGCACATAACCGGCCTGCCCGATGAGATTGTAGCGGGTGATGTCGCCTTCGGTGTTGATAGCAAGACCATCCTCGGATGTCTCCAGCGTCATATCGAGCGCAAAGCGCGCCGCGCCCGAACGGCCCAGCCGTGTTTCCAAATGCCGCGTGAGCAAGTAACCCGATTGCGTCGACGGCTCCTGCACCTGTACCTGATTGCGCAGCGCAGCGCCGTTGCCGCCGGGACCGTAGACCGGCGTAAAGCCGCAGGCGGCCAGCGCCAGCGGCAGGCCGAGCAGAAAGCGGCGGCTATACAACGACATTCACGATTCGACCCGGCACGACGATCACCTTTTTAGGAGCGTTGCCGTCGAGGATACGGATCACGGCCTCATGAGCAAGAGCAAGCTTTTCAATCTCGCCTTTGTCCATGTCTGCGGGCACCTCGATTTCGGCGCGCCGCTTGCCGTTCACTTGGATGGGGAGAGTCACCATATCATCGACCAGCATTGAGTCGTTTGCTTGCGGCCAGGGCGCTTTGGCAATGAGGCCCTCTCCGCCCTGCGTGGCCCAGATGTCTTCTGCAAGGTGCGGTGTCATCGGTGACATCAATTGTGCCAGTGTCATAACAGCCTCGCGCTTCGCAGCTTTGGATGCCTTGGACTTCTGCAAGATGGCGGTAAAGCCGTAAAGCTTGGCAATAGCCGCGTTGAAGCCGAAGGATTCGATGCCCATCGTTACATCGTGGATGGTTTTGTGCATCTGGCGCAACAGCTCTTCGCTGCCCTCGCCTTCGGCTCCGTCGCTCATCGCCGCGATCCGGTCAGAGATGTTCCACACGCGCGACAGGTGCTTATAAGCGGCTTCCGCGCCGGACGCCGTCCATTCGACATCCCGCTCGGGGGGCGAATCGCTTAGCACAAACCAGCGGGCGGTATCCGCGCCGAAGGCCGAAATGATGTTGAGCGGATCAACGACGTTATTCTTCGACTTGGACATTTTGGCGGAGGGGATGATATCGAGCTCCGCGCCGCCGTCTTTGAGGAACGCCTTGTCGCCGTTCAGATCCACCTCTTCGGGGTAATGGAAAACGGGCCGGTCATTGGCCCCCGTGCTGCGATAGATCGCGTGGGTCACCATCCCTTGGGTAAACAGCGCATCGAACGGTTCGATTGCCGATTTTGGCAGGTGACCGGTGATCTGCATCGCGCGGGCGAAGAAGCGTGAATAGAGAAGGTGCAGAATCGCGTGTTCGACCCCGCCGATGTATTGATCGACCTTCATCCAGTATTGCGCGTCTTCCATCACCGTGGGCGTGTCGGCATGGGGTGCGGTAAAGCGCGCATAGTACCATGACGAATCGACGAAGGTATCCATCGTGTCTGTCTCGCGCTGGGCGGATTTGCCACAAGACGGGCAGGGGGTGGTGCGCCATTCGGTGTGGCGATCCAACGGGTTGCCGGGGATGTCGAATGTCACGTCTTCGGGGAGTTTGACCGGCAGGTTCTCTTTCTTTTCCGGCACCACACCGCAATCGTCGCAATGCACAACCGGAATCGGACAGCCCCAGTAGCGTTGCCGCGACAGGCCCCAGTCACGCAGGCGGTATTTTGTTACGCCTTGTCCCACGCCTTGCGATTCGCAAAACGCGATTGCGGCGTCGATGGCTTCAAGCCCCGTCTGCCAGGTGTCGCCCGCAAACCCGCGCACAAAATAGACCTTTTCGGTCTTGGCCGGAACATATGCCTCCTCCAGCGCGTCGGCGCTGTCCTCTGACGGCAGAAAAGTCGGGATGATCGGCAGGTCGTATTTGGTGGCAAACTCGAAATCGCGCTGGTCGTGGGCCGGGCAGCCGAAAATGGCGCCGGTGCCGTACTCCATCAGAATGAAGTTGGCGATGTAGACCGGCATTTCTTGTGCCGTATCAAACGGATGGCGCACGCGGATGCCGGTATCAAAGCCCAGCTTCTCGCCTGTTTCTATCGCCTCTTCGGTGGTGCCACCTTTGCGGCACTCTGCGACAAAGGCGGCGATCTCGGGATTGTCGCGCTCCAGCAGTTTCGCCAGCGGGTGGTCCGGCGAAATCCCGACAAAGCTGGCCCCGAGAAGCGTATCGGGACGCGTGGTGTAAACTTCGATCCGGTCATGCCCTTCGGGGGCATCAATGGTTGAAAATGCAAATTGCAGGCCGCGCGATTTACCGATCCAGTTTTCCTGCATCAGGCGCACCTTGGCGGGCCAGTTTTCCAACCTGTCGAGCGCTTCGAGCAGTTCTTCGGAGTAATCCGAGATCTTGAAAAACCACTGCGTCAGTTCGCGGCGTTCCACCAAAGCGCCAGAGCGCCAGCCGCGCCCCTGCTCGACCTGTTCGTTGGCAAGCACGGTCATATCCACCGGATCCCAGTTCACCACCGCGTTCTTGCGATAGATCAGGCCCGCCTCGATCATGTCGATGAACATGGCTTGCTGGTGCTGGTAATAATCGGGATGGCATGTGGCGATCTCGCGCGACCAGTCGAGCGAAAAGCCGAGCGGCTTCATCTGGCTCTTCATGTCCTCGATGTTCTGGTAGGTCCAGACGCCGGGGTGGATGCCCTTTTGCATCGCAGCGTTTTCAGCGGCGAGGCCGAACGCGTCCCAGCCCATCGGGTGCAATACGTTGAACCCTTTGGCCAGCTTGTAGCGCGCGATCACGTCGCCCATCGTATAATTGCGCACATGGCCCATGTGGATACGCCCCGAAGGATAAGGGAACATCTCAAGCACATAGTACTTTGGCTTGTCAGCCGAACGCACCGCTTTGAAGATGTCGCTCTGTTCCCAGGCGGCTTGCCAGCGGGCTTCGATTTCGGATGGGGTATAACGTGTCATGGGCGGGCCTTCTTACGCATCAACGCCGAGCGTGTGATTCTCACAAGGCCCGGCGCTGCATGTCGTGGTCAATTTGGGAGCGGACTGTAATTGGATGGCTGTCAAAGATTGTTGTCGGCGATGCGAAGTTCACGCGCACGCGACAGGATGGCGTCTTCGACGGCGCGGGTGGTGGCGCGGGTCACAGGGCCGCCGCGCGATTGCAGCGCAAGGTTGAGAGAGCGTGCATCAAGCGCCGGATCGTCAATCAGCACGGTTGCGCGGTACGCGCGCCCGCCGCCAGGCGGTGTGCCATAGCCTGTCACGATCACGCCGGTAAACGGATCAACCGATTGCACCGGCAGGAAGTTGAGCACTTCCAAGGATGCGCTCCACAGATAGCGGTTCACCAGCACCTTGGTCTCTGTGTCGCGCTGATTGAGCATCGACCAGATGGTATTGTTGGGATTCGTTTCAATGTTCGATTGAACGTTGGGGTTGCTGTAATAATCAGGGCGTTCCGTCGCGGGAGAGCCGAAACCACTGCCGCACGCGCCGAGTACACCGAGCGCCAGTGCCAGTACCGCAGTGTTAAATGCCTTCTTGCGACCCATTTCCGAACCCCTTTTTCTGGTTGCTTATGGAATAACCAAGCGGGCGCAGCTGGGCAAGGTCTATATATACAGGTGATTCAGGGCGTTTAGACAGGGCGCAAAGAACGCTGGCATATATAAGGTGGGTAAGCTGATGCCGCTGGAGTGACAAAACTGTGGCAAAGCTGCACCATCGGGCGTGACATTGATTGCATGAGGTCCGGTTTGCTTGCCAAAAGGCGGGGCGGGGCGCAAAAGACCTCCATACCTAGATCGGAATTCCCCGGTCGGGTCCCATGAATTCAAACCGAGGGAAAACTCATGAAAAAAGTTCTCTTCGCTACAACAGCTCTGGTGGCAACCGCCGGTGTTGCAGCAGCAGACGTAACATTCTCCGGCTACGGTCGCTTTGGTGTTATCCACACAGATCCATCCGTTGGCGACAGCCAGACAAGCGTAACCTCGCGTTTCCGTCTGCAGATTGACGCGACAGCAGAGTCCGACGCTGGCGTAACATTCGGTGCACGTGCACGTATCCAGCAGGCCGAGCGCGGCTCTGACCTGGGCGTACAGGACGGTGCTAACGACGCAGCAAACTCCGGTACAGGCATCAACGGCGTTCGCTTCTTCGCCCGTTCCGGTGGTCTGGAAGTCGGCGTTGGCAACATCTTCGGCGCTCTGGAATTCATGCCAGGTATGTACCCAATCGATCTGGGTCTGACCGGCTTGGGCTACCAGTACACAGCGTTTAGCACTGGTGGTGCAGATGCATACA
This sequence comes from uncultured Sulfitobacter sp., assembly GCA_947502265.1. Lineage (GTDB taxonomy): Bacteria > Pseudomonadota > Alphaproteobacteria > Rhodobacterales > Rhodobacteraceae > Sulfitobacter. The sequence continues at coordinate 226,673 of CANMZB010000002.1, forward strand.
GCTCCGACGGCGCTGGTGCAGCGAGCCAAAACGGCGTTGAAGTACTGTACTCCGCAGGCGACTTCTCTGTGCACGTATCTGCTTCCGACATGAATGACCGTGTTGCTGCACACGCAGCATACACATGGAGCGGCTGGACATTTGCTCTCGCAGCACAGGACTCCAACGATCCGACCGACACCGAGTTTGCAGCCACTGTTGGCGGTTCCTTCGGCATCGCAGACGTGACGCTGGCATATGCTGACAACGGCGACAATGGCGATCACATCGTGCTGGCCGGTACAGTAGCCGTAGGCGCGGCGACAAAAGTCGACGCATACGTTGCAGACTCTGACGCGTACGCTGAAACATCCTACGGTATTGGTGTTCACCACGACCTGGGCGGCGGCACATCCATCCGTGGCGGTATCGCCAGCTTGGGTAACGACTCGCTTCGCGCAGACCTGGGTGTTCGCTTCAACTTCTAAGTTGAACGACAATATCCAAGAAGTTTGGGGCGGACCTTTGGTTCGCCCCTTTTCTTTTGTGCGCGGCTGTTATCTTTAGGGTAAAACCACCAGCCGGAGGCACCCTATGTCACTCAGCGATATTAAAAATCGAATTCGTAAGGCCGAAGCCGATGCCGGCCGCACAGCGGGCGATGTCTGCCTGATCGCGGTGAGCAAAGTGCAGCCGGATGCCCGCGTCGAAGCGGTGCTGGAGCAAGGTCACCGTAATTTCGGCGAGAATCGTGTGCAGGAGGCGCAGGGCAAGTGGCCCGGCTTTCGCGAACGATTCGAAGGAATTGAGCTTCACCTCATCGGCCCTTTGCAAACCAACAAGGTGCGGCAGGCGATGGAGCTTGCCAACGTGATTCACACGCTTGACCGCCCAAAGCTTGCGAAAGCGATTGCGCGACTTGCGCAGGAGATGGGCCAATGCCCCGATCTGTTTATTCAGGTTAACACCGGCGAAGAAGATCAAAAGGCCGGGGTGATGCCGATGGCGGCAGATGACTTTATTACCGAATGCAGGGCGCTCGATCTTCCGGTGCGCGGTCTGATGTGTATCCCGCCGGTGGACGAGGAATCCGCCCTCCATTTTGCACTTCTGGCCAAAATCGCCGCGCGCAACGGTCTGTCCGGCCTTTCGATGGGGATGAGTAGCGATTTCGAGAAAGCAATCGCACTTGGCGCGACGCATGTGCGCGTTGGGTCCGCCATATTCGGTGATCGGGTGGCGGAATAGCCGCTAAGGCACGATCAACCGGGTGCGGTATCCGATCCTTGCGGCGATGGCGTGCAGATGCGCCCGCGACAACGCCACGCATCCCTCGGTGGGATAGCCCGCGCGGCGGTGTTGGTGGATAAATATGGCCGATCCGCGTCCTTTTGCGGCGCGGGGCCAGTTCCAATCGGTGAGAATCACCAGATCATACAGAGGATCGGCGCGGCGCAGCTTTTCGTGGCTGTGCGGATAGGGCGCGCGCACCATCATGTTGTAATCAATGTCCGTGCTGTCATCCGACCACAGATCGCGCGGGCCTATCGGCTTGGCCCAGCCGGTGGGGCGCGCAATCCGGTCAGGCCGGTACAGCATCCCGACAAGCCGGTGCGTTCCGCGCGGGGTCGCGCCGTCCCCCTCGCGCTTGTACGCCGATACGCCGCCTTTGCCGATGGTGCAGGGATAAAGCCGCCCGCGAAACCGCAGGCCGATCCGTGTCAGCACCATATCGTCGGGTGTCACAGAAGATGCCCCGATTTTGCAGCCTTGGTCGCTAGATAAGCCGCGTTGTGGCGATTCTCGCCCACGGCAAGGGGCACACGCTCGGCCACGCGGATGCCGCTTTGCTCCATCATGGCCACCTTGCGGGGATTATTCGTCAACAGACGCACAGCGGAAAAGCCCATTATTTTCAGGATGTCCGAGCCAAGCCGGAAATCGCGTTCGTCGTCCTCGAATCCGAGGCGGTGATTGGCTTCGACCGTGTCAAACCCTTGATCCTGAAGCGAATAGGCGCGCATCTTGTTGGCCAAACCGATGCCGCGCCCTTCCTGATTAAGGTAGAGCAACACGCCATGCCCCTCGGCCCCCATTTGCGCCAGTGCCGCGCGAAGTTGGGGGCCGCAATCGCATTTCAGGCTGCCCATCAGATCACCTGTGAAACATGCGGAATGCAGACGGCACAGCACTGGCGCACTGCGGTCGGGGCGTCCTATTTCGATGGCGTAATGCTCTTCACCGCCATCTTCGGGGCGAAAGATGTGTAAACGCCCTGCGTCGGACACTTCCATCGGCAGGCGAGCATGAATCACCGGATGCAGCGGGCTGCGCTCTTGCAGGTGGGCAGTTGCGAAGGGGCCGTCAATATAGGTCAGCGCGTGACCGGCGGCGAAACTGCGCGCGTCGGAAAGCGTTAGGATAACTGCCGCAGGCAGAAGGCGCGCGGATTTAACCAGCAACAACGCCAGCCGGTGCATATCGGCGCAACCTTCCCGCGCGGCGGTCAGCGGCCCCTTGAGAGGCGCGCGCAGATCGTCGGCGGGATCGGCCACGCTTTGCACCCAACCGAGGCTGGCGTCACGCGGCAAAATTACCCGCGCCAGATCGCCATCGTAGGCGCGTGCCTTGAGGGTCTGCGCACGGCGCGCGGTGATCGCAATGACAGGCGCACCGTCCAGCGCCATCACATCCGCAAGACGTGTGGCTGTCAGGGTCTCTGCTGCCAGAATCAATGCATCGCCTATTACGACAGGCACACCCATGCGCAAATCTGCGCGGGCGCGGGCAAGGGTCTCGGTCACATCGGGAGAAAAGCTCATGGGGATTGTTACAACTCATCAGGGACGTGCCTGACTATGTAGGTGATGGCGCGTGGAATTGAAACATTTGACAGCAGATCCGCACGTCGCTGTGAAAACGGTTGCGCTGCCTCTTGCTGAAAAAGCCATGACGCATATCTTGTTAGGTAACATTGGAGTGATATTATGGCGCAACTCAAGAAAATTCTTCTGGTTGATGACGACGACGATCTGCGCGACGCGCTGAGCGAACAGTTAATCATGACCGAAGATTTCGATGTCTTCGAGGCCGCTGATGGCGCGCAGGCGATGAGCCGCGCAAAAGAGATGCTGTATGATCTGGTGATTCTCGATGTGGGGCTGCCGGATACCGATGGCCGCGAGCTGTGCCGGTTGATGCGCAAACAAGGCGTAAAATGCCCGATCATGATGCTGACGGGTCATGATGGCGATGCCGATACCATTCTGGGTCTTGATGCAGGCGCAAATGATTACGTCTCCAAGCCGTTCAAGTTTCCGGTGCTTCTGGCGCGCATCCGCGCGCAGTTGCGCACGCACGAACAGTCGGAGGATGCGGTGTTCCAGCTTGGACCATACACATTCCGGCCTTCGATGAAGCTGTTGACCACGCAGGATGATAAAAAGCTGCGTCTGACCGAAAAGGAAACGAATATCCTCAAGTTCCTGTACCGCTCTCCCGAGGGGGTCGTACCGCGCGATGTTTTGCTGCACGAAGTTTGGGGATATAACGCAGGTGTCACCACGCACACGCTGGAAACGCATATCTACCGGCTGCGCCAGAAGATCGAGCCGGACCCAACGAACGTGCGGCTGTTGGTTACTGAATCGGGCGGTTACAGATTGATGATCTAAGGCGGGAACCAAATCTTGGTGTTCGGGTTATACAAACATCAGACAGGCTTTTTTCATGAGTTTCCTGTCGGTTTGATCCCCAAGTTGAGCGGCGGGGGTAAATGCTGCTCTTCCTCCCCGACGATCTGGCCGGGCCCTTGGGTCCGGTCATTTTTTGTCCGGCTTTGCAGTGGCCGATGGCGGCGGCGCGCAGTAGAGTGCGCTAAATCGAATGTCCCGCAGGAGCCGCATCGCATGTCATTTACCCTCGCCACCTGGAACATCAACTCTGTCCGCCTGCGCGAACCTATCGTGTGCAAATTGCTTGAAGAGGAAGGTCCGGACGTCCTGTGCCTTCAGGAATGCAAAAGCCCCGTGGACAAAATCCCGTTAGAGGGATTTCGCGCGTTGGGGTACGAATACATCGTGGCGCAGGGGCAAAAGGGCTATAATGGCGTCGCCATCCTGTCAAAGCTGCCGCTTAAAGACGCAGGCAGCCGCGATTACGCCAGCCTTGGCCACGCGCGCCATGTGGCGGCCGAGCTTGAGAACGGCGTGATGATCCATAATTTCTACGTTCCAGCGGGGGGCGATGTGCCGGACCGCGACGTGAACGAAAAATTCGGTCAAAAGCTGGATTATCTGGCGGAAATGCGCGACGTTTTTCATGCGGATGCCCCGAAGAAATCAATTCTCGTGGGGGATCTGAACATCGCTCCGCGCGAAGATGACGTGTGGGATCATAAAAAGCTGCTCAAAGTCGTGAGCCATACGCCTGTCGAGGTTGAGGCGCTGGCCGCCACGCAGGATGCGGGGCGCTGGGTGGACATCACGCGGCAGGATATTCCCTTGGGCCCGCTTTATAGCTGGTGGAGCTATCGCGCACGCGATTGGGACGATGCCGACAAGGGCCGCCGCCTTGATCACGTTTGGGCCACGTCCGATATTTCCGGTGCCGCGCACGGCAGTCGCATACACCGTGTTGCGCGTGGATGGGAAAAGCCCAGCGACCATGCGCCGGTTTTTGCAACTTTCGATCTTTGAAGTTAAGGCTTGAGACCACATATAAAGAATGAAGCTGACCGTACTGAATTTAGGACCGATGATATGATGGATTTGAACCTTACCGCCTCCACCCCGGACGCCGACCTGATCAAGGACACAACCGAGGCCACGTTTATGGCCGATGTTGTAGAAGCATCACAAACGACACCCGTGATCGTGGATTTCTGGGCGCCGTGGTGCGGGCCTTGCAAAACCCTCGGACCACAGCTTGAGGCCGCTGTCGTTGCTGCCAAAGGGGCGGTCAAGATGGTCAAAGTCAACGTTGACGAAGCCCAGGGCATCGCAGGCCAGTTGCAGATTCAGTCGATTCCGACAGTTTATGCCTTTTATCAGGGCAAACCGATTGACGGCTTTCAGGGCGCTGTACCACAATCCGAGATCACCGAATTTGTTGATCGCGTGGTCAAGGCGGCGGGCGGTGAAGCGCCTACAGACACGTTGAATGATGCCGTAGAGGCCGCCGAAGATATGCTAACAGCAGGCGACGCCGCCGATGCCGCAGAAACTTTTGCCGCCATTCTGGGCGAAGATCCGATGCATGCGGGTGCCTATGGCGGCATGGTGCGCGCGCAGATTGCGTTGGGTGATCTGGATCAGGCCGAAGGGCTGCTTAACGGCGCGCCGATCGAGATTTCCAAAGCGCCCGAACTGGAAGCCGCCCACGCCCAGCTTCAACTGGCCCGTCAGGCCGCAGACGCAGGGCCGGTTGGCGAGCTGACAGCGGCGGTCGAGGCGTCCGCGGACGATCATCAGGCGCGGTTCGATCTGGCGCGGGCGTTGTACGCAACGGGGGATGCCGAAGGGGCGGTCAATCAACTGCTGGAGCTGTTCAGGCGCGACCGCGAGTGGAACGAGGGTGCTGCAAAGGCGCAGCTTTTCACCATTTTCGAGGCGCTGAAGGCCAATGATCCTGTTGTGTTGAGCGGGCGTCGAAAGCTGAGTTCGATGATATTTGCCTGACAGGCAGGGAGCGCTACCTAACGATTATGATAAAACAAGCTGACCTGCCCGACACAATTCCGATTTTCCCACTGGGTGGGGCGCTGTTGCTGCCGCGCTCGCGATTGCCGCTGCATATCTTCGAGCCGCGCTATCTTCAGATGATCGAGGACGCATTGAAAACAACGACCCGCCTGATCGGCATGGTGCAGCCCAATGTTGTGCCCGGCCGTGACGGACCGGGCCTGCAAACCATTGGTTGTGCGGGGCGGATCACGCAATTCTCCGAAACGGAGGATGGCCGCTATATGGTGACTCTCGCGGGCATCTCGCGGTTTCGCGTTGTTAAAGAGATCGAGGGTTTTACGCCCTATCGTCGTTGCGAAGTGACATGGGACGGTTTTGACCGTGATCTGGGCAAAGACGAGGAAGACGGCAATTTCAACCGCACGGCCTTTCTCGACACGCTGGGCCGCTATTTCGATGTGCGCGGCCTGTCGGCGGATTGGGAGACGCTTAAAGAAGCCGATGACGAGTTGCTGATCAATTCGCTGTCGATGATGCTGGATCTGGACGCAGAGGACAAACAGGCGCTGCTTGAAGCGCCCTCGCTTAGCACCCGGCGTGAAACCCTTGTTACGTTGATTGAATACGCGCTATGCGGTGGTGGCGACGGAGATATGATGCAATGAGCGACACCAAAGTGGAGTTTGACCGCCGGATGCTGGAGGCGCTGATTTGTCCGCGCAGCCAAATGACCCTCAGATATGACGCCGAACGTCAGGAACTGGTGTCAAAATCCGCCGGCCTTGCCTATCCGATCCGCAACGGAATCCCCGTGATGTTGATCGACGAGGCGCGCGTTCTGGATTGATCAAAGCGGAGCGCCGCGCATCAGCCGCGGCAAGTCCCCTGTCAATCCTGCCGCCTCGCGGATGAAGTTGCGGCGCAAGCCGGGCAGGGCGTTGATCACCCCCATGCCGATATTGCGGGCCATGCGTATGAAGGCATTATCATTTGAAAACAGTTTATTAAAGCTGTCCGTGGCAAGCGCAAGAGTCGCATTATCGAATCTGCGCCACTCCTGATATCGCGCCAAAGCCAGCGCGCCGCCGAAATCTTCGCCACGTCTTTGCGCATCCACGATCACCTCGCAGAGCGCGGCAATATCGCGAAAACCCGCGTTCAGCCCCTGACCGGCGATGGGATGCACGCCGTGCGCGCTGTCACCCACAAGCGCCACACGCTCTGCCACCATGCTATGCGCCAAAGACAGGCTGAGCGGGTAGGTATATCGTTTGCCTGCCAGTGAAATTTCGCCCAGAAAATCGCCAAAGCGCGGGCGCAGCACGTCCAGATAGCCGGCGTCCGGCAGCGCATGGATGCGCGCGGCGTTGGCGGTGCTTTCGGACCAGACGATCGAGCTGCGATTGCCGGTCAGCGGCAGAATGGCCAGCGGTCCTGCGGGCATGAAAAACTGGTGCGCCACGCCCCCGTGAGGGCGTTCGTGGTGCAGCGCACAGACAAGCGCGGTCTGGCCGTAATCCCATCCCGTCCGCTTGACGCCAGCGCGCCGCGCCACGCCCGATCCGCGCCCGTCTGCACCCACGCAAAGCCGCGCGCGCAGTGTTTTGCCCGAGGCAAGCGTCAGCGTGATGCCGGAAAGGTCCGTGCGTTGGCCGGTCACTTTTTCCCCGTCAAGAACGGTCACCCCCCCGGTCGCCCCGGCCACCTGCATCAGGGCGCGCCGCAAATGGCGGTCTTCGACCATATGGCCCATCGGCCCTTCCTCGATCTCGGCGTGATCGAAATGCATGAAGAACGGCGATGGCCCTTCGCCTGCGCGCCCGTCTGTCACCTTGATTTCCAGCATGGGTTGCGCGTGATCCGCCACTGCGTCCCAAACGCCGATGCCTTGCAGCAGCCGCACAGAAGTAAGCGCCAACGCATAGGCGCGCCCGTCGAAATCGGGGACATCCCGCACAGAGCGCGCCTGTGCATCTATCACGGTGACCCGCAGACCCGCCCCTGCAAGAGCGATGGCAAGGGCTGGGCCGCTTAGGCCGCCGCCGACGATGGCGATATCGGTGTCAAATTCCATGTCCCCATTTAGGGTCGTACGGCGGGGATTGTCCATGCGCCCTGACGCCGCTACCGTCGCCGGACAACAACTTGAGGATACCCAATATGCAAGACTGGCTGACCATGACCGCCGCAGACCTTGGACGCGGGATTGCAGCGGGTGATATTGATCCGCTAGCGCTTTGCGATACTTATCTGGACGCCATTGCGGCGCATCCTTTGCGGGACCGCATTTATGCCCGCGTTACCGCCGACCGTGCGCGGGCCGAGGCCACCGCCGCCGCCGTGCGCGCCCGTGACGGGCGGCGCTTGTCGCCGCTGGACGGGGTGCCGGTCAGCTGGAAAGACCTGTTCGACACCGCAGGTATCGCGACAGAATCGGGATCAAAGCTGTTGGAGGGCCGCGTGCCATTGCATGATGCGCAGGTTGTGCGGAACGCAACGGCGATGGGGCTGGTGTGTCTGGGCAAGGTCCATATGAGCGAGCTGGCCTTTTCGGGGTTGGGGTATAATCCGTCGACGGCCACTCCGCCTTGTGTGAATGACGCCGATGCCGTGCCGGGGGGGTCGTCTTCCGGCTCTGCCGCCTCTGTCGCGTTTGGTCTTGCGGCGGCAAGCATCGGGTCCGACACGGGCGGTTCCGTGCGCATCCCTGCCGCGTGGAATGACCTTGTGGGTCTGAAACCAACTCACGGGCGGCTTAGCCTTGAGGGTGCCGTCCCGCTTGCGCTGAAATTCGATACAGTTGGTCCGCTGTGCCGCTCCGTCGAAGATGCCGCCTTGCTGACGGCGGCTCTGGAGGGTGGTAAAGCGCCGGATCTGGGCGGAGCGACGCTGCAAGGTCGCCGCTTTGCGATTGTGGAAACGGCGTTTATGGATGACGTGCGCGATTCGCCCAAAGGGGCGTTCGAGCGGGCGGTTGCTGCCCTGCAAGCCGCTGGCGCGCAGGTTGACACCATCGAGGTGCCGGCCGTTGACGATGCGCTGGATGCCTCTGTTTGTCTCATTCCATCAGAGGCTTACGGGCTTTGGCGTGATGTGATCGAAGCGAACCCCGACAAGATGTATTCCGAAATTCTCACCCGCTTCCGATTGGGGCGTAACTATTCGGGGCCTGATTATGTCGCCGCTTGGGCCAGGCTTGAGGCGGCGCGCGTGGCTTATGACGAAGCAACCGCCGGTTATGATGCGGTCCTTGCGCCGACTGCCGCAAACCTGCCCCCCAATCTTGAGCGGCTGAACACGGACCCTGACTATTACAAATCCGAAAACCTGCTGGCGCTGCGCAATACCCGCATTGGCAATCTTCTCGGCCTGTGCGCGCTAACGCTGCCCACTGACACGCCCAGTTGCGGGCTGATGCTGGTTGGTGCGCCGGATCAGGACAGCGCGCTGTTGCGGCTGGGGGCGGCTGCGCAAAAGGTCTTGCGCAAATAAATCCGCGCAGGACGGGACTTAAAAGCCACAAACGCGGGTTTCCGACAGGGTTTTTCTGGACGACAGGCAGGGGTTTAAGCTACCTTGGACGAAACGGGGCGATAACGATCCCGATCCGAGGCAGTTTTGATGATTTATCCTGAGCGGTTTTCGAACCTTCCGGCTCATGTGTGGCCCCGTCTGCGCGCCCTTCTGGACGCGCATAAAGGGGGCGGCCCATTGATCCAAATGACCATTGGCGAGCCGAAACATGTGTTTCCGGCTTGGGTTACTGACGTGGTTGTGCAGAACGCAGCCGGATTCAACAGCTATCCCCCCAATGACGGTACGCCCGAATTGCGCGATGCCATCGCCGACTGGGTCAAGCGCCGCTATGGTGTTCCGGTGGATGCCGACACCCAGATCATGGCGCTGAATGGCACGCGCGAGGGGCTGTATAACGCGGTGATCGCGCTTTGCCCCGAAACGAAGAGGGGGCAAAAACCCGCGATCCTGATCCCGAACCCGTTTTATCCGGTCTACATGATCGGTGCGATTTCGGGCGCGTGCGATCCGGTGATGGTCAATGCGACGGCGCAAACCGGGTATTTGCCTGATTTTAGCATTGTTGATGCGGACACATTGGCGCGGACGGTGGCGGTGTTTGTCTGCTCGCCCTCAAATCCGCAGGGCGCTGTTGCCACGCGTGAATATTGGGAAAACCTGATCCGTCTGGCCGAGCGGCACGATTTTTACATCTTCGCGGATGAATGCTATTCCGAGATCTACCGCGACACGCCGCCTGTTGGCGCGCTTCAGGTTGCGCATGAGATGGGCGTAGATCTGAACCGGGTTGTGATCTTCCACAGTCTGAGCAAACGCTCGAACCTGCCCGGTCTGCGCTCGGGCTTTGCGGCGAGTGGTGCGGAAACGATGCGCGAATTCAAACAGCTGCGCAGCTTTTCCGGCGCGCCCTTGCCGCTGCCCTTACAGGCAGCCTCTGCTGCGGTTTGGGCGGACGAGGCACATGTCGCGGAAAACCGTGCGCTTTACGCAGAGAAGTTCGAGATCGCGGACCGGATCTTTGGCAATGTGCCAGGTTATTTCAGCCCCGAAGGCGGATTTTTCCTGTGGCTCCCTGTCGATGACGACGAGGAGGCGGCGGTCAAGCTGTGGACCGAGACCGGCGTCAAGGTGCTGCCCGGCAGCTATCTGGCGCAGGATGTACCGGGCAAAGAAAACCCCGGTAAAAAGTATATAAGGGCGGCCCTGGTGGCTCCGAAAGAAGAGACAGAGCGCGGCCTTCAGGCCATTCGCGACTGTCTTTACGCGGTTTAGGACGAAGGACGAGGTATGGCATATCAGACACGCGGGCGCGATCCCCTGTTGGACAGTACAATGACCGAAGCGATTGAAAAACGCGGCAAGGAACTGCTTGGCGTGGTGCTGGTGGTACTGGGTGTCATGGCGACGATGATGATCGCCAGCTACACGCCCGACGACCCGAGCTGGATGCTGGCCACGGATGCACCTGCGCAAAACTGGCTGGGCCGGATGGGCGCATCCTTTGCGGCACCTTTGTTCATGATTGTGGGCTGGGGCGCGTGGGGCGTGGCGATTGTTTTGCTGGTCTGGGGCGTACGCTTTGCGCTGCACAAAGGGCAGGACCGCGCGATGGGGCGTCTGATCTTTGCGCCGATCGCTGTCGCGTTGGGCGCGATTTATGCCGCGACGCTGACGCCTGATGCGCAATGGCTGCAAACGCACAGCTTTGGCTTGGGCGGTCTATTTGGTGATACCGTGATGGGTGTGATCCTGACGGTACTGCCCATCGGGTCGACCTTTACGGTCAAGCTGATGTCGGTCCTGATGGGGCTCGGCATCCTTGCGCTGGGGGCTTTTGTGCTGGGCTTTACCAAGACTGAGTTGACGCGTTTTGCGCGTTTTTTGATTGTTGGCACCATTGTGGCCTACGCAGGGTTGATGAACCTGTTGGGTCGTGGGGCCAGCGGCGCGGTTGTCGCAGCGCAGGGGATGCAGGCCAAACAGGCCCAACGCCGCGAAGAACGCCGTACCGAGGCTCAAGCGCAAGCCGCCTATGCCGCAGAACAGGCGTATGTTGACGACCCTGTGCTTGCCGCGCCCGCCCGCAAGCCATCCATCATCGCGACCCGTGCCATCCCCGCAGCGGTGCAAGACCCCCAACCGGAGGCATGGCCGGACGAGGATTATGCAGAGCCCGCACCCGAGCCGAAAACAGGTCTTCTTGCGCGGATGCCCGGCCTGATCAAACGTCCGGAAGTGATGCCCGAGCCGGAACTGGTCGAGCATTCCCAAGAGGGTGTGTTCGAGGAGCAGCCGGATGAGGACCGGATCAAATCCAAAATTTCCGATGTGATAAAGAATCGCGTTCGCACGGCAAGGGCGGTGCATGTTCCGGCTACCGCGCCGCTGACCAGAGGGCGCGGGCGTGGTCCCGATCCGCTTGTGCTGAATCCCACACGGGCGGAACCGCCGCTGACCGCGAAAGCGTCGGCACCTGTCGCGTTGCCCGCAGAGCCGCCGCTGACGCGCGAGGCACCTGTTTATGTCGATGCTGCGCCGGTAGGGCAATACGATGAATACGCCGGTTTCGACGCGGATGAGGGGGAAGAGGTGAACCTTTTTGCCGAGCCGGTTGAAGAAACGCAGGTGATCGAAGAGGCGCTGCCGCTGCGCGCTACTCGTGTTGTGGACGCCGCGCCGCAAATCCCTGTGCCCGAGCCCAAGCGCGTGGTGCAGCCGCTGGTGCGCAAACCTGTGCAACAGAGCAAGCAGGCAAAGGCCGAAACCCAGCCCGTCCTGTCGTTTGATGACACCCACGCCGGTTTCGAGCTTCCGCCGCTAAGCTTGCTCGAATCCGCCGATGATGTACCGCGTCTGCATCTGAGTGATGAGGCGCTGGAAGAAAACGCTCGGATGCTGGAATCCGTGTTGGATGACTATGGCGTCAAGGGCGAGATCGTCGCCGTGCGCCCCGGCCCTGTGGTCACGATGTACGAGCTGGAACCCGCGCCGGGCCTCAAGGCGTCGCGCGTGATCGGTCTGGCCGATGACATCGCCCGCTCGATGGCTGCTTTGTCTGCACGCGTGTCTACGGTGCCGGGCCGTTCGGTTATAGGGATCGAACTGCCCAACGAGAACCGTGAAAAAGTTGTGCTGCGCGAAATTCTGTCCAGCCGCGACTTTGGGGATGGCAACCAGAACCTGCCGCTGGCGCTGGGCAAGGACATCGGGGGCGAGCCTGTCGTGGCCAACCTTGCCAAGATGCCTCACCTTTTGATTGCGGGGACAACCGGTTCGGGTAAATCCGTGGCGATCAACACCATGATCCTGTCGCTGCTGTATAAGCTCAGCCCGCAAGAATGCCGGATGATCATGATCGACCCCAAGATGCTTGAACTGAGCGTCTATGACGGCATCCCGCACCTGTTATCGCCGGTTGTGACGGACCCCAAAAAGGCGCTTGTCGCGTTGAAATGGACCGTGGGCGAGATGGAAGACCGTTATCGCAAGATGTCCAAAATGGGCGTGCGCAACATCGAAGGTTACAACGGGCGCGTGCGCGAAGCGCTGGCCAAGGGCGAGATGTTCAGCCGCACCGTGCAAACCGGTTTTGACGACGACACCGGCGAGCCGATCTTTGAGACGGAAGAAAACACACCCGTAACGCTGCCCTATATCGTTGTCGTCGTGGACGAGATGGCAGACCTGATGATGGTTGCAGGGAAAGAGATCGAGGCTTGCATTCAACGTCTGGCGCAGATGGCACGGGCGTCAGGTATCCACCTGATTATGGCGACACAGCGGCCCTCGGTCGATGTGATCACCGGCACGATCAAAGCCAACTTCCCGACGCGGATTTCGTTTCAGGTTACGTCAAAGATCGACAGCCGCACCATTCTGGGCGAGATGGGCGCGGAGCAGCTTCTGGGCATGGGTGACATGCTTTATATGGCGGGCGGATCAAAGATCGTGCGCTGTCACGGCCCGTTTGTGAGCGACGAAGAAGTCGAGGAAATCGTTAACCACCTCAAGCAGTTCGGTGAGCCTGATTATGTTTCGGGCGTGGTCGAAGGGCCGCCGGATGGCAAGGAAAGCGATATCGACGCCGTGCTCGGGCTGAACACCGGCGGCAATACCGATGGCGAAGATGCGCTTTATGACACTGCCGTCCAGATTGTGATCAAGGACCGCAAATGCTCCACCTCCTATATTCAGCGCAAGTTGGCAATTGGATACAATAAGGCCGCGCGACTGGTTGAACAGATGGAGGACGAAGGTCTCGTTTCTCCGGCCAACCATGTCGGAAAACGTGAAATTCTGGTGCCGGAACAGGGATAGGCTTACCTCCGATCCTCCGCTTTTTTGCATCAATACCTGACCGCCGGGAGAGATTCCGGCGGTTTTTTTGTGCTTAATATTGCCTTTGCATGCTGCGGAGTTGGAGGCTTCCGGCGGAAATCTGCAACGTGATATCGCATATCAATGCGCCTGCACCTATGTTCAATCCAAGAGCAGACAATCAAGGACATCCACAGATGCGTATTTTGAAGACCATAACCCTGAGCGTGGCCATCGCCTGTGCCACTGCTGGCGCGTCTTTCGCCGACAAGCTGCCGCTGAACAGTATCAGCAGCTACCTTAACGGGCTGACAACGGCCAAGGGGGCTTTTACCCAGATCAACGGGGATGGCACGATTTCGACCGGAACGATCTATATCAAACGGCCCGGACGGGTGCGTTTTGAATATAATGCACCAGACAGCGGGCTGGTTGTGGCGGGCAGTAACACGGTTGTGGTGTATGATACCAAATCAAACCAGCCGCCCGAGACATACCCGCTTGCCCGGACGCCTTTGTCGATCATTCTGGCGCGAAACGTGAATCTTGGGCAGGCCAGGATGGTCACAGGCCACAGCTATGATGGCACCGCGACAACGGTCACTGCGCAGGATCCCGACAATCCGCAATACGGCAACATCCAGATGAAGTTCACCGGCCCACAACCGCAGCTGCGCCAGTGGATCATCAATGACGGCAATGGGGGCCAGACGACAGTGGTTTTGGGGGATCTGAAAGTGGGCGGTAGCCTTGCGAACAAGCTGTTCGATGTGGGCAGTCCCGGAACGGTGAACCGTTAGGCCGGAGCAGAGTAGGGGCCGAAAGGCCCCTTTTGCCCGGTTCAGCGCAGCCGACAGGCCGCGATCTGGTCGCGGTACATAAATGAACGTGCCTCGACCTTGCCCGCCACGCCAACAAGCCAGGGCTTGCGGTTATAGCTGGCGCGCGAAAATCCGGTATGCCCTTCATGGTACGCAAGATACTGGTTGCGCGCGTCCTGCAAGGAGATGCCGTTACGCTTGCGGCTGATGTTCATATACCATCCCATGAAATCCGTGGCATCGCGGATCCGGTCACGCTTGGCACTGCGCCGACCTGCGGAATTGCGGTATTCGTCCCATGTCGCATCAAGCGCCTGACTATAGCCAAAGGCGCTGGACTGACGACCCATGGGAATCACCCCCAGCACATAGCGGAACGGGGTGCGCGCATCGGGAACGAATTTGCTTTCCTGATGGATTGTCGCCATCTGGACATGAATGGGAATACCCCATTTGCGTTCGGTCGCTTTGAATGCGCGGTGGTATTCGGGGCGCTCTTTGAGAATTGTACAGGCGTTATCCAGATCGCGCGGCGCGTTGCCGTACGAGCCGCCGCAGGATGCCAGCAGCAGTGCAATTATCAATACGCGAAGGGGTGTTTTCATTTGCCTATCGCCTCAAGTGTCGTTTTTTGTATTTTCCATCATTGTAGCTTAAAAAGTGTCGCTCTCACAGGGTGAATTCTACAAAAGTAGCGGTAAATCGCCGATCAGGATCGAAGTGGATAACCGCCCAACCCGTTCCTTGCCATCAAGACAGCCGGTGCGGCGATTCTGGCCTCTGTGCGCGCCGAGTCTACAAACTGTTTCCATTAAGTCACACGCAAATATTGGACAAATTGGACTTGTTACGCGTACAAACGAAGCGTAGGGAGCGCAGTGGTATGATTAGAACGCGCGCAAAATATCATCTGGGCCAAGTGGTCCGGCATAAAAAACATCCCTTCAGGGGTGTCATTTTCGATGTCGATCCCGAATTTGCCAACACTGAAGAATGGTATGAGGCGATTCCCGAAGAAAACCGCCCGATCAAGGACCAGCCGTATTATCATCTGCTCGCTGAAAACGACCAAAGCTACTATGTGGCCTATGTGTCCGAGCAGAATCTTGTGGCGGACTATTCGGGCGAACCTGTGGATCACCCCGATATCCCCGACCTGTTCGGCCCGTTTGAAAATGGCACCTATCCGCTTCATTTCCAACTGAACTAAGGCGCGCGGGCAGCGATGGTTTGCCCCCCGCGCGCGTGCTCAGTAGCCCAGTGCGCAGCCGTCTTTGCGCGCATCGCTGGCCCCCTCCAGCACACCGCTTTCGTGAATTTTGATCGCCTGTCCGCCGCCAATCGCGACGTGCGGGATCGCCACGTTATGTCCCAACTCTGACAGGGCTGCGCGCACATCGTCGCCATAGCCGCGTTCGACGTTCAACGTGCCAGCGTCCGAGAATGCGCGCGGTGCGTCGATGGCTGTTTGCGGGTCCATGCCGAAATCCGCCAGGTTGCTTGCAAAGCGGGCATGCCCGTTGGGTTGATACGCGCCGCCCATTACGCCAAACGGCATCAACATGCGGCCATTCTGGCGAATCATGCCGGGAATGATGGTGTGCATCGGTCGCTTGCCCCCTTTCAATTCGTTCGGGTGCCCTTCCTCAAGCGTGAAACCCGCGCCACGGTTTTGCAGCAGGATACCGAATTTTTCGGATGCGATACCGGAGCCGAAGCCGTGGAAAATTGAATAGATCAGCGACACAGCCATGCCGTCTTTATCGACCACTGTGATATAAATCGTGTCCTTGTGAACCGCTTCAGACAGCGCGGCAGGGCTTTGCATCGCCTTTTTCGGATCAATGAGAGCGGCCAGTTTGCGGGCTGTATCCATATCCAGCATATACGCCGTACGCGTCATGTAATCCTCGTCCGAGATGAAGCGGTTGCGCGCATCGTAAGCAAGCTTTGCCGCTTCGGCCTCGATATGGACACGTTCGGCGCCGCGCGGGTCCATCCCTGCGATGTCGAACTGGGCAAGGATGTTAAGCATCAAAAGCGCGGTCGCACCCTGACCGTTTGGCGGATGCTCGACCACTTCGAGATCCTTGTAGGCGGCGGCAATCGGATCGGCGGCGGTGCAGGCAGCGGCGGCAAGGTCATCGGCAGTATGGGTGCCGCCCGCAGCATTGAGCGCCGCCAGCATGTCATCGGCAATTTCCCCTTTGTAGAAAGCATCGCGCCCATCCCTAGCGATGCGCCGAAGCACCTCGGCCTGACCGGGAGAGCGAAAGATTTCCCCTGTTTGCGGAACCTTGCCGCCCATTAGGTAATGATCGCGTGCGCTGCCTTTCAGAACTTTCTCAGCCGTGCCCCAATCAAACGCAACCCGCGGCGCGACGGGAACGCCTTCTTCAGCATAGCGGATCGCGGGGGCGAGGATCGCATCAAGGCCCAACTTGCCCACCGTCTCGGAGAGGTGGCAAAATGCATCAATCGCGCAAGGGACGGTTACCGAATGCGCGCTGAAAAGCGGCATCACTGTTTCACCCGCATCACGCAACATCGCCGCGTCAAGGGCGGCTGGTGCGCGCCCCGATCCGTTGAGCGCGTTGACCTTGCTGCTGCCCCCTTCGGACCACAGAACAAAGCAGTCGCCGCCGATCCCTGTCATCTGCGGTTCGCAGATCCCCAACAGAACCGCCCCCGCGATTGCGGCGTCCATCGCGTTGCCGCCGCGCTCGAGCACATCAATCGCGGCCTTGGCGCCCAAAGGGTGAGAGGTTGCGCACATGCCGTTGCTGGCAAGCACGGGGGAGCGGCCGGGAAGTTGGAAATCACGCATTGGGGAAACCTCGCTGTATATTACATCTGAGGCAAGCCTAGTGCGAAGAAGCACCAGTGCCAATCGGTCTTCAGCGGGAATGGATGTGGGAAATAGTGCCTCGGCGCCGCGTACTGGGTGGGGGCAATTAAGCGCGACGCCGAGGGAAGCCATATGCAGCTACAAGACCGATTATGCCGTTTACGCATGGCGAAAATGTGATGCACCTGCGGCGCTTTTATGGAGATGCTGCGGCAAAAGAAGTTCGCGCTGCCGTGCTACCCGCCACAAGTGACGCGCAGGTTCAGATGATTGGTTTGGCCCACGCGGGCATAGCGGATGTCCGTTGCCAGAGTGTGGATCAGAAACCAGCCAAAGCCGCCTTCGGGCAGTGCAGTCATTTTGACATTCACATCTGGTGCAGAAGCCTGCGGCGTTTTGTTGTCCGGCATCGCAAGGCCATCGTCGATGATTGCAAAATGCAGCCCGTCCTTGCGACGCGAGCAGCGGATGCGAATCTCCCCCGGTTTGTCATCCGCGCCAAACGCGTGCTCGACAATATTGTTGAGCGCCTCTGCCAGCACCAATTCAATTGTTCCGACCTCATCATCGCTCAGCGCGAGCGGTTGAAGGTTGGCCAAAACCTCGCGCAGGGCATCCCGCACGGCGAGGGTGGCGTCGCTGATTCGCACATCAAAGAATCCGGATTCCGACTTTTCAGTCATCACAGCGATCTCCAGTTGCCGCGATCACCCACGCAGCGCCTTCAATGCGTCATCAACCGTGGAATAAAGGCCGAAAACGGAATCCATGCGTGTCAGTCGAAACACCTTTTCCACCGCGACCGTCAAACCGGCCAGAACAAGTCTGCGATCAGGTGAAAGGTTCTTCATCGCGGCGACGATGGCCCCCAAACCGCTCGAATCGATGAACGAAACGTGGTCGAGGTCAAGCACAACCGTGCGCGCGCCCCCTTCCGTCAGCTCCCGCATGCGGTCTTTGAACGCCAGTGCGACTGCGGCGTCGATGCGTTGTTCTTGTACCGTGATCACCTGGATATTTTCCTCGTGTAAGCTGGTAAGGTCCATCGGGATCTCCTGGAAAGATTGCGTGCAGCTCCTTGCTAGGATTAAAAAGCTAAGATGTTGTAAGTATCACAAGGAGACGATCCAAATGCACAAAGTGGTAATAGCAGGCGCGTCCCGCACGCCAATGGGCGGTTTTCAGGGGGATTTTCAAGGGCTCACAGCCTCTGAATTGGGTGGTGCCGCGATTCGCGCCGCACTTGAAGGCGCAGGCCCGGCCGTGGTGCAGGAGGTTCTGATGGGCTGTGTGCTGCCCGCAGGGCAGGGACAGGCACCCGCACGTCAGGCAGGATTCGCCGCCGGTCTGGGCGAAGAGGTGCCTGCCACAACCCTCAACAAGATGTGCGGCTCGGGCATGAAGGCCGCAATGATCGCCTTCGACCAGATCGCGCTGGGCGGTACGGAAGTGATGGTCGCGGGTGGCATGGAATCAATGACAAATGCGCCTTACGTTCTGCCCAAAATGCGCGGTGGCGCGCGGCTGGGCCATGCGCAGGTGATCGACCACATGTTCCTTGACGGCTTGGAAGATGCCTATGACAAAGGCCGCCTGATGGGGACATTTGCCGAAGACTGCGCCGAAACCTACCAGTTCACGCGCGAGCGGCAGGACGAATACGCCATCGCCTCGCTGACGCGCGCGCTTGAAGCCCAGAAAAGCGGTGCTTTCGCCGACGAGATTACGCCGGTCGATGTGGCATCGCGTAAAGGCAGCACAACCATAAGCGCCGACGAGCAGCCGCAATCTGCCCGCCCCGACAAGATTCCACAGCTCAAACCGGCCTTTCGCAAAGGTGGCACTGTGACGGCGGCCAATTCGTCGTCCATCTCCGATGGTGCCGCCGCCTTGGTGCTGGCCTCCGAAGGGGCGGCCAAGGCGCAAGGGCTTAATGTCCGCGCGTACATTGTCGGCCATGCAAGCCACGCACAAGCGCCGGGTCTGTTCACCACCGCTCCGGTTCCGGCCACTCAAAAGCTGCTCGAACGCATCGGCTGGGCGAAAGAAGACGTGGATTTGTGGGAGGTGAACGAGGCTTTCGCGGTTGTGCCGCTCGCCTTCATGCACGAAATGGGGCTAAGCCATGATATCGTGAACGTTAACGGTGGTGCTTGCGCACTGGGCCATCCCATTGGCGCGTCGGGTGCCCGCATCATGGTTACGCTTTTGAACGCGCTGGAAAAGCGCGGCCTCAAACGGGGTATTGCCGCAATCTGCATTGGTGGCGGTGAAGGTACTGCCATCGCGATCGAGCGCCCATAAGCGTAAAATCAATGCCGGAGCGTGCAATAATGCGCGCGCCCCGGCTTCATTTGGCCTTTAAACTCATGGGGCCTGTGGCCCCTACCTCGCTTTGAAGAAGACACCGTCATGCATGTTGATTACCCGACCCTTGCCAAAACCCTGCGCGCGCTGACCCACGGAGAAGACGACGCAATTGCTCTTATGGCCACAGTTGCCTGCGAACTGCATCACAGCGACGACCGCTTTGACTGGACCGGATTTTATCGTGTTACCGGCTCCGAAATGCTCAAGATCGGGCCTTATCAGGGTGGTCACGGGTGTCTGATGATTCCGTTCTCGCGCGGGGTGTGTGGCGCGGCGGCGCGCACGGGGCAGGTGCAACTGGTGCCCGATGTCGAGGCGTTTCAAGGCCACATTGCCTGTGCCAGCTCCACCCGGTCGGAATTGGTTTTGCCTGTGTTTGGCGCAGCAAGGCAGTTGTTGGGTGTGCTCGACATTGACAGCAACCAGCCGGATGCCTTCACGGTGGCAGATGCCGATGCGTTGGCTGACATAATCAAAGAAACTTTCATCAACGTGAAATAAGTCTGGATTTTTTCACGTACCTCGGCCAGCATCCGGTCAAGCGTCGCATTGCGCGATGGCTTTGGATGGAAATGTCAGGGGCCGCATGCGCCACACTACACCCGATACACCGCACACGCTTGGCGCTGATCTGCGCGCCTTGCGCAAGGCGCGTGGCCTGACGCTGGCGGATATGGCGCTGGCGCTGGGCCGCTCTGTTGGCTGGCTCAGTCAGGTGGAGCGTGACAAATCGGACCCTTCCATCACCGATCTGCGCCTGATCGCCGCGTTTCTTGACGTCCCTGTTTCGATTCTGTTCCGGCACGAGGCCGCGCCTGCGACAGAGGCGGGATATGTTGTGCGCGCGGCTGCGCGCAGGCCGATCGGATCGCCGGTCGCCGGCCTGATCGAAGAGTTGCTGTCGCCCGACCTCACGGATGATTTCGAAATGGTGCATTCCACATTTTTGCCGCACAGCCGGATCAAAGATGCCGTCATCAGGCCCACGCAGGAGGTCGGCTTTCTTGTCTCCGGCACGCTGGAAATCGAGATCGACGGCACCACGCACAGCCTCGTCCCCGGTGACAGTTTCCGCATCCGTGGAGAGCCGTTCCGCTGGGCCAATCCTGCGTCTGAACCGGCAGTGGCGATCTGGGTCATCGCCCCGCCGGTGTATTAGGAGCATGTGCGCATGAGCTTTGACGCGTGGACCGTTTTTGCCATGTTCTGGTTGGTATTCGTCACCACGCAGGGGCCGAATGCGGTGAACTGTATCAACAACAGCATGACTCTCGGCTTTCGCCGTGTGTTGGTGGGGGGGTGGCGATTCTGACGCAGGCATTGCTGTTTTTGACGCTGTCGGCTTTGGGCGTGACCGCGCTCATCGCGGCGTCTGCGAAAGCTTTCACCGCGGCCAAGCTGTTGGGCGCGGCGTTTCTGATTTATCTCGGTGTGCGCGGCTGGATCATGGCCAAGACATCGGTGAAAGTCGACGCGCGGCCTGCCTCTTCGGTCTATCTGCGCGCGCTGGCCATCGTCACGATAAACCCCAAAAGCGTCGCGGGATACCTCGCTGCGTTTACGCAATTCGTGCAGACTGACGTTCCTGTGTGGGATCAGATGACGGTGATCGTGCCAACGGCACTGACGCTCACGGCATTCAGCTACACGGGCTTTACCGCTCTGGGTGCGGGGCTTGGCCGCGCGGCACTGGGGGTCGTTTTCAGCGTCTGGGTGCGCCGCATCATGGGCCTGTGTTCCATCATCTACGGCGTGCTTCTTGGTGCGGCGTCAACACCGCGACGGGTATGACTATGCTGAATGGTTCGTGCATATGCGGCACCTCCAGATTTCGCGCCAGCGGTCCGGCGGCGAGCCATTTCAGCCAGTTTTGGAAGGGTGCGGATGACCCTGATACCGGCATGGCGCCTGGTGCGCTTGACCGGCCCACCGGTCTGCGGCTGGTCCGGCACATCTTTACGGCAGACACAGGCGACTACTACGACATCAAGGACAACGTGCCTCAGGAGGAGCAAGAGACATGAGCGATTTCCCAACAACCGCCCGCGTGGTGATTATCGGTGGCGGCGTCGTCGGCACATCTGCGCTTTATCATCTGGCCAAGGCTGGTTGGGCCGATTGTATCCTGCTGGAAAAGAACGAGCTGACGGCAGGTTCCACATGGCACGCGGCGGGCAACTGCCCCAACTTCTCAAGCTCGTGGGCGGTGATGAACATGCAGCGCTACGGGCTGGAAATGTACCGGACGCTGGCTGACGATGTTGATTACCCGATGAACTATCATGTTACGGGCTCCTTGCGCCTTGCCCACTCGCGCGAGCGGATGATGGAGTTTGAACGGGTTGCGTCGATGGGGGCGTATCAGGGTCTTGATATGAAGATCATGACCAATAAAGAGTTGCAGGAGGCGCACCCCTTCCTCGAAGTGCATGATCTTGAGGGGGGATTGTGGGATCCGCTGGATGGTGACATCGACCCTGCGCAGCTGACGCAAGCCATGGCCAAAGGCGCACGTGATGCGGGCGCGCGGATTGAACGGTTTTGTCCTGCCATTGGGGTCGACCGGGACGGCGACGAATGGATCGTCAAGACGCCCAAAGGCGAAATCCGTTGTGAATACGTCGTGAACTGTGCGGGCTATTACGCGCAGCGGGTGGGCGAGATGTTCAAGCCGTTTGGCGGGCGTACCGTGCCGATGGTCGTGATGTCGCATCAGTATTTCCTGACCGAGCCGATAGCAGAACTTGAGGCGTGGACAAAGGAGGTTGGCCATAAGGTACCGCTCGTGCGGGATGTGGATATCAGTTATTATTTGCGGCAGGATAAACACGGTCTCAACCTCGGCCCATACGAGCGCAACTGCCGCGCCCATTGGATCACACCCGATGATCCGATGCCCGAGGATTTCTCGTTTCAGCTTTATCCCGATGATCTGGAACGGTTGGAATTCTACATCGAAGACGCGATGGCGCGGGTGCCGATCCTTGGTGCCGCAGGCGTAGGGCGCAACATCAACGGGCCGATTCCCTATGCGCCTGATGGCCTGCCGATGATCGGGCCAATGCCGGGGGTGAAGAACGCGTTCGAGGCGCACAGCTTTACCTTTGGCATCGCGCAGGGCGGCGGTGCGGGCAAGGTGTTGTCGGAATGGATCATGCACGGGCAAACCGAGCTGGACATGTGGGCCACCGATCCGCGCCGTTACACCGGCTATGCGGATCACGACTACTGTCTTGCCAAGGCAAAAGAAACATATGGCTATGAATACGCCATGCATTTCCCGCATCACGCGTGGCCCGCAGGGCGCGATAAAAAACTGTCTGCGGTGCATGACAGGGTGCGCGAACTGGGCGGCCAGATGGGTGCGTACAACGGATGGGAGCGCGCGAACTGGTTCGCCAAAGAGGGCGACGATACGTCGGAGGAAGCAACCCAGACGTGGGACCGCAACGGTCCGTGGGCACCGCGCATCCGCGAGGAAGTCGAAGCGGTGCGCGATGGCGTTGGCGTGTTGGACCTGCCCGGATTTTCGCGGTTCAACCTTTCGGGCGAGGGCGCAGCAGAGTATCTGCGCGGCAAAATATCGGGCGGGCTTCCCAAAGCGGGGCGCATGACGCTGGGCTATTTTCCCGACAATCGCGGTCGTGTTCTCACCGAAATGTCGATCATGCGCCATGACGAGGATTTCTTTACCCTGATCACGGCGGCCACAGCGCAATGGCATGATTTTGATGTGCTGAACAATGATCTGCCGCACGGCTTGAGTCTGACCGACCATACGGACGCGTATTCAACTCTGATCGTTACCGGCCCTCAATCACGTGCGTTGTTCGAGGGGATCGGAACGAAAGCCGATCTCGCGGCCCCGTGGCTGACGATCCAACCGGCCGAAGTGGCGGGAGTGAGCTGCGCACTGGCACGTGTTTCCTTCGCAGGCGAGCTGGGTTGGGAGGTCCATGCGGCCAGCGCTGACATTCCAGAACTATACGCAGCCGTATTGAAAGGGGGCGCTAAACCCTTCGGCATGTACGCGCTTAATGCGATGCGGATCGAAAAGGGATATCGCGCGTGGAAAGGTGACCTTTCCACCGATTACACCATGTTCGAGGCCGGTCTTGATCGCTGGGTCAAGCTGGACAAGCCGCAAGATTTTCCCGGCAAGGCGGCACTGGCAGCCCAAAAGCAGGCAGGCGTCAAAAAGCGGTTCGTCACTATGATTGTCGACGCAGGCGATCAGGACGCGCCATTTATGTCGACGGTTTATCACGGCGGCGAGGTGGTCGGCGAGACGACAAGCAGCGATTGGGGCTACCGCGTGGGCGCGTCCATTGCGCTTGGCGCGATCCGTACCGATCTGGCCGTTGCCGGTACAGAGTTGGAGATCAACATCTTCGGGCGGATGTGCAAGGCGACGGTTCAGCCGGATCAGCCGCTTTGGGATCCGCAGAATGAAAGGCTGAGGGCATGACAGATATCACGCTGCTTGATGGCGCTATCGGGCAGGAACTGGTCCATCGTGCAGGTGGCGGCGCGACAAATCTGTGGTCGACGCAAGTGATGATGGACCGGCCTGAACTGGTGGGGACGCTGCATGCCGACTACTTTTCTGCGGGAGCAACAGTGGCAAGCACCAATACCTACGCGCTCCACCGCAACAGGCTGGCGCGCGCAGGGGTGGAGGACAAACAGGCGGCGCTGATCAACCTTGCGGTGGAGCGGGCAGTGGCGGCGCGCGACGCGCATGGTTCGGGCCGGATTGCGGGGGCTTTGGGGCCATTGCTGGCCACCTACCGGCCTGATCTGATGCCCGATGTGGGCTTGGCGACGCAGCGGTTTGCCGAAATTATCACCCTCATGGGAGGGGGTATCGACGTCATTCTGGCAGAGGCTGTCTGTTCGCTTCAGGAGGCCGAGGGCATCTTTCAGGGGGTGCTGGAATCGGGCACTGACAAACCGCTCTGGATCGCATTTTCGGTGGATGACGAGGACGGCACCAAGCTGCGTTCGGGAGAGCCGCTTGGCGTGATCGCCGCAATGGTCGCGCATTACCGCCCTGCTGCTGTTCTTCTCAACTGTTCGACGCCGGAAGCCATTGATCAGGGGCTGCCCGTTCTGAGCGACTGCGAGATACCGTTCGGCGCTTATGCCAATGGTTTCACCAAGATCACGGATGCTTTCAGAAAAGACGCGCCAACCGTTGATTCGTTGTCGGCACGTCAGGACCTTACGCCCGCCGTTTACGCCGATCATGTGATGGCGTGGGTCGGCGCGGGTGCAACCATTGTCGGGGGCTGTTGCGAAGTCGGCCCCGCCCATATTGCCGAAATCGCCTGCCGCCTGCGCGCAGCGGGCCACACCATAATATAGAAAGGCTGTTCAATGGCTGATGTTCCTTCTCATGCCCGCGTTGTCATCATCGGTGGCGGCGTCATCGGCTGTTCTGTTGCCTACCACCTCACCAAACTCGGCTGGCAGGATGTGGTTCTACTTGAACGGAAACAGCTCACCTCCGGCACCACATGGCACGCCGCAGGTCTGATCGCCCAGTTGCGCGCAACGGCGAACATGACGAAGCTGGCGAAATACTCACAAGAGCTTTACGGCAGCCTTGAGGAGGAGACCGGCGTTGCCACAGGTTTCAAACGCTGTGGGTCGATCACCGTTGCGCTGACAGACGAGCGGCGCGAAGAGATATTCCGGCAAGCAGGCATGGCGCGCGCCTTTGGCGTGGATGTGGAAGAGATTTCACCCGCTGAGGTCAAGGCCCGCTATGAGCACCTGAATATCGAAGGTGTCACCGGCGGTGTCTATCTGGAAAAAGACGGGCAAGGGGATCCGGCCAACATCGCGCTGGCGCTGGCGAGAGGCGCGCGGCAACGCGGTGCCAGAATCATCGAGCGGACTTGCGTAACGGGTGTGCAGCGTGAGGGCCGCCGCGTGACCGGCGTGGATTGGGAACAGGATCGCGAGACCGGCCACATCAGCGCCGATATGATCGTGAACTGTGCGGGGATGTGGGGTCATGAGGTGGGCCGCATGACGGGCGTCAACGTGCCGCTGCACGCGTGCGAACATTTTTACATCGTATCCGAGGCGATCCCGGGCCTGACCCGGATGCCGGTCCTGCGGGTGCCGGATGAATGCGCCTATTACAAGGAAGACGCGGGCAAGATGCTGCTGGGCGCGTTCGAGCCGCTGGCAAAGCCGTGGGCAATGGACGGCATCCCGAAAGATTTCGAATTCGATCAACTGCCCGAAGATTTTGACCATTTCGAGCCCATCCTTGAGGCGGCCGTTTCCCGCATGCCGATGCTGGCCGATGCTGGCATTCATACGTTCTTTAACGGACCTGAATCCTTCACCCCCGATGATGCCTATCACCTTGGCCTTGCTCCAGAGATGGATAACGTCTGGGTCGCGGCGGGGTTCAACTCCATCGGCATCCAATCGGCGGGCGGCGCGGGCATGGCGTTGGCGCAGTGGATGGATGAAGGCGAGAAACCTTTTGATCTGGGTGATGTGGATATCAGCCGGATGCAACCTTTTCAGGGCAACAAAACCTATCTGTTCGAGCGCTCCAAAGAGACGCTGGGATTGCTATACGCCGATCATTTTCCGTTTCGCCAAAAGGCAACCGCGCGCGGTATCCGGCGCACACCATTTCACCGGCACCTGCTGGATCGTGGCGCGGTGATGGGCGAGATCGCAGGCTGGGAGCGCGCCAATTGGTTCGCGCGCGACGGCCAGACGCCGGAATATCAATACACATGGCAGCGCCAGAATTTCTTTGACAACGTGCGCGATGAACACATGGCGGTGCGCCAGAATGTGGGCATGTACGACATGTCGTCTTTCGGCAAGATCCGGGTGGAAGGGCGCGACGCGGAACGCTTTCTTAACTACATCGGGGGTGGTGATTTCTCCGTGCCGGTGGGCAAGATCGTTTATACCCAGTTCCTGAACACACGCGGCGGGATCGAGGCGGACGTGACTGTCACCCGCCTGTCCGAGACGGCCTATCTGGTGGTCACGCCGGCGGCAACACGGCTGGCGGACGAGACATGGATGCGCCGCCACTCGGGCGCGTTCAACGTGGTGATTACGGATGTAACCGCAGGCGAGGGGGTGCTTGCCGTGATGGGGCCGCGCGCGCGCGATCTGTTGCAGGCGGTCTCGCCTGCGGATTTCTCCAACGCGGTGAACCCGTTTGGCACGGCACAAGACATCGACATCGGCATGGGGCAGGCGCGGGTGCATCGGGTGTCTTATGTGGGCGAGCTGGGTTGGGAAATATACATCGGCGCCGATCAGTCCGCGCATGTGTTCGAGACCCTCGCAGAGGCGGGGCAGGATATGGGGCTGCGCCTGTGCGGCATGCATATGATGGACAGTTGCCGCATCGAGAAGGGCTTTCGCCACTTTGGCCATGACATCACATCCGAAGATCATGTGCTGGAAGCGGGCCTTGGCTTTGCGGTCAAAACGGCCAAGCCGGATTTCATCGGGCGCGACGCTGTGCTGGCCAAAAAGGAGGCTGGCCTGAGCGCGCGTATGGTTCAGTTCCTGCTGACCGATCCCGAACCGCTGCTGTATCACAACGAGCCGATTGTGCGGGACGGCCGGATCGTCGGGTATCTGTCGTCAGGGGCGTACGGGCATCATCTGGGGGGCGCGATGGGCATGGGCTATGTGCCGTGCAAAGGCGAGAAGGTAGCGGATGTGCTGGCCTCGACTTACGAAATCGACGTCATGGGCACGAAGGTAAAGGCCGAAGCCTCGCTCAAACCCATGTATGACCCCTCGTCGGAGCGGATGAAGGTGTAACGGGTACAATCTAGCGCTTTCGGACGGCTTCTGCTTGGCCTAGGTCAGAGAGCAAAGGAGGCCTCGTATGCGTACGCCCAACAGCACTTTGCCGACACAGGATCAAGACACGCCCAGAGGCTTCTTTTTTGCGCTGGGCGCATATATCATGTGGGGGTTCCTGCCGCTTTACATGAAAATGCTGAGCCATATTCCGGCGGCTGAAGTTGTGGCGCACAGGATTATCTGGTCGGTGCCTGTGGCGGCGCTTGTGTTGATCACAATCAAGCGGACATCAGCCTTGCGCGAAGCGCTGCGCAACCCGCGCATGATGATCATGGGGTGCGTAACTGCGGCGTTGATTTCGGTGAATTGGGGCATCTATGTCTATGCCATCGCCACGGGGCGCACGCTGGACGCTGCTATCGGATATTATATCAATCCGCTGTTCAGTATTTTCCTCGCGGCGGTCCTGCTGGGAGAGCGTCTAAGCCGTGCGCAGGTGTTGGCGGTCGCTGTGGCGGGTGTGGCCGTGTTGGTGTTGGTACTCGACGCGGATCGCACGCCGTGGGCCGCATTCGGGCTGATGCTGAGCTGGGGCTTTTACGCGCTGGCCAAGAAAAGCCTGCCGATTGGCCCCAATCAGGGTTTCCTGCTGGAAGTATTGATTCTGCTGGTGCCCGCGCTGGGCTATACCGCGTATCTTTCTGCCACCGGCACCGCGCATTTCGCGGTGGGCGATATGCGCGATACATGGCTTCTGATCGGCTGCGGGATTGTCACGGCAGTGCCGCTGCTGTTTTACGCGAACGGGGCAAAACTACTGCGATTGTCCACCATAGGCGTGTTGCAATACATCGCGCCTACAATGATTTTTCTCACGGCGGTATTTGTCTTTGACGAACCATTCGGCCGTGCGCGTATGATCGCATTCCCGCTAATCTGGTTGGCGCTGGTGATCTATACCACTTCGATGGTGCGCCAGATCCGCGCGGCGCGTGCCTAGCTGAGCGCCGCCTTGTGCTTTAGAAACGAGGGGTCTTTCGAGACACGCTCGTTCATCGCAGCGCGGAGCGCGCCGACGGTTTTGTAGGGACGCATGACCACCTCCATGGTTCCAATCAACCCGTCGTCGTCCAGAGTCATCAGATCGACGCCTACGCAATCGAGCCCGTCAACCTTGCATTGAAACTCCAGCGCCCAATCGCGGCCTTCACCCATCACTCGACGGTACTCGAAATCGGTGAATACTTCGTTCACATGACCTAGAACCGCTCCCACCGCATCGCGACCGTTCCATGTCGCCCAGTAGGTTGGCGGCTGAAAGCGGATATTCTCGGCCAGCAGCGCCGGTACGTCGTCATGTTTGTCGGCCAAGACAAGATCGTGGAACTTTTGGATTGTCGGATGCATTTACTCTCTCCCTTGCGTGTGAGGTAGCGTGGCACAAGAAGGGTTGAAAACCTATCGTACAAATGGGACTGAGACGGATATGGACGCAACGTATTCCCCGCCGCAAGATCCTTTGGTGATCCTGCACGAAGACACACAAGTGCTGCTGGTGGACAAACCGGCCGGCCTGTTGTCGGTGCCGGGCAAAGGGGAGCATCTGGCCGATTGTTTGCTGGCAAGGGTGCAGATGGCCTTTCCTGACGCGTTGCTGGTGCATCGGCTGGATCGCGATACATCGGGTGTGATGATCTTTGCGCTGACGCCCTATGCGCAACGCCATCTGGGCCTGCAATTTGAAAAGCGGATGACAAAGAAAACCTACGTTGCCCGCGTTTGGGGCACGCCTTCGGAAAAGATCGGCACAGTCGATCTGCCGCTTATCGTGGACTGGCCGAACCGCCCGTTGCAAATGGTTTGCTATGAGACGGGTAAATCTGCGCAGACGGATTGGCGCGTGATCAAGAATGAGGGAGATACAGCCCGCGTCCGGCTGACGCCCCACACGGGCCGGAGCCATCAGTTGCGAGTGCATATGTTGAGCCTTGGTCATCCGATCCTCGGAGACCCATTCTATGCAACCGGTCCCGCCCGCGATTTCCCCCGCCTGATGCTTCATTCCGAAGAGCTGCGTTTCAATCACCCCGAAGGGGGGCGCTCCACCAAAGTGCGCAGCGCTGCCCCTTTCTGAACAAAGCGGCGAAACGCGGCTGTTGCGTGAGTAGAGACAGCAGGATTGAGTTTAAAGGCCAAATGAAGCGGAGGCGTTGCACGTTCACCAACCGTTAACCTTGCTTGGCTAGCCTTGTAATGCGCGGACAGCTGGAGAGCGACCCCGCGTGCCAAGTGAAGCTTCGCTCCGGGCGCAAAGCTCGGGGCGGAGTGGACCCCACGGGCTTCATTTGGCCTTTAAACTCAATCCTGCACTCGCTCAGCATACTACAGATGTAGAGAAATGATCTGACTCGATCCTATTCAGTAACCCAACCCGAGACGGCTTTGATCTCCATAAATTCTGCCGGCTTGTAAATTTCTGCCTCGCGGCCAGTGCCAAACTGATAACTATCGAAAAGCGAGCCTTGGGCGAGGTCTTTGTCGTTGGTCTCGACCATATCCGAGCGCGGGCGACGCGGCGGCGCTTTTTGCCGTCCTGTGTCCGGGTATAGTTGGTCAGGCCATAGGGCGTACTGTTGGCAATGTGGATCGCTTCTTCTGTCCCGATGGGGATGATTGATAGCACAGGACCAACCATCTTGGTCTGCACGATTGTCATGCGGTTGATCACAGCCGCAAAAGCTGTCGGCTTGAGGAAATAGCTGCGACTTCGCCATTGATGTAAAAGTTGCGCTTCTCCGGCGCGGGGATGTTTTTGGTTGGAATTTGCGTCACTGTGACACTATCGCGAGACAGCTGCCTGGCGGGGGGTGTAACTGAGCCGGGGAATGGCTAAATAGGACTGAACGCAGCAACAAAGGAGATTCCCATGGCTTTGCGCATTAACGACACAATCCCCAATCTGACTGTCACCACAGATCAGGGTGAATTCACACTTCACGACTGGATCGGCGACAGCTGGGCGATTCTGTTCTCGCATCCGAAAGATTTCACTCCTGTTTGCACAACTGAATTTGGTGCTGTCGCGCAGCTTGCCGACGAATGGGAAAAGCGCGGTACCAAGGTGATGGGAATTTCCGTGGATAGCGTGGAAGAGCACAAGAAATGGAAGGGCGATATCGAGATGGTTGCCAAGGCAAAGGCCGGTTTCCCGATCATCGCGGATGAAGATCTCGAGGTTTCCAAAGCGTTCGATATGCTGCCTGCGGAGGCCTATCTGCCGGATGGTCGCACGCCAAATGATTCCGCAACGGTTCGGGCGGTATTCATCGTCGGGCCGGACAAACAATTGAAGCTGTCGATGGTTTACCCGATGAATGTTGGCCGCAACTTTGCCGAGGTGCTTCGCGCGCTTGACGGATTGCAGACCGCCAACGGCCAAGGCGTTGCCACGCCCGCCAACTGGAATGTCGGCGACGATGTGATCATTCCGACATCCGTATCGGACGAGGCCGCCAAGGCGAAATTCGGCGACTTCACTACCGTACTTCCTTATCTGCGGACGGCCAAGCTGCCGAGCTAAGGATGACAATCAGGCTCGCTTTTGCGACTGATTCAGGGTACTTTGGGCCGACGCTGCTTGCTGTTGCGTCGGCCCTCCAATACTGTCCGCCGGGCACCGAAGTTCTGTTTCTGGGTACAGATTTGACCCAAGCTGAGACTACCCGTCTGCGCGCAACAGTCGCGCAATTCGAGGGTGCAGGGCTGCGCTACCATCCCATCAGCCTTGCTGATTTCGGGGATACGCGACAGCCTGATCCAAATATTACTCTCACCACTCTCGCGCGTCTGTTCCTGCCGCGGTTGGCAAAGGGACGTGTTTTATACATTGACGGTGATACACTGATCGAAGGGCCACTGGGCGATCTGTTTCACATCGACATGAAAGGGTACCCGTTGGCGGCGGTCCGCGACCTGTTCGTTTTGCGACTGCTCCTGCGTGGCAAGGCACAGGCAGTGTCCTACTTCGCTGCGATCATGGGCGAACGTCCGGTAACCGACTATTTCAACTCCGGCGTCTTGTTGATGGATTTGGATGCTATCATTGCTGATCCTTCTTTGAAGGCAAGGATGGAGGATTTTTCGGGGATGGGCGCCTATTCCTTTCTCGATCAGGACCACCTCAACCGAATATTTGCGGGTCGCACATTGTTTCTCCCGCATCGCTGGAATTCGGTATGGGGGAGAGTGCGTTATCAGAATGCAATCTGGCGGAAACTTGGACTGCCTCCTAGCGAAATGTCTGTTAGATCGCCCGCCATCGTTCACTTCCCCGGCCGGAAAAAGCCGTGGCACAAGCTGCGGTTTTCGACTGTCCTAAGAGGTTTTCCAGCTTTCCTCCGTTACCGGCGGTTTCAGGATGGTTGGGCGGCGAGGAAACTCCGCTAAGTCCGCGCTGAGAAGCGCGCTTTATGCAAAAGCGCGATAATCTTGTCCCCATAAAGACGCCTGACCCTGCGAAGCTGGTACAATGCCCCGCGATTGATCTTTGCACGGCATACCCCCTTGCCAGCCGTATCGATTTCGCTTTGCGCACCGGTCGTTGAAACCAACGGCGGCACCACCGACAACCCCATATCCAGAGGCGCGAGCCAGTGGCGCAGATGATTGTCCACGGGAGCGCTGATCGGCAGGCAGGTTTCAATAAATGCCCGTGCGCCTGGCGCTGTCCACAAAAGCGCGGTGGTCCGCATGGGGAAATAATGTGCCCGTTGAATTTGTGTGGTGTTCTCTCCGATGTGGAGAACCCCTGCTGTACTTGCGATCTTGGTCTTGAGGGCACCCAGATTCGCGACATACCAGTCCGGCGCACCGCGCGCAGTTTGCCAGGCGATAAATGCCCGGACTTGCGCAATGGCTTCGGGCAGCGGCAGCGCATCGTCTTCCAGCACCAAGCCGTAGGCCGAACCGCTTTCGACAACAGCTTTTGCAGCACGCAAATGGCTCAGAAAGCATCCGATCTCGCCTCCTGTCAACGACCTGCCCATATATCGCCGGGCATCCGCGTCATCATATTCGCTGATGGTCTCGGGAGGCACGCCCCGCCCGTCAAAAGCCGACAGGCGGCCAAAGCGGGCATCTTGTGCCTCTAACGCGCGGGTGATCCGCTTTAGCCGGTCGGTGGACTCATCAAGGTTTATCAGGATGATCGGAAAGTCAGCCATGGGAGCCCGGTATGTTGAGGAAGCTGCTGATATGGTTAACCGATCCGTGCTCAGTGCAGCACGACCTGCGTACCGTTTGGGACGCGATTGTACAGGTCGATCACATGTTCATTAACCATGCGTACACACCCGTTTGAGATACGCATCCCCACGCTTTGCGGATTGGGCGTGCCGTGGATGCGCAGGTAGGTATCGCGGCCACCTGAATAGAGATACAGAGCGCGTGCGCCCAACGGGTTGATGCCGCCGCCTGACATGCCGCTGGCATGCTTTGCGTAAATGTCCGGTTCGCGGCGGATCATCGCTTTGGTCGGGGTCCAGCTTGGCCATTCGGCTTTGCGCCGGACCACGAATGTGCCGGACATATAACGCCCTTCGGTGCCGATCCCGACCGAGTAGCGGATCGCCTTGTTGTCAGGCAGCGTCCAGTAGAGCGCGAACTGGCCCGGATCCACATGGATTTCATGCGGCCGAAAGCCCGCTCGGGTGTCAACGATACGCGGTTGCTGGTTGGCGGGCACCTGATACGGTTGGCTTGCGGCAAATGCGGGGCCAGCGGCAAGGGCTGCGGCCCCTGAGAAAATCAGACTTCGACGGTCAAAAAACGACATGGCAGTGTCTCCGGATAGAATGTGATTCTAGGATCAACGCTCATACTAGCCCAAAGGTTGCATCGGCGTCAGTTGTGTTTCCCAATTGGCCCCAACACAGGCGGCCACAAAAAAGGCCCCCGCGTTTGTGCGGGGGCCTTGAAAGGTTAGAAACGTCAGAGGTTTACTCGTCCGCTTCCTCTTTTTTCACTTCTTCGCCGGTTTCCTGATCCACAACCTTCATGGAAAGGCGTACCTTGCCGCGATCATCAAAGCCGAGAAGCTTCACTTTTACTTCCTGACCTTCCTTCAGAACATCGGAAGGGTGGTTCAGGCGGCGGTTTTCGATCTGGGACACATGGACCAGACCATCACGCTTGCCAAAGAAATTCACGAAAGCACCGAAATCGACGATCTTCACAACGGTACCCGTGTACACGGCGCCTTCTTCGGGCTCTGCCACGATCGAATAGATCATGTCATAGGCCTTTTTGATGGCCTCGGCGTTGGGCGACGCGATCTTGATGATGCCGTCGTCGTTGATGTCGACCTTGGCACCGGACACTTCCACGATCTCGCGGATGACCTTACCACCGGAACCGATGACTTCGCGGATTTTATCCGTTGGCACCTGCATGGTTTCGATGCGTGGTGCGTGCTCCGAGAACTCGGCAGCGCCGGTGATCGCCTTGGACATCTCGCCAAGGATATGCAGACGGCCCGCTTTGGCCTGCGCCAAGGCTTTTTCCATGATCTCGGGCGTGATACCTGCGATCTTGATGTCCATCTGCAAGGACGTGATGCCTGCTTCGGTGCCTGCGACCTTAAAGTCCATGTCGCCAAGGTGGTCTTCGTCACCCAGAATATCCGACAGGATCGCATACGATCCGTCGTCTTCGAGGATCAGACCCATCGCTACACCGGCCACAGCCGACTTCAGCGGAACGCCCGCATCCATCATCGACAAGGAGCCACCGCAAACGGACGCCATGGAGGACGAGCCGTTGGATTCAGTGATCTCGGACACAACGCGGATCGTGTACGGGAAATCAGTCGAGGCAGGCAAAACAGCCTGCAACGCGCGCCAAGCCAGCTTGCCGTGACCGATTTCGCGACGACCCGGAGGGCCCACGCGACCCACTTCGCCAACCGAATAGGGAGGGAAGTTATAGTGCAGCAGAAAGTTGGATTTGAAGTTGCCGTGCAGCGCATCGATGAACTGTTCATCATCCCCGGTGCCCAACGTGGTCACAACCAGACCTTGGGTTTCGCCGCGTGTGAACAAGGCGGAGCCGTGGGTCCGTGGCAGGATGCCCGTCTGCGATACGATATCGCGGATCTCGTCGGTCTTGCGACCGTCGATACGCTTGCCGGTTTTCACCACGTCACCGCGCAGGATGGACGCTTCGAGCTTCTTCATCGCCGAACCGAGGTTCGCATCACCAAGCTGCTCTTCGGAAAGCTTGCCTTTGATGGTGTCGCGGGCAGCGGACACAGCGGTTGTGCGCTCTTGCTTGTCGCCAATCGCAAAGGCCGCGCGCATTTCGGTTTCGCCTGCGGCTTTCACGGCCTCGAAGAGGTCGGAGTAATCGACAGGCTGGAAATCGAACGGCTCTTTTGCGGCATCTTCGGCCAGATTGATGATCAGGTCGATCACCGGCTGGATCTGCTCGTGGGCGAATTTCACGGCACCCAGCATTTCTTCTTCCGACAGCTCGTATGCTTCGGATTCGACCATCATCACGGCGTCTTTGGTGCCGGCAACAACTAGATCAAGGCGCTGTTCGGGGTTCAGGCGCAGGTCCTGCATGTCGTCCACTGTCGGGTTCAGGATGTAATCGCCATCCTCAAAGCCAACGCGGCAGGCGGCAATCGGCCCCATGAACGGAGCGCCCGAAATGGTCAGCGCTGCCGACGCGGCAATCATCGCGACCATGTCGGGATCGTTAACCAGATCGTGTGACAGAACCGTACACATCACCAGCACTTCGTTTTTGAAGCCGGGGACAAACAGCGGGCGAATCGGGCGGTCGATCAGGCGGGAGGTGAGCGTCTCTTTTTCGGTAGGACGTGCTTCGCGCTTGAAGAACCCGCCGGGGATTTTGCCCGCGGCATAGTATTTCTCGTTATAGTGGACCGTCAGCGGGAAAAAGTCCTGACCGGGCTTTTGCTGGCGTGCAAATGTCACGTTGGCCATGACAGAGGTTTCGCCGTATGTCGCGATCACCGAACCGTCGGCCTGACGGGCCACTTTACCTGTTTCCAGTGTCAGCGTTTCTTCGCCCCACTGGATAGATTTCTTTACTTCGTTAAACATCATCGTTTCCTGTGTTGGCCCATTGGCCATTTCATAGAGGGCGTATTCCCTCTGACCCCGGTATCTTCTTTTGGTCGGCGCTGAGGTCCGGGCACCGACAAACCGATTGCTCGCGCATACAGCACAAGCGCTTCGATGGGAAGGGCAGCAAACCGCCGGTTTGATGCTGAAAGCAGAACTAAATACACGCAAGGGTGGTGGTGGGGTAATCTGATAGGGAATCAGCCTGGGGAGGTATTGGCAATGAAAGATTCAAACTGGGACGAGAAATTGAACAGGTTGGAGCAGAAAGCAGCAGTTGCTGGCAGCTCGGAGACGTTAGCGTTGCAATCCGATGTTTATCAGATGATCCGCATGTTGAAGTCCAGGAATACATCTGTTCCAAAGCGTTTGCAGCGTCTTGAGGCCGTGTTGGAGCAGAACGCTGCGGACGACATGTATGACAATATGCCGGTCTGAGGAATGGCTAGGCAGTATTTACGAGCCTCCCGGAGCTTCTAAACATTTCTTCGGGAGGCTTTTGTTTGCTTTGGGCGATCATCCGGACGTGATGTCGCCGTCCTGACGTTGTCGGGGGCGTCGGCAGTTGTGATCAGGCTGAGGAAATAACCCTCGCACCCGCCTCGCAGTACGCATCCGTCGCATCAAACAGCGGCTCTTCTTCCGCATGCAGCCGAGCTGCGATTCCGGATGAAAGTCGGACGGCGGCCACACTGTCCGCGCATATTGCTGTCTTCGGGTGCATTGTTGGCATCCAGCGCGGCTTCTCCTTCGAAGACTGGTTTTGCGATTGCGTCGGTACAATCCTGCACCCTTGCAAAAGGTTGGCGCATCGCGCGATTGCGGCAAGTCTTGCTTCGTGCAACCTTTAGTTTAAGCGCGGGGCGCTCTGCACGTATGAGGAAGACAGCGATGGACCTTTGGGCACTGACAGCAACGCAAACGGTTGAAATGATTCGCAACGGCAAAACAAGCGCGCGCGAGGTGACACAAGCGGCGCTTGGCCGGATGGACGCGGTGAACCCTGCCATTAACGCAGTGGTCGCGCGTGATGATGCCGCAGCGTTGCAGGCCGCCGATGCCGTAGATTCGGCCATCGCCATGGGGCACGATGCAGGGCCGATGGCAGGCGTGCCGGTCACGATCAAAGAAAACGTCGATCAGGAAGGCTTTGTCACGACCAACGGTCTGCGTATCCAGAAAGACCTGATGGCGGATGCCGATAATCCGGTGGTCGCCAACATGCGCCGTGCGGGCGCCGTCATTATCGGGCGCACCAATACGCCTGCTTTCTCGCTGCGATGGTTCACGCGAAATGCGCTGCACGGGCATACGCTGAACCCTCATAATCCGGGCATCACGCCGGGGGGCTCTTCGGGTGGGGCGGCATCGGCGACTGCGGCGGGCATTGGCGCGGTGGGCCACGGCACAGATATCGGCGGATCAATCCGTTATCCGGCCTATGCCTGCGGCTTGCAGGGTATCCGGCCCACGCTGGGCCGTGTCGCGGCGTGGAACCCGTCGTCGCCAGACCGCCATATCGGCGCGCAATTGATGGCGGTGTCCGGCCCCCATGCGCGCTCGGTCGCGGATTTGCGGTTGTCGCTTGCGGTAATGGCCGCGCCGAATGTGGATGATCCGTGGTACAGTCCTGTGCCGCTTGCCGGTCCCGATTATCCGCGCCGTGCGGCGTTGTGTGTCGCGCCCGAAGGGATGAACACGCACCCGCTTGTGGAAAAAGCGCTGCGCCATGCCGCTGCGGCGTTAAAGGACGCCGGTTGGGACGTGGCCGAGGTGGACTGCCCGCCGTTGCGTGAACCTGCGCGGCGTCAGGCACAGCTTTGGCTGGCTGAAATGGCTCATGGCGCGGCGGACGCCTTCACCCGCGAGAATGACGCGGACGCGAGCCATGTGTTGACCGAGATGCGCAAGCTTACACCGCTGCCCGATCTGGGCGAGGTTTTGAATGCGCTTCAGGCGCGGGTGGGCTTCCTGCGCGACTGGCAGCGCTTTTTGACGGAGCATCCGGTGCTGATCTGTCCGATCTCTGCGGAGCCGCCGTTTCCCGATTTGCTGGATCTGGATGATTTCCCGCGCGTTATGGAGGCGCAGCTAACCCAAGTGGGCCTGCCGCTGATGGGGTTGCCCGGCATGTCGGTGTTTACCGGTTTCGAGACGGGAGAGGCGGGGCATACCCCGATGGGCGCGCAGTTGATCGGCGCACGCTACCGCGAAGATATTATGCTGGACGCCGCCGAGGTGATCGAGGCGCGCAGCCCGGCGATCACGGTGGTCACGCCCGCCATACAATGATCCATCCAAAGAAAAAGCCGCGCTTCGTTTCCGAAGCGCGGCTTTCCAAACCATAAATGGCGCTGGCGCTTAGCGGCGCAGGCCGAGACGCTTGATCAGGTCTTGGTAACGCGCTTCGTCTTTGGACTTTGCATAGTCCAGAAGCTTGCGGCGTGTTGCGACCATCTTAAGCAGACCACGGCGACCGTGGTTGTCTTTTTTGTGGGTTTTGAAGTGCTCTGTCAGGGTGGCGATGCGGGAGCTGAGAACAGCAACCTGAACTTCAGGCGAACCTGTGTCGCCTTCTTTGGCACCGAATTCTTTGATCAGGCGGGCTTTTTCTTCTGGTGTAATCGACATCGGGGTCTCCTTTTAAAAGGTTAATGTGATGGCGCAGGCCGGGATGTCGTCCAGCACAGGCCCGTGGAGGTATCACCACGCGAGTCGCGGGCGATGGGGGCATATAGGAAAGATTGGAGCCGTTGGCAAAGGCTTATTCAAGCCACCTTGCGGAAAGCTGCATTATGCAAAGCCCAGCGTGACGGCAGAGCTGAGCGGGACAAGTGCGATATCGTCCGGTTGCAGATCGGTGCCGTTGACCGATGCAATCACGGCACCGTTCATCAGCACGATCGTACGCCCTTCGACCTCGGGATCGTCGGTGACCTGCACGTCGGGTTCGTCGCTGTCGTGCGTGCTGTCATCCCAGATCAGAACAAGACTGTCGTCAGCAGCGGTATAGTCGAGGATTTGCGTGGCTTCGCCCTCGACAAGCCACTCTCCCAGAACGATCTGGTCTTCGCCACTACCGGCGGTCACGATATCGCCCGATCCGGCAAGGATGCTGTCATCGCCGCCGCCGCCGTTAAGGTAATCAGCCGTATCGGCATCCACGATCCGCCCGTCGACTTCGGTAGGGACCAGCCCGTTCAAGACGTCATCACCCCAACCGCCAAACAGCGTGTCCGTGCCGGTCCCGCCATGCAGCGTATCATTATCAAGCCCGCCATGCAGTACATCGTCGCCATCCCCGTCATAAAGCGCGTCATCGCCAGCGGACCCCTGAAGCGAATCGTTTCCGTCACCACCCCAAAGCGTATCATCGTCATTGTGGCCAAAAATCTGATCTGCCTGGTCACCACCATACAGCGCGTCCCGACCGTTTTCGCCATCCAGCCTGTCGTTGCCGGTCCCGCCTTCGATCCGGTCGTCACCGTCGCCACCGCGCAAGGCATCATCGCCATCCCCACCGCGCAGCGTGTCCGCACCACCGCCACCGCCAAGCCAGTCATTTCTGTCGTTACCTTCCAGCAGATCATCTGCTGCGGTGCCTTCGCTTATGGTTACACGGTTCGCTTCGTCCGGCACATAAGGCCCGATATCGGCGGCATCGTCCCCGCCGCGCGAATCCACCGTATCGTCCACATAAGGATCGTCCTCATAAGGCGGGGCTGCGACTGCCTGAGCGTATGTCTCAGGTGGCATGTCTGAAAAATCCGGCAGATGATCATCCTCTGCCTCGTCGTCGTTTTGTGGTTCGATATAGGCGACCGTGCCGACCGCCATCAAACCCATCAATCCTGCTAACCACAACATAGCTTCATTTTCCATTGAAACGAGGCCACATACCTCACCGACATAAGCACAGATTTGACCCGAATCGTCAAAAGTGTAACGCCAAGAAGGTTAACGTCCGGTGACGCCCGAGGGATCATCCCAAAGGATCGGCCGAGTCGCATAGGGCAGGTAAAGCGGATGGCGCGGGTGGCCGTGCTTGGTCAGGCCGAGGTGATGCAGTGCGTACCCTTTTGTGTGCAAAAGGGTTGCCGTCTGCGGTCCGTGATCGCGGTGCGCCCCGTGCACACCCCATGCCGCAATCACCATGTCTGCATCGGCCGCAGCCTTTTCAAGGAAGAAACCATTTTCGGCGCCTTCGGGGGCAGATGCGGCGCGCATGTCGCGCGGATCGGTTGCGCGCAGGGCAAAGATATTCACCACCTCGAAGCCGCCAAAGCCCAGCCTGCGCGCGCGCTGTTCGCACCGCTCGATTGTGGGATCGTTTTGCACTTCGGTCGCGGTGGACGGGTTAAGCATGATAAACGCGACGCGGCGGCCTTCGGGCTGCCAGACGCGCGTCAGGCTGTAGCGATACCTCTCGCAGTCGGAATAAACGGCGATGGACGGGGCATCGCCCTTGGTGTGGCTGCGGGTTATCATGCGGGTGTTGCTGGCGCGGGGCGCAAATGCTGTATGTCGTTCACGTGTCGGTGTTGAACACGCGCGCGGGGTGCAATTCGCCCGATTTGAACCGACCCACCGCCACGGCGCGCCCCTCGAACGAGGCCCAGCATTCATCGCCGTATTCCACATCCTTGGCGAAAACCATGCCCGGATTGCCGTTGCGCAGACGCACGACACCCTCCGCGCTGGCGGTCACTTCGGGAAGATCCTGAAGCCCCAGCTCCAGCGGTCCAAGATGTGCGTCCAGATCGGGGCTTTTGGCCATATCGTCGATCTGTTGAAGCGTCAGCGCGTTTTCCACCTCGAACGGGCCGGACCACGTGCGGCGCAGTTCGCGAACGTGGCCTTTGCAGCCCAGCATATTGCCCAGATCACGCGCGATGGAGCGGACATACCCGCCCTTGCCGCAAACCATTTCAAGCATGACATGATCGGCGTCCGGACGGTCCAGCATCAACAGGCTATCCACATAGAGCGGGCGCGCGGCGATCTCCATTTCCTCACCGTCGCGGGCGCGTTTATAGGCGCGCTCGCCGTCGATCTTGACGGCGGAAAACTGCGGCGGCACCTGTTTGATGTCGCCGACAAAGCGCAAAAGCGCCTCTTTGATTTCTTCATCGGTCGGGCGGCTGTCGGAGGTCGCGATAATCTCGCCTTCGGCATCGTCGGTATTGGTGGCCGCCCCCAAACGCACGGTGAATTCATAGGCTTTCAGCGCATCTGTAATGTAGGGCACCGTTTTCGTCGCCTCGCCCAGTGCGATGGCCAATACGCCGGTGGCATCAGGATCAAGCGTGCCGGCATGGCCCGCTTTTTTCGCATCGAACGCCCAGCGTACCTTGTTCACCACGGTGGTCGAGGTCGGCCCTGCGGGTTTGTCGATCACAATCCAGCCCGAAATGTCGCGCCCTTTGCGTTTGCGTGCCATGTGCTGTCCTTGATCTGAATGTGTGTGCTTGCGCGCGCTCTTTATAGATTGCGCGAGGTGGTGCAAAGGGGTTTTACCGTTGCGGGTTAGTCTGTTTCGTCAGGGATCAGCGGCCCGACCACGCCGATGATCGGCCCGACAGGGGCAAAGCCGATGTCGTTGCGGCCCAATTCGGGCGCGCGCAGCCGCGACACGTTCCCGTCGAAATAAAGCGCATTGCGCAATCCCAAATGATCGCGGAACAAGCGCCCGAAGGCGTGAAACGTCACGGGGTTTTCCGAAATAACGAATGTCGCCATCCGCCCGTCATCGCTGGTGCCGACACCGTTGCGGATATAGCGCGAGGTGGAGTTTTCGAGAAACCGGGGATGCAATGCGCCGTCAATTACCAACATCGGGCCGGATTGGGTGGCGCTCACGCAGGCGGGTGTTTCATCAATGAAACGCAACGTCTCGATCACATCCGCGCGGCCTTCTTGCAGGCACAGCACCCCATTCGGAAGTAGGCCGAAATTGCCCGGACCGGCGCTGCTGATCACCGACTGCCGCTCGACTCCGTCTTCAAGGTAAAGGCCGACCGGCGTGCGGTCTTCATGATACATGCCGGCATTCATCGCAAAGCCCAACCGCTTTTGCTGCTTTTCCAGCGCCGCGTTAAGGGTGTTGAAATAGCCGTAGGGCAGATTGGAGGAATCATAGAGAAAAAGCCGCAGCTTCTCCTGTGTCACATCCACATCACACAGCGCGTATGAGGCGCCGTCAAATGTCTCTGTCCGGCAGGTGGCTGCCAAAGCAGGCAGGGCGCAAAGGGCCGCAAGAACAACAAGCAGCCCGCGTGCAATCACTGGTCTTCCTCGTCGTCGGGCGCGGCGGCGTCGCGGCGCACCACGTCTTGCGCCAGCATCCGGCGGGTTTCGTCCATCTGGTCGAATGTTCTGTCCAACTGGAACCGCAGATCGGGCGAAAACTTGAGCGTCAGCTTCTTTGCCGTGAGGCGGCGCAGCTCGGCTTTGTTACGGCTGAGGAGCTTGAGGACTTCGTCCTGCCCCTTGCCACCCAGCGGCAGCACATACGCCGTCGCGATCTTGAGATCGGGGGAGGTGCGGACCTCCCCCACGGTGATTGACATCCGGTTCAGCTCCGGATCATGTACGTCACCGCGCGCCAGAACTTCGCTCAGAGCGCGCCGGATGGTCTCGCCCACCCGAAGCTGTCGCTGCGTCGGGCCGGAGCCCTCATATGATTTATTCTTTGCCATAGCGTCCATCTAAGGCTTCGCATCCCCTTTGCCAAGCGTTACACCCGCTCATGCGCGCAACCGGGGAGCAATCATCATGGCACAGACAATAGGCATCACAGTCGCAGGAGCATCGGGCCGAATGGGGCAGATGCTGATCGAAGCGGTGCGCGACTCGCGGCATACCCATCTTGCCGGTGCGGTTGAGCGTGAAGGCCATGCGTGGATCGGACAGGACATCGGGGCCGCTATGGGCGGGGCCGATGTGGGTGTTATTGTGACCGACGACGCCGGCGATGCCATCGCCAACGCCAACGCCGTGATTGATTTTACGGCACCTGCCGCCACCATTGCACTGGCACAGCTCGCAGCCGAGGCGGGGGTGGCGCATATCATCGGCACCACTGGCATGAGCGAGGCGGAAATCGCCGAACTTGCCCCTGCGGGACGAAAGACCGTGATCGTGCGGGCGGGCAACATGAGCCTTGGCGTTAACCTGCTGACCCAACTGACGCGGCAGGTCGCGGCAGCGCTGGATGAGGATTTCGACATCGAGATTGTCGAATCGCACCATAACCAGAAGGTCGATGCGCCCTCCGGCACGGCGCTGATGCTGGGTGAAGCTGCTGCCGAAGGGCGCGGCGTGACGCTGGAGGACGTGAGCGATTCGGGTCGCGACGGGATCACCGGCGCGCGGCAAAAGGGCGACATCGGCTTTTCTGCAATCCGCGGTGGAGATGTCGTAGGCGAACATGACGTGATGTTTTTGGGCGCGGGCGAACGGATCATCTTGCGCCACGTCGCCTCCGACAGAGGGCTGTTTGCGCGTGGCGCGCTGAAGGCGGCACTGTGGGGGCAGGGCAAAGCGCCCGGCGAATATGACATGCTGGATGTGCTCGGTCTGAAGTGAGGTTCGACTTTGCGGACGCAGGCAAAATTTCGCGAAATTTTGGGCCCAGAGTTTCTTTGAAACTCTGCTCACCCCGCTGCAACCGGACCTGATGCTCAGAAATCCACGGCAATCCCCTTTTTTTCCCAATCGCCATAGCGCACAGGGTCTGGTCCGTTGCGCCCGCCCAGCTCGGGCGGCAGTTCCCGCGGCTCTTCCCGCGCACGCCGCTCGGCGGCCTCGGCCAGTGCGCGCTGGGCCGCAGGTGGGGGCGGCGGCAGATCGGGTTCCGGCGTCGGCGTGGGCGGAATAGGGTTGTCGGGAATCGGCGTTTCACGGGGTGTCGGGTCTTTGGCCATGATGGTTCCTTTCTCATCTCCCTCTTGATATACGGCGTCCCTTGCCCCAGACAACCGCCAGACCCCACGATGAGAGGCGATCCCATGTCAGATACCGGTGTTCAGGCCCGAAAATCCGCCGTTTACCTGCTTGATCAGGTGTTGGGCGAGGGCGCGCTGATGCCCGAGCTGTTGGCCGCAGGTGTGCTGGACAAGCTGCCACCGGACGATCGCGCCCGCGCGCAGCGTCTGGCGCAGGATACGCTGCGCGGTCTGGAGCGTGCCGACCGCATCTTGCAAAAGCACATGAATAAGTACCCGCCGCTCACCGTGCAGAATGCGCTGCGTATCGGTACGGTCGAGTTGTGCACGGGCGGTGCGGCGCACGGTGTTGTAAATGCGATGGTGACAATTGTTGCCGGACACAAACATCTGGGCCACCTCAAAGGGCTAACCAACGCGGTGTTGCGCAAGGTTGCCGCCGACGGGCCGGAGGCGTGGTCCGCGCGGCGCGCGCCGCGTTTGCCAAAGTGGCTGCGCGGCCCTCTGGTGGAGGCATGGGGCGCCGAAGCGATGGCCGCAATGGAGACTGCACATTTCAACGGCGCGCCGCTTGATCTTACGGCCAAAGGTGATCCGGCGGCATTGGCAGATCGTCTGGGTGGCACGCTTTTGCCCACCGGTTCCGTGCGTCTTTACGAGGGCGGACAGGTGTCTGCGATGGATGGCTTTGCCGAGGGCGACTGGTGGGTGCAGGACGCCGCGGCCGCCTTGCCTGCCAGGATTCTCGACGTGAAGCCCGGTGAACTGGTGCTTGATCTTTGCGCTGCACCCGGCGGCAAAACGATGCAACTGGCGGCCACGGGGGCAGAGGTGCGCGCGGTTGATGATAACCACGTCCGTATGCAGCGAGTGAAGGCAAATCTTGCGCGCACGGGGCTGAACGCCCGTACTTTCGTGAAAGATGCCCGTGAATTTCAGGGTGAATTCG
Organism: uncultured Sulfitobacter sp.; assembly: GCA_947502265.1. Classification (GTDB taxonomy): domain Bacteria; phylum Pseudomonadota; class Alphaproteobacteria; order Rhodobacterales; family Rhodobacteraceae; genus Sulfitobacter. The sequence goes on from CANMZB010000002.1 coordinate 271,083, forward strand.
ACGCGATCCTGCTGGATGCGCCCTGCTCTGCCACCGGCACTATCCGTCGCCACCCCGATTTGCCACACGCCAAGGACGGCTCGGATTTCGGCGCGTTGATCGCCCTACAGGAAGAGATGCTGGACCATGCGTGGACCTTGCTGAAACCCGGCGGGCGCATGGTGTTTTGCACCTGTAGCCTGCTGCCGGACGAAGGCGAGGTGCAGATTGACGAGGCATTGGAGCGACATCCGGACATGTCCGTTGATGCAACTGCGCTTGACCTGCCGGGCGTTGATCCTGCGTGGATTTCTTCGGAAGGCGGGCTGCGCCTGCGGCCTGATTTCTGGGCGGAGCAGGGCGGCATGGACGGCTTTTACATCGCCTGTCTGCGCAAGGCCTAGGCCCGAACGCGTCAGGATGTGCAGACAGCGCCAGGCCGACGATCACGGGCTGTCACATCTTTTTTGTGTTTATGCTGCACTGCCCCATGGATCAGAGCAAGGAACGCGACCGGTTCAGCGCGAAAAACGGTGACTCGTGGGGGGCATCGGGTTAAGCTGCTGCGAAACGCCTTCAGAGCGTATAGGCAGAGCATATGATCCGATTTCCCCAGCTGAGCGCACGCAAGGCGCATCTGTTGAACCGTCTGTATGCCCGCGCAGCAACACGCGGCGGCGGGCAGACGCGTGGGTTCGTGTCTTCGCCAGAGCCGCGCACGATAGGCTCGTTTGCGCGCGGGCGTCAGTTGGTGGCGGGTAACTTCCTGTTTGCCGGTAGCCTTGTCAGCGCACCGGGCCAAAGCCCGTGGGACATCGCCGCCCCCGATGCCGCGTTTTCCCAAGCGCTGCACGGGTTCGCGTGGCTCGACGATCTGGCAGCCGTGGGCGACAGCGCCCCGCGCCGTGCGGCGCAGACGTGGCTTTGGCAATGGATTGATCTGTATGGCAAGGGGCGCGGCCCCGGCTGGACGCCTGATCTGACCGGGCGCAGGCTGATCCGCTGGATCAACCATGCGTTGTTCATGCTGCATGGCAGCGGTACAAACGCGCCCGACAGCGCGCCGTTCTACCGCTCGCTAGACCAGCAAACGCGCTTTTTGTCGAAGCGCTGGCATGCGGCTGCGCCGGGCCTTGCGCGGTTCGAGGCGTTGACCGGTTTGATCTATGCAGGCCTGTCCCTTGAGGGGCTGGAAGGCCTTGCCGATCCTGCTGTAAAGGCGCTGGCGCGTGAATGTGCCACGCAGATTGACGATCAAGGTGGCCTGCCGACCCGCAATCCCGAAGAGTTGCTGCATGTGTTCACCTTGCTGACATGGGCCGCCGCCGCGCTAAGCGACGCGGGGCGCGGCACCCCGAAGGCGCATCTGGCCGCAATCGAGCGGATCGCGCCCACGTTGCGCACCCTGCGCCATGCCGATGGCGGGTTGGCGCGATTTCACGGGGGCGGGCGCGGTGCCGAAGGCTGGCTTGACCACGCGCTGGCATCTTCGGGGGTGCGTAAAACCCAACCTGACGGTCTGTCGATGGGCTATGCGCGGCTGTCGGCGGGGCGCACCAGCATCATCATAGATGCGAGCCCGCCGCCAAGCGGTGCCGCCTCCGCCAACGCCCATGCCTCGACCCTCGCGTTCGAGCTGACATCGGGGCGGCGTCCGCTCATTGTGAACTGTGGCTCGGGTGCCTCTTTCGGGATCGAATGGCGGCGCGCGGGGCGGGCCACGCCATCGCACTCCGCGCTAAGCCTCGGCGGTTATTCCAGCGCGCGGCTTGATACGGCAGACCGGCGCAGCGGTGTGGAATCGCTGATCGACGGGCCGACGCGCATGCCGGTCGAGATAATCCCCGTCTCGGATGGAATGAAGTTTCAGGGCGGGCATGACGGTTATGTGCTGACTCATGGTCTGACCCATGCGCGCACGCTTGAGCTGGCCCATGATGGGCGCGCCCTTGCGGGCGAGGACATGCTGTTGGCGATGCAGGATGCAGACAAACGACGATTCGATCGTGCGCTGGACCGCACCAAGTTGAAAGGTATCGGATTCGATATCCGGTTTCATCTGCACCCTGAAGTGGATGCGGCGCTGGATCTGGGCGGCGCTGCGGTGTCGATGGCGCTTAAATCCGGTGAAATATGGGTGTTCCGGCACGATGGCACCTTGAACCTTGCGCTTGAGCCGGGCGCATATCTTGAGACGACACGCCTCAAACCGCGCGCCTCGATGCAGATTGTTTTGTCCGGGCGGGCGATAAATCCGGCCACACGGGTACGCTGGTCCTTGTCCAAAGCGCAGGAAACTGCGATTGGCGTGCGTGATCTGGAACGGGATGATCCGTTCCTTGAGGACGACTGACCCAGAGGACCCTTGCCATGGCTGACCTGACCCCCATAAAACGCGCGCTTCTTTCCGTCTCGGATAAAACCGGACTTGTGGATTTCGGGACTGCCCTTGCTGCGCGCGGGGTCGAGTTGTTGTCCACCGGCGGCACAGCGAAGGCGCTGCGCGATGCAGGGCTTGAGGTGAAGGATGTGGCCGACGTTACGGGGTTTCCCGAAATGATGGATGGCCGCGTAAAAACGCTGCATCCGGTTGTGCATGGTGGCCTGTTGGCCCTGCGCGATAATGCGGGCCACGTCGCGTCCATGGAAGAGCACGGCATAGGCGGCATAGATCTGGTGGTGGTGAACCTGTATCCGTTTGAGGAAACCGTTGCCAAAGGCGCACAATACGCCGAAGTGATCGAAAACATCGACATTGGCGGCCCCGCGATGATCCGTTCGGGGGCGAAGAACCACGGTTTTGTCAGCGTGATCGTGGATGTCGAGGATTATGCGCCCTTCCTCGACGAACTCAACGCGAATGACGGGCAGACAACATACGCCCTGCGGCAACGTTTGGCACAGACGGCATACGCGCGCACCGCGGCCTATGACACGGCCGTCAGCACTTGGATGGCAGATGCCGTGGGGGGCACGCCGCGCCGCCGGACGTTTGGTGGTACGCTGGCGCAAACCCTGCGCTATGGCGAAAACCCGCACCAGTCGGCGTCGTTCTATGCCGACGGCTCATCGCGCGCGGGTGTGGCAACGGCGAAACAGCATCAGGGCAAAGAGCTGTCTTACAACAACATCAACGACACCGACGCCGCGTTCGAGCTGGTGTCGGAATTCGCGCCCGAAAACGGCCCTGCTGTGGCGATCATCAAACACGCGAACCCTTGCGGCGTGGCGCGTGGCGCAACATTGGCCGAGGCGTATGCCCGTGCATTCGATTGTGACCGCACAAGCGCCTTTGGCGGGATTATCGCGCTGAACCAGACCTTGGATGCGGCGACTGCCGAAGCGATCACCGGTATATTTACCGAAGTTGTCATTGCCCCCGATGCGACCCCCGAAGCGATTGCGATGTTCGAGAAGAAGAAAAACCTGCGTCTGCTGACCACTGGCGGTTTGGCCGACCCCGCCGCCGCGCGGCTTTCCGCGCGTCAGGTCTCGGGGGGCTGGCTGGTGCAGGACCGCGATGTGGGGCGCATCACGCGCGCCGACCTGAAAGTCGTGACCAAACGTGAACCCACCGAGCAAGAACTTGGCGATATGTTGTTTGCCTGGACCGTAGCAAAGCACGTCAAATCCAACGCGATCATTTACGTCAAGGACGGCGCGACCGTGGGCGTGGGCGCAGGCCAGATGAGCCGCGTGGACAGCACCCGCATCGCCGCGCGCAAAGCGCAGGACATGGCGCAGGCGATGGGGCTGACCGCGCCGCTTACGCAAGGGTCGGTTGTCGCGTCGGATGCGTTCTTTCCGTTTGCGGATGGCCTGATCACAGCAGCCGAGGCAGGCGCAACCGCGCTGATTCAGCCGGGCGGTTCGATGCGTGACGACGAAGTTATTGCTGCCGCCGACGCCGCGGGCCTTGCGATGGTCTTTACCGGAATGCGCCACTTTCGCCATTAAGGAGCCTCACACTATGCGCACGATCTTTTGGGCCGGGCTTGCGGCCTTTGCTCTCGACCAGATCAGCAAATATGTGGTCATCCATATGATGGAACTGGCCCGTATCGGTGCGATTGATGTGTGGCCGCCGTTGATCAATTTCCGCTACGGTGAAAATCGTGGCATCAACTTTGGCCTTTTTGGCGACGCAAGTGCGGCGGGCCGTTGGGTTTTGATCGGTTTGGCGGTTGTGATCTGCTCTGCCGTTGTGATCTGGGCGCGCCGCCGTGCTTCGACCGCGATTGCGCAGATCAGCGCGGGCTTGTTGGTGGGTGGCGCGATTGCCAACGTGGCTGACCGGCTGATTTATGGCTATGTGCTTGATTTTTTAAACGTGTCTTGCTGTGGTATCAACAACCCCTTTGTGTTCAATGTCGCGGACATCTTTATTTTCGCGGGTGCATTTGGTCTGATCCTGTTCACGGATAATGACAACGCAGGCGGCAAGAAAAAGCGCCAATCGCGACGCGCCAAAAAAGTCGGGTGACATTGCAGGCCTGCCTGCGATATTGAAGGACAACGACGGTTTGGAGACTTTTGATGCGTAAGCTTGCTTTGTTCTTGGTGGTGTCTGTGCTTGTCGCGGGCTGTGCAAACACCGGCCTGCGCGAATTGCGCAGCACGTCCAAAGGACCGGACGAGTTCGGCATCCAGCCTGTAACGCCCTTGCAACAGCCCGACAGCTTTAGCGCGCTGCCTACGCCCACCCCCGGCGGCAGCAACCGGACCGACCGCAACGCGATTGCCGAGGGGATGCAAGCCTTTGGCGGCAGTCTGGGCGATCCGAACGGACCTGTGCCTGCCAGTGATGGCGCGTTGGTGCAGCACGCCAGCCGTTTGGGCGTGTCCGGAAACATCCGCGAAACGCTGGCCGAGACGGATGCAGAGTTCCGCCGCCGCAAGGCGCGCTTTACGCAATACCGTATTGTTCCGGTGGACCGCTATCATCAGGCCTACCGCCGCGAGGCGCTGGATGCGCAAGCCGAGCGCGCGCGTTGGCAGCGTGCGGGCGCGCGCACACCCTCCGCGCCACCTTTGCAGTAAGCGTTCCGAAATAGACCCGCATTACAGTTTTGTGAGAAACCGCCGCGCCGCTTGTACCGGCGGGTAACTTGCGTACCTATGTGGCACGCAAACCGCTGTTGTGACCAAAGAAGGACTGTCTTTATGCTGCGATCTGCCCGAAAATTTGCCCGAACGGTGATTGTTTCGACCTGCCTGCTGCCTGCCGCCGCAGGGGCGGAGTCGCATTCCGGTGTGACGGATTTTGTATTGGACAACGGGATGCAGGTGGTTGTTGTCGAAGATCACCGCGCGCCGGTGGTGCAGCACATGGTCTGGTATCGTGCCGGATCGGCGGACGAGCCTAAGGGGTCCTCCGGTGTGGCGCATTTTCTGGAACATTTGTTGTTCAAAGCGACCGACAAGATGGAGGCGGGCGAGCTTTCGGCGACAGTCGCGGCCAATGGCGGGCGCGACAACGCCTTTACCAGCTATGATTACACCGCCTATTTCCAACGTATCGCCGCCGACCGGCTGGAACTGATGATGCGGATGGAAAGCGACCGGATGAAGAACATTCGCCTGACGCCTGAAAACATCAAAACCGAACGCGATGTGATAATCGAAGAGCGTAACCAGCGCACCGAGAACAATCCGCAGGCGCTGTTTGGCGAGCAGTTGAGCGCCGCACAGTATCTCAACCATCGCTACGGTGTGCCAATCATCGGCTGGATGCACGAGATGCAGGAGCTTGATCTGGAAGACGCACTGGGCTTTTACGAGTTGTACTATTCACCCAACAACGCGATTCTGGTTGTATCCGGAGATGTGCAACCCGACGAGGTGCGCGCGCTGGCCGAGACATATTATGGCGCGATCCCCGCGAACCCCGATCTGCCGGAACGGTTGCGCACCGAAGAACCGCGCCAGAACGCCGAGCGGCGGGTGATCTTTCGGGATGCCCGCGTCGCACAGCCCTATATCAGCCGCAGCTATCTGGTGCCCGAGCGTGACAGCGGGGCGCAGGAAACCGCCGCCGCGCTGACAATTCTGGCAGAGATCCTTGGCGGAGGAACGACCTCGTATTTCGCGGACAAGCTGCAATTCGCCACCCAAACCGCGACCTATACGTCGGCCTATTATTCCTCTGTTTCGCTGGATGACACGACGTTTCACATGGTCATGGTGCCAAGCGATGGGGTCACGTTGGAGGAAGGCGAGGCCGCATTGGACGCCGCCATTGCCGGGTTCATGAACGAGGGTGTTGACGGTGAACAGTTGGAGCGGATCAAGCTGCAAATTCGCGCCTCCGAGATTTATGCGCAAGACAATGTGGACGGTATCGCCAACCGGTATGGCCGCGCGCTCACGTCCGGTTTGACGGTTGAAGACGTGCAGGCCTGGCCGAAAATCCTTGATGCTGTCACAGCCGAAGACATCATGGCCGCCGCCAGATTGTTGCGCCGCGAGGCCTCCGTGACCGGCTGGCTGACCCGCCCCGAAGGAGAGACCCAATGATTCGTTTTGCCGCCGTTTTGGCGTTCACCACCTTTGCCGCGCTACCGGCCCAAGCCGAAGTCGACATTCAAACCGTGACCTCCCCCGGCGGGATCGAGGCGTGGCTTGTCGAAGAACACTCGCTGCCGTTCGTAGCGCTTGAGATCGCGTTCAAAGGCGGCACGTCGCTGGATGCGGATGGCAAGCGCGGCGCGGTCAATCTGATGTCCGGTCTTCTGGAGGAAGGGGCGGGCGACATGGACGCCCGTGAATTCGCCCGCGCGGCCGAGACGCTTGCCACGTCATTCAGTTTTTCCGCCGGTCCCGAAGACCTGACCATCAAGGCGCGGTTTCTGACCGAAAATTTCGACGCCTCTGTAGCGCTTTTGCGTGATGCGATCCAGAAGCCGCGCTTTGACGGTGCGGATGTCGAGCGGGTGCGCGCACAGGTGCTGTCCGGTCTGGCCTTTGCCTCGCAGGATCCGAATGAAATCGCGAGCAAGACCTTTGCCGCGATGGCCTATGGCAAACACCCTTACGGTACACCGCAGGAAGGCACGGTCGAGAGCGTTACGGCGTTGAACCGCGATGACATCGTGGCGGCGCATCGGGATGTGTTGGTGCGCGACCGCGTGTTGATCGGTGCCGTAGGGGACATTACCGCAGAGCAGTTGGGCGCGCTGATCGACACGCTTTTAGGGGGGCTGCCGGAAACAGGTGCGCTGATGCCACCAAAGGTTACGCCGCTGATCGAGGGGGGCGCAACCGTTGTCGATTTCGACACGCCGCAATCTGTGGCGCTGTTCGGACAAAAGGGTATTTCGGTCGACGACGAGGACTATTTCGCGGCTGTGTTGCTTAATCAGGTGCTGGGCGGTGGATCGTTCGAGAGCCGTCTGATGGACGAGGTGCGCGAAAAGCGGGGCCTGACCTATGGCGTCTATTCCTACCTTCACCCGCGCGATCTGGCCGACATTTACATGGGGTCTGTCAGTTCTGCAAATGATCGCATTGCCGAAGCGATTGCCGTGATCCGCGATGAATGGGTCAAGGCCGCTGAAACTGGCGTAACTGAGAAAGAGCTTAGCGATGCAAAGACCTACCTGACGGGTGCTTATCCTCTGCGCTTTGACGGGAATGCGCCGATAGCGGCTATTCTTGTGGGGATGCAAATGATCGGACTGGAGCCTGATTATGTTAATACCCGCAACGAACGCGTGGAACGCGTTACGCTGGAAGATGTGACCCGCGTTGCGAAAGAACTGCTTGATCCCGAAAGCCTGCATTTTGTGGTGGTGGGCAAGCCGGAAGGGCTTGAGATCGGCGCGTCTGAATGAAGCGTTGCAGGTAGCCGCCCCTTTGGGGCGGCTACGATGAGTTTAACGGGCCAAATGAAGCCGGGGTTATTCTCCGTAAGGCACCCAGATGTTCTTGACTTCGGTAGCGGCCTGAAGAAACCGTTTGGCATCAGTGGTGTGCCAATCGACCGCGTTGCCGTTTTGTACCCATGTACGCTTGAGGTTGGAGGCGGACCCGGCTTCGATGGGGGCATCAAGCGCGGGATCGGAAAAACTCCAGACAGCATCAATGTCCATGTGGCGCGCAATCGGGTTTGTCAGGTCTTTGTGCGGCCCTGTGAGGATGTTGACCACGCCGGCTGGCACGTCGGATGTTTCCAGAACCTGTACGAAATCGGTGGCTGCCAGCGGGAACGCTTCGCTCGCGCAAAGGATTATACAATTGCCCATGGCGATGGCGGGAGCCATCGTGGCGACGAGGCCCAGCAGGGGCATCTCATGCGGGCAGAGTGCGCCGATCACGCCAACCGGCTCTTTCATGGCGAGAGCAACGCCGCGGATCGGGACGCCGTGTACCTGCCCATCGTATTTGTCGGCCCAAGCGGCATAGGTGAACAGCGATTGTATGGCCGCATCAACCTCTTTTATGCCCGTTTTCCCACCCTGCATGGCGTCCAGCCGTTTGGCAAATTCATCGCTACGCGCGTTCAGGTTTTCACCGATATAATAGAGGATCTGCGCCCGCAGATGGCCTGTGGTTTTGCTCCAGTTCTTGGCGGCATGGGCCGCCTCGACGGCGTTGCGCAGATCCTTGCGGCTGGCTTGGGAGGCGTGGCCCAGAAGTGCGCTGTTCTTGCCCCAGACAGGCGCGGAATAACCGCTGTCGGGGCGGGTCTGCTTGCCACCGATATACAGCTTTGCCGTGCGGTCGATCCCGTCAGTCGGTGCGCCTTCGCCGGTCATCGGCGCGGTGGTGTGCCATTTTTTGGCGGGCTTTGCGGGCTTGGTATAGGCGGTCAGCCCCTCCCATCCGCCCTCTCGGCCAAAGCCGCTTTCGCGCACGCCACCAAAACCAGCGGCGGCGTCCAACATGTTGGTTCCGTTGATCCACACAACGCCTGCGGCAAGTTTCGGCGCGATATCAAGCGCGAGGTTCACATTTTCGCTCCAGACCGTCGCGGCGAGACCATAGCGGGTGTTGTTTGCGATGCTTATCGCTTCTTGCGGGGTGCGGAAGGTGGTGGAGACGAGAACGGGGCCAAAGATTTCTTCCTGCATCAGTGTATCGGCAGGGTGCAGGCCGGTGATCAGCGTTGGCGGGTAAAAGCTGCCTTCAAGCGGTAGTGCGGCGGCGGCGACATGGGTGTGGCCTGCGGTATTGGCACTCACCAGCTTTGTGATTGTTTCCAGCTGTTTGGGATCGATGATTGCGCCCACGTCGATGCTTTTGTCCAGCGGGCTGCCAATGCGCAATTGATCCATACGCGCGCGCAGTTTGGCGTGGAAGCGATCGGCGACAGGTTCATGCACCAACAGGCGCGAGCCCGCGCAGCAGACCTGTCCCTGATTGAACCAGATCGCATCGACCAACCCTTCGACGGCGGAATCCAGATCGGCATCGTCGAACACAATGTAGGGCGACTTGCCGCCCAGTTCCAGCGTGAGCGCCTTGCCACTGCCTGCGGTTGCTTCGCGGATGTGGCGACCCACGTTGGTGGAGCCGGTGAAAGCGATTTTATCCACGTCCGCGTTCACGATCATTTCGCCCACATCGCCGTCGCCGGTAATGATGTTCACGACGCCCTTGGGAACGCCCGCCTGACGGCATATATCGGCAAACAAAAGCGCCGTGAGAGACGTGTATTCGGCGGGTTTCAGCACCACAGTATTGCCCATTGCAAGGGCGGGCGCGACCTTCCACGCCAGCATGAGCAGCGGGAAGTTCCACGGGATCACCTGTCCGCAAACACCAAGGGCTACCGCATCGGGCAACTCGCTTGCCATCAATTGGGCCATGCCTGCGTGGTAGTAAAAATGTCGTTGCGCCAAGGGTATGTCGATGTCGCGCGCCTCGCGGATGGGTTTGCCGTTGTCCAATACTTCGAGCACGGCAAAAAGGCGGCTGTGTTTTTGCAATAGTCGCGCCAGCGCATACAGCACACGTGCCCGCGCGGCGCCGCCGGATTTTTCCCATTTTGGCTGGGCGCGGCGGGCGGCTTTTACGGCGGCGTCTACATCGTCTTGCGTGGCTTGGCTGAGATGCGCCAGCACCTCGCCGGTGGCGGGATTGCGGCTTTCGAATACCTCGCCCGGATCGGTCATTGCGCCATCAATGAAATGGCCGAAACGCCCGCCCTGATCGACGATCCATGCCAGCGCCTCGGCGGCGGATTCAGGGGCGGTGCCATAGTCCATTGTTTCAAAAATTTCGGATACGGTCATGGGATGAACCTTTGGTCTGCGCGACTTAGCTTGTGGGGTGGCGATAGCTGGCGGAATAGTTGCCGCTGACGTAATGTTCCAGCTGCCGCTCGATATCGTTGAGCAGGGAAGACGCGCCAAAGCGGAAAAGGTCGGGTTGCAACCAACGGGCGCCCAGCTCTTCTTTGATCAGCGCGAGATAGGTGATTGCATCTTTGGCCTTGGAAATGCCGCCTGCGGGTTTGTAGCCGACGCGAAAGCCTGTGCGTTCGTGATAATCACGGATTGCGCGGATCATCACGAGGCTGACGGGCAGCGTCGCATTTACGCTTTCTTTACCGGTCGATGTTTTGATGAAATCGGCCCCTGCCATCATGCACACCAGCGAGGCGCGCGCGACATTGCGCAAGCTGCCAAGCTCGCCGGTGGCGAGGATCGCCTTGACGTGTGCGGCGCCACAGGCCGCGCGAAATGCTTTCATTTCGTCGTACAGCGCCTGCCAGTTACCGCTCAGCACATGGCGGCGCGAGATAACGATGTCGATTTCCTGCGCGCCTGCGGCGACGCTTTGTTCAATCTCTGCGATGCGCAGGGGAAGGGGAGACAGACCCGCGGGAAAGCCGGTGGAGACGGCAGCAACGGGAATGCCCGTACCGTGCAAGGCGTTGATCGCGGGTGCTATCATCTCGTGATAGACGCAAACAGCGCCGGTTGTGATCGGCCCCATGCCCAACGCGTCAAGCAACGGGGCCGCAACAGGTTGGCGCGCCTTTGCACACAGACGTTCAACGCGGCGTGCGGTATCGTCGCCCGACAGCGTTGTGAGGTCAATACAGGTGACCGCCTTGAGCAGCCATGCGGCTTGGTGCGCCTTCTTGACGGAGCGCCGCGCAGGCAGGCTGGAAGCGCGCCGTTCGATGGCGGACGTATTGGCTTGCGCGCTCAAGACCCAGTTGAGGTCAAGCGGCAAACCCGCATTGCGCGGCTCCGTGACTTGCGGCAAATGATGCGCCGATGTCGCGGTAGGAGCAGTCGTTTCAACAGACATGGGGGTGTGTCGCTTTCAAGGTTGCGCCGGTTGCGCCAAGGGTCGCATGGCCGTGGTGCGCAATGCAAGAGAGGCGATACACCGTAAACCTGCCGTGTGTGTCTGCGTAATTCTTCATAAATGATTCGTTTTTATTTTGACCTGCGAATCAGTCTGCGTTTATAGATAGAATCACATCCTTGATTGAACCGTAGATCTGGCCGAAAGCGGCCTTGTCCGGTGATCGGGGAGGCAGGGGTACATATGATTCGACAGACAGCGATTCGCATACCGGTTGTAAGTTTACAGGTGGCTGATGTGCTATTCGCGGCCTGTGCCACGGTGCCTGCGCCGTATGAAATTATCCCACAATCGTTCGATACGCTCCAGATAGGCCAGCGGTTTAACTTACCCAGCTGATAATAAAAATAACAGACGTCTCAGTGACGGTCGAACGAGCAGCAGGCCGGACAAAAAATGTCCGGCCTGACTGTTTTCGGCGGGTGCGTCTCAAATTTGCGGAGTGTGGATCGCTGTCGGGTTTGTTCCGAAGTGAAGGGAGAGTGGCGCATTCCGGCTGTAGGGAGATAAACGAAAGCGCGTAAACCGCTGTGTGATGCGTTGCGCCGCACGCGGACCGGGTCGCGAAAATAGCGGTGGATAAGGTTCGGCATCCGCTTTCAGAATCGTGCCTGTCTATGCTAGGTCTAGCGGCATGCCACAGAGTAACCCCAATATAAGCGCCCCGCAGCCCATCATCCGTCAACTCGACGATACTGCGATCAACCGTATTGCGGCGGGAGAGGTCGTTGAACGCCCGGCCTCCGCAGTAAAAGAGCTGGTGGAGAACGCGATTGATGCGGGCGCGACCCGTATCACGATCGAATACGCCGACGGGGGCAAAACGCTTGTCCGTGTGACGGACGACGGGTGTGGTATCGCGGGTGATGATCTGGCGCTGGCATTGTCGCGCCATGCCACGTCCAAGATCGACGGCTCGGACCTGCTCAACATCCATTCTTTCGGCTTTCGGGGCGAGGCGCTGCCGTCTCTCGGGGCGGTGGGCCGGCTGAGCATCACCAGCCGTGCGGCGGGCCATGACGGAGCCGAGATTTCCGTCTCCGGGGGACATAACGCAGCGGTCAAGCCTGCCGGGCTTTCGGGCGGCACAATCGTAACGCTGCGCGACCTTTTCTTTGCCACGCCTGCGCGGTTAAAATTCCTGCGCACAGACCGCGCCGAGGCGCAGGCCATCGGCGATGTGATTAAACGGTTGGCCATGGCCGAACCGTTCGTGCGGTTTGTTCTGCGCGATGTGTCCGGCGATGGTGCGGGGCGCGAGGTGTTTCGCGCCGAGGCAGAGCAGGGCGATCTTTTCGATGCGCTGCATGGCCGTTTGCGGCAGGTTCTGGGCCGTGAGTTTGCCGAGAACGCGCTGCCCATTGATGCCGAACGCGAGGGCTTTCACCTGACCGGTTTTGCCGCGTTGCCGACCTATTCGCGCGGATCAGCTGTGGCGCAGTATCTGTTTGTTAATGGTCGCCCTGTTAAGGACAAGATGCTGATTGGCGCATTGCGGGGCGCATATTTCGACTTTCTCAGCCGTGATCGCCATCCCGCTGCCGCGCTTTTTGTCGATTGTGACCCGACGCTTGTGGACGTGAACGTTCACCCCGCCAAATCCGAAGTCCGCTTTCGCGATCCCGGCGTTGTGCGCGGGCTGATTGTGTCTGCCTTGCGGCACGCGTTGGCCAATGCCGGTCACCGCGCATCAAGCACCGTAGCCGATGCGACGCTGGGCGCAATGCGCCCCGAACCGGTGGGAGAACCGCGGGTTTACCAGATGGACCGCCCCTCGCAAGGCGCGCGGCAGGCGGCGTACCGCGCGCAGGAGCCCGGTTTTGCCGAAACGCGCGGCGTTTGGGGGCGGGTGGAACCACAGACCGAAGAGTCCCCGAAGGGGATCGAGGCGGCGCGCGATTACCCGCTTGGCACTGCGCGGGGGCAGGTGCATGAAAACTATATCATCGCCCAAACCGCCACCGGCATGGTGATTGTGGACCAGCACGCGGCCCATGAACGATTGGTCTATGAGAAGCTGAAAAAGCAGATGGCCGAAAGTGGTGTGCCAGCACAGGCGCTGTTGATCCCCGAAATCATCCAGCTATCCGCGAGTGATCGCGCAACGCTGCTTGGTGTGGCTGACGATCTTGCCCGCTTTGGCCTGACAATCGAACCCTTCGGTGGCGATGCTGTGGCCGTGCGCGAAACCCCCGCAATCCTCGGCGAGGTCAATGCCGAAGCCATGTTGCGTGATATTCTGGACGAGTTGGAAGGCGAGGGCGAAAGCCTATTGGTGCAGGCCCGCATCGAAGCGATCCTGAGCCGCGTGGCCTGTCATGGCTCCATCCGGTCGGGTAGATGGATGCGCGGCGAAGAGATGAACGCGCTTTTGCGCGAAATGGAGGCAACCCCCCATTCCGGCCAGTGCAACCATGGCCGCCCCACCTACGTTGAGCTGAAACTCAGCGATATCGAGCGTCTTTTCGGACGCACATGATCCAGATCGGCCCTTACCAGATGGATATATCGCAACCGGCCGTGTTGATTGGGGTCGCGGCTTTCGTGGCTTTATTGCTCATCGTGATCTTGCTGGTCATGGCTGTTCGCTCCGCCCGTATGGCCGCACCTCTGGCGCAGCAATTGCACGCGCTCAGCACCGGCCAGAACCAGCTGCGCGGCAATCTGCAAACCGTCTCTGACACGCAGGCGAACGCGCAGACCCAACTGGTTCACAACATCGAGGCGCGGCTGAACACTGTGCAGCTTCAGATGCAGGAGCGGCTGGCGGATAATGCGGCAAAGTCCGCCCGCGCGCTGGCCGAGATGCAAGAGCGGATGAACCAGACGCTGCATGGCTCATCCCAAAAGACCACGACGAGCCTCACACAATTGCAAGAGCGCCTGTCGGCCATCGACAAAGCGCAGGACAATATTACCAAGCTTTCGGGGGATGTGCTGTCTTTGCAGGATATCCTGAGCAACAAGCAGACGCGCGGCGCGTTTGGCGAAATCCAGTTGCGCGATATCGTCTCCAAGGCGCTGCCCGCTGACAGCTATGCCCTGCAAAAAACGCTGTCGAACGGGCGGCGCGCGGATTGTCTGATCCACTTGCCCAATCCGCCGGGTCCGATTGTGATCGACAGTAAATTTCCGCTGGAAGCCTATGAGGCGCTGCGCCGTGCCAAAACCGATTGGGAGCTGAAATCGGCCACCGCCAATATGCGCACCTCTGTGCGCAAACACATCCGCGATATTTCCGAGAAATACATTCTTGAGGGTGAGACGGCGGACGGCGCGTTGATGTTTCTGCCGTCCGAAGCCGTCTATGCCGAATTACACGGCAACTTTCCCGAGCTGGTGCGCGAAGGGTTCGATGCGCGGGTCTGGATTGTATCGCCGACCACCTGCATGGCGACACTCAACACCATGCGCGCCATTCTCAAGGATGCGCGGATGCGCGAGCAGGCGGGTGAAATTCGCAAGACTTTGCGGATGCTGCACCGCGATGTGGAGTTGGTGGTGAGCCGTGTTGGCAAGCTTGATACCCATTTTCGTCAGGCGCGCGAAGACCTTGACGGAATCGGCACCGCAGCCGAGCGCGCGGGCAAGCGCGCGGCGCGTTTGGACAACTTTGATTTCGAGGAGGTGAGCGGGGAGGAGACGCAGCCGGTATTGCCGCTAAACCCTGAAAAAAGCCCCATAGACTGAACGGGTGTGATCCTCAGCAGATACTTTTTCTCATAGTCCCGATTTCGGAAATTTTGAGGGAACGATCCGGTGCGCGAAACGTTTTTCTATCTGCGGCGGGGCTGGTGATTTCCGTAATTTTGCGCTGATATGTGTTGGATCGGGGCCGTGATAGAGGCGGATCTGACGCGGTGGCTTTTGCTGGAAGCCGCAGAATTCTCAAGCGGTGAGGGACGTGAAGGCCCACAGTGATCGACACCGTGATCGACCTTTTGAGGGTCATGAATACGACGGGCGGCCCATGCCTGCCAGAACGTGTCGCACTCTATTTTCTGTGGCGCACACCGATGACGGAGGACGCCCCATGAGCGACGCTTTATTTTTCTTTTTGCTGGGCGGCACTCTTGTCGGGCTGTTGGTCTATGCGCGCAACCGCTTTGCTGGATTTGCGGCGCAACGGGGGGATGATTACGCTGATATTCTCCCTGAATTCGACATGCGCAAGCGCCTTGACGGAAATATGCAATGCGATGGCGCGATCTTTGGCCCGTTCGGGCGTGTGACAAGCACCTTTCAGGCTGATTTCAATGTCAATTGGGATAAGAATACCGGTACGATAGACCAATTCTTCCGCTATAATGACGGCTCTACACAAGAACGCCGCTGGACGATCCTGCTGGATGACAAAGGCGGCTTTGACGGGCTGGCCGATGATGTACCTGACAGGGGGCGCGGTATAATCTCCGGTTTGGCGATCATTTTCCGCTACCGGATAGATTTGCCACCCGAAGCGGGGGGGCACAGACTTGGTGCGCTGGATTGCATGTATCTCGCACCTGACGGTACTGTTGTGAACCGGAGCCAGTTTCGAAAATTTGGGTTCAAGGTGGCCGAACTGGTTGCTACGATTAAGAAAAAGGAGACGACATGACGGATTGGCGAGGAAAGCGGTATTGGCTGGTTGGTGCGAGTGATGGCTTGGGAGAGGCGCTGGCCGGCGTTCTGAGCCGCGCCGGCGCGGAAGTGGTGCTCTCGGCGCGCTCGGAAGACAAGCTTCAGGCTGTCGCGGACAGCCTGCCGGGCAAGGCGCGGGTTGTCTCGTTGGATGTGTCCGACAACGACAGTGTGATCGCGGCCGCGCAAGCCGTGGGCGATATTGACGGTGTGGTGCATCTGGCAGGGGTCTATTGGCCGTTCGGGGCAAAAGAATGGGACGCGGGGCAAGCCAATGCGATGGCCGATGTCAATTTTACCGGTCTGGTGCGTGTCATGGGGCAGGTGGTGCCGAAGATGGTGCAAAAGGATGACGGTCATATCGTGGTCATCTCCAGCCTTGCCGGACTTCGCGGGATGCCCGGCTCGATCGGCTATGCCGCGTCGACGGCGGGCACGATGTCGCTTGTGGAATGTATGTACGCGGATCTGCGCAAGACCGGCGTGAAGGTTCAGGTCGCCAATCCGGGATTTATCAAGACACGGTTAAGCGCAAAGAACGATTTCAACATGCCGTTCCTGATGGAGCCGGAAGACGCGGCGCGCGAGGTGTTCGAGCATATGAACACCGGCGCTTTCAAAAAGAGCTTCCCGTGGGCGCCTTCTTTGATGCTCCGGCTCCGGCAGTTTCTGCCGGATGGCATTTATTACCGGCTGTTCAGATAGGTCGGGGTTGACCGCAATGTGCCGCCCCCGTCGGGGCGGCATTCGATTTTTAAGGAACGGGTCCGGCGCGGTGTGCAGTCTGCACGCACGCGGGCAGGTGCTTAAAGAAGGTCGTTGGCGCGGGCGGTTTTGACGCTCTCGCGGGCCTCCATCCGGTTCATGAAAGCTGTGATTTTCGGGAAGGCAGCAACGTTTACGTTGTCGCCTTCAAGCCAGTTACACACCACGAACAGATAGGCATCCGCGAGACTGAAGGCATCGCCGCAAACGTAATCGCCGCGCAGACATTCTGCTTCGACGTAGGTTGCGCAGTCTGTCATGGTTTGCGGTACTTTCGCTGTCATATCGTCATGGCTGGATTGTTGGTCGGCCCAGCGGATGCCGCGCATCTTGTGGGCGTGCGCCACATGCATGGTCGAGGCGAGGTAATACATCACGGATCGCATATGCCCGGCGCTGGCGGGATCTTGCGGGACCAGCCCCGCCTCGGGGGCGCAGGCGGCGACATATTCCAAAAGCGCGCCGGTTTCTGTGAGAACGGTGCCATCGTCCAGCGCCAGCGCGGGAACGCGGCCTTTGGAATTGACCCTGAGATAGGCGTCCTGCGTCTGCTCGGCCGTTGCGAAATTCACACGAGTCAAAGTGTGATCCAGTCCTGCCTCAAGCAGGGCAAGGGCGACGGCGACAGAGATCGTACCCTTTGTGTAATACAGTTGCATGGGTGTCCTTTGCTACATGTGGGTTTTCGACGGGGTGCGTTCTGCGGTGTCCATATGCGGTGTCGCGTTGAACAGGACCGGCGACAGATGCCCGCCGATGGGAAAGAACTGGTGCATCGAGGTATGCACAATCGCCAGCGCCATCCGAGCGGTTGTCGCCAGATCAAGGTTCATTTGTTGGCCCATGACATGCGCGATCAGACCGCCGGATGTGACCACAAGTGCGGGTCCGTCGCCCGCTGCAATCTCGGACAGGGCATCGCGGATGCGGGTCTGGAACGCGGCAAAGCTTTCGGGTGCGTTTTCGATGCGACCGTCCTGCCAGTGCTGAAAAACCAGCGGAAGATGATGGATGAACCCGTCTTGCCCGACGGGAAAGGGGATGGCGTGCTGTTCTTCCATCAGGCGGGCAAGGGTGAAATACTCAAGCTCGTTGAGGCGCGGATCACGAACCGGTTCGATCTTTGTATCCATGCCTGACGCCGTTTCGATGTGGCGGCGCAACGTGCCTGTATAAAGACGGGTATGATGCGCGCTTGTATCGCGCAGATGTGTGCCCAGCCAACGGGATTGTTCGTGGCCCAGATCGCTCAGCTTGTCATAGCTGAGTTCATCCTTGGCGCGCGAATTGGCCTGACCGTGACGGATAAGAGTGATGGTGGACATGGGTGCTCCGGCTTTGATGTGCCCAAGTGATAGGAGAGCGTTCGCGGGAGGGAAAGGGGTATGATCGGAAACATACGCAGCGGGCAGTGGCGTAAATGCTAGGCTTGGTGTCGGGATTCGCCCTTCGGTTCGAGGGTGGGACCGCTAGGTGTTGGAGAGTGGCGAGGAGGATATCATGTCGGACAAGATTACATTCACGCTCGATGGCGAAGCCGTCGAGGCAGAAGCAGGCATGACAATTTGGGAAGTGGCCAATGGCCGCGGCCTGATCATTCCGCATCTGTGTCACAAACCGGCCCCCGGCTATCGTCCGGACGGGAACTGTCGCGCCTGCATGGTCGAGATCGAGGGCGAGCGCACGCTTGCCGCTTCGTGCATCCGTGAACCCTCCGAAGGGATGACTGTAACCACCAACAACGCGCGGGCGACTTCTGCGCGCAAGATGGTGATGGAATTGTTGCTGGCCGATCATCCCGATCACGCGCAGGCACATGATAAATCCAGCCACATGTGGGACATGGCCGAACAGAACGGCGTAAGCGAAAGCCGTTTTCCCAAGCTGGAAGAGGGCCGCATTCCGCTGCTGGATGACAGCCATGTGGCGATGAGCGTGAACCTTGATGCCTGTATCCAGTGCGGGCTGTGCGTGCGTGCGTGCCGCGAGGTGCAGGTGAATGATGTGATCGGTATGTCGGGGCGCGGGCACGATACCTATCCAACATTCGATATGGCCGATCCGATGGGCGCATCAACCTGTGTGGCTTGCGGCGAATGTGTGCAGGCCTGCCCGACGGGTGCGCTGATGCCTGCGACCGTGGTAGACGAAAACCAGATCGGCGATAGTGCGGATTTTGACCGTGAAGTCGAAAGCATCTGCCCGTTCTGCGGCGTGGGCTGTCAGATTTCTCTGAAAATCAAAGACGACAAGGTCAAATATGTCGACGGCATCAACGGTCCGGCAAACGAAGGGCGGTTGTGTGTCAAAGGACGCTTTGGCTTTGACTATATCCACCACGATCACCGCCTGACAAAGCCGTTGATCCGGCGGGATGATGCCCCTGCGAAGGGGCTGAACGTCGATCCGGGTAATTATCTTGACGTGTTCCGCGAGGCGACGTGGGACGAGGCGTTGGATGCGGCGGCCAAGGGATTAAGCGGTATCGGCGGGCGGGGGATTGCGGGCTTTGGCTCTGCCAAATGCACCAACGAGGAAGCCTATCTGTTCCAGAAGATGATCCGGCAGGGATTTGGCCATAACAACGTCGATCACTGTACGCGGCTGTGTCATGCCTCGTCCGTTGCAGCGTTGATGGAAAATGTCGGATCGGGCGCTGTGACCGCTACCTTCAACGAGATCGAGAATGCGGATGTGGCGATCGTCATCGGCGCGAACCCGATCGAGAACCATCCGGTTGCCGCGACCTATTTCAAGCAGTTCACCAAACGCGGTGGCAAGCTGATTGTGATGGACCCGCGCGGTCAGGCGCTCAAGCGGTTTGCCTATCAGATGTTGCAATTCCGGCCTGGTACGGATGTGGCGATGCTGAACGCGATCATGCATGTGATTGTGGAAGAAGACCTGTACGACAAGCAATACATCGAAGCATGGACCGAGAACTGGGAGGCCGAAAAAGCGCATCTCAAGGACTTTACGCCGGAGCGTATGGCAGAGCTTTGCGGCATTGACGCCGAGACGCTGCGCGATGTGGCGCGGACCTTTGCAGGGGCCAATGCGGCGATGATTTTCTGGGGGATGGGCGTCAGCCAGCACATTCACGGCACCGATAATTCGCGCTGCCTTATCAGCCTTGCGCTGATGACCGGCCAAGTGGGCCGCCCCGGTGCAGGGCTGCATCCGCTGCGTGGCCAGAACAACGTGCAAGGGGCATCCGATGCGGGGCTGGTGCCAATGTTCCTACCGGATTACCAATCGGTTACGGATGATGGCGTCCGCTCGGCTTTTACCGAGGTCTGGCAAAGTGATGACTTCAGCAACGAGCGTGGCCTGACCGTGACCGAGATATTGGACGCGGTACATGCGGGCAGTATCAGAGGCATGTATATTCTGGGCGAGAACCCCGCGATGTCCGACCCTGACGTGGAACATGCGCGCGATGCTTTGGCCAAGCTCGAACATCTGGTGGTGCAGGATATCTTCCTTACCGAGACGGCGAATTTCGCTGATGTAATTCTGCCTGCGTCGGCTTTTGCAGAAAAATCCGGCACGGTGACCAACACCAACCGGCAAGTGCAGATGGGACGCCCCGCCGTGCCGCCGCCCGGCGACGCAAAGGAAGACTGGTGGATCGAGATGGAACTGGCCAAACGGCTGGGGCTGGATTGGGCCTATAATGACCCGTCCGAGATTTTTGCCGAAATGAAGCTGAACATGCGCTCGCTTGATAACATCACATGGGAGCGGCTGGAGCAGCAGAATGCGGTGACATACCCCTCGCTCAGCCCCGACGATCCGGGGCAATCCATCGTATTTTCGGATGGTTTCCCGCGTTCTGGCGGGCGGGCACGGTTTACGCCGGCAAGCATCATCGCGCCCGATGATACGCCTGACGCACAATACCCGATGATCCTGACCACGGGCCGCCAGTTGGAGCATTGGCACACCGGCACGATGACGCGGCGCGCGACGGTGCTGGATGCGATGGAGCCGGAGGCGAACTGTTCGCTGCACCCTTCGACCCTGCGCAAGCTGGGGGTGGAGCCGGGAGAGTTGATCCGGTTAACGACAAAGCGAGGCAGCATCGAGATCATGGCGCGGATGGATCGCGCCGTATCGCCCGACATGGTGTTTCTGCCGTTCGCCTATGTCGAAGCGGCGGCGAATATTCTGACCAATCCGGCGGTGGACCCTTACGGCAAGATCCCCGAGTTCAAATTTTCGGCGGTGCGCGCCGAGGCGGTCGAAGGCACCGTACCGGCGGAATAACCGCCGGGACATGATCCGAAGGAGCGGCTGCGCCGCACATGATATAATTTTGCTGATGAGGGGCGCTGCCCCTCAAACTCCCCGGAGTTTACCAGCCAAATGAAGAGGGAAGAGGCGAGATGTATGTGAATGCGGTGCGGTTTCTGGACGATTTGCACACACTGCGCAGCTTTGGCGCGTCCGGTGTTGGCAAGGGTGTCGTGCGTCCGGCCTATTCGGAAGCGGATATGGAGGCGCGCGTTTGGCTGGCCGGTCGTATGCGCGATGCCGGTCTGCGGGTCGAAATGGATGCGATGGGCAATTTGTTTGGTTTGGCAGAGGGACCATCGTTGCTGATGGGGTCGCACAGCGACAGCCAGCCCGAGGGTGGGTGGCTTGATGGGGCGCTGGGCGTTGTGGCGGCGTTGGAGGTGGCGCGGGCCAGTCGTGAAGCAGGCGGGCCTGCCATATCCGTTGTTTCATTTCAGGACGAAGAAGGCCGCTTTGGCGTTACAACTGGCAGCGCGGTGTGGTCGGGGCATCTGGATCAAACGTCGGCAGATAGGCTGTGTGATCATGTGGGTGTTACGCTGGGTGAGGCGCGTGAGGTGATCGGCGGGTTGGTAACGGGGCCTGTTGATCCGGCGCAGTTCACCGGCTTTGTCGAGTTGCACATCGAGCAGGGACCAACGCTGGATACCAGTGGCGAGCAGATTGGTGTGGTGAGTGATATCGTTGGTATCCGGGATATGAAGATCACCTTTGACGGTCAGCAGAACCATGCGGGCACCACGCCCATGCATTTGCGCCGTGATGCGTTTCAGGCGGTGTCGGCGTTCAACGCCGAGCTTGACGCGCGGTTTCGCAATGTGGTTACGCCTGCAACGGTCTGGACGATCGGCCATCTGAGCCTGCATCCCAACGCCTCTTCTATCGTGCCGGGGCGGGCGGTTTTCTCGATGCAGTGGCGCGATGGCGATGGCGGGCGGCTTGTGCGGATGGAAGAGATCATTCGTGCGCTGGCAGACGAGATCGCGAAGGCGCGCGGGATGCGCGTGCAGTTCGGTCAGATGTTGGGGTTGGAGCCGGTGCGGATGGACGCGCGGTTACGCGCGCTTCTTGAACAGGGCGCGCAGGCGGTGGCGCCGGACAACTGGCGTTTGATGCCGTCGGGGGCGTTGCATGACGCCACCAATGTGTCGCGCCTGATGCCGGTGGCGATGTTGTTTGTGCCCTCTATCGGCGGGATCAGCCATGCGTTCGCGGAGGATACCGACGAGGCCGATCTGGTTGCGGGGGTGAAGGTGTTGGGGGCGGCGGTTTCAGCTCTCTGAAGCCATGCGGACGTAGCCACGTTTTTGCGCGGCGTGACGGGCCTTGTCTGCAGCGACAGAGGCATCGCGCCAGTTGCCAAAGTGCTGCATAATATAGCGCGGGCGCCCCCCTGCAACACCCCATTCACGCCGTACGCTGATGTCGGAGAACAGCGTCAAGGCGATTTCCACGCGGTAAAAAAGCGCGCGGCTGGTGGGGCTGTTTCGATAAAGCAGACAGTTGAGCATGGAAATGATTCTGGCGCGAGTACGGTTTGGGTTCAAGTCTTTTGATGGGGTGATACGGGGATATACATGGCAGTTCACTCCCAGATGACATCGCCTAGAAAGATATATCCTGCTCCGTAGATTGTTTTGATCAACTGCGGGTTTTTCGGATCTTCGCGCAGCTTTGTGCGCAGGCGACTGATGCGCACGTCCATCGCGCGGTCAAAGCTTTCGGAGGCACCACCTCCGAGCGATTCCTGCATTTGTGCGCGGCTGAGCAGCCGCTTGGGGGCGTCGAGAAACAGACGCAATACTTCGCTTTCTGCATGGCTGAACGGCGTTTGCGTGCCTGCCGTATCTTCCAGCATGTAGCGGTCAAAGTGGGCGATCCAACCGTTGAAACGTGCGGTTGTGCCGGTTTGGACTGCGGGGCGCGCCCCGCGCAGACGGGCGCGGACCCGTGCGACCACTTCCGCCGGATCGAAGGGTTTGCTGATGTAATCATCCGCGCCGAGTTCAAGCCCTGTCACGCGGTCCTGCACCTGTGCGCGCCCTGAAATGATGATGACAACGGCCCCTTTTTCGAGAGCGAGGCGATGCACAAGAGTAAGTCCGTCTGTATCGGGAAGCGACAGATCGACAAGACAGACATCGGGTGTGCGTTGCGCCAGCGCGACCTCGAAAGAGGATGCGCGACCAAAGCTTTGGGTGTCATACCCGGCCTCTTGCAGCACATCCGACAACAGTTGGCGGATTTCGGGCTCGTCGTCGAGAATGAAGATAAGGGGTTTACTCATAAAACGACGGCCTCGCGACGGGTGATAAGACTGGCGAGGTCATCGCGGGTGAACGGTTTGCACAGCACCGGCGCGCGTTTCTGGGCTTCGAGAAACAGCGGTGCATCGGGCGGCAGGGAAGTCATCAGCACAACAGGAGGGGCGCCTTTGCCCAACCGGCGCACCAGATCAATGCCGGTGGCCTCGCCCTCAAGCTGGATATCGGAAAGGATAAGGCCGATGTCGGGCAGATCGGCCAGCAGGGCCGTGGCTTCGTCCGCGCTGGCCGCTTCGATAACGGATTGCCCGAGGTCCATCAGCATGTCGCGCACGACCGCGCGCAGGTCGTCGCGATCTTCGACCAGCAGGGTCAGGCCGGTCGTCGCAGGCACCGCCGCGCGGTAGGGCAGTCGCAAGGTGACATGCGCGCCGGTGGCCGTGTTGGACAGGCGCAGATCGCCGCCGGAGATTTTTATCATGTCATAAACCATCGGCAGCCCGAGGCCGGAGCCTTCGGCGCCTTTCGTGGTGAAAAACGGATCAAGCCCTTTGGACAGTGCGTCGGGCGAAAATCCCGGCCCTGTATCGCTCACCTGCCATTCGATCCATGTGTCGTGGACGCGGCGCACACGCAGCGTGATTTCACCTGCTGTCCCCATCGCATCGCGGGCGTTCAGAACCAGATTGAGCAAGCTGTCCTGAACTATGCCGCGGTCCAGCAGCACAGGGCCGATACCGCCGCCTACGTTCAGGGTAAGTTTCATCGCGTGGGGCAGGGCGGGCTCGGCCAATGTCACCAGATCGCGCATCAGAACTTCGATGTCTGTCACGACGGGTCTGAGCGTGCGCGGGCCGGTCATCTGGGCGATGCTTTGCAAAAGCGTCCCCCCCCGGCGGGCCGCTGATAGCGTCCCCTCGATCAGGGGGGCGGCGTCCCGTGGCAGATCGGGCAACCGGCCAAGCCGCGATTGCAGGCCGAGAATGATCGTCAGAAGGTTGGAGAAATCATGCGCCAGACCGGAGATCATTTGTGCGGCGAGCGCCCTGCGGCGGGTCTGTTGCAGGGTTGTGCGGGTCTGGGTTTCTTCTGTGATGTCCATTGTCAGGATGTAGATGCCGCCTTGGAGGTCCGGCGTAAACGCCGTGCGGATACGGTGTGCGCTGGCGGCTTCGGTGAATTCCTGCAAGGTTGCAGTGCCGCTGAAGGCCGACGCGAGGCTGGATGAAATTCTGCTGTGGATAGCGTCGCCCAGCACATCGCGGAGGTGTCGCCCCAAAATGTCAGAGGGGCGGCCCGGAATGATCGTGGAGAGGCGTCGGTTGGAGTAGGTATAATAGCCCTGCGCATCGACATGGGCGATATGGGCGGGCACCATTTCGGTAGTCAGCCGTGCGCGGGCTTCCGATGCGGTAAGCTGGCGCTTGGTTTCCTCCAGTGTGGTGATCATCGCGGCCAGTTTCCGGTTGGACCGGCTCAGCTGTTCGGTGTGCGCCAACAGCTGTTCGCTGAGCGCGCCGGCATGCGCGCGCAGCAGGCTTTCCTGTGCCTTTGTGGCGGAAATGTCGGTATAGACAGTCACCCATCCGCCGTCCGGAAGCGGAGAGCCTTCGACACTGATGGTGCGTCCGTTCGAGCGGGTACGCTCCATGTAATGCGGCTGGAAGGCGCGGGCCTGGCGCAACCGCTCTTCGAGAAACGTTTGCGGGTTTTCGACGTGACCGTATTCACCGGAATGAATCAAATGTTCTACCGTTTCGCTGAACGCAGCACCGGGTGTGACCAATGCGTCGGGCAGTTGGAACATGGTTTGAAAGGGCGCATTGCTGAGAACCAGCCGCAAGTTGCTGTCATAGATCGACAGGGCCTGCGCGATCAGGTTCAAGCCTGAAGTTGTCATGGACTTTGTATGATCTTCGCTGCGTTCCATGCGGGTCAGTTTGCACCGCGGATACGGGAGGGGGAAGGCGCAATTCGCGTTGTTACAATTCGTTAGATTTGGGAAATCTTTGAGAAAAAGTTGACGGCGACTGTGTGCTAGCCATTCTGATGCGCACAGTGAATCGCGTTAAAGCGATCTTACCGCCTGAACAGGCGGGAACCGGGAGGAACTTTTTTGGCCAATATCGAAGCCCAGGGCGGGCAGCCGTCTTCCGTGCCTGCATTGCTGCGCCGGAATGCGCGGAAATTCGGGGATGCTCCGGCTTATCGCGAAAAAGAATATGGCATCTGGCAAAGCTGGACATGGACGCAAACTCTCGCCGAAGTCGAGGCGCTCGCGCTCGGCCTTCTTGAGCTTGGAGTGAACGAAGGTGACTTTGTTGCTGTGATCGGACGCAACCGTCCGGCTCTTTACTGGGCGATGATGGCGGCGGATATGTGCGGCGCGATTCCTGTGCCGCTTTATCAGGACGCCAATGCCGAAGAGATGGCGTATGTGATGAACCACTGCGGCGCGCGCTTTGCGGTGGTGGGCGATCAGGAGCAGGTCGACAAGATCCTTGAGGTGGAGGAGCATCTGCCGGAGTTCGAGCGGATGGTCTACCTTGATCCGCGCGGCCTGCGCAAATACGATCATGACGCTTTGCACGAATACAACGACGTGCAGGACATGGGGCGCAAGGCCCGCGACCGCCACATCAAGACGATCGAGGCGATCGAGGCCAAACTGGACTATGACAGCACTTGTATCATGCTTTATACCTCCGGCACGACGGGCAAGCCCAAAGGCGTGGTCCTGAGCAACCGCAACATTATCGAAACGGCGAAGTCATCGTCCGAATTCGACAACCTACGCCAGACCGACGATATTCTGGCGTACCTGCCGATGGCATGGGTGGGCGATTTCATCTTTTCCGTGGGGCAGGCATTGTGGACGGGGTTTTGCACAAACTGCCCTGAAAGCGCCGAGACGCTGACGGTTGATTTGCGCGAGATCGGGCCGACGTATTACTTCGCCCCGCCGCGTGTGTTCGAGATGCAGTTGACCAATGTGATGATCCGCATGGAAGACGCCAGCCGCTTCAAGAAAAAGCTGTTCGATTATTTCATGGCGCATGCGCGCAAGGTTGGGCCTGCGATTCTTGACGGTAAGGAGGTCGGGTTTGCCGACCGGATGAAATACCGCCTTGGTGAGCTGTTTATCTATGGACCGTTGAAAAACACATTGGGCCTGAGCCGCGTGCGTGTGGGGTACACGGCGGGCGAAGCAATCGGGCCGGAGATCTTTGATTTCTACCGCTCGTTGGGGATCAACCTCAAGCAGCTGTATGGTCAGACGGAAGCGACCGTTTTCATCACGGCGCAGCCGGATGGCGAGGTCCGTTCCGACACGGTGGGCGTGACTTGCCCCGGTGTAGAGTTGAAGATTGCCGACAATGGCGAGGTTTTCTACCGCTCTCCGGGGGTGTTCGTCGAATATTACAAAAACCCCGAAAGCACCGCCGATACCAAAGATGCCGAAGGCTGGGTCGCGACGGGGGATGCCGGTTTCATCGAAGAGGGCACCGGCCACTTGCGCATCATCGACCGTGCCAAGGATGTGGGCCAGATGGCGAATGGATCGCTGTTTGCGCCGAAATATGTTGAAAATAAGCTTAAGTTCTTCCCCAATATTCTGGAAGCGGTTGTTTTCGGGAACGGACGCGATGAATGCACGGCCTTTATCAACATTGATCTAACGGCGGTTGGCAGCTGGGCCGAACGCAACAACATCGGCTACGCCTCCTATCAGGAACTGGCGCGGCATCCGCAGGTGATGCAGGCCATTCAGGAGCATGTGGAGGCGGTTAACGCCAGTGTGGCCGAAGATGACATGTTGTCGGGATGTCAGGTTTACCGCTTTGTTGTACTGCACAAGGAGCTGGACGCCGATGATGGTGAATTGACCCGCACCCGCAAGGTGCGCCGCAAGATCATCGCCGAGAAGTACGACGACATTATCGCAGCGCTTTATGATGGCTCCAAAAGTGTGAGCACCGAGACGGAAGTGACTTATGAAGACGGGCGCAAAGGCTCTATCAAGGCGACGCTGGAAGTCCGTGATGCCAAGGTTCTGCCAGTCGCAACCAAAAAGCTGGCGGCGGAATGACGATGCGACGCGCGCGTTCCGCGACGCCCCGCCCGCCATCCCGCGTTGCCGGATATTGTAGAACTGCGCACGGGGCTGCGGCGGGATCGAGTTTAATTGGCCAAATGAAGGGGACGCTCGCGTGAAAGATCAGGCGGACAGCTATGTGACCGAAGACGGGCGCACCATCGGGCCTGTTGTGATGGAAATGAAGAACATCACCCTTCGTTTTGGCGGGGTGGAGGCGATCAAGGATATTTCCTTTGATATTCGCGAGGGCGAGATTCGTGCGATCATCGGACCGAACGGGGCCGGTAAGTCCTCGATGCTGAATGTGATATCAGGGTTCTATGTACCGCAGGAAGGCGAGGTCTGGTACAAAGGCGCGCGCCGCCCGTCGATGAAGCCTTTTGAGGTGGCCCAGCAGGGGATTGCCCGCACGTTCCAGAATATTGCCTTGTTCGAAGGGATGAGTGTTCTTGATAACGTGATGACGGGGCGTCTGACGCATATGAAGACGGGTATCTTTTCGCAGGCACTGTGGAAGGGCGCTGCGGAGCGCGAGGAGATCGCGAACCGTGAAGTTGCAGAAAGGATCATTGATTTTCTCGAAATTCAAGCGATCCGCAAGACGCCTGTGTCGCGACTGCCCTATGGCTTGAAAAAGCGGGTAGAGCTGGCGCGCGCGCTGGCGGCAGAGCCATCGCTTTTGCTGCTGGACGAACCGATGGCGGGAATGAACGTGGAGGAGAAAGAGGACATGAGCCGCTTTATCCTTGATGTGAATGATGAATTTGGCACCACGATTGCGCTGATTGAACATGACATGGGCGTTGTGATGGATCTGAGCGACCGTGTGGTGGTGATGGATTATGGCAAGAAGATCGGTGATGGCACGCCGCAGGAGGTGCGCAACAACAAGGAGGTGATTGATGCCTATTTGGGGGTTGCACATGAATAATGATCGTAAGCGGGGAGTGATCTGATGCCTGAACAACTGGCTTATACCATCGAGGTGTTCCTCAACGGGTTGATGGCGGGGGTGCTGTATGCGCTGGTCGCATTGGGCTTTGTCCTGATCTACAAGGCGAGTGGAATTTTCAATTATGCCCAAGGGGTTATGGCGCTGTTTGCCGCGATGACACTGGTCGGTATCCAGAACGGGCAGGTGCCGTTCGCGCATTTGATCAATGCGATTTTCGGCACGGATGTGCATGGTTTCGGCTGGTCGGTTCATAGTTTTGTGGCGATCCTTCTTACCGTGGTTGTGATGATCGGGCTGGCTTGGGCTGTGCAGCGGTTCGTATTCCGGCATCTGGTGGGGCAGGAGCCCATCATTCTGTTCATGGCGACGATCGGTCTGGCCTATTTCCTTGAGGGGGTGGCCGACCTGATGTGGGGATCGGAGTTGAAGTCGTTGGATGTTTGTGCGGCGCAAGGCGTGTGCCTGCCGCAAGGCATGAACAGCTGGATCGACGAGACCACCTTTAACCTCTTCGGATACGGATTTTTCATCGACAACCTTGATATCGTGGCCAGCATCGTGGCGGCCATTCTGGTCATCGGGTTGGTGATGTTTGCACAATACACCAAGCAAGGGCGTGCGATGCGGGCTGTGGCAGATGACCATCAGGCGGCATTGTCTGTGGGTGTGTCACTCAACTTTATCTGGATACTTGTGTGGTCGCTGGCGGGGTTTGTGGCCTTGGTCGCGGGCATTATGTGGGGCGCGAAATCGGGTGTTCAGTTTTCGCTGTCGCTGATTGCCCTGAAGGCTTTGCCGGTGCTTATGCTGGGCGGGTTTACGTCCATCCCCGGCGCCATTGTCGGTGGCTTGATTATTGGTGTGGGTGAGAAGCTGTTCGAGTTTCTGATCGGCGCGCCGTTCCTTGGCGGGGCGACGGAGAATTGGTTTGCCTACATGCTGGCGCTGCTGTTTCTGGTGTTCCGCCCGCAGGGTCTGTTCGGGGAGCGTATCATTGAGCGTGTTTGAATATGGCAACTGCCGGACCGGGGCGCGGCCCCGGACCCCGGGATATTTTCGGCCAAAAGAAATAGGGAACCGTGACCATGTTCTATCGTGAAGCAGGCGATTTCAATACGACCTACGCCGAAGACCAGCAAACCTTCCCGATCAAATTCGACCGGTATCGCTATTATCTGGTTCTGTTCATTGCCATTGTTGTGGTGCCGTTTACGGTGAATGATTATTGGGTGAATTCAATTTTCATGCCCTTCCTGATTTACGCAATCGCGGCGATCGGGCTGAATATTCTGGTGGGATATTGCGGGCAGGTTTCGCTTGGTACGGGCGGCTTTATGGCTGTGGGTGCCTATGCCTGCTACAAGTTGATGACGGCCTTTCCGGAGGTCAGCATGTTCATTCATGTGTTGTTGGCGGGCGGGATCACGGCGATGGTTGGCGTGCTTTTTGGTTTGCCAAGCTTGCGGATCAAGGGATTTTATCTGGCGGTGGCGACGCTTGCTGCGCAGTTCTTTCTTGTCTGGTTGTTCAACAGGTTTCCATGGTTTTATAACTATTCCGCTTCCGGACAGATCAGCGCGCCGGAGCGGGATACCTTTGGCATCACCATCACCGGCCCCAACACCGAAGCATGGGCCGCCTATGCGTTCTGTTTGGTGTTCACCATCTTTTCGGCCTATGTGGCGCGGAATCTGACGCGCGGGTCTGTCGGGCGTAAGTGGATGGCGATCCGCGATATGGACATCGCCGCCGAGATCATCGGAGTGAATCCGCTGCGTGCCAAGCTGACGGCCTTTGCGGTCTCGTCATTCTTTATCGGCATCTCCGGCGCGCTGTTTTTCTCGATCTATCTGGGCGCGGTGGAAGTTGGCGAGGCATTCGGTATCCAGAAGTCGTTCCTTGTGTTGTTCATGATCATCATCGGAGGTTTGGGCAGCATTTTCGGCTCATTCGCGGGGGCGGCCTTTCTGGTGTTGCTGCCGGTGGCGCTCAAAGTTGTTGGCGTGGATATACTGGGCTGGCCGACGGATATCGTGGCGCATTTGCAGCTTGTTATCGTCGGACTTTTGATCATCGTGTTTCTGATCGCAGAGCCGCACGGCATTGCACAACTGTGGCGCGTTGCCAAAGAGAGATTGAGATTGTGGCCATTCCCGCATTGACGGGGGCTATGAGAAGAGAGGCGGGGAAAACCCTGCCCGACAGACGAAACAAGTCGGACGAAATCCAAGGGAGGAATAACCGATGAACTATAAACTAGGTACACTGGCCGTCGCGGGCCTGATGGCGGCAAGCCCTGTGATGGCGGACCTTGTGTTCCCCAGCCTGAGCTATCGCACCGGTCCCTACGCGGCGGGTGGTATTCCGTTTGCCGACGGCTATGCGGATTATTTCACCCTGTTGAACGAGCGGGACGGCGGAATCGGCGGGGAGCCGCTTCAGGTGCCCGAATGCGAGACGGCGTACAACACTGAGAAGGGTGTGGAATGCTACGAGTCGCTTAAGGGTAGCGGCGGGCTGGTGTATCAGCCGCTTTCCACCGGCATTACATATCAGCTGATCCCCAAGGTGACCGTAGACAACATCCCGATGTTGACATCAGGTCTGGGTCGTACCTCTGCCAAGAACGGCAATGTGTTCAGCCATATTTTCAACTTCCCCGCCAACTATTGGGATGGGGCCTCCGTCGCGATCAAACACATCCTCGAAGAAGAGGGCGGCGACCTTTCGGGCAAAAAAGTTTCTCTGATCTATCACAATTCGGCCTATGGCAAGGAGCCGATCCGCACGCTTCAGGAGTTGTCCAAGAAGCACGGCTTCGAGTTGACCGAGGTGCCTGTTGACCACCCCGGTCAGGAGCAGAAATCACAGTGGTTGCAAATCCGTCGCGATAAGCCGGACTATGTGATTATGTACGGTTGGGGTGTGATGAATCAGGTTGCCGTGCAGGAAGCCGTGAACATCCGCTTCCCGATGGACAAATTCATCGGCATCTGGTGGTCAGGTTCCGAAAATGACGTTCTGTCGGCAGGGGCGGGCGCCAACGGCTATAAGGCGCTGACTTTCCATAACGTCGGCAGTGATTATCCGTTGTACGACGACCTCCAGCAATATGTGTTCGATGCGGGCATGGCGGCCGGTGCGGGCGATCAAGCTGGTACAGTTGTGTACAACCGGGGTCTTTATGCCGCGATGTTGGTGGCAGAAGCGGCTAAAACCGCGCAGGAAATCCACGGCACGGCACAGATCACACCAGCCCAGATGCGCGACGGGATGGAGGCGCTTGCGATCACCGAAGAGAAGATGGCCGCGCTTGGTCTGCCGGGCTTTGGACCGGAGTTCGCGGTATCGTGCGAAAACCACGGCGGTAACGGATTTGTTGCGGTTACGCAGTGGGACGCATCGACTAAAGAGTGGAGCTTGATCACGGACTTCATGCAGTCTGACCAGGATGTGATCCAACCGCTGATTGATGAAGACTCGAACTCGTATGCGTCCGAGAACAACATTGATCCACAGTGTGAATAAGTGAACTTTCCCGGCCGTGGTTGGGGCTGCGGCCGGGAGCCTGAACATTTCAAGAGGGGTGAAAACCATGCTGGATGACGCCAAAGCAGCAGATGTGCAGGTTGAAAACCTGTTGGAAATCAACAATATCGAGGTGATTTACAACCATGTGATCCTTGTGCTGAAAGGGGTGAGCCTGAACGTCCCCAAAGGCGGGATTACCGCGTTGCTGGGGGGCAACGGTGCGGGCAAGACCACAACGCTCAAGGCGATTTCCGGTCTTCTGGCCTCCGAGAGGGGCGAAGTCACGAAAGGTACTATCAAGTATCGCGGCGACCCGATCCAGCACACCGATCCTGCGCAAACCGTGAAGATGGGTGTCGTGCAGGTGATGGAGGGGCGTCACTGTTTTGAGCACCTGACAATCGAAGAGAACCTGCTGACCGGTGCCTATACCCGCTCGGAGGGGAAGGCGGCCGTCGCGGCGGACCTTGAAATGGTTTACGAATACTTCCCGCGC
Source organism: uncultured Sulfitobacter sp. (assembly GCA_947502265.1). Taxonomy (GTDB): domain Bacteria; phylum Pseudomonadota; class Alphaproteobacteria; order Rhodobacterales; family Rhodobacteraceae; genus Sulfitobacter. Next base: position 303,416 of record CANMZB010000002.1, read on the forward strand.
CTGCGCGAGAGGCGCAAATCGCAGGCGGGATATACGTCGGGCGGCGAGCAGCAGATGTGCGCCGTGGGCCGCGCGCTGATGAGCCGCCCCGAGACGATCCTGCTGGACGAGCCGTCGATGGGCCTTGCGCCGCAGTTGGTGGAGCAGATTTTTGAGATCGTAAAAACGATCAACGAGAAAGAAGGCGTGACCTTCCTGCTCGCCGAACAGAATACAAACGTGGCGCTGCGCTATTCGCATTACGGCTACATTCTGGAATCCGGTCGTGTGGTGATGGATGGCCCTGCCGCCGATCTGCGCGAGAACCAGGACGTAAAGGAATTTTACCTCGGCATGTCGGACGAGGGGCGTAAATCCTTTCGCGATGTGCGCAGTTATCGCCGCCGCAAGCGCTGGTTGTCCTGAGATGGCACCCTCAGCACATAGCGACGATCCGCATCTGGTTAACCGCGTCGGCTGGCTGCGGGCGGCGGTCATGGGGGCGAACGACGGCATTGTGTCCGTGGCGTCGCTTATCGTTGGTGTCGCCGCTGCCGAACCCTCTCCGCGTGCAATTCTGATTGCGGGCGCTGCCGGTCTGGCCGCGGGTGCCATGTCGATGGCGGCTGGTGAATATGTAAGCGTGTCATCCCAGGCTGATCTGGAAGCTGCCGACATCGAACGTGAGCGGCAGGCGTTGATAGACAACCCTGAAGGCGAGGAAGCGGAGCTTGCGGACATATACATTGAGCGGGGTCTTTCGGAGGCGACCGCGCGGCAGGTTGCCCGCGAGCTGACGCAACACGACGCGTTGGGGGCGCATGTGCGCGATGAGCTGGGGCTGACGGAGCATCAGACCGCACAGCCCCTTATTGCGGCGGGGGCTTCTGCTGTAACATTCAGCATGTTCGCGGCGATCCCGCTGATAGCCGCCGCGCTCGCGCCGGTGGCTCTGATAATCCCTGTTGTTGTGATTGTGACGCTGATTGCGCTTGTCGGGCTGGGCGCGTTGGGGGCAACGGCGGGCGGTGCTGCGATTGTGCCGGCGGCCACGCGCGTTGTTTTCTGGGGCGGGCTTGCTATGGCGGTGACCGCCGGTGTGGGCCGTTTGTTTGGCATCGCCGTTTAGGGCGATACCGCAAGAAGTGAGTCCGGGCCTGTCGCCCGAACCGAAAGATAAGTGAGCGCTATGACCTATTTCGATGATCTGGAAATCAGAAGCACCAAGCAGCGCGCAGAAGGTTTGGCCAAGGCGCTGCCCGAACAGATTGCCCGCGCCAAGGCGCTGGCGGGATACGGCGGAACGCTGGACAGCGTTGATCCGGCAAGCATCACAAGCGTTGCTGCCTTGGCGGACCTGCCCGTGCTTCGCAAATCCGAACTGGGCAAGGCGCAATCCGCCTCGGCCCCCTTTGGCGGGTTCACCACAAAGCCTGCGCACGGGTTCAGCCATGTGTTCCAATCCCCCGGCCCGATTTACGAGCCGTCCAGCACCGATCCCGATTGGTGGCGTATGGGCCGGTTCCTGCATGGCCTTGGCATTGGCGCAGGCGATATCGTTCAGAACTGCTTTGGCTATCATCTGACCCCTGCGGGGATGATCTTTGAATCGGGCGCGCGGGCTGTCGGGGCTTCGGTGTTGCCGGCAGGCACTGGCCAGACCGAACTTCAGGTGATTGCCGCGCGCGATATCGGCACGACTGCCTATGCCGGAACGCCTGACTATCTCAAAGTGATTCTTGAAAAGGCCGACGAGATGGGCGTCGGTTTGAAGATTAGCAAAGCCGCGGTGGGGGGCGGTGCGTTGTTTCCGTCGCTGCGCGATTGGTACACAGCGCGCGGCATTACCTGCCTGCAATCCTATGCAACGGCTGATCTGGGCAATATCGCCTATGAATCACCCGCAGCCGAAGGGCTGATTGTGGATGAGGGCGTCATCGTTGAAATCGTGACCCCCGGCACCGGCGATCCCGTACCCGTGGGAGAGGTGGGCGAAGTCGTTGTGACCACGCTTAACCCTGATTATCCGCTGATCCGGTTTGCCACCGGCGATCTGAGCGCGGTGTTGGAGGGGGCATCGCCGTGCGGGCGGACCAACATGCGGATCAAAGGTTGGATGGGCCGCGCCGATCAGACCACCAAGTTCAAGGGAATGTTTGTACGGCCCGAACAGGTGGCGCAACTGGTCGCGGCGCACGACGAAATAACGCGCGTCCGCATCGTTGCATCGCGCGAAGAAGAGCAGGACGTGATGACCGTGCGCATCGAATCCGACCGCCCTGATCCCGAAGCCTATGCGGCGTCCGTGCAGCAGCTTCTGAAGCTGAAAGGGAAGATTGAAATTGCCGCCCCCGGCAGCCTGCCGAAAGACGGTTTGGTGATCGAGGATACCCGTACCTACGACTAAAGTACCCCTCTGGTAATTCTGACTGAAATAGTCGAAATGGGGGGCATGACATTGGCTCCGATCTCTTCGTCAACACGACGCAAGCTGCCCCGCGACGGGCATCGCGTTCTTTTGGGTGTAGCGATGTTGGTCGCGGTGATCTGCGCTTTGCCTATGGTGGCGGTTCTGCTGGCGGCGTTGTCCGGCGGCACGGACACGGTGCAACACCTGCTCGACACGGTTCTCTTTGGCTATGCACGCACCACTGTTGCGCTGGCATTGATGGTCGGCTTTGGCACGTTTATCGTGGGGGTCGGCACGGCGTGGTTGGTCACGATGACCCGCTTTCCCGGTGTGCGGGTGCTGGAAATTGCGCTGGTACTGCCGCTGGCGTTTCCGGCCTATGTTCTGGCCTATGCCTACACACATGTTCTCGATCATCCCGGCATCGTGCAGACCCTGCTTCGCGATGTGACGGGATGGGGGCCGCGCGATTACTGGTTTCCGGAAATCCGCTCGCTTGGCGGGGCCGCTGTGATGCTGGTCCTGGTCTTTTACCCTTATGTTTACCTGCTCTCTCGTGCGGCGTTTCTCCAACAAAGCGGGACAACATTTCTGGCCGCGCGCGCGCTAGGGTCCAGCGCATGGGCCGCGTTTTTCAAGGTAAGCCTGCCCTTGGCACGTCCGGCAATCGCGGGCGGTGTGCTGCTCACCGTGATGGAGACGATCGCGGATTTCGGGACTGTCGCCTATTTCGGAGTTCAGACGTTCGCCACGGGCATCTACACCAGCTGGTTTTCGCTGTTCGACAGGGCAGGCGCGGCGCAACTGGCGCTGTGCCTGCTGAGCTTTGCATTGCTGCTGGCCATGCTTGAGCGGCTCCAGCGGGGGAGCGCGAAATATCATGATCCTTCGCGGCAGGCACAGGCGATGGCACCCGCAGAATTGCGCGGCTGGCATGCAGCCGCTGCGATGATCCTGTGCGGGATACCGGTGATTTTCGGGGCGGTGTTGCCGATTTTCGTGCTGTTCTGGATGGGTATGGGGTCAGAGCAAAACCTGCTCAGCACGCGCTATCTCGGTTTTATCCGGAATTCGCTGACGCTAGCGGCAGTCGCGGCTGTGGTAACGGTGGCCGCGGCAATCAGCGTCGGTTTTTTCCAGCGGATGCGCGGCGGGCGTCTGGCGCAATCGGCGGCTTATGTCGCGCGGTTGGGTTATGCGGTGCCGGGCGGCGTGATCGCGGTGGGGCTGTTGGTGCCGTTCGCGGCATTTGACAATGCGCTGGATGCGTGGATGCGCGAGACGTTTGATATATCGACCGGTCTTTTGATCACCGGCTCTATCTGGCTGCTGGTCATCGCCTATATGGTGCGCTTCCTCGCGGCGGCGTTGGGCGCATATGAGGGCGGGCAGGCGATGGTGCATGTGAATATGGATGCCGCGTCCCGTTCGTTGGGGCAAACGCCGCTTGGTACGCTGCGCCGTGTACATCTGCCGATTCTCGCGCCGAGCTTGCTGACAGCGCTCCTCATCGTTTTTGTCGATGTGATGAAAGAGCTGCCTGCGACGCTTATCATGCGCCCGTTCAACTTTGATACGCTGGCGGTGCAGGCGTACCGGCTGGCCAGCGATGAGCGTCTTGAAGGGGCGGCGGTGCCGAGCCTTGTGATCGTGGCGATGGGGCTGCTGCCGGTGATACTGATTTGTCGTCAGGTCGGGCGCAAATCGCGCTAGGGTAAGACGGGGGCGACCCTGAATGTGGGCCGCCCTGTTATTTGCAAACGCCAGTCACTTTAGTCGTTGGCGATTTTGTCCTGCGTCTTGGTCTCGAAATCGCTGGCGTCGTGGCGCTCGTGCAATTGCATCGACAAATCATCGCCGAACGTGCGGTTGACCATGCGCCCGCGCGTCACCGCAGGCCGCGCATCGACCGCCTTGGCCCACCGCATGACGTTTTTATAGCTCGCCACTTCAAGGAATTCTGCAGCGTCGTAAAGCCGCCCCAGAACCAGCTGTCCGTACCATGCCCAGATCGCGATATCCGCGATGGAGTATTCGCCTGCAAACCACTCGTTCACGGCCAGATGCCGGTCCAGAACGTCCAGCTGACGCTTGGTTTCCATCGTAAAGCGGTTGATCGGGTATTCGTATTTTTCAGGCGCATAGGCATAGAAGTGGCCAAAGCCGCCGCCAAGATATGGGGCCGATCCCATCTGCCAGAACAGCCAGCTCATCATCTCGGCCCGCTTTGCGGGATCCTCGGGAATGAATGCGCCGAATTTCTCGGCCAGATACATCATGATAGAGCCTGATTCGAATACACGCTGCGGCGTGTCGCCCGAACGGTCCATCAGCGCGGGAATCTTCGAGTTGGGGTTCACCTCGACAAAGCCGGAGCCGAATTGATCGCCCTCACCGATGTTGATGAGCCAGGCGTCGTATTCTGCACCCGTGTGGCCAAGCGCCAACAGCTCTTCAAGCAGGATGGTCACTTTTGCGCCGTTGGGTGTAGCGAGCGAATATAGCTGCAAGGGATGTTTCCCGATTTCCAGCTCTTTATCATGTGTCGGACCGGCAACCGGGCGATTGATCGAGGCGAATTTGCCGCCGCTCTCGGCGTCATTTGTCCAAACTTCCGGCGGGGTATAGCTTTGGTCGCTGGCCATCTGTTAAGTCCTTTCAGTGGATTACGGGCTAATTGGCAGGTAAGCTGTTATGTCCGGCATACAAGGGCTTACCCTAAACCCGGCGGACCCATACGAAAAAGGCTGCCCCGCGAGGGACAGCCTTTTTATAACCAAAAGAAGCGCGACTTAACCCTGACGGGCTTTGAAGCGTCTTTGGGTCTTGTTGATCACGTAAACGCGGCCTTTGCGACGCACAACGCGGCAGTCACGGTGCCGGCTTTTGAGCGAGCGGAGCGAATTGCGAACTTTCATAGTTCCTCTCCTTCCAATACGTGGCGCGGGCCAGCGCCGGGTTACGGGCGACCCGAACGCAACAGGTGCGCAAGGGCCAGTGAATTAATGGTGGGCGATACTGGGATCGAACCAGTGACCCCTTCGATGTCAACGAAGTGCTCTACCGCTGAGCTAATCACCCACTTTTTAACGCGAATTAACGGCCCCAAAACAAAAATGGGGCGCGAATAAAACGCGCCGTCTGCGTCCTATAAAAGGAGTCGCGCGGGTGATCAAGGCCTTTTGGCTTTCTTATGGAATGCGTTATATGTTTTTTGGACGAAAGGATGTCTGATGCCTGCCACCGCCTTTGACGTATCGTTGCCCCGGCGCCCTTCGGCCTGCGTGGTTTTTGCATCGCCGCATTCGGGGCGCGACTATATGTGGTCGTTCATGCGGCAGACCGTTTTGAACGAACACGCCATCCGCTCGTCCGAGGACGCGTTCGTTGATTTACTGTTCGATTGCGCGCCCGAATATGGGGCCGCGTTCCTCAAGGCGGGCGCGCCGCGCGCTTTTGTTGATCTTAACAGATCTCCGGACGAACTTGATCCGGCCTTGATCGAAGGTGTGCGCCGTATCGGTCACAACCCGCGCGTGGCCTCCGGCTTGGGCGTGATTCCACGAGTCGTGGCCAATGGCCGCGCGATCTATCGTGGCAAGATGAGCATGTTCGAGGCGCAAGAGCGGATCACGCGATATTGGACCCCGTATCACCGCCGCCTGCAAGAGCTTCTCACAATGGCGCATGACAGACACGGTCAGGCTGTGCTGATTGACTGCCACTCGATGCCACACGAGGCAATGGACGGTGTCGTCCGTGCCGGCCTGCGCCGACCCGATATTGTTCTGGGCGATCGCTTCGGCGCTGCGGCAAGCGGTGAAGTGGTCGACCGGATCGAGACCGCCTTTGCCGACGCGGGCTTTCTCGTCACGCGCAACACGCCGTTTGCGGGGGCCTATATTACGCAAGCCTACGGCAAGCCCGCCAAAAGGCAGCACGCCGTTCAGGTCGAAATCGACCGCTCGCTTTACATGAACGAAAAGCTGATCCGGCCCAACGGAGATTTCGATGCGGTGCGCCTCGCCCTGCGTAAAGTCGTCGCGCAGGTGGCCCAAATCGGTCAAGGCCGCATCCCTCTCGCCGCCGAATAGCTCCGGCGCTTGCCCATTTCTTTTGGCCGTAAATATTCCGGGGGAGCCTCCCCTTTAGGGAGGCGGGGGCTGGCCCCCGATACCCGCCTAGCGCAAGGCGCGCCCCTTGACGATGGCGCGCTGTCCAAACTTCCCGCGAATGGCGTCGGTTGCGCGCTCTGCCTTGCTGCGTTGCCCCGCGTCGGGGTCAAGCAGATCGCCAAGCTTGTCCGCGCCCGTCGCGTCGCCAAGATCGGACAGCCCGCAACCCAATAGCCGATATGGCCCCTTGTCGCCCACCTGATCAAACAGGCTGCGCGCGGTGCGGTATATCCGGTCGGCCAGTTGCGTGGGGTCGCTCAACGCCACGCGGCGCGACAGCAACGTGTGATCCGAACGTTTGAGCTTCAGAATCACCACGCGCCCGGCCAGCTCTTTGGCCTTGGCACGATCCGCGACCTTTTCGGCCATCCGCCAGATGTGACCGTCCAGAATATCGGGATCGGAGGTGTCCTCTGCAAAGGTCGTTTCGTTGGAGATGGATTTCATCGGGCTATGCGCCGAGACGCGCCGCCGGTCCTGCCCGCGCGCAAGATGGTAAAGCCGCTCTCCCATCCCGCCAAAACGCGCCACCAGATCCGTCTGGTCCCAGCGCAGCAGGTCTGAAAAGCTGCGAATGCCCGCTTTATCAAGCGAGGCTTGCGCCGCAGCTCCGACACCCCAGATCATCCGCACGGGTTTGTCGCGCAGAAAGTCCTGTGTCTCTGCTTGGCCAATCACCGAGAATCCATGTGGTTTGTCCAGATCCGATGCGATCTTGGCCAAAAATTTGTTGTGGCTCAGCCCGATCGAGCCTGTAAGGCCAAGTTCGGTTTTCATCCGCCGTACCAGCCGTGCCAGCATCACCGCAGGCGGTGCGCCATGAAGCCGCGCGGTGCCGGTCATGTCGAGAAACGCCTCGTCGAGCGACAAAGGCTCGATGGCGGGTGTCAGTTCCTGCATCATGGCACGGATCGCGCGGGATGCTTCGACGTAGGCGTCCATGCGCGGTGTGATCACCACAGCATCGGGGCATAGTTTAATCGCCTGAAACATCGGCATCGCCGAGCGGACACCGCGGATGCGCGCCACATAACACGCGGTTGAAACCACGCCGCGCTTTCCACCGCCGATGATGACCGGCTTGCCCTCAAGCGCGGGGTTGTCCCGCTTTTCCACTGAGGCATAGAAGGCATCGCAGTCCATATGCGCAATCGACAGATCGAACAGCTCCGCATGGCGCGCGACACGCGGGCTGGCGCAGGACGGACAACGTCGCGCGGGATCGAATTGGGTCAGGCAATCGCGGCAGAAGGCGGGCATGGCGGGGATTGTGATCTGTTTCGGGATACCGCAATCATAGGGTGCAGACGCGGAGAGAGCCATGCAAATCGACGCAGACCCGAAAGGTGCATTTATCGGCGCCAAACTGGCGCTTTATCTGGGAAACCGGTTGGCGGTCATTCTGCGTGATGACCTGCCGGGGCTGATCTTTGCCGATCACTGGGATCTGCCGGGCGGCGGGCGTGAAGGAGACGAGGGGCCGCTCGACTGTGCTTTGCGCGAGTGTCGTGAGGAGCTGGGTCTTTTTGTGCCGCGCGATGCCGTCGTGTGGGGGCGGGCGTTTGCAGAACCTGCGGGGACAAAGTGGTTTTTTGTTGCCCGGATGTCCGCATCGGCGGCAGATGACGTGGTATTCGGTGACGAGGGGCAGCGATGGGCGCTTATGAGCGAAGATGCATATGTCGCGCACCCGAAGGCGGTTCCGGCATTTCAGCAGCGTATCAAGCTTTGGAGGGCATTACGCGATAAAGCGGGCTGAATCCGGGGAGTTTTACGAAAAACCCCCCGCTAATATCAGCGGGGGGAAGGTGACGAACATAAGGAAGAACCTGTTCGTCGGGGAGTATCACCATCATGAATGTAGCATAGAATGTACTGCTGCGCGAAACGCCCAGGTGCGCATTCGGGAGCAAAAGTCACCTTTGTGACGGATTTAGCACACGTTTAGGTTGAAGTTGTTGACTGGTCAATCTCTGCCAGCACGGCTGCCGCTGCCGCTGCCGGATCGGTTGCCTTGTGAATCGGGCGACCAACGACAATGTAATTTGCCCCGTTTTTAATGGCTTGCGCGGGCGTTGCTGTTCTTTTCTGGTCGCCGGACGCGGTTCCTGTCGGTCGAACGCCGGGGGTGACGATCAAACGGCCCTCTGCCTCTGGTTGATTCCGAATGAGTCGCGCCTCTTGGGGGGAGGCGATAACGCCGTCCGCTCCGGCCTCGAACGCGCGCAGGGCGCGGGTGACGACCAGTTCGGGCACCTCGCCCTCTTGTATCAAACATGCGTCCAGATCGCTGCGGTCCATAGAGGTAAGGATCGTCACCGCAAGAATTTTCAGGTTGCTCCCGGCGGCCCCTTCCTTGGCTGCGCGGACCACATGCGGGTCGCCGTGTACAGTAAGAAAATCCAGATCGAATTGAGCCAGCCCGCGTACGGCGGCCTCTACTGTGGCGCCGATATCGAACAGTTTCATATCGAGGAAAATCCGCTTCCCGTGCTCTTGTTTCAGCTCGTTCGCAAGGGCGAGGCCGCCGCCGGTGAGCATGCCAAGCCCGATCTTGTAGAAATCTACGGCGGGGCCGATCTGTTTGGCGAGGTCCAGCCCGGCAATGGCGTTGGGGACATCAAGGGCAACGATCAGGCGGTTATCGGGCATTGGCAGGCTCCTGCTGGATCAATTCATGTTAAACGATTTGGCAGGTATGTGATGCGCTCTGCTTTGTCCATTGCCAACAGGCCATTGGAAAAAAGCCCGGTCACGCAGAGCGCGGACCGGGCCAGTTACAGAGACAGTGCAGGCAGGCAAACGTCTCTGATTTGCGCGGCCTCGGTGTGTGCGGGGACAGTCACGCACACCCGGTATAGCCCGGCGCAAAGTCTAAATCAGGGGTCAGGCGGCGTCGCTGTTGGGCATAAAGCCCAGTTGTGCCAACCAGACACGGGGATCAAATCGGGCGCGTCCGGCGCGCAGCGATGGCGCGTTACGGCGCATCTGCGAGTAAAGTCCGGTGCCTTTGCGGTGTTGGCGCACAGCTTGGGTTTTCAGCCCTGCGGTGGCGTCTTCGAAGCTGAGGCTGATTGGGGCTTTGATAGCGCAGGCATATCTTCGGGTTTTTGCGCCGTCATCAACCGTCACCAGTGCCTCGAACGCCTGAGCGCCCGCGTTGTAGATTACATCGTTCAAGTGAATACGCGTCTGTTTCATTGCTTCACCTCATGTACCCGCATGTTTTGGCGGGACTTTCTTGTCTATAGTGTCTATTTGAGCACTATCTTCAGAAATTAAACGCCTGAGGTTAAAAAACGTTTCATCAGTAGCGACAAATATTCTTCAAACGAAGTTAGTTATTTTAAAACAGCGTGTTATGGTAGGTGGATTTCCGCCTATCACAGCATGCGAGTCGACGTCTTTCGTGAAAACCCGTTGGATTTGTCTCTCCGTCGCTGGCTATCTGTGGGCTGAGTAAGGTCTTTTTACACGTAGTTGATCTTGATCAGGGCGGGATGGCTCCCAATATTGTTGTGTAGGTTCACACACACAGCATGCCGCAAAGCGGGTGCGACACAGGTGGACGCTTATAAAAGGAGAAAGCCATGGACTTGAGCAAGTTCACGGAGCGGTCGCGCGGATTTGTGCAGGCGGCGCAGACAATTGCAACACGGGAAAGCCATCAGCGGTTGGCGCCCGAGCATCTACTCAAAGCATTGATGGACGATGAAGAGGGGCTTGCGAGCAATTTGATCGCGGCGTCCGGTGGCCAGCCCGAAGAGGTTCGCCAGGGTGTGGCCCTTGCGCTGGGCAAAATGCCCAAGGTCAGCGGCGATGCCGCGCAAACCTATCTTGACGGTGCCACCGCCCGCGTTCTGGCCGAGGCTGAAGCGCTTGCCAAAAAGGCCGGTGACAGCTTTGTGCCGGTGGAGCGGCTGTTGATGGCGCTTGCCATGGTCAAGTCCGGCGCAAAGACGGCGCTGGAAGCCGGCAAGGTGACTGCGCAAGATCTCAACACCGCGATCAACGATCTGCGCAAGGGGCGTACGGCAGATAGTGCCAGCGCCGAAGACGGTTATGACGCGCTGAAGAAATACGCGCAGGATCTGACCGAGCGTGCAGAGGCGGGCAAGATTGACCCGATTATCGGGCGTGACGAAGAAATCCGTCGTGCGATGCAGGTTCTCAGCCGCCGTACCAAGAACAACCCGGTTCTGATCGGGGAACCGGGCGTGGGTAAGACCGCGATTGCCGAGGGCCTCGCCCTGCGCATCGTCAACGGCGATGTGCCCGAAAGCCTGCGCAACAAGCGCTTGCTGGCGCTGGACATGGGCGCGCTGATTGCCGGTGCGAAATACCGGGGTGAGTTCGAGGAGCGGCTGAAAGCCGTGCTGACCGAGGTGACGGAAGCCGCGGGCCAGATCATCCTGTTCATCGACGAGATGCATACCCTTGTGGGGGCTGGTGCGGGCGATGGCGCGATGGATGCGGCGAACCTGATCAAACCTGCGCTTGCGCGCGGCGAATTGCACTGTATCGGGGCGACCACCCTGAACGAATACCGCAAATACGTCGAGAAAGACGCAGCGCTTGCGCGGCGCTTCCAGCCGGTTCTGATTACGGAGCCGACGGTCGAAGATACCATCTCGATCTTGCGGGGCATCAAGGAGAAGTACGAATTGCACCACGGCGTGCGTATTTCCGACAGTTCGCTGGTGGCGGCGGCCACGCTTTCGCACCGCTATATCACCGACCGATTCTTGCCCGACAAGGCGATCGACCTGATGGATGAAGCGGCCTCGCGGCTGCGCATGGAAGTAGACAGCAAGCCGGAAGAGTTGGATGCGCTTGACCGTCAGATCCTGCAATTGCAGATCGAGGAAGAAGCGTTGAAGCTGGAGGATGATCAGGCCTCGAAGGATCGCCTTGAGACGCTCCAGAAAGATCTGTCCGGTTTGCAGGAGCGCAGCGCAACGATGACGGCAGCATGGCAGGCCGAGCGCGACAAGCTGGGTCAGGCACGCGACATCAAGGAAAAGCTGGACCGTGCGCGCGCCGATCTGGATATTGCCAAGCGCGAAGGTAATCTGGCCCGTGCGGGTGAGCTGTCTTACGGGGTTTTGCCGCAGCTTGAGCGGGAGTTGGAAGAGGCGGAAAAGCGGGAAGACGGGATGATGGTCGAAGAGGCCGTCCGCCCCGAGCAGATCGCCTCCGTGGTCGAGCGTTGGACAGGTATCCCTGCCGGCAAGATGCTGGAAGGCGAGCGCGACAAGCTGCTCCAGATGGAGGAAAGGCTGCACGACCGTGTGATTGGTCAGGATGCGGCGGTAAAGGCCGTTGCCAATGCCGTGCGCCGTGCGCGGGCGGGCCTGAATGATGAAAACCGCCCGCTTGGCTCGTTCCTATTTCTTGGGCCAACCGGTGTCGGTAAAACTGAGCTGACCAAGGCCGTTGCCGAATTTCTGTTTGATGACGACAACGCGATGGTGCGTATCGACATGTCGGAATACATGGAGAAACACTCTGTCTCGCGTCTGATCGGTGCGCCTCCCGGCTATGTCGGGTATGACGAGGGCGGGTCGCTGACCGAAGCTGTGCGGCGTAGACCCTATCAGGTCGTGCTGTTTGACGAGGTGGAAAAGGCGCACCCGGATGTGTTCAACGTGCTGTTGCAGGTGTTGGATGACGGTGTGCTGACCGACGGGCAGGGCCGGACCGTGGATTTCAAGCAAACGCTGATTATCCTGACGTCCAACCTTGGCGCGCAGTCGCTCAGCATGGCGCCCGATGGCAGTGATATGGTGCAGGCCAAGCGCGATGTGATGGACGCGGTGCGGGCGCACTTCCGCCCCGAGTTCCTGAACCGTCTGGACGAGACGATCATTTTTGACCGTCTGAACCGTGCGGATATGGACGGCATCGTGACGATCCAGATGGAGCGTCTGCTCAAGCGGCTTGCAGCGCGTAAGATCAACCTTGATCTTGACGAGGGCGCGCTCAAATGGCTGGCCGACGAGGGGTATGACCCTGTGTTCGGTGCGCGTCCGCTCAAGCGGGTGATCCAGTCGGCGCTGCAAAACCCGCTGGCCGAGATGTTGTTGGCGGGTGACGTCAGCGATGGTGACACCATTCCGGTAAGTGCCGGAGCGGACGGGCTGATCATCGGGGACCATGTTTCAGCCAGCAACCGGCCCAAGCCGGATGAGGTAACGGTTCACTGATAGAAAAAGGAACGCCGCCAGAGGGAACTTTGGCGGCGTTTCACATCTTGGAGACCGCAAACGAAACAGCCTGCCGGAGAGCGCAAAGGCGGGCCAGGAGGGATTTCACGGCTCTAACAACTGAGTGACCCGTATGAAATGTCACATGAAAGCGTTTGGTGCTCTCACAATGCAGCCCTAGGTGTAGTGCAAAGAAGTAGTGTGAGGAGATCATGGCATGGCGATGCGCTGGAAGAACACGTTGAAGGATTGCGACGTTACAGACGAAACGCTGTTCCTGAACAGGCGTCAGATCATTGGCGGCGCGGCGGCGGGGCTGGGTTTGGGTGCGATCGGCGGCGTGGCACATGCCGCCCCCGAAGACCTTGAGCCAAACGCCTACGAAGACATTACCCGATACAATAACTATTATGAGTTCGGCACCGGCAAGGATGATCCTGTAAACAATGCGGGTGCTTTGACGACCAACCCGTGGAGCGTGAAGATTGTCGGTCTTGTGGACCGGCCGGGTGATTATGCGTTCGAGGACATCATGAAGGCGATGACCATCGAAGAGCGGCTGTACCGCCTCCGATGTGTCGAGGCGTGGTCAATGGTCGTCCCGTGGAACGGATTCGAGCTCGCCGACCTGCTGGCAATGGCGGGCGTGCAGTCGTCGGCCAAATATGTGGCATTCGAGACGGCGTATCGCCCTGATGAAATGCCCGGTGTGAGATATCCCGTGCTGGACTGGCCCTACGTTGAAGGGCTCAGGCTGGATGAGGCGATGAATCCGCTTACCATCATGGCGACGGGGATTTACGGCAAGGACATCCCGAACCAGAACGGCGCGCCTTTGCGTCTGGTTGTGCCGTGGAAGTACGGTTTCAAATCCATCAAGTCGATCGTCAGGATCACCCTGACCGATACACAGCCTCCAACCAGCTGGAACAAGAGCAATGCGCGCGAATACGGGTTTTACGCCAATGTGAATCCGCAGGTGGATCATCCGCGCTGGTCGCAAGCCTCCGAACGTCTCATCGGGGGCGGCTTGTTTTCCAAGCGCCACCCGACACTGATGCTCAACGGGTATGAAGAAGAGGTCGGCGACCTTTACGCCGGTATGGACCTGACCAAAAACTTCTAAGGCGCGCGGCCCGTCCCTTTCAATAAAGAGGGTCTCGTATCGATCCGGAGGAACAAGCAATGTCCGCTGCCGTTGACTGGCTAAACAGCATTCTGCGTCGGGTGCCCGTTTGGCTTGTGTATACCATAGGTCTCTCGTCGGTTCCCTGGCTGCTCTATCTTACACAAACGGGTGGCCTTGGCCGTGAACCGATCAAGGGGCTTGAGCATGAGTTGGGCGAGCTTGCCTTGCAACTGCTAATCGTCGGGCTGTGCGTCACGCCCTTGCGGCAGTATTTGGGGGTGAACCTTATGCGGTTCCGCCGCGCCTTTGGTGTTCTGGCGTTTACCTATGTCAGCCTGCATCTGCTTGTCTGGGTGGTGTTGGATATGAACCTGCTATGGGGGCAGATGTGGGCCGACATCTGGAAGCGGCCGTATATCACCGTCGGTATGGCGGGATTCGTGGCACTTCTTCCGCTGGCCGCAACATCCAACAACCTGTCGGTCCGCAAGATGGGTGCGGCGGCGTGGCGCAAGCTTCACAAGCTGACTTATCTTGCTGTGGTGTTGGGGGGCATACATTACCTTTGGCTGGTAAAGGGTATCCAGATCGAGCCGGTTCTCTACATGGTGGCGATTCTGGGTTTGTTGTCCTTGCGGCTGGTGAATCGGAAGGCGAAGCGCCCAAAGCGAACCCCGATCCGGGAATCGCGCAATAACAAAGACGATTCCCCGCGGTATGGCGCGCTATGACCCGCCTCCGGTGCCGGTTTTGGCGTCTGCCTGTGGGTAAGTCTGTGGATAACGCGGCGTTCCACATCAGGTGACCTATGGGCAGCGCAACAAAGCATCCCTAGGGGCGCTGTTCGCGCAATCAAATTCCTCTAAGCCACTGAAAATACAGCCAAACGGAAGTTTTGTAGAAAAAGTGGATTTTTTTTAAGAAAGCGCTTGCGGGTTTGGGTTGGTAAGCTTAGAAGCCTTTTTACCGGAGGCGCAGCGATGTGCT
>CANMZB010000003.1 GCA_947502265.1 uncultured Sulfitobacter sp.
TCGGCAGGCTCAAAGACTGGCGACGTGTCTCAACCCGGTATGACCGATGCCCAAAGGTCTTCCTGTAAGCAATCGCTCTCGCCGCAACAGTAATATTCTGGTTATGAGTCCTGACCCTAGAGAGCTGATGCCAACAGAAGGGTTCACAAATACCTTTTTGAAGGTAGCTGACCAGCTCAATCCCGTGGCCGAACGATTTATAGCGGCGGCACCCTTTGTCATCATTTCAACGAAATCCTCGGGCGGATTGATAGACGTCTCACCAAAGGATGATCCGGCAGGTTTTGTCGAAGTCTACAACGACAAGACCCTGATCATCCCCGACCGCTTGGGAAATCACCGGGTTGACGGGTTTCTGAACCTTCTCGAAGACCCAAACGTCGCCTTGTTGTTTGTGGTGCCTGGCCACGGTGATACGCTGCGAAACGCCGGAAAAGCGCGTATCGGCAAGGACAGGGCGATCAGTAAGAGACACGCCTAAAGGGTTGCGAGCCTTTGCTGGCGCCCGTCGTGCAGGTTGAAGAAGTCTTCATGCACTGCTCGAAGGCCTTTATCCGGTCCCGCCTGTGGCAGCCGGAGCAATGGCCCCCGAGGAAACCCGCGCCGACGCTGGCGGAATGGGTGATCGAAACGGTCTAACGGGAACAAACTTTGGATGATGTACAACTAGATCATTCGGATGATGAGAAAAGGCGGTTGTATTAGCGTCATAAAGGTTTCGCTTTATTAGGGGCTGTTGACGTTCACCAGGTCTGGATGATTACCGCTGCGATCGAGATGAATGCTTTGAATTTCTGGTCTGTTTTGCACGAGCGCATGGCTATCCCTCTGTTTTCCATCAACCTGCCGACGTAGTTTTCGATCAGGTGCCGCCATTTGTAGGTTTTCTTGTCGAGCGTCGCGGGAATTTCCGATTGGATTTCGGCGGTATGAGCGGGATGATGTCGCGTTCCAGCAGGTCATTTCGCAACCAATCTGCATTGAATGCCCTATCCGCCAACAAGTGCCGCGCAGACAGATCACGGACCAACGTATCAGTCCTGCGCAAATCGTGGGCATGTCCGGGCATAAGGCAAAAATCAACGAGGTTGCCGAGTGCGTCTGTCAGAGCCAGTATCTTTGTCGTCATGGCGCCACGAGAGCGCCCGATGGCCTGGCAAAGAGTTCCCCTTTTGCGCCCTGACCCGAGCGCTGTGCCTTCACGATCATTCCGTCAATCACTGCGTATTCCAGATCGGCGTCTAAAGCTAAATCTTTGAAGATGCGATGGAAAGCGTCCGCTTTAACCCACCCGCGGAACCGCTTGAATACGCTGTTCCATTTACCGAATTCAACCGGCAGTTCACGCCACTGCGCCCCAGTGCGGACGATCCACAGGACCGGGCTCTGGCCAACCTAAGGCTTGTGCAGAAATACTTGGCGGCGCGTCCAGCGCGAAGCCGACATAATATCTTAAGCTATAATACTTCGTCAGCGCTGTGTTGATGTTTGGATTGGAGGGTTGGATGGAGGGCAAATCATGCCTAGAGTCCAACTTCCCGCCGTCACCCCGAAACGCAGGGCCTGGAATACGGGCCGCCTTGTCGGGCAAAAGCGTCCGCTACTTCTCAAACAGGTTCGGGCCGTCCGCGCACGCCTTGAACTCGCGGGCAATCTTCGCGATCTGGCTTTGTTCAACGTCGCAATCGATAGCAGGTTGCGTGGTTGCGACTTGGTCGCGCTCAAGATCACGGATATTATTAGGGATAGCAGGGTGCGAGAAAGAGTGTCGGTCGTTCAAAACGAAACGAAAAAGCCCGTGCAGTTTGAATTGGCTTAAAACACACGGGATACCGTGTCTGACTGGATTATGTCTCCGAAAATGAGCGGATGCCGTTTCATGTTTCCCAGCCGTTTTCACGATCGCCCGTATATATCAACTCGCCAGTATGGGCGCTTGGTTCGGGATTGGGTTATCTCGATTGGCCTGGAACCCAGCGGATAAGGGCACCTCAAACAGCGTCGTTTTCCGGGGTAATGACAATGCGGTAGGCTCCGTCTCAGACACATCTCCGTTGTCCGGTTCGAGCGGCGGTTGCCGGATAGGTTTGTCAGTACTGTCCACGCGATTATTCGTTCGTTAGTCGACCGAACCGAGGATGTCTGACGTGACGCTGACCGCGTCGTTGAGGTCGAGTGCGATGGGAAGCGATGTATGCGCAGCCGACACTGTAGCGGCTGTTGTGGCCAGTAGGGGCTGAGTACTTTCAAGCCTGTCATTAATTTGGTTCCTTTGGGCTTGTGCGTGCAAGGTCGGGGGTGATTGCGATAAATTCGTCTTCATCGCCGGGGGGGAGTTTAAACGGGCCGTTTTCCCAGTCGCCTGCGCGCCAGTCTTCTTTGGCCTGTTCGATCTTGTCTTTGGACGACGAGACGAAGTTCCACCAGATGTAGCGTTTCTCGTTAAGCGTAGCGCCGCCGAGCGCCATGAAACGTGCGCCCCTTGGTCCGGCCCTGACCGTCATTTTGTCACCGGGGCGAAACACCATCATACGGCCGGATTCAAACGTGTCTCCGGCGACCTCGATGCTGCCTTCGGTGACGTAGATGCCACGGTCTTCATGGTTGTCGGGCAGCGGAAAGGACGTACCAGCCTCTAGCGTGACGTCAAGGTAGAAGGTTTCTGACTGCGTTGTCACCGGACTCGTCTCTCCGTAGGCCGAGCCGAGAATCAGACGGGCGGTCGATCCGGTGTCTGTAATGACGGGCAGCGCGCCCTCCTTGTGATGCTCGAACTCCGGCTCCATATCTTCGCGGTCTTCGGGCAGGGCGATCCAGGTCTGGATGCCGAACAGCTTGTTGTTGCGGGCGCGGGTTTCGTCGCTGGTGCGTTCGGAGTGAGTGACGCCTTTGCCAGCGGTCATCCAGTTGACTTCGCTTGGATAAATCATCTGGTGCGTGCCAAGACCGTCGCGGTGTTCAAACTCACCTTCGTAAAGAAAAGTAACCGTGCCCAGGCCGATATGCGGGTGCGGGCGCACGTCGATGCCGCCTTCGTCGATAAATTCCGCAGGGCCCATCTGGTCAAACAAGATGAACGGACCCACCATCTGGCGCTGGGGTGAGGGGAGTGCGCGCCGCACATCAAACCCGCCGATATCGCGCGCACGCGGGATTATCAGGGTTTCGATGGAATCGCTGCCCGCATCGGGGCAATCGGGATTTTGGGTCGGAATCCAGCTCATAGTGTGCCTCCTGTTGGATCGTGATGAATGTCAGACGGTCTCGATGTTGTTCAGCGGTTAGATTGGGGTCGGATCGTCACCATTGGAAAACGTCAGCAACATCATCCGCATGCTTCTTTGCAAAGGCGCGTACGTAGGGGCAAAACGGCACGATACGCTGACCTTTCTGGCGCGCATCCGCAATCAATCGATTCACCAGCGCGCGGGCGACACCGTGACCGCCCATCGCGTCGGGGACTTCGGTATGGTCCGCGATGACCAGGGTCGGGGATACTTTTTTGATGATAAGTTCCGCCGCGCCATCAAGACCATCGAGGGTGGCGCGATAGCGGCCCTTGAGTTCGGTTTCAGCGTAGGTAATTTTGAGATCGGGCATGGGATGTCCTTTTCGGTTATCGGCGTCAGGTCGGCATTGTGAAGATGAAGGCGGCCCCGTCGCTGTTCCAGTCGAGCGAAGTTTCCTCGCCCTTTGGCAATTGCAGACCGTCACCGGCCGTCAGGCGTTCGCCTTCTGCGTGGGCCAAACCGTCGATGAAATGCACGAAACGGGCGGTGTTCAGATCCGTCAGCGGGGTCGTGTCGCCCTCTGTCGTACGGACAAGCTGCACAGTGGTCTGCGAGCCGAGCGTGAACAGGGCGTCGCTGCCCGGTGGTCCGGCCAGCAGGAGATCGCCCGTGTCTGGCACGGTGATTTGCGCGTAGGTCGGGGTGCCGCCTGTCCTCTCGGGGATCAGCCAAATCTGGAACAGGTGCGCGGTGTCCGTATCGGATGCGTTGCGTTCGGAATGGGTGACGCCACTGCCTGCCGACATAAGTTGTGCCTCGCCCGCATTGATCAGAGAGATATTGCCGTGATCATCCTCGTGGCGCAGCTGGCCACGGGTGACATAGGACAGGATGTCCATATCGGCATGGGGGTGACTGGCGAAACCGGATCCGGGGATAATGGTATCTTCGTTCAACACTCGCAGGTTGCCGAACCCCATGCGGTTCGGGTCCTGAAACGAGCCGAATGAAAACGTATGATAACTGTCAAGCCAACCGCCGTGCGTGTGGCCGCGTACCGCTTTCTGGTGGATAGTGATCATCTTACGTTTCCTTCCGGTCTATCATGCGCCGAAGCTACGGCATCGTGAGCAGGGTTTGCAGCGCCACCAGTTCGGACTGGCGCAGGTCGTGGCCTCCGTCATGCACCTCGGTGCTGACGTTGGCACCTTGGGAGGAGAACCAATCAATCAAACGCTGGCTCTCGGGCCATGGGCAAATCGGGTCGCGCTGTCCGGCGGTGATCAAGACATGTTTGCCAGACAACGCTGGTACAGGAGAGGGGTTCCATGGGATCAGCGGATGCAGCAGGCCGATCCGGTCAAATAGGTCGGGACGTTTCATCACGACCGATGCAAGGATGTTCGCGCCGTTGGAATAGCCGAACCCGTAGACAGGCGCGTCAGGATGCTGCGCTTTGTGCGCCGCAATGAACTGCGCCATTGCTTCGGTGCGCTTGGCAAGATCGTCCATATCATAGACGCCTTCGCCAGTGCGCCGGAAGAACCGCCCAGCCCCGCCTTCTGACACGTCACCGCGCGGCGATACGATGCCCGCGTCCGGTGCGATCTGCTGGGTCAAGCCAAAGAACTGGTGTTCATCCCCGCCCGTTCCGTGAAAGGCAAAGATCTGCGGGGCCCCCTGTGCAGGGGCCTTCGTCATTGCGTGATAGGTGCTGGTCGACATGGCAACCTCCTTATGGTGAAAGTTCGGGCAGTAACGCTTCGATCTCTGCGCGGTGCGGCTCGTAACGGTCGGGCAGCTTGAGCGCCTCGCCGAGGTGCTTGGTGTCCTCGTCGCGATCAAATCCGGGTTCGTTTGTTGCGACCTCAAACAGGATACCTCCCGGCGTGCGGAAATAGATCGCCCAGAAATAGTCACGGTCAATGACCGGTGTCACCTGATAGCCGGTATCCATCAGCGCGCGGCGCACCTCAAGCTGGGCCGCGCGGTCGTCAACGGCGAACGCGATGTGATGCACCGATCCAGCACCCTGACCCGCCGTTTGCGAGGATGGGCGTTCTTCCAGATCAATGGTATCCGCGCCGTTACCGTTTTCCATGCGGTACCGAATGACGTTGCCGTCGGTTTCTTCTTTTTGGTAGCCCATAAAGCCCAGCAATTCGCCCGTGGCCGCTGCATCCCGCAGGGCAAAGCGTGCGCCGTAAAAGCCAAGAATGCCCGCGTCTTGCGGCACATCTGCGCCGGTCCACGGGGTGCGGCCCTTGACGTCCGTTTCAACCAGCGCAAAGCCGTCACGGTCAGGGCCGTCAAATTGCAAACGCTTTTCGCCAAGAAAGCTGTATTCCTGAAGCCCTGTGACGCCGTAGTTCCCAAGCCGTTCTTTCCAAAACCGCAGCGCGCCTTTGGGCACGGCAAATTCTGTCGTGCCGACCTCGCCCGTGCCGCGCCGCCCTTGGGGCATATTGGCAAAGGGGAAATACGTCATGACGGACCCAGGCGTGCCGACCTCGTCCCCGTAATACAGATGATAGGTATCAGGAGAGTCGAAGTTCACGGTCTTTTTCACGCGGCGCAGGCCAAGTGTGTCGGTAAAGAATGCGTTGTTTTCGGTGGCGTCGCCCGCCATCGAGGTGATGTGATGCAGGCCTTTAATGTCTTTGATCATTGGATCGCCCTTCTATTCTGTGTTGCCCCCAAGATAGGGCTCTGACCCATTATTCTGAATAGAAATGATGTTGCATTGACTGTTGTCCACAGTGCAATAATTGCACATGCAAGATATCAAACCGGTCCGTGTATTCCTGAAAGTCGTTGAACTAAGCAGCTTTGCCGCTGCTGCGCGCGACCTCAAAATGACGCCCGCCTCCGTCACCCGCATCGTCGCCAAACTGGAAAAAGACCTCGGGCAGCAACTTCTGGTGCGCACGACGCGACAGGTGTCGATGACCAGCGCAGGCGCGCTTGTCGCGGCGCGCTTTGGTAAGGTGGTTGCGGAATTTGATCGCGTGACCGAAGAGCTGCTGCGCGCGACGCGGCCTGATCGCGGGCGGCTGACGGTGAATGCACCCATGTCGCTCGGGCTGCGGATTTTGCCGTCTCTTGTGGACCGGTTTCGGCTGGCGTATCCGAATATTTCGCTCGAAATAAATTTGACTGACGCCTTGGTGGACATCGTCGCGGAAAACTGTGACCTAGCCATTCGAGTGTCCGGCCCGCCCACTGATAAATCGACGATCTGGCGTAAGGTCTGCGAGGTTCCCCGCCAGATTGTCGCCTCACCCAATCTGTTCGAGCGCATGCAACAACCGCAGACGCCCGAAGACCTCGATCTCGCGTTTTGCATGTCCTATGCGTCAGACGGGCAGCCGGAGGTCTGGAAGCTGCAAAAGGAAGGGTTAAAAAGAAGCTTCACCGCTGGAACAAGCATCATTGCCGACAACGGTGATTTTCTGCTTTCGATGGTACGCTCAGGAAACGGAATGGCGCTGTTGCCCGATTTCATAGCCCGCGAAGGGATCGCGGCCGGGGACGTTGTTCAGGTTTTGCAGGACTGGACGGCCGCACCCCTCTGGCTCACGTTGTTTTATCCACCTTACGAAGTTTTGCCGCCGCTGGTTGCCACATTCACCGACTTTTTCGAAGCGTACCTGCGCGAAGTCGATGACCTGAGTTTCTAAACAGCGTTCCGAATATCGAGGGTGGTTTGCGTTATTGCGCCGCATGTCCGGTGGCAAATGCGGAAAAGCCCGACAGGAATTCGGCCAGTCGGTCGCGCATTTTGTCATCGGTCATAGCGCCGCTATCGTCGAAAACCGTATGCGCACGGGCGACCATCAACCGGCCTTCGAACCATGGCCGTGTGCCGAGAGTGCGCAAAACCGAAAGCCAGGCATCTTGTGACAGGATTGTGCCGAACCCGCCCGGCGACGCGCCGAGGATGGACACAGGTTTCGCGCCGTAGACGCGCCCGATGTCCTTAGCCGGTCGCGTTGTCCAGTCGATCGCATTTTTGAAAACGCCAGGGATCGAGTTGTTGTATTCCGGCGTGAACAGCAAAAGGCCATCCGCATCTGCAATCTGGTTTTTCAACGTCTCAACCGCGTCGGGAATACCGTCAGCCGCTTCTACGTCCGCGTTATAAAGGGGGATGTCTGCGATACTGCCCTCAATCAACTCTGCGCCCTCGGGCATTAGTTTTTGCGCCGTGTGCAAAAGGGACGTGTTGAACGAGCCTTGACGGAGGCTGCCGGAAATCGCCAGAATACGGGTCATGATTTACGTTTCCTTACAATCACAGAGACGGAGTTTGAGCGGATCGGAACGTACAGCAAACGTTGCTGCCCGTTCCAGAGTTTCGGATGGTTAGGCCAGCTTTGCCGCTGTTTCAACCAGACGGCGTGTCTGATGGCCGATGGCGGCTTTTACGTCGTCGGAAAAGTCTTTGCCCTGTGTGTGGCTATAGCCGTAAGGGTTGCCACCGGTCTTAAAGATGACCTCGTCGGTGTAGCCCGGCGCAACGATAAAGCCGCCCCAGTGCATCGCGGTGATGTAGAATGACTGAAGCGTGGATTCCTGCCCGCCGTGAGTGTTCTGTGCTGACGTCATTGCCGAAATCGGCTTGTTGGCGAGGCCGCCTTTGCCCCAAACACCACCCAACGTGTCGATGAATGCACGCATTTGGCTTGCCATCACGCCGAACCGCGTTCCGGCAGAGATGAGGTAGGCGTTGGCCCATTCCATATCTTCGGCAGTTGCCTCGGGGATATCTTTGGTCGCCTCAAGGTGGTCTTTCCACGCGTCCTGGCTGTTGACCGCCTCGGCAGGGGCTGTTTCGCGGGCTTTTAGCAGGCGCACTTCGGCACCGGCGGCTTTTGCGGCTTCGGCTGCGATGGACGCCATCTGGTAGTTGGTGCCGTAGGTGGAATAATAAACGATTGCGAGTTTGACGGTCATGGTTCTCTCCGTTGAATTTCGGTTTCAGGGCGATCCGGACCATGCTTGCACAGGCAAGAAGATACGGACCGAAAGGTTCAGAGCCAACCGCGTTGGTATCCTCACCTTCTCACTCTTGCATATAGATGCTTGGTTGATTGACCGAAACAGAAGTAGTTTTTCATTAACTGTTACAATAATCGCAATAATCGGGCAGGCGGTTCCGCCTGTCCTTTCATTGATCGCGCGCAACCGGGTGGGGTTTGCCGATGAGGCCAATGTCACATTCCAAAACAGCCCTATCCCAATTTGCGGACTTTGCAGCCGCTTCATATGTTGATTGCAGAAACGCCATCAACGTCGCTTGCGGATCATCGCTTTTGATCACATCGGCATAAGGCAATAGGAACTCCCCCAATGTTTGTCGAAGTACCCTTGCGGTGGTTGTACAGGTTGGGCGACAAACCCGTCCGATGCCGGGTAGGCATAGGAATAGAACATCGGTTCATCGACACCGCCACCACCGGGCCAAAACCCTGCGGACGATACCTCATGGCTGTAGGCCTCTTGGGCCACGGCATCGGGCAAGTTCGGGATACCTGCGGGGTGAAGGGGGGGCAGGCCGCCCCGAAAACCGTATCACGGCGAGGTCGAATGACCCCCAGAAGAAATGGACCGGCGATACCTTGCCCGCAAAACCTGTGCGAAACCGTTCGAAATCCGGGACCATCTGCAAGAGCGCGCGATGAAATCGGCGTACTGCATCGGCGTCATAAGGGCGGGTCGCAGTATCTTTGGCAAACGGGGTGGCATCAGGCAACTCGTTTGGGGCGCCATGAATATCGAAGGTGCCACCAATCTTGGTGACGGCGTTCTCGGCTCGGTCATAAAAGGTCGCGACGCTCATCTTCTTCAGCGGAAATTCCGCCCGTGCGCCACTATCTGCCTCCGCGATAAAAACGTGATCGACGAAATCGAGCGTGAGCGACATGCACCCTCGCCCTTCATGCACCGGCCCTGTTGCCATCCCGCGTGGCGTTACGTGCAGCGTTGAGTGCCGCGCATGGTTGACCCAAGGGGTATGCGCGACACGGTACTTGCCGAGGATTTGGGTCCACAGGTGAAGCGCCGCAGACGTCTCTGCCCAATACTTATAGGGGAGAGACGTCCATGCGTTCTGGGCGATTGGCGTTGTCATCCAATCGGGTCCATATTTTGACGCTGCAATGCAAGCTGTACGCCATCGTCGCTTTCCATGTTTGCACGGTGCTGTTTGAGCGACGGGTAGTCGTCAATCGACAAAGGAGTCTGTTCGATCCAGCGGGACAAGACATAAAGGAAAGTGTCCGCGAACGAACGTTTGCCCAAATACCATTCGCCGCCGTTCTCCTTCAAAATACCGTCCATATATCTGTACTGGTCCGCGAGTTTTGCGTAAGTCTTCTTTTTGACCTCGGCTTGCCCGTCGTCCGTTTCCGCGAAATTTGCGGTGCCGAAATGTCCGCCATATGTCGCATGCACTTCAGAGGTCATATAGGACAGCGCTTCTGCTTCTTGGCGACCAAGTTTCGAATTGCGCCCATACCCATCAGAGCCATGCGTCGCTCCGAGCCACGCCAGAATGGCCGATGCTTCGGTTAACACATCTCCGTCGTCAAATTTGCCGGCCGGCACTTTGCCCTTCGGGTTGATCGCCAGATAGTCGTCATTCTTGTGATCACCGTAAGCCATGGCATGCACATCAACAGGTGCATCAAGCCACGCCACAGCGATATTCGGTGAAAGAGAGCAGGTTCCCGGCATTGTGTAGAGAGTTGTCATCCGTTTTCCTAACGTGTTGTTCATCAGCCATTGTTGGACGCCATATTTCGGCATCATTCAGGGTGATAACTCGGATCCGGAATATGAGTTTCGATCATAAATGAGCACCGGGTTAATCGGTGTTGATCTGCATCAGTCCAGACTTGGCGCGGCGCGCAATGTGCCTGCGCAGTCGCCAAGTCCGATCCGGTACCGGCCTCCATGACGTCCTTCGACCATGTGTAATAGATGCCTTGGGAGATGCCCTTACGCCGGCACAGCTCCGCGATGCTGTCCTCACCACGAAGGCCGTCCAGCACGATCCTGATCTTCTCTTCCAACGAATAATGTTTGCGGGTCGCCCGTTTGATATCTTTGACGATCCTCTCGCCAGGACTTTTGCGTATTCCAATTGTCTGTCTCATCTTCCACTCCTCTGAAGTGGCCCGGCAAAACTGGACCGCGTGCTAAGATGTATCCAACTTTGCAGACAGGATACAGAAATGACCAAGAGACGCAGTTTTTCAGATAAGTTCAAAGCTACGGTGGCGCTTGAGGCGCTTCGTGGCGACAAGACCGCGCAAGAGATTGCAGCGAAGCACAAGGTTCATCCGACGCAAGTAACAACGTGGAAGCGGCAAGATATTGATGGGCTGACGGGCGTGTTCTCCGATAAGGTCCGGCGGGCAGAAGGCAATGAAGCCGAAGTCAAAGAGCTGCACGGTAAGATCGGCAAGCTGGCGGTCGAAAACGATTTTTGTCACAAGGGCTAAAGCGATGAGCCCAAGCGAACGCAAAGCTATGATCAGCCGCGATCGTACCGATTTAAGCCTGACCAAGCAGTGTAATTTGCTACAAATCAGCCGGTCATCGCTGTATTATACGCCCGTTGGCGTGAAGGCCGAAACGCTGGAACTGATGAACGAGATTGACCGGGTCTTCACCAAATACCCGTTCTTTGAAAGGCGCCAGATCGCCGCTTATTTGCCCAGAAATGGGATCCATGCTGGTCGCCACCGTGTGCGCCGCCTGACGTGCTGAAATGAAGTAGCACGTCACCTATCGCCACTTCGAGACAGAGCCAGCGTTCCGCTGGCTTTTTCTTTGGCGTTGAAAGGAATACTATTGCTGCCGAAAAGGAAGCTTTGCTGCGCGCTTCAAACTTAGATCCATTGATTTTATTGTATTTTAAAGGTTGGAAAAGGAACTACTACGGTTTCCTGATCATTCGCACAGTGAAATAGTTTGGTGGCAACGATGTCTCCAAACAACACCCCCCGAATTCCCTGCACTATCCAAATTCCGGCACGTCCCCCACCAACATAGCGCGAAAATCGTTTATGTTCGTTCCTGTAGGGCCGGGCGTAAACAGCGTCCCCGCCGCGTCGAACGCCCCCCATGCATCATGTTCGCGCAGCGCCTCAGCCGGATCAACGCCACCTGCCCGCATTCGCATTGCGGTTTCCCCGTCGGCAAAGGCGCCCGCGTTGTCTTCCGACCCGTCGATTCCATCTGTATCCGCCGCAAGCGCGAAAATCTCCGCGATGCCGTCAATCTCTTGGGCGAAGGCCAACAGAAACGCCGTATTCCGCCCGCCGCGCCCGTGTGTGTGGCGCAGGGTCACCGTTGTCTCCCCGCCCGACAGAATCACAACAGGTGGCACAAACGGACGCCCGTGTGCTGCAACCTCGCGGGCAATGGCAGCGTGCATCTGGCCGATAGCCGCCGCCTCCCCTTCGATCGCATCCGACAAAATCACCGCCCGAACCCCTGCGGCTTGCGCGACAGCGGCCGCTGCCTCCAGTGACAGCCGCGCAGAGGCAATGACGTGGACCTCATGCGTCGCGAACACCGGATCGTCCGGCGATGGCGCGCGGGCGGCGTCGCGCGCAAGATGGGTGCGGATTGCAGGCGGCAAGGCAATTGCGCGCGCCCCGATCAGCGCGCGCGCATCTTCCAACGTAACGACATCCGGCACCGTCGGCCCAGACGCCACTTGTGCCGGATCGTCCCCCGGCACATCCGAAACAACGAGGCTTACTACCCGCGCCGGATGCGCCGCCGCGGCCAGTCGCCCGCCTTTGATCGCGCTCGCATGTTTACGGATCGCGTTCATCACACCAATCGGCGCGCCACACGCAAGCAGCGCCGCGTTCAATTCCTGCTCATCTGCCAGCGTCAAACCGTCAGGCGGCGCGGGCAGCAAGGCAGAGCCACCGCCACAGATCAGCGCGACCACCAGATCATCCGCCGTCAGCCCCGCAACCGCCTCGAACAGCGCCGCTGCCGCCACCTCACCGGCGGCATCGGGAACGGGGTGTGCCGCCTCCATCACGCGGATGCTGCGCGTCGGGCAGCCATAGCCGTAGCGGGTGACCACGACCCCCTCCAGCGGCGCGTCCCACAGATCTTCGAACGCAGCGGCCAATTGGGCCGCCCCCTTGCCCGCGCCCACAACCACGGTGCGCCCTTTGGGCCGTGCAGGTAGATGCGCACTCAGCACTGTGCGCGCGTCCGCGGCTGTCACCGCTGCGTCAAACAGCGTTGTCAGAAACGCTTTGGCGCGATGATCAATCACGCGCCATACTCGGCGCGCAAGGCCGCTTTTTGCACCTTTCCCATCGTGTTGCGCGGTAGGGAATCACGCACCTCATAGCGGCGGGGCTGTTTGAACCGCGCAAGGTTGTTACCAACCGCTGCCTTAACCCCTTCAACGTCGATCTGCGCCCCTGCCAGCGGAACCAGCACTGCCAGCGGCACCTCGCCCAGATCATCGTGCGGCACGCCGATCACCGCGCTTTCCAACACGCCGGACTGTTCGTCCAGCACCAGTTCCAGTTCCTTTGGGTAAATGTTGTACCCGCCCGAGATGATCAAATCCTTACCGCGCCCCACAATGGTCACATAGCCATCGGCGTCCTGAACACCCAGATCACCGGTGATGAAAAAGCCATCGGCGCGCAGCTCCTCCGCTGTTTTTTCAGGCATGTTCCAATACCCCTGAAACACATTCGGGCCGCGCACTTCGACCACGCCGGTTTCGCCGCGTGGCAGCTCGACACCATCCGCATCACAGACCTTCAGCGCGACATCCGGCAGCGGCAGTCCAACGGTGCCCGCACGCCGGTCGCCCTCATAGGGGTTGGACGTGTTCATGTTGGTTTCGGTCATGCCATAACGTTCCAATATCCGATGACCGGTGCGCGCCTCGAAGGCCACATGCGTATCGGCCAGCAAAGGCGCGGAGCCCGAGATGAACAGCCGCATGCCCTGCGTCAGCGCACGGTCAAACCGCGCATCATCCAGCAAGCGCGTATAGAACGTCGGCACCCCCATCATCGCGGTCGCCTTCGGCATCCAGTCGATCAGTTGGTCAACATCCAGCTTGGGCAGGAACACCATCGCGCCGCCCGTAACCAGCATGACATTGGTCGCCACAAATAGACCGTGCGTGTGAAAGATCGGCAGCGCGTGCAGCAACACATCATCCGCCGTGAAACGCCACAGACCGGTCAACGTCTGCGCATTCGAGATAAGGTTGTTCTGGCTCAGCATCGCGCCCTTGGAGCGCCCCGTTGTGCCGGAAGTATAAAGAAACGCCGCCAGATCATCGCCGCTGCGCGCGACCGTCCCGAAGCTCTCCGGCGATTTGTCCGCCGCATCGCTCAGGCTACCGCCCCTGGCATCCAAAGTGGCAAAAACCGCACCCGCCGCATCCGCCACATCTTGCAACCCGGCTGCACGGGCCGGATCGCCCACCAGAAGCTTCGCCCCGCTGTCTTCGACGAAATAGCTTAACTCGGCCCCCGTGTAGGCCGTGTTTAGCGGCAAAAAGATCACCCCTGCCTGTGCGCACGCCGCATAAAGCGCCAACATATCGGGGCATTTCTCAACCTGCACGGCGATCCTGTCGCCCACTTTTACGCCATATCCTGTCAGCGCATGCGCCAGTTGCGCCGCGCGGCGGATAAAGCCGTCATGCGTGATGATCGCCCCGTCGGGAAGGTGTAAAAACGGGGTCTGTTTCCCCGCGTGCGGGGCAAACATCGTGTCGTAAAGCGGGTTGTTCATGGCGTGGCCTTTCAGTCGTTTCAAGCACCTTATCCCAGCAATTTGCCGGTGAAAATCACCTGATCCAAAGAAGAAATGCCCCTGCCCGCCCATTTGCACTCCTTTTTCGGCACGCAAAAAATCCAGTTTGGTCACCCGCTATGCGCCCCACGCAACGTAGCGTTGGCAAAATGATCCGTGTACAAATGCGCCGCAACACAGTAGGGGCAGGCAAATTCCCTTATACTCCGTTCAGGAACACCCCTTGATTCAAACGATTGCAGACGCTCTGGCCGACCAAGGCTACGATACCATGACCCCCGTTCAGGAGGCCGTGACCGAGCCTGCGCTGGATGGTGCCGATTTGCTGGTTTCCGCCCAGACCGGCTCGGGCAAGACGGTGGCATTCGGCCTTGCCATTGCGCCTACATTGCTGGGCGAGCGGACCACATTTGGTCCCGCCGCAGCCCCGCTGGCGCTGGTCATTGCGCCCACGCGCGAACTCGCCTTGCAGGTTAGTCGTGAGTTGACATGGCTTTACGCCAAGGCGGGCGCGGTCGTGACCACCTGCGTCGGCGGCATGGACACGCGCACCGAGCGGCGCGCACTGGACCGGGGCGCGCATGTTGTCGTGGCCACACCGGGCCGCCTGTGCGACCACATCAAACGCAACAATATCGACCTGAGCGACCTGCGCGCTGTGGTGCTGGATGAAGCGGACGAGATGCTTGATCTCGGATTTCGCGAAGACCTCGAATTCATTCTGGGCGAATCACCCGAAAGCCGCCGCACGCTGATGTTCTCGGCCACCGTGCCTGCGGCCATCGCCAAGCTGGCAAAAAGCTATCAGCGCGATGCGCAGCGGGTTTCTGTCGTCTCGGACACCAAGCAACACGCAGACATCGAATACCGCGCGCTGACGGTCAATCCGCGCGACACCGAAAACGCGATCCTAAACATTTTGCGGTTCTACGAAGCGAAAAACGCCATCGTATTCTGCAACACTCGCGCTGCCGTTGCGCGGCTGACGACGCGCCTGACGAACCGCAATTTCTCGGTTGTGGCGCTGTCGGGTGAACTCACGCAATCGGAGCGCACAAACGCGCTGCAAAGCTTGCGCGACGGACGGGCGCGGGTCTGTGTGGCCACGGATGTGGCCGCGCGCGGGATCGACCTGCCCAATCTTGAGCTGGTGATTCACGCCGATCTGCCCACTAACGCCGACACGCTGCTGCACCGGTCGGGCCGCACGGGCCGCGCGGGGCGCAAAGGTGTTTCCGCCCTGATCGTCCCGCCAAAAATGAAGTCCAAGGCCAGCCGCCTGCTGGGTTGGGCGAAATTGCAAGCGGAATGGGCCTCGCCCCCCTCTGCCGCCGAAGTCAACGCCGCCGACGAAGCGCGCCTGTTGTCGGACGCCGCGTGGGATGCACCGATCCCCGAAGATGCCGCCGAATTTGTCGCGACGTTAGCCGAGCGCTATACCCCACAACAGCTGGCCACTGCATTTGTGAACCTCTACCGCGCCCGCGCCTCTGCCCCCGAAGAGCTGTCGGCGACCGCCGATGGCAAGGACGACCGCCCGCGGCAGGAATTCGGCCCCTCGGTCTGGTTCACCGTCTCGACAGGTCGCAACGATGGCGCAGAGCCGCGCACGTTGCTGCCCATGCTGTGCCGTGTGGCCGATATGACGCGCGATGACATCGGCGCGATCCGCGTACAGCCGCGCCATTCCTACGTCGAAGTATCCGAGGCTGCCGTGCCGCGCCTTCTGAGCGCGCTGGGTGCAGACATGACCGCCGAAGAAGGCGTCAAGCTGACCCGCCTTGACGGCGTGCCGGATTTCGGACCGAAAGGACCGCGCGGCGGGCCAAAGCCGGATCGCCCCGATCGCGGCCCCAAGCCGGATTATAAATCAAAGCCGGATTATAAATCCAAACCCGCCTATGATCCGGACACGCCAAAGCCTGCGTATAAACCACGCCCGCCGCGCGATGACGCCCCCGCAGCCGAATACAAGCCGCGCGCGGCCGCGCCATCCAAAGGCAAACGCGACGCCACCCGCCCGCCGAAGTCGCATAAAACAGAGCGGACCCCGATGAAACCCGGTGATGCGCCCCGCGCAAAAGCTCCGGGCAAACCCAAGGCAAAGCCGGTCTGGAAGGACAAACCCTACGAAGACCGCGCCCCGCGCGGCGATGGTGGAAAACCGGCGGCGAAATCGGGTGCCAAGGCCGTCTGGAAAAAGCCCGGCAAGGACGCTGGCCCCAAACGCGATGCAAAACCTGCTGGCGAGGGGGGCTACAACCGCGCGGGCGACACGTCCAAGCGTTTTGTCCCACCCGGAAAGTCCGGTAAACCGGCGCGCCCCCGCAGCGGGGACGCGCCGCCAAAGCGCAAAAAATAACCCGTTTTCGAAATAAAAAGGCCGGAGCAGATGTTCCGGCCTTTTCCAATCTCACGGGGCGCTTACTCCGCTCAGGAACGCCCCTTCCACGGCACAAGAAACCGCTCCGCCGCGCGCATCATCATGTCGATGCCAAAACCGATAATCCCGATCAGGATAATGCCCAGAATAACGATGTCGGTGTTCTGGAATTTGGACGCGACCATAATCATCATCCCCGCCCCTTTCTCCGCCGCGACCAGTTCGGCGGCAACAACAGTACCCCAGCAAACGCCCATCGCCACCCGCGCACCGGTAAAGATTTCCGGCAGCGAATTGGGAATAATGACATAGCGCATGATCTGCCATTTGCTCGCACCCAGCGAATAAGCCGCATGCACCTTGGAGATGCTCACCCCCGACACACCGGAGCGTGCGGCAATAGCCATGATCCAGAGCGCCGCGAGGAACAGCAGGATAATCTTGCCCACTTCGCCAATCCCCGCCCAGATGATCACCAGCGGGATCAGCGCCAGCGGCGGCACCGGACGCATGAACTCCACGATGGGATCAAACCAGCCGCGAAACCAGTTACTTAACCCCATCGCATAACCCAAGGGAATACCCACGATTGCGCCGCACAAAAAGCCTGCGATCACGCGAAACAGTGACCATGACAAATGGCCCAACAGCGAAGTGCCGCGGAACCCTTCATCCAGAACCTTGAATGTGCGCGCGACGACGTCCTCGGGCGCGGGCAGGTAAAGCGACTCCATTTGCAGACCGTTATCCGGCTCGAAGTTGGGCGTGCCTTTGTCCGAAATCGTAACCGAACCGCCGTGGATTTCCACGCGGTCGCCGGGGCGGACCTTTTTGCCATTGATTGCAACAATCATGGCACCGTCTTTTTTTGTGATTTCGTCGTTCTTATCAAACGGCACCAGTTTGCTGCGGTATTGCGCGACTGTGATTGTGTCATTCTTGGCAAAGCCGTCGCCCGGCTCAACCGGTATCGCGTCAGGGTTTTCCTCGCGGTTATGCACCAAAATCTCGACGGTCGCCGTGTCGCGCGCGTCGCCCGCCTGTACCGTATATTCGAACGAGGTCTGCCCCGCGAAAGGCCCCGGCGCATGCAGGAACTTTGGCAGCACCGTTGATCCGGTGAACATCCCCCAGAGAAACAGCAACGTCAGAATTGACAGGACACCCGCCGCACGATTGGGGCGAACGGCGCTTTCATCGCCAAAGGTCACCGTTTTAAGCGAGGTGTAATCGCGCGTACCGACACCACCCAAGACCTTGCTCAGCACGAAAAACCCGCCCGCAAAGATGCCGACATAGACCGCCAGTACAATCAAACCGGTCATGCGCTCGCCTCCGAAAAATCCTTCATGCGCTCGCCTCCGAGCGACCCATAATCTCTTCTTCCATGTCCCAGATCATCGACAGGATTTCCTCGCGCTTGGGTGCAAAATCGGGGTGTTTCTTGACCTCGCGCAGGTCCGCGTTAACGCCCATTTCAGCAAACGGCAGGCGGTATTCTGTGTGAATGCGCCCCGGTCGCGGAGCCATCACGATCAAACGTTCGCCCAACAAAAGCGCTTCTTCGACAGAGTGGGTGATCAGGATAATTGTCTTTCCCGTCTCTTTCCACAGCTTCAGAACCAGCGATTGCATCTTTTCACGCGTCAACGCATCAAGTGCGCCCAAAGGTTCGTCCATCAGGATCACATCAGGATCATTCGCCAGACATCGCGCCAGCGCCACCCGCTGTTGCATCCCGCCGGACAACTCGTAAACGGCTTTTTCCTTGAAGTCCCGAAGGCCGACAACATCCAGCAGATGATTGACGATCTCGGTCTTGTCGTTCTTCGGCATCCCCTTCATCGAGGGGCCAAAACCTACATTTTCGCGCACGCTCATCCACTCGAACAGCGCGCCCTGCTGGAACACCATGCCGCGTTCGGCATCCGGCCCGTCGATCTTGTGCCCGTTCAGGATCATCTCACCTTCGGTCGGGGCCAGAAACCCCGCCACGATATTCAAAAGAGTTGTCTTGCCACAGCCTGACGGCCCCAGAACACTAAGCAATTCGCCCTCTCTGAGGTCGATGGATACGTCCTGCAATGCCTGAACCGAACCGCCGTTCGGCAGATCAAAACGCATGGATAGGTTTTTGATGGAAAGTCCGGACATGTCCCCGCTTTCTGACCCTGCGTCGGGTCCGCTGGGCCGGGTTGGCCCCGCCTCGTTGTCTTGAAAGAGGTCCGGCACACCAACCGCGCGCCGGACCGGAATAAACCTTTGGCCTACATATCGCCCGCCGCTTGCAGCGGACCTGTGTTCACAGCGCCTTCATAGCTTTCAAGCGCGCTGTCGATGGAGCCCGCCTCGACGAACACATCCGCAACACCCTTCATAAAGGTCGCCGCATTGCCGCCGAGCCATGTTTGGGTCAGCTGGTCTTCGATCGACGGAAATTTCATTGTCGCGATAAAATCTTTTGCCGCATCGAAATCCATGCCGGATTCCTTCGCAATAACATCCATCATCTCTTCGCTATGGTCTGCATTCCATGCGGCGTTCGTATCTCCGGTAACTTTCAGAAACCTGGCAACCGTATCGCCGTTTTCGGCGACAAAGTTGGCGGGCGCGGATGTCACATCAAACACCAGAATGCCCAGCTCTTCCTTTTCATCGCCTGTCAGCAGGACGTTACCGAATTCCTTCATACGGGTCAGACCGCCACCGTAGGCACATGCGAAATCAACCGCGCCCTGAGCCAGAGCAGCAGCCCCTTCGGGGGGTGCCATATCGACGACCTGAAGCGAGCCTACATCAACGCCAAAGTGATTCATCTGGCGCAAAAAACCGTAGTGAGCGGCAGTACCCAGCGGCACAGCGACTTTCTTGCCTGCCAGTTCTGATGCGGAATCCTTGTCGATTTCAAGGCCGGATGCGACGACGCAGTTGTCATTTTCAGAGTAGGACACGGCCACATCAAGCACCTGAATATCCTGACCGCCGGACGCGGCCACAACGAATGGCGGAATACCCTGCGACACCGACAACTGCACATCGCCCGACGCCATCGCGGCGGACATCGCCGTACCGGTTTCGAAGGAGACCCAATTTACCTTCATTCCCAACGCTTCGTCGTAAGCGCCAGAGGCTTTGGCCGCGAGGAACGGCATCGGCCATTCGAGGAAATAACCGACTGTGATCTCATCCAGGTCCGCCGCAAATGCGCCCGTGCCCGCAAAGGACATCACAGCACCCGCTACGAAACCGCTGACTGTTTTCTTCATCATGATTATAGTCTCCCAGTTGTTTTTATGCCTCGCCGCTGTTGGCATAGCGCAGGCGTGTCGCCGCATCGAGGCAACCGACCCGAACACTCTGGGTGATGTCCACGTCACATGCAATAACCTTGGAGCCGAAGCCGACCCTGTACAAACCGGTATTCCGGCCTCCGTTGCTTAACGGTATTTCTGTTGTAATTATTCACTTCATCAACAGTGACAGCGCACCCTGACGTCAATAAAAGACCTGCATTCGAGCGCGATTCGAGCCCTGACAGGATGCCGGACCACCGCGCAACCCATCGCCGTGCGGCAGCATTAAACATCCAATTCCGCCCTCCGGATGACGCCAGTTTCCAACTTCGGGGCCAAATTCACCCTTAGTAAGTCGGCAAAAAAACAGGCATTTTGACGTATCGCCAAATGTGGCCTTAATCATCCACCGGTTCTGGACCTATATACTCTTGCTCTTTCCTTGTCTGTTATGGCATCGATCAGACGCAAGCGCTCTGATTTCACCCACAATTGCTCTTTCGAAAGGTTCGCGCCATGGACGGTACATTCAACGAAAATGACATCTCCCGCATTGTCGAGGCCGATCGTGCCCACGTCTGGCATCACCTGAGCCAGCATAAGCCCTATGAAACAACCGATCCGCGCATCATTGTCGAAGGCAAAGGCATGCGCGTCTGGGATCAGAACGGCAAGGAACACCTTGATGCCGTTTCGGGCGGTGTCTGGACGGTCAACGTCGGCTATGGCCGCGAATCAATTGCCAACGCCGTGCGCGACCAGTTGATCAAGCTGAACTATTTTGCTGGCTCCGCAGGCTCCATCCCCGGCTCGGTCTTCTCGCAAATGCTGATCGAAAAGATGCCCGGCATGAGCCGCGTTTATTTCTGCAACTCCGGTTCGGAAGCCAACGAAAAGGGTTTCAAGATGGTCCGCCAGATCGCGCACAAGCGTTTCGGCGGCAAGAAGCACAAGATCCTGTACCGCGACCGTGATTATCACGGGACCACCATCACCTGCCTGTCGGCGGGTGGTCAGGACGAGCGCAACGCGCAATACGGCCCCTTCACCGACGGGTTCGTGCGGGTGCCGCACTGCCTTGAGTACCGCAAGCATGAACAGGACGGCGCGCCTGACGAAAACTACGGCGTCTGGGCCGCGAACGAGATCGAAAAGATCATCCTCGCCGAAGGCCCCGAAACCGTGGGCGGGCTGTGCCTTGAGCCGGTCACAGCTGGCGGCGGCGTCATCACCCCCCCCGATGGTTATTGGGAGCGTATCCGCGAGATTTGCGACCAGTACGACATCCTGCTGCACATCGACGAGGTTGTCTGCGGTCTGGGACGTACCGGCACATGGTTCGGCTACCAGCACTACGGCATCAAGCCGGACATGGTGACCATGGCCAAGGGTGTCGCCTCCGGCTATGCGGCCATCGCCTGCCTTGTGACCACTGAAAAAGTGTTCGACATGTTCAAGGACGATGCCGCCGACCCGATGAACTATTTCCGCGACATCTCGACTTTCGGCGGATGCACCGCAGGTCCGGCCGCCGCGATCGAAAACATGAAGATCATCGAGCGCGAAAACCTGCTGCAAAACACCATCGACATGGGCGTGTATATGACCGGCAAGCTCGAAGAGTTGCAGGACAAGCACCCCGTGATCGGCCATGTCCGCAGCAAAGGTCTGTTTCTGGGAGCCGAACTGGTCGAGGATCGCGAGACCAAGGCACCAGTGGCAGAGCGTCTGATACAGGCCGTTGTGGGCGACTGCATGCAACAGGGCGTGGTGATCGGCGCGACCAACCGCTCGCTGCCGGGCAAGAACAACACATTGTGTTTTTCGCCTGCCCTCATCGCGACCAAGGATGACATCAACCAGATCATCGCCGCCGTTGACGGCGCGTTGGGTCGCGTGTTCGCCTGAACAGCACAAAACCCCGTCCGTTTGTCGGGCGGGGGCCTTCAACGTGCGCCACTCCGCAGGGTGATATCGGCGCAAATCCGCCTCGTTTCAAAGATATAAAAGAAATCACTGGAACCTTTCGCGCCGACGTATTGTTTTACTGCGAGAAACAGGAGACTCAGAATGAAGAAACTTATTATGGTTTTGCCCTTTGCTGCCCTTGTGGCAGCTTGTGATACGCCCGGTCAGTCCGCGATGACAGGTGCGGCGCTTGGTGCCGCGACAGGAGCCGCCGTTTCCGGCAGCAATGACAGGGTCGTCGGCGCGCTGGTAGGTGGCGCTGCCGGTGCCGCAGCAGGCAACTACATCGGGCGCACACAGAGCGGCCAGTGCGTCTATCAGAATTCGCAAGGCCAGCGCTATAACGCAGCCTGCCCCTGAACCTACCCGACCAGATCTGATCGTGTAACGGCTCTGCCTTCCGGCAGGGCCGTTTTTTTATGCCGCCACCCAATTCGCGCGCAGCTAAGTCCAGATTGCTTTGCCATTAGGTCCAGTGTACGCTTGATTTATGGCCCTTCCGGTAGAAACATTCTTTTTGCAGCCCGACGCGCAAGGCACCCTGCAATCGCAGATCCAGCAGATGATTGCCCAAGGCATCCTGTCGGGCCGGTTCCAGCAGGGAGAAAAGCTCCCCTCGACGCGCAAACTGGCGACACACCTCGGCGTCAGCCGCATCACAGTGACCATCGCCTACACCGAATTGCTGGCAAATGATTACCTCACATCGCGCGGACGGTCGGGGTATTTCGTCTCCCTCAACGCGCCCGCGCCGCCGTCCTTTGTGCCCAGCGCAGACAGCACCGACGCGGTGGACTGGTCGCGCGCCATCGGCCAGCGGTTCAGCGGCGGAGTGACCCCGCACAAACCCCAGGATTGGTCGCAGTACAGATACCCCTTTGTCTACGGGCAGGCCGATCAATCGTTGTTTGACCATGCCAACTGGCGGCTTTGCGCACTTCAGGCGCTGGGCCAGCGTGACTTCACGTCGATGACCACCGATTACTACGATCAGGACGATCCGAACCTGATCGAATTCATCGCCCGCCACACCTTGCCGCGCCGGGGCATCACCGCT
Organism: uncultured Sulfitobacter sp.; assembly: GCA_947502265.1. GTDB lineage: Bacteria > Pseudomonadota > Alphaproteobacteria > Rhodobacterales > Rhodobacteraceae > Sulfitobacter. The sequence continues at coordinate 22,759 of CANMZB010000003.1, forward strand.
GCGCCGGAACAGATCCTGATCACTCTGGGCGCGCAAAACGCCCTTTGGCTGACCGCACAAGTGCTGTTAACCCAGCGCCGCCGCGCCGCTCTTGAAGATCCCTGTTATCCTGCACTGCGCGATATTCTGATCCAGTCGCGCTGTCATGTGACGCCTGTGCGCGTGGACCGGGACGGTCTCCCGCCCGAGGCGATCCCGCCAGATGCCGATGTGATTTTCACCACGCCCAGTCATCAATGCCCCTCCAATGCCACCATGCCGATGACGCGGCGCCGCGCCCTGCTGGAGCGCGCCCGCGAAATCGACGCGTTGATTGTCGAAGACGATTACGAATTCGAAACCTCCTTTTTGCGCGCGCCCTCGCCCGCATTGAAATCGCTCGATACGGACGGGCGGGTGATCTATGTGGGCAGCTTTTCCAAATCCCTGTTTCCCGGCCTTCGGCTCGGATACCTCGTGGGATCAGAACCGTTTATCCGCGAGGCCCGCGCCCTGCGCGCTTCGGTCCTGCGCCATCCGCCCGGCCATATCCAGCGCACGACCTCCTACTTTTTGTCGCTTGGCCATTACGACGCGTTGATCCGCCGCATGGGCGGCGCATTGCACGAACGGCGGATCAAGATGGAGGAGAGCATCGCCCGTTACGGGCTGCGCATCGCAGGTCAGGGTGCGCATGGCGGATCGTCTTTCTGGATGCGCGCCCCCGAAGACGTGGACACACAGGAGCTTGCCCGCCGCCTGCGCGCCCGCGGCGTCCTGATCGAGCCGGGCCATTCGTTTTTCAGCGGGCCGGACCAGCCGCAAAACCTTTACCGTCTCGGGTACTCCTCGATCCCCGTCAGCCGCATCGCAGACGGCCTGTGCGAACTGGCCGGTGAAATCACCGCCATGTCGGGTACTGGACATATTTCACCCTAAAAACTGGCCCTAACCCCGAATTACCCGTACGTTTAGAGTGCCACCAACAGATAGAATACCACCAACAAGATTCGACTTTTTCCAGCATCAAGGATCACCCCACATGAAGATGACCACCGAAGAAGCCTTCGTCAAAACGTTGCAGCGTCACGGCATCCAGCATGCCTTCGGCATCATCGGCTCTGCCATGATGCCTATTTCGGACATCTTCCCCAAGGCAGGCATCACGTTCTGGGACTGCGCCCACGAAGGTTCTGCGGGCATGATGGCAGATGGCTACACCCGCGCCACCGGTAAAATGTCGATGATGATCGCGCAAAACGGCCCCGGCATCACCAACTTCGTCACCGCCGTGAAAACCGCCTATTGGAATCACACACCTCTGTTGCTGGTCACGCCGCAGGCTGCGAACAAAACAATCGGTCAGGGCGGCTTTCAGGAGATGGAGCAGATGAATCTGTTCGCCGATTGCGTCGCCTATCAGGAAGAGGTCCGCGATCCCTCACGCGTCGCCGAAACGCTGAACCGCGTGATCATGCAGGCCAAGCGCGCCTCGGCCCCCGCACAGATCAACGTGCCGCGCGATTTCTGGACGCAGGTGATCGACATTGAAATCCCCGAAGTGGTTGAATTCGAACGCCCCCGTGGCGGCGAAAATGCCATTGCCGCCGCCGCCGAGATGCTGTCGGGTGCGAAATTCCCCGTGATCCTCAACGGCGCGGGTGTCGTTCTGGCCCAAGGCGGGATCGAAGCGTCAAAGATGCTGGCCGAGCGTCTGGATGCGCCCGTCTGTGTCGGTTACCAGCACAACGATGCCTTCCCCGGTGGCCACCCCCTGTTTGCCGGCCCTCTTGGTTATAACGGCTCGAAGGCAGGGATGGAGCTTATCTCCAAGGCCGATGTGGTCTTGTGCCTTGGCACCCGTCTCAATCCGTTTTCCACCCTGCCCGGTTATGGCATCGACTATTGGCCGCAGGACGCAAAAATCATTCAGGTCGACATCAACCCTGATCGCATTGGCCTGACCAAAAAGGTAACTGTCGGCATCGTCGGGGACGCCGCAAAGGTCGCGACTGCCATCACTGATCAATTGTCAGACACCGCAGGCGATACCGAGCGCGACACCCGAAAAAGCCTGATCGCACAGACCAAATCGGCATGGGCGCAGGAACTCACGTCAATGACCGACGAGCAGGACGATCCCGGCACCACGTGGAACGAACGCGCCCGCAAGGACAAACCCGACTGGATGAGCCCCCGCATGGCATGGCGCGCGATTCAATCTGCGCTGCCACAAGAGGCGATCATCTCGTCCGACATCGGCAACAACTGCGCCATCGGCAACGCCTACCCGTCATTCGACGAAGGGCGCAAATATCTCGCGCCCGGTCTTTTTGGCCCCTGTGGCTATGGCCTGCCCGCGATTGTGGGGGCCAAAATCGGACAGCCGGACGTGCCGGTCGTCGGCTTTGCCGGTGATGGTGCCTTTGGCATCGCGGTGAACGAACTGACGGCGATTGGCCGTGGCGACTGGCCCGCGATCACACAAATCGTTTTTCGCAACTATCAGTGGGGCGCGGAAAAGCGCAATTCGACCCTGTGGTTCGACGACAACTTCGTTGGCACCGAGCTGGACGATGACGTAAGCTATGCTGGCATCGCCCGGGCCTGCGGTTTGCAAGGCGTTGTGGCACGCACGCAAGAAGAGCTGACCGAAGCGCTTAACAAAGCGATCGAGGACCAGATGAAGCACGGTAAAACCACGCTGATCGAAGCGATGATCAATCAGGAGCTGGGCGAACCTTTCCGCCGCGATGCGATGAAAAAACCGGTCTCTGTTGCGGGTATCGACGCCGCCGATATGCGTGAGCAGACTGTCTGAACCGGGTGCAAAACACCCCCCCGCATAAAGGGAACAGGCCATGAGCGTCCTGCGCGATCTGAAACGCCGCGCAGCCGCCCGGCCCGCCCATATTGTCATGAGCGAAGGCCACGACCCGAGGGTTGTGACCGGCGCGCTCGCGGCCCTTGACGCGGGCATGGGGCCGGTCACGCTGGTCGGGCCAGAGGCGGACATTATCGCGCTTCTGAAACAGGCGAATGTAACAGGGCGCGATGGCCTGCGCATCGCAGATCCCGCGACTTCACCCGCATTAGATACCTATGCGACGCTCTATCACCGACTGCGCCAGAGCAAGAGCATCAGCATGGAGATCGCCCGCAAGCAGGCCCGCAATCCGTTGAACTTTGCCGCCCTCATGGTGCGCAACGGCGATGCGGACGGCACGGTGGGCGGTGCCGTTTACACATCATCGAAAACCATTCGCGCCGCTCTTTTGTTGATCGGCCAGGCACCGCACGCCACGCTTGTCTCCTCCTTCTTTCTGATGGTGCTGCCCGTGGACCATCCTTCTGGTCCGCGCGCGATGGTTTTTGGCGACTGCGGGCTGGTCATTGACCCCGATGCCGCAGAACTGGCCGCGATCGCCGCGCAATCCGCCGCGTCCTGTACGCAGCTTCTGGAAGATGCGCCCAAGGTTGCCCTGCTCAGCTTTTCAACAAAAGGATCAGCGCGACACGCGCGGGTCAAGAAAGTGACCGATGCGCTGAGCATCCTGCGCGAAACCCATCCCGCGCTGTCCGCAGACGGAGAGCTTCAGTTCGACGCGGCCTTTGTTCCCGCCGTTGGCGCGTCCAAAGCGCCCGGATCGGATGTGGCTGGGCAGGCCAACGTGATGATTTTCCCCAACCTCGACGCAGGCAACATCGGCTACAAGATTGCACAACGGGTCGGTGGGTGCGATGCTATCGGCCCCATACTCCAAGGGCTTTCACACCCCGCCAACGACCTGTCGCGCGGCTGCACCGTTGCGGACGTGACCAACATGATCGCCGTAACCACGCTACAGGTTGCAAAACAAACGTCAGGAGCCCGCCATGACCCATAAACAGCCCGCGCTGGATCTGAGCCCGAAAGTCTCTGACGAAATCCGCAAGACGACCTGTTACATGTGCGCCTGCCGCTGCGGGATCGATGTGCACATGAAGGACGGCAAAGTCGCCTATATCGAGGGCAACCGCGATCACCCCGTGAATCAGGGCGTGCTGTGCGCCAAGGGCAGCGCGGGCATCATGCAACACAACGCCCCCTCACGCCTGCGCGCCCCGCTGAAACGCGTCGGTGAACGTGGCTCGGGTGAGTTCGAAGAAATCAGCTGGGAAGAAGCATACGACATCGCCGCAGGCTGGCTGAAACCGATCCGCGATACGGACCCGTCCAAGCTGGCGTTCTTTACCGGTCGTGACCAGTCGCAATCCTTCACGTCACTCTGGGCGCAATCTTTTGGCACCCCTAACTATGCCGCACACGGCGGCTTTTGTTCGGTGAACATGGCGGCGGCGGGCATCTATACCATGGGCGGCGCGTTTTGGGAATTCGGGCAGCCCGATTGGGACCATACCAAACTGTTCATGCTGTTCGGCGTGGCCGAGGACCATGACAGCAACCCCATCAAAATGGGCATCGGCAAGATCAAAAAGCGTGGCGCGCGGATTATTGGCGTAAACCCGATCCGCACCGGCTACAATGCCGTGGCTGACGATTGGGTAGGCATCACGCCCGGCACTGACGGGTTATTCATCCTGTCAATGATCCACTGCCTGATGAAAGCGGGCAAGATCGACCTGCACTATCTTGCGCAATACACCGACGCTGCGGTGCTGATCAACGGTGATGAAAAATCGCCTAGCTACGGCCTGAAAATGCGCAACGATGAGGGCAAAGAGCTGGTGATCGACCGCACCACAGGCAAGCTGACTCCCTACGACCAGAAAGGCGTGAAGCCCGATCTGGCCGCGACGCACCGCGCCGCAGGGGTCACCCACCGGCCCGTCTTCCACCAGATGATCGACATGTATCTCGACGAGAAATACGCCCCCGAAAACGTCGCCGCGACCGTCGGCATCCCGGCCAGCCGCATCCGCACGCTGGCCGCCGAGCTGGCCCGCGTCGCGTTCGACGAGGCGTTCGAGCTGGACCACGAGTGGACCGATTTTCGCGGCGAGACGCACAAGACCATGACAGGCCGCCCGGTCTCCTTCCACGCGATGCGCGGGATCTCTGCCCACGCCAACGGCTTTCAGACATGCCGCGCGCTGCACACGCTCCAGATCATCCTTGGCACGGTCGAAGTGCCCGGCGGCTTCCGCTTCAAACCGCCCTATCCCAAGCCCGCGACAGCCCACCCAAAACCGCACTCCGGGGTGACCCCCGGCGCGCCGCTTGACGGCCCGCACCTGGGCTTTGTTCACGGCCCCGATGATCTGGCCCTGCGCGAAGACGGCACACCCGCCCGCATCGATAAGGCGTTCACATGGGAAAACCCGATGTCGGCGCACGGGCTGATGCATATGGTGATCAGCAACGCCCATGCGGGTGATCCCTATAAAATCGACACACTGTTTATGTACATGGCCAACATGTCGTGGAATTCGTCGATGAACACGACCGGCGTGCAACAGATGCTGACGGACAAGGACGAAAGCGGCGAATACGTCATCCCGCGCATCATCTATTCCGATGCCTACAGCTCGGAAATGGTGGCTTACGCCGATCTCGTCCTGCCCGATACGACCTATCTGGAACGCCACGACTGCATCTCCCTGCTGGACCGCCCGATTTGCGAAGCAGACGCCGCCGCCGATGCGATCCGCTGGCCGGTGGTTGAACCTGACCGCAACGTAAAAGGCTTCCAATCCGCGCTCTGCGATCTGGGCGCAAAACTTGGCCTGCCCGCCTTTATCAACGAAGACGGTAGCCAGAAGTACGCCGATTACGCCGCTTACATCGTCAACCACGAACGCCGCCCGGGTATCGGCCCCCTCGCGGGATGGCGCATGGGCGAACACGGTCTGCAAAACGGACGCGGCGATGTGAACGCAAGCCAGCTTGAGAACTACATCGAGAACGGCGGCTTTTTCGTCGAACACATCCCCGCAGGCGCGAATTATTACAAACCGTGGAACACCGCCTATCAGGATTGGGCCGTGAAAATGGGCATTTACGATGCCCCGCAACCCTACCTGTTCTCGCTCTACGCCGAACCGATGCGCAAATTCCAACTGGCCGCCGAAGGGCATGGCACCCGTCAGCCCCCCGACCATTTGCGCACCCGCATCCGTGAAACGATGTCCCCCCTGCCGATCTGGTACGAGACCGACCAGCAGGGCAACGAGGGTTACACCATCACCGCGCTGACCCAGCGACCGATGGCGATGTATCACTCATGGGGCAGCCAGAATGCGTGGCTGCGCCAGCTTCACGGCCACAACCCGATGTACCTGCCCCCCAAACTGATGCGCGAAAACGACCTGTCCGATGGCGACTGGGCCGAAATCACTTCGCCCCACGGCGCAATCACCGTACCGGTCATGGAAATGGCCGCCCTGAACGAGAATACGATCTGGACATGGAACGCCATCGGCAAACGCAAAGGCGCATGGGCGCTCGACACTGACGCGCCCGAGGCGACCAAAGGCTTCCTGCTCAACCACCTGATCCACGAATTGTTGCCACCAAAAGGCGACGGGATGCGCTGGGCCAACTCCGATCCGATCACCGGACAGGCCGCGTGGTTCGACCTCAAAGTTGCGCTGAAAAAGGTCGCCGCTCCGAAAGACGCCCAATCACAACCGCAAATGCCCCCGATCAAATCGCCCGTTGGCAAGGGACCGGATGAATTGAAATGGAAGGTCGGCAAATGACCCTCATTTCTTTTGGCCCTAAATATTCCGGGGTTCGGGGCAGCGCCCCGATCTGTCATCCGCATGGAGCGCACACATGACCCAACTGCCCCCCCGCACCGACAAAAAGCTTGGCCTCGTCATTGATCTGGACACCTGTGTCGGGTGTCATGCCTGCGTGATCTCCTGCAAAGGCTGGAACACCGAAAACTACGGCGCGCCCCTCTCGGATCAAGACCCTTACGGTGCGGCCCCCTCCGGCACCTTCCTCAACCGCGTCCACAGCTACGAGGTCCAACCGGATCACGGTGCGGCCCAACTCATCCACTTCCCCAAATCCTGCCTGCATTGCGAGGACGCGCCTTGCGTCACCGTCTGCCCCACCGGCGCCAGCTATAAACGCGTCGAAGACGGCATCGTTCTGGTGAACGAGAGCGATTGCATCGGGTGTGGCCTGTGCGCGTGGGCATGCCCTTACGGCGCGCGCGAGATGGATCAGGCCGAAGGTGTGATGAAGAAATGCACCCTCTGTGTTGACCGCATCTATAACGAAAACCTGCCCGAGGTTGACCGCATCCCGTCCTGTGTGCGCACTTGCCCGTCCAATGCCCGCCACTTCGGTGATCTGGGCGATCCCGACAGCGACGTAAGCCGCCTCGTCGCCGAACGGGGCGGTGTAGATCTGATGCCCGAACAAGGCACCAAACCGGTCAACAAATACCTGCCGCCGCGCCCCAAAGACCAACTGGCACAGGAAGACGCACAAATCGACGTGCTCGCCCCTTTCCTCGCCCCCGTTGCGTCCGATCCCAAAGGCTTTCTTGGCTGGCTCGACAAAGCTCTGGAGAAACTCTGATGCATCCGGCCCCTTCCGTCATCTTCTTCTCCACCTTCTCGGGCTTGGGTTTCGGCTTGCTGATTTTCCTTGGCTTCGGCATGCCCGCCGTCACCGGCTTCAGCGCATTTGCCTTCTTTGTGATCGCCTATCTGCTTGCCGTGGGCGGGCTGATCTCCTCGACGTTTCATCTTGGCCACCCCGAACGCGCGCTCAAGGCGTTCAGCCAATGGAAGACAAGCTGGCTCAGCCGCGAGGCGTGGTGCGCCGTTGCGGCACTTACCCTCATGGCGCTTTACGGCGCGGGGTTGGTGTTCTTCGATCAACGCTGGGCGATCCTCGGATGGCTGGGCGCGCTGGCCTCGCTTGGCACCGTCCTCACCACTTCGATGATCTATGCCCAGCTCAAAACCGTCCCGCGCTGGTACAGCGTCTATACCCCCGCCAATTTCATCTCACTGTGCCTCGCGGGCGGCGCGCTGTTGTCCGGCGAAGTCGGGATCGCCGCGTTTTTGCTTGTGATCGCCGGAGGCATCCAGATCGCCACATGGCTGCGCGGCGATACGGCATTGGCCAACAGCGGCACCGACATGGCCAGCGCCACGCAACTGGGCGGCATCGGCACGGTCCGCGCATTCGAGCCGCCGCACACCGGCACCAACTATCTGCTGCGTGAATTCGTCTATGTGGTGGGCCGCAAGCACGCGCAAAAGCTGCGCATCATCGCCATCCTGCTGGCGGTCGTGCTGCCCGTTATCCTGCTGATTTTGCCCTTCAACCACTGGTTCGCGCTGGTTGCAGTGCTATTCCATGTGGCGGGTGTGCTCACCGCGCGCTGGTTGTTCTTTGCCGAGGCCGAACATGTTGTGGGCCTTTACTACGGCAAGCGGTAAAGGCCCCGCCGGTCACACAAGCGCGACAGTTTTCACCGCTCTATAGCGGCAGCCGCTTTTCCACCACCCGCGCCATGATCGACGCGCCCACAGGCAGGATTCCGGGATCAAGCGTAAAGCCGGGATTGTGCAGCGGCACCGTCCCGGCATGACCCACCACGCAATACGCCCCCGGCACCACCTTAAGCATATCTGCAAAGTCTTCTGATCCGGTCGCTGGCTCGGCTTTCTCGTAGATGTTGTCCGCCCCGACGATGTCCGCGGCTGCCTCCAGATAGGCGCCTGAAAGCGCGTCATCGTTGATCAACACATCAAAGACATTACGCAACTCCAGCGTGATCTTCACGTCATGCGCAATCGCAAACCCGTCACAGATCGCCTGCATCCGCGTTGCGGCCAGATCGTAAATTCCGTCCTTGAAATACCGCACCGTCCCGGCCAGCGTCGCCACCTCGGGCACCACATTATAGGCCACACCCGCCTGCATCTGCGTCACGGACAACACACAGGCATCAAGCGCAGGCACATTGCGGCTGAGGATGGTTTGCAACTCGCACGCAAGGCTCGCCGCGATGATCAACGCGTCTTTCCCGTCAGACGGGCGCGCGGCATGGCTGCCCTTGCCCGTCACGGTGATGTCGAAAAACGCGGCCCCTGCCATAGCGACCCCCTTGCAGATGCCCACCTTGCCCGGCTCGCCGTTAGGATAGTTATGCATCCCGTAAATCTCGTCGCAGGGGAACTGCTCGAACAATCCATCCGCCAACATCTGCCGCGCCCCGCCAAGGCCCTCTTCGGCGGGCTGGAATACGATCACCGCAGTGCCGTCGAAATCACGGGTCGCCGCCAGATGTTTGGCGGCCCCAAGCAACATCGTGGTATGCCCGTCATGCCCGCAGGCGTGCATCACGCCCGCGTTGGTCGACGCATAGTCCAGCCCTGTAACCTCGTGAATCGGCAACGCATCCATGTCCGCGCGCAATCCCACGCGCCGGTTGCCCCGCTTTTTGCCATGGATCAACGCCACGACGCCGGTCTTGCCCAAACCGGTATGCACCTCGTCCACCCCGTAGTCGCGCAGCTTGTCGGCCACGATGGCGCTGGTGCGGGTTTCGGTGAATCCGATTTCGGGATGCGCATGAAGATCGCGAAAAATCGCGTTCAGCTCTTCAGTGCTCTCGGCGATGAGGGGCAGGATATTCATGGGGCGGGCTCCGAAAGTAAGGTGAGGTACACCCCCACCCTACGCCGGTAATTTCGCGCTGTGTAGGGGGCGCAAACGCCCCCTCCCGTTTAGAGCAAACCGGCGTGGCGCAAACCGGCATCAACCAGCGCTCTGGTGCTGTCGGACAAACCTGTCAGCGGCAAACGCACCTCTTCCGAACATAGATCCAGCTTGGACATGGCGTATTTCACACCCACCAGCCCCGGCTCCTCAAAGATCGCGTTGTGCAGCGGCATCAGCCGATCCTGAATATTCAACGCTGTGGCATAATCGCCCGCAGCACAGGCCGCCTGCATTTGCGCCACCAGCTTGGGTGCCACATTCGCGGAAACCGAGATACAGCCAACTCCGCCCTGCGCGTTGAAACCATGCGCCGTCGCATCCTCGCCCGAAAGCTGGATGAAATCGCTCCCGCAATGCAAACGCTGGTCACAGACCCGCGCCAGATCGCCGGTGGCGTCTTTAACACCCACAATCCGGTCGAGTTTCGCCAGTTCCGCCATTGTTTCGGGCATCATATCCACGACCGACCGGCCGGGAATATTGTAGATGATGATCGGCAGGTTACAGCAATCATGGACCGCCGTGAAATGCGCGATCAACCCGCGCTGTGTCGGTTTGTTGTAATAGGGTGTCACCACCAGAATGCCGTTTGCACCGACTTTTTCGGCGAATTGTGCCAAACGGATGCTTTCCAGCGTGTTGTTTGATCCCGCACCGGCGATCACCGGCACACGACCGGCGGCGGCCTTGACCACTTCTTCGACAACCCGCTCATGTTCTTCATGGGTCAACGTGGGGGATTCGCCCGTGGTGCCAACCGGAACAAACCCGTCAGAACCTTCGCCGATGTGCCATTCGACCAGTTTTTTCAGCGTCTCGATGTCCAGCTCGCCGTTTCGAAACGGCGTGACGAGGGCAGGCATAGAACCTTTAAACATGTGCACGCTCCTTTATGCGCTGGAGGCCGAAACGGCGTCCGATGAGAGAGGCAGCAGCCTCCTGAGAACTTTTGCCGATGCACAGACACTTGAATTGAACCGCGCTGCGGATGGGCTATGGTGCATAGGCTCTACCGTTAGAAAGACAGGAAATGCAAGCCATGACGAGCCATCTGACCGCTCTGTTGCTACTGTGTGCCATGGCGTTGCCCGCTTGGGCAGAGCGTCCGCGCCCGTTGGGTTGGGGAATCGACGCCATGCGCGGTGGCAATTTCGATGCGGCCGAACGAATCGCCGCGCGCGATGGCATGGTCGCGCGTGATGTAATCTTGTGGCACCGGCTGCGCGCCGCGCAGGGCAGTTACGCGCAGGTCGTGGATTTTCTCAAACGTCGCCCCGACTGGCCCGGCGAGGCATACCTGCGCCGCCGTTCCGAACCCGTGGTGATCGAGCAGGACGACAAAGCCGTCCTTGCCTTTTTCGCGCAGGCCGATCCGCAAACGCCGATGGGCGTTCTGACCCATGCACAGGCGCTTTTGCGCAAGGAATCAACTGGTCCCGCACAGGCCAATCTGGTGCTGGCATGGCGCACGATGCCGATGAATATGATCTCACAGACGGCATTTTTAAAAGACCACGCCGCATTGCTCAAACCGCACCACGAGGCGCGGCTCGATGCGATGGTCTGGCAGCGCGAATATGACACCGCGCGCCAGATGTATGATCTTGTCAGCGCCGAGATGCGCGCGCAGGCCGACTCGCGCATCGCGTTCTACCGGATGAACAGCAACGCTGTGACTGCATTCGAAGAGCTGCCGCAAGCCTTGCGCGATTCTGGCGGCGTCAATCACGCCCGCTTTGAATGGCGGGTGCGCAAGGGACGCATCGGCGACGCCAAGGATCTGCTGATCGAAGCCTCCAAAAGCATCAGCGGCCTTGGCAATCCCGCCGCATGGGGCAACCGCCGCCGCGCTCTGGCGCGCGGCGAAATGCGCTCGGGCGATCCTGCGCGCGCCTATATCATGGCCTCGCAACACGGCCTGACCGAAGGCTCCGATTACGCCGATCTGGAATGGCTTTCGGGCTATATCGCGCTGCGCTTCCTGCGCGATCCGGCGCGCGCGCTTGTGCATTTCCTCAACCACGACCGCATTGTGGAATCCCCCATCAGCCAAGGGCGCGCAGGCTATTGGCAAGGCCGCGCATTGGAGGCCGCGGGCGATCAGGCAGGAGCGCAGGACGCCTATACATCGGGCGCCCAATTCCAGACATCCTTTTACGGGCTTCTTGCGGCGGAACGTGCGGGCATCCCCTTTCCCGACTCCCTCTCTGGCAAGCCTCCCGCACAAGACTGGCGCACCAGCGCGATCACCCGCGCTCCCCTGTTCGAGGCGGGGCTGTTGCTGCAAGCCTCTGGCGAGATGAGCCTTGCCGAACGCTTCTGGACCCACCTTGCCGAACAGCTGATGCCGGAGGATCTGGCGCTGCTGGGGCAGGCCGCGATTGATGTGGGCCAGCCCCATATCGCCGTGATGATCGGCAAGCGCGCCGCCCAACGCGGGCTTGAGATCGCCGCCCCCTACTATGCCCTGCACCCCGCAGGCCAGGCCGATCTGCCCATGGCCCCCGAGATGACCCTTGCCATTGCGCGGCGCGAAAGCGAATTTGACCCCGTCGTGCAATCCGGTGTCGGCGCGCGCGGCCTGATGCAACTTATGCCTGCCACCGCGCTCGAAGTGGCGCAGGGGCTTGGCATCGCGCCCCAGCACACCACCGACCGGCTGATAGCCGACCCGGTCTATAACGCGCGGCTCGGGTCGCAATATCTGTCGGAGCTTGCAGGACGCTTTGACGGCAATGTGGCGATGATGGCCGCCGCCTACAACGCCGGACCCAGCCGCCCGATCCGCTGGATGGCCGATTACGGCGATCCGCGAGAGGGTGACATCGACATCGTTGATTGGGTCGAGATGATCCCGTTTCGCGAAACCCAAAACTACGTCATGCGCGTCACCGAAAGCCTGCCAATCTACCGCGCGCGGCTTGGCAAGGTCGCTCTGCCGGTCCCGTTCTTCGAAGAGTTAACCGGTTCGACCCTGCTGGCGTTCGCGCCAAAAGGTAAATAGCCCCGCCGCCACGATGATCACAGCACCAATGGCGACATTGGTGCTGACTGTCTCGCCAAAAACGCTGATGCCGATGACCGCTGCGAACACCAGTTGCAGATAGGCAAAGGGCTGCACCGCGCTGGCCTCGGCCACCTCGTAACAGCGGATTAACAGCCAGTGACCGGTCACGCCGGTAAAGCACAGGCAAATCATCCACACCCAATCAACGCCTGTCATCGGTTCCCAGAACCATACACCCGTCATCGTCGTCGCGATGGCCCCTACAACTCCGGTCCAGAAAAAGCTGGTCGCGGTTGTATCGCGCCGCCCCGCATAGCGGGTAAGCAAACCGTAAACTGCAAACATCCCCGCCGCGAGCAGCGGAATCAGCGCGCGCACGTCAAAGACCGCAGCGCCCGGCTGCAGAATGATCAGCACGCCAATGAACCCCACGCCAATCGCCGCCCAGCGTCGCCAGCCGACATGCTCTCCCAACACCGGGCCTGACAGGGCCGCCACCAACAGCGGATAGCAGGTAAAAACCGCATGGCTTTCGACCAGCCCCAACAGGGTAAACGACGCAACCATCACGCAAATCTCAAGCGCTAACAAAAGCCCGCGCAGGATCTGTACCACCGGTTGTGTTGTGCGGGCCGCCGCGCGCACGCCCCCCGCCCGCCGCCGCGCGATGGCAATGACAAACGCCGCAAAGAACCAATAGCGGATCATCACGATCATCAGCACGTTATATTCCGCCGCCAGATGCCGCGAAATGCCGTCCTGCACCGCGAACACCAACGTCGTCGCGATCATCAAGGTGATCCCGAGGGGGATGTTATTGCTTTGCGTCATGGCTTTACCGCCTGCGTCATGTGCCTTTTGCGGCCATACCCCTGCGTGCGGTTCACGACAAACCCCGCCGCCTCCAACCCGCGCCGCACGAAACCGGCGGCGGTATAAGTCGCCGCTGTGCCGCCCTGCGCGGTGTGGCCTGCAACCTGCGCCATCAGGTCAGGCGTCCACAATTCAGGGTTCCTGGCGGGCGAAAACCCGTCAAGGAACCACGCATCGGCGCGCCCGTTCCACAGAGGCAATGTTTCACGTGCATCACCCAAGATCACCCGCAGCTCGAAATCTGCACCCGTCAGATGTGTTGGAAACGCGTCCGTCCCGCTCAACACGTCGACCGGCAGCCCTTCGAACACGGCAAGTGCTGTGCGCAGGTCGGCCATCGCCATCGGAAACGCCTCGAAGCTGGTGAATATCATGCGCCCCGCGCACCCGGCCTCGCGAAACGCCTGCAACGTCACAAGAAAGTTCAGCCCCGTGCCAAAGCCCAATTCGGCAACGTGAAACCCGTCGCGCAACCGCGCAGGCAGGTCATTGCCCGCCAGAAAGACATGCCGCGTCTCGGCCATGCCGTTGTCCACGCTAAAATATGGATCATCGAACTGCGTCGAGACGGGAACGCCCCCCTCGCGCCATTCAATCACTGCCGTCTGGTCCTGCACGCTCTTGCCCTGTAACAGTCTCAACTGGCGCGACACTGCGCCCAAACAGGGCAGGCTTGCAATGACCGATATCACGATTCGCGGCGCGGGGATTTTTGGTTTGTCGATCGCATGGGTCTGCGTGCAGCGCGGCGCGCGTGTGCGGCTGGTTGATCCATACGGCGCGGGTGCGGGCAGCAGCGGCGGCCTTGTCGGCGCGCTTGCCCCGCATGTGCCGGACAACTGGAACCCGAAAAAGGCGTTCCAACTCGACAGCCTGTTGATGGCAGAACGATTTTGGCAACAGGTAACCGCGGCGGGCGGCCAAGACGCGGGGTACGCCCGCACCGGACGATTGCAGGCCATACCCGACGATACCGCCCTTGCCCTTGCCCGCAACCGCATAGCGACGGCGCGCGACCTGTGGCAGGACAATGCCGTGTGGGACATCATCGCGGCGCAAAACACCCCGTGGGAGCCGCACTCCCCAACCGGCTGGCTGATCCGCGACACGCTCAGCGCGCACATGCACCCGCGCCGCGCCTGCAACGCATTGGTCGCCGCCCTCGCCGCAAAGGGCGTGCAGATCGAGACCGACGCGCAAGACAGCGCGCCGGTCCTCTGGGCCACCGGCGTGGCCGGGCTTGTGACGCTCGGCGCGGGGCCGGGGCGAACCCGCCCAGCAGGAAGCGGCGTCAAAGGACAGGCCGCGTTGCTTGATTACAACGCCGCCAGCCTGCCGCAGCTTTTTGCAAGCGGTGTGCATGTCATTCCGCATCTGGATGGCACCACGGCCATCGGCTCGACCTCGGAACGGGACTACGACAACCCGACAACCACCGATGCACAACTGGACGCCGTGATAAAAGCCGCCCGCGCCGTCGTCCCTGCCCTTAAGACCGCCAAGGTCATCGAGCGCTGGGCAGGCGTGCGCCCCCGCGCCCGTTCGCGCGCGCCGATGCTGGGGCCGTGGCCCGACAGACCCGGCCACTTCATCGCCAACGGCGGTTTCAAGATCGGCTTTGGCATGGCCCCCAAAGTGGCACAGGTGATGGCCGATCTGGTGTTGGAGGGACACGACCACATTCCCGACGGCTTTCGCGTCGAAAGCAACCTGTAAGGGCCGTCAGAAATGCCGCGCAACCGGAAACGTCACGCAGATCTACCGCGTGATGTCGTTGCGCAGCATTTCCATCAGATGCGTCAGTTCCTTGATATACAGCGCGCCTTTAAGGCGACCGTCCTCGTCAAATGCCTCATGGCTGGCCGCCACATGGATTTGCGGACCGGTCAGCAGACGGGGACGAAACGCCGTGAGAAACCCGCGCAGGACCACTTGCGCCCGCTCACCACCCGCGCGCCCTCCGGCGGCAGACATCACCGCCACCGGTTTATGCTCCCACGGGTTGCCCTCCACGCGGCTGATCCAGTCCAGCGCGTTCTTCAACACCCCTGAGGGACCGCTGTTATACTCGGTTGTCGAGATCAGCACCGCGTCCGCTTCCGCAATCTGCTGCTCTGCGGCTTTCACAATGGCGGGGATGCCCGTCGCCACCTCGTCGTCCCCGTTGTAGAGCGGGAAATTGATGTCCAGCTGGCTAAATTCGGCATCGCCGAACAGGCGCGCTGCCTCGGCCAGCAACAGGCTGTTGTGGCTCGCTTTGCGCAGCGATCCTGAAAGTCCGACAAGTTTTGGCATGGCCATGGGCGCGTTCCTCGGGTGATTTGCGTTTCGTCTAAATTGTAGTGTTTGCGTCGGGTCTCAAGGCCCATCCCCGAACAGGCTTTGTGCGCAGATGCAGGAAACAGATGCAAAAAAGGCCCCGCCGCATTTACGCGCCGGAGCCTTCGACTATGTCCGCAAAAGGATCAGGCCGCGTTGGGCAGGATCACAATTTCCACACGGCGGTTTTGCTGCTTGCCCTGCGGTGTCAGGTTGCTCGCCACCGGCTGGCTTTCGCCGCGCCCGAACGACTGGATACGGCTGCCGGGCACGCCATTGCCCGTCAGGATGTTCGCCACCGCACGCGCGCGGCTTTCGGACAGCTGCTGGTTATAGGCTGCCTCGCCGTCGCTGTCGGTGTGACCGATGATTTGCAGCGTCGAGTTCTGATAGACTTGAACGTTTTGCGCCAACGCTTGCAGATCGCCCTGAATGTTCGAATTCACGGTTGCGCTGTCGGTGGCAAACGTGATGTCCTGGGGAAGCGTCACGATCAGGCGGTCACCGGTGTTGGTAATCACCACCCGCGCGTCCATCGCACGGCGCAGTTCGGCTTCCTGACGGTCCAGCGAATAACCGACACCCGCGCCTAGCGCACCGCCGATCAGCGCGCCTTTCAAAGCGCCCTTGTCCCGGTTGCCATCGCCACGCGACAACGCGCCAACCAAAGCACCCGCACCCGCGCCGATCAGCGCGCTGTTCTTGGTTTTCTGGTTCGGATCGCCCGGCTGTGCCAGAATGGAGCCACCCGGATTGGTACATGCGCCAAGCGCCACAATGCCTGCCACCGCGGCGATCAACGGAAATTTAACAAAAGTCATAGTGTTACTGCCTTACTGTTTCGGCTCCGTTCGGGCGAAGCATCTTTTCGGTGAACGCAGTATAAACCCTGTCAGGTCCGTGCGAAATGCCACTGGCGAACAAATCGGCAATATCCCGCCCATCTTAAACACTATCGGCGCGCGCGCCCTCATACGCCAGCATCGCGCGCTTAAGCGGCAGCCCCCAGCGATAGCCGCCCAATTCCCCTGTCGCGCGCAAAACCCGGTGACACGGGATCAGATAACCGATGGGATTGTGCCCCACCGCCGTCCCCACAGCGCGCACCGCACGTGGATTGCCCACCGCCTGCGCGATCTCGCCATAGGTCGTTACATGCCCCTCCGACAGACGCAAAAGCGCCTCCCACACCTTGATCTGGAACGGCGCGCCGATCAACGCCAGCGGCGCTGTCTCACCCGCATCACCAAGGCCAAAGGCGGCATCGACCCACACCCGCAAACGCGCGCCATCCTCGCGGTAGGTCGCCGCAGGCCAGCGGCTGCGCAGATCGGCCATCGCCGCGTCCTCGCCCATCTCGGCCGCGAACGCCAGTCCGCACATCCCCTTGTCCGTCCCCATCACCAACGCCCGCCCGAACGGCGTGTCGAACCAGCCCCAATCAATCTCAAGCCCCGCGCCGCCCTTGGCAAAATCGCCGGGGCTCATCGCCTCCCAGCGCACGAACAGATCATGCAGCCGCCCCGTGCCGGACAGACCAACGGCGTGGCTCGCCTCCAACGTGGTAAACCGCTCGCGGAGCAGGGATTTCGCGTGACCCAACGCCAGATATTGCTGATACCGCTTGGGCGACACGCCAACCCACGCCGAAAACACCCGCTGGAAATGCGCGGCACTCATGCCCATTTCAGCGGCCAGCGCCTCAAGCGTCAGGGGCGCATCCGCCGCGTCAATCAGCGTAATCGCGCGGCGCATCACACCATAATGATAGTGCGCCTGCATGGTGTCGGGGGGAAGGGATGCTTTGTTCATGCTTCTACTTTACGCATCGCATCCGTCCCGTGCGACCCGAATCCTGCGCAAACCAATGGCCGCGCGCTTGCTCCCTGACCCAAATCCGCGCATACCACCGCCATGGAAAAGCCAAGCAAACAACGCGACTATCACACCATCCGCGCCATGATGGAACGCTTCCGCGATGCGGAACCCGAACCCAAGGGCGAACTGGAACATGTGAACGTCTATACGCTGGTTGTGGCGGTGGCCCTGTCGGCACAGGCCACCGATGCCGGCGTGAACAAGGCGACCCGTGCACTGTTCAAAATCGCGGACACACCGCAGAAAATGCTGGACCTCGGCCTCGACGGGGTGACCGACCATATCAAGTCGATCGGCCTGTTCCGCCAAAAAGCCAAGAACGTGATCAAGCTCAGCCAGATCCTTGTGGACGACTATAACGGACAAGTCCCCAATTCACGCGCCGCCCTGCAAAGCCTGCCGGGCGTGGGCCGCAAAACCGCGAATGTCGTGCTTAACATGTGGTGGCACATGCCCGCCCAAGCAGTCGATACGCATATCTTTCGCGTCGGCAACCGCACCGGCATCGCACCGGGAAAAACGGTCGATATCGTCGAACGCGCGCTCGAAGACCACATTCCCGCCGATTTCCAGCACCACGCGCATCACTGGCTGATCCTGCATGGCCGCTACCACTGCAAGGCGCGTAAACCCCAGTGCAGAACCTGCATCATCAAAGATCTCTGCCCCTACGAGGATAAAACCGAATGAAGACCTACGATATTGTCGGGATCGGCAACGCCGTTGTCGATGTGATCACCCACGCCGATGATGAATTTCTTGATAACATGGGCATCGAAAAAGGCATCATGCAGCTGGTCGATCAGGACCGCGCCCTGTCGCTGTACGGTGCGATGTCGGACCGTGTGCAAACACCCGGCGGGGCCGTGGCCAACACCATCGCGGGTGCTGGTGCGCTCGGCCTCCAGGCCGCGTTCATCGGGCGGGTCCACGACGATGCGCTTGGCACGTTTTATGCTGGTGCGATGACGGATAACGGCATTGATTTCGTAAACCCGCCGGTTGCAGGCGGTGAAACCCCCACCTCGCGCAGCATGATCTTTGTGACACCTGATGGTGAACGCTCGATGAACACCTATCTGGGGATCTCCACCGGCCTGTCCTCGGTGGATGTTCCCGCAGATGTGGCGGGCAACGCAAAACTGATGTTCCTTGAGGGGTATCTTTTCGACGAGACCGCAGGCAAAACCGCCTTTCGCGAAGCGGCCCGCGCGGCCAAAGCAGGCGGCGGCAAGGCAGGGATCACCATTTCCGACCCCTTTTGCGTCGAGCGCCACCGCGCCGATTTCCTGCACATGATCGAACATGACCTTGATTTCGTCATCGGCAACGCGGCCGAAATCAAATCCCTGTTCCAGACCGACGACCTCGAAGAGGCGATGGCGCGCACCGCCGCGATCTGTGACACGATGGTCTGCACCCGCAGCGGCGATGGCGTAACCCTGATCAAAGCGGGCAACCGCGTCGATGTCGGCGTCACCCGCGTCAAACCCGTCGATGCCACCGGCGCGGGCGATCAATTTGCCGCCGGATTCCTGTTCGGCATGGCCACGGGCAAACCGCTCGAAATCTGTGGGCGTATGGGCAATCTATGCGCCGCCGAAGTCATCAGCCACATCGGCCCGCGCCCCGAAAAAAATATGCTGGACGTATTCAAACAAGAGGGGCTGCTCTGATGCTGTCAAACGGTTACCACGATGTGCCTGCCGGCAAGCTGGCGATGGTTGTCACCCACCTCGAAATGCTGGCGCGCCCTGCCCTGCGCGATGTCGCCCTGCCGGGTGATGTAACCTTCCGGCAGGTCACGCCAACCGCCGGTTGGTATCGCGATATTTTCGGGCGTGTCGGGGCTGACTGGCTTTGGTACGGGCGGCTGAAACTATCGGATGCGGCCCTGTGCGCCATCATCGAAGACCCCAAAGTACAGGTTTTCACCCTCACCCGCGACGGCAAGGACGAAGCCCTGCTTGAGCTCGACTTCCGCGAGGACGGCGCATGTGAGCTGGCCTATTTCGGGCTGACTTCTGCCCTCATCGGCTCGGGCGCCGGACGCTATCTGATGAACGAGGCGATCACCCGCGCGTGGGCACCCGGCATCACCCGCTTTCATGTGCACACCTGCTCCTTGGACAGCCCTCAGGCGCTCGAATTTTACCGGCGCAGCGGCTTTTCCGCCTACAAGCGCCAGATCGAGATCGACGATGACCCGCGCCTGATTGATGTGCTGCCCAAAGACACCGCCACAGGCATTCCGATCATCTAACCGGCACACACAGCGCGGGGTGGGCCAGTAAGCGCATCACAGATGCTCTTTGAACTCGGCCACCACCGCCGCGTAAACATCGCGTTTAAACGGCACGATTCCGTCCAGCATCGCCTGTGCGTCAATCCAGCGCCACGCGCTGAACTCGGGTATTTCGGTCTGGATATTCACCTGATCGTCCGACCCGTTGAACCGCAGCAAAAACCACTTCTGCTCCTGCCCGCGAAACCGGCCCTTCCACAGCTTTGGCACCAAATGATGCGGCAACTCGTAAGGCATCCACAAACGGCTTTCTGCTTCGACCGTCACCAGATCACGCGAAACACCCGTCTCTTCCTCCAACTCGCGCAGGGCCGCATCGCGCGGCGTTTCGCCGGCGTCCACGCCTCCCTGCGGCATCTGCCACGCGTCGTAATCCCGATCAAGCCGCTGTCCGACAAAAACCTCTCCGGCCTTGTTCAACAACATCACGCCGACACAGGGTCGATACGGCAGCTTGGCAATTTCGTCAGGGGTCATTGTGGCATCCCGCTCTATACTCGTTTCCATCGCAACCTACATCATCGCACAGCGCGGCAAAAGCAATTGCGTCTGACGCCGCGTATGGCGTGACAAACGCACATCGCGCCGCCATGCTCTCGCAATATTGTCAGCCAGGAAGGTCTTTTCATGTCCAGCTATCCACATATGCTCGAACCTCTCGATCTGGGTTTTACCACGCTCAAAAACCGCGTCCTCATGGGTTCGATGCACACGGGTCTCGAAGAGACGAAAGACTGGAACCGCGTTGCCGAATTTTACGCGGCGCGTGCGCGCGGCGGTGTCGGCCTCATGGTGACAGGCGGAATCGGCCCCAACCTCGAAGGATCGGTTCTGCCCGGCGCTGCAATGCTGGTCACAGATGAAGACGTGACCAACCACCAAATCGTAACGCAGCGTGTGCATGACGCTGGCGGCAAGATCGCGATGCAGATCCTGCATGCGGGCCGCTATGCCTACGGCCCCAAATGCGTCGCCCCCTCGGCGATCAAATCCCCCATCTCTCCGTTCCCGCCCACCGAACTGGACGAGGACGGCATTGAAAAACAAATCGCAGACATCGCCGCCACCGCAGGCCGCGCACAGCAGGCGGGCTATGACGGCGTCGAGGTAATGGGCTCCGAAGGTTACTTTCTCAACCAGTTCCTCGTCACCCACACCAACAAACGCACCGACCGCTGGGGCGGCTCCTATGAAAACCGGATGCGCCTGCCCCTCGAAGTGGTGAAACGTGTCCGCGAAGCCGTCGGCCCCGACTTTATCGTCATCTACCGCCTGTCGATGATTGATCTGGTCCCGAACGGCTCCACCTTCGACGAAGTTGTGCAACTGGCACAAGAAGTCGAAAAGGCGGGTGCCACCATCATCAACACCGGCATCGGCTGGCACGAGGCCCGCATTCCCACCATCGCCACCTCGGTCCCGCGCGCCGCGTTTGCGTGGGTGACAAAGAAACTGATGGGCAAAGTCTCCATTCCCCTCGTTACCTCCAACCGCATCAACACCCCTGAAGTGGCCGAAGACGTCCTTGCCACCGGCTGTGCCGACATGGTGTCGATGGCCCGCCCCATGCTGGCCGATGCCGATTTCGTCAACAAGGCCGCCGCAGCCAAAGCCGCGCAAATCGCCCCCTGCATCGCATGCAATCAAGCCTGCCTTGACCACACGTTCAGCGGCAAAATCTCGTCCTGCCTCGTCAACCCGCGCGCCTGTTACGAAACGGAATTGCGCATCGAGCCAACCGGAACGCCCAAAACCGTCGCCGTGATCGGTGCCGGCCCCGCGGGTCTGTCCACCGCCATCACAGCCGCCGAACGCGGCCATAGCGTCACCCTTTTTGATCGCGCCTCCGAGATCGGCGGGCAACTCAACCTCGCCAAAAAGGTCGCGGGCAAGGAGGAATTCATAGGCTTCGTCGAGTGGTACAAAACCATGGTCGGGCATCACGCCATCACGGTAAAACTCGACACCGAAGTCTGCGCCGATGATCTGACCGGCTTTGACGAGGTCATCATCGCCACCGGCGTTATCCCGCGCGATCCCCAAATCCCCGGACAGAACCGTGATAATGTCGTCAGCTACATCGACGTGCTGAACGGCACCGCAAAAGTAGGCAAACGCGTGGCCGTGATCGGTGCAGGCGGCATCGGCTTTGACGTGTCCGAATATCTGGTCCACGACGGGGAAAGCACCACGCTCAATCTGCCCGAATGGATGCGCGAATGGGGCGTCGCCGACACCGGGGAACACCGCGCAGGCCTCGCGCCCGAAGGCCCGCAACCCGACAAAGCCGCACGCGACGTCACCTTGATGCAGCGCAAGCCCTCGAAAGTGGGCAAAGGTCTGGGCAAAACCACCGGCTGGATTCACCGCGCCTCGCTCACCATGAAAGAGGTGAACATGATCGCAGGCGTGAACTATGAAAAAATCGACGACGACGGCGTCCACATCAGCTTTGGTGAAGCCCGCGAAAACCCGCAGGTGATCGCGGCGGATACGGTCGTGCTCTGCGCAGGCCAACTGTCGGATCGCTCGCTCGCTGAC
The DNA here is from genome assembly GCA_947502265.1 of uncultured Sulfitobacter sp. Taxonomy (GTDB): domain Bacteria; phylum Pseudomonadota; class Alphaproteobacteria; order Rhodobacterales; family Rhodobacteraceae; genus Sulfitobacter. The sequence goes on from CANMZB010000003.1 coordinate 45,358, forward strand.
GCGCTGGAAGCCACCGGCAAGACCTGCCACGTCATCGGCGGCGCGGATGTCGCCGCCGAACTCGACGCCAAGCGCGCGATCAATCAAGGCACACGGCTGGCCGCCGCCCTTTGATCCTGCACGGGGCGGCACAATCCGCTCGCCGCCCCGCCCATTTCTTTTGGCCGTAAATATCCCGGGGAGTCCTTTTCCCGAAGGGACAAGGGCGGGGCAGCGCCCCGACAACGTTTCTGGCACACCACAGCCATGCCATATCCATCGCCGCCGTCCCCTGTTTCTTTCCGCTGCCTTTCATCGCCGGTCTCACCGCCCTCTTGCTGGCGAATCTCAAACTCCTCCGCTGGATCTGACGCACAGACGGGAAACACACCGTTCTCCTGTTTCTCTCTTCGCAACGGTTTCGCCAATTACCTTGCAACTGTCTCACCCCTGCCCCGATTCCGCCCTATTCCGCCGCCATATCTGATCCTAGAAACAAAGAGTTGAAGGGGACGGCACATGGACCGCCTGACAGAAATGGAAGCGTTCGCCACCGTGGTGGATCAGGGCGGCTTTACCGATGCCGCCAAGAAGATGGGGATTTCCAAATCCGCCGTCTCCAAACACGTCTCGTCACTTGAAGCCCGCCTTGGCGCACGGCTTCTCAACCGCACCACCCGCCGCGTCTCTCCCACCGAAATCGGGCTGGCCTATTACGACCGCGCACGGCGGGTGCTCAATGATGCCGGCGAAGCGGATGCCCTTGTCACCTCCATGCAATCGGCCCCTTCGGGGCTGCTACGCATCTCGGTCGCCACCGATTTCGGCGTCAATCATCTCTCGCCGGTGCTGTCCGAATTTCTGGGCGACTTCCCCGACATTACCGTCAACATGGTCCTCAACAACCGCTACGTTGAATTGATCTCGGAAGGCTTTGACATGGCCGTGCGTATCGGAGAGCTGGAAGACAGCACCTTGCGCGCCCGCAAATTGACGGAGACGACGAAGCGCATGATCGCCTCGCCATCCTATTTCCAGAAATTCGGTCGCCCCGAAAAGATTGACGATCTCAACGATCACAAGCTGTTACACTACTCGAACCAATCTTCCGGCAACGTGTGGAAACTCACTGCGCCCTCGGGAGAAAAGCGGCAGGTGCGCACCGCGGGCTGGCTGTCGGTCAACGACGGACAATCCTTGCTCAATGCGGCGATTTCCGGCCTTGGCATCGCTTACCTGCCCAGCTTCCTGTATTCCGAAGCCATGGAAAAAGGGCTGGTCGAAGACGCAATCCCCGATCTGCCGCTGGAAACCCAAGGCATCTATGCGGTCTATCCGCCCGGTCGTTTCACACAGCCCAAAGTCCGCGCCTTTATTGATTTTCTGGTCCACGCTTTTGCCGAAAAAGGCCCCAACGACTGGTAAACCAGACATAAAACACCACGTCGCCTCGGTGAACTCACCCCCGGTATTGCACAGCGGTATCGGGGGCTTTTTTCGATCACGGATCAGCGCGCCTGCTGCCAAATTCCATAGGTGTCCTGAAAATATTTCACCAACAGCGCACTGGCTTCCACGCGGCCATGGCCCTTGTAACGCCAATCAAGCAGCGCATTCACCCGCTCGGCGCCATGCGGCAACCGCCACGGCGTCTTGCCCGCAAAGCACCAAATCGGCACACCATGCACCGCCATATGCCCCGACAGCCAATAATCATCGTGGGTCCACATGATATCGGGAATATCAAACGCCGCCTCGGGGATGAATTCGGGCCGGATCATCGCGCCGCGATACCCTTTGAACAGATCAAGATAACCCGCAGTGATATGGCGTGATGGCACCCGCCGTCCCAAAGTTGCGATGCGATAAAGCCGGTAAGCCAGATCCTTTTTCAGCCGCTCTGCACGCGGCATCATCCCTTCAACCCCCGGACCCGGCCCCGTAAGCGCGCGGTCATACAGATCGCTTCCCGTCTCGACGATGCAGGCATCCGGCACCTGCGCACGCGCATCGACGAATTGCTGCACCCATTCGGGAGCATAGTTCTGGTCATCGTCGCAAAACAGGATCTCGACATCCTGCCCCGCATAATCGCGCACTGTCGGCAGCACCTTTGTCGCGGGGCCGTAGTCATCGTCAACGATGCAGGTGCGGATGCCCTCGGGAAAGGCCGGAATATCCGACAGATCAAAATCAAACCGGCGATATGTACGCGAGATGTTAAGCCGGATTTCCGAAATTTCGGCGGTTTGCTCCAACAGGTTGTGCAGCGTGGGCGCAATCAGCCCCATGCGTGGCGGAATCGTTGTCAGCGAAACTATGAGTGGCTTCATTGTGGTTTCCTTTTGCGGCCCGCTGCATCGCAAAAGCCATGTGTAAACATTTCGCTAGGGTGCGAGAAGAATGGCCTCGACCCTGCGGTTTTTCTCGCGCCCGTCACCGGTGCTGTTGCGCGTCAGCGGTGCCAGATACCCCACGCCCTCCGCATCAAGCCGCGCCGCATCCACGCCGTAACGCTCGATCAGCCGCGCCCGAACCGCGCGCGCCCGCTCACGCGACAGCGCAATGTTCGTATCCAGCCGCCCGACCGTGTCGGAATGGCCTACAAGCGCAATACGCAAATCCGGTTGTTCCTTCAGCAACTCCGTCAATGCGGCCAGCGCAGCAAAGGGGCCAGCACCCAGCGTCGAGGTGCCGCTGTCAAAATCAAGGCTACCCAGAACGATGCGACCATCACGCGCCAACGCCTGCGCAAAGGATGCAGGCGGCACGGAAACCTGTGCTTCGGGCGGCAACGCCACAACCACAGGCGCATCGTCTTCCCCGAGATCTCCCGCCTGAATGATCTGGATATAAGACACATTGTTGTTGCTGCTGGCCAGTATCGTAACCGCCGTTTCGGGTGCATCCCGACCACCGCGCAGGCCCGTGATGAAATGATAATCGCGAATGTTGACGAACATGTTCGGGCCGGGCAACACCTCTGTTGCGAACCGGAAATCATACCCGCCACAGGCCGGTGCCGCGCAATCAAGCACAACCTCGAAACCCGCCTCCTCCACCTGCGCGCGCAAAGGCGTCATCAGTTGCAGCGACGTCTGGCCATGCCCGTCAATACGCCAAACGCTGCGCGCCACGGGGCCGTCAATCGACGCCACGCGCAATGTATCGTCCCGGTACACCGACACCGGCGCTTCGTAGCGGTCAAGCGGGGTGTTCCGCTCGACCGTCTGTCGCGCATCTTCGGGAAGGCGCAGATCAAAGGCCGCCGCAGGACCAAGGGCCAGCCCGAAAACCAGCCCTGTAACCCCCGCACAGGCACGCGCGATCATCTATTCTGGGCGTGATACGGACCGTTGGGGCGCATGTCCGATGCGCTGGCCACGCGGTTGGTCATGTTGAAAAACGCCGCCACGCTTGCGATGTCCCAGATGTCGCGGTCCGTGAAGCCTGCGGTGCGCAAAGCCTCGCGGTCCGCGTCCTCGATCCGCTCGGGGCTTTCGGTAAGCTTCACTGCGAAATCCAGCATCGCGCGCACTTTCGGCTCCACCTTCGCCACGCGGTAGTTCATCACCAGCGTTTCGCCCAAAATCGGATCGCCCGACAACTCGCGCACCGCAGCGCCATGCGCCGTCAGACAATAAAAGCACCGGTTTACCGCCGACACAACAACCGCGATCATCTCACGCTCCAGCTTGCTCAGCGTGCTATCGCCCAGCATCAGATCGTTATACAGCGCCGTGAACGTGTTCAGTTTGTCGATGTCAAAAGCATAGGCGCGCAGGACATTCGGAACCATGCCCAGCTTGTCCTGACAGATATCGAAATACTTCTGTGTCTGCGGCGGCAGCGGATCGACCATTGGCAGGTCAAGGGTGGTGGGCATTTCTTCGGCCATCGAAAGGCTCCTTTATTCACTCAATTGACGGTAATGGTATCTACCCGCTTCGGTAAAGCCCAGCTTGGTATAAAGCGCCCGCGCGCTTGTGTTTTCGGCAACACAAAGTACCGCCAGATGCTCCGCGCCCTGCTTGGCACCCCAAAAAGCCGCAGCGCGGTTCATCCATTCGGCCACGCCCAGCCTGCGCTGGTGATACAATACCTCAACCGCGTGAACCATCGTAACGCCCTTGTGCACGGCTGCAAATGCCACACCGGCTGGCTTTTCGTTCCACCGCGTCAGGATACCGGTCTTCACCGCTGCACGGTCCATCACCGCCAGCCGCTCGGGTCCGATCCCGCCTGCGGCCCAGATTTCCACCATGATCGCCAGCGGCTCCCAAAGCGTAAAACAGGTCACCTCAGGCATCTTTTTATCGGTCAGCGCCGCAATCGGCAGCGTATACATTACCACCTCGTCAACCCGCGCATAGCCGCGCGCATCCAGCAGCGTATCAAGCGCTTCGTCGTCGCCACGGATCATGAACAACGGCGCCTGCCCGCCTGCGCGCATCGCGGCCTCGGCGCCGTCAATATCCGCATCCCCGACCGCGCCGTTCGCTGTCGCCGCCGACACGCGCTTGCCGCCGCCCGCCCCATCGCGCAGCGTCCACGCGCCGTGCGACCATGTGCGCGCAGGTGGCCACGTGCCCTCGATCACATCATACAAAAGCCGTGCATCAGGCGTCATGGGAACACCGCCGCGATTTCTGCGATGGCGGCATCAACAGCCGCTGCATCCTGCCCGCGAATCACAACATTCGCCCCATAACGCCCGTCGCGCTGAAACGGGTAGCTGCCGATGGACAGCTCCGGATTGGCCTGCGCCAACGCGCCCAACGGCCCCGCAATATCCCCTTCGCCGCGATAGATCGCATGAGATTTGCTGATCAATGGCGCACCACCTGTCAGTGTCGGCAAAATGCTTGCCACCATCGCCTGAAACACGCTGGGAACTCCCGCCAAAACATGCACGTTGCGGATCGTAAATCCGGGTGCCGCCGACACCGGGTTCTCGATCAACGCGGCATCGGCTGGAATGCGCGCCATGCGCAGCCGCGCGGCGTTCATCTCGACCCCCGATTTGTCGTAATGCGCCTGCAACAGCGCGCGCGCATCGGCGCGCACATCAATCGTCTGCTCGAACGCCTGCGCCATGCAATCGGCGGTGATGTCGTCATGCGTCGGCCCGATCCCGCCAGAGGTGAACACCGTGTCATACTGCTGCGCCAAGGCGCGCACGGCACTGATGATCACCTCCGGCACATCGCCCACAACACGCACTTCGGCCAGATTGATACCGATCTCGGTCAATTGCCCCGCCAGATGATGCATGTTCGCATCACGCGTACGCCCCGACAGGATTTCATCCCCGATTACCAGCATCGCCGCTGTAGGATTCGCCATTTCGCCCTCCTTGAGCCTGTTACCTCGAAGGTATAGGGCGCACATCATGCGCTTTCAAACCCAACTTGTCCCCGCCCACCTGATCCGCCGATACAAACGGTTTCTGGCCGATTGCACGCTGGAGGACGGGCGCGAGGTGACCGCCCATTGCGCCAACCCCGGCTCGATGATGGGACTGGCCGCGCAAGGCACGAAAATCTGGCTTGAGCCGAACGACGATCCAAAGAAGAAACTGAACTACGGCTGGCGGCTGGTCGATCACGAGAACGGCCATTTCACCGGCGTCGATACCAGCCTGCCCAACCGCGTGCTGCGCGCATCGCTTGAGGCGCGCGCGGTCGAACAACTCGCCGCCTACACCACAGTGCGCCCCGAAGTGAAATACGGCACCAATTCACGCATAGATTTCCTGCTCACGGGCGACGGCCTGCCAGACGCCTATGTCGAGGTAAAATCAGTGACCCTGTGCCGCGTACCGGGGTTGGCCGAATTTCCCGACAGCGTCACCGCGCGCGGCGCAAAACACATGGCAGAACTGGCAACAGTCGCACGCCAGGGCCACCGCGCCGTGCTGCTTTATCTGGTGCAGCGCACCGATTGCGCCTACGTCGACATCGCCCGCGATATTGATCCCACTTATGCCAAAGCCCACGAAGATGCTACAAAAGCAGGCGTTGAAACCCTGTGCATCGGCACCCGCATCAGCCCCGAAGGTATCACGCTGGCCAGCCCTCTGGCCCTTGGACGCCCGACGCGCTAAATAGACGCAAAGACAGATTGGAGACACCGGTGAACCAGCCCCACACAGGCCGCCAGACCAAAGACGGCATCCGCATTCACGACCCGTCGGATTTTGCAGGCATGCACGCCGCAGGCAAACTTGCCGCGACAATTCTGGACGAAATCGCCGCGCATGTTTACCCCGGCCAGACCACCGCCGAGATCGACCGCCTGATCGAGGAAAAGGTGAATGCCGCCGGTGCGAAATCCGCCACAATCGGCTACAAAGGCTATCAACACGCCTCGTGTATTTCGGTCAACCACGTTGTCTGCCACGGCATCCCCGGCGACAAAAAACTTAAAGACGGCGATATCATCAACATCGACGTGACGGTCATCGTTGACGGCTGGTTCGGTGATACCTCGCGGATGTATGTCGCGGGCAAGCTGAGCCGCAAGGCGGAGCGGCTGATCCAGATCACCCACGATTCGTTGATGATCGGCATCGAAGCGGTCAAACCGGGCAACACCTTTGGCGACATCGGCAACGCCATCCAGACCTTTGTCGAAGGCCAACGCATGTCCGTGGTCACCGACTTTTGCGGTCATGGATTGGGCCGCGTGTTCCACGCCCCGCCCAACGTCCTGCACTATGGCCGCCCCGGCACCGGTGCCACGCTGGAACCGGGCATGTTCTTTACCATCGAACCAATGGTGAACCTTGGCCGCGCCGAGACGAAAACCCTTGCCGATGACTGGACCGCCGTGACCCGCGACAAATCCCTGTCGGCACAGTTTGAACACTCGATCGGCGTGACCGAAAACGGCTACGAGATTTTCACCCTCTCGCCCGCAGGCAAGTTCCACCCGACATATTAAGCCGGTTTATCAGGTCAAAGCGGCGTATGCACAGGGTGTGTACGCTGCGGCGCACACGCCGTGTACGTCTTCAGGCAAGCTTTAACAGCGTCACATGTGTGTCACCGTATTTGCGCCTGTCGGTGCGGATGAAGCCCTCGGGCGCCTCCATCGGGGCGCTCTCTTCCCACACGATCAACGCCCCCGCCGCCAACCAGCCGCCCGCGCGCGCCGCCGCCAACGCCTGCTGTCCCATCCCCTTGCCATAAGGCGGATCAAGAAACACCAGATCAAAAGGCGCGGCAGGCCACGCACCCAAACGGGTGCCATCATTGCGCATCAACGTCGTCTGCGCCTCTACCTTAAGCTTCTCAATATTATCGGAAATCAGGGTCTGCCCGACACGCCCGTTCTCAACAAAAACCACCTCCCGCGCGCCGCGCGACAGCGCCTCAAGCCCCAACGCGCCCGTGCCTGCAAACAGGTCCAGCACCCGCGCGCCGTGGATCACGTCCAGATGGGTCAGCATGGAAAACAGGCTCTCGCGCACACGATCCGACGTAGGCCGCAGTTGCGCACCCGCGTCCCCCTTGCCCACATGCGCCAAAGGCACACCGCGATATGTCCCGGCGATAATCCTCATGCCTTCAACAGCGCTTTGAGGTCTGTTTCAGGGTCTACAATCGCCTCGGGAGTGGGCGATTTTCCGCTTTCGATCAACCGCTTACCCACCATGTATCCGCGCGGATCATTGGCCGCATCGACGGCCAATAACGTCTTGCCGGCATAGTACCAGAACGACACCGCATCGCCATCCCCCCTGCGCGTGACCACCCGGTCATAGCCCGCGTTCAACCCCGCGATTTGCAGCTTTACATCATACTGGTCCGACCAGAACCAAGGCGTCGCCACATATTCCTTGTCCGCGCCCATCAGGTTTTCAGCCACCACTTCAGCCTGATCAATCGCGTTCGGGACACTCTCCAACCGGATCCGCCTGCCGCGATACGGGAAGGACGTGCAATCTCCCGCCGCCCAGACATGCGGCGCATTGGTGCGGCCAAAATTGTCCACGGCGATGCCATTGTCAATCGCGATCCCCGCCGCCTCCGCCAGCTTTGTATCAGGCGCAATGCCAACCCCGACGATCACAAAATCAAGGTCCAAAGTGCTGCCATCCGTCAGAACCGCACCGCTCACGGCCCCCTCCCCCGTCAACCGCTCAAGCCCCACACCCTCACGGATATTCACACCATGCGCGGCATGCAGCGCGCGAAAGAAAGCGGAGGTTTCGGGGGCTGCGACACGTTGCAAAATGCGCGGTGCCATCTCAACCAGCGTCACATCCAACCCCAGCTTGGCCGCGACCGATGCCGCCTCAAGCCCGATGTAACCGCCGCCGACAATCAACACGCGCGCACCCTTGGAAAAACGCGGCGCCATCGCATCCACATCTGCCAGATCGCGCACCACATGAACGCCTTCCAATGCACCACCGATGGCCGCTGGCAAGCGGTGCGGCACCGAGCCGGTCGTCAACACCAGATCGTCATAAGCGAGCATCCCGCCCGCCACCGAGATCTGCTTGTGCGCGGTATCTATGGCATCAACCCGCGTGTTCAGCCGCAGATCAACGCCTTGTTCGGCATAAAACCTCTCGGGTCTCAGATAGAGCCGCTCAAGCGCCATTTCGCCCATCAGATACGCTTTGGACAGCGGCGGGCGCTGATAAGGCGGTTGTGCTTCGGCCCCGATCAGGGTGATCTTGCCGTCAAACCCGCCCTTGCGCAGCTTGGCCACACAGGATGATCCCGCCTGCCCTGCTCCGATCACAACGATATGGTGCATGGATAAACTTCCTTGTGTCTGGCCCTGTCACGGCAGACTCTATATCTGTGAAGAGGAAAAACACAATCACATGAAAGGTGACCCAATGCCAATTTCCCAAGGCGACATGCTGCCTGAAGCAACCCTCCTGCAACTCGGCGATAACGGCCCCGCACCCGTCACGATCAGCGAAAAGACCAAGGGCCGCAAGGTTGTGATCTTTGCCGTGCCGGGCGCTTTTACACCCACCTGCCATTCCGCGCATGTGCCAAGCTTTGTGCGCACCAAAGGCCAGTTTGATGCAAAGGGCGTGGACGAGATTATCTGCGTGTCGTGCAACGATCCCTTTGTCATGAAGGCATGGGGCGAAAGCACAGGCGCAACCGGGGCGGGGATCACGATGCTCGCCGACGCCAGTTCCGAATTCACCAAGGCGATCGGCATGGACTTCGACGCGGCTCCCGCAGGGCTGGTTTCACGGTCGAAGCGCTATGCGATGCTGGTGGAAGACGGCAAGGTGACGCTGCTCCAGCCCGAAGAAAACCCCGGCGAGTGCGATATCTCCGGCGGCGAAAGCCTGCTCGATAACATGTAACGAAACACCCGGGCCTTTAACGGAAGGCCCGGGTGCAACGCGACGCAAAAAATCACTGATTTTCTGGGCACAGACTTTCCGGGGAAAGTCTGCCTGCTTAATCCGCCGAGGCTTGTATCATTGTGCGTGTGGGGAACGGGATGTCCACACCACCGGCGTCCAGCGCCTCTTTGACGTTGCGCGTCATATCGGCACGATAGCCGAAATAGACCGAGGCATCGCACCACACCCGCACCAGAAAGTCGACAGAGCTGTCACCCAGATTTGTGACCTGAATAAACGGTTCCGGCGCCGCGTGAGAGCGCGGGTCCGCCATGATCGTATCACGAATAATATCCTCGGCAGCTTTCAGATTCGCCCCATAGCCCACACCAAACGTCCATTCCGCGCGCCGGGTATCGTTGGTCGAGTAATTGGTGATGATATTGCCCCAAACCTCCGAATTCGGCACGATAACCTGCACATTGCTCAGATCCGCCAGCTCGGTAAAGTTAAGGTTGATATCCTTGACCGTGCCCATCTTGCCCGCAACCTCGACGAAATCGCCGGTCTTGATGGGACGAAAGAGGATCAACATCACCCCAGCCGCGACGTTCGACAGCGTTCCTTGCAGCGCCAGACCAATCGCCAGACCGGCAGCACCGATAATCGCCACAACCGATGTTGTTTTGACGCCAAAGGTGTTCAGCACAAACAGGACAGTAAAGCCCATGACCACATAGCGCGCAATCGAGGCCAGAAAATCGAACAGCATGTCGTCCAGATGTTTGTTCCGGCGGCTTAATTTTACAATGCGCCGTTGCAGCCATGCCGACACGGTCCAACCCACGAACAGAATCACCAAGGCGCCCAGAATTGAACCGGCGGTGGACGCCAGGAATTCCAGCGTCAGAAGATCCGACAACGTTTTGCCTTGCCAGATTTCGGTACTCATCAAATTTCTAATCGTTTCCATCCCACTACCTGCTTCAAAACCGCCCGCTTTACAGGCCGCCACATTTAAAGACCGTCAAGTTTCCGCGCAAGCTTGGCATCCAGTGTGCTCAGCCCGTCTACGTCGTGGGTGGTTAACGTGACAGTCACCCGATTGTAAATATTTTCCCATTCAGGATGGTGGTCCCATTTTTCTGCCCAGATGGCCGCGCGGGTCATCCATCCGAACGCATCGGCAAAATCATTAAACTTGAAAAGTTTGGTGATGGCATCGCGGCCTTCCACCATTGACCAGCCATTTTCCAACAACGGGTTCAACAAAGGCCCGCGTGTTTCATTGCTTAATTTCTCGGTCATTCCTGTTCCTCGATCTGTGTTCTTTTGAAGGGGCCATATTCGGTCAGCACTTCGATTTCCTCGTCCACGGCCGCGCGTTCGGCCTCAAGATACGCGCCCACGGCGCGGGCAAAACCCGCATCGCGCATCCAGTGCAGCGACCATGTCGGCGTTGGAAGATAACCGCGCGCCAGCTTGTGTTCGCCCTGCGCACCCGCCTCTACTGTGCCAAGGCCCATCGCGATGGCAATGTCCACCGCGCGATAATAGCATAGCTCGAAATGCAGGCAGGAGTGATGCTCGACACATCCCCAGTATCGCCCATACAACGCATCGCGCCCGATAAAGTTAAGCGCACCGGCAATCCACCGCCCGTCGCGCTTTGCCAACACCAGCGCCAGATCATCGCGCAAAGCCTCTTGTGCAATGTCGAAGAAAGCGCGCGTCAGATAAGGCTGGCCCCATTTGCGCGCGCCGGTGTCCTGATAAAAGATCCAAAAAGCGTCCCAGTGTTCCTGCTGGATCCCGCTGCCGGTAAATGTATGGATTTCGCCGCCAAAACCCTGCGCTGTTGCGCGTTCCTTGCGCAGGTTCTTGCGCTTGCGTGAGCTGAGGCTGCCAAGGAATTCATCAAAATCACGATAGCCGTCATTGCGCCAATGAAACTGTTGGCTTTTGCGCACCATCAGGCCAAAAACTTCGGCCCGCGCGGCTTCCTCCCCCGTGCAAAAGGTCACATGCAGCGACGACAACATGTTGTTTTCGGTCAGCTGCACCGCGCCCTGCACGAGCGCACCAAATCCCGCGTCCTCAAATCCCGGACGGGTGAGGAAACGACGCCCCGTCGCGGGCGTGTGCGGCACCGCGATTTGCAGTTTGGGGTAATAGCGGCCCCCCGCCCGCTCATAGGCATGGGCCCAGTTGTGATCAAAGATATATTCGCCCTGACTGTGCGATTTGGCGTACATCGGGGCCACGCCGATGATCTGTCCGTCAATCGTTGCGGTCAGATATTGCGGTTGCCAGCCGGTGCCGGTGCCAACGCTGCCGCTGTCCTCCAGTGCCTTGAGAAACCGGTGGGTGGTGAACGGGTCATGCGGGCGTCCGCCGTCTGCCGTCTCGGGGCAGGCGCAGGCGTCCCACTCCGCCGCGTCGATCTCCGCCACCGAGCGGATGATTGTGATTTCAACCTCTTGCGCGCTCATCGGCCCTGCCTGTTCTTCGCTTGTGACTATAGGTGTGGTCGCGTGCGCAATGTTCAAGCGCGCAGCGGCGCAAGGTAACCCTCAAACGTGATGTTATCCGCAATTTTGCGCGCGGCGGCTTCCTGCTCGGGGCTGCGAACCGTCCAACAGCAGATAGAAGCGCCCTGCGCCTTCAGCTCTGCGATGCGGGGGGTGTCCAGATCATCAACCTCGTGACTGACGAAAGTCGCGCCAACACGGTCATAATCGGGAATATCGCGCAGCTGGTCGCAGCGGGCCTTTGAAAGCGGCCAGTCCGCAGGGCGATACGCCGATGTCGTGATGCCGCGCGCCACTTCAGGGCGCAGATCTTGCATCAAAGCTACGGAATGCGGATTGAACGACATGACAGCCACATCACCCGCATAGCCCGCCACAGCCTCCGCCACCGCCCGCTCAAGGGGGCCGACATCCGGCCCCATCGCGCCGTCCTGATCCTTTAGCTCGATCAACAGCGGCACTTGCCCCGCGACCAATGCCATTACCTCATCCAGCGCGGGGATACCCTCATCGCTGCCACGTAGCGCGATCGCTTTCAAATCTGCCGCTGCCTGTTGCCGGATTGCGCCGCGCGCGTGCGTGAGCCGGTCCAGCTGGTAATCGTGAAACACCATTGCAGCGCCATCACGGCTAAGCTGCACATCTATCTCGATTCCGTAGCCTGCCGCGATCGCCGCGCGAATTGCGGCGCGGGAATTTTCGATCCGCCCTTTCGACACATCATGCAGCGCGCGGTGCGCTAACGGCACCGCGCGAAACCCTTGTGGCAACAACAAAGCGGACCTCGTCATTTGATTTCGAAGATGCCTTCGATCTCGACGGCGACGCCAAGGGGCAGCGCCCCTGCGGACACCGCAGAGCGGGCGTGCCGACCGGCATCGCCCAATGCCTCGACGAGGAAATCGGAGCACCCGTTCACCACCTTGGGCTGGTCCGTAAAATCTTTGGTCGAGTTGACAAAACCGGTCAGTTTCACCACCCGCACCAGCCTGTCAAGATCGCCGCCGCAGGCTTCCTTTACCTGTGCCAGCAGATACAGCGCACAGGTTTTTGCAGCAGCCGCGCCCTGTTCCACGGTCATGTCATCGCCCAGAACACCCGTGATCAGCCCATCGTCGTTCCGCGAAATCTGGCCCGACACATAAAGCGTATTACCCACCTGCACAAAGGGAACATAGTTTGCGGCGGGGGCCGCAGCATCCGGCAGTACAATCCCCAGTTCCGACAGTTTTTTAGCAAAGCTCATGATAGCAGTCCTTTGGTCATATGGATTTGGCCCGACGCTAGCGCCCTTGCGCCCGGCGGGGAAGCCCGCAGATCAGTTTTCACGCCATGATCTGACAAAATAATCGGACACCGGCTTGACCAGATAGGTAAGCGGAGAGCGATCGCCCGTTTTTATAAACGCTTCCACCGGCATACCCGGCACCAGTTGCGTGCCTTCGGGCAACCGGTCGATCTGGCCCGGTTGCAGGATGATTTCGGCCCGGAAATAGCTCACGCCGGTCGCCTCGTCATCCAGCGCATCAGCCGAAATCAGAATCACCTCCCCCGTCAATTCGGGCGTGGTACGTTGATCCAGCGACGCCAGCCTCAGGTTCACCTCCTGACCCACCGAGATTTCATCAATGTTGGTCGGCATCACCCGCGCAGCGATAACCAGCGGGCGGTCCTGTGGCACAAGATACATCAACGCCTCGGCGGCCCGGACCACGGAGCGTGGCGTGGTTACCTTAAGCGCATAGACAATGCCCGAGACCGGAGCGCGAATGTCCAGACGGTCAATCTGCGCGATCAACGCACGGCGCTGTTCGACCAGCGACAATTCACGGTAACGGATTTCGCGCAGCTGGGTAATCGCCTCTTCGCGCCCCGCCGTGCCAAGTTTAAGCACTTCGATTTCCGTCTCTGTCACGCGGCCCGCTGCCTCTGCCTTGCTTGCCGCAAGCTTGCCGATTTCACCAATCAGGCGGGCCTGTTCGCGTTGAAGACCCTGCACGGTCGAGGCCTGCGACAGCCCCTGATCCAGCAGCGTTTGCTGGCTGGTCAACTGTTGCTCGATCAAATCCAGCTGAATAACAAGCGATTCTTCCTGTGCTTCGATGCCTCTGATCTGATCCTCGATCTGGTTGCGGCGCTTGCCCAGTTGCTCAATCTCGCGGTCGACACTGTCGCGACGCGCGTCGAACAGGTTGCGCTGGCCTTCCATCAATTCGCGCGCGTCCTCGTCCATCGCGGCCACTTCAATCAGCTCATCGTCAAAAGTAACGGTATCGACTTCGTCGCGCTGCGCTTCAAGACGCCCCCGACGGGCTATCAATTCGTACAACTGCCCCTCGATCAACGTAAGTTCGGACGCGTATTGTTGCGGATCAAGTCGCAACAACAGATCACCAGCAGCAACCAGATCGCCTTCCTTCACCAAAATCTCGGAAATAGTGCCGCCGGTGTCATGCTGGACAATCTGCCGGTTGCGGTCCACCTCGATCCGGCCCGACGCCACAATCGCGCCGGCGATATTGCTCATCACAGCCCAGGTGCCAAAGCCGCCAAACAGCACGAGGAGACCGATCAATCCGATCACGACAGGCCGCCATGCGGACCACGTTGTGTCACCCTTCATGTCACACCTCCCGAATCGGCCGGTGATTTCTGGATTTCCTTGTGGTTGGCGACCATACCTTTAAGCACCTCATCCTTGGGTCCGAACGCCATCCGCATACCGGTATCAAGCACCAGAAGCATGTCACATTCCTGAATCGCTGCGGGTCTGTGCGCCATGATCAAAACAGAGCGTCCCGCCGCTTTCATCTGCCGGATCGCATGGTTCAACGCTTGCGAGCCGACATTGTCGAGGTTCGAATTCGGTTCATCCAGCACAAGAATTACCGGATTATCATAGAGCGCACGCGCCAACCCGATACGCTGCATCTGGCCGCCCGAAAGGCGCACCTGTCCGGCACGGATCACGGTGTCGTACCCGTTTGGCAGTTCAAGGATCATCTGGTGCGCCGCCGCCATCTTGGCAGCGGCAACCACCTTGGCATCGTCAGGCACATCCGCCAGTCGCGAGATGTTTTGCGCAATCGTTCCGTCAAAAAGTTGTACCCGTTGCGGCAGATAGCCGATGTGACGGCCCAGCGTTTCGCTTGCGTAGTGTTCGAGCGCGGCACCATCCAGCCGGACAGCCCCGCCCGCCGGACGCCACACCCCCGTCAGGGTCCGCGCAAGCGTTGTTTTACCCGCGCCCGAAGGCCCGATAACGCCCACCGCCTGCCCCGGCTCCACCTTGAAGGAGATCGACTTTAGCGACGCCTGCTTTTCCCCCGGCGGCACAACCGTCAGGTTCTTGACCGTCAGAATTGCGCGCGGCTTGGGCAGCTCGGTGCGCGGCGCTTCGGGGGGGACGGTGCCCAACAGCTCGGCAAGGTTTTTCCAGCCAGCCATCGCGCGCTGTACCATCTGCCATTGGTTCAAGCCCATCTCGATCGGCGCAAGCGCGCGCCCCAAAAGAATGGAGCCCGCAATCATCGCACCCGGTGTCAATTCGTTGCGCAGCACAAGATAAGCGCCCAGACCCAACATGGCCGATTGTAGAAACAGGCGGATCGTCTTGGTCATCGAGGTAAACGTGCCGCCCACATCTGTCGCGCGGACCTGACCGCGCAGAGCCTCGCCGCGCGCTTTTTGCCAGCGGGTGAATGCCGCATTGCGCATCCCCATGGCCTGCACCATTTCCGCCTCGGTGCGAATCTGGTCCGACATGCTGTTGGCTTGCTGGCCCGCCATGGCCGCACGGGCCTGCGCGCCCCGCGTGAGGAACTGGTTCGCGATTGCGATGGCGATCAACACGGCGGCACCGGCCAGCGCCAGATAGCCCAGATAGCTGTGAAAAAGAAAAATTCCGGCGAAAAAGACCGGCGTCCACGGCAAATCGAAAGCGCCCATCAGAACCGGCGATGTAATCAGCCGCTGTACGGATTCCAGATCGGCAAGGCTGCCGTTGGTTTTCACATCCGGCGCAACGGCGGATTTACGCACCACCGCATCGAACACGCGGCGGTCCAGATCATCCTGAAACCGCGCACCGACGCGCGCCATGATCCGGCCACGGGTGTAATCGAGAATACCCATGATACCGTAAAGAAACACAACCAGCAGCGACAAAGCCACCAGCGTTTCCTGCGACCCGGAACCCAGAACGCGGTCATAGACCTGCAACATGTACAACGGGCCCGTGAGCATCAACAGGTTGGCAAAGGCCGAGAACAGGCCGACAGTCCAATATAAGGACCGGCTGCGCTTGCGCACATGCCGCAATTCATCGCGGCCCTGATTAAAAGCGTCCGTTTGCATCTATACCTTTCCGCAGGCCCAAAATGACCATCTATCGCGTCGTGTCCTACAAAACGACAGGACAAAAGAAATGCTGATGCCCCGTTTCAATCGCGCTACCGTACTCAAGCTACAAAGGGGTTAACAAGGAATTTCTGGCATCAGATTCGTTCACATCCGGTCTGTATCGCGTAACGTGTGCGCTGAAAACACCCGACGCATGCCTCATCGGTTCCCACCGTTGGAAACAGGCGCTCCGCCGCCACCGCCACCACCACCACCAAAAATATCCTGAAGCACCTGATCAATGATGTTTTTGGGCCGCGATACAAGGGTGTCCGTCGCCGGATTGTTCTGCCCGATAGGCATGGTCTCGTTCACCTCGCCCTCGAAAATCACCTGCGCCGGTGCGGGTTCTCTCATGGGCAGCGGTTTGACCGGCACGCCCTCATGCACCCGCTTCATCGCCTCACGCCAGATTTCTGCAGGCAGACCGCCCCCCGTCACGCCTTTGAGCGGGGTGTTGTCATCATAGCCCATCCAGACACCGGCAACATAATCGGCCGAAAATCCGATAAACCAGGCATCCTTGGCCGCCGACGTGGTGCCTGTTTTACCCGCCAGTTGCCGCCCGCCGAATTGCGCACGCCGGCCTGTGCCTTCTGACACGACTTTTTCCATCATGTAGATCAACTGCTGGGCTGCGCTTTCCTGAATGACCCGCTCTCCGATGCCGCCACCTGTGCCCATCAACGGTTCACTGTCGTCGCGCAGACGCAGATCAATGAGACCGTAAGGCGTTACCGACGAGCCACCATTGAGGATCCCGGCAAACGCACCCGTCATCTCGATCAGGGTGCTTTCGGATGAGCCCAGCGCCATCGCGGGACCGGCGGCAAGATCGTTCTTGATCCCGAACTGCGAGGCAACGGTGCTGACCAATTCGCGCCCCACGGATTCGGAAATCTTGACCGCAGGAACATTAAGCGACTGCGTCAGCGCGTTTGTCATCGTCGTTTGCCCGACAAACCGCTTGGTATAGTTCTTGGGGCACCACTGCCCTGATCCCGGAATGTCGATGCAGTAGGGGCTGTCGTCCACCAGATCATTGGGCGAATAACCCAGATCAAGCGCCGCCGCATAGACGAACGGCTTGAACGCCGAACCGGTCTGGCGCAGCGCCTGGGTGGCACGGTTAAATGCGCCCGACACCTTGGTTTTGCGCCCGCCCACCATGGCCCGCACGGCACCGTCCGCGCTCATCACAACAATCGCTGCCTGTGCTTTGGACCCTTCGCGGACCTTGTTGTCGAACACCCAGTTCAGCCCCTCGACCGCCGCTTTTTGCATCCGCTGGTCCAGCGTGGTGCGGATAATCACATCCTCTGTGGTGTTGCGGGTGAAAAATTCCGGTCCGGTGGACATAACCCAATCCGCAAAATAGCCGCCCGCGCGGGCTTCTGCTGCCTCGGACAACACTGCCGGATTGGCCTGCGCAACCGCCTCTTCCTCAGCTGACAGATAGCCTTGTTCTTTCATCAGGCGCAGCACGGTCGCCGCGCGGTTCTGCGAGCGTTCGAGATTGGAGGTAGGCGAGAGCGTGCTCGGTGCGGTCAGAAGCCCCGCAAGCATCGCCGCCTCGGACGGATTGAGAATCGCCGCCTGCTTTCCGAAAAACCGCTGTGCAGCGCCTTCGGCCCCATAGGCCCCGCCGCCCATGTAGGCACGGTTGAGATAAATCGAGAGTATTTCGTTCTTGGAATACTTCGCCTCCATCGCCAGCGCGTAAACAGCTTCCTTCGCCTTACGCTTGAGCGAGCCGCGACGGCACTGCGCCTCATACTCCGCCTCTGTCTGGCCCGCGCTCGGGTCAAACGGCTCCCCCAGACACAACAACTTGGCGGTCTGCTGGGTGATGGTAGAGCCACCATGCCCCGACAGCGGGCCACGCCCTTCGGAAAGGTTGATGCGTACCGCCGAGGCAATGCCGCGCGGGCTGAGACCGAAATGCTTGTAAAACCGCTTGTCCTCGGTTGCGACGACCGCGTTCTTGAGGTGTGGAGATACGTTTTCCGCCGTCACAACGCCGCCAAACTGGTCCCCGCGCCACGCAAAAACCTCTCCGTTGTGATCCAGCATCGTGACAGACCCGCTGGCCCGCCCGTCGAGCAGTTCGTTCACCGGCGGCAGCGTGGTATAGAAATAGCCGACGATCAGCGCCAGAACCAACCCGACCACAAGCACCGCACGCGAGGTCGCGACCCAGATCACGCGCAGGATTCCACGTGCCAGCCCGGCAAAAAAACCCATGATTCCACCCCGCTTCGCCCGAACGGGCTTGCGCGCACGTGTGGATTTCGCCCACGTTCTGGCTGCCGGTTTCGCGGCTTTCTTGGGCGCAGCCTTCTTGGGTGCGGGTTTCGCACTGGTGGCCTTTGCCTTGCGGCCATAGCGGTTGTCGGCAACCAACGGGCGTTTGCCTTTGCGTGAATCACTCATTTTCGTGGGCCTGCTCGCCTGTTATTTTGCGCATCCTACCTGTCTCTACCCGGTTTGTTTAGCGCTTCATCCCATTCCGTCTTGTAAATTTCCGACTAATTTTTGTGCTATTTCGAGCGATAGCCTAAAATATAGGCACATACACATAATATGTGCTGCTAAATGATCGCTCTCCTCTTCCCCTGCATGTCATCTTTCCGGCTTTCTGCACCTGCATCATGCAGGAAAGACCTGCGCCTCAAGAGGAGATAAACAGGTGAAACTCATCATTGCCACGACCAAACCGTTCAAGCGCGAGAGGGGCCGCAATGCGGCATGAAGGTAAAACCGTAGATGGTCGCCGCCCACAACATGACCAACCAGACGGCCCGAACCTGCAAATCCGCTACCTAACTTAAGGACAAAATGATGAATAAAAAGCTACTCATTCCCCTCGCCTTCAGCGCGACACTCCTGCCGACCCTCGGCCTTGCACAAGATCCGGGCGCAGCGGCAGTCACAGCCGAAATGGTGTGGATCATGAACACGCTGCTGTTCCTGATCAGCGGCTTTCTGGTGTTCTTTATGGCCGCCGGTTTTGCCATGCTCGAAGGCGGGCTGGTCCGCTCCAAGAACGTGACCATGCAGATGACCAAAAACGTGGCGCTCTTCTCGTTGGCAACCATCGCCTATTGGGCATTCGGCTACAATTTGATGTATCCGCTGGGTACGTGGTCCGTCGATGGCATTCTGTCCGGCGTATTCGGTCCCGGCGTTCTCGAAGCGGTCGGAATCGATCTGGCTGCTGCCGATGACGGCGCATATGCCTCTACCGGTTCCGACTTTTTCTTCCAGCTGATGTTCTGCGCTGCAACCGCGTCGATCGTATCAGGCGCATTGGCCGAGCGGATCAAACTGTGGCCCTTTCTGGCCTTCGTCGTCATCTTGACCGGCGTTATCTATCCATTGCAAGCATCGTGGAAATGGGGCGGTGGTTTCCTTGATAACATGGGCTTTCTTGACTTCGCGGGCTCCACTGTTGTGCACTCCGTTGGCGGTTGGGCCGCGTTGGCAGGTGCGTTGATCCTCGGGCCGCGTATCGGCAAATACAAGGATGGTCGGGTACATCCGATGCCCGGCTCCAACCTTGCGCTGGCGACGTTGGGGATGTTCATCCTGTGGATGGGCTGGTTCGGTTTCAACGGCGGTTCGCAGCTGGCGATCGGATCTGTCGGGGATATCGCAGACGTCAGCCGCATTTTTGCCAACACAAACGCAGCCGCTGCGGGGGGTGCCTTGATGGCGCTGGTCCTGACACAGCTTCTCTACAAAAAAGCGGATCTGACGATGATCCTCAACGGTGCGCTTGCCGGTCTGGTGTCGATCACCGCCGAACCTCTGACGCCAAGCCTTGGCATGGCGATTTTGATCGGCGGCATCGGCGGCGTGATCGTGGTTTTCGCTGTACCGTTCCTCGACAAGATGAAGATCGACGATGTTGTTGGCGCGATCCCTGTGCATCTCTTTGGCGGCATCTGGGGCACGCTTGCTGTGGTTCTTACCAACAGCGACGCCCAGCTTGGCACGCAGGTCTATTCAATCCTCGTGGTCGGTGTCTTTGCCTTCGTTTCCTGTAGCATCGTCTGGTATGTTCTGAAAATCACCGTGGGCATCCGCGTCAGCGAAGAGGCAGAGATTGCGGGTCTGGATATGTCCGAACTGGGCATGGAAGCCTATCCCGAGTTCGCGCGCGGATAAGCACCGTGCGGCACACTGTCGAAACAAACGAAAGGCCCGCATCGTTGGATGCGGGCCTTTTCAATGCGGAGTACGTAAGATGGTTAAACTCCGGTGTCGATGATCGCTTTGGCAAGGATCGGAACCGTCTGTGCATTCAAACCGGCAATATTCATGCGACTATCGCCCACCATGTAAATCCCGTGGTCCGCGCGCAGTTTTTCAACCATTTCCGGCGTGGTGCCAAGGCGTGAGAACATGCCCCGATGCTGCGCGAGAAAGGCGAACCGGTCGGAGCCCGCGAGCCTGCGCAGCTCTGACGCCAACTGTTCGCGCAATCCCAACATGGACTGGCGCACATCCTCAAGCTCGGCCTGCCAATCGGCGCGCAGGGCGTCGTCGGTCAGGATCATCGTCACCAGCCGTGCACCATGATCGGGC
This sequence comes from uncultured Sulfitobacter sp., assembly GCA_947502265.1. Lineage (GTDB taxonomy): Bacteria > Pseudomonadota > Alphaproteobacteria > Rhodobacterales > Rhodobacteraceae > Sulfitobacter. Next base: position 66,187 of record CANMZB010000003.1, read on the forward strand.
GGGAAGCTGAAATTCTGCCGGTTGAGATAGGCCAGCGTGTCCTGATTGAGCCCGCGCGCCGAAGCGTCCGACGAAACAGCCATCAAGATGCCCGTCCGCTCGCGGTAGATGCCAAAGTTTTTCGAGCAGCTGGCCGCGATCAGGCATTCGGGCACAGCCGCCGCGACCTTGCGCGTGGCTGCCGCATCTTCGTCCAGACCGTCACCAAAGCCCTGATAGGCAATGTCGATCATCGGAACCGCACCTGTCTCCAGCAGCACCTTGATCACCGCATCCCATTCGGCGCTGTTGAGGTTCGCACCGGTCGGGTTGTGGCAGCAGCCGTGCAGCAGCACCACATCGCCTTTGCGCGCGGTTTTCAGATCCGCGATCATGCCGTCGAAATCAACGCCTCGCGTTTCTTCATCGAAATAGCGGTAGGGAACCATCTCCATCCCGAGGTATTTCAGGATCGACAGGTGGTTAGGCCATGTCGGGTTGGACACGAATACCCGCGCCCGAGGTGCCGCCATCTGGATCAGCTCGAATGCCTGACGCACGGCGCCTGTCCCGCCCGGCGTGGCCGCTGCGGCAACGTTTGCGCGCGCAACCGCAGTCCCCAGCACCAGCGCGATCATGGCATCACCAAACGCCGGATCACCCGCGAGGCCGGTGTAGGCCTTGCTGTCTTGTTCTTCCCACAGCTTGTGTTCAGCGGCCTTCACCGCGCGCATCACAGGCGTAAGACCCGTCGCATCCTTGTAAACGCCGACACCAAGGTCAATCTTGGTGTCACGCGGATCATCGCGATAGGCTTGAACGAGGGCTAAAATCTTATCGGCAGGCTGTGCCTTCAATGTCTCGAACATCATGCGTCTCCGGTCGCTACGGGCACGGTGGGAAACATACCCCATTCCGCCCATGATCCATCATAAAGAGACCAGTCATTGTGGCCCATACGTTCAAGCGCAAGCGCCAGAATCGCCGCCGTCACACCCGACCCGCAGGAGGTGATCACGGGTTTTCCCAGATCAACACCCGCCGCTTCGAATATCTGGCGCGTCTCATCAGGGCTTTTCAGCGTTTTGTCATCGTTCAACAGCACATCATAAGGCACGTTCAGCGATTTCGGAATGTGGCCCGAACGCAAACCTTCACGGGGTTCGGGGGCCTCGCCGCGAAAACGCGGCGCGCTGCGGGCATCCACGATCTGTGGGCTGCCCAGCTTGGACGCATGGGCGACCTGTGTCACATCGCGCACCAACTGGTTCTTGAACCGTACCGTCATGTGACGGTCCCGCGGGATTGGCGCCATATCTTCGATGGCGCGGCCTTCGGCCTTCCACTTGGGCAAACCACCGTCAAGCACGGCAATATCGTCTTTTCCCATCAGCTTAAACAGCCACCACACGCGCGCCGCCGAAAACAGGCCTGCGCTGTCATAAACGACAACCTGATGGCCATCGCCCACGCCCAATGCCCGCATCCGCGACATGAACTTTTCAACCGGCGGTGCCATATGCGGCAAATCAGAGCGCGCATCGGAAATCTCGTCAATATCAAAGAACCGCGCGCCGGGAATATGGGCCGCGTTATACTCCGCTTCGCAATCGCGATCATCCGCAGGCATATACATCGACGCATCAAGGAGGCGCAGATCGGGATCTTTCAGATGCTTGGCAAGCCACTCTGTCGAAACGAGTGTTTTCGGGTCGTCTGTCATGGCGTCTCCGTTCGCAGCTATGGATACACAAGAGGTACTCTGGCAAACTTGGGCTGACAAGAGCGGTTGCCCTTCATGCAGCTTTGCAAACGGGGGGTTATTCAGCCGTGATCCTTCAGCAGGCGGGATTTCTGGCGGGACCAATCGCGCTTGGCCGCTGTCTCGCGCTTGTCATGCAGTTTTTTACCCTTGGCCACGCCCAGCTTGATTTTGGCCATGCCGCGATGGTTGAAATACATCACCAACGGCACCAGCGTCATGCCCTTGCGTTGCGTTTCATTCCACAGGTTCGCCAGTTGCTTGTTGCTGACCAACAGCTTGCGACGGCGGCGCTCTTCGTGGCCAAAGGTCTTGGCCTGTTTGTAGGGCGCAATATAGGAGTTCACGAGCCACAGTTCGCCATCTTCAACCGCCGCATAGCTTTCGGCGATGTTGGAGCCGCCCATACGCAGGGATTTCACCTCGGACCCTTCAAGGATGATACCGCATTCGATGTCGTCCTCGATTGCGTAATCATACCGCGCGCGGCGGTTTTCTGCGATCACCTTATAGTTCGGATCGGATTTGGAGGATGATTTTACCTGAGCCATGCAAAGCGATGTAAGGCGCGCAGGACGCGCGCGCAAGGGTTGCGCGCTTAACGCAAGCCGTTGCGTGCCACGAAAACCGCCAGATCCGATATGATCCGGCCCCGCGCGCGCGCAATTGCCGGTGCTCCGCCCTTGGGATCATAGGCCACGCTCAGGTCAAACTGGCCGGAGCGTTCGCGCCCCTGATAGACGCCAACGAAATACTGGCCCGTGGCGCGGTAAACCCCGTCCGTTCCGGCAACCAGATCGGCAAAGCGGATATCAAGCGCGGCACTCGCAGGTGCCTCGAACGGCCACGGTTCGGGGGCGATGCGGGCATTGGTGAGGCTTGCCAGATTGCGGCTCAGCTCAAGCCCGATCGCGCGGGCGGGCGAATCCGCCCACAGCACTTTGGACGTGATCAGCGTGCCGTCGGGGGCTTGCTGCGCAAGCTCGTCGGCGGCGGCATATTCGGGCAACGACACATCCTTGACCTCGACCGAGGCATAGCGGATCGGCACGGTCTCCGTGATCTCGGGCGATTGGACCGCGATGCGGTCGGACGCACCGCAAGCGGCAAGCAAGGCAAGCGTTGCACAGAGAGCGAGAGGTTTGATGAATGTCATGTTATCTTCCCAACAGCAAAGAGTTCGGGTTGCGTTCGATGGTGCGCGCCAGCTTGGTCAGCGCCTTGGCGGCTTGCTGGATGTCGCGCAGCGCGGCCTCGGTGGTGCGGCTAAGCTGGTCACCCTTGTTATAGCCTTCGATGGTCCGCCCCGCCTGTACAAACAGCGCATTCAGGCGGTTCACGATTTCCGGCAGCGTATCGGTAGAGGCGGCGATCTGGTCCGCCGCATTGCGCGCCGATGCCAGCGTGCTGTTCACGTTCTCCACCGCTCCGCCCTCGCGCAATTCGGCCAGCGTGCGGTTCAATTCGTCCAGCGCACCGCTTAGAGCCGCGGGCAGTTCCGCCGTATCGGGGCTACTGACCAAGGTATTGGCCGACGTCGTCAGACGCGTCAGCTCCTCCACCAGCGGGTCCAGCTCCAGCGTCGCGGCATTGGCTGCAACCGCTTCGATCTGTGCGACCAACTCCGGCACCCCTTCGACAGAGGAGGTCACGGATGTCGCTGCCTCCGACGCGGAACCGAGCATTTCGCGCAGCGTCTCGACAATACGTTGCGTCTCAAGCTCGGCGACCAACCCTTCGATCCGGACCAGCGTCGAATTCAAGGCAACCGGCACGTTCTGGATTTCATCTGAACTGACCAGCCCTGAAATATCGCTCAAAAGCGCGCGCACGTCGCTTGGCGTCTGGCGCAAGTCCTCGCTTGATACCAGACCCTCGACCGAATTCATCAGGCCAATGGCGCTGTTAAGCAGCTCTTCGATGGGCAGATTATTGATGCGGGTAATGACCCCTTCAACGGTTGCCCCGGCGTCCGATGTCACGCTTTGCGTGGTCGGCATGACCGGCAAACCGTCACCCGCCGCCGTCATCCGGCTCGCAACGGCGTCCTCCACCTCGACCAGTTCGACCTTCAATCCCCCTGTCAGTAAGCTGGCAGAGGCAAGCCGTGCGCGCAACCCGTTGCCCACGCGGTCTTGCAGAAACTCCAGCGCCGCATCCGCCGTCACATCACCCGGCAAGCCAAGGCTCGCAGGCTGGATCGACAGGATCACATTGAGCCGCACGCGGCTGTCGCCAAACTGGTTATAGTCCACAACGCCGGACAGGCTGTCCACTTTGCCGATCTTGAAACCGCTCAGCTCGACCGGCGCGCCAACCGTCAAACCCGAGATGTTATCATCGAACAGCACGCTGATTTGCAGCGGATCAACTTCGGAGGCGCTGAACAAGCTGCTGCGCGCGATTTCCTTGCTGGCGAATATCTCGAAGACTTCGCCGTCCTGCACGACCTCGCCGCCCGATACGAAGGTGTCAAAAGTAATCCCCCCGCCGATCAACGTGGCAATCGAGGAAAAGTCGATCTCGGCGCCTGACGGGCCAACGGACAGGCTGAAACCGGATGTATCCCAGAACCGTGTGGACGAGTTGATCAGGCCTCGATGTTCTTCGTATATCAACGCCTCGACGATGGCGTAGGTGCCGCCGCGCGCGATCTGTGCACGGCCCACACGCCCCACCTCGATCCCGCGAAACAGGATCGGCGCATTGTCCGTCAGCGTGCCGGTGGCCGTGGTGCGAAACGCGATCTGAAGGCCGCTCTCGCCCGGCTGGATCAAAGGCGCGGCTGTGGCGCCGGTGAAATATGTCTCTGGTTCGCCAATGGTTTCGTCCCACGAACCCTGAATATAAACACCGCTCAAAACGGTGCTAAGACCGGTGATGCCCTGCGCCGTCACCTCCGGCTCGACGATCCAGAAAACCGAACTGCTGTCGATGTAGGGCGCAATATCCTTGTCGATGCGGATATGCGCTTCGACATGGGCCAGACCTTCGCTAAACCCGACCTTTTCAACCTTGCCGACGGTAATATCGCGGTATTTCAGCTCGGTTTCGCCTTCTTCGATGCCCGCCCCCCCTTTAAACGTGACAACAATCAACGGACCGCGCGCACTGAACGATTGCCATGCCACGCCGAACGCAACCACCAGCGCCAAAAGCGGAATCACCCAGATGAAGGATGTGCCGGACAGCCGCGATTTGCGGGCCGGCTGGATCGAAACTTCGGGCAGGGTGTCAGACATGTTCGGGTGTCTCATCTTCTTTTGGCTGCCCGTTCCAGATCATTCGCGTATCGAAAGCCTGGGCAGAGAGCATGGTAAATATCACAGATAAGGCGAAAAAGAACGCGGCAGGGCCCGGCGTGATTGTGGCAAGACCTTTGAGTTGCACCAGCGCAGACAGGATCGCAACAACAAATATGTCGATCATCGACCAGCGGCCGATGTATTCAACAACCTCGTAAAGCCACAGTTTGCGATGCGCCGTAGCGCCGCTTGCTTCGCGCACATGAAGCGCCAGAAACGCAATGGCCCAGAATTTGCCAAGCGGAATCACCACCGAGGCGAAAATAATGATGGCCGCAATTCCGAACGCACCATGATGCGCGAGATCGACAGCGCCGCCGATGATTGTACTTCTATCCACATTAAACAACTGACGGGTGACCAGCATCGGATAGATGTTGGCCGGAAAATAGCAGATCAACCCCATAACCCACAGCGCCCAGACCCGTTGCAGGCTCTTGAAGTCGCGCGACACCAGCTTTGCGCCGCAGCGCCCGCAGCGCTTGTTCGCTATCGGCCACGCGCGGCTGCACCGTGTACACGCAACAAGCCCCGCTTCACGCGCGGTTATGACTTTTCCGGATGTTCCAGCGAATTCCATACCGACCACTTACACAAATACCCGTCCTGCGCGATGACCAGAACAACCAAAATACCGAACATCCAGAATGCCGGTCCAAAATCCACTGTCGCAAGATCCGCGACCTTGACCAGCGCCACAGCACAGCCAAGCGCGAAAATCTCGGCCATAGACCATGGGCGCAGCGCCTCTGACAAGCGAAAAGCCCGCATCGCATGGCGCGCGGGGGGGTGATTGAACACAACCGGCACCAGCACATAAAGCGTCAGCAACATCCGCAAAAGCGGCACGAAAATAATAAACCCCGCCGTCAGCAACGCCAGCACCAAAAGCGGCCCCCTGGTGAACGACAGCGCCGCATCAAGGATCGAGACGGCGTTGCTTCGTCCTGCCGCCGAAATGGACAGAAACGGAAAAACGCTCGCCGCGATGATCAGGATCACGACGGCGATCGAAACGGCGATGATGTGCTTTCCGGCCTTGTGACGCGGCGCGATAAGTATTTTGTGACACCGCTGGCAAACCGCGCGTTCACCCGATTTCGGCTGCTTGAACCGGTACGCCGCATCACACTGAGGACAGACAATCAATTCGTCCAGCGGGATGTTCGCTATGAGGGCGGTCGCATCTGACATGATGCGTATATATCGCGTTCCAGAGGCAGGTGATACTGCCAATTATCGCGCCGGTTCAGGCGACCCCCGGCAAAATGACCTGCCGCGCGCCTTCCTCGAATTGTGTGATCGAAAGGGGCCACACCGTACCGGGCCAGCGCAGCTCCATCTGCTTTTTGCGCGGTCGGTAAACGGCGGTGTAAAGCGTGCCAAAACCGTGCTGGAACGCCGTCGAATAAAGCGGTGGCTTGAGAAAGGCGTTGATGAATTTTTCTTCCGGGTCGCGGTGCAGACGCAACCTGTGCAACAAAAACCTTTCCCGCTCGACCGTCGCGGTAAAGCGCGCGTGGCTGATCCATTCGACGTTTTCCTGATGGTTCGTCGCAACTGCCGCATGGGTGATGATCGCGGGCCGGTCCGGCGCCATCATCACCGTTGAATAGTTCCGCTTGCGGTCAAGCACGGTCACATTATAGCTCATGTGTGTCGGCACCCGCGCCAGCACTTCGCCCGCCTCTTGTGCGGTGGCGCAGGTTTGCAACACATAGCGCAGGATCAGCGGCACACCAAACCCTTCCCCGACAACGCGTCGCCCGCCGAACGTCAACGAAATCGCCAGCCCTTTGTCATTAACGCCGTCCACCAGCCCCCAAAGACCATCCGACGTACCCATAACAGTCCGGCCCTGCCAGCGCGTGCGTAAAACGATGCTATCAAACGCCTTTGGATCATAATCATAGTTGCGCACCATGACCGGCTCTTTGCCGGCCCAGATTGCTTGCGAACACCCCGCCAGATAGGGCGGCGGCGTGTAAAAGCTCAGAAAACGCGCCGCATGATCACCGCCGCCCGCCAATTCGCACAACTCGTCATAAAGCGGCACCATCTCGGGCATATGCGTGACCAGCGCACGGCGGGATTCCCCATAAGTGGGCCGCGCGGGTTCGCCCTCTTTGAGCCACCACGCACGATAATCCGGCCAGTATTCGTGGAACAGCCCGGCCCATTTCGGGCCGGGCAAATCCTCTGATATCGCGCGCCAGTACATAAAGGGCGCCTTTCCAGACTGGAGTTTACAGAATCTTGAACGCCGGATCAGCCAGATCGGGACCGGCGGACGCTACCGGCAATGGCTTGCCTTCGACGCTTCGCTTGATGCCGTGAATCCACTTTTTCGCGCGCTCGTTCAACTGAAAACTCTTGGTCATCGACCGCCCCCGCGTCACAAGGATGCCAATATCGGCCCCTTCATACCGGTAATCACCCGGCTGGAGGATGCGCAAAAAGAACGCCTCGTTCTCGGATTCCACCGCACGGCGGTGGTAATCGAAACGGTCAAACACAACCGACCCGTCCTCTTTCATCTTGTAGATGCCGGTTTCGGGGGCCTCCGTACAAATATCCACGCTGTCCTTGGTGTGTTTGATCACCATCTGCGACCAGCTGTCGATGTTATCCGGCTCGGCCCAACGGTTGTTCAATTCATCCACATCAAGGTTGAATTTCTTTTTCGAGAATTCAAGCAGGTGAAACAGGAACAAAGGCGCATCCGCGTGGGCAAAGGCCGCGTGGTTGGTCATGGAGGACGCCCCCGTGATGCGCGGATTCAGCTCCCCCAGCCACAGATCACCGGTCTTTTTGTCGATCAGGAAATCAAGCTCGAAATAGCCGCGATACCCTTCCTTGCGCAACTGCTCCCCAAACTTGAAAGTCAGATCACGCGCCTGTTGGCGGACCTTGGGCGGGAAGGCCGTTGACAGAATCTCGTTGCCGCACCAGCCACCGCGATAGGGGGTCAATTCGTTGAAACCGACAAGCTCGGTCATCAACGGGCCAACGATGGTGCCCTCTTTGGTCGCACACGCCTCGATCGCCGCACCACGGCAATTGATCCGCTTCATGATCTTGATTTCGCCCTCGCCGATGATCTCGCTTTCATGGCGGCGAAAGTCGGCCTCGTTGTTGATAAAGAACGTGGTGTGACCCGAATCCCCGAACGCGGATTGCAGCACCAGATCATGTCCGATGCCCGCCTTTTCGCAAGTCTCGCGCAGGTTTTCATAGGAGGTCACCTCCGCCAGCGTATTTGGCACCGACGGCACACCCGCCTTGTTGCCGATCCGCACGGTCTCGATCTTGTTGTCCATCGACTGGCGCAGCTTGGCCTTGGGGAACCAGACATCGGCACCCAGTTCCTTGGACAGGCGCTCGGTTTCCTCGTCGAACATCAGGAACACGAATTTCGGCTTGCCGCCGCGCTTTTTGATAAAGTCGATGACCTCTTTATGTTGCAGCAGATAGTTGTTGATGTCCTCGATGGACTGGAATTCCGCATGCGGCTGTTCGGAGGGGCAAAACACGTTGGGATGCTTACCGCCGTAACAGTCGATATAGCAGATATATTTGAAATTCTTGACCCATTCGTCCAGCCCTAGCAGGTTGAAGTTGGTCGCAGAGATGAAATAGATCGGGTCTTCATTGCGGTGAAAAAATCGGCGGATCTCGGAGATATTCCTTAGAATGGTAGCCATAGTAGTGCTCCTTTTCTTTTAAGTATCTTTTACGCTGTGGCCTTTTTTGAAACTTTCTTGGGCTTCGGGCTTAGTCCGGCAAGTGCCTTTTGGGTAAAGACCCGCAATCCCAGATCGGGCCGGTATCCGTGAATCTCGCTCACATCGAGCGCCCGCATAAAGCTTAGAATTTCCTGGCTTATGACCTGCCCGGGGACAAGGATCGGAAAACCGGGGGGATAAGGGATGATAAAGCTGGTAGAAACAATCGTTTCGCCGCGATCCATCGCCTCTTTCAGCGATCCGTCAAGCTCCAGATAGTCACAGTTCTTTTCATCGTATGCGAGGAAGAAGGCCGCACGGATATCACCCTCCTTGGCACCTTCGTCATTCACAAACGCCTCGTGAAAGCGGCTGAAGTCGGGCAGCGGCGGGTAGTTTTCAAGTAACCCTTTAACCCGCCGGTCAAACGACAGCTTTTCCATGCCCGACGCGTCGTCGTTCAAATCATCAAGCGACTTTGCGATCTCGACCAGCACTTCGATCAGATAGGCGACGCTGGACCTTGTGGTGCCGATGTTGGTCATGAACAAAACCGTGTTGCGCGAGGTTTTGTTGATCTGGATGCCGTATTTGTCCATCAACACCTTGTTTTTGAACGTATCTCCATCCCAACCCGTGCCCCCGACCAACAGCGTCACGCGGGACGCATCCAGCACAAATTCATCGCGCTCCCAGCAATCCCACAAATCGGTCCAGCCCTGTTCGGCGTCATAATATGTCGTCACGCCGCTTTCACGGTGTTCTTCGGGGATCATGTCGCCTGCCGTCAGCACCCGGAAATACTTCTGCAACAGCGGATGGTCCGAGATCGCGCGCCGCATCGACATCGCGGCCTCGATCTGACGCTGCACAAATTCGAACCCTTCCAGTTCGACCTGACGACGGCCCACATCAAGCGATGCAATGATCTGGTAGTTGGGCGAGGTGGACGTGTGCGTCATGTAGGCTTCGTGGAACGATTGCTCCACCTCGCCTTTGAAGTCCTGATCGTTGACATGAATCATTGACCCCTGCCGCAGCGACGTTAGCGTTTTGTGGGTCGATTGCGTGGAATACACCCGCACACGCGCGCTCGGCGGCGCAATCAGCCGTGTTTTCATCAGCGTCTCGTGATCGGCGTCCTTCAGCAATTCTTGCTGCGCCTCATAGGCTTCGCCGTGCGCATCGGTCTTGAGCTTGATGCGCAGCACATTCGCCGCATTCATACCCGTCCGCTGACGGTAGGTCGGATTGAACCGCGCAAAGGCAAACCACGCCTCGTCCCACAGGAAAATCAGGTCAGGCTTGATCGCCAGACATTCCTGCATCACCCGCTCGACGTTATAGACCAACCCGTCAAACGTACAGTTGGTCAGCAAAAGCATCCGCACACGGTCCAGCTTGCCCTGGGCTTTCAGCTCTAGCAGGCGTTCTTTCATTTCCGACAGCGGCACAGCACCGTACATCGAATATTTGCTCAGCGGATAGCTGTCGAGATAGCTGACATGCGCGCCGGACAAAACCATCCCGTAATGGTGCGACTTGTGGCAATCGCGGTCTACCAAAACGATATCACCGGGTTTCAACAACGCCTGCACGACAATCTTGTTACAGGTCGATGTGCCGTTGGTCGCAAAAAACGTCTGCTTGGAGCCGAACGCGCGGGAGGCCAGCTCCTGCGCTTCCTTGATCGGGCCTTGCGGCTCCAGAAGGCTGTCCAATCCACCGGACGTTGCCGAGGTTTCCGCAAGAAAGATATTGGGCCCATAGAACGCACCCATATCCTGAATCCAGTGCGAGCGCGTGATGGACTTCCCGCGGCTGATCGGCATCGCGTGAAACACGCCTGTAGGTTGCTTTGAATACTCGACCAGCGCGGTAAAGAATGGCGATTTGTTGCGCGCCTGCACACCGCGCAGGATGTTGAGATGCAGCTCCATAAAATCTTCGGAGTTGTAAAAAACCCGCCGGCAGATACCCAGATCAAGACCCGCAATATCCTCGACCGACCGTTCGGTGACCAGATACGCGTCCAGCTCGGGGCGGACGCGCGCAATCATACGGCACAGCTCGGGGCCGTAGTTTTCCGGTGGGATCGCGTCGATCTCGTCGCGCCCGCCTGCCCGCGCCAGATAACGCGTCAGAATTTCCTCGACCAGTTCGGAATGCAGCGTCAGACCGGGTCGCACCACGATGGCCTGAATGTTGTGATTGAACAGCACCGCAATCAGCGCATCCTCGATCGACGGCACGACAACCGCCTCGTAGATGAATTGGTCTTCCGGGCGGCGCATGCGGGTGACGTTCGCCTTGAGCCAACGCTCTTGATGCTCGTTCACGCTGTCCACGATCAGCACTTCGAAATAGGGCTTGGAAAGCGCCCGCATCTCGGGGCTGTGGTGCGCCTCGTCGTCCTGCTCTTCCTGATCGAGGCTATCGCGTTCCAACGGAATCGAACGGCGGCGATAGGCACCAGTGGTCAATGCGCGTGTAACGCGGGCCACGGCAAAGCTGACGTCGTCAATCTTGCCCTGATCGAAATGGCGGCGGATCTGGTTGAACGACGCCATGCCGGGAAAGGCCCAATACGCCTCCATCATCGATAGTGAATCAAAAAGCGTCTCAACCGTCTGGCGTAGCGCAGCAGCCTCCGCCGCACTCGGGTTTCGCGTCAGCGCGCTGGTGGCTTCGCGTAGCGCGCTCCAACGGTCTGAGCGCAGCTGGATTGCTGAAGAATAGTTACTCATGGAATGCATCGGTCGTTCTCCGCATTGTGCGCAGCCAGCGTTCAGCATGAGGTAAGGGGCAGGCGTTGTGGCCTGCCCCCTCAAAGCAGGCGCCTAGCCGCTGGATGAATCAGTCTCGTGACTGGTCGTATTTGTAAAAACGCCCGGACGGACGGGCGGGTTGGGTGTTCCGGCAGCAGGCGCTACCGGTTGTTCCGGCTCAAGGGACACCGGTGTCAGCGTTCCGGCAGTAGGGTTGGGCAATGGTTCGGGCGCGAAAACGGGTGGCACTTTATGTGCAAATCCCGGCACCGTTTCCTGCCCTTGATACGAAGGCATCAGCGGCACCCGCATCGCGGGCGCGGTGGCTTCGAGACCGGCAGTCGTCCCTTGTAATGGCACGGCCAAAGGCCCAAGCGTCTTAAGATAGTCGTCGGTGCCGCTTGCGCGGTCATAAACCGAGAAATCTGTGGGACGGTCGCGGAAGCTTTTCAGCACCTGCCCCAGCCCTTTCATTCCTGTCTCCCGCTGGCGGCGCACCATGTCAAGATCCACCTCGATCGGGAACATGTCCTCCTGGCCCGCCGACTGGTGCAGCACCATGGATGTCGGATCGACAACGCACGACTTGCCAACGCCGCCTGCCCCCAAACCGTTCACGTCGATCACATAGCATTGGAATTGTGCGGCCGTCGCGCGCGCAATCGCCAATTCGGCGTCGCGGTCGGTGGTGCCTGTCAGCACCGGATGCAACAGCACCTCGACCCCCTGACTGGTCAACTGGCGCGTCGTTTCGGGGAACCACATGTCATAACAGATCGACAGGCCGAAACGGCCCACTTCGGGGACGTCGAACACACAAAATTCGTTTCCTGCCGCGACACCGCTTTCATAAGGGCGGAACGGAAACATCTTGGCATAGCGGCGGATGACCTCGCCTTCGGGGTTGATGACCAGCGACGTGTTATAGATGCGGCCATCTTCAGGGTCAGTGATGAACATCGAACCGGGGATCAGCCAGACGCGGTACTTGCGCGCGGCCTCCTGAAAGCGCTCGATTGTTTCATTTTCAGGCGGCAGGGAGTACTGGTCCAAGGGTCCAAAGGGTGCCAGTTCTGAAAACAGCACCATTTGGGTCCATGGAAACCGCGCCATCAGGATGTCGAGACGGTGAATCATACCGTCGACGTTTGAATGCAAGGCGGCGACATGCATCTGCACACCAGCAATTGCGAAAGGGGTCATATCTGCTCACTCCATATCATACGGCGAAGGCCGTTTGACCTGTTGCTTACGCCCATTATGGAAAGAGGGGAACAGATCAAACGTAGCTGTACCGCACCGGCGCCGCAAAACAGATATGACATGCCGAATTGTTTGATTTTATGCAGCCGCCGTCTTGCGTGGCGCGCGTGTATTGCGGCCCCGTTGCAACATCACAACCCCCGCAAGAAGCAGCAATGCCGGAATGAACATCAGGTATTTCGTCGGCTGCGGCTCGGGTTTGAGAACCCGCAACACTTCCTGATCCCAATCCAGCCCCGCCGCCTGCGCCGGAGAGTTATAGGTGACATCGTCGATGATCATCCTGTCCCCGTCATTGCGGAACATCAGCCCGGCATTCTCCAGCTTCTCTTCGCCCGTGGCCCCGTCACCAATTGGCAAAAGCGCCACGAATTCAAGCGGATCACCCAGATCGTTCACCCCCGACACGCGCAGGCGCAAGGGCTCCCCCGCAGGCGTGTCGGACGCCGCCTGCGCGATTTCTACCGGCGCGGCTTCGGTATAGGGCGGGAAGACCATGTCCATCCAGAACCCGGGCCGGAACAACGTAAACGCGATCAGCAACAGTGCAATCGTTTCGTAGAACCGGTTTTTAGCCAGAAACCAGCCCTGTGTCGCGGCCGCGAACAAAAGCATCGCGATCGTCGCAACAATGAAGACAAAGATACCCTGCGCCCATGTCACATTGATCAGCAACAGTTCGGTGTTGAAGATGAACAGGAACGGCAGCGCGGCCGTGCGCAAGGAGTAAAAGAACGCAACCACGCCCGTTTTGATCGGATCACCGCCCGAAACAGCCGCCGCCGCGAAAGACGCAAGCCCCACAGGCGGCGTCACATCGGCCATGATTCCAAAATAGAACACGAACAAGTGAACAGCGATCAGCGGCACGATCAGGCCGTTCTGTTGGCCCAGCGTCACAATCACCGGCGCCAGAAGCGCCGACACCACGATATAGTTCGCCGTGGTCGGCAACCCCATGCCAAGGATCAGCGACAGCACAGCCGTCAGCGCCAGAATGGCAAGGATGTTACCACCCGAAAGCACCTCGACCACATCGGCCAATGCCGCACCCACGCCTGTCTGGCTGACCACACCCACGATAATACCCGCAGTCGCCGTGGCGATGCCGATGCCGATCATGTTGCGCGCACCGGTCACCAGACCGTCAACCAGATCAAGAATCCCGTCTTTGACATCCGAGGCAAAGCGGCTTTCGCCGCGGAACATCGCCATCAATGGCCGCTGTGTCACCAGAATGAAGATCATATAGGCGGTCGCCCAGAACGCCGACAGACCCGGCGAAAGACGGTCCACCATCAACGCCCAGACCAACACGACAACCGGCAGGATAAAATGCAGACCAGAGCGGATCGTCGGCCCCGCCAAAGGCAGCCGCGTCACCGGTTCGTTCGGATCGTCAAGTTCAAGCGGAGCCTCTTTAGAGGCGACATACAGCAGCCCGATATAGACAGACGACAGGAAGACAAAGATGATATAGCCCGCCGTTTCCGGGAACGCTGGCCGGATCCAGCCCATCAGATAATAGACCGCAAAGCTAAGCCCGCAGACCACCGCGATGGTGAATGCGATGGACATCAGCCACGCCAGCCACGGCTTTGCCGGAACAGGGCGCGGCAACCCTTCCATACCGGCCTTCAGCGCTTCGAGGTGCACGATATAAACCAGCGCGATATAGGAAATCACCGCGGGCAAAAACGCATGTTTGACCACGTCGAAATACGGGATACCGACATATTCCACCATCAGAAACGCCGCAGCACCCATGACCGGCGGCATGATCTGCCCGTTGACCGAAGAGGCGACCTCGACCGCGCCCGCTTTTTCAGACGAGAACCCGACCTTTTTCATCAGCGGAATGGTAAATGTCCCCGTGGTCACCACATTGGCGATGGAAGAGCCCGAGATAAGACCCGTCATAGCCGAGGACACAACAGCCGCTTTCGCAGGCCCGCCTTTCATGTGGCCCATCAGGCTGAATGCGACCTGGATGAAATAATTACCCGCGCCCGCACGATCCAACAGTGAACCGAAAAGAACGAACAGAAACACAAACGAGGTCGACACACCCAAGGCGATGCCGAACACCCCTTCAGTGGTGATCCACTGGTGGTTCACGATCTCGGACAATGAATTGCCCTTGTGCGCGATAATGCTGGGCATGTTCGGCCCCAGCACGGTGTACATCAGAAAAACCGACGCCACGATCATCAACGCAGGGCCCAGCGCACGGCGGGTCGCCTCCAGCAGACACATGATGCCGATGACTGCGACAACATAGTCTTGCGTGATGGGCGCGCCCACACGATCAGCGATTTCACGATAAAAGAAGAAAAGATAAAGCGCCGTACCCGCAGCGGCAAGGGCAAGGAGCCACTCCCAGACGGGAATGCGGCTCTTGGGAGAGCCGAGAATGACGGTGGCAGCGACGCCAATCGCGGGGATCGGTATCCACCACGTTGCGGTGCCGTCCTTGGCGCTGATCATAAACAAGGCGGCCAGCGCCAGCGGCACGACCACACCCAGGGTAATTTGAAATTTCGTGCGCGCGGCGGGAAAGGCGAGAATGCCCAAAAACACCGCAAAGCCAAGGTGGATAGAGCGCGCCAGCGTGTCATTGAAAAGCCCGAAGGGCGAGGCGATATAGAGTTGGAACAGGGACCACGCGAGCGCGACGAGCATCAGGAAAAGCCCGATAGGCCCGGCGACAGACCGCCCGCCTGTGTCGGAAGAAGCGACAAGCTCGTCCAGCTCTGTCTGGTTCAATCCACCACGGCCCGCAGCCGCGGCCTCTACAGCGGCTGCTTGTTGTTGGTCTTTATCGGTCATCGCAATCATCCCCGTTGCGTGCCGCACTTTGCGTGCGTGCATTCTTGTGGTCCCTATCGGATCCATCAGGATGGCAGCATTCGCTTGCCGCCATCCTGTCTGTCAAAAGGCGTGGTTTATTCGATCCAGCCGCGCTCTTTGTAGTACTTTGCCGCACCGTCATGCAGGGGCGCGGAAAGACCGGCGTCGATCATGTCCTCTTCCTTGAGGTTCTCAAAAGCAGGGTGCAGGCGCTTGAACCGGTCAAAGTTGTCAAAAACAGCCTTCACCACTGCGTAGACCACATCATCATCCACATCGGAGGAAGTCACAAACGTTGCTTTCACGCCGAAGGTGTTCACATCGCTATCGGTGCCTTTGTACATGCCACCCGGAACGGTTGCGGCAGCATAGAACGGATTGTCGTCGATCAGGCCCTGAATTTCAGGCCCTTCAACCGGAATCAGCTCCGCGTCGATGGTGGAAACAGCTTCCTGAATGGAGCCGTTGGGATGGCCGACAGTGTAGATGATCGCATCCACCTTGTTGTCACCCAATGCCGCTGCCTGCTCTGCCGGCTTCAGCTCGGAGGCCAGCGCGAAATCATCCAGCGTCCAACCCTTCGCGTTCATCACGACTTCCATTGTGGCGCGCTGACCGGAACCGGGGTTGCCGATGTTGACGCGCTTGCCCTTAAGATCGTCGAACGTCTTGATGCCGCTGTCCTTGCGCGCGATTACGTTGAACGGCTCCCCGTGCACAGAGAACACTGCGCGCAGCTTGTCGAACTTGTCATCTTCGAACGTCGAAGTGCCATTGTACGCGTGATGCTGCCAATCGGACTGGGCCACGCCCATATCCATATCGCCCGCCTTGATCGCGTTGATATTTGCGATGGAACCGCCCGTCGAAGGCGCGGTGCACTTGAGACCGTGCTCATCAGAGCCGCGGTTTACCAAACGGCAAATGGACTGGCCAACGACAAAGTAAACGCCGGTCTGCCCACCCGTGCCGATGGTAATGAACTTTTCCTGAGCGACGGCTGCCGTCCCGGCAATCATCGCGCCAGCAAAAGCCAGTGTCTTGAACATTTTCATATGGATATTCTCCCTTGTTATTAACACGAGCAGCATTACCTGCCGCACCTTTTTTCGAAGGGAAGCCGCATCGGAATTCCGTCTGCAAAACCGCAAACCATAATCCGTTCAGCAATGCTTCCGGTTTCGAATTCAACCACGCGGTCGCGGTTGTTCCGAAATCTAAAACCAGCCTATGCAGCTTTAAGGTGTTGAGCAAGCAATCTCTACGGCACCTGTTAAGAACAGGTCAAGATACTGATGCTGTGCATATTTTCCCGCTATTAATTCATAAAATCAGAATTGCCGTTCGCCTTCCGGTTGCCCTTCTGCGGAAAATGACGCTGCCAGAGAAAGCGCCAAGCAACTTGCAAAGCGGCGCGTTAATACGCTCTATACATCTTCAAGGTAACACCCTTTGAAAAACCGGAGAAGATCATGATGGATCCCACGAAACTCGCCCGCTTCAGCACATTCGCCGGTGTGGTCGCCCTCACCGTTCTCAGTTTTCTGGCCATGCTGATCTGGTCGGGGTGGTTTGTGCTGCCTCTGGTGTTTTTCGGCGCGCTTTCCGCGTTGGGGTGGAACGATATACGCCAGCCTCAGCATTCCATTTTGCGCAACTATCCCGTTTTGGGTCATATGCGTTTCCTCTTCGAAGGGATCCGCCCCGAAATCCGGCAATACCTGATCGAAAGCGACCAAGACGAAGAACCCTTCAGCCGCGATGCGCGCAGCCTTGTCTATCAGCGCGCCAAAGGACAGGAAGATGCGCGGCCCTTTGGTACGCGGATGCGGGTGTATGATGCGGGATACAGCTGGGTCACGCATTCGGTAAAACCGGTGCACATCGCAGATACCGATTTCCGCATCACCATTGGCAACAAGGATTGCAAAAAACCTTACAGCTCCTCAATTTACAACATTTCCGCGATGAGCTTCGGCTCGTTATCCGCCAATGCCATCTCGGCGCTGAACATGGGCGCGGCAAAGGGTAAGTTCGCCCATGATACCGGCGAGGGCGGGATCAGCCGCTATCACCGCGAGGGCGGCGGCGATCTAATTTACGAGATCGGATCGGGATATTTCGGTTGCCGCACCAAAGACGGCCAGTTCAGCCCCGAAAAATTTACCGAACAGGCGGCGCGGGATCAGGTCAAGATGATCGAGCTAAAGCTATCACAGGGGGCCAAGCCGGGCCATGGCGGGATGCTGCCCGCGGCCAAAATCACCAAAGAAATCTCCGATGCGCGTGATATCCCGATGGGGGTGGATTGCGTCTCGCCCGCGTCACACTCTGCCTTTTCCACGCCGATGGAGATGATGCAGTTTCTGGGCCGGTTGCGCGAATTGTCGGGCGGCAAACCTGTCGGTTTCAAACTTTGCATCGGCCACCAACGCGAATTCATGTGCATCGTCAAAGCCATGCTGGAGACGGGCATCATCCCCGATTTTATTGTGGTGGACGGCACCGAAGGCGGCACAGGCGCGGCCCCATTGGAGTTTGCGAACCATGTCGGCATGCCGATGGTCGAGGGACTTACATTCGTGCATAATACGTTGCGCGGTGCCGGCATCCGCGACCAGATCAAGCTGGGCGCTGCCGGCAAGATCGTCTCGGCGTTCGATATCGCGCGGGCGCTCGCGCTCGGGGCGGACTGGTGCAACTCCGCGCGCGGCTTCATGTTTGCTATCGGGTGCATTCAGGCGCAGGCTTGTCACACCAATCACTGCCCCGTGGGCGTTGCGACACAGGATTCCATGCGCGCCCGCGCCCTTGATCCAACACATAAATCCGTGCGTGTGGCGCGGTTCCACCGCAACACACTGGCCGCGCTCGGAGAAATGTCGGGTGCTGCGGGTCTGAGCAATCCGTGTGATTTCCTGCCCCATCACCTGATGCAACGGCAATCGGACCGCTCGATGGTGCAGGGCAACCGCGCGTTCCCCTATCTGCCGGTCGGGT
Organism: uncultured Sulfitobacter sp.; assembly: GCA_947502265.1. Lineage (GTDB taxonomy): Bacteria > Pseudomonadota > Alphaproteobacteria > Rhodobacterales > Rhodobacteraceae > Sulfitobacter. The sequence continues at coordinate 84,839 of CANMZB010000003.1, forward strand.
TCCTCGTCGATCCCGATGCAGCCGATCATTTGGGATACAAAGAACGCTGGTCGCGTGCGAGCGCAGAAACGTTCACGCCGCCGGAGACCGAATTCTCAGTGATTGCATCCTAGCAGGTCCATCGCGGCGCGCATCATACCGGCTTCCTGCGGCGGCGCGCTGCGCACCACCCGCCCTTCGCGTGCACAGACCCGTATCAACGCCCCCGGCGCGGGCATTTCGGCCTCGTGGGAGGCTCCGTAAATGGCCGTCCCGTGAATCATATAGGTTTGCGAGGCAACCGGCGCAGAGGCATGCCCCTCCCACAGTTCCAAATCCATCACGCCCGCAAAAACGCCTTTGGTCATCATGCGGACACGCAAACCGTCGCCATGCGCTTCACCGTTCAGAATCCAGATATCATCGTCAACACCCCCGTCCGGCAGGGACGCATTCATCACAAGACTGCCACCAAGGCGCAGCACCCCGCCCGCGTCAGACGGATCAAATGCACCGGTCAACTGCGCAAGCTCCGCATCCTGCGCGATACGCAGTCTTTGCGTGATAACCTTTGCACCACTCCAGAACCCGCTGGCGACAATCCAGTCACCGGCGCGCACACCGCTGTGCCGCGGCAAATGGACCTCGCTCCCCAGAACAATTGCGGTGTCTTGCGTCACCGTCTCGACAAGCCCGGCAACCGGATAGATTTCCAGCAGACGCCGTGCGCGCAGGCCTTCACCGTCAAAAACAGCCGTCACCGCCAACGTATCACCGGTTGCGATTTGCTGCCCCACGCCCAGCGCGCTCAGCACCGGCAAGCCTTCGGGCACATCAACAACCTGCCCGCCCACAACAAGCGGCGTTACGCTTTGCACCGCTCCGAATATCCCGATGGCGAACGTATCTTGCGCGTGCAGCGGCAAAGCCGACCCCAAAAACGCAACGCTGCGGATCAACAAACGTCCCAGCATCATCGGTTTTCCTCGTTTTACGCGAAATCCACAGGGCTCAATCCCGCAAAAAGAAACGGCGCGCAAGGAAATGTATCCTGCGCGCCGCTCCTGTTTATCGTGCCAAGGGGTGCGGCTTACAGCACACCCTCTTCCACGGCAGCTTTCAGCGCCTCTTCAAAGATGGCAAGACCCTCGTCCACAATCTCGTCCGATGCGGTCAGCGGCACCATCACACGCACAGCATTGCCGTGCATCCCGCAGCTCAAAAGCAGCAAACCACGCTCAAGCGCGTTTGCGATGAGGCGTTTGGTCAGCGCGGTGTCAGGATTTGCGGTGTCAAAGTCGGTCACGAATTCGACCGCAACCATCGCACCAAGGCCACGCACGTCCCACATGCGGTAAGGCGCTGCGCGTCCGCCGATTTCGGCAAAACGTGCTTTCAACTTGTCACCCAGCGCAATGGAACGGCCCAGCAGGTCTTCCTGATCAATGGCGTCGATCGCAGCCAGCGCGGCGGCGCAGGCAACAGGGTTGCCACCGTACGTACCACCAAGCCCGCCAGGCTCCATCGAATCCATGATATCGGAACGCCCGATAACACCCGCCAGCGGATAGCCGCCCGCCATGGATTTCGCCACGGTGATCAGATCAGGCACAACGCCGGAATGCTCGATCGCAAACCATTTACCGGTCCGGCCAAAGCCTGCTTGCACTTCGTCGGCAATCAGCAAGATGCCATGCTGGTCACAGATTTCGCGCAGCGCATGCATCATTTCGAAAGGAACGGGTGTATAACCGCCCTCACCCAAAACAGGTTCAATGATGATGGCGGCGACACGGTCAGGCTGCGCATCGGTCAGGAACAGGTTCTTCAGGCCGGTCAGCGCGTCTTCGACAGTGATGCCGTCACGCACATTCGGGAACGGCGCGCGGAACACATCCGCAGGGAACGGGCCCACGTTCTTCTTGTAAGGCGTTACCTTGCCGGTCATGCCCAGCGTCAGCAACGTGCGGCCGTGATAGCTGCCGGTGAAGGCGATCACACCGGGACGGCCCGTGGCAGTGCGTGCGATTTTCACCGCGTTTTCAACCGCTTCGGCACCGGTTGTCACCAGCAGCGTTTTCTTTGGCGCATCCCCCGGAGCCAGCGCATTCAGGCGCTCGGCCAACTCGATGTAGGGCGCGTAGGGGACAACCTGAAAGGAGGTGTGGGTATAGTGGTCTTCCTGCGCTTTGGCAGCGGCGATCACGCTGGGATGGCGATGACCGGTGTTCAGCACGCCAATGCCGCCCACGAAATCAATGTAACGGTTGCCTTCAACATCCCAAAGCTCGGAGTTTTCCGCATACTTTGCATAGACGGCAGGCGCCGCAGACGCGACACCGCGCGGCACGGCTGCATCACGGCGCGCGGTAAGGTCGGCATTTTTATATGTCACGGGGGCCACCGGCTCGACGATCGAAATCTGTGTGGTCTTTTTTGCGCCTTTGCGGGGCGCACGTTTTGCAGTGTTAGCCATGATCGTATCCTTTAAAAAAGAAACCGACGCGGACGCACCGCGTTTAAAATAGCCTTTATGACGTTTAATATAATTGTCAATTGAGATTCTCTGTCATACTTGAATTTCCGCCTGAACAGTGGTGATGTCGCCCGAGACAAGGCACCGTATGTACGCTAGGCACAGACGTTGCGCGACAATGCAAGGACGACCCCATTGGACATAGGACAACGCCTGAAAACGATCCGCATGGAACGCGGTTTGTCACAACGCGAACTGGCCACGCGTGCCGGATTAACCAATGGCACGATCTCCTTGATCGAGACGGATAAAACCAGCCCCTCGGTGGCCTCCCTCAAAAGCCTGCTTGATGCGATTCCCATTTCGATGGCCGAGTTTTTTGCCACCATCGAGGACAGCGATACGCCAAAGGTTTTCTATAAGGCCGAAGAATTTACCGAGGTGTCACCGCAAGGGCCGGGGCATGTTTCGCTGAGACAATTGGGCAACGCCCGCCAGCACACATTGCAAGTCCTCCACGAGACATACGCCCCCGGAGCCGATACAGGGCCGGAGTTTCTGGCCCATGAAGGCGAGGAGGCGGGAATCGTTACTTTGGGGCAGATCGAGGTGACTGTCGGAGAAGCAAAGGCCATCCTTGGCCCCGGTGACGGTTATCTTTTCGACAGCCGACAGCCCCACAGGTTTCGCAATATCGGCGATACCCCTTGCGAGATTGTCAGCGCGCTAACGCCGCCGGTGTTCTAGACATTAAAAACCGCGCTGCCAGATGCAAACACCTTCCGCAGGGCGGGAAGCTGTTTGCATTGGTTGGGTAGCTAATCCCGATCAGAGTGTCGTCCGCCACGTTGAGCGGCTGTAACGTGACGATCCATGAAAGACTTACGCGCCCTTCCGTCTTCGTTGTCGTCGCTCTTTCGCTTTGATGTCATCAACGCCACAAGCGCGACAACCATTGTCAGGATCACAAGGCCACCCATAAATGGATCATTTGTCATAACTATCTCCTGTGTGGCTGTTCAGAAAACCAACCACTCCGGCGCCAAGGCGTTCCCGACCAGACAAAGATTCTTTTTTCTGCATTCACAAAACCGCGTGTTGCACGCGCCCCACGGCAGGCTCACTTTGACCATTGACCATTGATTACTCACGCTTTTCGGTAGAAAAGACGTGCCGCGCCGCAGACATGGCTGCGACAAAATGCGCACCATCATCAATAATCGTAAGTGTCTTTATCCGTCTTGGGGACCGGAAATGTCAGCTCGATCGTAAAGACATCATTTTCGTCGGTGACGTGCAGTTGTCCGTTCAGCTGACGCGCGAATGCCTGAATAAGCCGTGATCCAAGGCCGGTTCCCTCATCCGCAGGGATAGCGCCGCTGGTATTGACGATCCGCAGACATGCCTCGTCGTCTTCAAGGTGTCTCAAGCTGATATCAATGCTGCCTTTTGCACCTTTCTGCTGCGGCGTGTATTTCAGCGCATTGGTAACCGCCTCGGACACCAGCAATGTCAGCGGAGCAGCGTCATCCGGGCTGATCTGGATCTCGTCATAGTGCTCCTTGACGGTGACAAACTCCGGCGATGCCAATCCGACCGTGAGGTTGCGCGCGACAATTTCTTTCAACAGTTCCCGTGCATTCACACGGGTCATTTCGTTGCCCTGATAAAGGCTTTTGTGGACGGTCGCGAGGCCCAGGATACGGTCTTGCAACCGCTGCAAAACCAGACGGTTCGCATGGGTGGGCGCCTGCCGGATCTGCATGTTCATGATCGACGAAATCAGCTGCAGGTTATTTTTGACGCGGTGATGCACCTCTTTGAGCAGGATGTTTTTTTCGCGCAGGCTGTCTTCGAGTCGCGCTTCATCCTGAAGGATGGAATCAGCCATGGCGATAAAAGATTGCTCCATCTCCACAATCTCCTGCGCCACGCGCCCCCCCAGCGGCTTGCTCGGCAAGGTTCGATTGCGTGCGAACTGCCGCATCTGGTAGCGCAGCTTGCGAATGTGGGTAAGTGCCAAACGATTCAACGCCCAAAACGCCACAACAAGGCTCGCCGCCCACATCAGGAACGGCAGCAGCGACGACAGCCGCCCTGCGGAATTGGTCTGTAGGATCGGTGCATCGCTTGGCCATATGCTCATCGCGAAAACCGATTTCGACACCAGCGGGATAACTGCGTACGCGCGCCGCTCGCCCGCCATATTTTCGGCCTCGAAAACCTGACGGGTATTTTCGGTAAGCTGTTCGAGAGTGTAGTCTTTGGGTAGCTCCATGCGCATCGCATCGCCACCCGGTCCGGTAAGCAGAATTTCACCTTTGCGGTTGAAGGTCACCAATGCTGTTGGCCGTCGTTCCCGCGCCGCTGGCTCGATCACTTCAAGATCCGACTGCGCCATTGAAATGCTTACAACACCGGTCATTTCATCTGCTTCGAAAACAGGAGCGCTGGCCACAACGATCGGCAGTGCCGCCATCTTTCCGGCAAAAGAGGCCGTAACAGTACGTTGTTTGCTTTCGAACGCACTTTCAAACGCAGGGAGCGTTTTCTGATCAAGCACTTTGTAAACGGAAGAGCACTCCATCATCCTGTCCATATTGACGAAGCTGACACTGCGATAGTGCTCGGTTTGTTTTGCGTAGCCGTTAAGGAAATCCGAACATCGCCTCGAATCGTCCCTTACCAGCGCCATAATGGACGCCAAAGCATCCGCCGCGCCCAAAGCTTCCTGAAGGCCTGTCCGCTGTGTTGCGGTTGCCTGCTCCGTCACCGCGATCAGCGAAAGCTCTGCTGTGTCCCGGCTTTGGCGCGCGAGTTCGCGAGTCTGCCAAACTGCGATCAACCCCAAAGGCAAAAGCGCGAGAGACAGAAAAAGGAGGACCCGAAAGGCAAGTCCACCAAAGAAATTGGTGCTTAGAAAGCCGGATGTCATCGTTAGTAGTTCGAGACCTTTGATGCCGACAGCACGGACATCGTTACATCATCCGTCATCTCCATCGACTCGTCATCCTTCAATCCCATCAGTTCCGCCAGTTGCACGCGAGCACGGTTGGTTCGGCTTTTGATCGTACCAACAGCCACACCGCACATTTCAGCCGCTTCTTCATAAGAGAACCCCGACGCACCGATCAACAAAAGCGCCTCGCGCTGCTCGACCTTCAGTTTGGCCAGCGCCTCACGGAAATCCATCATCTGCAAATGTCCGTCATGGGCCGGTTTTTCCGCCAAGCTTTCGGTGAAAATACCATCAACATCAGAGACTTCGCGATTGGATTTGCGGCGCGATGAATAATAAGTGTTGCGCAAAATTGTGAAAAGCCACGCACGCATGTTCGTGCCGGGCTGAAACTTGTCAATGTTCGTCCACGCCTTCACAACAGTATCCTGCACCATATCATCGGCCAGCGATCCGTTCCGCGTCAGCGAAATGGCAAACGCGCGCATGGCGGGCAGATGTTCAACCAGTTCGTCGCGCGGATCAACGTCACTCATTCGCCGCTTTCCTTTTCCTTATCCGCATCCTGACGTTTAAGTTGTTCGAGAAGATCCTTGAACCGGTCGGGAATTCCTTCTTCCACCGTCTCGTGATAGACACGCTTGAGATTCTCGTCGATCACGCCCTCGCGTGCTTTTCTTTGTTGTTGACCTGCCATAAACCCTCTGATCGCGCCGATTTCATCAAAAATATCTACATACTTCGGAACCGAACGCATGGATAGATCGTTTGGTTCCATGAAATAGCAAGGAAGTTAAGAATGAGTGATAATACAACATCATCGGGGATCAGTGATCAACTAGGCACATTCATTCCATATTTGCGACGGTACGCACGCGCCCTGACTGGCAGCCAGACAAGCGGCGATAATTTCGCGGCTGCGACGCTTGAAGCGATTTTGACAGACCGTTCCGTGCTGGATGGCACCGACGTCAAAACCGGATTGTTCCGCACGCTTTACGGGATATGGTCAAGCGTCGGCGCGCCCGTCGAAGACGGCGAATCCGGGGCGCGGGCAAAGGCGCAGGTGCATCTTGCCAAGCTCACAAACAACAGCCGCGAAGCGCTGCTGCTTTACACGATCGAAGGCTTTTCCTATGCTGATGTCGCGACAATCATCGGGCTTGATGCGACCGAAGCAGAAGAGCTTGTCGCCACCGCGCGACGCGAGATGGCCGATAGCGTCACCGGCTCGGTCATGATTATCGAGGACGAAGCGATCATTGCGATGGATATCGAAAGCATCGTTGCCGAAATGGGCCACCGCGTGACCGGCATCGCGCGCACCCGCGACGAAGCTGTGGCGCTCGGTAAGGCGGATGTGCCTGATCTCATTCTGGCCGACATCCAGCTGGCGGATAACTCGTCGGGGATTGATGCGGTAAACGATCTGCTCACCGAACTGGGCCAGCGACCGGTCATATTCATCACAGCCTTCCCCGAACGGCTGCTTACCGGTGACAAACCCGAACCGGCGTTCCTGATTTCCAAGCCCTACACCGAAGATCAGGTGATCTCGGCCGTGAGTCAGGCGATGTTCTTTTCCTCGACGGAAACACTGCACGCCTGACGCGAGCAGATTGCACAAACGGCAAAACCCGGCCCCTATTGGCCGGGTTCTTTGCGCCCCATCCGGATCCCCCCACCGCCGCCCGAAACAATTTGGTCCACGGTGGAACAAAGACCGGAACAAGACGTTATACCTGCAACAGATCACAAAAACTGGAGCTTTCAAAATGGCTAAATCAAGCGTTTCATCCCTGTCAGGCGACGAAGACGTGACAGTGGAAGACCTCTCCGCCCAGATAGAAACACTGAGAAACGATCTGGCGGCTTTGACGCATTCGATTTCCGACTTCGGCTCGGCGAAAACACAACAAGCAGCGGAAGCCGCGCGCGCCAAGGCTGTCGAGCTTGGCGAAGCGGGGCGCGACCGCGCGGCGGCAGGCCTTGGTCAGGCCGAAGATTTCGTGCGCACGCAACCGGCCACCGCCATGGGCATCGCTGCCGGTGTTGGCTTCCTTGTCGGCATGCTCACCACAGCACGCCGCTGATATGCTGGGTCAGTTCGTTTCACGCGCTGAGGCGAAAGCATCCCATGCCGCCCGCTCCGCCGCCATCGGGCTCGGGGCGGGTATCGCCCTGTGCGTCGGCCTGTTTTTCTGGACGCTTGCCGCCTGGTTGTTTTTGTTGACCGTCACGTCATCCATGGTCGCCGCCCTGATCATCGGGTGCATTTATTCGGGTGGCGGGCTGATCGGCTTTGCCATCATTTCATCACGCGGACGCAAAACGCCACCCGCCCCCGTGCAACGCAATCCTGAACCACAAGTCGGCCTGGATGCACTTGTCGCGGCGTTTATGAAGGGCGCCCAAGCAGGGTCGCGAGTGAAATCTCCACCGCCCCAAGCAACTGATCGCTCTTGAACGGATGCGGCACGGTGGACAGCCAATGCAGGTCACTGCATATCGCCTCCGTGCCCTTCGTGATCAGAACCGCGGCAAGGTGACGGGGGCGCACCGTCGCTTGTGCGATCAGGGAAACAATATCCCCAGCATCCGCCGACGTTACGATCAGCCGGTCACCTTCAATCGCCGCCAGCACGTCTGGCAATTGCTCAAGCGCCTCGACAATGACAAGAGGCCAATCGCGAAATCCGCGCGAAAGCAAGTCCACTATGTCCATATGAACAAGAGGATCCTCTTCAAAGACCACGAAGGTCGCAGGTGTTTTACATGTCATCATCGAACGATTGATATGTTAGATTCGAAAACTACGATATAATTAAAGACATAACGGAGCGCTACTTTTTTCAGATGGCTACACAATGCAAATATTGTCCGTTGAACCGCAAAGATGCGTTCATCGACCTGTCCCCTGAAGAAGTTGAATTTATGCAAAAATTCAAGGTTGGCGAGCTGGTGATAGATCCCGGAACTCCGATACTGATGCAAGGCTCGAACGCGCCACAACTGTTTACCGCATTGTCGGGGATGGGGATACGGGAAAGACATCTTAAGGATGGCAGCAAGCAGGTCATCAATTTTGTGTTCCCCGGAGATTTCATCGGTCTTCAGGCCGGACTGTTAGGCGAAATGGGGCACTCCGTCGAAGCACGCACCCAGATGCGGCTTTGCGTCTTCAACCGCTCCGAATTCTGGAACTTCTTCAAAGGCCACCCCGAGCGCGCGTTCGACATCACATGGCTCGGCGCGATGGAAGAGAATTTTCTGGGCGAAAGCATCGCCACCCTCGGCCAGCGCAGCGCGATACAGGCCGTAGCGTGGACCATGGTAAAGATTTTCCAACGCGGCGCGGCACTTGGCATGGTGCAAAACAACACAATCGCGTTGCCCTATACCCAACGCGATGTGGCTGATGCGCTGGGTCTGTCGCTGGTGCATACCAACAAAACACTGGGCAAGCTGAAAGAGCGCCAACTCGCCTCGTGGTCAGACCGTGTTTTGCAGATCAACGATCTGGAAAAACTTGCCATGATCGCAATGACCGATCTGCGCCCGCTTCCCAAACGCCCGTTGATCTAAGGTCACGGCATCGGCATTGCCGGTGTTTCATCCGCAATTTCCTCGGCAGCCGGCTCCGGCCGGTCTTCGAACGGCGACGCTGCGTCTGCCACCTCCATGCCATAGGCATATTTTTCGATCTGCGCGTTCACAACAGCGCCCAGCAGGACCAGAAAGCTGCTTAACCACATCCAGACAAGCATGGCGATCACCGCTCCGATAGAGCCATACACCTGATTATAATTGCCAAAGTTCGCCGCATAATACGAAAATACGACCGACAACACGGCCCAACTGCCCACTGCAACAACAGCGCCCGGACGAATCACACGTCCTTTGGGCATAACGCGGTTTGGACCATACCGGTAAAGCACGCTCACACCGGCAAGCAGAACCACAATCGCAACAATCCAGCGCAGCCCTTCGATCAGCACCGTTCCCACCCATCCCAACGGAAAGAACGACAAAACCACCGGCGTCACCACCAGCGTCAGAACCGACACGATCCCGACCCCGACCAAACCGGCGGTCAGCAGCAGCGCGCGTAAATAATGTGACAATGTCGCGCGGTTCTTCTCTCCGTGTACCGCATTCAGACCGGTCATCATCGCCGCCACCCCTGCCCGCGCCGACCAAAGCGCCGCCAGTATGGAAATCAGGCTGGCCCATCCCAACGTGTCGGGGCTGGTCGTGACAAGGCTGGTAATCTGCGTGTTGAATATGTCGTAGACATCATCGGGCAAAAGCTCCCTCAGCTCTTCCAGCTGCCCGATCACTACAACCGGGTTCGAAATCAGGCTAAGCAGGGCAATGATCGCGGCCATCGCCGGAAACAGCGACAACATAACGAAAAACCCGACACCCGCCGAAACCAAAGCCAGATTCGTCTCGCCGATTTGCAAAAAACCGTCGCGAAAGGCCCACCATGTCCGCTTCACCGCACTTGCCTGCAAAACTTCCTCTCGTGTCATGCCCATTGATCCTCCACGCGGTGCCGGGCCTCCTTATTCTGTTTTAACCTCATCTCGTACCTGCCCCCACGCCACCAGCGTAAAGATCACAGTGCCGCCAATGATGTTACCCGCAAGTACCGGCAGGAAAAACCGGAAAACCGCATCATACCCGCTCAGCGAACCATCAAGAACCAGAACGGCCATTTCCACGGAACCGGCAACGATATGGGTAAAATCCCCTGCCGCGATCATCCATGTAAACGTCAGAATAAGGAAAAACGCCGCCTCGGACGCTTGCGGCAACATCCAGACAATCAGCGCCACAATCACCCCCGCAGGGATGGCCCGCCAGAACCCCTCCCCCGCGGGCATCCCCGTCGCGTGTTCAGACAGCGAAATAATCGCGGCAAATGTGTCGGGCGCAACCGCAGGCGTATAAACAAAAAGAGCCGCCGCCGCGAAAGCGCCAAGAACATTGGCCCCCAGCACAATCACCCAAAGCCGCAGCATAGATCCCAGCGCCCACAGCGTCCTTTTGCGCATAAGCGGCAAAACCGTCGTTATCGTGTTTTCCGTAAAAAGCTGCATGCGCCCCATGATCACCGCCAGAAAGCCCAGCGAATATCCGAGGTTCTCAAGCAGGAACCGCGCTGGCGTGTCGGGCAGATAGGCCCGAAAGGTCGCCTCCCCCAGAACAGACAGGCTGATCAGAATACCCGCCGCAGCGCCCGACCAGAACAGCGACCTCTTGGTGCGCCGCAATTCTTCTTCTCCCTCGCGGCGGATCACCTCATAGATCATGTGCGGAGAAAGGGACGCAGCTTCGTCAAGAGACTGCTCTCTGGCCATCTGCTCTTTCTGCTCCTGCCGTGAACTGAACGGGCTCATACTTTCAATCTCTCAAATGGGGCCCTCTAGAACAGTGCTACCCATTTCGGGGTTCCGGCAGCAATGCCCGTCCGGGGCTTTTTCGGTATTGCGAACATACGTATTTAGGCGATGATGTAGCCAGCTTTACGATACAGTCCACTGCCCATAACGTCTGGCTGCGGTTTTGGTTCACACATAAGGATGTTTTAATGTCTACGCCCCTTTCCGATGCAATCGCCGCCAAACGGGACGATCTGATCGCCCTGACACAGGACCTCATCCGCATTCCCACGCTCAACCCCCCCGGACAGGACTACCGCCTGATCTGCGAATACCTTGACAAACGGCTCAAATCACACGGCTTCGAGACAAAACTTATCCGCGCCCACGGCACCCCCGGCGACAGCGAAAAATACCCCCGCTGGAACATCGTCGCACGCCGCGAAGGAACCAGCGCGGGCGAATGCGTGCACTTCAACAGCCACACGGATGTCGTCGAAGTCGGTCGCGGCTGGACAACCGATCCCTTCGGCGCCGACCTGATCGACGGCAAGATTTACGGGCGCGGCGCGTGCGACATGAAAGGCGGGCTCGCGGCCTCCATCATCGCCGCCGAAGCCTTCATCGAAACCCACAAAGACTTCTCCGGCGCAATCGAGATTTCAGGCACCGCCGACGAAGAATCCGGCGGCTATGGCGGCGTCGCCTACCTCGCCGAACAGGGCTACTTCGATCCCGCCCGCGTGCAGCACGTCATCATCCCCGAACCCCTGAACAAAGACCGCATTTGCCTTGGCCACCGCGGCGGCTGGTGGGCCGAGATCGAAACAAAAGGCGAGATCGCCCATGGCTCCATGCCGTTCCTTGGCGATTGCGCCGTGCGCCACATGGGCGCGGTCATCCACTCGTTCGAACAGAACCTCTTTCCGGCAATGGCCGCACGCATCACCGACATGCCCGTGGTCCCCGAAGGCGCGCGCAGCTCGACCATGAACATCAATTCCATCCACGGCGGCCAAAAGGAAAACGACTCTGATTTCGATGGCCTGCCCGCCCATTGCGTCCCCGACAGTTGCCGCATCACCATCGACCGCCGCTTTCTCGTCGAAGAGCCGCTCGATCAGGTGCGCGGCGAAGTCACCGGCATTCTGGATGATCTGCGCGCCACCCGCCCCGATTTCGAATATGAGCTGACCGAGCTCAATTCCGTCCTGCCCTCAATGACAGACCGCGCAGCGCCCGTCGTGCGCACCGTGGCCGCCGCGATTGAAACCGTGCTGGGCCGCCCGCCCAAATATGTCGCCTCCCCCGGCACCTACGATCAAAAGCACATCGACCGCATCGGCAAGCTGAAAAACTGCATCGCCTACGGCCCCGGCGTGCTGGAGCTGGCGCATAAACCCGATGAATGGATCGGCGTGGACGATATGCTCGACAGCGCCAAAGTCATGGCTGCCGCTCTGGAAACGCTGCTGATCAAAACCTGACCTGCCCATTTCTTTTGGCCGAAAATATTCCGGGGGAATCGCCCTTCAGGGCGATGGGGGCTGGCCCCCTCCCTCCGGCACCTCACAAAAACGCGCCCTCCGCCCCAAGGGCAAGCCCGTCCGCAATCGCCGTCAACGCCGACCCGCGGTGCAACGCTGCTTCGGGGAACAGCGGGTGCAACGCCTCTTCCACCACCTCCATCAGGCTCGATCCTCCAACAAAAATCAGATGCGTGACGGCCTCGGGCGCGATACCGGCGTCCGCCATTGTCCGCACCGCCTGCGCACCGGTTTCCCCGGCCAGATCGCGCAAGGCCGCACCCATCTGCGACGCGCCAACCGTCACAGCCAACCCCCGCTCGACAACGCGCAAGTCAATCTGCCCGTCCCCTCCGCCATTCGCCGCGATCTTCCCCGCCTCCACGGCAAAGGCGATATCATGGCCCAATTCGTCCTCCAAAACGGAAACAAGCCGCGCCAATCTCGCAGGCTCCACCGCATATTGCGCCAGATCCCGCGCCAGACGGCGACTGTCAGGCGCATAGAGAAACTGGATTTTCTGCCACGTCGCCAGATCATTAAAGATCGTGGCAGGTGCCGCATGGGTATCCTTGCCAAACGCATGGCGTATCTCGCTTCCCCGCCCCAACAGCGGCATCACGAAATCAAGGCTCACCTTGCGGTCAAAATCCGTTCCGCCAATGCGCACACCATGGCTCGCCAGAATATCGATGCCCGCGCCACCGGTACGAAAAAGCGTAAAATCCGACGTGCCTCCGCCGATATCCACAACCAGCCCCAGATCCCCCGCCGCCAACACATCGCGGTTGGCCAATGCGGCGGCTTCGGGTTCGTACATAAACCGCACATCATCAAAACCCGCGCGCATGTACGCTTCGCGCAGGTCCACTTCTGCCTGTGCGTTACGCGCGTCGTCACCATGAAACCGCACGGGGCGCCCGGATAAGGCATGCTCAAACCGCTCTCCGGTCGCCGATTCCGCCGCCTGCTTCAGCCGGGCCAGAAACCGCGCAACAATGTCGATAAAATCCAGCCGCTCTCCCAAAAACATCCGCCGCTCGCGCATCAGCGCGGAACCAAGCAGGCTTTTCAGCGCGCGCATGTACCTGCCCTCTTCGCCCGCCAAAAGAGCATCCCCCGCCGCCGACCCGATCAGCATCTTTTGCGTATCCACGTCAAAGAAAACAGCCGTCGGCAGCGTCACCCCCTCCGCCTCCAGCGGGATCAGCCACGGCACGCCATCGCGCGCGATCCCCGCCGCCGAATTGGACGTTCCAAAATCCACACCCAAAACCGCCATCACCGCCGCTCCTTGCCTGCAAAGGCCGTGCGCATAGCGCGCACAACGCCCAATCACAAGGTTTGATCTAGCCACGGCGGGGATCAGTGACTAACCTTTTCACAGAACAAAAACAGGGAGTCTCTTATGTTCCACCTTCGCCCCCTTATGCTCGGCGTCAGCGCCGCCGCGCTGCTGGCCGGTGCCGCCTCTGCCAAGGATGACATCATCCTCGCCATGCAGCTTGAACCGCCGCACCTCGACCCCACTAGCGCCGCCGCCGGGGCCATTGATTCCGTGCTTTATTCCAACATATTCGAAGGGCTCACGCGCTTTGACAGCGACGGTGCGGTAATTCCCGGCCTCGCCAAAAGCTGGGAAATTTCCGAAGACGGGCTGACCTATACCTTCACACTCAACGACGGCGTGACCTTCCATGACGGCTCCTTGATGGATGCCGAAGACGTGAAATTCACCCTCGACCGGATCACCGCCGAAGACAGCGCAAACGCGCAAAAAGCGCTCTATACAACCATTTCGCAGGTCAACGTCGTTGATCCCGTGACCGTCGAAGTGAAACTGTCCGAGCCGAACGGCAGCATGCTGTTCAACCTCGCATGGGGTGACGCCGTGATCGTGGCACCCGAAAGCATCGAAGGCATCAAACAGACCCCCATCGGCACCGGCGCCTTCAAATTCGACAGCTGGACCCAAGGTGACAAGATCGAAATCAGCCGCTTTGACGACTACTGGGGCACACCTGCAAAACTGTCCAAAGCGACGTTCAAGTTCATCTCGGATCCCACCGCCGCCTTCTCCTCCATGATGGCCGAAGACATCGACGTGTTCTCCGGCTTTCCCGCGCCTGAAAACCTGCCCCAGTTCGAGGCCGATCCGCGCTTTCAGGTGCTCGTCGGCTCGACCGAAGGCGAGACGATCCTTGCGATGAACAACAAGCAAGCGCCGTTTGATAACGTGACAGTCCGCAAAGCGGTCAGCCATGCGATCGACCGTCAATCCATCATCGACGGTGCAATGTTCGGCTACGGCACCCCCATCGGCACCCATTTCGCGCCGCACAATCCCGCCTATGTCGACCTGACCGCCGACAGCGCCTATGACCCCGAAAAATCGCGCGCTCTGCTGGCCGAAGCCGGATTGGCCGACGGTTTCGAGACAACGTTATTTCTGCCGCCCCCCTCCTACGCCCGCCGCGGCGGTGAAATCATCGCCGCACAGCTGGCCGAGGTTGGCATCAAGGCCGAGATCACAAATGTCGAATGGGCGCAGTGGCTGGAATCAGTGTTCAAGGGCAAGAACTTTGGCCTGACCATCGTCAGCCACACCGAACCGATGGACATCAACATCTACGCCAATCCCGATTACTATTTCCAATACGACAATCCGGCGTTTCAGGATCTGATGAAAACCCTCAACACCACAACTGATCCCGACAAACAGGCCGAAATTCTGGGCGAGGCCCAGCGGATGATTTCGGCAGACTATGTTAACGCCTATCTGTTCGAACTGGCGTTTCCGACAGTCGCAAAAGCGGGTTTGCAAGGGCTTTGGCTCAATCAGCCAACACAGGCCAACGATCTCACAGCAGTCAGCTGGGCCGAGTGAGCGCATAGCTTGCCCCGAAAAAGCCCTACAAAGGCCCCGCCCTCGGGGCCTTTGAGCATTATGCTCACGGGACGTAGCAAACAGACATGTGGCCCCCATGACGCTTTTTTTCGCCACGGCCTATCTGGCCCTGATCAACATCAAAGCCTACCGCGCCTTCGCCGCTGACAAGCAAAAGGCGATAGACAAGGAATGGCGCACCCCCGAATCCACGCTGCTTTTCTGGGCACTAACCGGCGGCTGGCCGGGCGCAAAAATCGCCCAGCGCAGGTTGCGCCACAAAACGTACAAGCAACCGTTCGGGCGCAAGCTGAACCGTATCCCCTTCTATCAGGCCATCACTGTTTTCATTTTCATCTTCACGCCTGCCGCAGATCTCATCAAAAGCTATGTGCCGCCCGCAGGCGCGCTCAAAGGTTACGTCCTGACAACACTGGACGATTTCCAGACAGAGCGGCTCTTTCGGGCAAAGCATCACACCGCGCCACAGCCGGAGAAGATTTTCCGCCCCCCGGTTGTACGCCGCGTTGAATGGTAAACCGGTGCGCCTGAAAGTTGTCTTAACAGCTCACGAAAAGGGCGGACGCATTGCTGCATCCGCCGGTACTCGTTAACTGAAGGTACTCTTTAATTCACGTCAAAGCGGTACTGGACCGCTTTGATCGGTGATCTCGTACAATTCAAGGTAGAGGATCAAAAGCCCTCGTACACAAATTTTACTCGGTGCCGCCCTGGCCGGAAGCCGCCTCGAGCACGGTTGCATCAAGGCTACGCTCGCAGGTGCGCATCAGCAGATCGGCGCGCGCTTCGTCGCCATCTTGATTGACCTCCGCCAACACCATTTCGGTGACTTTGGCTTGATCTGCGGCTTCAAGCTCGTTGAACTCGGCACAGGACATCGTGTTTATGTCCATGTGCGCGGCCGCGAATGCGGGTGCGGACAGGGTGGCCATCAGGGACGCGGCGGCGGCTGTTTTCAAAAATGTATTCATCGTTACTCTCCACTAGATATGTTTGATGTTGTGAGAAGATAACGCGACCTTGCCAAAGTTCGTTCCGACAAACATTTCCTTTTTGGAGTAACTTATTTTTAACCGCTGCGCCCTTTAAACCTTACGAAACGCACTACGGCGCTGGACGCCGCGCGGGACTGGGCATAACGTCTGGTTATGCTTCGATATTCACTAAAACGATTACTCTCTCTTGTCATCAGCCTCGCCGTCGCGTCGTTGGTGATCTTCGCCGTGATCGAGGTTGCTCCGGGTGATCCGGCGTCCTTTATGCTTGGCATGAACGCACAGCCCGAAACCCTCGCCGCCCTGCGCAGCGAATTGGGTCTCGATGTGTCCAAACCCGAACGCTATCTTGCGTGGATTGGTGGTATGCTGACCGGCGATTTCGGCACATCCTACACCTACCGCACACCGGTCGCGGAAATGGTCACACAGCGGCTTTGGGTCTCCCTGCCGCTGGCGCTTTACGCTTTGACGCTGTCAACGCTGATCGCCTTTCCCGCCGGGATCTATGCCGCTGCGCGGCGCGGGCGTGCCGGTGATATCGGCGTGATGGGGGCCACACAGCTTGGCGTGGCGGTCCCGAATTTCTGGTTCGCGATGATGCTGGTCCTTCTTTTCGCGATCAAACTGCGCTGGTTCTCTGCTGGTGGTTTTGCCGGATGGCAGGACGGGCCATGGCCTGCGCTGCGCTCGCTCACATTGCCCGCCGTTGCCCTCGCTTTGCCGCAGGCCGCGATCCTTGCGCGGGTCATGCGCTCCGCCTTGCTTGATGTGCTGGGCGAGGATTTCATACGTACCGCACGCGCCAAAGGGCTGACCGCGCGGCAGGCGCTTTGGCGGCACGGGCTGCGCAATGCGATGATCCCCGTGCTGACCATCATCGGGCTGCAATTCTCGTTTCTGCTGGCGGGTGGCATCATCATCGAACAAGTCTTCTATCTCCCCGGCCTCGGTCGGCTGATCTTCCAATCCATCTCGGCGCGTGATCTGATCGTCGTGGAAAGCGTCACCATGCTGCTTGTCTTTGCCGTCATATTTGTCAACTTCGCGGTCGATCTGGCCTATGCCGCCGTCGACCCCCGACTAAGGGCGCGCACATGAACCGTAATCTGATCTTTGGCGGCGCTCTGTCCGCGATCTTTATCGCTGCGGCGCTGATATCCTTTGTGTGGACACCCTACACCTATACGGGCATGAATATCCCCGATCGTCTGCTGCCGCCCGGCGGCGCGCATCTGCTGGGCACCGATCATTTCGGGCGCGATATTCTCAGCCTGATTATGGTCGGCGCACGCACCTCTATCGCGGTTGCGCTGGTGGCCGTAGGCATCGGAATAAGCCTTGGCGTGCCGTTGGGCCTGTGGGCGGCGGCAAGACGTGGCTCGCTGGTGGATGAAATCATCATGCGCGGCAACGATCTGGTCTTCGCCTTCCCCAGCCTCGTGATCGCCATCCTCATCACCGCCGTGTTCGGCGCGGGCGCGATCAACGCCATCATTGCCATCGGCATATTCAACATCCCCGTGTTTGCCCGCATCACGCGCGGTGCCGCCCTGTCCCTGTGGGAGCGCGAATTTATCCTTGCCGCGCGTGTCGCCGGAAAATCCGCCGCGCGTATCTCGTTTGAACATATCCTGCCAAACGTTACCAATCTGCTAATTGTTCAGGGCACAATCCAGTTCTCGCTCGGCATTCTCGCTGAAGCGGGTCTCAGCTATGTCGGCCTTGGCGCGCAGCCCCCCACACCCAGCTGGGGCAGGATGCTGGCTGATGCGCAAACGATGGTCTCCATCGCGCCGCACATGGCGCTGATGCCCGGCTTCGCCATCATCCTCACGGTTCTGGGCCTCAACCTGATGGGTGACGGGCTGCGCGATTATCTCGATCCACGGCTAAGGGTGGCGCGCGCATGAACCTTCTATCCCTCAACAACCTCAGCCTGTCGATCCACAACTTCCAGATCCTCAAAGGCGTCACCTTCGACATCGCAGCAGGCGAGATCGTGGCCGTGACCGGCGAAAGCGGCTCTGGCAAATCCATGACCGCCCTCGCCGCGATGCAGCTTTTGCCGCAAGGCGCGGAAACCACGGGCCACATCACTCTGGGCGATCAAGACCTCACCACCCTCACCGAATCGCAGCTGTGCGGCATCCGTGGCAACGAGATCGGCATGGTGTTTCAAGAACCTATGACCGCGCTCAATCCGGTTAAAACCATCGGTAATCAGGTCGCGGAAACGATCCTGCTGCACGAACGCACCTCCAAAGCCGAGGCCGGCAAACGCGCCGCCGAGACGCTGACCCGTGTCGGCCTGCCCCAAGACCGCTTTCCTCTCTCGCGCTTTCCGCACGAATTGTCAGGCGGACAGCGCCAGCGGGTCGTTATCGCCATGGCCATCGCACGCCACCCCCGCCTGTTGATCGCGGATGAACCCACGACGGCGCTGGATGTCACCACTCAGGCGCAAATCCTCGATCTTCTGACGCGGCTTGCGCGCGAGGACGGCATGGGCCTGATGATGATCACCCATGATCTTGCCGTGGTCGCCGACATGGCCGACCGGATCATCGTGATGCGCAACGGCGAAGTGGTCGAGCAGGGCGAGACCAAAACGCTCCTGCGCGAGATGCACCATCCTTACACGCGGATGCTTTTTGCCGCCTCCTCGCACAAGGTCACCCTGCCCGAATCCCGCGCCACAGGCCCGCTGCTGGAGGTCAAAGGCGTGTGCCGCGACTACCGCACCCCGCGCACTACGTTTTTCGGCCAGCCGGGTCATTTTCGCGCCGTCAACAACGTTAGCTTTACCCTCAATCGCGGAGAGCGTCTGGGGCTGGTCGGGGAAAGCGGCTGCGGAAAGTCCACCCTCACCCGCGCGCTTCTGGGCCTTGAGCAGGTACAAAAAGGCACGATCACGCTTGCCGGTGAACCTGTCTTTACCGGAAATAAACCGAACCTCGCCGTCAGACGCCACATGCAGGTCGTCTTCCAGGATCCCTTCGGCAGCTTCAATCCCCGTCACCGTGTCGCCCGCCAGATCACCGAACCGTTTCACCTGCTCGATGATCCGCCCACCGGGGCCGCGCGCCAAAAAGCCATCGACGAAGCGCTGACAGCCGTAGGGCTGAAACCGTCGGACGCCAATAAATATGTCCACGAATTCTCCGGTGGCCAGCGACAACGCATCGCCATCGCCCGCGCCCTGATCATCCGCCCCGATCTGATCCTTTTTGACGAGGCGGTCAGCGCGCTTGATGTCTCGGTGCGCGCGCAAATTCTCGATCTGCTGGTGGATCTGTGCGCGGCCTATGACCTTAGCTATCTGTTTATTTCCCACGATCTCAGCGTCGTGCGCACAATCACCGACCGCGTTCTGGTGATGAAATCAGGCGAGATCGTGGAACAGGGCGCGACCGAAGATGTGTTCACCGCGCCGCAACACCCCTACACCAAAACCCTGATCGAAGCGGCCCCCGTGCTGCCCGAAATTCAAGGACTGACAGCATGAAACCCGGCCCCACAAACAGCCTTACAGACATCGCCGGCCTGCGCGTCGGCAACGCACAGGACAACACGCTTAAATCCGGCACCACGGTCGTGGTGGGTGATGCGCCCTTCACGGCCTCCGTTGCCATCATGGGCGGTGCGCCCGGCACCCGCGAAACCGATCTGCTGGCCCCCGACAAATCCGTCGCGGCGATTGATGCGCTGGTGCTGTCGGGCGGCTCTGCCTTCGGGTTGGATGCCTGTTCGGGTGTGGTGGACGGGTTGCGCAAGGACGGGCGCGGATTTTGCATAGGGTCTGCGAAAATCCCGCTGGTGCCGGGCGCCATCCTGTTCGATCTGCTTAACGGCGGGGCCAAGGATTGGGAGGACAATCCTTACCGCGCTTTGGGCCGCGCGGCGTATGACAATGCCGCAACCGCGTTCGACATCGGGACCATCGGCGCAGGCACCGGCGCGCTGACGGCGATGCTAAAAGGCGGGCTCGGCACTGCGTCATTGGTGTTGCCAGACGGCAGCACCGTCGCCGCCCTTGTCGCCGCCAATCCGGTGGGGGCCGTGACAACGCCGGGTGACAGATATTTTTACGCCGCCCCCTTCGAGATGAACGCCGAGTTTGGCGGTGTCGGTCCTGATCCGCGCGGCGGGCTTGGCCTCTCGCGCGAAAGCCGCAAGATGAACGCATTGAGTGCGCGCGCCAATACCACTATTGCCATCGTCGCCACCGATGCGGCCCTGACCAAGGCCGAGTGTCACCGCGTTGCCACCGCCGCACACGACGGTATCGGGCGCGCCTGCGTTCCGGCCCATACGCCGAATGACGGTGATCTGATCTTTGCGCTGACCACTGGCGCGCGGCCCGCCGCCGATGTCCTGATGACCGGCCACGCCGCCGCCCTGTGCCTCAGCCGCGCAATCGCGCGCGCGGTCTATGCCGCCACACCCGCGCAAGACGATGTCATGCCGTGCTGGAAGTCCGCCAATGCCGGTCTTTGAACACGACACGGTCAAGATTAACTTCGAGCGTTCCGGCGATGGCCCGCCGCTGCTGCTCATCGCCGGAATGATGAGCGACAATGCCAGCTGGGCACCCGTTGTGCCCTTGTTAGAGCCGTATTTCACCGTGATCCGCCCCGACAACCGGACCACCGGACAGACCGTGCCGTGGAACGCCCCCGCCTCGGTCGATCTGATCGCCGCCGATTGCGCGGCGTTGATCACCAACCTTGGCCTCGGGCGTGTGCATGTTTTGGGTCACTCGATGGGCGGCTTGATCGGGATGCGGCTGGCGTGTCATTTTCCCGATGCGGTCCGCTCGCTCACCCTTGCCGCCTCTGCCCCGCTGCGACTGGAACGCAACGTGGCATTGTTCCGCGCGCTACTGGCGATCCGTCAAAGCAATGCCGCCCCCGACACATGGCTGCGCGCGCTGTTCCCGTGGCTTTTTGCGCCCGAAGTCTACGAGACCGAAGGGCTTGTTGCGCAGGCACTTGCCGCATCTCTGGCCTATCCTTTCGCCCAATCCGCAGACGCCATGGCGCACCAGCTTGATGCGCTGGGCGGCTACATTCCCGATGCCATCGCCGATCTTCCCTGCCCCGCGCAGGCATTGCTGGCACAGGATGATATGCTGGTGCCGGCCGCTCTTGCCCGTCCTGCGCTGGACAACATTCCGGTGCATATGATCGCCGGTGCCGGTCATTCGATCCACTGGGACCAGCCACAGGCCGTGGCCGATCATCTGCGCAGTTTTACCAGCCCCCTTTGAATAAGGAGACCGCCATGCCCGATGACCTTTATGGATTGCCCGTCACCTGCGCGCGCCCCGAGACGCTGGCAGCGATCAACGATTTCATCCACGGCTTCCTGAGCTATCAGCCCAAAGCAACCGCCGTGATGGAAGCGGCGGATGCCGATCCTGACTGTGCGCTTGCCAATGCCTATACCGCACTTTTGTGGATGTTCCTCGAAGCGCCTGCCGCCCCTGCGAATGCGGCTCCCTACATCGCGCGTGCACGGGCCGCTGCGGATGGCGTCACCGCGCGCGAAGCCTTGATGATCGACGCAGCCGCCGCTTGGGTCGAGGGCGATGTGCCAAAGCTGTTGGAGATTTGCGACCGGATCACCACGGACCATCCGCGCGACATGACCGCTCTGAAACTGGCGCAATACCACCTTTTCAATCTGGGCGATGCGCCCGCGATGCTGCGCATGGCGCTCAAGGCACTGCCGGAGGCGGATGATATCGCCTATGCCCACGGCATGATCGCATTTGGCTATGAGCAATGCCACCTGCTGCCGCGCGCCGAAGCCGCCGCCCGCCGCGCGATGGAATTGCGCCATGACGAACCATGGGCGCACCACGCCCTCGCCCATGTCATGCTGACCCAAGGGCGGGTATCCGAAGGTGCTGCCTTTCTCGAAGGGGTCGCGGAAACGTGGAGCGGGCTCAACAGTTTTATGCACAGCCACAACTGGTGGCATCTGGCGCTGTTCTATCTCAGCCTCGGGCGGCACGAGGATGTGCGCCGCGCGTTTGACACCCACGTCTGGGGGCTGGCCAAGGAATATTCGCAAGATCAGGTCGGTGCCGCCTCGCTTTTGGCGCGCATGGAATTTGCGGGTGTCGATGTGGGTGACCGTTGGACCGACGTGGCCGATCACATCGCACAGCGCGGCGCGGATACGGTTAACCCGTTCCTTACGCTGCAATATCTTTATGCCTTGGGGCGCACAGAGCGGCCCGAAGCCATCCCCCTGATGCGGGCCATCGAGAAACGCGCCAGCGACACCGACCAGCACGACCACCTCGCCTGGCGCGATGTGGCCCTGCCTGCGGCGCGCGGTATCCTTGCCCATGCGAAGGGCGATTGGAGCGCGGCAATTTCGCAGATGGCGCACGCCTTGCCACGGATGGCCGAATGCGGCGGCAGCCACGCGCAGCGCGATCTGTTTGAACAAATCCACCTTGATGCGCTGGTGCGCGACGGGCGCGCCTCTTCGGCGCAACAAGTGTTGGAAATGCGCCGGACCTATGATCCTGACGGGGTGCCGCTGAACCTGCTTTTGGGCGATGTTTATGCCAAAACAGGGCTACCTGCGCTGGCCGAAGAAGCGCGCGCGCGGGCCGCACGAACGCTGGCCGACAATGCAACCTGACACTGATTGCGGCGCGGCCCAAGCATCGTTACCCTCGCGCCATTGATCTGATCCGCATTCAACAAAAGGCATCTCCATCCCATGAGCAAAGATTGGTATTACGCCGAAGAAGGCACATCGAAAGGGCCGCTGAGCCAGACCGAGTTTGACCGACTCGTCGCAAATGGCACGATCCGCAGCAACACCTTGGTATGGCAAGAGGGGATGGAGGACTGGTTGCCGTTGGGCAATGCAGCCACGCAGCCAACATCCGAACCGATGCCACCGCGCGCGCGCTATGGCGATATGGAAGACCCCGCGCGGGCCGATGCAAACAGTTTTGTCGGCGCGCTGAAAGACGGTTTTGCGCGCTACGTCGATTTCAAAACCCGCTCGACCCGCTCGCAGTTCTGGTGGTGGGCGCTGTGGTCTATCCTGCTGGGGTTTGGCACATCAATGTTGGACGTGATGGCTGGCATGGGCGACGTCGGCCCGCTCAACTCGCTATTATCGCTGGCGATGTTTCTGCCGTCATTGGCGCTGGCCGTGCGACGCCTGCATGATATCGGACGCAGCGGATGGTGGTATCTGATGATCTTTGTCCCGGTCATTGGCTGGATCGTGCTGATCGTCTTTTTCTGTACCGCGACGCAGGAAGAGCCGAACCAATGGGGCAACCCGCCGCAACGTTAGACCGGTTATGCGCAGGGTCGTAGTAGACGGGGGCCAGCCCCCGCCGCTCCCCTATGGGGAACGGCTCCCCCGGGATATTTCCGGCCAAAAGAAATGGGCCTGTCAGCTCGCGGGGCCGACGATGACTTCGAGATCGGCAATGCCGTCTACGCCGCCGGTGATCACATCGCCCGGCACCACCGCACCAACACCGGCAGGGGTGCCTGTCATGATCAGATCGCCCGGCGCTAGGGTCATCGCGTGGCTGAGCGTCGAGACATGTTCGCGGACCGACCAGATCAGATCGGCGATGTCGGCGTCCTGACGGACATCTCCGTTCACGGCCAGCCAGATGCGGGCGTTTGTCAGGCTTGGCACTTTGGCCATTGGTTTGATCGGGGCAATCGGGGCGGAGTGATCAAAGGCCTTGGCCCAATCCCACGGGCGGCCTGTCTTTTTCGCGTCGGCCTGAAGATCGCGGCGCGTGAAATCAATGCCCACGGATGCGCCCCAGATGTGATCCATCACCTGGTCTTCGGTCAGGTTTTTACCCCCCTTGCCGATGGCGAGGACCAGTTCGATTTCGTAGTGGAGATCATCTGTGAGGGGCGGATAGGGGAAGGTGCAGGGTGTGTCCATCACGGCGTCCGCCGGTTTGGTGAAGAAGAACGGCGGCTCGCGGTCGGGATCATTGCCCATCTCGCGCGCGTGTGCGGCGTAGTTGCGGCCGACACAGAAAATGCGGCGCACAGGGAAGCGGGCCTCATCGCCCTGAACGGCAAGGCTGGCTTGGGGCGGGGCGGCGAAGACATAAGACATGGGCGGACCTTTCACGCGGGTTGGATTTCGGACCTGAACAGAGCGCATGGCGCGCGGTTTGTCCATTGGATGTTGTTGGCACATGGCCCGTCAATTGTTTCGCACGCGAAACATTTTCATTCATTAACAAATGGTTAAGATCTAATCGCCAAGCTTCGCGTGGACTTCATCCAAATCAATCTGGCCTGTTGGCATCTTGTTCGCGGGGTTTTCAAAGTCGTATTTGAACAGGTTAAAGTCCCGCTTGTAGATTTCGTACACCAGATGCATCGACAGATCGTCGAAGTAATCCTCGACCGGGTGGGCGCGCTTGGGGCCGTGACCTTCGCTTTCGTTAAAGCGCGGGATTTGGGCAAGATCCAGCGGTTTGGGTGTCTCGATGGCGTCGAGAACATCGCGCATGCCGTCGTTGAACGCCTCGGTCCAGATGATCTTGTCATATTTGCCGCCGTTCACGATGAACGTGCTGACGTGGCCGGATATGGCGGACCAGTGGATGTCAGGGTCCATCGGGCGACGCCAGCGGATGGTGTCACGCGCGAACAACAGGAAACGGCGAAAGCTTGCGATCTGGTCAAACTCTTGTTTGCCATCCTCGCCGCCGACTTCGATCCCGTACTTCTGGATCAGCAGCGGCACCAGATTTCCGCGATACCGCTTGCCGTTTCGCTGGATGCCGCAAATTTTATCGAAAAAGGAGCTGAGAATACGGGTGTAGGGATTGCGCACACAGGTGAAGGAATAGGAGGTGTGGTTCTGCACATTCCGGCTGATCGGTTCCTGGCTTGGCTCAAGCGCCCATTTGTGCAGACCTGTTTTGGCGTCGTGAATGTCGCCGTCAAAAAATTCACCGTGATCAGAGTAATACATGATCTGGCCGATGGTCGAGCAGGCGCATTTGGGCACCACGCGGTACACCATGCTTTCGCTTTCGGTCATCCATGTCCCAGGGAAACCCATGCTTGCTTGCTCCTGCTCAAAGCCGTTGCCGCCCGTTGCGGCGGCTTTTATGCTACAAAAGCAAATAATTGCGGTTTATTCAATCAGTGTTCACCATTATCTATATAACAATTGAGCATTATAGAGGTGATTGGTTCCTGAATGGCAAAAATTGCCTACATCCTGCTGTGTCATAAAGACCCCGTCTCCATCATCAGGCAGGCGGAACGGCTGACGGCTGTGGGCGACTATATGTCGATTCATTTCGATGCTTCGGCAGATGCCGAACATTACAGGAAGATACGCAAGGCGTTGGATGACAACCCCAATGTCACCTTTGCCGCCAAGCGGATCAAATGCGGCTGGGGTGAATGGTCACTGGTTCAGGCGACGCTGAATGCGGTGCAAGCCGCTGTTACGACCTTCCCGCGCGCCACGCATTTCTATATGCTGTCGGGGGACTGTATGGCGATCAAGGCGGCGGAATACACCCATAGTTTCCTGGACAATGACGATGTCGATTATATTGAAAGCGTCGATTACTTTGACAGTGGCTGGATCAAGACCGGATGGACCGAAGAGCGGCTGATTTATCGTCACTGGTTCAACGAGCGCACCCAGAAAAAGCGGTTTTATGCGATGTTCGAGTTGCAAAAGCGCCTTGGGCTGACGCGCAACATCCCATCCGACATTCAAGTGCAGATCGGCAGCCAGTGGTGGTGTTTGCGCAGGCGCACAATCGAATCGTTGCTGGAATTCTGCGCGCAGCGGCGCGATGTGATCCGATTTTTCCGCACAACATGGATTCCGGACGAGACATTTTTCCAGACCGTTGTGCGCCATCTGGTGCCGGAAAAGGAAATCCGCTCGCGCACGCTGACGTTTTTGATGTTCACCGATTACGGGATGCCGGTGACGTTTTACAACGATCACTATGACCTGCTGCTCAGTCAGGATTACCTGTTTGCCCGCAAGATCAGCGCCGATGCGCACGACCTGAAACGGCGGCTGGGGCTTTTGTATGCGGCGCAGGGCGTACAATTCCAGATCAGCAACGAAGGGCGCAGCCTGTTCAGGTTCCTGACAGGGCGGGGCCGGATCGGACGACGCTTTTCCACCCGATTCTGGGAGACGGAATCGACCCTCGGGCGGGAGCGCGAATTGTTGATTGTGGTGTGTAAAAAATGGCATGTGGCCAAGCGGGTGCTGGAACATATCCGCCAAACGACAAATGTGCCGGCCATCGAATATGTCTTCAACGAAGAAACCGCCCCCCTGCCCGCGCTTGGCGGGATTGAAAAGACGCTGGGCAAGCGCACGCGCCACCGCCGCGCGCTGGTGCGGATGTTGTTTGATTATTTCGAGACGGATCGTCTGATCGTGTGCATGGACCCGAGCAATCTGGAACTGCTGGAAGATTTTGTAGCGGACCGCTCTGTGACGCGGATTCTTGAAATCGAATGCATCTTTACGGATGAATATCTTGTCGGTCATTCGATGCGCGTGGGCCTTGCCGGTGAGCAGACCTCACAAGAAACGCTGGACCGGCTGTTACCTACGATCCGCAATGATATGATCTACGAGAGCGACGCAATCCGCGACGCGCAGTTCGAAAACCACAGCAGGATGCGCGAAAGCGCCTCATCTGGTGAAAATGCTGAACAGCTGGCCAATTTCCTTGGCCTTAGCGTCGAGAAAGCGCATGAGATCACCAGCACCGAAAACCTGTTTGCCGATTGAGGAGTGACCCATGGCCTATACCTACGATGACCAGAATATCTTTGCCAAAATCCTGCGCGGAGAGATCCCCAACACCACTGTGCTGGAAACAGATCACACGCTGGCCTTTCGCGATATCGAGCCGCAAGCGCCCGTGCATGTTTTGGTGATCCCCAAGGGCGCCTATGTCAGTTATGACCATTTCGCCGCGCAAGCATCAGATGCGGAGATCGTGGATTTCACGCGCGCCATTGCGAAGATTTGCCAGATGGAAGATATCACTCTTGATGACAACGACGGCTTTCGCATGATCAGCAACGCGGGCGCGCATGGGGTGCAGGAAGTCCCACATCTGCATGTGCATATTCTGGGTGGCCGCCGTATGGGGCGGATGGTTCAGCCCGCAGGCTGACCTTTGGCGGGGCTGGCCGCTGGCGGGGAGGTTTACCCCCCGCCAGCGGTTCAGCCCTTTGTGCGTTTACGTCCGAACCAGCCGCGCACGGCGTCTGAGCGTTCGGCCAAATCATCCTCGATCGCTTCGAAAGTCGGGTCAAGCCGCGCCTTGCGGAACCGGCGCCAGCGCACCCAGATGCCGTAAATCATGGCAACGAACAGCGTGAGAATTATGATGTTGAGCCACGGCACCCCCTTGGACGCGTCAGGCCCTGAAACGGGCCGCACGGAAATCGCATTGGGGAAGATCGACATGAACTCGTTGCGCCAGCCATAATGTTTGAGCGCGACATAGCGCGCCGTTGTTTCGGTGGATTTGTAATCCCCCGCCTCGGCCTGCAAATTGGAGGTGTCGAATTTGAAGTACGGCGGCCAGCCCCATCCGGTGTCTTCGTTGCGATACACCATCACGTCGCCCTTGGCGCGCCGCGTCTGGATAAAGAACACATCGCGGTTGGACAGCGTGCCATCCATGCCCACATCCGTTTGCGACCAGAAGATCGAATTCTCACCCGGGTCCACACGTTTTTCATAGGTGTCGGTGATCCGCACAATATCGACCTGCGGCAGCGTATAGTGAAAGAACGCCGCCACAATCGCCCAAACGGTTAACCAGAATGTCCAACGCAAAAGACCAAGCATCGTGGGCCTCCTCAACTAAAATTCGTCAGGTAAATGATCACTGACACAAGGATCACCGGAATAACATAGACCGCGAGGATCAATTTGCGACGCAGCGATTTATCGTAGTCTTCCAGCCCCTCGTCAACGAATTGATCCAGCGGCATGTCCTGTGGCCCCTCGTACCATTCGGCGCGTAGCTTGTCCCTGCGCACGGCGCGCGAATACAGCGACAGGCAGACGTAAATGATCGAAAGCACGGCAAATCCGACGACCATAAGGCGGGCAAGGGCAAACATATCCTATCTCCTTTTCGCCGATCCCCACGGCCCCGCATGGGCCACGCGGTTCGGCACGGGGGGCGGCTTTTTGCGGCGCGGCAAGGGGGGCGCTTCCAACGGCGGCGCATGACCAAAGAGTGCGTCGCGCACGCCCGCCTTGTCCACAAGATACTCGGCCTCAAGGAAATCAACCACATAGGCCCTCTTTGCTTCGGGCCAGCGCGCATAGGTGGCGTAGAACAGATCCTTGTGACAGATGAAAAGCTGCCGGATGTCTTTGGGGGCCAGCTCTGCCAGCAGCATGTTAACCAGTTGCGCATCAGGCGTATCCGCCGCGCGCAGGGTGTAAAAATAGACCGGATCGCTGCTGTCGATGGCCGGAAAGGTGCCGCCGTTTTCGGCCCAGTTGACCAGCGCGCCCAGCTTGTGAAACTCGGGCGGCAATCTGTCGGCATGGCGGCGCGCAAGGCGGCGCAGATCGGCGCGGGTGAGACCGTCGCGCATGCCGCCTTCGCCCGCAACCGCGTCGATCAGGATGAAATCCATCTTCTGGCGCAGGATCGCCGCCGACCGGATGCCGCGCGCCTCGACGATTGTTTCAACCAGCCCGTTGAGCCGCAGGAAATGCGCGATCTGGTTGCGTTGCGCGGCGTCAAAGACAAATTGCAGCGGGATATCATCCAGCCCCGCCTTGCCCGCAGGGGCGATTACAGCGGGGTGTTCCACGTCCTGAAACACATACAGCCCGCCAAAATGGGCGGTCCAGAAATTGCGCTGTTCGAACGACATTTCCTTGAGCTGCACAGGGTTGCGCACCACATCTCCCGTCTTGCCCGCAAGCGCGATCATCTGCGCGATCAGCACGTCGTCGTACCAGCCATCCGGCGTGTCGCGGAAACGATCAACCATATC
The DNA here is from genome assembly GCA_947502265.1 of uncultured Sulfitobacter sp. Lineage (GTDB taxonomy): Bacteria > Pseudomonadota > Alphaproteobacteria > Rhodobacterales > Rhodobacteraceae > Sulfitobacter. The sequence continues at coordinate 114,127 of CANMZB010000003.1, forward strand.
GGCCAGCTTGTCCGCATCGCGCAGCGTGCCTGCGGTGGTGTCGGCATCAATGGTGATACGCCGGATATCGAACAGCCGGGCGGGCGAGGAAATATCGAACACCGAATTAACCAACTCTCCCGCCACAGCATCGCGCGCGGTAAGCGCGAACAATGCCGCTTCGTTATCGGCGATGAACTGTTGCAGGATGCCCTTGGAGGTCGAGAATTTCGTGTTGAGCAAAGGCGCGGTGCGCTGCTCCATGCTTAGTAAAATGAACTGCCGGTTGACGCCCTTGTGGTTGAGGTAGAGCGGATCGCCCAGCTCCTCCCCGATCTCGGGGGAGTAGCCGGAGATGTCGATGTAGAAATCGGTGAGGGTGGTTTTGTGCCCCGTGAGATGGTGCAGCGCGCGGTTATACCGCTCGACAAGCGCGGCGGAGTGGACGTGAAAGAGGTTGCCGAACATGAGACCGGCGCGGATGAGGCGGTTCATTATTCCGGTTCACCCTCATTTTTATTTTCCACTACATCGGCAGCTACAGAGCTAATTGATGTTTCTGCATCTTCAATCACGTTCGCCACTTCTTCAGCGAAGAATATCGGAATAAGCCAAAGGATACCAAAAGCTAGTGGGAAAATTGTATGGGGCTGTAGAAACTGCATCAATGTGTTATCGTATCGCAATCCAATCGGTCGAACGATGTAAGAGAGATCCAGCCCTTTTCCTGTCAGTCTATTTTTTTTCTCGATCCATTCGGAGCCGATTTTGAGGATTGCGGTTCCTGCGCTCCAGACCCCCCAGAATGTCAGAAGAGAAAAAAATATGCCCAACGCAGGAATGATAGGTAGCGCCCTGATTTCACTTGGTCCCAAAAAATAGCCTGTTCCCAAGACGGCTTGCGCAGCAGACAGACGCGTTATCCGAGAATTGATGAGGTTATCTTCGTGAACAACTATCTCGCGCGCTTCTTTGCGCCATTTTCTTAAACTTTCCAGTTCCGCATTGTCGCACATCTTTTTGCGATGATCCGTCGCGATGGGATCACCGTGTTCTGGTTGAATTTCGTTGGTCATCCCTCCCCCCCCAAATACCGCTTCTTCGCTTCTTCCATCCGCTGCATCTCCCGCACCGCCCCTTCAATCGCCACCTCATCCGACTTATCCGCATACCGGAACTCCGAATCCGCGTAGCGGTTGATCTCTTGCACCACCATATCCACCGTGATGGGCTTACGCATGTCTTCGATCATCGCTTTCTTCTCGTCGTACCCTTTGAACAGGAACAGGTCCGGCTGCTCCATCCATTCATCGGGCAACTCAAAATCCATGGCGCGGACTTTTACCGCGTCGGTGATGTTCTTGATCGCGCGGCCGGTAAAGCGGGGGTCGGCCATTTGGATGCCTTTCAGATACGTTCCCAGCTTGGCAATCGTATCCAACGCGCCAATCTGCGAGGACACGCGGTCATAGACCTCGATCAGCCCGGCCTCGTGCGGGCGGGCGTGGCTTTCGAACGATGCGGCGACGGCTTTTTTGATCTCTTGGGCGGCGAAAATATCGTGACTACCCAACGGGATATCGTGATTATTGCCCATCAAAAGAGCGAGGATGTCAATGTAGTCGTCCTGCGTTTGCGGGCCATCCACCAGAAACCGCGCGCCCGCGCGCTGGCGCAGCGCGTCGTCCACATTTTCGGGGTAGTTCGAGAACATGCCAAAGGTGCAATTGCCGCGCACAACCGTATTGGCACCGGCAAAGGACTCCATCAAAACGGCAGTAATTTCCAACTGCCCAGACGAGGATTGCCGGTCGCCGCGCTTGCCCGCAAGCTGGTCTATATCGTCGATGGTGCCAAAGCCGATGACGCTTGGATCAATCACGTTGTTGATAAACGCTTTGGCATTCTGCCCCGATTTGCCTTGATAGCTGTCAATGTTGTCGGTCCCGAGATTCTGATAGCGAAACGGATAGCCCGCGTTGCCGCAATATTCCGAGATCAGCCCCGCCATCATCTGGATCAGCGTGGTTTTCCCCGTGCCCGGCGCGCCGTCGCCCATGAAGGTAAAGATAAAACCGCCCAGCTCGGCAAAGGGGTTCAACCGCCGCTCGAAATCATAGGCCATCAGCATTTTGGCCAACTTCATCGCCTGATATTTAGCGATGTGATTGCCCACCACCTCGTTCGGTTTCTTGAACGTCATAGTCAGCGTCGTCGATTTGGCCCTGGATGCCGCAGAGAACCCGCGCACGGTGAAATCGTCCGCCTCCACATGCCACGCAGCGGCGGTAAACGCTTCCAGCCGCGGCGCGGTGGAAGCACGCAGGGCAACTTTCTCCATCAAGCTTTCGGCAAAACCGGCCACAGTGGCAACAAGCCGCCCGTCATCCTGCGCGTGGGCGGCGATATCCTGATCCAGCTCCCACAAAGCGCCGTGCAGCGCGGTCTGCCCGTTGTCGGTCAAAACCTCGTCCACATCGCCGACTTCCACAGTGACTTCTGTCAGGTGGGAGGACAGAAGATACGCCGTCGCGTTGCCGAAAACATGCAGTGTCACAAGCGCCTCGGCGGCCAGCAATTCGCCAAATTCCGCCTTGCGCGCGGCGGGCAGCACCCCTTCAAGGTTGGCACGTTTCAGATCGCCAAGGCTCGACTGTTCGGCCATATTTTCGGTCACCGCCAAGGCAATCGCGATGGCGCGGCGCAACGCGTGTAACACCGCCGCCTGCATCGGCGTCATCAGGACATCACCATCATCCGCGCCCTGCACCCGTGACACCAATTGCACGGCCCCCGTGGGCGCGCGCCGTTGTGTCACCAACCCCGGCGTGGTGGACCGGAACCGCCGCCGCGTGCCAATGCCAGAAGACCGCTCCGCCTCGCGCGCAATGGCCCTCTTGCCAATGCGTGGCGCATGATCAAAACCCTCAATCAGCGATTGCGCCATCACCACATGCTTGGCGATATCTTCTTCACGTAGCTCCATCCGGTCTGATATCTGGCTCATCGCTATCCCTTTTCACATCTTCGGCGCAAAACCGCAGCGCATTCGTCTCAAATGATGCGCCGCCTCCCGCTTCATTTGGCCTGTAAACTCAATCCCGCTCCGTCAGCCCGCGCTGCCGCCTGCGTTCAATACCGCAACACCCGCCCTGCCGGACTGACCACGAATTTTCGCACCGACGCGAACCCCGGCGGGTTCTTTTCGCGCAACACCTGATAGGGTCGTTGCGGTAAAATGATGCTGCGCGAGGCGCGTGTGACCCCCATGTCCGGCATCTCTCCCGTCATGGGATCAAGCGCGAAAACCTCACGCTCCACGGTCGAGAACCAGCCCGCGCGCTGCTCTGTCACACGATCCGAAAGCAGTTCTTCTTCGGTCCACGCCAGCGCCCAATCTTGCCCTTCAGGCGCTTTCGCCTCGGCCAGAACATCGCGCATCGGGCCGTTCTGTCGTGTGTAGGCGTGGCTGTACATTGGGCCCAGATGGAACCGTCGAAGGCGTTTGGGGTGCAGATCAGGGAAATCTTCGTCAAAGCCGCGTGCGATGGTCAACAGCTTCAGCCCGCCCAGCGCCTGTGCGCTCAGGTGCGACTGCACTTCGGGCCAGCGGCGGGTGTCGCGCGGCAGCGCTTCGCGGCCCGAATCCTCCACCTCCATCATGTAGATCACCGGCAGATTCACTTGACTGTCATAAGTCGCCCAGTAGATCCGGTATGTGCGGCGCTCGGCACTGTCGCGAATCCATTCGGCCTGCGGATCGTTGCGCACCCAGAAAAGGTCACCGGCGGCTAGTTCTTCGTAATAAAGCCTTTGCGAGAGGCTGAATTGCAGTTTTGTGGGGATTGCGCGGTCGCTGAGGATCGTTTGCACCATCTGGTCTTTGTGGTCATCCACGCCGGGCATGGTGGCCAGATGGCTTTGCGCCTGCTGCGCGTCGTTCGCCATTGTCATCAACTCTGCCGCGACGGGAAATCCGCTGTCGTGGTTGTCCATAGTGAGGGAGCCGAAAAACCGCCCCGTCTCGCGGCCAGCGAGCAGGTATTTCCAACTGAGCGCGCGGAAACTATGCGTGAGTTTCGCGGCGTAGCGCGCGAGAATCGCGACCTCGGCACGGTCAAGCTGGCCTTCGGCCTGCATCACACCCGCAACGCGAAGCATGTGTTGCATGATACTTTCGAACTTGGCGAAATAGCGGCGCGAGGCGAACGTGTCGCTTAAATCGACGTGATCGGCCGTGAGGCGGGTATTCGTCATCTTGCAATCACGCCAAACAGGAATCGTGGCACCAGAACGATTGCGTCGATCCACATGAACCAGTTGTACAGACGTCTTGTCCGGACAGTCCCTTTTGCCTCTGGCGTCATTTCGTGCGGATCACTCCCCATACGCATTGCTGTCATGCTTTTCGACAATTTTGGCAAACCGGCGGGCGAACCTCTCATCCGCTTTGGCCTTCTGCTCCAGCACATCGCGCGCAAAGACCATGTGATCCTCATGTGCTTCCATCATCTCGGCCATCCGCGCGTTGGTCGCCGATCCGATCCCCGCCATCGCCGATTGCGCCTCCTGATCGGTTTTTACGCCGATCTCGTTAATGCGGTGGGCGACGTCCTGCTGCTGCGCGGTTTTCAACGACTTTGTCAGCGCGTCATAAAGCACAACCCGCTGTTTGGTGTCGGTTTGCAGCTTGTTGATCAGCACCATCTGCGTCGCCGCCTGATTTTGCAGACTGTCGACCCATGTTTTACCCTTGTCGATGTAGCGCTCCAAGGTCTGGGATTTGGCCAGCTTGACCTGCTCCTCCTGCACCATCGCATTATAACGCGAATTGGCGTCGGCCAGTCTGGTTTCCAGCGCCGTGCGTTTGGCCGCGTCCATTTCGGAGGCGATGGCGTTTTCCAGCGTAATAATTTCGGGGTCCATCGCGCCGATGTCGTGACGGAGTGTCTCTAGCTCCCCTACTGTCATCTCCCGCTCGCCCAGCGTTTCGGTCAGGTTGGTTCCGACCCTGGCTTTCTGATCCTCCAGAACGGCAAGCTGCCCTTCGAGCAGTTGCACGATGGTGTCGGATTTGGCGATCAGGTCTTGCAGCTTGTCATCAATCGAGGCGGACCGGATCCGCTCCTGCCGCATACTGTCCGCCTTGGCCGAGGAGAAAATACCGATCATGCTTTCCAAACCGGTATTCGAACGCATCTCGTCGAAATCCCGGGAAAAGCCTGCGGTCACATCGTCGAGCCCCATAATCAGCTCTGCAATGTTGGCGTTCATCACTTCGGTGTGGGCATGCACGTCCTCAAGCGAGGCGTTCTCGATGTCGATCTCGGCGGCGTCACCTGCCTTGAGCTTGGCGCGCGCTGTCTCGATCCGGCTGGTCAGCTCCGCAATCTTGTTTTGGGCCTGCGTCACCTGCTCCTGAGATTCGCGTACCTGTGCGTCCAGATTGGCCATCAAGAAATTCCTTTTCCCATAACTTTTCCTAGATATAGGGATGTAAAGCGTCATTACATCCCAAGTGTACTAATTATCGCAAGTTTCGCAAAACCTGACCCTGAATTATACCGGCAACTGCGCCGCATGGGGAAACGCAAAATTTCGAGGAAATTTTGAGCCCAAAATATTTGCAAGATTTTGCTGTCGCATCACTTCAGGCCCAGCAGTGCTCTGACCATATCGCTTTCGGGGTCTTCCAGTTCATCAATCACATCGAAATGATGCTTGCCCTCGGGCACAACGCGCCGCGCGCCCCAGCCGCGCGCCAGCGCCTCGGCCTGCTCCAGAAACGCGGGGCGCTCGTCGGCACCGACCCAGATCATCACGCCCAGCCCATGCGGCGGCTGCATGTTAACCGGGCTTTCGGCCTGCGCTTCTGCGGCGTCGATCCGCAGCATCTGGTTCATGGTGGTTTCCATAAGCGGCGCAAGATCGGCCACCGGCGAGATCGGCACGATCTGTTTGATGCGATCACGGATGTCAGACGGCAAAACCAAAGGATCGGTCATCCGGCACACCAGATGCCCCCCTGCGGAATGGCCCGCAAGCGCAACGGGACCAAAGGTACGTTCGGAAATTTTGGTCACAGCGGCGGCGATCTGGGTTGTGATTTCGCCTATCCGCACATCGGGGCACAGATCGTAACCGGGCATCGCCACAGCCCAGCCGCGCGCAAGCGGCCCTGCGGCAAGATGTGACCAATAGCTTTGATCAAAGGCTTTCCAATAGCCACCGTGGACAAAAACCACTGTGCCGCGCGCCACGCCTTCGGGCTGGAAAAAATCGAAGACCTGCCGCTCCGAAGGCCCGTATGAAACGCGGGTTTGCGCGCGCGCGCCCAGCTTCTCGCGGAACGTCTGCGCGGCCTCTTTCCAACGAGGCGGATAGGCGTCTGCACCGGAAATATAGGCAGCGTTGGCATAGGCGTCATCAAGCTTCATCACGGGTATCCTTCCAAAAGCGATCTGGACAATCATACCCAGACTTGCTTTGGAGACCACAAAGATTTGTGGAGATAGACAATGACTGCATCTAAGACTGACCTTAAGTCCATGCTGAACGATCCATCCCTTCTGGAAACGCGTGCCTATATTGGCGGTGAATGGGTAGATGGCGACGATGGCACATTCGACGTATTGAACCCCGCACGCGGCGATGTTGTCGCAACAGTTGCCAATCTTAGCCGTGCACAGGTGGCCGATGCCATCGCTCAGGCCGAAGAGGCACAAAAAGAATGGGCCCGTTGGACCGGCAAGGAACGCGCCGGCGTGCTGCGCAAGTGGTTCGATCTGATGATGGCAAACCAGGACGATCTGGGCGCGATCCTGACCGCCGAACAGGGCAAGCCGCTGGCCGAGGCCAAGGGCGAGGTCGCTTACGGCGCGTCTTTCATCGAATTCTTTGGTGAAGAGGCCAAGCGGATCTATGGGGAAACCATCCCCGGCCACCAGCGCGACAAGCGCATTACCGTGATCAAACAACCCATCGGTGTGGCCGCATCTATCACGCCGTGGAACTTTCCCAACGCGATGATCACGCGCAAAGCCGCGCCCGCGCTGGCCGCCGGTTGCGCCTTTGTCGCGCGTCCGGCCAAGGAAACGCCGCTGAGCGCCATCGTCATGGGCGTGCTGGCCGAACGTGCGGGCATCCCTGCGGGTGTGTTCAACGTGGTGCCATCGTCGTCGTCATCTGCCGTGGGCAAGGAGTTCTGCGAGAACCCCGCGGTGCGCAAGCTGACCTTCACCGGCTCGACCGAAGTGGGTCGCATTCTGCTCAAGCAGGCGGCCGATCAGGTGATGAAATGCTCGATGGAGCTGGGCGGCAACGCGCCGTTCATCGTGTTCGATGACGCCGATCTGGATGCCGCCGTCGAAGGGGCGATCCTGTGCAAGTTCCGCAACAACGGCCAGACCTGCGTCTGCGCCAACCGCATCTATGTGCAATCCGGCGTCTATGACGCGTTCGCCGAAAAACTGCGGGCGCGTGTCGAGCAGATGAAGGTTGGTGACGGTTTCGAAGCCGGTGTCGAATTGGGACCGCTGATCAACCCCGAAGCTGGCGAGAAAGTCAAAGAGCATATCGACGATGCCAAAGAGAAAGGTGCGCAAGTCCTGTTGGGTGCCAATGGTGCAATGGACGGTAATTTCCTTGCCCCCACAATCCTCACCGGCGTTACGCAGGACATGAAAGTGGCCCATGAAGAGACCTTTGGCCCGCTCGCACCGCTCTTTAAGTTCGACACCGAGGACGATGTGATCGCCATGGCGAATGACACGATCTTTGGTCTGGCGTCCTACTTCTATGCCAAAGACCTGAGCCGCGTGTACAAGGTGGCAGAGGCGCTGGAGTACGGCATCGTCGGCGTGAACACCGGCATCATTTCGACCGAAGTTGCCCCCTTTGGCGGTGTCAAGCAGTCCGGTTTGGGCCGTGAAGGATCGCACCACGGGATCGAAGATTACCTTGAGATGAAATACATCTGCATGAGCGTCTGACGCCGCGTGACCAACACGCGAAAAGGCCCGATACCTGTCTGGTGTCGGGCCTTTTCTAAATCAGCTACATCCGTTTAAAGCGTCCCGCCTTTGACCCGAGACATCTCCTGTCGCCAATGCCGCGAGAGCGGTGAGGGCGTGGCAGGGTATTGGTGTTTCAAGTTTAAGGCGGGGCGCTTAGTTGACGGATTGCGCGTCCACGACATCCTTGCCGATGGCGCGAGTCTTTGACGCGATCTGGATCTGGCGCGGCTTCAGGGCATCGGGCACCTGACGCTCCAGCTCGATGTGCAGCATCCCGTCCGCGTGGGTCGCGCCCGTGATGATCACATGATCGGCCAGATGGAAGCGCCGCTCGAACGCGCGGGTGGCAATGCCGCGATGCAGATAGGTTTTCGCATCGCCTTCGTCATCGGACTTGCGCGCGGAGACGATCAACGTTTTCTCGCGCACCTCGACGTTTAGGTCGGCATCGGCAAAGCCTGCGACAGCGATCGAAATGCGATACGCATCATCTTTCAGCTTTTCGATATTGTAAGGCGGATAGGTCGGCTGTGCGGTTTCTGCGGTCAGCACGCGATCCATCAGATTGGCAATCTGGTCAAAGCCGACTGTGGAGCGGTAAAGCGGGGCAAAATCAAAATTACGCATGGTTCATCCTCATGTTCGAGCGATAGGTGATCGGGCCTTCCCCATGGGACAGGCCCTGTTTTCAGATGCCAGAACCCTTAATAGGCGTCCTGACCAGTCAAATGTGGGGATTGTTTTCAGGCTTTCAAGAGCCACCGGAGCGGATGAATTTGGCGCCCCCCGATGTGCGGGTACCCACGCCGATACGGCGAATCCGTGCAACCGGCGGCGCGCCTTCGGCGATCATCTGCGCCTTGAGCGTTGTAACAAGGGCGGGCAATGCCATCCCCACGGTCAACTTTGTACCGTTCACCTGCGCCGCCCCCGATACGATGGACGCGATGCGGATCCGCTCCCCCTCGCGCCGGAAAACCGGGGCACCAGACGAGCCGAAAGTGGTGTTGCAATCCATCGCGACGACACCCCCAAACGCGCTCTGCACATGGCAGGTCTGTTGCAGGGAAGGCATCGTTTCGCGCCCGCGCCCATAAGAAACGACACTGACCGGACCGCTGGAGACCGCTTGCGGCTCGATCACGAAGGGCGCGATGACATGCGTTGCGATTGATTGATGCAGGCGCAACAACGCAGCGTCGCTGCCGATCCGCACGGCGGTGTTTTTGTCGGAAAAATTAAAGGCCGCGGGCCGCGCGATCTGGACCACTTTGCGCTCTGCCGCCACCCGCCCCTCGCGAAAACCTGCGCGGAATGTCAGTTCCTGCGGCTTCAGCGACGTGCCATCGGTGTTGTAAGTGCAATGCGCCGCCGTCAGCACCAGATCGGGCGCAATCAACGTTGCGGTGCAAAAGCCGCTTTGCGCAATTTCCAACCGTCCGACAGCCTTCCACGGGCTTGCCTTTTCGATCCGGTCCAACCCAACGAGCGGGGTTTCCGCCAGCACCGGCGTGGCCAGAAACAGAGCGATGAACACCGACTTAAGGTTTAACAAACTTCGCCCCCATCCCCTGCTTTGCGTCCCCCACGCGCACGCGTCGCTCGCCCTGATTTGCGCCAAGATATACGCCATTTCCCGCCACCAGCTCTGCTTGAAGCTCGGCCAACGGCTGGCCCAGCGCAGTGCCCAGCGAGACCTGCGCGCCGCGCACTTCCGCCTTGGCCGAAACGACCGAAACGATTTGGGCCTCACCATCCTGAATGATGAAAATCGGCGCGCCGCTTGCGCCGAAATCAACAGCGCAAGAAGTGATAAGCACCCCTTCCTGACGCGCCAGCACCTCGCATACTTCCTGAAGCGACGGGGCTTCGGAGCGGTCAAGCGCATAGCTGACTACCCCCACGCTATCCCCCTGCCGCGGGCGCGCGGCGGTCTTGAACGGCCGGATAGAGACGTTGCGGATCGGTTGCGAAAGCTCCAGCAACGCCAGATCATTGCGCACACGCTTGGAAGACAGTTCTTCGTCATAGACATAATCGGGGTGGACGACAGCACGGGCCACGTCGCGGTAGGCACCCGCACGCCCGTTGCGCCAACCGGCAAGAAACTCCACACGACCTTCAGTGATCCGCTCGCGGGTATCGCGATCAAACAGGCAATGGGCCGCGGTCAGCACCAGCTTGGGCGCGATCAGCGCGCCGGTGCAAAATCCGGTGCCGTTGATATCGAGCCGGCCAACAGCCTCCCACGCTTTCGCATCGTCGCCATTGTCCAGACGGCGCAGATTATCGTTTTGGGCCGCTGCAGCGGATGAAAAAAGCAATCCGATCAGCGACAAGGCCATCCAACGCCGCACCCTATTTCCCCCGATTTGATTGACAGACCGCTCATATATCCGGCGGTTAAGGCAGAATTAGGGCAAAATTTTCAACGTAAGCGGGGAACGGCGTCTTTCCGCCGCTGCCCATCCAGAAGCGCAGGCGGCTTCGGCCCGCCCCAGGCCCAATCCAGAAGCTCCACCGTGTGAACGACAGGCACCGCAGCGGCGGAGCCGATCTGCATCATGCAGCCGATGTTACCCGCCGCGATGACATCGGGTTTCCTCGCCTCCAGCGTTTTGACTTTACGCTCTTTCAGCTGTGCCGATATCTCGGGCTGCAACAGGTTATACGTTCCCGCAGAACCGCAGCACAGATGCGAGTCGGCAGGTTCCACCACGTTAAACCCCGCCCGTTTAAGCAACGTTTTCGGGTGCGTCTTGATCTGCTGGCCATGCTGGAGCGAGCAAGCGGCGTGATAGGCGACGAGCATCGCCCCGTCCGGCCCGGTCCACTCCCTTGATGGTTGCCATGGCGTCCCCTGAGCGTCCGGCGCCGTCAGATCCACCAGAACTTCCGAAACGTCCTGGGCAATTGCTGCCACTCGCGCGGCATCTGCCGCCAACGGATCATTGCGAAACATGTGCCCGTAATCCTTGACCGTGGTGCCACAGCCTGAGGTGTTGATCACGATGGCATCAAGACCTGCACCATCCATCTCGCGTACCCATGCGCGGATGTTTTTGGCCGCCGTCTTATGGCTCTCGGTGGTTTTTCCCATGTGATGCGTGAGCGCCCCACAGCATCCCGCGCCCTCGGCCACCACCACCTCGGCCCCAAGCCGCGTGAGCAACCTGATCGTCGCATCGTTGATGTCCGTGTTCAGCGCCTTTTGCGCACAACCCGTCATCAACGCCACACGCATTTTGCGCGCGCCCTTCGCGGCAAAGCTTTGCGGATCGTCATTGCGGCTGACCGGCGGGATATTTTCCGGTGCCATCTCCAACATCGCGCGCAACCGCACATCGGGCATAAGCCGCGCAAACGGCCGCCCGATTTTGGCCCCGATTAACGCCACGCGAAATCGCATCGGATAGGGCAGAATATGCGCCAGCACCCAACGCAATGCGCGGTCGCTGAAAGGGCGTTTGTAGGTCTGCTCGATATAGTCGCGCGCATGGTCCACCAAATGCATATAATGCACGCCCGAGGGGCAGGTCGTCATACAGGCCAGACAGCTTAAACAACGATCGATGTGTTTGACCGTTCTGGCATCCGGCACCCGCTCGTTTTCGAGCATGTCCTTGATCAGATAGATGCGCCCGCGCGGGCTGTCCAATTCGTCGCCCAGAATTTGATAGGTGGGGCAGGTTGCCGTGCAAAACCCGCAATGCACACAGGCGCGCAGAATTTCGTTACTGCGCCGGACCGCCGGATCTTTCAGTTGGGCGTCGGTAAATGTTGTCTGCATGTGCTTCCTCTAGCCTACGATCAGACTGGCAGAGGCCAGCCCGAACCATGGCACCGTTGTGCCCACCGCCCCGATCACGGCAGTCCACCGCCGCATCCAAAACCCCGGATCTTTTCGTCTGAACGACTGCGCACCATAAGCCAGCACACCGATCCAACCGCCCCAGATGAACAGCATCCCCGCCCCCGTGATCATAAAATTGCGCCCCCACAAAGGCGCAAACCCGTAACGCAGGGTGATCCCCGTTGCCGCGCATAGCGCCGTAAATAGTGCAAGGCGGCGAAAGGCCGGTTGCGAGGGTCCATTGTGCGTCAGTGCCCGAAAGATCAAAGGACCGCCCACGAAAGCCAGTAAAAACAACGCAATATAGGTCATCCCATTACTCCCGGATTGAAAATGCGACGTGGATCGAACCGCTTGCGCAACCCGCTTGTCAGCCGCGCCACGCCCGCGCTTTCAGGCTCGAAACGCGCGAAACTATCGCCGCGCACCAGCGTGGCGTGCCCGTCATAAGACCCCAAAGCCGAGCGCAGATCGCCGCCGCGCGCCATGCGCAACCAGATCAGCCCGCCTGCCCAGTCATAAAGCACGCCCAAAGCCCCCGAACGCGCAGCAAGCGCTGGCCCCTGCGAGGGCTTGCACGATACCCGCCAGACATCTCCCGCCTCCTGCGCAAAAGGCGTCACATCACGCACCATGGCCCAGTGCGCAGCACTTGCGTCTGCGTCCAGAACCGTCATCACGGGCGCACTTAACAAGCTTTTCAATGCACCTATGCGATAATCAACCGATGATGAAAACCCTTCGATCCGCAGCGCAGTTTGCCCGGCGGCAGGGTCGTGCGCTGCGCCTGTCACCTCGAACGGGCTGCCCAAAGCGCGCGCCAAAGCGGTAATGGCGGGCAAATCGTCCAGCCCATGCAGGATCAGCGTCGCTTCCGTTTCGGGGCACGGAAGCACCTTCATCGAAATCTCGCTTAAGACACCCAAGGTCCCGAACGAGCCCGCCATCAGCTTGACCAGATCATAGCCGGTGACGTTCTTCATTACCCGCCCGCCGTTCTTCACGGCCTGCCCCATGCCATCGACATATCGTACACCCAACAGAAAATCGCGTGCCGCCCCTACGGATATGCGGCGCGGCCCGCTGACGTTCGCGGCCATCACGCCCCCAATCGTCGGCGTGCCTGTGCGACCCAACAAAGCGCGGTGATCCATCGGTTCAAAAGCAAGCCGTTGATTCTCGCGCGCCAGCACCGCCTCGATCTCGGCCACCGGCGTGCCCGCTTGCGCCACCAGCGTCATCGCTCCCGGCTCATAAAGCGTGATGCCCGACAGCGCGACCGTACTCAAAGGCGCGCCACCTGCACCAACGCCGCGTGTCGCGCCACCGATAACGTGAAGCGGCTCCTGCGCACCGGCGATCATCCCGGCCAGTTCGGCTTCTGTTGTGGGTCTATGCATATTTCTTTTGGCCCTAAATATTCCGGAGGGTTTGGGAGGCTGGCCTCCCAAGTCTTCCTTTATTCTGCCGCTACCGCCGGTTGCCGGCGCGCACCGGTGACATCAAGCGGAAACACTTTTGCCGGATTAAGCAACCACATCGGATCGAACACATCTTTCACCGCCATCTGCGCCTCCAGATCAGCGACGTCATACTGAACATGCATCAGATCGCGTTTTTCGATGCCCACGCCATGCTCGCCGGTCAGGCATCCACCCACTTCGACACATAGTTTAAGGATATCCGCACCAAATGCCTCGCATAGTTCCAAATCACCCGGCTTATTCGCGTCGTACAGGATCAACGGGTGCATGTTACCGTCGCCTGCGTGGAACACATTGCCGACGTTCAGCCCGTATTCGCGCGACATTTCCCCGATCCGGCGCAGCACATGCGGCAGGCCCGATACCGGGATCGTCCCGTCGAGGCACATGTAATCGTTGATCTGGCCCATCGCCCCGAACGCGCTTTTGCGACCCAGCCAGATCGCGGCGCTTTCTTCTGCTGACCGGCTTTGCCGCAGTTCTACGGGGTTGTGGCGGCGCGCGATGTCCGTGATCAGCGCCAGTTGGTGATCAATCTCGGCGTCCGATCCTTCGACCTCTACGATGAGCAGCGCCTCGCACATCGGATAGCCCGCGTGTGCAAAGGCCTCGGTCGCCTCGATGCAGGGCCGGTCCATGAATTCGATCGCAACGGGCAGCACACCCGCCTTGATGATATCGCTCACACACGCGCCCGCGACTTCGCTATTGTCAAAACCCATCAGGACGGGCCGCGCGCCTTCGGGTTTGTGCAGGATGCGCAGGGTCGCTTCGGTCACCACGCCCAACTGCCCTTCGGAACCACAGATCACCCCCAGAAGATCAAGCCCGCCCGCATCCAGATACGCGCCGCCGATCTCGATGATCTCGCCCTCCATCGTCACCATCTTGACGCCCATCAGGTTATTGGTCGTCACGCCGTATTTCAGGCAATGCGCCCCGCCGGAATTCATCGCGATGTTGCCCGCGATGGCGCAGGCAAGCTGGCTTGACGGATCGGGTGCGTAGAAAAATCCGTCCTGCTCGACCGCGCCTGTGACGCTGAGGTTGGTGCGCCCGGTCTGCACGCGGATAAAGCGGTTGTCGTAGTCGGTTTCCAACACGTCATTCATCCGCGCCACGCCAAGGATTACGCAGTCTGCCGTCGGCAGCGCGCCGCCCGCCAGCGACGTGCCCGACCCGCGCGGCACCACCGGCACCCCCTCCTGATGACAGATGCGCAGCACCTCGGCGACCTGCCCTGTCGTTGACGGCAGAACCGCAATCATCGGCGCGCAGCGATACGCAGTCAGCGCGTCACATTCATAGGCGCGCGTCTCGACCTCTTCGTGGATCACTGCATCCGCAGGCAGAACGCCCTGCAACCGCTTTACCACCCGCGCCTTGCGGGCAATTACGGAGGCGTTCGGGATTGGCATTTCCATGGCGGTAATCCTCTGCTGCAGGCAAGTTGCCCCCAGTTTGGTAAAAATGTATTACCAGTTGGTGAAACTCACAACCCTGACGTGCCGCGACACAGGCGGAGCCATCCGGCGCACCCACCTCTCCGGCATAGTGCGATTCGATCAAGACTGTGTAAATACGGCCCCGGCTTTGCGAGGGCAATTCTGGTTGGCGGATTGAGAAACGTTTATCGACCCGCCAAGGCCCTCTTGGACGAAGCGCTGTAAGCGCCTATATTGATACGAACACTTATTGGACAAAGAGCTATGATCAAGAAAAGCCTGATTCTGTTTGCGCTGCTGGCCACACCCGCCTTCGCGCAACCGGCAAAGATCAATAACGTTACCGTCAACAAAACCGGCGATACCTACATTTTCAACGTGACCATTTCCCATCCTGATACCGGTTGGGATCATTATGTGGATGCGTGGCAGGTAAAGGATATGGACGGAAACCTGCTGGGAGAGCGCAAGCTGTCACATCCTCATGTGGATGAGCAGCCGTTCACGCGCTCGCTCTCCAATGTTCGGGTGCCGGAAGGTGTGGATACCGTTGAAATCATCGCGCATGACACTGTCAGCGGTTGGGGGCCGGACACCCGGCAGGTCAAACTGCCTTAAACACGGTGATAAGGCCCGCCGGACAGGATCGTGGCGGCGCGGTATAACTGCTCTGCCAGCATCACGCGCACCAACATATGCGGCCAGACCATCTTGCCAAATGACAGCAGGTGGTCGGCCTCGTCGCGCAGGGTTGGGTCAATGCCATCCGCCCCGCCGATCACAAAAGCAATGTCGCGCGCGCCCCCGTCGCGCCATTGGATAAGACGGTTCGCAAATTTCGGGGATGTCTCGACGGTGCCGCGCTCATCCAGCGCGCAGATGACAGCGCCATGCGGCAGCGACCGGCGTAAAAGCGCCGCCTCACCCGCCATACCGCCGCCTTTGCGCTCGTCGACCTCCAAAACGGAAACCGGCCCAAGGGACAGGCCCCGGCCGGTTTTATCGAATCGTTTGAGATAGTCGTCGATCAGCGTCTTTTCCGGACCGGCACGCAGCCGGCCAACGGCACAGATTTGTACCTTCATAACGGATCAGGAAGCGGGCGCGGCATCGCTCTGCGGCTGCCACATTTTCTCCAGCTGATAGAATTCGCGCACTTCGGGGCGGAACACATGGACAATAACATCGCCCGTGTCGATCAGCACCCAGTCGCCCGAATCCTTACCTTCGGTTCGCACCGCATGACCGTACTCGTCCTTGACCCGCTGCGCGAGCACTTCGGCAATCGCGCTGACCTGACGCGTGGAGCGGCCCGAACAGATGACCATATGGTCGCCAATCTGGGTTTTACCGCGCAGGTCGATTTGCACGACATCTTCGGCTTTACTATCATTAAGTGACGAAAGAACTGTTGCCAGAAGCAGATCGCTGGTGGCCTTTTTGTGGGCGCCGGCCATTACCGCCGCACCGTGTGCCGCAGACGAAACTGCGCTGATTTGCATAGACAGGACATTGTCCTCCTTAATTCGCGTCGCCAGACCCCCGACGCTGGGGCTACTCCTAGAATAACAACCGCAGCGTTGTTTTTCAATGACGGGGGAACAGCACGCTGCGTTACCGGCCTTCTTCTGTGATAATCTTGTCCCCGTCCAGCATCCGCACCTCGCGTTGCGGGAACGGGATCGAGATGTTATTTTCCTTGAAGGCGTCCCATAGTGCCAGATAAACATTTCCGCGAATGTTGGTCAGACCCCCCGTAGGGTCACGAATCCAGAACCGCAGGATATAGTCTACGCTGCTGTCGCCAAAGCCCACGATATGACAAACCGCCGCGCGGCTTTTCAACACGCGATCCACCCCCGACGCCGCCTCGATTGCCAGTTTGCGCACCTTGTGCGGGTCATCGCCGTAGGCCGTCCCGAAAAAGATATCGAGCCGTACAAAATCGTTTGAATGCGAC
This sequence comes from uncultured Sulfitobacter sp., assembly GCA_947502265.1. Lineage (GTDB taxonomy): Bacteria > Pseudomonadota > Alphaproteobacteria > Rhodobacterales > Rhodobacteraceae > Sulfitobacter. The sequence goes on from CANMZB010000003.1 coordinate 130,863, forward strand.
CAGTTGACTACCTGTCCGGTAATCAGATCCTCGTTCGGGATCAGGTACTCTTTGCCATCGCGGGTGACCACAGAGGCATAGCGCGCGCCCAGCGTCTGGATCCAGCCGAACGTTTCCCCAAGCGAGATCACGTCCCCCGGCTTGATTGATTTATCAAGCAGGATGATGATGCCCGACACCAGATTGGACACGACTTTTTGCAAACCGAAACCAAGGCCCACACCAATGGCACCGGACAGGACCGCAAGCCCCGTCAGATCAATCCCGACGGCCTTGATTCCGAAGTAGAATGCAAAGCCGTACAGGACCAGTTGTACGGCCTTGACCCCCAGCACCTGCATGGACGGGCTGATGTCTTCGTTCTTGCGGATCGTACTGGCGGTTGCATGCGAAGCGATCCGCGCCATCATGAACATCGCGCCAATCACCACCAGCGCCGTGAGAAGCGTTAACACTGACAGGCGCGAATCGCCCAGTTGCAAGGCGATCCCGTCAAGGAAGTCTGCGACATTGTCCGACAGGTTCATGAAGTAGAGCGTGGCGTAGATCCAGAGCGCCCACGTCACGGTACGTCTGAGCGGCCGGTTACGCACCAATCGCGCGGCAAAGGCGATACCGACCCATACAGTCGCCAACGTCGCCGCCAGTCCGATCAGATAAGAGCGCGACGGCCAGGTGATATTCTGCATCACCAGATAGACACCCCATGCCATCAGCGAGAACCATATCAGCCCCAAACGGCGTTTGATCTGAACGATCATTCGCAGCTGCCATTTTGCCCAGCCCTCGCGCGAGCGCACCCAGTTCTCCAGCAGCGCACCGGATCTGCCGTGCAGCAGCCACGCAACAAGCGCCAGCCCGATAACGATTAACAACTGGTATTGCCGCCAACCGGGGCGCAGCACACCTTCGGCAAATCCAAGAACATTGATCCACAGGCCCTGCAACGTGAGCAGGAACTCGGCAAACGGATCCGTAGGTTCGTTCATTGGCTCTCCCTCGCGTGGAATCGTCGCACGAAGGCGCAATCCTCGCAACCCTTGCAGCAATGCCTCAAGCACTGTATCTGATGCCCTATGACACCTGTCTTTAACCAGACCGACCGCACCCGGCTACGCGAACGCTTTTTCGGCGCTACGCGGACGGTGCTTGCACAGCCATAAATGTGCTTTGCCGCACCGGTGCGTGTGGCCCTTATACTGTTTCCATAAAACCTGATCCAAGGGAGAGGACCCCATGTCCCCCAAAACGCTCTATGATAAAATCTGGGATGCCCATGTCGCGCATGAAGCGGACGATGGCACATGCCTTCTGTATATCGACCGCCATCTCGTACACGAGGTAACGTCGCCGCAGGCCTTTGAGGGGCTGCGTATGACGGATCGCACCGTGCGCGCGCCGGACAAGACAATTGCCGTGCCGGATCACAACGTGCCCACCACGCTGGACCGCGCCAACGCCGCGACGATGACCGAGGACAGCCGTATTCAGGTCGAGGCGCTGGACAAAAACGCCAAAGATTTCGGCATCCACTACTATCCGGTGTCGGATGTCCGTCAGGGCATCGTGCATATCGTTGGCCCCGAACAGGGCTGGACCCTGCCCGGCATGACGGTTGTTTGCGGCGATTCGCATACCGCCACCCACGGTGCGTTCGGATCGCTGGCGCATGGCATCGGCACTTCCGAAGTTGAACATGTGCTGGCCACCCAGACGCTGATCCAGAAGAAATCCAAAAACATGAAGGTCGAGATCACCGGCAAACTGCGCCCCGGTGTCACGGCCAAAGACATCACCATGTCCGTCATCGGCGCGACCGGCACCGCAGGCGGCACCGGCTATGTCATAGAATATTGCGGCGAGGCGATTCGCGATCTGTCGATGGAAGGGCGCATGACCGTCTGCAACATGGCAATTGAGGGCGGCGCGCGTGCGGGCCTTATCGCGCCGGACGAAAAGACGTTTGAATATTGCATGGGCCGCCCCCACGCCCCGAAAGGCGCACAATGGGAAGCCGCGCTGAACTGGTGGAAGACGCTGTATTCCGACGACGACGCGCATTGGGACAAGGTGATCACCCTCAAGGGCGAAGACATCGCACCCGTCGTGACATGGGGCACCTCGCCCGAAGATGTGCTGCCGATCACCGCAAACGTCCCGTCGCCGTCCGACTTTAAAGGCGGCAAGGTCGAAGCCGCGCAACGCAGCCTTGACTACATGGGCCTGACCGCAGGCACACCGCTGAACGAGGTCGAGATCGACACCGTATTCATCGGTTCGTGCACCAACGGACGGATCGAAGATCTGCGCGCAGCTGCAGCGATCCTGAAGGGCAAGAAGATCAAGGACGGGTTGCGCGCGATGGTTGTTCCCGGATCGGGCCTTGTCCGTGCGCAGGCTGAAGAAGAAGGCCTTGCCGACATCTTCAAGGAGGCCGGTTTTGAATGGCGTCTTGCGGGCTGTTCGATGTGTCTGGCGATGAACCCCGATCAATTGTCGCCCGGCGAGCGCTGTGCCGCGACGTCCAACCGCAACTTTGAAGGCCGTCAGGGCCGCGGCGGACGCACCCACCTGATGAGCCCCGCAATGGCAGCGGCGGCGGCCGTGACCGGCAGGCTCACCGATGTGCGCGAGATGATGTAAGGGCCGCTTCCCGGGGGCTGACCCCCTCGGGAGCCCCCACCCCGTTCCTACGATTTCCGGAGTTCCTTCAGATGAACAAATTCACCACCCTCAGCGGCATCGCCGCGCCCATGCCCCTGATCAATATTGATACGGACATGATCATCCCCAAGCAGTTTTTGAAGACGATCAAGCGCTCCGGCCTTGGCGTGAACCTGTTTGACGAGATGCGCTATGACGACGACCGCAACGAAATCCCCGATTTCGTGCTGAACAAGCCGCAATACCGCGAGGCACAGATCCTTGTGGCGGGCGATAACTTTGGCTGCGGCTCGTCGCGCGAACACGCGCCGTGGGCGATTGCGGATTTCGGCATCACCTGCGTCATCGCGCCCGGCTACGCCGATATTTTCTATAACAACTGTTTCAAGAACGGCATCCTGCCCATCGTGCTGCCACAAGAACAAGTTGATCTGTTGATGAAGGACGCCGAAAAAGGCGCGAACGCGCGGATCGAAGTGGATCTTGAGAGCCAGACCATCACCTCTTCCGATGGTGATGTGCTCACCTTCGAGGTCGATCCGTTCAAAAAGCACTGCCTGATGAACGGGCTGGACGACATTGGCCTGACGATGGAAAAAGAGAAATCCATTGATGCTTTTGAGGCCACAGCGACGCAAAGCCGTCCTTGGGTTTAACCTTTAGGTAAGTTTCGATCAAATTTGGTCTAATTCTCTTGTGGGCGCCAACGCTGCGCCCACAAGATGTGCCTTCTGCCTTATTTCCGCCCCCGAAATGATGCAAGAACGCACCACCCGTTCCCTCAAAATGCCCTTCCGCGACTGCCAGATAGGGCAATGGTCTTGAGCAATAAGGCAAAAGAAGGCACGATTGTGACAACAATGAGGCAGTCCTTCTGAATCCTGAAGGCATCAAGTTGGAACAAGTACGCGGCATTGCATCGCGGCTGGCCAGTTTGAAGGGATAGAGTTTTGATAGCACGTATGATCAGTGCCGCTGCGCGCGGCCTGCTGGTAGCCATTCTGATTATGACTCCCGCACTTATGCTGCCGGGTCTGGCCAGCGATTCGACACAAATTGTCCTGATTGCGGCATTGCTGGCGGCGATCCTGACCTTTGTCGAATACAATTCGTCATTCCCCAGCATCGTCGAGTTCCGCGATGCGGCTCCTTTCAACCGCCTGCGTTTTCTTGCGCTGTTTTTCACGGTTTTCCTGCTCAGCGCGATTCTCAAAGGGATTACCCAACCGACTGCGTTAACCAGCGCGCTGACTTCGATCGGCACGATCGTGGGCAACAGCATTGATTTCCCCTTTTCGCCGGTGCGCCTTATGGTGTTGATGCTGCCAGAAGACGCCTCTTTCGAAACGGTCAGCTTTGTACGCAACGCAGCGGGCCTGGCCTATGTGATTTCACTGGTTGCCATGACGGCTTTTCTTATTCTGGTGCGGGTGCTCAACTGGCCTGCGCGGGGCGGCGTGTTCAACGTCTGGGTCAATCTGCCCCTGTTCGATCCGACCGCAGGTGGCGATGTTCTGGTCCGGTTGCAGCGTGATGCGCGCGTCAACATTGCGCTCGGTTTCCTTTTGCCCTTCCTTGTTCCGGCGGTGGTCAAGATGGCCGCTGATCTGATAGACCCGATTACATTGCAGAACCCGCAAACCCTGATCTGGACAATCTCAGCATGGGCCTTTCTTCCGGCAAGCATCATTATGCGCGGCATCGCCATGGGCAAGATCGCGGACATGATTCAGGAAAAACGTCGCCGCGCCTATGCGGACGCCGATGCAAAGGGCTTGCAACCCGCCTGATTGCCACTGTGCTGGCGCTGGCTTGCGCCGGTGCGCCTGTTCTCGCTGCAGATCCGCTCAGGGTTGCGACATTCCACACGGATTTGTCGCGCAAAGGGCCGGGCCTTTTGCTGCGCGATATCGCGCGGGGGGATGATCCGGCGATCACCGCAGTACAGGACACCCTGATCGAGGCGGACGCCGACATTATTGTCCTGCAAGACTTTGATCATGACCTGCGCGGCACGGCGCTGGCCGCATTTGCGGATGCGCTGGCGGTGCGCGGCCTTTCTTACCCCCACCGCTTCACGCGGCCCGGCAATGCCGGACGGCAAAGCGGGCTTGACCTTAATGGCAACGGACGGTTTGGCGACGCCGATGATGCGCATGGCTATGGCCGGTTTTCCGGCGCGGGCGCGATGGCCATTCTGTCGCGCTATCCGGTCCTTGAAGACGGGGTTGAGGATTATACCGCCCTGCTCTGGCGTGATCTGGCAGGGAACATCTATCCGGTGGAGAATGGCGTGCCGTTTGGTGGTGCCGATGTTCATGCCAATCACCGCCTGTCGTCCAAAGGGCATTGGGTGGTGCCGGTTGCGACCCCCGATCATGGCACCGTGCGGCTGATGACGTTCCACGCGACGCCGCCGGTTTTCGACGGACCCGAGGACCGCAACGGCAGGCGCAACCATGACGAGGCCGCCTTCTGGAACGACTACCTTGCCCGCGATACCAGCCCAGCACCTTTTGTGCTGTTGGGGGACGCCAACATGGACCCCGAACGCGGGCAAGGCAGGCCCGAGGCAATCCGCGCGCTGCTGACCCATCCGCGCTTGCAAGACCCCTTTGCGAACACCCCCACCGCTGATTTCAAAGATCCCGTTCCGGGTAATCTGCGGGTGGATTATCTGCTGCCCTCAACGGATTGGCGGGTGCTGGATTTCGGCACGTTGCGGAACGCGCAGGCCAGCCGTCACAGCCTGCTCTGGGTGGATATCGTTCCGCGCGATCCTTGACGCCCCATGCGCGCCACGCTACGCCAACGCGAAGCATTTTCAGGAGCGACCCATGGCAAATCCATCCCTTTTGATCCTCGCCGGTGACGGCATCGGCCCCGAAGTCATGGGGCAGGTCACCCGCATCATCGACTGGTACGGCGCAAACCGCGATATGGCGTTTGATGTCGAACATGATCTGGTCGGCGGTGCGGCCTATGACAAACACGGCACGCCCCTGCACGACGACACGATGGCCAAGGCGCTGGCAGCCGATGCTGTTCTGCTGGGTGCTGTGGGCGGCCCGAAATACGACGATCTGGATTTCAGCGTAAAGCCCGAGCGCGGCCTGCTGCGCCTGCGCAAGGAGATGGACCTGTTCTCCAACCTGCGCCCGGCGCAGTGCTTTGACGCGCTGGCGGATTTCTCGTCGCTGAAAAAGGACATTGTTGCCGGTCTCGACATTATGATCGTGCGCGAATTGACGTCAGGTGTCTATTTCGGAGAGCCGCGCGGCATCTTCAAAGAAGGCAACGAGCGCGTGGGCATCAACACCCAGCGCTACACCGAAAGCGAGATCGACCGCGTTGCGCGTTCCGCGTTCGAGCTGGCGCGCCGTCGCGGCAACAAGGTTTGCTCGATGGAGAAGGCCAACGTGATGGAAAGCGGCATTCTGTGGCGCGAAGTCGTGCAGAAGGTGCATGACACAGATTACCCCGATGTCGAGTTGACGCACATGTACGCCGACAACGGCGCGATGCAACTGGTCCGCGCGCCCAAACAGTTCGACGTGATTCTCACGGACAACCTGTTTGGCGATATTCTGAGCGATTGCGCGGCGATGCTGACTGGTTCTTTGGGCATGCTGCCCTCTGCCTCGCTTGGCGCGCCAAACGTAGATGGCCGCCCGAAAGCACTGTACGAGCCGGTACATGGCTCCGCGCCCGACATCGCCGGACAGGGCAAGGCAAATCCGATCGCTTGCATTCTCAGCTTTGCGATGGCGCTGCGCTATTCCTTTGATCAGGGCGACGAGGCGACACGTCTGGAGCAGGCCGTGGAAAAAGTGCTGGCCGACGGGGCGCGCACGGCGGATCTGATGGGCGAGGAAGGCGGCACGCCGATCTCTACCACCGAAATGGGCGATGCGATCCTCGCAGCCCTTGATGCAAGCCTCTGAACACGCGCGCCCGCTCTGTCTTTGCAGAGCGGGCGACCGGCGATCCAGCCAGAGTGCTGCCGCTCAAAGCGAAGAAAACGCGCGCGCTTACAGCATTTCCATCCAGCCAAGTGTGGTTTCTGTGGCACCACCCGGCGTGTATTCACCGCTGATCCAGCCGTTGTAGTCATGCCCGCGCAATGTGTCGAACAGGGCGGCAAAATCCACGTCACCGTTGCCGGGTACGCCACGCGCGGGGGTATCGCCCAGCTGCACGTGGGCGATAATGTCATGATACGTCTTGTAGGTTGCGACAGCATCACCGTGGATCATTTGCGCGTGAAAACTGTCGAATTGCAGCTTTAGATTCGGCGCGCCCACCTGCGCGATGATGTCCGCCGCCAGTGCATAATTATTCAGGAAATATCCCGGCTGCGCCTCCGGGCAAAGCGGCTCGATGGTAAGGGTGACACCCCGCGCGGCCGCGCAGGCGACCTTGAGATTGGCGATCATCACGGCGCGCGCCTGCGCCCCTTCGGCCTTCCCAGACATTACATGCAGCATAGGCACCCGCAGCGCCTCGGCATAGCGTAACGCGCGGCGGATGTCGTAGGCAAAACGCGCCTCGTCCCCCGCGACAGCAGCAAATCCGCGCGTGCCGCCCGTGTAATTCGGTGGCGGCGCGTTGATCAGCACCATCTCAAGCCCGCCGCGCAGCAACGCCCGTTTGGTGTCCTTGGCAGGTACGTCATAGGGAAACAGAACCTCGACGCCGGTAAATCCGGCGGCGGCGGCGGCTTCGAACCGGTCAAGGTATGGCAGGTCCGGCCAAAGATGGCTCAGATTGGCGGCGGCTTTCACGGGCGCGCTCCTGTCGTAGGTTCGTTGCCCGCAGCGACGCCGCAAGGTGTCACGAGCGCGCATGGGGCTTCCTTAGTTGGGCAATTCATCTGACGGGATAATGCCAAAGAACGCGCCGCCCGACCAGACACCAAACCAGCCTTCATGATGCGCGCCCACCTCGACCAGCCGGTAAAAGCTTTTACGGTCAATCAGCGCTTCGAGGTTGCGGCGGATCAGGATGTAGGGCGACGGTTCGCCCGTTTCGTCATCACGTACAACGCGGATCGGCGCGTCCGGCCCCGCTTCTGACACATCGTCAAGGTTGGTGACGAAAGTGAGTTGCTGATCCTTGCCTTTACCGGTTGCCTCAAAATCCACGGCGACGAAAGGGGCGTCTTCGACGGTGATCCCGACCTTTTCCACCGGCGTGACGAGAAAATATTTATCCTCCTCGCGGATAAGAATCGTCGAGAACAGTTTTACCAACCCGATCCGCCCGATGGGCGTCCCTTCGTAAAACCAGGTGCCGTCGCGCCTGATCTGCATGTCGATATCGCCGCAAAAGGGCGGGTTCCATTTTTCCACCGGCGGCAATCCGCGCGATTTCGCCGCTTTTACAGACGCGACAAGGCCTTCTGCCGATGGGGTCACAGTTTTTTGTCCGCTCATTGCTTTTGCCATTCCCTGTTATCGAGATACACTTACACATAACCAATATAAGCCAATGAGCGGAGAAGTCATGACCCAAGCGGACCATACAGCGACCGAAGACATGGTCGAACAGATCGAAGCCTTGGGTGAAAAGCTGGAGCAGGCGCGCAAATCCATCACCGCGCGGTTCATCGGACAGGAACGTGTGGTGGATCTGGCGCTGATCGCGCTGTTGTGCGGCGGGCATGGCCTGTTGATCGGCCTGCCCGGTCTGGGCAAAACGCGGCTGGTCGAGACATTGGGCACCGTGATGGGCCTTGATGGCAAGCGGGTGCAGTTTACACCGGATCTGATGCCGGCGGATATTCTGGGCTCTGAGGTGCTGGACACTGCCGCCGACGGCACGCGCAACTTCCGTTTTGTCGAGGGACCGGTTTTCTGCCAGCTTTTGATGGCGGACGAGATCAACCGCGCCTCGCCGCGCACGCAATCGGCGCTGTTGCAGGCGATGCAGGAGAAAACCGTGACCGTTGCTGGGCAAAACCGCGCGCTTGGCGTGCCGTTTCATGTGCTGGCCACGCAAAACCCGATTGAGCAGGAAGGCACCTATCCCCTGCCCGAGGCGCAGTTGGACCGTTTTATGGTGCAGATTGATGTCCCCTACCCCGACCGCAACACCGAACGCGATATCCTGATCGCCACAACCGGCGAAGCCGAAGCAGAAGCCGTCGGGGTGTTCTCGGCCGGAGAGCTTCTGGATGGGCAGCGTCTGCTGCGCCGGATGCCGGTGGGTGACTCTGTTGTGGAGATGATCCTTGATCTGGTGCGCGCCTTTCGCCCTGAAGAGGACGGCGTGAGCGCGCGGGTGAAAGACACCGTGGCGTGGGGGCCCGGTCCGCGTGCAGCGCAGGCGCTTATGCTTACCGTGCGGGCGCGCGCGCTGTTGCAGGGGCGGCTGGCTCCCTCTGCCGAGGACGTGATCGACATGGCGCGCCCGGTTCTGACGCACCGCATGGCGCTCAACTTTGCGGCGCGCGCGCGCGGCGATAGCCTGCGTGATTTGATCGACGAAACCGCCGCCGGCCTTGCAGGCACACGGGCCGCCGTCGCGTGAATGATCCTCTCGCCCTTCGTGCATCTGCGGAAAAAGAGGCCGCCCGCCTGCCTGCGCTGCTTGCGCGCGCAGAGCATCTGGCGGGCGCTGTTCTTTTGGGCGCGCACGGGCGCAGGCGCGCGGGCACCGGCGATGATTTCTGGCAATATCGCCCCGCACAGATCGGCGACAGCCGCCGTACGATTGATTACCGCCGCTCCGCGATGGGCGACACCGAGTTTGTGCGCGAACGCGAATGGCAGATTGCGCAATCCGTGATGCTTTGGGTGGATCAGGGCGCTTCGATGCGCTTTGCTTCCTCGGATGCGCTGCCGGACAAGATCGGTCGCGCGCGCACCCTCGGGCTGGCGCTTGCCATCCTTCTGAACCGCGGGGGGGAGTGCGTGGGGCTTACCGGCACCGCCCTGCCGCCGCGCGCAGGCCGGCCGCAGATAATGGCGCTGGCCGAAATGTTCTGCCGCGATGACACCGCAGATTACGCCCCGCCCGAGCATCGCGCGATGATTCCTCACGCGCGGGCCGTGTTCATCTCGGATTTCATGGGCGACATTGACGGCGTGCGCCTCGCGCTTACCAAGGCGGCGGATCGCGGGGTGCGCGGCGTGTTGTGTCATGTCCTTGATCCCTCCGAAGAGGCGTTTCCCTTTACCGGTCGCACAATTTTCCAAAGCATGGGCGGCACGTTAAGCCACGAGACGCTCAAGGCGAACGATTTGCGCGACCGCTATCTGCAACGTCTGGCAGAGCGTAAAGCCGAGCTGGCATCGCTTTGCACGCTTACGGGCTGGCGGTACGGCGTTCACCATACCGATGCCAGCGCACAGGCGGGGCTTTTGTGGCTTTATGGTGCGCTTGATGCACGCGGCGCGGGGGTGGCGGCATGATGGTTTTGGGTGGCATCGGGTTTACCGCGCCGTGGCTGTTGCTGGCCTTGGCGGCGTTGCCGGTCCTGTGGCTTGTGCTGCGCGCGGTGCCGCCCGCACCGGTCAAACGCCGCTTTCCGGGCGTGGCGCTTTTGCTGGGCCTCAAGGATGATGAATCCGTCTCCGACCGCACGCCATGGTGGCTTTTGTTGCTGCGGACGTTGGCGGTTGCGGCGATCATTCTGGGCCTTGCCGGTCCGGTCCTGAACCCCGAGGCGGAACAAGCCGAAGGCAGCGGCCCCCTGTTGTTTGTCCTTGATGGCACATGGGCCGGTGCAACCCGCTGGTCCCAGCAACAAGAGACGATCGAGGCGCAGTTGACCCGCGCGGGGCGTCTGGGCCGTCCGGTCGGGTTTCTGACCCTCACGCGGCCCGAAACGCCCGTGTTCCAATCCGCCGATGTCTGGCAGACCCGCCTGGCCGGTCTGCGCCCTGCGCCCTGGCAACCCGGCGCGGACATGATCGCGACGGCAACCGAAGCGCTCTCTGGTTCGGGTGATTTTGACACGCTCTGGTTTAGCGATTCGCTTGAGTATGAAGGCCGCGATGCGATGTTGGACGTGCTACAGGCGCGCGGATCTGTCGAGGCGTATCAAACAGCAGCAAATGTGTTCGCGATCCTGCCTGCGACTTATGCCGACGGTGCCGTAAACCTGCGCGTGCTGCGCGCCGTCTCCGGCCCTGCCCGCGACATCATGGTGCAGGCGCAGGGGCGCGACCCGGCAGGCAATGCGCGCATCCTCGCCGCCGCGCCCGCACGGTTCGAGGAGGGCGCGGCACAAGCCGACGTTTCCCTTGTTTTGCCGTCCGAGTTGCGCGCGCGCATCACGCGGTTTGATGTTGCCGGACAACGCTCTGCGGGGGCCAGTACCCTTACGGACGACGGGTTGCGCCGGCGCGAGGTCGCGTTGATCTCTGCGCGTGAAAACCGCGAGGGGCTGGAGCTGCTCTCGCCGCTGCACTACATCGAACAGGCGCTGGCCCCCACCGCCGATCTGATCGATGGCACGCTCACGGATGTGCTGCCCGCCAACCCCGATGTGATCGTGCTGGCGGATATCGCAACGCTTTCTCCGGCCGAGGCCGCGCCGCTGAGCGAATGGATCGAGGGCGGCGGGATGCTGGTGCGGTTTGCAGGCCCCCGCATCGCCGCCAGCGACATCAGCCGCATAGACGAAGACCCCTTGATGCCCGTGCGCCTGCGCGCGGGCGGGCGCAGCGTGGGCGGCGCAATGAGCTGGGGCGAGCCGAAAACTTTGTCTGCCTTCTCGAACGGATCGCCGTTCTACGGGCTGCACATTCCCGACGATGTAACCGTCAGCGCACAGGTGGTCGCACAACCCGACCCGACGCTTGCCGAACGGGTCATTGCCTCGCTTGGCGATGGCACGCCGCTGGTAACACGCAAGAACGTGGGGCAGGGGCAGATCGTATTGTTTCACGTGACCGCCACGGCGGAATGGTCCACCTTGCCGCTGTCGGGTCTGTTCGTCGAGATGCTGGAACGGCTGGCCGTCTCCTCTTCTGCCGCAAGCGCCGATGCGGGTGCGCTTGAAGGGACTGTCTGGACCCCGCAACGGGTGCTTGACGGGTTTGGTGCGCTTTCCGATGCTGGCACATTGCCCGGCGTGGACGGCCCCGCGCTGGTGACGCAGCCGGTTGGCCCTGCCCTGCCACCGGGGCTTTATGCCTCGGGAGAGCGGCGACTGGCCCGCAATGTGCTGGGCGCGGACGCAACGCTGGCGCCGGTTGTCTGGCCTTTGGACGTCCCCGTGCGCGGAATGGCCGTGGCCCCGGAGCAACCTGTAGCGGGCTGGCTCTTGAGTCTCGCAATCCTGCTGCTGCTGGCCGATGTGGTGGTTTCCCTGTCCCTCTCGGGCCGTCTTCTGAGCCGCAGCAATGCTAGCGCCTCTGTTGTGCTTGCGGCGATGTTGTTGGCCACACCACAGGCCGAGGCGCAAACTGCGGAAGAGACATTCGCCCTCTCGGCGACGACGGAGCTGGTGCTGGCGCATGTCATCACCGGCGATCCAAAGGTGGATGAAATCGCAAAGGCGGGGCTGATGGGTCTTAGTGACACGTTGTTTTTCCGCACCTCGGTCGAGCCCTCCAACCCGCTAAGCGTCAATCTCGAAACCGACGAGCTGGCGTTTTTTCCGATACTGTACTGGCCCGTTACTCCGAACCAACCGACACCTTCGGCAGAGGCTTATGTCAAGCTCAACGATTATCTGCGCTCCGGTGGACTGATCCTGTTTGACACCCGCGACGGCGACGTTGCAGACTTTGGCGCTTCCAGCCCCAACGGGCGCAAGTTGCAACAATTGGCAGCCCCTCTGGACATTCCCGCGCTTGAGCCGGTGCCCGCAGACCATGTGCTGACGCGTACGTTCTATCTGCTTCAGGATTTTCCGGGGCGGCATAATGCGCGCGATGTCTGGGTAGAGGCCGCCGATCCCGGGGCCGAGCAGATCGAAGGGATGCCGTTTCGCAATCTCAATGACGGGGTAACGCCGGTGGTGATCGGCGGCAACGACTGGGCGGCGGCGTGGGCGGTAAACTCCGGTGGCGGGCCGATGCTGCCTGTGGGGCGGGGCTATAGCGGCGAGCGCCAGCGCGAAATCGCGTACCGGTTCGGCGTTAATCTGGTCATGCATGTGCTGACCGGCAATTATAAATCCGATCAGGTCCATGTGCCTGCGCTACTCGACAGGTTGGGCCAATGACCTCTACAATCGTCTTCGATCCGCTTATCCCGTGGCCTCTTTTTGTGATGGTCGCCGTTATCGCGGGCCTTGGTGTGCTGCTGGCGCTGGTGCGCGGCTTGCGCGGCTGGGCGTTGCGCGGGCTGGCAGGGTTTGTGGTGCTTGCCGCGCTCGGCGGACCGTCCTTTCAGGTCGAAGACCGCGCGCCGCTGAGTGACATCGTGATGCTGCTGGAAGACTCCAGCGCCAGCCAGCAACTGTCTGATCGTGCCGGCCAAACCGCACAGGCCGCCGATACGCTTGCGGCGCGGATCAGCGCGCGGCCCAATACCGACCTGCGCCGTATCACCGTTCCAGATGGGCCCGGCGATGCAGGCACGCAATTGATGACGGCCCTGTCAGAAGCCCTTGCCGAAGAGCCGCGCGCGCGGATTGCGGGGATCGTGGCGTTGAGCGACGGGCGCGTGCATGACGCCGATTTGCCTGTCGATCTGCCCGCGCCCTTGCACGTTCTGCTGAGCGGACGGGAGACGGATTGGGACCGCCGTCTGTCAGTGCGCAACGCCCCGGCCTTTGCCATCATAGGCGAACCTGTAGTGCTGACCCTGCGCATCGACGATCTGGGCGCGGCACCCGAGGGTGCCACTCTGGCCGAACTGGACATCTCGATCGACGGTGAGGAACCGCAACGCTTCCGCGTACCGATCGGCGAGGATCTTGAGCTGCCGGTGACATTGCCCCACAGCGGGCGCAATGTGATCCGTTTTTCCCTGCCCGAGGCCGAAGGCGAGCTGACCGACCGCAACAATGCCGCCATCATCCAGATGAACGGCGTGCGTGACCGTCTGCGTGTGTTGCTGGTCAGCGGCGAACCGCACGCGGGCGGGCGGACATGGCGCAACCTGCTAAAATCCGACAGCTCGGTCGATCTGGTGCATTTCACCATCCTGCGCCCGCCCGAAAAGCAGGACGGCGTGCCGGTGTCCGAACTGTCGCTCATCGCGTTCCCGACACGTGAATTGTTCATGGAGAAGATCGACGATTTCGACCTGATCATCTTTGACCGCTACAAGCGGCGCGGCATCCTGCCCTCGCTGTATCTGGAAAACGTGGCAAACTATGTGCGCGGCGGCGGCGCTGTTCTGGTGGCCGCGGGGCCGGATTTTGCGGGCGCGGAAAGCCTTTACCGCACGCCGCTGGGCGCGGTGCTGCCCGCCGCCCCCACCGCGCGGGTGATCGAAGCACCGTATCTGCCGCTTGTGTCCGATCTGGGCCAGCGTCATCCCGTGACCTCGCAACTGCCGCAAAACGGCGATTGGGGCGGCTGGCTGCGCCAGATCGACGTGACTGCCTCGTCGGGTGACGTGGTGATGACGGGCATCGACGGGCGACCGCTGCTGGTGCTTGACCGTGTGGACGAAGGGCGTGTATCACTGCTGGCTTCCGATCACGCGTGGCTGTGGAATCGTGGCTATGAGGGGGGTGGTCCACAGTTGGAACTGCTGCGCCGCCTTGCCCACTGGATGATGGGCGAACCCGAATTGGAGGAAGAGGCGCTGACCGCTAACGCCGAGGGCCAGACCATGCGGATCGAAAGGCGCACCCTGTCGGACGAGGTCGCGCCGCTTGTTATCACCGGCCCCGATGGCACGGTGAGTGAAATGCCGCTTTCGCCTGCCGGGCCGGGTCGCTTCGAGGCGCTGTTTACCGGACCCGAAATCGGGCTGTACCGGCTTGAGAACGGGGACCAGTCGAGCGTAATCGGCCTTGGCCCCGCCGCCCCGCGTGAATTTGTGGAAACCATCGCAAGTGGCACGGTGATGGCGCCAGTGGTGGCTGCGCTGAGCGGTGGTGTGGCGCGTCTGGAAGACGGGTTGCCGCGCATCCGTAACGTGCGCGCGGGCCGTCCTGCGGCGGGACGCGGCTGGATCGGCTTAACGCCACGCGGTGCCTATGAAACCCGCGATGTGCGGCAAACACCGATCTTGCCGGGCTGGCTTGTCCTTCTGTTGAGCGCCGGTTTGATCACTGCCGCGTGGCTGCGCGAAGGGCGGCGCTGAGGCGGTTGCTCTAGAGCAGGACGTACGCCCACAGCGGCAATACCAGCAGCGACAGGGCCACCTGCCATGTCATGATGTCCGCGTACAGATCCGCATCGCCGCCCATCTGTTTGGCCACGATATAGCCGTTCGACGCGGCGGGCGCCCCGAACACCAGAACGCCCGCGAATATTTGCACAGGTTCAAGCTGCATCGCGCTGCCGATCGCTACAAAAAGACTTGTCGACAAGAGGGGGCGCAACAACAGCCCCGGCGCGACGCGCCAGTCAACCCGGAACAACCGGCGCAGACTGATTCCCGCCCCGACAGCCATCAACCCCACGCCAAGCGCACCGCGCCCGATCATATCCAGCGTATCCATGACCGGCACCGGCAACTGCACCCCGCCGAGATTGACAAACAGCCCGACCACACAGGCCTGTATCAGCGGATTGCGGATCAATGTGACCATCACCTTGCGAAAGCGGACCTTGGCCGGACCAAAAGTAGCAAGAACAAGGATACAGACCACATTGATCAGCGGAATCAGCACCGCAATCGCCACGGCAAGCAATGCAATCCCTCCGGTCAGGAACTGCTCTGCCGCAGCGAGAGCGACAAAGGCGTTCCAGCGCGCACCCGCCTGAAACAGCGACGTAAAGCTGGGGTTGTCCAGCGTTGCGAAGGGGAGCAGCCGCAGCGCCATCACTACCGCGCATAAGACTGCCAGCGTCACAACCAGCGCAACACCGAAATCGCCGAACCGCGCAATGGAAAGATCGGATTGGGAGATGGCAAGGACCAGCGTTGCAGGGATCAGCACACGAAAGGAGAGCGTTTCGATGGCGGCCCAGCTGCTGCGCGGAATTATCGCGGATTTGCCCAATCCGTAACCGGTGAAAATAACGAGCAGCAGAGGAAAGATCGAGAAGACAAGCAACATGGCGTCGGCATGCCCTTTCGGCGGGCCTTAGTCCAGCCGAATACGGACAGACGTACTGCGCCCCTGCGCATCAATGACGGCGATACGCGTGAAACCGGGCGTGTCGAGCGGCAACACAGCATCGCGACGGCGCAAACCGGACAGAACAGGTGTACCATCCACCAGCACGGTAAGCGGCAGCGTGCCTGCTTGCAGCTTGAGCGGCACGCCGAAACCGCTGGCGCGCAGGACCGCACCATCGGGCGGAAAGCGCACCACAGGTCGCTGTGGATCAGGCGCAAAGGCCGCGCTCCGGCTGCGAAACGTCTGCAAGGGGTGCGGCAAACCGGCTGTGCCAAGGATCAGCGTATCGGGCGGCGGCGGTGGCAAGGGCGCGCGCGCAGGACTGATCCGGCCAAATGCCTCGAACAGGACAGGAGCCGCCAGATCGCCGCCAAACGCCCCTGGCACCGGCGTTCCGTCAGGCCGCCCCAGCCAGACACCGATAACATGCCGCCCGTCAAATCCGATGGCCCAGGCATCCCGATGCCCATAGGAGGTGCCGGTTTTATAGGCGATCTGCCCTGCGCGCGCCGCAGCACCCTTGGGCGGCACAATGCTGGCGAGGATATGCGAGACCTGCCATGCAGAAACATCCGACATAATGCGGCGCGGCGCGGCCTTGGCAGTGGTTTGCAAGGCGCTCAACGGGTGCGCCTGCCCGCCTTGGGCGATGGCCGCATAAAGCTGTACCAGATCATGCAGGCTTAACCCGACACCGCCCAGCGCCACCGCAAGACCGGGCGCACCAGAGGGCAGCACAGGCGTGGCACCCGCCCGCTCAAGCCCCGCCATCAGCCGTGCGGGGCCAAGTTCCTGTGTCAATAAGACCGGCGGAATATTCAACGAGAGCGTCAGCGCATCGCGCACCGTCAGCATCCCGCGAAACTGGCCATCGAAGTTCTGTGGCGCATAGCGGCCAAAAGCCACCGGCGCGTCATTTATCAAGGTGTCGGGATGCACCAGCCCCTGATCGAAGGCCAACCCGTAGATCAGCGGTTTCAGCGTGGATCCCGGAGAGCGCACAGCGCGCGTCATGTCCACAAACCCCAACGCGCCGTTGCGGTCCGAGAACGCGGGGGAACCAACATGGGCGACGATTTCACCAGTCGTGTGATCCGCCACAAGGATTGCGGCGGACACACCGTCGGCCAACCCCGCCACTGCCCGCCGCGCGAGCGTCTCCATCTGCTGTTGCAGGCGGCTGTCGATCTGCGTGTCGTGGCGCAACGCTGTGGGATCGGATGCGCGCAGACCGGCGGCCAGATGCGGCGCGCGCAGCGGAAAGGGCCGTCGTTGGCGCGGCACATCCGCTTGCCCCGGATCGGCGGTCCGGCCCAGCCGCGCCAGCACACGGGCGCGGGCTGCACGCGCGGCGGCGGGGTGCCTGTCGGGGCGGCGCGCTTCGGGCGCTTGCGGCAATGCCACCAACAGAGCCGCCTCTGCCTGTGTCAGGCGCACAGGTTCTTTGCCGAACCACGCCAGAGACGCCGCGCGCAGCCCTTCGACCGGCCCACCGTAGGGCGCGTGTAGCAAATACAGCGTCAGGATTTCCTCCTTGTCCAGTCGCTGCTCAAGCGCCAGCGCCAGCCGGATCTGGCGCAGTTTGCCCGCCATACTGCCGGTTCCGGAGTTCTCCAACAGCCGCGCGACCTGCATGGTGAGGGTAGAGCCGCCCGACACCACTTTGCCATGGCGCACCGCCTGCGCCACCGCGCGCAACATCGCGCGGGCATCCACACCGGGGTGCTCGTAAAACCGCTTGTCCTCATACGCGACCAGCATCGCGATAAAATCCGCGTCCGCGTCCTCCAGCCGCAGGGCAAGCCGCATCCGGCCATTCTCGACCGCGAAGGCGCGCAATAACGTTCCATCGCGGGCGCGGACCTCGATAGCGGAGGTTGACAGGACCGGCGGCAGGTCGGTCGTGGCAATCCATGTTTCGACACGGTCACGCCCGTGCGCAGCGAGGCCAAGCAGCCCGACACAGAGCGCCAGTGCAACGGCGTAGCGCTTCACGGGGTCACGACAAACCGGCCCGCGTCCGTGTTGGCGCGGTATTCGGGGCGGTACATGTCCGTGACCAACGCAGCGGGGTGATGATAGCGCCCCGGTGTCACCGCACGTACCACATAGGCCAGCTGGATCATGTCAGTCCCCTCGTGATTAAGCGCCGCAATAAACCGGTCCGCGCGAAATTCCGTGCTTTGGGTGTCGGCCGGCTTGAGCCAATCAAGAGCTTTGACATCGCCCGAGCGCAGAAGGTTGGGATTGTCGATCTCCAAGCCCCCCGGCAGCGGGTCATCAATAACCAGACGCGCGCCGATCTCTTCGAACGGCTGCACCTCCAGCACCATAACCAGCCGCGTACCGGAGGTGACATCGCCGGTGGCTTCCTCCCCCTCCATCGTAAACAGCCGCCGCGTCAGGGCATAGCCATAACCACCCGCAGCGGGCTGGACTTCGGGCACACCATAGGTTGTCAATGTGACATCCGTGGGCGTGGTGCCTGCGTTCCGGATGCGGACCGGTTCGGGATCACGATCGTTTAGCCGTTGCACCATCGCGCCTTTGGCGGGGGTGCCGTCCACCAGAATTGTACCATCCACAGGCCCCCGGCCCAGCGCATGTGCGGCAAGCACCACTTGGGCGGCTTCCTGCGTTGACAGACGCCGCGCGGGGGTCGAGAGGGTTTGGCTTATCGCGGCGGTATCCACCGCGTTGCTGCCCGCTTCGGCGGCCAGCTTCATCACGGCGGCGGCATCACGCAAGGCGCTGCCGAAATCATCCCGCCAGCGGTGGCGGTCTTCTTTTTGGTTCAGCAAAGCGGCTGCGCGGGCAAACATCCGGTCGGCGCGTGTCGGATCGCCATAGGCGGCCAATGCGGCCCCCAGTTGAGCGGCGGCCATCGGCGTGGCGAACGCGTCTGATTTGGTATCCGCATAATAGCGCAGATCACCCATTTGGGCCGCACCCGCGCGGGCAAGCACCAACAACGCATAGGCGATATCCTCGCCGCCCCTGTCGAAATCGGGCGCAAAGTTGATGCGGTTGCGCAGATTGTCCATGCCCAGCGCCAGCGCGCGTTGCGGCACGTCATGCCCTTGTGCATCGGCGCGCCAGAGGAAATCGGTCACATAAGCGTCCAGCCAGACATTGCCGCCCTGCGCCTGCCACATGCCGAATGCGCCGTTGGATGCCTGCCGCGCCAGAACACGGGCAATGCCGGTGTTGATCTTTTGCTCGATTTCGCGCGGCGTTCCCAACCCTGCATCACCCGCCAGATCACCGAGATACAGCAATGGCAGCGCGCCGGATGTGACCTGTTCGGTACAGCCGTAAGGATAACGATCCAACTGGCGCAACAGGCCCGGCACATCGAAACGTGCCAGCGGTCCCGCTGTCAGCGTGGCGCTGGCGGTGCCAGCACGCAGACCGGCAAACGTTTGGACATCGAAGGTAAACGTCTCTCCCGCGCCGAGGCTAAAGCGGCGTGTGGTGGCGATTTCGGGATCGTTGTTGCGCACCGGCACAATCAGTTCGCGGCGCAGTTCGGTGCCATCGGGCGTCGTAAGCAGCAGCGTGATTTTGTGATCCCCGATCTCGCGCGCCCGCATATCCAGAGGCAGGCGCAGCGTGCCGCCCGCAGCCAAATTCACAGACGTTGGCACCGCGCCCATGGCAAGGCCCGCATCGGCAAACACCTGTAGCGTCATTTCACCGGCTTGCCCCGTGGTGTGGACCAGTTCCAGCAGCAGGCGGCTTTCGTCCTCCATGGCCAGAAGGCGCGGGGCACTGGCGGTGATGACCACCGGATCGCGCGCCAGCACATCCTGTACGGCATTGCCCACAGCGGTATCCGACCACGCCACAGCCATCAGGCGGATCGTGCCGTTGAACGCCGGGCGCGTCACCTCGATCACCGCGCGACCATCCGCGCCAACGGTGACCGGCCCGCTGAAAAATGCCATCAGTTCTTCGGTGGGCGGGGGCGATTGCAACTGCGCATTGGCCGCCGCATCCCCGCCCGAACGCACGCTGCCCATCGCGCCATTCAACCCGTCGATCAAACGGCCATAAACATCGCGCAACCCGACACCCAGACGCCGCTGGCCAAAGTAGTGGTCCGTCGGGTCCGGTGCCTCGAATCCGGTGAGGTTGAGAATACCCACATCGACAGCGGCCAGCGTGACATAGGCGGTCTCGCCCGCCGCCACGCCGCTGACGCTGAGCGGCACGCGCAAGGTGCCTTTCTGCCCGTCCACCGTTTCAGGCGCATCCAGCGTAACTGTAAGCTGTTTTTCAGCGGGGCGGATGGCGGCGTGCGCCAGCCCGAGGCTGCGCGCGGGGTTCAGCCCTTTGCCCACATTCATAGGGCGGATCACCGACGCCGTCACATAGGCGCTGCTACCCCAGTCGGCAGTCACCGGCAGGGCGATCGCGTTCTCGCCCTTTTGAACCGCCACAGTTTGACGCGAAATCACCCGGTTCGACAGGACAGAAACAAGCGCCACACCGTCATCGGGTGCCACAATGCGCAACTGTGCCGTGTCGCCCGTATCGTAGGTATCGCGGTCAAGCGAGACAGACAGAAAATCCGGCGTGGCAGAGGCATCATCACCGCCGTACCAGCCCGAGGAAAAGTCAACGGAACTGCTGGCGAACGGCGCGCCTTGCTGCGCGACCACCAATTCGTAGCGGCCCCAATCTGTTGGCAAAGTGAACGATGCGGGCGTCGTGCTCAGCGTCAGCTCCCCCGAAGAGACGCGAATGCGGCGGGTGACAGGCTCCCACTCCCAGTTGCCATAGTTCTGATACCACTGATAGCGCGTCTCGATCTTGTTGAACGTCCAGCTAACGGGCATTTCGCCCTCGGTCGCGATTAGATCAAAATGCGCATCCGCCCCTTCGCCCAGCGTTTCGTCAAACCCCGGTTTGATCCCGATCAAAGCGCCATCAGGAGCAAGCGTCTTTTCCAAACGACGCTCCACCGGACGCCCAGACCCTTCGGACACCCGCACACTCAGCGCCGCCTCAAGCGGCTGGCTTGGCGTTTCATCCAGCGTGGGCAGTTCAAGCGCAAGCATGGCCTCCCCGTTTGCATCGGTGCGGGCCGGCGCGAGGTAGGTCGTGCGCGGCGAGAACTGTGCGTCAAAGCGCCCGAAGCGGTAGCCGGGAAAAGCGTTAAGCGTCCGGGTCATGCGCAAGCGCGCTTCGCCTTCAATGGTCAGACCGGCACCCGCGGCACCAAACAGATAGCGCGCATTCACCGACAGCGGCGGCGTGTCGCCAATCCGCAGTGGTGCATCGGGCAATGACACGTCAAACGCGATCCGGTCGGGCAGAAAATCCTCGACCAGAACGGTTTGAGAGGCAAGCGGGCCATCCGCAGGATCGGCCAGAACATCCAGCCGCCACGCGCCGCGCGGCGCTTGATCCCCGACGGGAAGGGCAAAGACATGGCCGCCTGCGGCGCTATTCTGGCTCAGAGTGCGGCTGTATTCCACGCCGTCAGGGCGTTTGAGCACCGCCACCAACGGCAAACCGTTCAGGGCGCGGCCTTGCGGATCACGGGTCAGAACGGTCGCATAAACGGTCTCTCCCGCGCGGTAGGCACCGCGATCGGTGCTCAGGAAGGTATCAATTGGCGGGCTGGGCGGATGGCCTTCGACACCGCGATCCGACAGATCAAACGCCGGATCGGTAAGCGACAGAAACGCCGCATCGTCATCCCCCGCACGCGCCATCAGCAAAGCAGGCGCGCTTGAGCCTTCGCCACGGGTCAGACCGGCGGCAAAGCGGGCAAAGCCCTCGGCGTCCGTCACGGTTTCGCCCAGCACAGCGTTGGCGCGCGAGATCAGTGTCAGCGTCACACCGGCGCGCGCTGCCGCATCGCCAAGGCCGCGCACAGCCACATGCAGCCCGTCAACGCCGGACATCGTGGAAAGCCCCAGATCCGTCAGGATAAACCATTGGGTCGCCGCCGGATTGTCATAGGGGTCCTGCCCTTTGATCGACGCGCCGAGCGCGTAAATACCCGGCGTTTGCCCGCGCAAAGCCTCGCCCAGCGGCAGGCGCGTGGTCATCGCGGTGTTGAGTGTATTGGCAACCTGTCCGGTGCCGGTCCAGATTTCCTGCGCAATGGTATCGGCGAAAGCGTCCTCTTCGTATTTGTTAAGCGGCTTGCCGAAATAGCTGTCTTGCATCGCGCGCAGCAGGTTGCGATCACTGATCCGGCGCAGCGTCAACTGCACCTCGTCGGCGTTCACTGTCTCTACCGGCAGCGCGGCATCGGCGCTGCGCGGCAATACATAGGCACGCCCCGCAAAGCGCACGGAAGGCGCGCGGTCGCGGACATACAGCGACAGGGTCACATCCTTGTGCAGGGTCTCCCCGCTGGCGGCGGGCAACCCCTTGCGCAAGGTCAGCGCATAACGCGCGCCGTGGCGCACACCATCGACACAAATCTGTTGGCCTGACGCATCAACCACCAACGTGGAATCCTCCAACCGCACAAAGGGATCGTAATCCACCCCCGCCTGCGCCAGCGTTTCCGAGAATTCGGCGCAGATGCGCGGGCGCGCCGTGTCGTTGTCCACGCGGGTATCGGTGATGCGAAAGCCGTATTTCCCCACGGCTGTGTCCAACGCCTCTTGCAGCTCTGTGCGCGGCTCAAGCACGTTGGCAAGGCGCAATGGCGCGATCATGTCGCGCCCGCGCCCGTTGGCTTCCAATGCGCGGGCCATCAGATCAAGCGCGTTCACCTGCGCCGCTGTGTTGTGCGCGCGCAGATAGGCGTTGATCGCCGCCGGTACCGCATCGCGGCGCAGCCTTTCGCGCAAAGCCCGCTGTGTATTGTCGTCCGGCCGCAGGCCGAGCCACGCCAGACGCCCCCACAGATCACCCGTATCGGCAAGAGAAACAGCGTTGCCTGCCCAGCGCGCGGCGGCAGTCCGGTCTGCGCGGCGCAGGGCGGTGTCCATCGCGGACAGCGCATCCTCAAGCGCAAGCGTACCCGCCGGATACCGCGCTGCCGTGGTGGCAACCAACGCGCGCGCCGCCGCAAAATCATCATCCCGCAGAAAGGCCAGATCGGCGGCCCGCGTTGCGCCCAGGGCCTGGTCGTCCGCTGGTGTGGTCACCTTGCGCGCGGAAATGGCGCCTTCGTAGGCTTGGGTTTCGGAAACGGCGGATTTCGGGAAACAGGCGTTTGAACGGGTGTTGAATGTAAACGCAATGCAGGCATTTCGGGCAGAGCAGGCGCGCATGCACGCGTCCCGCGTGGTATCGAACAGCGGACCCAGATCGGCCCCGTAAAAATCCGTATCCGCGCTGTAGATATAGCGGTGTTCGGGCAACGCCTGTTGCGCAGACGCGGTGACGCCCATCGTCGCAAGCCAAAGCAGGGCACCAAGAACCAGATTTAGACACCGCATACCAGAATCTCCTATCACGATTATGACCTGTGTCGCATGGCCGGTATTCTGCGGGCAAGCATGTTGCACTTAAGGGCATCTTTACCATGAGCGCGCAAAAAGAGGGCTTAACAGCGCGCAGCACGGGGGCTTGATGAGCCTACAGCAAAAACTCACCGAAGAACGACGGGGCCGTTTGGCGGCCGAAAGGATGCTGGAACTCAAGAAAGCAGAGCTTTTCGCCGCCAACCGCAAGCTGGGACGCAATGCCCGTCAACTTAATGACGAGATCGTGGATACCCGTGCGCTGGTCGAATCGATTCGCGGCGAGAACAAGAGGGTGAAATCCGATCTGAGTGCCGCGCAGGAGAAGATCGCGCTGGTTGAACGGCGGCTGTGGCATTCGATCGAAACCATCAAGGACGGCTTTGCCTTCTTTGATTCGGACAATCATCTGATCATGGCCAACGCGGCCTATATGGCGATTTTCGAAGGTCTTGAGGTGATCAAACCGGGGGTCAACTATGTGACGATCCTTCAGGCCATGACCGACGAGGGCATCGTCAATCTGGACGGAATCAACCCGACCGAATGGCGTCAGGAAATGCAGATCCGCTTTCAGCAAAGCCATCCCCCCTCCGAAATCATCCGCCTGTGGAACGGCATGTACGTCAAGCTGGTCGATCAGCGCGGTCCGGGCGGGGACATGGTGTCGCTTGGCCTCGATATCACCGCAACGGTGCATTACGAGCGCGAACTGGACGCCGCGCGCAAGCAGGCCGAAGCAGCCAACCGTGCAAAATCGGCCTTTTTGGCGAATATGAGCCATGAAATCCGAACCCCCATGAACGGGGTGATCGGCATGGCAGACCTGTTGGGCGATACCGTGTTGAGCGAGGAACAGCGCCTTTATGCGCAGACGATCAAGAACTCCGGCGAGGCGCTGCTGGTCATTATCAATGATGTGCTGGATTATTCCAAGATCGAAGCAGACCGTCTGGAACTGCACAGCGATCCTTTCGATCTGGAGCGGGCCTGTCAGGAGGTCATCATGCTGTTGCAACCGATGGCGCGTGATAAGGGGCTTGAGCTGTTGCTGGACTACGACCTGTTCCTGCCCACCGAATTGATCGGGGACGCGGGCCGGATCCGGCAGGTGCTGACCAACCTTATCGGCAACGCCGTAAAATTCACCAGCGAGGGGCATGTATTGGTCCGGATCACCGGTGTGACAGATATAAAACGGGGCACGGTTCAGGTGCATATCGCCGTCGAAGACACCGGCATCGGTATCCCCGCACATATGACCGATCACATCTTCGGGGATTTCAATCAGGTCGAAAACGAACGTAACCGCCAGTTTGACGGCACCGGCCTTGGGCTGGCGATCACCAAGCGGCTTGTTCAACTGATGAACGGTGAAATCTGTGTCACTTCGATTGAAGGCGAAGGCTCCTGCTTTGGCCTCCGGGTTGTTCTGGACATCCACGGCACCTTCGAGATGGATCATCCCCACATACCGCCACAGCTTGGTCGGGTGATGATTGCCGACGATATTTCGGCCAACCGCAGCATTCTTGAGCACCAGCTTAAGCAATTGCAGATCGAGGCATTTGGCGTCCCCGATAATGCCTCGGCGCTGGAAGGGCTGGAGGGGCGCGTGGACGCCATTTTGATGGATCACAAACCTCCGCGGCTGGATGCGCTCGCTTTGATACAGGCACTGCGCGACCGTGGCAGCGACGTGCCGGTTATCCTGCTCAGCGCCAACCTGATCGGCATGAAGGACGCCCCCCGATCCGGACAGTTCTCGGCGATGCTGCAAAAGCCGGTTCCGCGCCATACGTTGATCAAGGCGCTGCAAGCCATCGCCGGGCAGGTTGATCGCGCGTCGCCATCGTCACCGGAATTGCGCCAGATGCGTGTGCTGGCCGCAGAAGACAATCGCACGAACCGACTGGTCTTTCGCAAGATGGTGAAAACGCTTAACATCGCGCTCGAATTTGCCACGAACGGCGAAGAGGCTGTTGAGATGTACCAGAGCTTCAAGCCGGATATTGTGTTCATGGACATTTCAATGCCGCGCATGGACGGCAAGCAGGCGACGACCCACATCCGACAGATCGAAGCGCACAGCGGCAAACATGTGCCCGTCATCGCCATGACCGCCCATGCCATGCCCGATGATGATAAATCCATTCTGGAGGCAGGGCTGGACCACTACCTGACCAAGCCGCTCAGACGGGCGGAGATCGAGGCGCGCATTTTCAAGGCGCAGCCCGAAGGTACATTACCCGTGCAGGAAACGCCGGTTCAGCACGCCGGATAGGGCCGCAGGAATACCGGCGCATCGGGTTTTGACAACTCTGGCACATGCGCATACCCGCCGGTATCGAAATCCAGCAAAGCATCGACGCTGGTGATCCGCTTCTGCACAATGAAACGCGCCATCGCGCCGCGCGCTTTCTTGGCATAAAAGCTGATGATGCGCGGGCCTTTGCCGTCGTTTTTGTCTTCCATAAACTGCGGCGTGATCACCCGCAGCTTCAGCGCATCCCGATCGACCGCGCCAAAATATTCCTGACTGGCACAATTTACCAGAACGTCGCTGGCTGTTGCAGCACCCTGCGCATTCAACGCGTTGGACAGATCGCTGCCCCAATAGTCATACAGGTTTTTGCCGCGTTGGGTTTTCAGGCGGCTGCCCATCTCCAGCCGGTAGGGCTGGATTGCGTCGAGCGGGCGTAGAACGCCGTACAACCCCGACAGAATGCGCAAATGATCCTGCGCAAAGGCCAATTCGTCCGCATCAAGGCTCGCGGCCTCAAGCCCCTGATAGGTGTCACCGGCAAAAGCAAAGGCCGCAGGACGGGTTACATCCGGTGCAGGCGCCTCTTCAAACGCGGCAAAGCGGTCGCGGTTCAGCTTGGCCAGATCGTCGCTGAGCTTCATCAGCGATTTGATATCGCTCACTGTCAGATCGCGTGCGGTTTTCACCAGATCTGCTGCGTTCTGTTGAAAATCGGGGGTCGTCATCGCAACATCGCGCTCCGTCCAATCAAGCTTTTTGGCGGGTGAAATCACAACAATCATGAGAAGTCCTTTTCTGCGCTACGCGTCATCATCTAATCCCCGGCCCGCAGCACATCCAGAAACGCGGCACCGAAACGTTCCGCCCGCCGCTCTCCCAGAATGCGTTCAAGCGCGGCACCATCGGCCTTGTGCAGTTGCGCCACCTTGGCCAGCAAAGACGCCGAACAGCTCAGCGGCTTGTCGGTCCCCATTTCACCGCGCGCCAGTTCGGCCTGCACTTCGAGCAGCCGGTCATAAACCGATCCAGCATCACGGCCAGCCAGTTTGCGACGCTGCGGATGCATCATTTCGGCCTCGCCGTTAATCACCTCAAGAAACGCGCGCCCGTAACTCTCAAGCTTTTTCGCGCCGATGCCACTGATCCGCGCCATCGCATCCAGATCGGTGGGGCGTGTTTCGGCCATCTCGATCAGGGTTTTGTCGGTAAAGATAATATAGGCGGGTGCTTTTGCCGCTTCGGCCAACCCGCGCCGCTTGGCCTTGAGCGCGCTTAAAAGCGGCGCGTCTTCCTCGTTTACCATCGCTTTGACCGCCGGACGGCGGTTATTGGCGGCGGCTTTGATGCTGTCGCGGCGCAGGGTGATTTGCGCCTCGCCGCGCAGGATCGGCAGCGCCGCGTCGGTCATCCGCAATGCGCCGTGACGCTCGGGATCGGGACGGACCAGATCATGCCCCATCATCTGCCGGAACACCGCCTGCCATTCGCCTTGGGAATATTCCTGCCCCACGCCGTAGGTCGGCAGGGATTGATGCCCGCGCTGTTTGACCTTGTCCGTCTCGTTGCCCAACAGAATGTCGATCAGATGGCCCGCCCCAAACCGTTCGTCGGTGCGCAACATCGCAGACAGCGCCTTGCGCACCGCCGTTGTGCCATCAAAGGTGTCTGCGGGGCTGTCACACAGATCGCAACGCCCGCAAGATATCTCTGTTTCACCGAAATAACCCAGAAGGTTCTGGCGACGACACTCCAGCGCCTCGGCCAGCCCCAGCAACGCATTCAGCCGCCCGTGATCGGCAGCGCGGCGTTCGGGCGGCGCAAGCCCTTCGTCGATCTGGTTGCGGCGCAGGCGGATGTCTTCGGGGCCATAAAGCGTCAGCGTTTCAGCAGGTGCACCGTCACGCCCCGCGCGACCGATTTCCTGATAATAAGCCTCGATGCTTTTGGGCAGATCGGCATGCGCGACCCAGCGGATGTCGGGTTTGTCGATCCCCATGCCAAAAGCGACGGTAGCGACGACGATCAACCCGTCTTCCTGCTGGAAACGGCGCTCGGCGATGCGACGGTCTTCGGCCTCCATCCCGCCGTGATAGTGGATCGCGGTCTGCCCCGCGTCGTTCAGCGCTCGCGCGATGCCTTCGGTTTTGGCCCGCGTGCCGCAATAAACAATACCGGACTGCCCCTTGCGCGCCGCGGCAAAGTTCAGGATCTGGTTGCGCGGTGAATTCTTGGTCGCAAAGGCAAGATGGATATTGGGCCTGTCAAAGCCGCGCAAAAAGGCGCGCGGTGGCTCCCCGTCGAACAGCTTTTGCACAATTTCGATCTGTGTTTCGGCGTCCGCCGTGGCGGTAAAGGCGGCCAGCGGCACATTCAGCGCGCGGCGCAATTCCCCGATGCGCAGATAATCGGGGCGGAAATCATGGCCCCATTGGCTGACGCAATGCGCCTCGTCCACGGCGATCAGCCGCACGCCAACGCGGCGCAGCATTCCCATCACCGATCCCGCCGCCAGTCGCTCCGGCGCCATGTAGAGAAGCTTGAGCGTTCCGGCCTCAAGCCCCTCCCACACCGCTTCGGTTTCTTCGGGTGTGTTGCCCGAGGTCAGCGCGCCCGCCGCCACGCCCGCCTCTTGCAACGCGCGCACCTGATCGCGCATCAGGGCGATCAGCGGCGAAATCACCACAGTGACCCCGTCGCGCATCAGCGCAGGAAGTTGGAAACACAAGGATTTTCCGCCGCCCGTGGGCATGATTGCCAACACGTTCTCGCCCGCTGTCACCGCCGCGACGATCTCTTCCTGGCCGGGGCGGAAGCCGTCAAAGCCAAAGACATCTTTTAGCAACGGGGCAGCGCCGGACATAGGGGAACCTAACTGGGATCATCGGGATTGCCGAGGAGTCCCACATCCCGCAGACGGGGACAAGCCTTCACCCCGCAGACAAAGACAAATAGCCGCGATGGATCAGAAGAAAAGCGCCGCATTGTTGACCAGAACGATGCGCAGCACTGCAACCGCGACCAGCACCACCAGCGGGGCCAGGTCAATGCCGCCCATGTTGGGCAGAATCCGGCGGATCGGCGCATACAGCGGCTCAAGCAAACGGTTAATCCCGTACCAGATTTGCGCCACCAACGGCTGGCGCAGGTTCAGCACCTGAAAATTGATCAGCCATGACATGACCACATGCGCGATGATAAAGAACCAAACGATGTTCAGCAAAAGCATGAGTATCTGGAATAAAGATGTCATTGGCGGAACCTTTTCGCTGTGTCTTAACAGCAGTTAAGCGCAAGAGGTTAAAGAAACAAGACCACGTTGATTTTCACCAGCCGCGTAGGCTTTGGGCAAAGCTTTTCTTGTGCAGCCCTGCACAGGCTGGTTTATGTTGCGCAAAACGGGGAGTGACACCATGGCCGCAGTAACGCCGCGCAAACGCATCTGGGGCTGGTATTTCTTTGACTGGGCCAGCCAACCCTTCAACACCTTGCTGCTCACCTTTATTTTCGGACCCTATTTCGCGCAAACGATGTCATCCGTATTGATGGACGGCGGCATGGCCGAGGCGGCGGCAAAAGCGCAGGCGCAGGCCTATTGGGGCTGGGGTCTGGCGATTGCGGGTGGTCTGATCGCGGTCTCGGCACCGGTTCTGGGTGCCATCGCTGATAATTCGGGGCGCAAGCTGCCGTGGATCTGGCTTTTCTCGATCTGCTATTTCGTGGGGTCTTTTGCGTTGTGGTGGACCGCTCCGTCGGATTTTTCGGTGATATGGGCGCTGTTTTTCTTTGGCATCGGCCTGATCGGAATGGAGTTTGCGACGATATTCACCAACTCCTACCTGCCCGAGCTTGACGCCGATCCCGCAGAGCTGGGCCGCATTTCCGGTTCCGGCTGGGCCTTTGGCTATGTCGGCGGGGTGCTTGCGCTTGTCCTGATGCTCGCATTGTTTCAGGCCACCGGCAGCGGCAAGACGATGGTGGGTTTGTCGCCACTCTTCGGGCTTGATCCCGCAACCAAAGCGGACACACGGATTGTCGGGCCGTTGGTGGCCGTATGGTTTGCAGTGTTCATGATTCCGTTCTTTCTCACGGCGCGCGACACGCCGAAACCGGGCGTTGATCGCATCGCCTTCCGCCGCAGCATGTCCGACCTTATTGTCACCCTCAAAAGCCTGCCACAACATCCCTCGCTGATGGCTTATCTCGGCTCGTCGATGTTTTACCGCGATGCGCTTAACGGGATGTATACGTTCGGCGGAGTATATGCGACCGGGGTGCTGAACTGGTCCATCACGCAGGTGGGTATTTTTGGCATTATCGCTGCCATTTCGGGGGCGGTGTTCTGCTGGATATCGGGGCGCGTTGACCGGCGCGTGGGGCCGATGCCGGTGATCATATTTTGCAACGTGGCGCTGCTGCTGATCGCCATCCTGATCGTGTCGATCAATACGGATTCGATTTTTGGCATTGCCCTTGCCGACGGATCAAACCTGCCGGACATCCTGTTTTTCTTTGCCGGTGCGGTGATCGGCGCGGCGGGCGGCGCATTGCAGGCCTCATCGCGCAACATGCTGACAAGACAAGCCAACCCTGCGCGGATGACCGAAGCCTTCGGCCTTTATGCGCTGTCGGGCAAGGCAACCTCGTTTCTGGCACCTGCGTTGATCGCGTTCACGTCGCAGGTCACCGGCAGCCAGCAATTGGGTGTTACGCCGCTGGTAGGGCTGTTCATCATCGGTCTTGTCCTGTTAGCATGGGTCAAGCCAACCGGAGATTTCAGATCATGAATGTGAAACGACTTCTTATCGCCACGGCGCTTGCCGCGCTTCTGGCAAGCTGCGGAGGATCGCGCGACATCAGCGGCGCGCGCGAGAAACCGGTGCAATTGCCGACCATCGGATCATCCGGCGGCGCGTTAAGCAACGTTCAGGCCAAAAAGCTGTTTGGTGCCAAGGGCGGGCCTGCCCCTCTGTCGCCTGCCCCGTTCGGCAGCTACGCCAAAGGGTGCCTTGCCGGTGGTGCGCAACTTCCCGAAAGCGGCCCGACATGGCAAGCCATGCGCCTGTCGCGCAACCGCAACTGGGCACACCCCGAAACCATAGACATGGTCAAAAAGCTGAGCCAGTTTGCCGCCCAACAACCCGGTTGGAACGGGTTGTACGTTGGCGACATGAGCCAGCCGCGCGGTGGCCCGATGCTGACCGGACACAGATCGCACCAGATTGGTCTGGACGCCGATATCTGGATGCTGCCGCCCACATCGCTGAGCCTGAGCGCGAAACAGCGAGAGGGAATTTCGTCAATCTCCATGCGCCGGGCCAAAGGCGCTTATGTCAACAATAGCTGGACCCGCGCGCATCACGAGATCCTCAAAGCCGCCGCCAAAGATCCCCGCGTGGCGCGCATTTTCGTGTTCCCCGGTGCCAAGGTGCAGATGTGCGATGACGAACGCGGCGACAAAAGCTATCTGCGCAAGATCCGGCCATGGTACGGGCATCACTATCACTTTCATGTGCGGCTCAACTGCCCCGCAGGCACGCGCGGCTGCACCAATCAATCGCCACCGCCCGCAGGAGACGGATGCGCGGATGCGCGACAGTGGCAGGCAAATATCCTGAACCCGCCAAAGCCAAAACCGGGAGCGAAGAAAACGCCTTCCAAGCCGCGCCGCGAACTGCTGCTGGCGGATCTTCCGGCCCAATGCAAATCCGTTCTCGACGCCGATTAATCCGGCTAAGCGCGGCGTTTGCCCTGATCCTGTGCGGTGGCACCGCATGGGCAGAGCCTGTGTTGCGTTTGACGGGAAGCATCACGTTGCAAAGCGTGGCGCCGTGGTTTGGCGGCTGGTCCGCGATTGAGGTGACCGACGGTGGCACACGGATGATCGCTCTCAGCGACCGCGGGCATGTGATGCGCGCGCAAATGCAGCGGCAGAACGGACACCTGAAAGGGATCACAGTCACCCGCGACGCGCCCTTGCGTGATCCGGCTGGCCGCCCCCTGATCAAACAGCAAAAGGATGCGGAGGGGTTGGCGATTGCCGCCGATGGCAGCGTTTATGCCTCGTTCGAACACTGTCACCGGATCATGCGGATCGACCCTGACACCGGAGAGATCAGCGGGCGGATTGACCTGCCCTTTACCCGTGATGTCGGCTCCAACGCCGGGGTTGAGGCGCTTTCCATCAACGCACAGGGCATGCTTTACGCCGTTGCCGAGCAGGCTCCCGCGCGGGGCGCGCCTTTTCTGCTTTATGCGCTGCGGTCCGGTAATTGGCAGGTAGCGGCCAAAATCCCGCAACGCGGCCCGTTCGTGCCGGTTGGTGCAGACTTTGATCCAAAGGGGCGTTTGTGGCTGTTGGAGCGGGCCGCAACGCTTTTGGGCTTTCGCAGCCGCATCCGGCTTTTCGATCTCTCGCCCGAAGCCCCGCGCGAATATACCCTGATGACATCACGCCCTGCGCAATTCGACAACCTTGAGGGGCTTGGCGTCTGGACCGATGACGCAGGCAATCTTCATGTCACAGTAATCTCGGATGATAATTTTCTGCGCATCCAGAAGACGCAAATCGTGGAATATCTGGTCGATGAATAGCTTGCAGGGGCGTTTAAAGCCTCCTAAAGCACCCGTGTCTGCGATGCCCGCAGGCCAAGTCGCCGCACCCTTGCAAAAAACGGTTTTATTATGACACGCACACATCTTCCCGGCATCCTTTCCATGGCTCTCATCGTTGTGGCCTCCAATATCCTTGTTCAGTTTCTCTATGGAAACTGGCTGACGTGGGGCGCGTTCACCTATCCTTTCGCTTTCCTCGTGACAGATGTGATGAACCGCGTTTATGGCACTGCGGCGGCGCGCCGTGTTGTGCTGGCCGGATTCATCGCGGGCATTATTTGCTCGCTGATCGGAACGCAGATCATGGGCGAATTCGGCCCGCTGGTGACCTTGCGCATCGCCATTGGCTCCGGCCTCGCGTTCCTGAGCGCACAATTGCTGGATGTGAGCATCTTTGCCGCCCTGCGCCGCGGCGCATGGTGGCGCGCGCCGCTGGTGTCTACCCTCGTGGGCGGTTCTGTTGACACTATCATATTCTTTTCCATCGCCTTTTCGGGGGCCTTTTCGTTCATTCACCCCGCCACAGATGTGAGCTGGGCAGCCGAAGCGCTTCCGCTTCTGGGCGTCGGTCCGGTGGCACCTTTGTGGGTGTCTCTGGCGGTGGCCGACTGGGCGGTAAAGATCTCGCTCGCGCTGATTGCGCTAATCCCCTTTCGCATGATTACCGCGCGGTTAACTGCCCGCTGAACAGGCCGTTTGTAGCACGCGCGATAGCTCGTCCAAGAAAGAGCTTGGCGAACCGGAAAACTTGTGCAACCTTCCTCGTGAGTTCAACAAATGCAAAGGAGGTGATCTAGTGTCAAGAACGGTACTGGAGAGAGGTGTCGGAACAGCTTTGGGGATCGTTTGCTAGGGCAGCCCCCGGCAATCTGAAATCTAGGGCGGATCAGGTGATCTAACCGATCCCGCCTCCTATACATTTCGATTGGGCCGCTCTTTCCAAAGGGCGGCCCTTTTCGACTCTTGCACTCACGGTGCGACAGCCCCTTCATTGCGGTCAAATTTCATCCCCAGATCGACATGAGTGTTCTCAATTGCAAGGTTTGCGGCCAACGCCCCTTCACCTCGCGGGGTTCCGCGCTATGATTTCGGCCATGCTACACATCAACGACGATATCATCATTCAAGATTGGGAGCTTACCGAAAGCTTCATGCGCGCCTCCGGTCCCGGCGGGCAGAACGTAAACAAGGTGTCTTCTGCGGTCGAGTTGCGGTTTGAGGCTGCCTCCTCTCCGTCCCTGCCACCCCCGGTCAAGACGCGGCTCAAACGGCTGGCAGGACGGCGTTGGACAAATGACGGCGCGTTGATCCTGCAATGTGACGAAACGCGCAGTCAGGCGCGCAACCGCGAGATCATTCGTGACCGGTTGAAAGATTTGATTACTGCGGCGTTGACCCCTCCCAAACGGCGGATCGCGACGCGGCCCACGTTAGGCTCGAAAAAGCGGCGCCTGAAAGCAAAGAAGGTGCGCGGCGAGATTAAATCCCTGCGCGGGCCGGTCGATCCCGATTGATTTCAACATTTTTTCGGGTGATTTGGACCGGTCACGCAAGGCGCGCTAATCACGCCGCAGCAGGTAGATGTCCATAATCCAGCCGTGATCGGCCCGCGCCTGTGCGCGGCGCGCGATGATGCGGTCTGACACTTCGGCCAACGGCCCTTCCTCGATGATCTGCTCTTGCATCCCGACATACGCGCCCCACCAGATGTGAATGCCCTTCGGCTCCAGCGTCTGAAAGGCGCAACCTCCGTCAAGCATCACGGCAATCGTATCCACCCCTGCGGGCCAGCCCTCGTCGCGCAACCGCCTGCCGGTGGTTACGATAAACGGCGCGCCTATCTCGTTCAGGACGGTCGCATGGGCCGCCGTCAGCGCCTGAAGCGAGGTTATGCCGGGAATGACATGGATCGCCGGCTGCGGATCCAGCCGCGCGGCAATGCGCAGCGTGCTGTCATACAGCGACGGATCCCCCCAAACCAGTAGCGCCACCTTGCGCGCCCCGCTATGCGACAGGATCGTCGCCTGCCAGACTGCGGCAATGGCATCGTGCCAGTCATCCACGCGCTGTCGGTAGTCAGGTGTCGTCTCGTTGCGCACCGGCAGGTCGAATTCGACAATGCGGGTCGTCTTGTTCGTCACCACGTCGGCACAAATATTGCGGCGCAACTGCGCCAGATCATCCTTGCCCGCGCCCTTGTTAGGGATCAGGATCAAATCCTGCGCATTCATCGCGCGGATCGCTTGCAGCGTCAGGTGTTCGGGATTGCCCGTGCCGATACCGATCAAGGTCAGGTGCAAGCTCATGAGGGAATCCTTGCCAGCGCTTTGTGCCGCAAACCGCCCAGCACGCGCGCATCGGGAAACGTGCCATCGGGCGACGCGCCGTAGAGGCGAGCAAAAGTCTGCAACTCGCCCAGATCATCGCCGGTGATATTGCCAAAAAGATAGGCGACCTTGCCCTGCGCCCGAAACGCAATTGTCTGATCGTTGCGGCAACCCGACATGCACGCAACGCCCTGCACCGTTGCTTCGGGCATGGCGGCGCGCACGGTATCAAGAAACCCGGCGCGCCCCAGCGAACAGGAGGTGCAAACAGTCACCTTCATGCGTCGAAATCCGCAAGCGGGCCATAGAAGATCAGCGCGGGCGTGCTGGTTTTCACGTCTTCCAGATGTCTGGCCAGTGTTTCGATGGTAAACCGTTCCAGCCGCTCGGCGGGGGTAGAGACAGCTTCGGCCAAAAGCGCCGGTGTGCTGGCAGGCAAGCCATGTTCGATCAGGCGCTGCGCGAGGCCGGGAAACGTTCGTTTGCCCATGTAAACAACGGTGGTTGCCAAAGGATCGGCAAGTGCTGCCATATTGACGTCCGGCGGTAGATCGCCGGTCACATCCGCGCCGGTAATGAATTGCACCCGCCGCGCAGTCAGCCGCCGGGTGAGCGGGATGCCAGCCGTCGCCGCAGCGGCAGAGGCACTTGTGACGCCGGGAACAATCTCGAACGGGACGGCAGCGGCGCGCAGGGCGGTGATCTCTTCCTCCAGCCGGCCAAACATGCCGCAGTCGCCGGATTTCAGGCGCACCACCTTTAGATCCGCCTGCGCATATTCCACCAGAACGCGACTGACATGATCCTGCTTGGGCGAAGGGCGACCCGCGCGTTTACCAACTCCGATCAGATCCGCATCCGCGCGGGCAAGGCTGAGGATCGGGCCGGATGACAGATCGTCAAACAACACGACATCCGCCGTTTCCAGCCGTTTGACCGCCTTCACAGTCAGCAATTCGGGATCCCCCGGACCGGAGGACACAAAAGAGACAAACCCGTTCATGCGCCCTCAGCGATCAGGTGGAAGAACGTGCCCGACACTTGCCCGCCGCCTTCGAACCGGCGGAACGTGCCGGTTTCGGGAACGGTCAGGCCATTGCTGTCGGTGATCCGCGCCAGCGGGCTGTCCGGTTCTTCCAGAATGGTGGCGTAGTGGAATTCGTGCCCGCGCAGCTGTGCGCCCGGCGCCGCGCCCGGAATCGCGGCATTCAGCGTTGCACGGCGATACCCAAGATGGAACTTGCGCTTGGCAAAAGACGTCTCCAACCCCAAAAGCCCGGCCATCCGGTGGCGTGTGCCCTCCTTGTCCACCAGCCCCGCGCCCAGCGCCATATACCCGCCGCACTCCCCATGCACCGCGCGGGTTTCTGCGAACCGACGCAATCCGTCGCGAAAGATGTCGGCGGCGGCAAGCGTCCCTGCGTGAAGCTCGGGGTATCCACCCGGAATCCAGCAGATATCGGCACCATCGTCAGGGGCTTCATTGCGCAGCGGGGAGAACGGTAAAATCTCGGCCCCTGCCGCGCGCCATCCTGCCAACAGATGCGGGTAAACAAAGGCGAACGCGTTGTCCTGCGCCAATGCGATGCGTTGGCCGGGAGGGGTTATTTTTGCGGGCGGCGGCGCATTTTGAAGCGTGCCTGAGGCCGCAGCGCGCAGCGCGTCGAGGTCCACATGTTCGGCCACGAAGGCACCTGCATCCGCAAGGATCGCATCAAGATTTTCCTGCTCACCGGCCTGCACCAACCCCAGATGCCGCTCTGGCAGTTCCATTTCCGTGCGGCGCGGCAACACACCCAGAACGCGCACGCCTGCCTGCTCCATCCCGACCCGTACAAGCGCCTCGTGACGCGGGGAGGCGACGCGATTAAGCACGACACCGGCCAACGTCACATCGGGGCGCATCATCTTGAAACCCAGCGCCGTCGCGGCAACGGATTGCGCAGCGCCCGACACATCCAGCACCAGTACCACAGGCCAGCCCATGTGCGCGGCAATATCGGCACTTGCGCCGTTGCCCGACGCGCCGGGAATCGCCACGCCATCGAACAGCCCCATGGACCCTTCGGCAAGAACCAGATCGGCACCCTGCGCATTGCCCACCAACCCTTCGATCCGCGCGGCCTCCATCGACCAGCTGTCAATGTTGTAGGATGCACGCCCCGAGGCAGCGGTGTGAAAGGCGGGATCAATGTAATCCGGCCCGCTTTTGAACGGTTGTACCGCGACACCGCGCGCGCGAAACGCCGCGAGCAGGCCGAGCATCAGTGTCGTTTTACCCGTGCCAGAGGCAGGGGCTGAAATCATAAGGCCAGGAGGTATCATTTGGTCTCCGGAAAACGGGGTTCAATGCCTACAGGGCGAAAGCGGCGGTCATAATCGCCTGCATAGAGCCTGCTTTCGCCAAAATCCTCGGCGCCGATGGCATGACCCACAAGGATCAGGGCGGTGCGCGCCATCTCTTCGCCAATGGCTGTTTGCAGGGTGGACAGCGTGGCCCGCACCACCCGTTCGTCCGGCCATGACGCGCGCCAGACCACCGCAACCGGGCAATCGGGGCCGTAATGCGGGGTTAACTCCTCAACCACACGCTCCAACACATGCACGGAAAGGTGGATTGCCAATGTGGCACCCGTGCGCGCAAAATTGGCAAGCGTTTCGCCTTCGGGCATCGCGGTCGCACGGCCAGAAGTGCGGGTCAGCACAACCGATTGCACCACGCCCGGCAGCGTCAGTTCCGCCGCCAGTGTCGCGGCGGCGGCGGCAAAGCTGGGCACCCCCGGCGTCACATCATAGGCGATGCCAAGCGCGCGCAGGCGGCGCAGCTGTTCGCCCATTGCCGACCAGATCGACAGATCACCCGAGTGGATGCGCGCCACGTCCTGCCCCCTGGCGTCGGCGGTGGCGATCTCTTCCATGATTTCGTCCAGAGACAGGCGCGCAGTGTTCACGATATGCGCGCCTACGGGACAATGATCCAAAATCCCCTCGGGCACCAGCGATCCCGCGTAGAGGCACACGGGGCTGGACGCGATCAGATCGCGCCCGCGCAGCGTGATCAAATCCGCCGCCCCCGGACCTGCGCCGATGAAGTGTACTGTCATGTTTCTACCTTTCCGGTATCGGCAATCGCCGCTGTGGCCATACCATCGCCCGAGACGACGCGCACCGCAACCAGCTGCGCCTTTGGTCCCGCCGCGACAAGAGCCGCCGCTTCGCACAGGCTGCCGGTGCCGAACCTGTCGATGATCCGTTGTGATTGCGTGGGCGTCATCATCTGGCCCATGTCCGTGGTGCTGATGCCCAAACCGGGGAGCGCCATTAGCTGTGCGAGTTCGCGAAATACCGGCGCGCGGGATTTTGCGCTCTCGGTCGCCAGCGCGTCCAGCGGTGCGGCCCCACCGACACTCAAAGCGCGTTCCAGCGCGTTCTGAAGCGATGCAAGTGTCGCGCCGCTGCGAAAGCCAAAGCCGACGACTCTCATAGGGTCACGCTCCATTGCACAATAGGGCGCGCAGCGTTCCAGCCGCGCATCGGGCCAAGCGGCGTCGCCTCGGCCACATCAAAGCGCATAAGCGTGCCCCCCCTGGCCGCGTGGGCCTGCGCAAGCAGTGCCTCGGTCTCTAACGTGACACCGTTGACGACCATGCGCGTGCCAGAGGGCAACAGCGCATAAAGCGTCTCTAACAAGGGCAACCTTGCCCCGCCACCGATGAACACCGCGTCAGGCAACGCCTGATCTGCGATCAAATCGGCGGCTGTTCCCTCAACCGCCTGCATCAAGTGGTCCACACCGAAATCCGCGATGTTCCGGCGGATGTTTCCGATCCGGTCGGCGCGCTGTTCAAAAGCAACCGCGCGCCCGCCTGCAAGGCACCATTCGACCGAAACAGAGCCTGATCCGGCACCAATATCCCACAGTAACTCCCCCGGTCGCGGGGCAAGCGCGCAAAGCGTCAGCGCGCGCACCGGGCGTTTGGTGATCTGCCCGTCATGGGCGAAAACATCGTCGGGGAGACCGGAGGCGCGCGAGAGACCAACTTGAGAGGGCAGAGCCACCGCAACAGCGACAGGAGCCGCCACATCATCAAGCGCATAGGCATCCGCACGCAGGCTGCGCAGGCGTTCATGCGGACCGCCCAAACGCTCCATCACGGTCAATTCGGCAGCGCCTGCGCCCTGCTGCGTGAGCCAGTCCGCGAGTTCCGCAGGCGCGGTGCCATCACGCATCAGGCAGATCAGCCGCGCATTCGGGGCCAACACGCGGCGCAGACGCGACAGCGGCGCGGCGTGCAGGCCGTGGCAGGTGATCTCTTCCATGCGCCAGCCCAGCGCCGAGGCGGCCAGCGTGAAGGTGGAGGGCGCAGGAAATGCGCGCCATTCGCCCGGCGCAAGAGCGCGCACCAGACTGCCGCCCGCCCCGTGCCAGAACGGATCACCGGAGGCAAGAACCGCCACGCGACGGCCCCGCTGCGCCAGCACAGGCGCGGTGGAAAACGGCACCGGCCACGCCTGCCCGCGCGCACCTGCACCGGCCAGTTCAAGGTGACGGGGGCCACCGAAAACAACTTCGGCTGCATCAAGGGCCGCACGGGTTGCGGCGGGCATCCCGTCCACGTTATCTTCGTTAAGACCGATAATGCTGAGCCAAGGATCACCCGCCATGCGCGTTCTTCTTCTGGGGGGGACTACAGAAGCCAGCCGTCTGGCCCACGCCCTGAAATCCGCCGGAATAGAGACTGTTTTCTCGTATGCGGGGCGGACCAGCGCGCCACTGGCACAGCCTGTTCCGGTTCGCATTGGCGGTTTCGGTGGCGTCGCGGGATTGCGCGCCTACTTTGAGAATGAGGCGATCACCCATGTCGTGGACGCCACACATCCGTTTGCGGCCCGGATGAGCAACAATGCGTACACAGCCTGTGCACACAGTGGTGTTGCGTTGATCCGGTTCGAGCGGCCCGCGTGGCAGCAACAGACGGGCGACAACTGGCACTGCGTTGCGACGATCAAAGCCGCCTGTGATGCGTTGCCCGATGCCCCGGCGCGGGTTTTTCTGGCCATCGGCAAGATGCACATCGGCCAGTTCGCCGCCAAGCCGCAGCATCACTACCTGTTGCGTCTGGTGGACGCGCCCGAGGGGCCATTGCCCCTGCCGGACGTCAGCCATTTGGTGGCGCGCGGCCCCTTCGATATGGCGGGGGATGTGGCATTGTTGCAGGCGCACCGGATCACCCATGTCGTCGCCAAGAACGCGGGCGGCAGCGGCGCGGTGGCCAAGGTGGAGGCGGCGCGCGCGCTTGGGCTGGAGATGATCATGATTGCGCGGCCCGATCTGCCGGAAACCACCGTAGCCCCCGATACAGAAACTGTTTTGCGCTGGCTGCATCATCCGGCAGACCGCGGCGTATAAACATATGGCCCGACGCGGCGCGTCGCCGAATTACCCACCAGAACGACCGTGCGCATGTCCGCCATCTCGGGCGTAGCGTCGCCCAACGTGACCGTTTTCAAGGTCTGATCAGGGTGGCTGACGTTGCGGGCGAATGTGATCAGGCGGTCGGGTCCACATTCGGCGCGCAGAATCTCAAGCGCCGCGCCAAACTGGTGCGGACGGGATTTGGAGCGGGGGTTATAGAACGCCATCGCAAAATCGGCGCGCGCAGCGAGGCGCAGGCGGTTTTCGATCAGGCGCCATGGTTTGAGATTATCGCTGAGGTTGATCGCGCAGAAATCGTGGCCCAATGGCGCACCCGCCGCCGCCGCCGCCGCAAGCATCGCGGTGATCCCCGGCATAACCGTTATTTCGACGCCCGCGAACTGCGGCTGCGCCTCAAGCGCTTCGAACACGGCAGAGGCCATCGCGAACACACCCGGATCACCGGAAGAGACAACAAGCACCCGCGCGCCGCCCTGTGCCAGCTCAAGCGCATGGGTGGCGCGATCAATCTCGACTCGGTTGTCGGTGGCGTGCAGCGTCAGCCCCGCGCGCGGGGTGATCCGTTTGACGTAAGGAATATAGCCGATCACGTCGGTTGCCTGTGCGATCACATCGCGCACTTCGGGCGTAACAAGCGTTTCGCGTCCCGGTCCAAGGCCCGCAATGGCGATCCAGCCGCTCATGGGTCTGCCTCGGGGCGGCGGCCCTGTCCGTGCACCAGAACGATGGCAAAATAGGGGCAGTCGTCATCCGCAACATCAGTGAGCCGTGCAATCCGCTGGTCCGGCATGGTGCCTTTTTCGACGAGCCACGCATCCTCAAGCCGTCCTGCCACCGCCAACGCACGGCGCACGCGCGGCAGGTTACGACCGGTTTTCATGATCACCAGCGCATCAGCGCGCTGCATGTGGCTTAGCAGATCCTCTTCGGGCAGCGTTCCCATCAGCACGCTCAGCACATCATCGCCCCATGTGAACGGCGTATCGAGAGCATTCCAGCACCCGACCATGCCGGGGATGGCGGGCAGCACCTCGACTTTGGCGCGGCCCTGAAGACGGGTGTGCAGGTGCATGAACGAACCATAGAAAAACGGATCGCCCTCGCACAGCACGACAACCTCGTGATCACACGCCAGCGCGGCCAACTTGTCGGCCCATTCGGCATAGAAATCGACCATCAGTTGTTTATATGCGTCCGAGCCAAAGTGCAGTTCGGTTGTGACGGGATATTCCATCGGATATTCGATCACATCGGCGCGCAGCATGTCTTTGACGATGGTGCGCGCCTGACCGGCGCGGCCTTTCTTGCGAAAGAACGCCACATGTTTTGCGCCGCGAATGATGCGGTCGGATTTGACGCTCATTAGGTCCGGATCGCCGGGGCCGAGGCCCGCACAGATGACTTTGCCCATGGGTTTACTCCACCCTGCTGGCAAGGGCGTTGATCGCCGCGACCGTGATCGCGGATCCGCCAAGCCGTCCTTTGACGATCATCGACGGCACCGGCGGGGCGGCCATCAGCGCGTCTTTGCTTTCTGCCGCGCCGATGAAACCGACAGGGCAGCCGATGATCGCGGCGGGGCGCGGGCAGTCGGGGTTTTCGAGCATGTTGAGCAGATGGAACAGCGCGGTGGGCGCGTTGCCGATGGCCACGACAGCGCCCGCCAGATTGGGCCGCCACAGCTCAAGCGCTGCGGCGGAGCGCGTGTTTGCCATTTGTTTCGCCATGTCAGGAACACGAGGGTCGCGCAGGGTGCAGATCACCTCGTTTTCGCGCGGCAGGCGTTTTCGGGTGATCCCTTCGGACACCATGTAGGCGTCGCACAGGATCGGCGCGCCGTTTTCCAATGCCGCGCGCGCGGCAATCGCCATGCCATCGGTGAACCGGACGAACTGCTCAAGCCCGACCATGCCTGCGGCGTGGATCATGCGCACCGCAACGATCTCCTCCTCGGGGCTAAAGCGGGCCAGATCGGCCTCTGCACGGATGGTGGCAAAGGACTGGCGGTAAATTTCCGCACCGTCGGTGATATAACTATGGGGCATGTTAAAGCGCGTCTTTCAACTCGGATGGGGACAGGCCGGTTTGCTGCGGGATGTCCGCCGCTGTGCCGTCTTTGATCAGATCATACCCGCTTGCGCTGGCGGTCAGCGTGAGCGGCGCGGGGCGGGGGTGGGCGCAGCCCTTGGTACAGCCCGAGATATGCAGGGTTTGTGCCTCGCTTAGATGCGGCGCAAGGATGCGCCCGATGCTACGTGTGGCACCCAGACCCTGCACACAGCCCGGCGCGCCGGTGCAGGCAATGATGCGCAAAAGCGGGTCGGCAGGATCACTGATCACATCGTCGATTTGCGGCAATTGGCGCGCGCTTTCCACAAGGATCAGCCGCCACGGAGTAAGGCGCAGCCCGCCGTGTTTGGCGAGACTGGAGAGCGTTTCAACCGTGATCTGCCCAAACGCCAGCCCAAGAAGGACGCCATTGGGCGTGCTGCCGGGGGCGGGTTTGAAATCACTCTTCTGGCGGGGTACAAAATATCCGGCGGGCGTGGTGCCAGCGGCGATCAACGCCTTCATCCGCGTCGCGCTCCCACGGTGACCGGCAAACCAGCGCGCAAGCGCAAGCGCCTCGTCCGCTGCGGTTTGGGTCGAGACGGGTTTGCCCGTATCCAACCCGTCGGCCACGAGGATCAGACCACCGCCCGCATCACATTCCAGCCGGATATCGGCAGAGGCGTCCTGCAACACCGGCTTGCGCCCTGTATCCACG
The DNA here is from genome assembly GCA_947502265.1 of uncultured Sulfitobacter sp. Lineage (GTDB taxonomy): Bacteria > Pseudomonadota > Alphaproteobacteria > Rhodobacterales > Rhodobacteraceae > Sulfitobacter. Next base: position 173,576 of record CANMZB010000003.1, read on the forward strand.
GCAAAACCGAATTTTGCGGGCAGATCGGGCGCAGTATCTTGGGCCAGCGCCTGCGTCAGCTCGGCGGCGAGCGTCTCGGTATCGTCGCCCGGTTGCCAGAACGGCATCACCAGAACGTTGCGGCGGCTTTCGATCTCGGGCGTGGGATCAACCAGCCCCATCGCGCGCAGCCCTTCGATCAGACCGCGATATGTCTCGTCCCGCACGCCCCGAATCTGGATATTGCCGCGACTGGAAAGATCAAGAAAGCCGTTGCCATGGGCCGCGGCCAGCGAGGCGATGCCATCGGCCTGCGCACGGCGCAAACGCCCGTTATAGGGTCGAACGCGCACCACCAGACCATCGCCAGACATCATCGGGCGCAGCGCACCGGGGCACCAACCTTTGATTGTTGGGCCTTTGATTTCGGGTTCGTTCATTCCGCCGCCTCCATCGCTACAGAAATGGAATTACGCCGTGTCACCCACAGCCCCGCATCGCGTAGTGCGGCGAAGCGGCTGCGCATTGCTTGCAGGGCGGCGGGGTTTTCCGCCTCCATGAATGACACAAGATCATCGCGCCCCAGCGTCGCGTCGAAATACAGATCGAACAGATGCGCAGGTACATGCCGCGTTAAATGCGCGAAGGCCGCAAGATTGTCGAGGGTCGCCGCGATTTCGGCAGCGCCGCGAAAGCCGTGACGCATCATGCCGTTGGCCCAATCGGGGTTGGCCGCGCGGGCGCGTACCACGCGCGCAATTTCTTCCGGAAGAGTGCGGGCGCGCGGCGCATCCAGGCGGGTGCTGTCCACATGATACAGCGCAGGTTCCGGCGCGCCGAGGTGGGCCATGGCAGCGGCAAAGCCCCCCTCGTGCGTGGCGTAATCGGAGGAGAGCAAAACATCGGTTTCGGTCAAATCCTGCACATGCGCAAAACCGTCCGCCGCGCGCAACCGCGCCTCAAGCCCTGCGCGATCCTGCTGCGCGTCACCTTTGGCGTCGAGCGCCCATTCGGACCCTTTGAGCCATGCCTCACCGGCGGCAGAGCGGCCTTCGGGAGAATAATCATGCGACGCGCTTTCCATATTCATGCCGTAAAGTCCCGGTTTAGGGCCGAAAACGCGCGGTGCGTTTTGCTTGTAGGGGTTCATGTCGTCGGCCTCTTCGCGCGCGGCAAGGGCGGTCGTGCCTGCCTCGAACAGGCCCGCGAGGCCGGGAAATACGTCTCTGAACAGGCCGGAGATGCGCAGGGTGACGTCGATGCGGGGCCGGTTCAACAACGTCAGCGGCAACACCTCAAAGCCCGACACCCGCTCGCTGCCCTCGTCCCATGTTGGCGCGAGCCCGGCAAGGTGCAGCGCCATCGCGACTTCCTCGCCCGCTGTGCGCATTGTGGCGGACCCCCACAGATCAACGACCAGCCCCTTTGGCCAGTCGCCCTGATCCTGCAAATGGCGGCGCAGCAGTTCTTCGGCCAGTTTCACACCCTGCGCATAGGCCGCGCGCGAGGGCACTGCGCGCGGATCAACCGCGTAAAGGTTGCGCCCTGTCGGCAGTACATCCGTGCGGCCCCGATAGGGAGAACCGGAAGGGCCGGGCGCCACGCGCCTGCCATCCAGAGCCGTAAGCAAGCCGTCATTCTCGCCTTCGGCAGCGCCGAAAATATGCAGCCCGTCGCCGTACTGGCTTTCCTTGATGTCGCAGACAAAACTGTCGATGCGGGTGATGGCTTCGGCGGGCGAGGCATCGGCATCAAGGCCCAGATCCTCTTCGACGCCCGCCGCCTGCGCCTCCTGGCGGATTGTTTCGATCAATCGGTCGCGGCGCGCGGGGTCAAGCCCGTCTGCGGTGGAGTATTCATCCAGCAGCCGTTCAAGGCGCACAAGCGCGTCGGGCGTTTCGCTTTGCTTCATCGGGGGCGGAACGTGGCCCAGGGTAAGCGCGCCGATGCGCCGCTTGGCTTGTGCCGCCTCGCCGGGGTCATTGACGATGAACGGATAGATCACCGGCAGCGATCCGGTCAAAACCTCGGGCCAGCATTCATCCGACAGGGCAACCGCCTTGCCCGGCAACCATTCCAGCGTGCCATGTGCGCCGATGTGGACCAGCGCATGGTGACCCTGTGCGCGCAGCCAGAGATAGAACGCGACATAGGAATGACGCGGCACACGGGCAAGATCGTGATAATCGGTTTCGCGAGCCGAAATCGCGCCGCGCTCGGGTTGCAGTGCGACCAACGCGTTGCCGCAAGACTGTGCCGGAAAGTGGAACGCGCCATCACGGTACAGAGGATCAGTGTCGGGATGGCCCCAAGCGGTGCCCAGATCGGCGCGCAGGGTTTCGGGAAGTGTCTCTAACGCGGCGTAATAGTCTTTGATTGGCCACGCGATGTGGCTCTGTGTCAGGGTTTTGCCAAACCCGATGGCGGGCTTTACGCCGTATCCTGCACCTGCGAGCGTCATCAGCATGTCTTCGACGCTTGCCAGCGCATCAAGGCCAACAGCATGGGCGATTTGATCGTCGCGCCCCGGATAGGTGGACAGGACAAGCGCGATTTTACGCGCATCAGGCTCGGTTGTTGCGAGTCTGTGCCAGCCTGCGACACGGTCCACAACGGCGCAGGTCCGCGCGAGGTGGGCGCGGTGGGAAAAGCGCGAGAATTGCAGATGCGGGTCTTTTTTCTCGGGCGCTTTGAAACTGATAACGCCGGTGAACAGGCGGCCGTCAACTTCGGGCAGGACAACGTGCATGGCCAGATCGGCGGGGGACAAGCCACGTTCGGACCCGGCCCAATCTTTCTGGCGGGCGGTCGAAAGCGCCACCTGAAACACCGGACAGCCCGGCGCATCGAGCGGCGAGGTGCCATCCGCGGCGCGCCCTGAAAAGGCGGTGGCATTGATGATGGCAACGGGGGCCATTTGCGCCAGAGCGGACGGCAGGAAATCCCGCGCGAGAGGGGTTTTGAGAGACGGCGCAAAGAGACCGATGGCGTTGAAACCGCGCGCACGCAATTGGCGGATCAGCGCGTCAACAGGGGCCGTATCGGCGGCGGTCAGATAGCTGCGATAGAATGTAACGGCGACGGTATCGCCGGTGGTGTCCGGAAAGGGTAAAACGCCTTTGTCAGGGTCGTAAAAGCCGCAATCAGGGACTGTTTTACTGCCCAGAACCGGCCCCGCATAAAGACCAGCAGCCAGCGCCATTTGCGCAAGGGCCGCTTGGGCCGCGACAGCGCCACCGGCATCGCACAGGTGCGACAGGCGGCGCAGGGTCGAAACGGGAAGTGTGGAGTGGGCATCAAGCGCCGGATCTTCGCGCCCGTCGGCGGGAAGCACCGCCAGCGCAATGTCGTTGCGGCGGGCAAAATCCTGCACCTGCATAATGCCGTAGGGCCAATAGTTTTCGCCGCCGATGAGCCGGATCAGGATCCCTTTGGCCCCTGTCAGGGTCTGTTCAACGTAATTATCGACCGATGCGGGATGGCGCAACGCCGTGAGGTTGCACAGGCGCAGCGAGGGCAGATTGCCCTGCGCCCCGCCCGCGCGATGCCAGCCCGCCGCGAAAGCGCCAAGGTCACTGTCGGAGAACGACAACACCACAAGATCGGCGGGCGTTTGCCCGGGATCGAACGGGGTTTCGGTATCCTCTAACCCGTGGCTTTCGCGAAAGACGACATGCATATGATCAGGCGCCCAACATCTCGCGGATTTTCGTCTGGTCGATGTGATCATGTTCGGCAATCACGACCAAAGCACCAGAGCGGACATCGCTGCCCCACGGGCGGTCGAACTGGTGACGCACGCGCGCGCCAACGGCCTGTATCAGCAGGCGCATCGGTTTGCCCTTAACCGCAACGTAACCTTTGACGCGCAGGATCTGCTGTTCGGTCGCCAGCGTTTCGATGGCTTTGATCAGGGCATCCACGTCTTCGACTTCGGGCATTGGCACCACAATCGTGTCGAAGTCGTCATGTTCGTGATCATCCGCCCCGTCATGGTGAGAGGGGCGCGCGGCAAGGTCGTCTTCGGCGCGCGCATCGAGACCAAGAACCACGTTAGGGTCGATCACGCCTTCGCTCATTTCCAGAATCGGGATCTTGCGGGGGCTTTCCGCCTCGACCACGGTGCGGGCCTTGGCCAATCCTTCGGGACCGGCAAGATCGGCCTTGGATAACAAAATGATGTCGGCGCAGGAAATCTGGTCTTCGAAGACTTCGGACAGCGGCGTATCGTGATCAAGGCTGTCGTCGGCAAGGCGCTGTGCATCGACGGCGGCGACATCGGCGGCAAATGTGCCTGCGGCGACGGCTTCGGCATCGGCAACGGCAATCACGCCATCAACGGTGATTTTGGAACGGATAGCAGGCCAGTCGAACGCTTTGAGCAGCGGCTTGGGAAGGGCCAGACCGGAGGTTTCGATCAGAATGTGATCGGGGCGCACGGGCATTGCCATCAACGCTTCGATGGTCGGAATGAAATCATCGGCCACGGTGCAGCAGATGCAGCCGTTCGACAATTCAACGATGTTTTCGGCGGGGCAATCGGGGATCGCGCAGGAGCGCAGAATATCGCCATCAACACCCACGGTGCCGAATTCATTGACCAGAACAGCCAGACGGCGGCCTTTGGTGTGCGACATCAGATGGCGAATCAGGGTGGTTTTGCCCGATCCGAGAAATCCGGTGATCACGGTAACGGGGATTTTTGACAGGTCGCTCATTCGGCAGCCTCCAGTGGAAGTGTAAACGCAGGGATGCGCGCAAGGCTTTGCTTGCGGAAAATAACGGGACGCTCGCGCCATGGCACAAGGCCATCAGCGGTCGCGGCGTAGGCGGCGGCACCCGCAAGGATATCCGCCGCATCGTCGGGCGTCATGTGCCCGTAGACATAGCTCCATTTACCCGGAGCAGAGAGGGCCACAGCGGCCCCCGCCTTGCACGCCGACAGGCAGCCAACGCCAACGATCTCGACCCCTTGGGGCGCACCGGCAGCGATGAGCGCTTTGTGCAACAGCGCACCGGGACGCTGTGCGTCGTCTTCGACGATTTCGCCCGCTTTGCAGGTGGTGCAGACATAAAGGGTCGCGGTCATGGCGTTGGCTCCTTTTGCCAGCGTTCTATAGGAAAACGGAAGGCGCAGAAAGCGTCTTGCCTAGTTGCCGGTCACGGTCGTGCTGACCGAGACCGGCGTGCCGTTCACCGACAGCGGGCGGTGATCATTGCTGTTGAGGGTGACCTTGATTTCAACATCGCCTTCAGGCAGCTTGTCGAGGTGTATCCACGGGCCATAGAGACGGCCCAGTTTGACCCCGTTTGCATAGACATGGGCATGACCATGCCCGTCTACCGGCGTGGTGCTGGCGTTCTGCGGGTCGAATGTGAAATTTTCGGTCACAACGTGCAAGTTATAGCCCGCCATCGGATCTTTGGTCACGGTGAGGGCGAGGGTCGGGGCCGTTGCGCCATCCACGTCGAGGGGCCGGTCGTGCATCATGGCATGATCCTTGCCGTCGTGAGACATGCCATGGGCCGCTGGATCAGCGTGATCGTGGCCATCCAGTGTTACCGCGTTGGCAGCGGCCAGAAGAAAACCTCCGGTCGCGCCAAAAAGGGTTCCGATGATGAAAAGGGCAAGGGTTCTCATGTTACAGTCCTACCGCAGTGGGGGTCATGCGACCCGCCGCTGTTCCTTGTCCAGAAAATAGGCGGCGAAGCACCCCAGAATGACCCAGGCGGCCATGCCAACACCAAAAGCGCGTGCAGCGAACAGGGCCGCGATTTCGGGCGGAACAGGTCCGGTAAAGCTGTCGGGTTCCGGTGCGCCAATGAGATGCGGAGCGGCAAGCAGAATGACCGCAACACCCCACAGCATCCAGCCGCGACCAAACGCCAGAAGCCATAACGCGACGCCAGCGGAGATCACGGTAGCGAACCACCAGATCTGGCGCGCGCCGACATCTGCCGCCGCGACACCCGGCACTTCGGGAGCAAGCGTCAGGCCGGGCGCAAAATGCGCCGCAACAAAACCGGCGATGCCCCAGACGATCCCGTGTCGGGGTGTCACCTCTGCGCCGCGTTCCTGGGCGAGCGACATCAGGGCGACAAGGATAAAGGCATATCCGCAATAGGTCATCATCGTGAAGACGATGCTCAGCAGATCGCGCATCGGGTCAAAGCCCGGCAAATCGGGATGCGCCGATACCGCCTGCGCGCCAAAATGGACAAGCTGCCCGCCCTCGTACAATTCAGCATGCAAAAGCACAGGTTGCACGAAAATTATCTGCAACAGGCCGGCAATCAGACCCGATACAGCACCAGCGAACAACGCGCTGGTCAGCAATTTTGAAAGCATGGTTTAGTGGCAGGGAAAGCCGGTTGCGTGGCGCATATCATGCGCCGCATCATGCAGGGTTTCCGCCTGCAAGTGGCCTGTCACAGTAATGACGGCAACGCCCAGAACAACCGCAAACAATGCGGGAAGCGCGGTGGTCCGGCTGGCGGGGATTGCTTTAACTTCGGTTTTCATCTTCATCTTCTCCTTACCGTCACACCCGACGGGATATATTACGTTCGTGCCGGGCAGGTCTCCTGGCTCGCGGGTCGTAACCTATGCCCGCCTTCCCCGCCTTTTTGGGGGCAAGTGGCGTATTGGGCAACGGCTCACCGCTTACAGTCGCGGGGGCGGCTTCAGATCGGAGCGAATATTCCTACTGAATTCCCTATTAGTCCCCAAAAGGACACCAAGCTCCTATAGCTACGCGGATTCCCTCTCTCCGTGCAAGTCAAATTCGGCGAAACCGCCGCTTTGTGCCGGTGTTCGCTGGTCATTCGCCTAATCGCGACACATCATATCCAGATGAAGACGGATCGCACCCTTACAGCCATTGCGCTGATGTTGCTGGCACTCTGCCTGTTCGATGCGATGGGCCTGATTATCAAGCACCTCTCGCCCCGTTACAGCGCGGCGGAGCTATCGACCTACCGCAATGTTTTTGGATTGATCCCCTCGGTGCTGGTGCTTTGCGCGTCGCGCGAGTGGCATGCGAAGGGGCGCGTTCTCAAGCTGCGGCAATGGCGGCTTGCGCTGGTGCGCGGGCTGATCCTGACATTTGCGCAGTTTTGCTACTATCTGTCGCTTGGGCTTTTGACCTTTGCGACCGCCACGACGATCACCTATGCCAATGCACTCTTTGCCACGGCGTTGGCTGTTCCGTTCCTGCGCGAACAAGTGGGCGGCGTGCGTTGGGGGGCCGTTATCGTCGGATTTGTCGGGGTGGTCTGGATCGTGCGACCGGGCGGGGATACCTTCACGGCCGCCGCATTGCTGCCGCTGATTGCTGCGGCGCTTTATGCGATGACGGGCGTGACCGCGCGGATGATGGACGAAGACCTGCCGACTCCGCTGATCAATCTGTATTCCACCGGCATTGCCATAATCGGGGCGCTGGTGCTGGCGCTTGTCACGGGTGGGTTTACGCCGCTGGTACAGACGCAGGATTTGTGGTGGATTATGGCGATGGGCGGTTTTGGCGGCTCGGCTGTGCTGCTTTTGATCATGGCCTTCCGCATGACAGAGCAAAGCAACCTTGCGCCGTTCAATTACTTCGGCATCCCGCTTGCCTTTGTGCTGGGGTGGTTGTTTTACGATGAGGCGCCGTGGTCAGAGCTGTTCCCCGGTGCGTTGCTGATCATCGCCAGCGGGCTGATCATCGTCTGGCGCGAGCGCCGTCTGCGCGCCGCCCGTTAAGAGCGGCGCACCTTGCGGCAATAAAGTTCGAAGCGATGGTGGACGACCTCGTAACCAAGTTCGCGCGCAATTTCGTCCTGTAGCTGCTCGATCTTGTCGGACTGGAATTCGATCACCTCGCCGGTGTCGACATCCAGAATATGATCGTGATGCTCCTCATGTGCTGTCTCGAAGCGCGCACCGCCGCCTTCAAAGCTGTGGCGATGCACCACGCCCTGCTCTTCGAGCACCGACAAGGTGCGGTAGACCGTCGCCAACGAGACCGACGGCTCCACCGCGCGGGCGCGGTCGTGGAGCTCAACTGCATCGGGATGGTCGTCGGCATCGGCGATAACACCCAGAAGGGCGATGCGCTGGCGGGTGACACGGATGCCTGCCTTGCGTAGTGCCGCCGTCATTTTCTCTGCCTTGTCGCTCTCGTTGACCATGTTGGCACCTCACATTCTCATTAACGATCTATCTTTGAGAATCGTTATCATTCTTATTTACAGTTGTGAATGGTTCTCATAAGCATTTTCACAATGATCTTAGCACGAGGAAATTGATATGATGCGTCTTGCGACTTCTGTGAAAACCGCACTGTTCGCTGCAAGCCTCGCGACAGCGGGAACCGCCGCACTCGCGCAGGACAAATTCAAGGCCGTCACCACCTTTACCGTGATCGCCGACATGGCGCAGAACGTGGCGGGGGATGCTGCCACCGTGGAAAGCATCACCAAACCGGGCGCGGAAATCCACGGGTATGCGCCCACCCCGCGCGATATCATCCGCGCACAGGATGCCGACCTTATCTTGTGGAACGGCCTTGGCCTCGAACTTTGGTTCGAGCAGTTTTTTCGCAATCTCAAAGACATACCGTCAATCACATTGACCGATGGCGTCGAGCCGATCAGCATTTCGGGGGGCGAATATGATGGCAAGCCAAACCCGCATGCGTGGATGAGCCTCAGCTCGGCGTTGATTTATGTAGACAACATCCGTGACGGTTTTGTACTACATGATCCCGACAATGCAGAAATCTATACCGCCAACGCCGAAGCCTATAAAAAGCGGATCGCCGAGACGATCGAGCCTTTGCGCGACCAGATCCAGATGGTCCCGGACGGGCAGCGCTGGTTGGTATCTTGCGAAGGCGCGTTCAGCTATCTCACCCGTGACTTCGGCATGAAAGAGCTGTTTTTGTGGCCCATCAACGCGGACAGCCAAGGCACGCCGCAACAGGTGCGCCGCGTTATCGACGCTGTGCGCGAAAACGATGTGCCTGCGGTGTTCTGCGAATCCACCGTCAGTCAGGCCCCTGCCCGGCAGGTCGCCCGCGAAACCGGCGCGGAATACGGCGGGATGCTGTATGTGGACAGCCTGACCGAGGCTGACGGACCGGTGCCGACCTACCTTGATCTGCTGCGCACCACATCGCAAACCATAGCCGAGGGACTGACCCGTTGAGCAACGCATCAGGCATTACAGCCCGCAATGTGACCGTTACATATCGTAACGGTCACACGGCCCTGCGCGATGCCAGCTTTGAAATCCCGCAAGGCACCATTACGGCGCTGGTCGGGGTGAACGGGGCGGGTAAATCGACCCTGTTCAAGGCGATTATGGGCTTTGTTCCGGCGGCGCAGGGGGAAATTACGGTGATGGGAATGCCGGTCAAAGAGGCGTTGTCGAAAAACATCGTGGCCTATGTGCCGCAATCCGAAGAGGTCGATTGGTCCTTTCCGGTGCTGGTCGAAGATGTGGTGATGATGGGCCGTTATGGCCACATGGGCTTCTTCCGCCGTCCCAAGAGCGCCGACCATGACGCGGTCACCAATGCGCTGTCACGTGTGAATATGCTTGAGTTCCGGCACCGCCAGATCGGTGAATTGTCGGGCGGGCAGCGCAAGCGGGTGTTCCTTGCCCGTGCGCTGGCGCAGGAAGGGCAGGTTATTCTGCTGGACGAGCCGTTTACCGGCGTCGATGTAAAGACCGAGGAGGCCATCATCGCGCTCTTGCGCGAAATGCGCGATGAGGGGCGCGTGATGCTTGTCTCGACGCATAACCTTGGCTCGGTGCCTGAATTCTGCGACCGCACCGTGTTGGTCAAGGAAACCGTGCTGGCGTACGGCCCGACAGAGACGACATTCACCCACGACAATCTCGAAGTGGCGTTTGGCGGGGTGCTGCGGCACTTCGTTCTCGGCGGATCGGACCTGCACGACGATGATGACGCGCGCCTGATCCGTGTAATCTCGGATGATGAACGGCCCTTTGTCGTATACGGCGAAGAAGTGAAGGAGGATGCAAAGTGATCGACACGCTGCTGCTGCCATTCTCCTATGGTTACATGTTCAACGCGATGTGGGTAAGCGCGCTGGTGGGCGGGGTTTGCGCGTTTCTCTCTGCCTATCTGATGCTCAAGGGCTGGTCGCTGATAGGTGACGCATTGAGCCATTCCATCGTGCCAGGGGTTGCGGGGGCCTATATGCTGGGCCTGCCGTTTGCTTTGGGGGCCTTTGCCGCTGGCGGGCTGGCGGCGGGGGCGATGCTGTTTCTCAACGAACGCTCGGGGCTGAAGGAAGACACGATCATCGGCCTGATCTTTACCTCGTTCTTCGGTTTGGGGCTGTTCATGGTGTCCCTGTCGCCGACTTCTGTTTCGGTCCAGACGATCACGATGGGCAATATCCTTGCCATTACGCCGGGCGACACGCTGCAACTGGCGATCATCGGATTTGTCACGCTGGCCGTGCTACTGGCAAAGTGGAAGGACTTTATGGTCACGTTCTTTGATGAAAACCACGCGCGCTCCATCGGGCTGCGGCCCGGCCTGTTGAAGGTCGTGTTTTTCACGCTGCTGTCGGCCTCTTGCGTTGCGGCGTTGCAAACGGTGGGGGCGTTTTTGGTGATTGCGATGGTGGTCACACCGGGGGCCACGGCATATCTGCTGACGGACCGTTTTCCGCGCCTGTTGATCCTCAGCGTCGCAATCGGCTCGCTTACCAGCTTTTTCGGCGCATACCTCAGCTTTTTCGTCGACGGCGCGACCGGTGGTTTGATTGTGTCCTTGCAGACGATCATCTTTCTGGTGGTGTTCTTTGTCGCACCCAAACACGGATATCTCGCGGCGCGGCGCAAGGCCGCCGCTGCGTTGGAGGCGCATTGATGGACATTCTTTTGCAGCCGTTTCAGTTCGCCTTTATGAACAATGCGTTTCTGATAATGATGATTCTGGCCGTCCCGACCAGCCTTTTGTCGTGTTATCTGGTACTTAAGGGCTGGTCGTTGATGGGTGATGCCATCAGCCATGCGGTACTGCCGGGGATTGTGCTGGCGTATATTTCGGGCATTCCGCTGATCATCGGGGCGTTTTGCGCGGGCATGTTTTGCGCACTCAGCACCGGCTTTCTATCTGAAAACAGCAGGATAAAGCAAGATACGGTGATGGGCATCGTATTCTCGGGCATGTTCGGCTTTGGCATCGTGCTTTACACCAAGATATCGACCGATGTGCATCTGGATCACATCCTGTTCGGCAACATGTTGGGCGTTGGACCGGTTGATCTATGGACGGCGGGGTTGATCGCGCTGTTCGTGGCGGCGGCCATTCTGGCCAAGCGGAAGGATCTGATGTTGCATTCCTTTGATCCGGTGCAGGCACAGGCGGTGGGGCTGCGCGTTGGCTGGCTGCACTATGGTCTGCTTGCCCTGATCTCGCTTACCATTGTGGCGACGCTGTCGGCGGTCGGGATCATCCTGTCCATCGGTCTGCTTATTGCGCCGGGAGCGATTGCGTTTTTGCTGACGCGGCAGTTCTCGCAAATGCTGCCGGTGGCGGTTGGCGTGACGATGGTGTCGGGGTTTCTGGGCGTTTACATCAGTTTTTACATTGATAGCGCGCCTGCGCCGACGGTTATCCTGATCCTGACGGCGATCTTTATCGCGGCATTTATCCGCACCAGCATCCAGACGCGCCGCCAGTCGGCGGCGCGCTAGAGCGCCCGGCCTTAAAGGCGTCTAGACGACAACCTTCTGGGCGATCTGTTCACCAACGTCGAACACCCGTTTATAGCGGGCGATTTCATCCGCCGGTCCCATCGCCTTGTTCGGGTTGTCCGACAGCTTGACCGTGGGCCTGCCATTAGCGCTCACGGCCTTGCAGACAAGGCTGAAGGGGGCCAGCGCGTCGTCCGGCACCAGACCACGGAAATCATTGGTAAGCAGCGTGCCCCACCCGAAAGAAATTGACACTTTGCCCGCGAATTGCGTGTGCAGTTCCATGATCTTGGCCACGTCCAGCCCGTCACTGAAGATGATCCGCTTTTTCAACGGATCTTCGCCGCGCCCCTTCCACCAGTCGATGGCGTTTTGCGCCGCCGCTGCGGGATCGCCGCTGTCGACGCGGATACCGGTCCAGCCAGCCAGCCAGTCGGGCGCGCTGTCGAGGAACCCTTGGGTGCCGTAAGTGTCGGGCAGGATGATGCGCAGATTGCCTTCATGCTCTTCCTGCCAGTCCTCAAGCACTTTGTAAGGGGCCTGAAACAGTTCCTTGTCCGTCTCGGCCAAAGCGGCATAAACCATGGGCAATTCATGGGCATTGGTGCCGATCGCTTCCAGCTCGCGTTTCATCGCGATCTTGCAGTTGGAGGTCCCGGTAAACTTTGGACCCAGCCCCTCGTGCATGGCTTGCACACACCAGTCCTGCCACAGAAAGCTGTGCCGCCGCCGTGTGCCGAAATCCGCGATGGACACATCGGGAATGTCGCGCAGCGCCTCGATCTTTTCCCAGACGCGGGTCATGGCGCGGGCGTAAAGCACCTGAAGCTCGAACTTTCCCATCGGGTTAAGTACCGCGCGGCTGCGCAACTCCATCAAGATTGCCAGAGCGGGAATTTCCCAGAGCATGACCTCGTGCCATTTGCCCTCGAACGTCAGCTCGTATTGATCGCCTTTACGCTCCAGATGGTAGGGCGGCAGGCGCATCCCTTCGAACCACTCCATGAAATCGGGGCGGAACATCTGGCGCTTGCCGTAAAATGTGTTGCCGCGCAGCCAGGTGGATTCACCACGGCTGAGGCTGAGGCTGCGGACATGATCCAGTTGCTCGCGCAGCTCGCCCTCGTCGATCAGATCGGCCAGCGGAATTTCCTTGGACCGGTTGATCAGGCTGAACACCACCTGCGTGTCCCGCTTGTTGCGGAAAATGCTTTGGCACATCAGAAGCTTGTAGAAATCCGTGTCGATCAGGGACCGCACGATGGGGTCGATCTTCCACTTGTGGTTCCAGACGCGTGTCGCGATATCAACCATGTGTGGCTCCCTTGTTTTTGAGCGTCCGCGCGGCGGCAAATTCCGGCCGGACAACCCATATCCAATTTTCCGAACTATCTGTTTCGGAAGATTCGGTGGCAATAATTGCTGTGGCAACCGTTTTACCGGCTTCATTCGGGTCATTGGGCGGGCGCACCCCCACCAGCCCTCCCAAGGCGGCAGCGGCCCGGCCCAGATGGAGATTCGTTGCCGAATAATCCGCATAGCCCGCCACATTTGCAAGCGCACCGGCGGTCATGCCCGAGGAACCCGCGCTCACCAGCGCATCCAGCATCGCCCCTACGGGCGCGGAAAAATCCGTGCCGGACAGCGCACATTCAAACTCGTGCGCCGTTGGCACATCGAAATCATAGATTTCATCATGCACCCGCGCCGCTTCGATCCCGCGCAGCTTTTGTTTGAGGGCTTCAAGGACGTTTTCAAGCCCGTCCGCTTGCGCTTCGCCAACATGGCCTGCGCCGGGCTTTGCGCCGGTCAGATACACCAGTCCGCGGGTTTTATTGGCTTTCAGGGTGTAGTGACGGAACTCTTGCACGGTGACCTTCATTTGAGGCGTACTCCCGCGCCTATCATCGCCTTTGTCGCTTCGTCCAGCGAGCCGTTCAGATCAATTGCGCGGGCAAGGTCGCGGCGGACGTTAACCTTGAGACCCAGTTGCGCTGCATCCACAGCCGAATAGTTGACGCAGAAATCCAGTGCCAGCCCGACAAGCGTAACCTCGGTGATGCCACGGCTGCGCAGGTAACCGTCGAGGCCCGTGGGCGTTTTATGGTCATTCTCGAAGAACGCCGAATAGCTGTCGATTGCGGGATTGTACCCTTTGCGGATGATCATATCGGCGCGGTCTGTTTCCAGCAGCGGGTGAAAGGCGGCCCCGTCGCTACCTTGAATACAGTGATCCGGCCACAGGACCTGTGGGCCATAAGGCATGTCGATCATGTCATACGGCGATTTTCCGTCATGTACCGACGCAAAAGAGGAGTGCCCCGCCGGATGCCAGTCCTGCGTCAGCACCACGGCATCGAACTGCGCCATCAGCACATTGATCCCTGCGACAATTTCATCCCCGCCGGTAACGGCGAGCGCGCCGCCGGGGCAAAAATCATTCTGAACGTCGATCACCAAAAGCGCGTGCATGGCATAACCTCTCTTCTACGAAAACCTCGTAGGACGGGTTTTAACCCACGCGCCCCTTGCACAACAGCCCCCGACGCGCCTATTTGCTGGCGCATGTACACAATCGCCGCTCTTTATCACTTTGCCCGCTTTGCTGACCCGGAGGCTTTGAAGCCGCCGCTACTGGCGCTGTGCAAGGCAAATGACATCACCGGATCGCTGCTTTTGGCGCGCGAAGGGATTAACGGAACCATCGCGGGACCGACACAGGCCGGTATTGATGCGGTGATTGCGCATCTGCGTGCCCTGCCCGGCTGTGCCGCTCTGGAATGGAAAATCGCACACAGCGATGTGCCGCCTTTCGGCAAGATGAAAGTCCGTCTCAAGCGCGAGATCGTGACGATGGGCCAGCCCGATGTCGATCCGTTAGCCGGAACAGGGCATTATGTGGCACCCGCGGATTGGAACGATCTGATCGCACAGGAAGACGTGGCCCTGATCGACACGCGCAATGATTACGAGGTGGCCATCGGCACCTTTGACGGCGCGATTGATCCGCAAACGCAAAGCTTTGGCGAGTTTCCCGCGTGGTGGGAGGCGAACAAACATCGTTTTCACAACAAGAAGGTCGCGATGTTTTGTACGGGCGGAATCCGCTGTGAAAAATCGACGAATTATCTGTTGGGTCAGGGGATTGAGGAAGTTTACCACCTTAAGGGTGGTATTCTGAAATACCTCGAAGAAGTGCCGCAGGCGCAGAGCAGTTGGCGCGGTGCGTGTTTTGTTTTCGACAACCGTGTGAGCGTGGAACACGGGCTAAAGCCGGGACCGCATCTTTTGTGCCACGGATGCCGCCGCCCGATCCTTCCCGAAGATACTGAACGGGCAGGATATGAGGCAGGGGTGAGTTGCCACAATTGCGTGGACGAAACATCAGAGGCCGACAAGGACCGCTTTCGCGAGCGTCAAAAGCAGATTGCGCTGACTAAACGACGCAAGTGGTAGGCATCAGGCGAGCGCGCGCGCAGGGCCCGCGCGTGGACGGCTGCGCGAGATCAGCCATAGAATGATCGCGACGTTCATGCCGTTCCAGATGATCCCGTTAACAAAGGCCAGCTGGTAAGAGCCGCTGAGGTCATAGATCAGGCCCGACATCCAGCCGCCCAACGCCATGCCCAGAATTGTCGCCATCATGACAAAACCGACGCGCGCACCCGCTTCGCGTGCGGGCATGTATTCGCGCACGATCAACGCATAGCTTGGGACAATGCCCCCCTGGCTAAGGCCAAAGACGAGGCTGACAAGATAAAGCGAGACGATGCCACCCGCAGGCAGATAAAGAAACAACGCGATTGTTTGCAGAATTGACCCGATGAGCAAGGTGCGCACTCCGCCCAGCTTGTCCGCGAGAAGCCCCGATACGATGCGCGAGCCAACGCCGCCCAACAACATAAGCGCCAACATCTGGGCACCAACGGCAGGGCCAAAACCCAGCCCCACGCAAAGCGCCACGATATGCACCTGCGGCATCGACATCGCCACACAGCAGCCGATACCGGCCAGACCCAGCAGATATTGTAGCGCGCGGGGCGACAGGCCCGAAGATTGCGCATTTAGGGAAGAGGCGATGTGCGCGGCCTCATGCGCCTCGGCAGGAACCTGACGGCGCAGGGTGAACGCAAGCGGGATCACGACGGCCACCGTCACCGCCGCCATCACCAGATACACTGCGCGCCAGCCGCTGTCTTGCAACACATTCGCCAGCAGAATCGGCCAGATCGCGCCCGACAGGTAATTGCCCGATGCGGCAACCGCCACCGCGATGCCCCGCCTGCGAACGAACCAATGCGAGATGTCCGCAATCAACGGCCCGAACCCCACGGCAGAGGCGAACCCCACGATCAGTTGCGCGAATGACAGCATGATCAACGAGTTCGAGAGCGTCGCCAACCCGTATCCCGCCGCCGTCACCACGGCTGCAAAAATCAGCGACAGCGTGATCCCGAAGCGATCCACCGCCCTGCCGAGCAGGTAATTGCCAAGGGCAAATCCGATCATCGTCAGCGTATAGGGCAGCGCCGACATCGCGCGGCTTGCGGCAAACTCGGTCTCGACTGCGGGCATGATCACGATAATCGCCCACATGCCCGCATTGATGACGGTCGCGACCAAAAGCGTCAGCGCAAGGCGGGCCCATGAATAGGGGCTGTCAGTGATCTGGTTATCCATTTCGCGATCTCGTCCCAAACCACAGCTGATTGCAAGCTTAACTTTATGCTTACCATGTTGAAACGCGTTAGCATTTTACTAAGGCCCGTTGGGGTAGGTCTGATGTCGGGTGAATGAGAGGTGGTGGATATGAGTGCGCATGCAAATGTCGCGCCAGTCATCATTAAACGGAAAAAGGTCATCAAAAGCGGCGGGCATCATGGTGGTGCCTGGAAAGTCGCGTATGCGGATTTCGTAACCGCGATGATGGCATTTTTCATGTTAATGTGGCTGCTGAATGCGACGACGGAACAACAACGCAAGGGGCTTGCGGATTACTTTTCGCCGACAATCCAGATCAACCGCGTGTCGGGTGGCGGCAGCGGAGCTTTGGGCGGGGACAGTATTTTTTCGGAGATGACGTTGCCAAAGAACGGCACAGGCGCTTCCGCCAGTCGCGCGGCGGCCGAGGAAAAAGCGCGCGGCAGCACCGGCAACGATCCTTCGGCAGAGGAAACCCTTTCGCAGAACCAGACGTTCGAAAGTCTTGATGCCATGTTGCAGGGGTTTGGCGGGGAATCTTCGGTGATGGAAAACGCGTTGAAGCATATCAACACGCGCATTACTGACGAAGGTCTGGTGATCGAGATTTTCTCGATTGACGGGATTCCCATATTTGAAGGCGACACCGATACGCCGACCGGGCTGTTGCACGAACTGGCCGCCCTGATTTCCGGAATCAGCGTAACGGTTACCAATTCAATGGCTATTGGCGGGCATGTACGGGCGCAGCCGGTGGTTTTGGCGGAAAACACAGTTTGGGCACTGTCGCAGCAGCGCGCCACGCAAATGCGCCTGATTCTGGAGGAACTCGGCATTGAGGCGCAACGCATCGAGCGTGTAACCGGCCATGCCGACCGCGAACCGGCGGCACGCAATCCGATGGCTGTGCGCAATGACCGGTTGGAGATCATATTGCTGCGCGACACCTCCTGAACCGCCCGGCGAAGGAAGATAGGAATTAGAACGCATTTTATCTGTTAGCCCGACATTAAGCCGTGACGCGGTATTGCATGTCACAAGATCAAAAACGGCAGAGCAGAAAGGCGTGTCTATGACAATCTCATCCTCGTTGAACGCAGGCGTTGCAGGGCTTACGGCCAACGCAACACGGCTGGCTACTATCTCCGACAATATCGCGAACTCCTCCACCTACGGTTACAAGCGGGTACAGACCGATTTCGAATCAATGGTAATTTCCTCCAATGGCGGAAATTACTCTGCGGGCGGCGTGCGCGCCCACTCGCACCGTCAGATCGATGTGGCAGGTTCGCTGGTGCCAACGTCAAACCCGACCGATCTTGCGGTGCGCGAACGCGGGATGCTGCCGGTTGCCAGAACCACCGATTTGCTGGCCGGCAACGGCGACACCAATATGCTGCTCACCACGTCCGGGTCGTTCAAAACCGATGCCGACGGCTATCTGACAAGTGAATCCGGGCTTGTTCTGCTTGGCTGGCCTGCGCGGTCGGACGGATCGATTTCCACATTTTCGCGCGATACAGACGAGGGGCTGGAGCCGATCCAGATCAACGTGAACCAGCTGACCGGCGAGCCGACAACCCGCATGACGCTTGGCGTGAACCTGCCCGCAACAGAAACCATTGCAGGATCGGCAGGCGAAACACAGCAACTCGCCGTTGAATACTACGGCAACCTTGGCACCTCGGAAAGCATCAACGTCAGCTTTGCACCAACGGTTCCGGCCACCGGATCGTCGAACGAGTGGACAGTGACAATGACCGATTCTGTCGACCCGTCAGTTACCATCGGGGAATATGTCCTGACGTTTGATGACAGCCGGACCGCAGGCGGCACACTGGCATCGGTCACAACGGTTTCGGGCGGTGCCTATGATGCGGCTACCGGAAATCTCATTGTTGACGTGGCGGGTGGCCCGATTGAAATCGACATTGGCGTGATCGGTCAAAGTAATGCGCTCACACAGCTGTCAGATACTTTTGCTCCCGTTTCGATCACCAAAGACGGATCGCCGGTTGGCAACATGACGGGCGTCGAGGTGGACGGGAATGGCTATGTTCACGCGACCTTTGACACCGGGGTGACGCGCACGATTTATCAGGTGCCTCTGGTCGATCTGCCCAACCCGAACGGGATGATCGCACTGGACGGGCAAACCTATCAGCCCACGGTGGACAGCGGCGCTTACTTTATGTGGGATGCCGGTGACGGGCCAACCGGTGATATCGTCGCATTCGCGCGTGAGGAATCCAGCACCGATGTTGCAGGGGAACTGACGGATATGATCCAGACCCAGCGGGCCTATTCTTCCAACGCCAAGGTGATCCAGACGGTGGATGAGATGTTGCAGGAAACTACAAACATCAAACGCTGATCTGACACTTTCCGGAAGGGGTGCAATGTCCCTTCCGCCATGATCCAAGGGGAACACAATGTCCATTTCCGGAGCCATGAACGCCGCCATCACCGGCCTACGCGCCGCCGCGCGCGGATCAGAGCTTGTTTCGAACAACATCGCGAATGCGCTGACGCCCACATACGGTCGGCGCAGCCTGGAACTTTCATCGTCCAACACTGCTTCGGGCGGCGTGCAGGTCGACGCTGTTTCCCGCCACATGAACGAGGGGATTGTTGCCGACCGACGTTTTGCGGCTGCCGATCAGCAGCAATCACAGGCCGCTGTCGATTTTTTCCGTAAGATGGAAGACGTCGTCGGCATCCCCGGAAGCGAAACCGGGTTAAACAGCCGCTTGGCCACTTTCGAGACAAGTCTCATCAGCGCGGCAAGCCGTCCCGACGCGATCGAGCGGCTTTCAGCGGCCACAGCAGATGCGCGGCGATTGGTCGAAGGGATTAATCAAGCATCTGACAGTGTTCAGGACATGCGCGGTGATGCAGACAAGCAGATCAACAGGGATGTTGACGCGCTAAATGCCGCGTTGGAGCAGGTTGAGGAACTTAACGTGCAGATTACCGCGAGTCTTGTGCGCAGCGGTGGTGCGGCATCGCTGATGGATCAACGGCAAGCCACCCTGGATCGTATCGGGGCTATCGTCCCTGTTCGTGTCGTTCCGCGCGACAATGGCAATGTCGCAATTTACTCGGAAGGGGGCGCGGTTTTGTTGGACGGCACCGCGGCACATATCGAATTCACGCCGCAAAATACTGTGACGGCGTACCAGACAGTCGAAGCGGGCACACTATCTGGGCTGTCAATCAACGGGCAGGAGCTGCGCGTAGGGAAGCTGGCCGGTGGAAGCCTTAGCGGGGCGTTTTCGGTGCGCGACGACTTCGGCGTGGACGCCCAAAACAAGCTGGACACACTTGCCCGTGATATGATCGAGCGCTTTCAAGCCCCTGGCGTTGATCCGACACGCACCGCTGGTGATCCGGGTCTTTTCACCGATCTGGGGACCGCTTTCGATCCGGCGGACGAGGTTGGCATCGCCAGCCGCATGCGGCTGAATGAAGCCGTGGACCCAAATGCGGGTGGCGAGATCTGGCGCCTGCGCGACGGTTTGGGCGCGGCCGTGCCCGGACAAGCAGGCGATGCCGGTCTGATCAATGACCTGCGTACCGCCCTTGAGACGCCGCGCGACTTCACCACGGGGGCTTTCGGCGCGGGTCGTTTCGGGGCTGGTGATCTGCTTTCCGCATTCAGCGGGCAACTGGCTGGCTCGCGCAACAATGCCGAAACCGAACTCAGCTTCGCCTCTTCACGATTGACCGAGCTAACCGAGCTGCAACTCTCCGAAGGGGTCGACACGGATCAGGAGCTGCAAAATCTGCTGATGCTCGAACAGGCTTATGCTGCGAACGCACGCGTCATTCAGGCTGCCGATGACATGATTGAAACACTGATGAGGATATAAAGATGCAATTCGGCTCTGTAAGCGATCTGTCGCAATCCCACTCCATGCAAACCCGCACCACCAAGCTTAAAACGGAAATCGAGCGCCTGACGCAGGAGCTTTCTTCTGGTCAAGTGGCGGATGTTCGTACCGCGCTGGGCGGCAACATGGCCTATGTCAACGATCTGGAGCGAAGCCTGCAAAAGAATGGCAGTTATGAAAAGGTAACGGTAGAGGCCGGCCATTTCGCCGGTAGCATTCAAACCGCACTGGAACGCGTGAACACGCTGAGCACAGAGCTCGGCAGTGCATTGCTGGTTTCTGCCAGTTCGGGCTTTGGCGATACCTCGGACCTTGTTGCCCGCGAGGCAGAAGAATCCCTGCAATCTGTCATCGGCGCGCTAAATACCTCTGTCGGCGGGCGCGCTCTTTTCGGCGGTACAGCGACGGACGCCTCACCGTTGGCGAGCGCCGAAAAGTTGATGGCAGCGGTTTCTAACGCTGTTGCCGGAGCCGGCTCCGTTGACGACATTCTTGCCGCCTCCGAGGCGTGGTTTGACGACCCCGCAGGATTTGGCAGCGTTGGCTATCAGGGATCGGACACCTCGCTGGCTCCTGTCGCCTTGTCTGAACATGAAAGCGCGCGTTTCGATCTGCGCGCTGATGACCCGGCACTGCGCGACGTGCTGCGCGCCTTCGCGCTCGTCGCCATTGCAGATGATCCCGCGATGGGCCTGACCAAAGCGCAGCGCGGAGATCTATATCAGAAATCCGCCGCCACGGTCTTCAAAGCACAGGACGGGGTTGTTGATTTACAGGCGAGCACAGGCGTCACCGAACGACTGGTTGAAACCGTTACTGCGCGCAACAACGCCGAGCAAAACGCGCTGGAGTTTGCGCGAAACGGGTTTCTGGCCGCTGATCCCTATCAAAATGCAACAGAACTGGAGGCAGTCCAATTTCAACTGCAAAGCCTATACGCCATCACATCCCGCATGTCCCAGCTGTCTCTGGTGAATTTCCTATGAACGCGCTGAACCGGATTGTAGTTTGTGTATCGTTTTGTCTGACATTGATATTGTCCGTTACGCAGACAGCTTCGGCCAGCCCTGTGCGAATCAAGGACTTGGTGAATTTTGACGGAGTGCGCGGCAATGATCTGGTGGGATACGGTCTGGTTGTCGGCCTTGATGGATCCGGCGACGGCTTGCGTAATGCGCCATTTACCGAAGACATCATGACGAACATTTTGGAGCGTCTGGGCGTCAATGTCACTGGAGAACAGTTTCGTCCTAAAAACGTCGCTGCGGTTCTCGTTACGTCGACGTTGCCAGCTTTTGCGCGCGCGGGCGGACAGATTGACGTGACTGTCTCTGCAATCGGGGATGCAAAAAGCCTGCTCGGCGGGACGCTCATCATGACACCTTTAAATGCCGCAGACGGCGAAATCTATGCGGTGGCCCAAGGTACGATCATCGCAGGTGGGGCCACCGCAGAGGGCGATGGAGGACGGGTCACTCAAGGCGTGCCAACGTCAGGCACCATCCCTTCAGGTGCACGGGTGGAACGGGAGATCGAATTCCAGCTCTCTTCTCTTAATGATTTGCGTCTGGCACTTCGCGAGGCCGATTTTACCACCGCTGGCCGGATCGAACAGGCAATCAACCGCGACTTCGGGCGCGGCGTTGCTGTGATGCTCGACAGTGGCACGGTTCTTTTGGATGTTCCGGCCACACGTATGCGGTCGGTCGCTCACGCGTTAGGCCGGATCGAAAACATCGAGGTCGAGCCGGAGCGCAAGGCGCGCGTTGTCGTCGATCAGCGCTCCGGCACAATTGTGATGGGCGAGGATGTGCGGATCTCGCGCGTAGCCGTTTCACAGGGAAACCTCACGCTGCGGATTCAGGAAGAGCCGCTTGTTGCGCAACCAAATCCATTCTCCGAAGGTGAAACCGTTGTTGTTCCCCGCACCCGCGCGGCGATCGAAGAAGAGCCTGGCATCGGTTTGGCCGAAGTGCCTTCAGGGACGTCGTTGTCAGAAGTGATTGCCGGTTTGAACGCTCTTGGCGTCTCCCCCCGTGACATGATCGACATCCTGAAAAGCATCAAGGCCGCAGGTGCTTTGCACGCGGAGTTCGTCGTGCGTTAGGGTCCTGGCCCCCTGCCGCCGCTAATGTTCGTAACCAAGCGGCAGGGATTTATCAAAACAGTTTTATTTCTTTGTTCAACAGCGCGGTCAGCCCTGGCCATATTCCGCATTGGGTTAGCAACAGCGCACAGACAGCCGCCTGTGCGAGCTGTGCCGCCGCCAACATCTGCGCAAGATATACGGCATCTGTCCGGCCCAATGAGACAACAGACACCAGATAAAGGGCTGCTGTGACGCCGCGCAATAGATCATCGAACGCACCACGATCCACAACCCGCATGAGCAGTCCCGTCGCGCCAAAGAAAACAGGGGCAGCCTGACCGATCACCAGCCATAGCAACACATCGCGAAACGCCTGGTCGGAAGATGAAAACATACTGAAGAGACGCGGCGCAGCTGCTGCGATCATGATGGCTATACCACCACAGATCATCATGTACCCCAGATTTACCCGTGCTGCGGCCGCGCGAAAAGGCATTTGCCTCTCCGCGTGAGCCAACGGAACAAGATGCCGCTGCGCCTGCCTACCTAATAGCATAAGAGTGAGCGGGATGAACAAGCTCGCAAAACGGGCAACCAGATATATCGCCAAGGTTGCCGGTTCGAGCAGCCAAGGCACCACGAACAGATCGCAAAAGCGCGCCGCATTGCGGAACACGCCTCCAAACTCTGCTTTGCGCATACCGCCAAGTACCCGGCGCACCGGTTTGATCCGCTCATCCATTGACCCACTCCAACAAGATGCCACCCCTGACATCATCGAACCAACATAGGGGTCGGAAGGTGTGCCGGACGTTAACAAGAAGCGGTGAAGTGTCTCGTAATTATCGCTTGTTAGAGGATGGTTTTCCTAAAAATAGCTGCGCACAAGACTGCCCGCGATCAACGCCCAGCCATCTGCGACAACAAAAAATGCGAGCTTGAAAGGCAGCGACACAACCGCTGGCGGCACCATCATCATCCCCATCGACATCAGGATCGCGGCCACCACCAGATCAATGATCAGGAACGGCAGATAAACGAGGAAACCGATCTGAAAAGCTCGGGAAATCTCGGACAGAAGAAAGCTTGGAATTAGCACCGAAAGGGGAGCGTCTGCCGTTGGCTCGGTGCCGGCGGTTGCCGGTCTCAGATCCGCCATGGCAGTATAGGTATCGGGATCCAGTCGCGCAGCCATAAAGCCGCGAAAAGGCTCCAGCGTTAAGGTGAAAGCCCGTTCAACACCGATTTCTTCGCGGGTAAGCGGGCCAATGCCGTTAGTCCAGGCTGCGGTAAAGACCGGCTCCATAATGAAATAGGTGAGGAACAGCGCAAGGCTGACGATCAGCATGTTGGGCGGGGATTGTTGCAGACCGATGGCCTGCCGTAGGATTGACAGAACTGTGACCAGAAAGGGAAAACAGGTCACCATGATGGCGAGCCCTGGCGCGAGACTTAAAACGGTGACCAGCACGAACAGTTGTATGGTGCGTGCCGAGATCGACCCGTCATCGCCCAGAGAGAACGATAGATCCTGCGCCCCTGCGATTGCCGGAACCATCATCAAGACCGCGCCGCACAGGCCGGACACGATTGCGCGGCGCATCAGATTCCCTTCTGCATATCAATCACTTCGGTCAGACGCACCAGCAGCTGGCCGTTCGCTTCGCCCTCGGCCTCTTCCAGAGTGCCACGGGCAATCAGCTTGTCCCCGACATAAAGCTCGACAGGGTCATCGACGCGCCGGTCCAATGTGAGAACCGCATTTTCGCCAAGCATCACCAAGTCCCGCACAAGCGGGCGCGCCTTACCGACACAAACCGTCACTTCGATCGGAACGGATGTAAAAGGATTGGAGACGTCAGTCGCCAGTTTTGCCTGATCAGTCATGGGCCTGCTCCGCCTGATTGTGAAAGTTGAATGCCTTCATTGCAGCGATGATTTCTGACGTCACGGCATCCAGATTTATCTCCCGCTCAAGTGTTTCGAGTTGTAGAAATACCTGATTGGGCGACAGCTTTTCATCGACTGACAGGGAGACAGCCAAATGCGGCTCCATCTCCTCCAGCAAGTTTTCGAACATGAGAAGATCGGTGTCCGAGACGCGCAAACCGATTTTTCCGGCAGTTTGCGTGCCGGCAATATGCATCAGTTGCTCCACGACATGCGCACGTAACGTGAGGGCAGTGGTTTTTGGCAAGAGGGTTGTTATCATTTGTTCAAACATCGGCCTTAGTCCCCTGTTCAGCTGCGCCAGCGCTTCCTGATAGGTAAAGGCAAGATCGTGAAGGGTCTGTACAATCTCGGCCCCAAGGTTTTTCTGCTCTTCGGCGTGGTTTTTCTCCGCATCGGTCCAGCCCGCCTGATATCCCTCCTCAAATGCCTGTAGTTTATGTTCTTCGACGTGATCGGACGGTGTCGCACCGTAATCTTCGCCATCCGGCCCTAAGGTGCTGAAATCAGCGTATCTATGCGCGATCGAGCTCATACTTTTTCCTCCTTGTCTTCAAGCCAGCCGCGCAGAATCTCGACTGTTTCATCCTGTCTCTCACCAATCATGCTGCGCAGGCGTTCGACAGGATCTGCCGACTGACCTACCAACGAATGAGAAACTTGCCCTGCTCCGTCGAAAGACTCCTCAGCCATCCGGCGGCCCATATCTTCTGCATCAATGACGGCGGGCAGACCTGCGCCGCTTACGTCACCCGTCAACGCGGAAGGGCCAGTCGCAGCGCCATTAGCATCGGACGGTGCTGCAAGCGCCGGTGCCGTTTGTGGCTGTCGTGACAACACCGGGCGAATCACAAAAAGCCCGAGGATAAGCGTCACAACCGCCAGCACCAGCATCTGGATTGCGGACAACAGATCCAGATCAAATTGATCCATTATAGACGTACCTGCGATGGTACCCGAGGGTGCGACGCTTTGCAGGGCCATGGATTTGATCGTGATAATGTCACCACGCTCGGCATCGAAGCCGACGGCAGAGGACACAAGTTCGCGCAGCGCATCGATTTCTTCTGATGCGCGCGGTTGCGTAACGGTTTCGCCGGTTTCGGTCGTCATCGCTGTTTCGTTCACAAGCACCGCAACAGACAGCCGTTTGATCGCGCCGGGCGCGCGTATAATTTCTCGCTCCGTTTCAGAAACCTCGTAGTTGATCCGCTCACGGGTCTCGCTGTTTTGCGATGAGGATTTATTGGCACCATCGCCCCCTTCCTGATCAGGCAGGTTGCTTGCCACAGTCACATCACCGCCGCCTGTGCCTTCCGCAGTTCGGGTGCTTTCTTCGGTATCGCTACTGACAGCAACACGCCCGTCGGGATCAAAACGACGTTCGCGAATCGCTTCGCTTTCGGTGACCGTATCGACGCTTACCTCAACAACCGCGTTACCAAAGCCTACGCGTGCTTCCAGTAGGCGCTGCACACGCTCGCGCAACACCTGCGCCTTGTCATCGCCCCCCACAGTCGGCGCGGTGTCTTCCGTCGCACCGATCAAAGAACCATTGGCATCAATAACGGCAACATCCTCGGGGGCGAGCCCCGCCACGGCAGAGGCGACCAGATAGCGCACCGCCTTCGCCTGAGCCGGAGAGATCGTGCCGCCATTCGGCGTAACAGAAACAGAAGCTTTCGGCGTAACTCCACGCTGGAACGGATTCGAGCCCGTGCTGGCGATATGGACGCGCGCCATTGATATTTGCGGATTTGCAACGATGGTGCGAGCCAGTTCGCCTTCTTTTGCGCGCCAATAAGCGGCATCAAACATCTGGCTCGTGGTGCCGAAACCTGTGAGCTGGTCCAGCAACTCATAGCCCCGGTTACCGTTGGCGGGCAAGCCTTCACTGGCTAATGTCAGGCGCAGCTGATCGCGCTCCTTACTATCCACAAATATTGACCCGCCGCGCACGTCAAACGCAACGTCGCGTTGCTCAAGTGATCGAACCACATCCCCCGCCGCACTGCTTTCAAGACCTGCGTAAAGCAGTGTCATACTTGGTGCGGTGGTCATCCGCGCCATCGCGAGGATAGCAAAGAACATCGCCCCAGTCGCCGCGATTACAATGATCTGCCGCTTGGTTCCAAGCTGCGTCCAGACTTTCAGATACTGCTGCACAATGGCCTCCGTCTTGCCGCACGTTCTGCCCGGCCTCAAATCGAAAATGACTCATCGGCCTTAACATTCGGTTAGTGCAATCGCGCCTATATCTGTTCTCAACGCATTGGATGGAGCAGATATGTCTCAAGAGGGTACCGCACCGGAGAAGGACGCCATGAAATCGTCCAAAGCCCCATTGATCCTTGGCCTTGTGCTGGCCCTCGTCGGGGGTGGTGCAGGGTTTTACGCGACATGGTCGGGCATGATTCTCGGTGGAGATCAAGCCGAACAACATGCTGAAAAGGCGCCGCACGATGCACTGGCACCCTTGGGCGATATTGCATTTGTTGCGGTTGATCCGATGGTGATTTCAGTCAATGCACAGCCCGCAGCGCGATTGCTGCGTTTCCGCGCGCAGCTTGAGGTCCCCGGCAACTATGAAGCGGATGTCACCAAGTTGCTGCCGCGCGTTGTCGATGTGCTCAACAGCTATTTACGCGCGCTGGAGGTCTCGGATCTGGAGGATCAAGCCGCGCTTACAAGACTGCGTTCGCAGATGCTGAGGCGCATTCAGGTTGTGACCGGTCAAGGGCGGGTCAACGATCTTTTGATCATGGAATTTGTACTGACATAGAGGAGCCTAATCATGGATGTTATCGCAGATATACTGCTAGCCGCAGGGGCGATCGGAGCGGGCATTTACTGCTTTGTTCTGGGGCGCAGGCTGAACCGTTTCAACGATCTGGAAAAGGGTGTCGGCGGAGCCGTGGCTGTTTTGTCTGCACAGGTTGATGATCTGACGCGCACACTGAATGCGGCCCGGCAAACGGCATCTGTTTCTGCAGAAACGCTGACTGATCTGACCCAACGTGCAGAAGATATGTCACGGCGACTGGAGCTTCAGATGGCGTCGCTTCATGACATCCCCGATCAGGCCAGCCCGGCACCGCCGCCCACTGCGGCACCACCCGCTCCACCAGCCCCGAAACCTGCGCCGACCGCACCCATGTTTGCGCGACGCAGTCATTTTGACGACACAACAGCAGGAGATTCCGCATGAGTGGCCAGAAAAAGAGACGTCTCGTTCCGAGCGCCGGTCGCGGCTCCGTCCTTGTGATCGCCATGCTACTGCTCAGTTCCGCCAGCTTGCGAATCGTTACCGGGGCCGGCACTGCATTTGCCGAAGGAAGCCAGCTGCCTAATACTCTGATGCCTGCACCTTCGACGAGCGAACACAATGCACCACCCGGCGCTGAAACAGAACCTGGTAGCAACGATAATCGTTCAGGATCCGATGCGAAAAAGTCGACTTTCGAAAACATCGATCGATCAGAAATGAGTAACCTCATCTCGGCGCTCTCGAAACGTGAGATACAGGTTGCCGAGCGCGAAAAACAACTCGAGATGCGCATGCGCGCGCTGTCAGTCGCAGACGCGGAGATCGAGAAGCGCATGCTTTTATTGACAGATACCGAAAATTCCCTGCGCGCCACACTGGCCTTGGCGGATGAGGCATCGGAGAAAGATATCGTACGCCTAGTCTCTGTTTACGAGAGCATGAAACCGAAAGGCGCTGCAGCATTGTTCGAAGAAATGGAGCCTGGTTTTGCTGCTGGCTTTCTCGGTCGGATGCGACCCGATTCTGCCGCCGAAATTTTGACGGGCATGTCACCGCAAGCAGCGTATTCGATTAGTGTGATTCTGGCAGGTCGCAATGCGAATGTTCCAAAAACCTGAGCCGCGCTGAGGCTTCCTTAACCACCATCTGCAAGAGTGTCGCAAACAGGCAATTGGGGACTATCATGATCGGTATCATCGGTATCATTACTATTTTCACTATGGTTTTTGGCGGCTATCTCGCAGCCGGCGGAAAAATGGCGATCATCTTGAAATCCCTTCCTTTCGAGATGACGATGATCGGCGGTGCCGCTGTTGGCGCATTCCTGATCAGCAATGACATGCCCGCGATCAAGCACACCATCAAAGATCTCGGCAAGGTGTTCAAAGGGCCCAAGTGGAAGCATGAGGACTATCGCGATCTGCTCTGCCTTCTGTTTGAGCTGATCCGTCTCGCTCGTCAGAATCCCGTCGCTATCGAAGAGCATATCGAAGGCCCCGAGGACTCTGACATCTTCGCAAAGTACCCGAGAATCCTGAAAGACAAGGAAGTGGTGGCGCTGATCTGTGACACCATGCGCTCTGCATCGATGAACTATGATGATCCGCATCAGGTGGAAGAGGTGCTGGAAAAGCGGATGGATGCGAACATGGAACATGCGCTCCATTCCAGCCACGCCTTGCAGACGATGGCAGACGGCCTTCCGGCGCTGGGCATTGTAGCGGCGGTGCTTGGAGTCATCAAAACGATGGCTTCGATCGATCAACCGCCTGAAGTTCTTGGCAGGTTGATCGGTGGCGCTTTGGTCGGCACGTTTCTTGGCGTATTTCTGGCTTACGGGTTGGTCGGTCCCTTTGCGGCAAAAGTCGCGGATGTTACGAAGGACGAGGCGCATTTCTATCAGCTGATTCGTGAAGTGCTGGTTGCCAATCTTCACAACCACGCAACCAATATCTGTATCGAGGTCGGTCGACAAAATACACCCTCGCACTGCCGTCCCAGCTATGGCGATCTGGAAGAAGCGCTCAAGGCACTCAAGCAGAGTGCAGCATGATCCGCCTTGCCACCATCCTGACGGCTATCGTTATTTTTGCCGCTGGTGCACAGGCGCAAGAGCTTGCCGTGCGCTCAGGAAATCACCCCACCTTTGCCCGCCTGACCTTGCCGCTGGACGCGCGCCAGACGTGGACCGCAGAGCGCTCCGAGGACGGTATAAGTGTGACTTTGTCCAATCACACAGGCGGCTTCGATAGCTCGGAAATCTTTGAGCGTATTCCACAAGACCGTATCGCAGATATCAAGACGGATCGCGATACACTCTCGATCCGCCTTGCTTGCGCCTGCCAAGCAACTGCATTCCGAAGTGCTAATCTTCTTGTCATAGATGTAGCAGACCCCGGTGTGCCGCTTATGGGGCCGTTGATAGTCTCTGAAGAAAAAGAATTCCGAAAGCGGCCTGCGGTTCGTGTAGCCCTGCGCCGCAATAAGGGCATCGTGTTGCCGTGGATCGGCAGTACGATGCCGGTTTTGCAAGACGATCCTGTCAGCGCCGCCTCTAGTACTCGGGTGCGGGTGGATGGCGGTGAGGCAAACGCGGTGTTGGATCGCAGCCTACTGCTTCAGCAGGTACAGAAGTCGCTCTCCAGCGAGGTTGCCGCAGCAGCAAGCATGGGGCTACTCGATAGCAGCTATGCCGCGCCACAGATGCCTGCAGTCGAGAAGGGCGAGACGGCTGAACTGGCTCCAATCGAGCCGGTCCCGCTATCAGAAACGATTAACATCCCACAGCACAACATGCGAATTACCAGCAGCACGGACAAACCTACAGGGGCCCGGAACGCAGACAAATACGTGGTGGGTTCCGGTATAACATGTCCGGATATGAGCTTTGTCCCTGTTGAAACCTGGGGAGACGACAGCGGTTTTGCTGCGCAAATCGGTCCAGCTCGCGATGCTCTGGTCAACGCCCGCGACCAGTTGGATCAAGGCGCGGCGATCCGCCTTACCCAACTGTATATCTATTTCGGATTCGGTGCAGAAGCGCTGGAGGTCTTGCAGTTGGAATCGGCTCTTGCCGAACAGAATGCGCATCTGGCTGCTATTGCCACGATCCTTGAAAGAGGCGCTGTGACAGGGCCGAATCCGCTTGCCGACTATACCGAGTGCAGCACTGATATCACGCTTTGGGCCAGTCTCAGCTTCAAAAAGTTGCCGTCAGGGCTGGTCATCGATACCAAGGCGGCGCTTCGCGCTCTGAACAAGCTGCCAAAGCACTTACGACAGATCGTGGCTCCACCACTCAGTGAGCGGTTTTTGCAATATCGTGATCCTCAATCTGCCGCAGCAGCGCTGCGCAGCGTGGAGCGCCTGCCTGATCAAATGACGCCTGATAGCATCATGGCACAAGCAGCAATAGCAATCGATGCGGGTACGTCCGCACATGAAGAGCTGGAAGATGTCATTCAGACGAACAGCGAAAAATCACCCGAAGCGCTGATTCGTCTAGTCGAATCGAAACTGTCGCGAGACGAACCTTTATCTTATGAAACCGCGACACTGGTGGAGGCCTATGCGCAGGAGTTGAGAGGTACAGAGATGGGTAACCTTCTGCGCAAAACGCAAGTCATCGCGCTTAGCCAATCGGCCCATTTCGACGAAGCTTTCAACGCGCTGGATGCTTTACTACCCTTGATATCCCCTCAAAACAGTCAGAACTTGCGCCAAACTATCGTTGAGCAGCTCGTGAAAAAGGCAAACGAAATATCTTTTCTGGAGCACTACTTTCGTCAAGATGGTGGCACCATCACAGCACTGCCGAAAATGGTGAAGTTAGCGCTGGCATCCCGCCTGATGGATCTGGGATTCGCAGCGCAGGTACAGACCCTTTTGGCTGGCGTTCCCGACCGCCCACGCGATACTGAACGTCAGATAGTCGCCGCAAAGGCCGCTTTGGCGCTCCAGCAACCATTTCAGGCGCAGGCCGCTCTGGTCGGAATCGATGCGCCGGAAGCGGCGATGCTGATGGCTCAAGCGAAAGAAATGTCAGGTGCCTACCGCGAAGCTGCAGAAATCTTCGAGGAGCTGGATGCAGGAGAGAGGGCGGCCGAAGCAGCCTGGTTGTCTAATGACTGGAAGGATTTGACCCGGCCCGAAACACCGGGGTTGGGACCGGTAGCTCTTCACGCTTCTGCGGGTGGCCATGTGCCGAATCCAACAGCCGGTCCTTTGGGGCGCGCTGATTCCGCCCTCGAAGAAAGCCGCGCCTTGCGCGAGTCGCTACAAGACCTGCTAAACGCCCCCGTCGTGCAGATTGACCCCAATTCCTGACAAATTTCCCTTCGGTGGTGACGGAAAATAAACCACCTGCGTCTAGCCTGAGCCGGTGCCGCAGAACGCGGTGAGGATGAGGTGCAGAATGGTATCAAGGTGGTGGACACAAAAGAGCTGGATTTGCGGTCCTCTCCTCGCGAGTGGATTTTACCTCGGAGCGGCAGAGAGCCTGAAGGCCCGTGAGGATCCTGCACGGGTTTGTGACGCTGCCGCGCAGCAGGTTGCTCAGGAAACCGGCGTGCCGCTGTCGGTGCTGCGCGCAATCACGCGGACAGAAACCGGGCGCGGCTCTGATGGCACTCTTCGGCCTTGGCCCTGGACGGTCAACATGCAAGGTAAAGGTGTTTGGTTTGACACCGAAGATCAGGCACGCATGTATGTCTTTCGCCATTTCAAACAGGGCGCGCGAAGTTTTGATGTGGGCTGCTTCCAAATCAATTACCGGTGGCACGGACAGGCCTTCAACTCCATAGAAGAGATGTTTGATCCACTGATCAACACGCGCTATGCAGCGAAGTTTTTGGGAGATCTCCATAGCGAATTGGGTGATTGGACACAGGCGGCAGGCGCCTATCATTCACGCACCCAAAAATACGCCGATCGCTACATGGCCCGCTATGCAGAGATCAAACATGCGCTGCCCAAAAGCACATCGCCCGACAACAAAGCGTCCGTCCTACGTCAACCAGCCCCCGAAGCACGCGTGAACAGCTACTCGTTGCTCACGGGCGTCGGCGTTTCAAACGGCAGAGGCTCGTTGGTGCCCCTCTCGCGCAATGGTCGGTCACTTTTCGCCAACAAGAGCGGAAGCTGACATGAACCTGAGTATGCGCGCGCTTTACCAGCCAACGATCCTTCTGGCCGTCGCTTTGATGGCGATCATCGTTATGATGATCCTGCCTATGCCCGCCTGGGTGCTTGATACCGGCCTCGCCGCTTCTTTTGCGCTGGCCATCCTGATCTTCACAGTCACCCTGTTCATCGAGAGACCGCTTGATTTCTCTGCCTTTCCTACGATCCTTCTGGCCTCCCTGATGCTGCGGCTGTCGTTAAATGTTTCGTCTACCAAGTTGATTATCGGTCAGGGGCATACCGGCACGGATGCCGCAGGTGACGTAATCGAAGGCTTTGCCCAATTCGTCATGGGCGGTTCGGTCTTTCTGGGGCTGGTCGTGTTTTGTGTCCTGCTGATCGTCAACTTCATGGTCATTAACAAGGGTGCTACGCGCATGGCCGAAGTCGGTGCGCGCTTTGCGCTCGACGGGATGCCGGGCAAACAAATGGCCATCGACAGCGACATGTCGGCGGGCGCAATCACCCATGAAGAAGCAAGAGAGCGCCGCGCGCGCGAACAACAGGAAACGACATTCTTCGGCTCTCTCGACGGGGCGTCGAAATTCGTGAAGGGCGATGCAATTGCAGGGCTTCTGATCACCCTGCTCAATCTTGTCGCCGGTTTGATTATGGGCACACTGGTCCACGGCATGCCGCTGGGCTCCGCGTTCGAGACCTATGCGATTCTCACTGTGGGTGACGGGCTTGTCTCGCAAATTCCGGCCGTCATTATTTCAATTGCCTCGGCGCTGTTGCTGGCGCGGGGCGGGGCGCAGGGCTCTACCGATCTGGCTGTTTTCGCACAGCTGGGCAAGCATCCGGCAGCGTTGGGAACAGTCTCGGCGCTGATGGTCCTTTTCGCACTGGTGCCGGGTCTGCCATTTTTGCCGTTCATCACCGGTGGTCTGCTCCTCGGATTCATGGCTTATCGGATGCATCTCAAGGCTCGGCGCACACCGGCCGAATCAACAGAGAACGAGGAAGCACCGCAGCCACGTGAGAAATCAATTGGCGATGTTCTGGAGTTGGATGACATTCACATCGAATTCGCGCCGGATTTGGTCGGAATGGTGCTGGACCCCGGCACAGGGCTGGATGCGCGGATCGTGAATATGCGCACCCATGTCGCAACCGTGTTCGGAGTGATTCTACCGGAAATTCGGCTTACCGATAATCCCGGCCTGCCACCCGGAACGTATCTGTTGCGGATTCAAGGGGTCGAACAAGCACGCGCCGAGCTGAACGCGCATCAGATCCTTGCTCTTGCCCCCAACAATACTGACATGCTGCCCACCGGCATTGATACGGTCGAGCCGGTATATGGTGCGCCGGCACGCTGGATCAACGCGCGCGATCAAGAGGAAGCATCGCTCGCCGGCATCACGCTGGTCACACCAGCCGAGATACTCGCAACGCATCTGCTCGAAGTGGTCAAGCGCAATTTCTCGCGTCTGCTCACCCTGAAATCACTGCGCCGTTTACTGGAGGAGATGGTAAATGTCTCTTCGCCTGCACGTGCGCAGGCCAATCGCAAAATGTTGGACGAGCTGATACCGGACAAGGTGCCGGTCGACGTGTTGCATACTGTTTTGCGGCTTCTGCTGGACGAACAGGTGTCCATCCGGAACCTGCCTTTGATCCTTGAAGCAACCGCAGAAGCCCGCGGTCAAAACTCTCAACCAGAGGCGATTTGCGAATTGGTCCGTCAACGACTGGGCTTTCAATTGGTGGCCGAGGTGCGTCGCCCCGACGGCACGCTGCCTTTGGTGCAACTTGCGCCCGAATGGGAGGAAACATTCAACGCCTATCAGGTCGAGGCGGACCGCGGGCTCGATATTGCGCTACCGCCGGATCTTTTCAATCAACTGGCCAACGGTGTTTCAGAAAAGATAAATGACGCCAACCAGAACGGAATTTATCCGGCAGTCGTCACCAACACGCGACGGCGGCGGTTTGTGCATACCGTGATGCGCGCAAAAGGTATCAGCTCCCCCGTTCTGTCCTTTGAGGAAATCGGGCTTGATGCGCGACCTTCGCTGGTCGGGGTTGTTCCGGCATGACTCAGGCGCTTGCAGAACTGTTGGATATGTCCAACGCAATGCTGTGGCAGGCGTTCGCGGTGTTCCTGCGGGTGAGCGCCTTGGTAAGCTTGCTGCCCGCGTTCGGTGAGCAAACCGTTCCTGCGCGGGTCAAGCTGGGCATCGCTTTCGCTTTTACGATCATCATTGCCCCCGCGGTCGGCGCGCCATCGCAGGCAATGTCGTTCGATACGATCGTCTGGTTCTCTCTGACGGAGGTTGCTGCCGGATTGATACTTGGCATCGGCATCCGACTTTTCGTTCTGGCGCTGCAAACAGCGGGCTCCATCGCCGCGCAATCTACATCACTGGCGCAGATCCTTGGCGGTGCCGTGTCAGAGCCGGTGCCTGCCATGGGGCAAATTCTTGTGATGGGCGGGTTGGCGCTTGCCGTCATGACAGGGTTGCATGTGAAAGTGGCGGAAATGATCATCCTCTCCTATCAGATGCTGCCTATGGGCGCGCTTCCAAGCGGCTCGGATGTTTCGGAATGGGGGGTGGATCAGATCCGCCGCGCATTTTCGTTGGCGTTTACGCTTGCGGCGCCGTTTGTTATTCTCTCCGTACTCTACAACATCGCACTTGGCGTAATTAACAAAGCGATGCCGCAATTGATGGTCGCTTTTGTGGGTGCACCCGTTATCACGGCAGGTGGATTGATCCTGCTTTGCCTTGCGTCACCGCTCTTGTTGACCACCTGGATGGGCGCGCTCGACAGTTTCATCTACAATCCGTTGGAACCGGTCCCATGAGCGGCAGCGACGACGAGAGCGACAAGAGTTTCGACGCAACGCCACAAAAGCTGCTCGATGCGCGCAAAAAGGGTGAAATCGCCAAATCCACGGATCTACTGACCGCCTCTGGATATCTCGGACTGCTGGTGGCTTTTTTGACAGCCGGAGCCAAGGGTCTGGCGCAGATGGGCACGGCGTTGATGGTGATGATCGATCAATCTTCCGATCTCGCACCGCTGTTTCTGGACGGGGCGGCGGGGTCGCCCATGGCGGGGCTGATGCGCACGATCGGCTGGGGCCTGGCACCGTTGTTTGCATTGCCAGCGGTCGCGGTAATCCTCGCATTACTGGCGCAGCGCGGGCTGGTCTTCGCCCCCGGAAAGCTTGAACCCAAGCTCAATCGCATCTCGATGATCGCCAATGCCAAGAACAAATTCGGGCGCTCGGGCCTCTTCGAGTTCTCCAAAAGCTTTGCCAAGCTGCTAATTTTCTCTGCTTGCCTCGCGCTGTTTATCCGTGGCTGGTTGCCGCAGATGATTGGTGTCTTGCAGACCGATCCACAGATCGTGATTCAGCTACTGGCAAAGGTGTGCACGAGCTTCCTGATAGTCGTTGTGATCGTATCAGGTTTGATCGGCGGGATTGACGCGATTTGGCAACACTTTGATCATCTGCGCAAAAACCGCATGTCGCGCAAGGAAATCACAGATGAAAATAAAGCCAGCGAAGGCGATCCACACCTGAAACAGGAGCGTCGCCAACGCGCGATGGCAGCATCCCAAAACCAGATGATGAAAGACGTGCCAACAGCCGATGTCATTATCGTGAACCCCACACATTATGCCGTCGCCCTGAAATGGAGCCGCCTTCCCGGCGAAGCGCCCGTGTGCGTTGCGAAAGGCGTGGACGAAATTGCCGCAACCATCCGGCGACTTGCAAGCGAGGCGAATATCCCCATCCACTCAGATCCGCCCACCGCACGCGCGCTGTTCGCCTCTGTCGAGATCGGCCAACAAATTCGGCACGAGGATTTCGCCCCCGTCGCGGCCGCGATCCGTTTTGCGGAAGAGATGCGCCAGCGGGCGAAAGGAGCTCTGTGACAACACCAGATCAATTCCGGCAGATCGAACAGTTGGTCGATATCCAGTACCGTCAGCAGCAAAAAAGCTTTCAACGCTTGTTGGCCGAGGAGGGCCGCCTGCGTGCAGCGCTGCGACAACTGGATGAACATCTGAAAGAAAGCCGTGAATCCGGTGACGTATCCCAGCGCGCGATTGGTGCCGATGTGGTGTGGCAAGCGTGGGTAGGGCGCAAGAAACAAGAGCTGAACATGCAGCTTGCGCAAGTGCTCGCCATCAAAGAACATCACATCGCACAGGTCCGGCGCGCCTACGGCAAGGTGCTTGCCGCGCAGGAATTGCACCGGCAGTCGAAGACGATTCAAAAACAGAAAACGGCGCAGACCCTGTTGGACCGCGCCGTCAACTCGTCACTGTTCTCCTGACGCGTCAGTAGTCCTGACGGGCAATCTCGACGATGAGAACATCTTTTACAATTTCCTCACCAACATTTTTTTGCGCCACCTCGCGCAGCGCATCGCGTAGCTGGCCCAGAACCTGCGCATTGGTGAAAGCACCGTCAAAACCACCCATGTTGGCATGATCGAAAAGTACCTGCAAAAAACTGTCTCTCAGCTTGGGCTCACGGCGGAAAACAACATCACTGTAGCCCGCCGGCACTTCGATGCTCAGGGCCAGAACAACCATCGCCGCAACCCTTTCATCGGACACAATCGGCACAACAAACTGGTTACTCATCTTAACGTATTCTTTCTCCGCGAGAAGGTCGTCGTCGCTTTTCACCTTGGCACCGCTGTGTCCTGCCTCCGCAGCTTTGACGTTGGTACCATGGCCGTCGGGTTTTTCATTTGCGGCCCCGTCGGCCTGCGCCACATCGCCGGTTACGGCGGGCCGTAGAAATACGCCCGCTCCAACGCCCGCTCCAACGCCTATCAGCAAGAGTACAAGTGGAAGAATTTTCTTGATCATCGCGCTATCCCTTTAAAACGGCAGAACAGCATCAAGGATCTGCTGACCCACACGCGGTTGCTGTACATCACTGATTTGACCACGCCCGCCATAGGACACACGGGCCGAAGCGATTTTGTCATAGGTAATCTCGTTTTGGCGGGAGATATCCGCCGGACGCACATAACCGGTGACCAGAAGCTCGCGCAGTTCGAAATTCACGCGCAATTCCTGCGTGCCGGAGATCGCCAAAACCCCGTTGGGCAGCACATCCATGACAGTCGCGGCAACCCGCAGTTCCAGCTTCTCCTTGCGCTTCACCGATCCATCGCCGGACGAGCTGCTTTGCGAATCGATGCCCACAAGCTCGGCGGAGGACGCACCTTCAGGCAGGCGTTGATCGAGCCGTTGGGGCAGCCCGGCAAGCCCCGCAATCCCCATCGATTCAGAGCCGGACCGGCTGCGGTCAGTGGAATTGGAGATTTCCGCCTTTTCGTCAATCTCGATCACGACCGTAAGAATATCACCGCGCACCATAGCGCGCCGGTCCCCCAACAATGACGCGCGCGCCGGAGACCAGAGCGATGCACCATCCGAGGCACGTTGTTCGATAATGCTGACCGGCAACCCCGGATCAATCATCGCACGCACTTCCGGCGCGCCTCGCGTGGGAGTAAAGCTGGGCGCCTTGCCGATATGATCGGCCCGCGCGCAGGCAAAGGTCAGACCGAGCACCGCAAAAGAGGCATATTTCAGAGCAGTATTCATGGATCAGTTCCTCACTTCGATGGTGCCGTCGCCAAGGACCCGGCCAAACAACGTGGCGCGTGATCCAAGGTTCATGATGCGGATGCGATCGCCGATGGCACCACGCTCCAAAGCGCGCCCCTCGGTGCTGATGCTCACGCCGTTCGCCCGGTAGCGCAGCGCAACAAGCTGATTGCGGTCGATGATTGCGGGCGGGCCGATATCGCCGATCAAAATGGGTCGCCCCGCATAGAGTGCCACGCGCGCCTCCTGTCCGATCACATCGGAAAGGCGCGCATAACCATTCGCCAGATCGGCCTTGGCAAAAGTCACGTCTATCCCGGTGATCAACTGATTGGGCCGGATCGTGCGCGCCGGCACAACCGTTTCGGCCAGTGCCGGAAACGCCAACAGCGTCGCGAAACCAAGGGCTACAATTCTCATCAGCGCACCTGCGTCGTTGCGCCCATCATCTGATCAACAGCAGAGATGACCTTGGCATTCATTTCATAACCACGTTGCGCTTCGATCAACTCGGTAATCTCGCGCACCGCATCAACGGAGCTGTCTTCCAGATACCCTTGGCGCAAGGTGCCCAAACCGTCCTGACCGGGGCTGGAAACGAGAGCGGGACCAGAGGCTTCCGTTTCAAGAAACAGGTTGCTGCCGATCGCCTCCAACCCCTTGGAATTGGTAAAACCGGTGAGCGTGAATTGGCCCAACAGCTGTCCTGCTGCTGCTTCGTCGAAATATGCATAAACCTCCCCATCGGCATTGATAGAGATTGAACGTGCGTCATCGGGGATCACAATTTCAGGCGCCACAGGAAAGCCGTCAGAAGTGACGATCACCCCTTCGCCGGTACGCTTCAGCCCGCCATCCCGAGTATAACCCGTCTGCCCGCTGGGCAGGGTAACCTCAAGATAGCCGGACCCGTCAATCGCAACGTCGAGATCTCCTTGCGTTGCGGACAGCGAGCCTTGCTGCATGTGCAGGCTGACGGCGGCGGGGCGCACACCAAGACCCAACTGGACACCGGTAGGCAACACCGTACCATCGGATGCGTTGACCGATCCGGCGCGCGCCATCTGCTGATAATGCAGATCGGCAAATTCGGCACGGCGGGCATTGTAACCGGTGGTACTCATGTTTGCGAGGTTGTTGGAAATCGTTTCCACTCGCATCTGTTGGGCGCTCATTCCGGTCGCCGCGATTTTAAGGGCGCGCATGGGCGGCCTCCTCTTGATAAATCAGGTTTCTGTCAGGGTTTTTACAGCCGCGCGGATGCGCTCATCCTCGCTTTGCAAAAAGCTTTGGCCCATCTCGTAGGCGCGCTGCACCTCGATCATTCGTGTAAGTTCCAG
Organism: uncultured Sulfitobacter sp.; assembly: GCA_947502265.1. Lineage (GTDB taxonomy): Bacteria > Pseudomonadota > Alphaproteobacteria > Rhodobacterales > Rhodobacteraceae > Sulfitobacter. The sequence goes on from CANMZB010000003.1 coordinate 212,790, forward strand.
CAGTGGATTGACGTTGGAACTTTCAACAAAGCCTTGCAGTACACGCGCGCTCAGGGCAGGTTCATCGCCCGCATCCGCGCGAAACATCACCCCCCCCTCGCGGACCATTTCCAGTGGCGCAAGGGGAGAGACGATTGCCATCTGCCCCAGTGGCGCACCATCCACGCTCAATGTACCATCGGCCGCGACGGCGATTTCCTCGCCGCCGGTCGGTACAAACAACGGCGCGCGGCCCGCGTCCAGAACCGGATAGCCGTCCGGCGTTACAAGTTGGCCCCCCGCGCTGGCCGCAAAGGACCCCGCGCGCGTTAAACGATCACCCTGCGGGGTCTGGACCACAAAATAGCCATCCCCCTCAATCGCGAAATCGAATGTGCCTCCGGTTTGGCTCAGGCCGCCCTGCTGGAACGATGTCTTGCCAATATTGCCCTGCCCCATAGACAAGGACGGTCCCTGCTCGACAGGTTTTACATATTCAGAGAAAATTACACCTTCTGCACGAAAGCCAGTGGTCGCCATGTTCGCGAGGTTGTTCGCCACCACCTGCATTTCGCGTTGCAAACCCGATTGCCGGGACAGTGTGATATAGCCGTTGTTGTCCATAATTACCCTCCTATGATGAGCGGTATGATCCGGTCGTGAAAGAATGAGACCAGCGTCTTGGTCATGAAGCCCATCGAGATCCAGAACACGATAACGATGGCCCCCAGTTTCGGGACGAACGTCAGCGTCATTTCCTGAACGGATGTCAGCGCCTGTATCAGACCGATCGTAACGCCCGTCACCAACGCCACGATCAGAATTGGCAATGAAATCACAAAAGCGATCCACAACCCCTGCCGCAGCGTGTCAAAAAACAACACCTCGTTCATCATCAGACGGGCATCCGCAAGATTTCCTGATACGCTTCGACAACACGGTTGCGTACGCTTACCGCCGTCTCGACGGCCAGCTCGGTCTGGGCCAGCGCCTCGACCAACGCATGCGGATCGGCGTTGCCCATCATAGTGGCCTGCGCCGCCTGCTCGGAATGTGCGAGCGTTGCTGCGAAATCCATCGCAGCACCTTTGAGCAGCGCGCCCGGACCCTCTGCACCTTCGACAGGGGTTGTGGCCGGCTTGGCCGAGGTGTAATTCTGGATGGCGGAAAGTGCTTTCAATTCCATTCTGGAACTCCTTTTATGTTGGGATTCGTGTGGTTAGCGGCGCAGTAACTGCATCAGGCTGCTCGACATTTTGCGCGCCTGATCAAACATTTTGAGGTTCGCCTCATAGCTGCGTTGGGCCTCTCGTGCGTCGGCCAGTTCGATCATCAGATTGACGTTCGAGCCATTGTAATGACCTGTCTCGTCCGCCAACGGATGGGCCGGATCAAAGATCGGTTCCAGCTCTGTCGAGTCAAGCCGGACGCGGCTGACATCTACTTTCGATACACTGTCACCCGCGCCGAATGCCGTTTCAAAGGACACCATTTTGCGGCGGTAACCGGGCGTGTCAGCGTTGGAAATGTTCTCTGACAGATGCCTCAGGCGTTGCGCCTGTGCAGACATCCCACTGGCCGATACCGACCGAGCACTGGAAAAATCGCTCATCCTGTTCTCCTACTTACCGATGGTCGCGCGCAAAACATCGAGCGCGGATTTATAGATCGCAAGCGCGCGATCATGATGGCTTTTTGCCTCTGCGGCTTTAAGCAGCTCTGTCTCAAGCGACACCCCATTGCCATTAGGGCTGCTGCCGCCACGCATCTCCTGTGGGGCCATCGCGGCATCTGACGAGGCGCCGTTGAGATGCTGGGCCCGCGTGGCGCGTTGAACTATGGCTGGACCGGATGGTGCATAAAGTGCTGCAAAGGGCGGCATCTCGCGTCCCTTGAAACCCGGCGTATCCGCGTTTGCTACATTTTGTGAGATAAGCGCTTGGCTTTGCCCCGCGTGGCGGGCCATGGCGGATGACATCTTGAAAACGTCTAAGTTTTCGAACATCGGGATTCTCCCTGCTGCGATTTCAATGAAGGCTTAACGGTGATTCCTTTAGAAACAGTGAGCAGCAACCAAAGGATCCCCATGACAGATGCTTCTCCCCTCGCTGGGCTTTGTGCCCATATCGCGGCCCAGCTTCCGGTGCGCCCGGTCGGTCGCGTGATCCGCGCCGAAGGCGGAGTGCTGCATATCAGCGGCCTTTCCGATACGGCCTCGATCGGCTGTGCATTGCAGGTATATCGCAGGCGGGGCGACGCCCTGCGCGGCCAGGTGGTGCAAATCATCGGTGATACCCTTGTGATGCTGTGCGAAGCACCGCCGGAGGGAATCGCGCTTAATGATCGGGCCGTCCTTTTGTCGCCTGCCGGTATCGCACCGACAGATGCCTGGCTTGGACGGATCATTGATCCCTCCGGCGCACCACTTGATGGTAAGCCGCTACTGCGTGGTGGCACAGCGCGGCCATTGTTGTGCGCACCACCGAAAGCCGCAGAGCGGCGCGGTTTTGGCGCACGGCTGGGCACCGGCCTTGCAGTGACCAACACGATGCTACCCCTCGTAAAAGGGCAGCGTGTTGGTTTGTTTGCAGGTTCCGGCGTCGGGAAATCCACATTGCTCGGCCAGTTGTCGCGCTATGTGACCGCCGATGTGGTTGTCATTGCGATGGTCGGGGAACGGGGGCGCGAGCTGCGTCATTTTGTTGAAGAGGTATTGGGCAAAGAAGGTCTGGCGCGCACCGTCGTTGTCGCTGCAACATCAGACCAGTCACCGCTTTTGCGTCGCCGCTGCGCGTGGACGGCGATGGCCGTCGCGGAACACTTTCGCGATGACGGAAAATCTGTGCTGTTTCTGGCTGATTCCATCACCCGCTTCGCCGAAGCGCACCGCGAGGTCGCAGTAGCCGCAGGCGAGGCCCCCGTTTTGCGTGGCTTCCCCCCGTCGACGGCACATATGATTACCGCGCTATGTGAACGCGCCGGACCGGGGAGCGGTATTCAGGGTGATATCACTGCACTTTTCAGCGTGCTTGTTGCCGGATCAGATATGGATGAGCCTGTTGCCGACATCCTGCGCGGGGTACTGGACGGTCACATCGTTCTGGACCGCGCCATCGCCGAACGCGGGCGGTTTCCGGCTGTGGATGTGCTGCGCTCTGTCTCGCGCAGCCTGCCCGCTGCTGCAAGCACGCGTGAGAATGCGCTGCTTGCCCAGACCCGCAAAATGCTGGGGCTTTATGATGCCAATGCGATGATGATCCGGGCGGGCCTCTACTCTCACGGTAGCGATCCGGAAATCGACAAGGCGATCCAGCTATTTCCAGAGGTGGAGGCGTTTCTGGCCAAAGTAGAGCCGGACGACCCGCAACGCAGTTTCAGCCAACTCGAACTGATCCTGCGCCGCGCGGGGCTTGGCGTGACCTAGCCTTGCAACAAGGTCAGCGCGATGGCGTTTGACGAAAAGTTCGTGTTGAATGCGCTGATCTGGTCACGAACAATGTATTTCGTGATCAGATCCTGCACCTTCTGCGGATCAGAAAACTGACTAATGTCATCAGTCCCGAATTCCTGCTTCGCCCGTTTTTTGAACACTGAAAGCTGCTGATCAATGTCGATCTGGCCAAAGGCAGACGGCAGGTTGAACGCTTTTTCGAACAGCTGTCGCAGCGGCGGCTCACCCATGATGGTAAACCACTTTGCATCATTGGACTTGTCTTCTGCAGCAAGCGGGCTCATTTCACGCTCGGCATAAAGCGCGAAACGCATGCTTTCATTCTGTTCGCCCGCCGCAATCTCAAATGAGGTGGCCTCGTAACGGTCGACGATCGCTTCGACAAATGTCGCCTCGCCCACTTTCAGGTATTCACCAGGACCAAAGCCAAAAGCATCCGATAATTCAGCATAGCGCGTGTCCGCAAAGCGATTTGCCAGCGCATCGTCATTCGTGGTGCCTTCTTCGAGAATTTTCCGGATGAAGTAGCGGCTGTCGATATCTGCTTCCAGCCCGAAAGCGCCCAGCGTGACCGTCATCAACCGCCGGTCCGCCACAAATTGCTCAGGCGTCTCGATGCTGCCAATGGTTTCACGGAAGTAATCCGTGTCACGCTGCAATTGCACGCTTTCGGTGAATGCCTTGAACTGGCTGTCATAGGTTTCTTGCAGAAACCGCCAGCCGCCCAGACCACCAAAGGGTACGACAGGCTGAAACATCAGCTTGGCCGCACGGCAAGAAGCCGTTCCTCACGGGGGAGCAGACTACGCAACGCCTTCAGTGTGCGGTAATGCTGCCGCTCGATCACGGCCTGGCTCGCCTCGGCCAACATTGTTCGGCTGTCGAGATCGGTGAACACCTGGCTTAGCTCCTCAACTTGACGAAGCAGTGGCATGTGGGCCGCCTCTACATCTCTGTCACCGGACAGGACCATCTGCACGGCAAACAATGCGCGTCGCACGGGCGTGTTGGCGTCTTCGGGATGGATCGCATCACGCAGGCGCAGGATGTTCGCATCGGGCGTCATGATCGACAGCCGGCTGCGGCGATCCCCATTTTCGATCACTGCGCCGTTTATCAGAACCCGTTCTTTAGGGCCCAGTTTCAAAACAAGTCCGCTCATTTCAGGCATCCCTTCTCATTTCAGGCCACGCAGGATGGCCGTATTCACCTCGATCAAAGGCATTGCGGATGCCTCACGGCGTATGGCTTTGCGGGTATGATGTTCGGTGAATTCGGCCAGATAAACCAAGCGCGCGCGCAGGTCGTCCGGTAGCAGATTTTCGGAATCAGCAACGCTCAGCCCCAGCCTGCGCCAAAGCGTCCGGTTCTCATGCAAAGCGTGGATCATTTTGTTAAAATCCCTGGCCTCGATGGCGGATTTCAAGCGGTATGTGATGCGCGCGATGACATCATATTCAATCTTCCGCGCAGATTTAAGTGGCGCGGAGGTTGGCGCATAGCCGCGCTGTGCAAGTATTGTTGCGTTCACTGGTATCCCTACTCATTATTGGCTGTATCGGGGGCGCGCGAACGCGCCCCCGAGCTTGGGCGGGGTTCCAGTTTTACCGGAACAGCGACATGATGGACTGCGGCGCCTGATTGGCGATGGACAGCGCCTGAACGCCCAGCTGCTGTTGTGTCTGCAACGCTTGCAAGCGCGCGGAAGCAGCTTCCATATCAGTATCAACCAACGAACCGATACCCGATGTCACAGCGTCGGACAGCTTGGAGATAAAGTTCGATTGATCATCGATCCGCTTCCCAGAAGCACCAAGCTGCGCAGCACCGTCAATTGCAACCGTCAGGAATGCTTCGATCTCGTCGAACGCGGTTTCAGCGGTGGCGGCGGTAGTGATCGGCGTGATTGATGTTGCGTCCAAGTCGGTCGTAAAGTCCAAAGTCGCAACGCTGATCGTCGTTACACTCGGCGCGCCCGATCCGATACGATCCAGCGAAGACACAACAGTCAACGCCGCACCGCCATTACCGTCGATATCGTCTTTCAACAGGTTCACACCGTTGAATTGCGAACCTTCAGTGATGGCAGTGATCTGTTTGATCTTCTCCTGCAGATCATCATTGATTTTTCCAAAATCGGCCGTTTCGGATTGACCCGCGACAGCCAGTTCTTTCATCTCTTTGAGCGTTTCAACGATCTGCTCGGCACCTACGCTGGCAACCGCAACAGTCGATGAACCGACAGCAAGACTGTCAGAAACCGCATCAAAGCCTGCCACGTCCGATTCCATCACCTTGGAAATCGCCCAGATCGCAGAGTTATCTCTCGCGTTTGCGATCTCTTTACCTGTGGAGATCGCATTTTGCGTATCTGTCAGGTTGGTGTTGATGGATTTGAGGGTCTGCAACGCAACCATTGCGCCATTGTTTGTAAGAATGCTTGACATGAAGCATGTTCCTTTTTCGCTTCGGCGCTTTGCGCCGGATGGGTTCCGCACAGGTGCGGAACAAAAAGTTTCTTTCTGAAACATACAGACATCCGAGGGTTCAGATACTGTGCCACCCGGGTTCGGATGCATCGCCTTTGTGGCCTTGTTGCCGTTAATGAACCCCTAAATCCCCGAAGCGCTGTGCCATGCATTTTATTCAACTCACGCACACTCTCGTTACCGGCGCTTAAGCACGCCTTTCTAACGTCCCTTTTTTCTCTGTCTTTACGCTGCGCCGACGCCCCTGCGCATCATAAGTATCCAACGCAGAGCGCACCTGTTTGAGCGCCGCAAGCCGTGCAGCTACGGTGCGAATCCCGTCGAGTGCGCCATCGAGTAGCAACTGATTACGTTGCAATTTTTGCTCCAGCGGCGCGATGGCATCGCGGCTCCATGCGCTTTGTTGCAACAAGCGCTCTACAACGGCCTCCTTTTCCGGCAGGAGTACGCCCAGACCCTCAAGGTCTCCTTCAAGCAAAAGCGTGCGCTCCTGCTCCAGCAGCAGCTCCAGTGATTCAAGATTGACGAGATGATCAGTCATTTGTGCGCTCCTTGAGTGCGTCAAAAAGGGATTGCGCCAGCCCGATGCCGCCGCCTTTTACAATACTCAACGCCTGTTCCTGTATCAGGAAAGAGCTGAATTGTTCTTCGCCCGCGCCGCCACCGAAGGCTTCGCTGGTTTGGCCCAGGCCTGCGGATTGCAGCATTTCCGCCAAAAATGTCGCTTCAAGCTTCTGGGCCGCCTCCATGAGTACCGCGTCACGGGAGACCGCGGGAACCGATGTGGCAGGAAGAGGGGGTATCATTTTGCAAAACTCCTAAAATATGCGCGATTTTCTCCAGCATGACCTGAAAGCGGTAAACAACCGGTAAGGAAGAATGGCGATAGTGGCACCTCATCGCGGCAGAATCCCGAAAGGCACATCATGCATCCAACCTCCCAGACGGCGATCAGCTTTGCATCATCCCCCCCGACAGCCGCTTCGAAAGAATCTGACATTCAGGCAGAACCCGCGGTGCCTACCGGCCGGGCGCAAAAGCACGCGCCCAAAGATGCACCGCCCGATTTTGCAGCCCTGCTCAATGCGCTACCCTCTCGTGCGCCAACGGACACCGCGCGAACCAAGGCAGATGCCGCAGATGTGCCTGCCGTTTCGCCAACGCAGACCGAAGATGAGACGCCACAGCTGACCGACACCGCGCAAACTGACGTACCAGTTATCGCGCCCGCAAAGCTTAATGACACTGGTGGTAAAATCACGCGCCTGGAACCGCCAGTTCCGCAAGTTAAAGGCGCAACAGCGACCGCTCCGCTCGCGCCTTCAGAAGCTCCGCTACAGGCCGGTTCTTCGACGGGCGACGCCATTCCAGTACCCTCGTCTCTACAGATGCCTCCCGCAACGCTTGGGGCCAATTCGCCGGTTGTACAGCCCGAAATAGCAACTGAATCGCCGGGAAATCTGCAGGCGGGGCATGTGGCAGCAAAAACCACCCCGGCAGCGCCACAGCTTCTTTCAGGATCAAATCTGCTGGCGAATCCGGCACAAAGCACCGCTGGCGACCCGCCTGCGCCGCCCACCCGGCAGCTTGATCCGCTTCAAACAGATCCCTCCCGCATCACGGTGCGTACCGGCGCTGACTATACAATCAGTACCGGTTCAGAGAAATCAAAGCCGGTTTCTGCCGTCCGCGCACAAGATGCGATTGGTAGCGCGCGCATGGTGCCGGCGGCAGAAACCACCCCCTCCCGGTCGCGAGAACCGGTCCCAAACTCCCCGCCGCCAATCACTTCTGTCACATCGGGACCAGGGCTGACAGCGCCCGCTCCTCCTCTGCTTTCTGCCCATAATAACGCGACGGCCTCCCCCATTTCCGATCCGGCGGTCTCATTGCTGGGCGTCTCCGATTCGGTGACAGATTTGTCTTTTGAACCCGCACGAATCCTCCAGACAACCGGCGCTACGTCCACGCCATTGCGCGCTGATCTGGCGGCCCATGTCGCGCGGCAGATCGCCGAGGGGGTGCAGCATGCACCGAACCGACCCATCGAAATCGCTCTTTCGCCACAGGAGTTGGGGCGCGTACGCGTTTCGATCAAAACCGAGGACAAGAACATTGTCGTCAATATTCTCGCAGAGCGCGGCGAAACGCTTGATCTTATGCGCCGCCATATCGACCAACTTGGCCAGACGTTCCGCAGTATCGGCTATGACAGCATAAGCTTTTCCTTCGGACAGGGAGCACAAGATGGCGCGCAAACCGGAGAGCGCACCGCCAAAGACGAGACCGCGAAGAACAGAGACGACACTATTTCCACGCAAGAAAATGTCGCCGCCCTGCCCCCTTTACGCGCCGCGACCAGCGGCGTTGATATCCGCCTTTAAGGAGACCCGACCATGATCACCCCCACAACAAGCGCTTCCACCACCACACCCGCCGCCGATGTACCGCAAGCCAAAGAGGCGCTGTCGTCGGATTTCGAAACCTTCATCAAGATGCTTACAACACAGGCAAAATATCAGGATCCGCTAGAGCCGATCGACAATTCGGAGTATGCGGCACAGCTCGCCCAGTTCTCGATGGTCGAACAGCAGGTGCAATCCAACGATCTTCTGAAAGCGCTGGGCACACAGCTTGGCTCGGGCGGCATCGGGCAGCTTGCCGGCTGGATCGGGATGGAGGCCCGCACCACCGGACCGGTTCAGTTCGATGGTGCGCCGGTCACCATTTTGCCAACGCCTCCGGTAAACGCAACGGCGATGGATCTGGTTGTGCATGATGCGCAGGGCCGCGAGGTGGATCGCGGCGCCCTGCCTATCTCGAAGGAACCAGTGCTTTGGGCGGGTGTAAGCCAAAGCGGCAAGCCCTTTGCCGCTGGTCAATACACTTTCACCGTCGAGGGAACGACATCTGACGGTAACGCGCTGCCATCAACGCCCGCAGCGACCTATGCCCGCATCGTCGAAGTGCAGACAAACGGGACCGATCCGCAGGTTATTTTCAGCGGTGGTGCGCAGGCCTCCGCCAGCGACATCACGGCATTGCGCGAAGGTGTTTAACGGTCGACAAATGCGTAAGCAGCATAGGCTGGCGGCATCAGCAGACGGCGGAACCGGCCAAGTTCGAACCGTTGCAGGGGCGATTGCACCGCATCCGGGTAAAGCAGATCGGGCGTTTTTCCCTGCACAAGCGCAGCGAGCAACGCGCCTGAGTAACTTCCCATCGCCACGCCATTTCCATGGTAGCACATGCCCGCAAACAGCCCCTTATGGGCGGGGACCGGTCCGACAAAAGGCATCAGATCGCGCGCGAGGCAAACCATCCCCGACCACGCATGAGGTGTCTCGACATTGGCCCACGCCGGAAACATCCTGTCAAAATCCGCGCGCACCTTCCGCCGCGCGCGGGCCTCCGCTGCTGGTCCTGTCGTCAATCCGCCGCGCATCCCGAAGAGAAACTGCCGGTCCGGCATCAGACGGAAATAATGCAGCAGATTACGGGTATCATAGGACATCTGCTCGGTCGTCCAACCCTGTGCCACCAATTCGGAATCCGTAAGCGGGCGCGTCACAAGGACATTCGATTGCCCCGGAATGTAACGGCCAGCCAACCAGCCGGGAAGGTCTTCGGAGGAATACCCGTTGGTCGCGATGATCACGCGATCCGCGCGCAAGCTGTGGCCGTTGACGCACAGCGCCCACCCCTTGTCCGCAGGTGCGATCTGCGTCACCGCGCTGTGTCCGTGAATACGGGCACCCGCCGCTTCTGCCCCCGTGGCCAGACCCGCCACATATTTTCGTGGATTAAGGCCAAATCCAACAGGGATCGTCAACGCGCCATGGAATGGGCCACCGAAACCTTCAGCGGCCAGCGCTTCTTTGCTGATCAGCCTGTGATCACTCCCGTAGTTTTCACGTATATCAGCCGCCTGCGCGCGCAACGCCACCATATCCTTGGCGCGGTGGGCAAGCGCCGTTTCCCCGATGGAATGCCGGTCCACATCCAGCGCAAGGTCATCCACCAGCCGTTCCACCAGTCGCACGGCTTCCAGTTCGCTCCGCCGATAGGCCACACGACCATCCTTGCCAAAGCGGCGCTCGATCTGCGCGTCCTCGGCTTTGCTGCCGCCCAGACAGCAAAAGCCGCCATTGCGACCCGATGCGCCCCATCCGACATCTTGCGCATCAACGACTGTGGTGCTGATACCCGCCCGCGCCAGATGCAAGGCGGCGCTCAATCCGGTGAAGCCCGCCCCGATGATCGCCACATCCGTTCGCGCATCTGTGTCCAGCGGCGCGCGTGGTGCTATGTGGCATGTCTCGTCCCACCAGCATCCGCTTCGCGGGCCGTCACCGTAGGCGAAGGCGTTAAAAATCCGTTTCATTCGGCGCGTTCGGCCGTCTGCGCGTCGCGCTGCGCCGCAATTGCGCTGCGTTTGGAAATGATCGAGGCGGTGATCACCCCCACCGTCACGATGCCGATCATGAGGGTCGAAAGCGCGTTGATCTCGGGTGTAACGCCAAGGCGCACCGCGCTCCAGATCTTGATCGGCAGCGTCGTTGAGGACGGGCCGGAAACAAACGACGCAATCACCAGATCATCAAGGCTGAGCGTGAAAGCCAGCAGCCAGCCGGCGATAACCGCAGGCGCGATGATCGGCAGGGTTACCAGCCGGAAAGCATCGAACCGGTTGCACCCCAGATCCAGCGCCGCTTCTTCCAGCGACCGATCAAAGCTGACCAGCCTTGAGGACACCACAACCGAGACATAGCACATCGAGAATGTCGTATGCGCAAGGACGATGGTCAAAATACCACGGTCCAGCCCGATGCCGATGAAGAGCAGCAAAAGCGACAGGCCGGTGATGACTTCGGGCATCACCAGTGGCGCATAGATCATCCCCGAAAACAGGGTACGCCCGAAAAACCGCCCGGAATTAACCAGCACATAAGCGGCCATCGTGCCCAGCAGCGTGGCCATTGTGGAAGAGATCACAGCCACCTGAAGCGTTACCCACGCCGCATCCAGAAAGGCCTCGTCGCGCAGCAAAGAGCCATACCACTGTGTCGAGAACCCCGCCCAGACCGTTACCAGCTTTGATGAGTTGAAGCTGTAGATAACCAGCAGCACCATCGGCAGATACAGAAACGCAAAGCCGAGGGTGAGTGCGGTGATGTTAAGGGCCGATAAACGTTTCATTTTTCCGCCTCCGCCTGTTTCTGCTGGTTGCGCTGGAATAGCACGATGGGCACGATCAGGATCAGCAACAAGATCACCGCCACGGCGCTCGCCACCGGCCAGTCACGGTTGTTAAAGAACTCCTCGAACAGAACCTTGCCGATCATCAGCGTGCCAGAGCCGCCCAACAGCGACGGGATCACAAATTCACCGAGCGCCGGAATGAACACCAGAAAACACCCCGCGATGATGCCGTTTTTCGACAGCGGCACCGTGACCAGCCAAAACGCGGTGAGGCGCGAACAGCCAAGGTCTTCGGCCGCCTCGATCAGGCTATCATCCATCCGGTCAAGCGCGGCATAGATCGGCAAGATCATGAAAGGCAGATAGGTATAGACGATCCCGATATAGACCGCCGTAGGCGTGTTGAGGATTGTCAGCGGCTCGCTGATCAAGCCGATCCAGAGTAGAAGCTGGTTCAGCAAACCCTCGTTGCTGAGGATGCCAACCCACGCATAAACGCGGATGAGAAACGAGGTCCAGAATGGTAGGATCACCAACATCATAAGCGTCGCACGCCATTCTTCGGGGGCGCGGGCCATGCCGTATGCCATCGGATATCCGACAAGCAGCGTCAAAAACGTCGACAGGGCCGCGATCTTGAGACTACTCAGATACGCTTTGTAATAAAGATCATCTGTCGTCAGAAACCAGAAGTTTTCAAGATCGAGCCCTTCGATCAGCGCGCCAAAGCCGTCTTTGAGCGTGGGCGCATAGGGCGGAATCGCAAGCGCCGCATCGGACAGCGAAATCTTGAAGACGATCAGGAACGGGATCAGGAACAGCGCCAGCAGCCACGCGTAAGGTACGGCGATCAGGGCAAAACGACGCATTATGCCTCTGCCCCGTCATGGAACAAGCGCTGTGCGAGGAATGGCAGACGGGGTGCTTTTATCATTGCTCCAAAAGCACCCCTGCAGTTGCGTTCCAACGTATCCACACGGGGTCTTCCCATGTGATGCCACGATTCGAGATGCGGCGCGTGTTGGCGGTTTGCGCTTTGATGATCTGCCCGCCGGGAAGTTCGACGTGATAGGTTGACAGGTTGCCCAGATAGGCAATGTCGAGCACCTTGCCTTCTACCGCGTTTTCCACGTCTTCCGGCTTGTCCTTGGTGATCGAAATCTTTTCGGGACGAATCGCCAGATGACACTTCTGCCCGTCACTGAAACCCGTTTCCGACACCGCGACAATCGGGGCCTGATTAGGCACCCAATCAACAAAGTACCGATCCTTTCCTGCGGGTTTTGCCGTGCCGCTGATGATATTCACATCGCCAATGAAATCCGCGACATAAACGGAATTTGGCGTCTCGTAGATATTGGCAGGGCTGGCGACCTGAATGATGCGCCCCTCGTCCATCACGGCCACGCGGGAGGCAACTGTCATCGCCTCTTCCTGATCGTGGGTCACGATGACAAAAGTTGTGCCGGTGCTTTCCTGAATGTCCATCAGTTCAAACTGCGTATCCTGGCGCAGCTTTTTGTCCAAAGCGCCCAGCGGCTCGTCCAGGAGCAAAAGTTTGGGTGCCTTCGCCAATGACCGCGCAAGGGCGACGCGCTGTCGCTGGCCACCCGAAATCTGGTGCGGTTTGCGGCGGGCGAATTCTTCCAGACGGGTCAGCTTGAGCATCTCGGCCACGCGCGCGTCAATCTTGTCTTTCGGCATTTTGTCGCGACGCAGACCAAAGGCGATATTGTCCCAGATGCTAAGATGCGGGAACAGCGCATAGGATTGGAACATCATGTTTACCGCGCGCTGGTTTGGCGGCACGGCGGCGATGTCTTTGCCTGACAGCAGAATGCGGCCCTCGGTCACGCTTTCGAAACCGGCCAGCATCCGCATCATCGTTGTTTTGCCGCACCCCGACGGGCCGAGCAGCGCAAAGAACTCCTGCGCGTAGATATTGATGGTCAGATCATCAATCGCAATAAAACTACCAAACCGCTTGCTGACGTTCTCGAACCGGATAAGAGGTTTTTCGTTCGGATCGTCCCAAGGGGCGAAAACAGGACTGCTCACAGTGCATTTTTCCTTGCGGTCTAGGATGGAAAGAGACGGCACCACCTGGCGCCGCCTCTGTGATCCGCCAGCTTAGGTGCCGGATTTTATTTTGGTCCAGATACGAGTCACGACACGCTGCACTTTTTGCGGATAGGGCGTTGTGGTGAACAGGTTGTTCAGCGTTGCCTCATCCGGATAAATCGCCGGATCGCCGATCACATCTTCAACAAGGTACTGCTCGCTCGCCTTGTTGCCGTTGGCGTAATAGACGAAATTTGACGCAGCAGCGGCGTTTTCCGCATCCATGATAAAGTTCAGGAAGGTGTGTGCGCCATCCACGTTCGGCGCATCTACAGGAATCGCCATCTGGTCAAACCACATCTGCGCGCCTTCTTTCGCGGCATTGTAAACGATCTCGACGCCATTGTCGGCCTCGGCCGCGCGGTCACGCGCCTGAAGAATATCACCGGACCAACCAACCGCCACACAGATATCGCCGTTCGCCAGCGCGTTGATGTACTCAGAGCTGTGGAACTTCTGGATGTAGGGGCGAATTTTCAACAGCGCTTCTTCGGCTTTGGCCAGCACTTCGGGATCATGGCTGTCGGGATCTTCGCCAATGTATTTCAACGCCATCGGCAGCATTTCGGCAGGTGCATCAAGGAAATGCACACCGCAATCGGCCAGCTTGGACATGTTGTCGGGATTCATCACCAGTTCGAGCGAATCAAGCGGTGCATCCTCGCCAAGCGCCTCCTTGACCTTGGCAAGGTTCGCCCCGATTCCGGTGGTTCCCCACATATAGTTGATCGAATAGGCGTTTTCAGGATCGTACTGCTCTGTCCGGGTTGTGACGATATCCCACATATTTTCGAGATTGGGCAGTTTCGACGGATCAAGCTTCTGGAACGCGCCCGCCGTGATCTGGCGTTGCAGGAAGGTGCCGGACGGCACAACAACATCGTATCCCGATCCACCGGACAGCATCTTTGTTTCCAGCATTTCGTTGCTGTCAAAAACATCATAAATCAGCTTAAGGCCCGTTTCTTCTTCGAATTTGGCCAGCAAATCCTCGTCTATATAGTCGGACCAGTTGTAAACGCGGACCTCCTGCGCGAACGCGGCTCCAGCCGTCAGCGCCGTTACAACGGCACCGGTAAAAAGCGATTTGATCATCTTAATACTCCCATCAAGTGTTGTCAGAATTCCCCGACATTACCGGTGATTTGATCAAATTTTTATGCTTACAGCAAGTTATTTCATTCGAACCCGCCCATTGCCCAAGCCAAAGCGCACAAATGCTGGGCACCTGTTCGCACCGCGGCTTGGTACTTTGTTTTTCCGGCTCATAATGACAGATTGATTGACCCCGATAAAATTTGATCATATTTTAAAATCAACTCCCCTCATAATAAGGCTCCCGTCATGTCAGTCACCTCGAACAACCTTCCCACCGCCGAGTTGCAGGCGCTGGACGCCGCGCACCATATGCATCCGTTCACCACAAACGACGAGCTGAAAGAGCGCGGCGCGCGGGTTATCACCCAAGCCAAAGGCGTTTACATTCAAGACAGTGAGGGAAATCAAATTCTCGATGCGATGGCGGGCCTGTGGTGCGTCAATATCGGCTATGGCCGACAAGAGCTGATTGACGCGGCGACCCGCCAGATGCAGGAACTGCCGTTCTATAACACCTTTTTCAACACAACCCACACCCCCGCAATCGCCCTCGCCGCAGAGCTGGCCAAGCTGGCACCGGAAGGATTGAACCATGTGTTCTTTGCCGGGTCCGGATCGGAAGCAAACGACACCAACCTGCGCATGGTCCGCACCTATTGGGCCGAAAAAGGCCAACCGCAAAAAAGCAATGTGATAGGCCGCAAGAACGGCTATCACGGTTCGACTGTGGGCGCGGGATCATTGGGCGGGATGAGCTATATGCACGCGCAAGGCGGCATGCCGATTCCCGGAATTCACCACATCAACCAACCCGACTGGTGGGCCGAAGGCGGCGATCAGAAACCCGACGCGTTCGGACTGGCCCGCGCACAGGAGCTTGAGGCGAAAATCCTTGAACTGGGCGCAGAGAACGTCGCGGCCTTTATCGCGGAACCGGTACAGGGCGCTGGCGGCGTTATCGTACCGCCCGCAACATACTGGCCCGAGATCCAGCGCATTTGCGACAAGTATAATGTGCTGATCATCGCGGACGAGGTCATCTGCGGATTCGGGCGCACCGGTAACTGGTTCGGGTCCACCACGATGGGGATCAAGCCGCACATCATGACCATCGCCAAAGGCCTCAGCTCGGGTTATGCGCCGATTGGCGGCTCTATTGTCTGTGACGAGATTGCCGGGGTGATCAATGCAATCGAATTCAACCACGGCTATACCTATTCCGGCCACCCTGTCTGTGCCGCTGTGGCGCTGGCAAACCTGCGCGTCATGCAAGATGAAAATGTTCTGGAGCATGTGAACAACGTCGCCGCTCCCGCGTTCAAGGAAGCGTTGGAAAAACTGGCAGAGCATCCGTTGGTGGGCGGGCTGAACCTGTGCGGCATGATGGCCTCCCTTCCGTTGACCCCGCACAAGGAAGCCCGCGCGAAATTTGCGATGGACGAAGGCACTGCCGGTTTCATGTGCCGCGAGCGTTGCTTTGCCAACAATCTGGTGATGCGCCATGTGGGTGATCGCATGATTATCTCGCCGCCGCTTGTGATTACGCCAGAGGAAATCGCGGTTTTCCACACCCGCGCCAAGCTTGCACTGGACGACACCTACAAGGCGCTCAAAGACGGTGACATGCTCAAGGTCACCTCCTGAACCCCGCCTCCTGCCCGACGGTTTCTTTTTACGTTGGGAAAAATTTAGGCGATTCCCCTGTAATTTCCAGTATTACAGGAGAATCGCCTTGAATCGTCAGATTTGAGCAATATCCAACTTTATCCAGTTGCAATACATGTTCCGGATGCGCTTAGTTACGTGTCATAAATAAACAATAAACGTACACGGGGAGCCAAACCATTGGCCGATAGCAACAACAACGACGCATTCGTCGAATTCGAGCGCGTGCAAAAAAGCTATGACGGGGAAAATCTGGTCGTAAAAGACCTGAACCTAAGCATGCCAAAAGGCGAGTTCCTTACGATGCTCGGGCCATCGGGGTCGGGCAAGACAACTTGCCTGATGATGCTCGCCGGATTTGAAACAGCGACTCACGGCGACATCCGCCTTAACGGCAAATCAATCAACAACATCCCGCCGCACAAGCGCGGCATCGGCATGGTGTTCCAGAACTATGCCCTGTTCCCCCACATGACCGTGGCCGAAAACCTGTCCTTCCCTCTGGAAGTCCGCAAGATGGGCAAATCGACACGCGAAGAAAAAATTACCCGCGCGCTCGGCATGGTTCAGATGAACGATTTTGCCGGACGCCGCCCTGCACAGCTTTCGGGGGGTCAGCAACAGCGGATCGCCCTCGCCCGTGCATTGGTGTTCGAACCCGAACTTGTTTTGATGGACGAACCCCTTGGCGCGCTGGACAAGCAACTGCGCGAAACGTTGCAGTTCGAGATTACAAATCTGGCACATGATCTGGGCATTACCGTTGTTTATGTGACCCACGACCAGACCGAAGCGCTGACAATGTCCGACCGCGTTGCTGTCTTTGAGGATGGCCGCATTCAACAGTTGGCCCCCCCGGACGAGCTGTATGAGGCGCCGGCAAACAGCTTTGTTGCGCAATTCATCGGCGAAAATAACACGCTTGAGGGTGTGGTGAAGCAAGTTAAAAACGGCGTGGCGCTTGTCCAGCTGGACAGTGGCGAAGTGATCGACGCGAAACCCGTAAACGTCAGCAAAGCCGGCGAGCGGACGCGCGTTTCCATCCGTCCCGAACGTGTTGAATACAACAAAGAGCGGATGCAGGAAGGCGCTCACACGCTGAAAGCCGAAGTGCTGGAATTCATCTACATGGGTGATATATTCCGCACCCGGCTGCGGGTGGCCGGCAAAGATGATTTCATCATCAAAACCCGTAACGCACCCGATCAGGACCGTTTGAAACCAGGCACCCAGATCGAAATCGGCTGGTTGCCCGAAGATTGCCGCGCGCTGGAGGCCTGACGCACGGACCGGATCGCGATCTGCGGATCGCGTTCCAAAAAACACCGGGGCGCGCAGACGACAGCCCGGCGTCGCGCCACCGGACCAATAACCGGGCGGACCTAATGGGAGAAATCTAAAATGAAACTCACCAAAACATTGCTTGCCAGTACCGCACTGACGGTCGCCGCGACAGGTGCCGTATTTGCGCAAGACAGCAAAAGCCCCGTCGCGGGCATGGAGATGGCCAACGAGATGACCATCGTCAGCTGGGGCGGCGCGTATCAGGAAAGCCAGCTCAAGGCTTATGTTGAACCCTATCTGGAAATGAACCCCGACGTTAAAGTTGTCTGGGACGAAAGCTCCGGCGAAGGTGTCGCAGGGATGCGTGCACAGTCCGAGGCGAACAACGTCACCTGGGATCTGGTAGACGCAACAGCGGCAGACACCATGCGTTTGTGCGATGAAGGTCTGGCGATGGAAATCGACCACGATGAAGTCCTCGCACCTGCGCCGGATGGCACACCGGCGTCCGAAGATTTTGGCGACGAAATGTTGGTCTCCGACTGCTTTATTCCGCAGATCGCCTATTCTTACACCTTCGGCTACCGCACTGATGTGGCGGACTGGAACGGCAACGCGCCAACAAAGATCTGCGACGTTTTCGATCTGGAAAACTTCCCCGGCAAGCGTAGCCTGGAGAAGCGTCCACACAACAACATGGAATGGGCCCTGATGTGCGACGGCGTTGCACAGGAAGACATCTATGACATGCTGGAAACCGACGAAGGTCAACAGCAGGCTTTCGACAAGCTTGAAACGATCCGAGACCAGACAGTTTGGTGGACATCCGGCGCCGAAGCACCACAGCTGTTGGCGGACAAGGAAGTCGTATTCGGCTCCGCCTATAACGGCCGTCTGTTCAGCTTGATCGAAGAGCAGAACCAACCCATCGCCATGATGTGGGACGCGCAGTCCTATGACCTTGACGGTTGGGTGATCCCCGAAGGTCTTGACGAGCCAACACTGAACCGCGTCAAGGACTTCTTGTGGTTTGCGACGGACACACAGCGTCTGGCCGATCAGGCCGCGTATATTTCCTATGGTCCGGCACGGAAATCCTCGGCTGCGCTGGTAGGCAAGCACGCCGTTCTTGGGATCGACATGGCACCACATATGCCAACGAACCCCGACAACGCGACCAACTCCTTCGTTCAGAACTACACCTGGTGGGCTGACTATCGCGACGACCTCGACGCGAAATTCCAGGCATGGCTGGTAAACTAAGCTAACGCCGGACTTTGGAGAGGGCCCTCGCGGCCCTCTCTTTCTACCTATTATTTGTTAGTTACTTTTTCCAATTCGAGCTGAGCCAACGGGATAAAAATGAGCGATATAAAGAACGCAACAACCGCCGATACCGCACCAACACCCGACGACGCCCTGCGCACAGCAGACGTTGCGCAAAAGAAGGGTCCGGTTCTTGCGGCGGATGGAAAACCGCTCAAAAAATCACTCAACCGGGCGCTCAGATTACAAAAGATGCGCGCTCTGGCGCTTATCGCGCCTTTGCTGATCTTCGTTCTGGTGACATTCATTGCGCCAATCGCCGACATGCTGTTCCGCTCTGTCGAAAACGAAATCGTATCAGAGACATTACCGAAAACCACTGCGGCGCTCGCCAGGTGGGATGCGAAAGGGGACACAATCCCCGACGAAACCATCTTTGAAGCGCTGTATGACGATATGTTTTTTGCTCAGGAATCAAAGCTGCACACACGCCTCGGCTCCCGCCTGAACTACGAGCAAACCGGTGTTTCATCCCTGTTCCGCAAATCCGGTCGCCGGGTTGAAGATATGGGCGAAGTCTATCAGGACCAGTTCGAGGATTTTGATGATTTCTGGAAGACCGGTGAAAACTGGAACAGCATCATGGGATCCGACGAATGGCTTGCCGAGATGCAGGCATGGAATGCCAATCCCGATGATCGTCAGCCACGATTCGTGTTACGCAAGGGGATCGAAGATGTTCTGCCCGCCACCACCGAAAGCTATGAGCGGTTTGCGGAGTTTGTTCAGGTCAAAGACGAAGACAACCTGTTAAAAGAAGACCCTTGGGCGATTGTCTATTCTTCATTGTACGCGGACCTGACCCGCGCCGATACCGCAGCGATAAGCGCCTATAACGGCCCCGCCGCCGCGCAGATCAAGGCCGCCGCCGTTGCCGCAGCCGGTTTTGAGACGGTGAACTTATCCGAAGCATTCTTTGATATCGACAAGGACTGGGGCGATATTGACGTCTGGCGCACCATCAAGATTTACAGCCCGAAGTTTACCAACGGTTACTTCCTCAACGCTATAGATATGCAAAAATCCATCGACGGCCCCGAAATGCGCCCCGAGAACGAGCGGATTTACGGCATCCTTTTCTGGCGCACGATGGTCATGTCGGTGTCGATTACGCTGTCGTGTATTCTGCTGGGCTATCCCGTTGCGTGGATTTTGGCAAACCTGCCCACACGCAGCGCGAACCTCTTGCTGATCCTTGTGCTGCTGCCTTTCTGGACATCGCTTCTGGTGCGGACTTCGGCGTGGAAAGTGATGCTGCAACAACAGGGCGTCATTAACGATACGCTGGTATGGCTGGGATTGGTCGCGAATGATGACCGGTTGGTGCTGATCAACAACCAGACGGGTACGATCATCGCAATGACCCACATCCTGCTGCCCTTCATGATCTTGCCGCTCTATTCAGTGATGCAAACGATCCAGCCGACATATCTGCGCGCGGCAAAAAGCCTTGGTGCGACAAACTGGACCGCCTTCTGGCGGGTCTATTTCCCACAGTCGATTCCCGGCATCGGCGCGGGGTCGATCCTCGTTTTCATCCTTGCCATCGGCTATTACATCACACCGGAAATCGTTGGTGGTACAAGCGGTACGTTCATCTCGAACCGGATTGCCTATCACATCTCCAGCTCTCTGAACTGGGGTCTCGGGGCCGCGTTGGGCGCGATACTTCTCGCAGCGGTTCTGCTGCTCTACTACGCCTACGACAAGATCGTCGGCATCGATAACGTGAAACTCGGATAAGGAGCACGGACCATGGTTGCACTCACACCAATCTCGCGCACGGCACCCGGTTTCTACGTTTCGGTTGTCGCTGCCTTCGGCGCATTCTTTGGCGTGTTCATCGGCACCGGTCAGGGCAACCTGATCGCCGGTGTCATCGGCGGTGCGGTCCTGATGGGGGCGCTTGCCTTTGTCATGACCACCATCATCAAGAACGAAAGGGCCGCCCGTTGGGGCATTACGATCCTTCTGGCGCTGGGGGGCTATTTACTTGCCGGTTT
Organism: uncultured Sulfitobacter sp.; assembly: GCA_947502265.1. Taxonomy (GTDB): domain Bacteria; phylum Pseudomonadota; class Alphaproteobacteria; order Rhodobacterales; family Rhodobacteraceae; genus Sulfitobacter. Next base: position 233,408 of record CANMZB010000003.1, read on the forward strand.
TCCCGGGCTGGTGATTGGCACGTTCTTCGGCTGGTTCTTCGGTTTCATGACGTTCTGGCTTTATGAAGGGCGCTACCGCGCCAAGGTGCCGCCCTATCTTACTCCCGGTCAGGTTCTGTGGCATTTTTCCTTCCGCACCATCTGCGGCGCGATCTTTGTGTTTTTGATCACACCGATCCTCGTGGTGATGCCGCTCAGTTTCAACGCCGAGGACTTCTTTACCTTCACCCCGGAGATGCTGCGCTTTGACCCTGCGGGGTATTCGCTGAAACACTACCGTGATTTCTTTACCAGCAGCGACTGGCAGAACGCTCTGAGAAACTCGGTGCAGATTGCGCCTGTGGCAACATTGCTTTCGGTGACTTTCGGTACGCTGGCCGCCATTGGCCTTAGCCAGCCACACGTCCCCTTCCGGCGCGCCATCATGGCGATCCTGATTTCGCCGATGATCGTGCCGCTTATCATCTCCGCCGCCGGCATGTATTTCTTCTACAGCCGCGTCGGTTTGCAAGGGACGTATATCGGGGTTGTTCTTGCGCACGCCGCATTGGGCATCCCGTTTGTGATAATCACGGTCACGGCGACTCTCGTGGGTTTTGACCGCTCCCTCACCCGTGCTGCGGCGAATATGGGTGCCAATCCGGTGACCACGTTCTTCCGCGTGCAGATGCCGCTGATCCTGCCCGGCGTGATTTCCGGTGGTCTGTTTGCCTTTATCACCTCCTTCGATGAGGTCGTTGTGGTGCTGTTCGTCGGCTCTGCCGGTCAAAAGACACTGCCATGGCAGATGTTCATCGGTCTACGCGAGCAGATCAGCCCGACAATTCTGGCTGTGGCGACGATTCTGGTGATCATCTCTATCTGTCTGCTGACAGTGGTCGAGCTGTTGCGCCGCCGGTCCGAACGTCTGCGCGGTATGTCGCCCGCTTAACGGGTGGCCTCTTCCCGCAAACGCGCAAGCAGGCGGGGAGAGGCATATCCATCCGGCACCAGCCCGTGCGATAGCTGCCAGCCGCGCACGGCATTTACCGTCAGCGGTCCGATCTTTGCATCAATCTTCTGCGTATCAAAACCTTGGGCGGTCAGGCGTTCTTGCAGCTCGGTCCGTTCACCATGGTTTAACGCGCGGTCCTGACGCGGCCAGCCGCCGCGCAACGGTCCACCTCCGCCGATACGATCCGCCAGATGGCCCACCGCGATCACATAGGCATCGGCGGTGTTATAGCTTTCCAGAACTTCAAAGTTGTCAAACACCATAAAGGCGGCACCTTCCGCCCCGGCCGGTAACAGGATCGAAGCCGCACCATGCTCTGGCACGGCCTGCCCTTTGACATCCATAACCCCCAAGGTGGCCCATTCAACGGGGTTCTTTAGGGTGTCACGGTTGGCCAGAAGATAATCAAACCCGTCCGGCAACCGCACCTCGACGCCCCACGGCTGTCCTGTCGTCCAGCCGTTTGCCTTGAGATAGGCACCGGTGGAGGCAAGGGCATCCTGCGGATCATCATCCCAGATGTTGCGTCTGCCGTCCTTGTCCCAATCCACTGCATGTTCGATGAACGAGGTAGGCATAAACTGTGTATGGCCCATCGCGCCCGCCCAACTGCCGCCAAGATTGGCTTTGGAGGTGTCGCCGCTTTGCAGAATCGACAGCGCGGCAATCACCTGTTTCTCGAAAAAGGTGGCGCGCCGTGCATCATAGGCAAGCGAGGCCATGGATTGCAGTACCGGGTCGCTGCCACGGAACGTCCCGTAAGCGCTTTCCAGTCCCCAGATCGCCGTCACGATTTCCTTGGGCACGCCATATTGCGCCTCGATCGCAGACAGGGCGCGGACCTCGCGTTTTAGCGCTGCCTTTCCATTGGCAATGCGCAAATCGGATACAGCCGTGTCAAGGTAGTCCCAGATCGTTTTGGTGAATTCGGATTGATTGCGATCCCGCTTTACCACTTGGCCGTCATATCGAATGTCGCTCATCGCGCTGTCATACAGGTCCGGCGCGATCCCCGCAGCAAGCGCTTTGGGCCGGAACGATGTGACCCACGCCTGTAGCCCCGCAGTGCTGCGCGCCGCGCTAACAGGGACCAAAGGCACAGCTCGAACTGTTTCCGCCTGTGCGGGCAGGGCGATCAAGCCCATGAATACAAAGTGAAACCACCGCATTTCAAATTTCCGTTCCGAAAACACTGCACCCAATCTAGGGGTAATTACACGCTGGGCATAGCTGTCAGGGCAAGCGTTGGCGGTCTTTGGCCCGTTGTTCCGCCTCTGCGCGCAGACGCGCGACATAATCTCGCAACATAGGCACACGGCGGGGGCGGAACGAAGCACCGGTCCGTGACAGATCCTTCATCCGGTCCAACCGGAAGACACGGAAATCATCACGCAGATGGCACCACGCCATCAGCATATGTGCGCCCTCCAGATAAACAATGCTCAGCGGATCAACCTCGCGTTTCGAAGGCTGCCCTTTGGCGTCTTCATACCCGAACAGGATCGTCGCCTCGTCCCATGTTGCCGCGCGCAGCACCTTCACGTCGATCCCCGGCTCGGGCGGGCGGGTGAAACGGCGCGCATCCAGAACCGCGTGTTGCAACCGGTGCGTCTGGCGCGCAGGTAACCGCGCCTTAAGCTTGCCAAGCGCCGATTGCGCTGCCCTCGCCAGCGCCGGATCACCAATCACGCTAACTTCGCGCAGGCCCAGAACCAGCGCCTCAAGCTCGTCATCGGTGAATGCCAAAGTCGGCAAGGCAGCGTCTTCGATCAGGGTATAGCCAAACCCCGCCTCCCCGTCGATCACCGCGCCCAAACCGCGCAGCGCCTCGATATCGCGGTAGATGGTGCGCAGGGACATTCCCGTTTCGTTAACCAAATCCGCCGCCGTGACAGGCGCAGGCAACCTGCGCAAAAGCTGCATCATCTGGAAAATTCTATGGGTGCGGTTCATGTCATCTCCTGCGTATCAGTATCGACCGGTATGCTGTCATAATCTGTCAGGAGCGGAAAGTAGATAGGCCGCAACAGCAACCAAAGGACACCCCGCATAATTACCCTGCTTACATACCCTCCCGCCTTCGGAGAGACGAGCGCGAGCCCCTTCGGAACCAAGGCCATCTGGCTTTTGAACCTGTCTGGTGCCGGTTGGACCCGCGAAAACATGCCCGATCCGCGCAAAATGCCGTATGGCAAACTGCCCGCGCTGCGCGTGGCGGATCGCATCATCGCCGACAGTGACAACATCCGCGCCTACCTTGAACAGCAAGGGCATGATTTCGATGCGGGCCTGTCAAAGACCGACCGCGCAACATCGCGCGCGTTCATCCGTATGGCGGAAGAGCATATGTATTTCCATCAGGTCATGGACCGCTGGGCCGTTGATGCAAACTGGGAGAAGGTGCGCGTGGAATTGTTCAACGTCATTCCGCGCATGGTGCGTGGCATCGTTGCGCGTAAACTGCGCAAAAACCTACTTCGTTCGATGCACGGACAAGGCATCGGACGGTTCAATGCACAAGAACGGCTCGCGCGGATCGAGCCGGACTTTCAGGCCATCGCCGCACACCTGCAAGATGGCGGTTTCCTGTTCGGTGCGCACCCGACAGCCGCCGATGCCTCGGTCGCGGCGGTACTTGGCGGGATTGCGGCATCACCCACCCCAACGCCTCTTTCGCAGCGCGTGCAAAAGGACGCGGTACTGTCCGCCTATGTGGCGCGCTGCAAACAGGTGATGGGCGCTTAGGTCCGGGTCCGCTTTACCTTTCGCTTCAGCTTGTCTTTCTTCAGCTTTGCCTTCTTGCCCTTGCGGTGCGCGCTATGCCCGGCGGGGCTTTTGCGGCCCTGCGGCATCTTCTGGTCCGCGATCTCGAGCAGTTCCAGCGCAATACCACCGGTTATCGGCGTCACTTCGGCAAGCCGCACAGTAACCCGTTGCCCGATGCCGATCGTGACGCCGGTATCCGACCCCCGCAACGTACCTGCATCCGCGTCATGGTGGAAATACTCCCGCCCGATGTTGCGCATGGGGATCAGGCCGTCGGCCCCCGTTTCGTCCAGCTTTACAAAGGCGCCAAAGCGGGCAACGCCGCTGATCCGGCCTGTCATCTCGGTGCCCACACGCTCGGACAAATAGGAGGCAAGATAGCGGTCGGTGGTATCACGCTCTGCAACCATCGAACGGCGCTCGGTTTCGGAGATATGCGTGCCGGTCTGTTCGATGTCTTCGATGTCATGCGGCGACAGCCCGTCCTTGCCCCAGCCGTGCGCCGTGATCAGCGCACGGTGAACGATCAAATCGGCGTAACGCCGGATCGGTGAAGTGAAATGCGCGTAAGAGCGCAGCGCAAGGCCAAAGTGGCCAATATGATCAGGGCCGTAATAGGCCTGCGTCATGGAGCGCAAGGTCGAGATGTTGATCAACTCCGCATCTTCGCTGCCCGCCGCCTGATCCAGCAGACGGTTCAGGTGCGCGGTCTGCAACACCTGCCCCTTGGCCAGCGTATAGCCCGCCGCCGCAGCCGTCTCGCGCAGGCTTTCCAGTTTGGCAGGCGTCGGCTCTTCGTGGGTACGGAACAACAGCGGGGTTTTCTTTGCGATCAGCGTCTCGGCAGCAGCGACATTCGCCAGCACCATGAATTCTTCGATCAGGCGGTGCGCATCCAGCCGCTCTTTGAAGTTGACCGAGCGCACCTTGCCATCCTCGTCTAGCTCGATCCGCCGCTCCGGCAGGTCAAGGTCCAGCGGCTCACGGCGCTTGCGGGCCATTACAAGCGCGGCGTAGGCGGCATAAAGCGGCTTTAGAACAGGCTCTAACAAAGGGCCGGTGCGGTCGTTCGGGGTGCCGTCAATCGCGTCTTGCACCTCTTCGTAGTGCAGGCTTGCGGGGGACCGCATCAGCGCGCGGTGGAAGTCGTGGGCGATCTTGTTGCCCTCGGCATCCAGCACCATGCGCACCGCGATACAGGCGCGCGCCACGCCTTCGTGGAGCGAACACAGATCACCCGACAAGCGGTCCGGCAGCATCGGCACCACGCGGTCGGGGAAATAGGTCGAATTGCCCCGCTTGCGTGCCTCGCGGTCCAACGCAGAGCCGGGTGTGACGTAAGCCGCCACATCCGCAATCGCGACCCAAAGGATATGGCCGCCCGCGTTCTTAGGGTCGGTGTCGGCTTCGGCAAAACACGCATCGTCGTGATCGCGCGCGTCCGACGGATCAATCGTGATCAACGGCAGGTCGCGCAGATCGGTACGGCCCTTCAGGCCCTGCGGCTTGGCCGCGTCAGCCTGCGCAATCACATCGTCGGGGAATTCATCGGGAATGTTGTGCTGGTGGATCGCAATCAGCGACACGGCGCGCGGCGCAGACGGATCGCCCAGCCGCTCGACCACGCGCGCGCGCGGCAAACCCATGCGGCCCTTCGGACCGGCAAGTTCGGCCTCGACCAGCTCGCCGTCTTTTGCACCGGCCGTAACGTCGGCACCGACGATCCATTCCTTGTCCGCGCCCTTGTCGATCGGTTGGATACGTCCGCCTTCGGTGTGTTGGCGAAAGATGCCGATGATCTTTTTCGGATTGGTCCCGATCCGGCGGATCAAACGTCCTTCGTAGGGATGGTCTTCGCCCTTCACCTGCGTCAGGCGGGCAAGGATGCGATCCCCCGCGCCCAGCGCCGGATCAGAGGCGCGCAGAATCATCAGCACAACAGGCGCGGCCCCCTCGCCCTGCCATTCCATCGGCTTGGCAAACAGATCGCCATCCGAATCCGGCTCTGTGATCACCAGAACCGAAACCGGCGGCAGGCGGTCAGGGTCGTTATAGGTTTTCTTGCGCTTTTCCAGATGGCCTTCGGCCTCCAGCTCCTTCAGCACCCGCTTGAGGTCAATGCGCGCGGCCCCTTTGATACCGAACGCCCTGGCGATGTCACGCTTGGCGGTCAGGGTGGGGTTCTGTTCGATCCATTCGAGGATCTCTTGCTTGGATGGGATATTGTTCATGCGGATGGAGGTAGCACGCGCGCGGGGCGGCGTCACATCATTTTAGATCAGCCGCAGTATCGACATCGCGCAGGGTGGCCGCATGTGCGATGCAGTAACCTTCGAGTGTTGCAATGCTATCCTCCAGCGCATGTTCGCAGGACCACCGCACACCTTGCAAAAAGGCGGGCGGTTGTACGCGCGGGTGCTTTAGCCCGACCAGCCAATAGCCACCATCAAACGCCGGACCGAACACCGCGTCATGATCGCCCAGCGCACTGAAGGCCGCGGAAATACGGGCGCGGGTGATGTCGGGAATGTCGGCTCCGATGACACAGGCCGGGCCGGCAGGCGCGCGCCGCAACGCCCGCGCCATCCGTGCGCCCAGATCGCCCCGCCCTTGCGGCCAGCGCGCCAGAGGTGGGGGCCAGACGCGCGATTGCAGCCCTGCGCGGTCGGGTGAAACCGCCAACACCACCTGCCAGCGCGGGTCTTCGATCCGGCGCAACAGGCGGCGCACCTGATGGCGAAACCACCACGCGGCGGCAACCATCCCGATTTCACGCCCTAACCGTGTTTTGATACGACCGGCGCGCGGTTCTTTCACCATCACGATCAGGGTTTGCGTCAAAGGACGCGTTCCATCATTTGATGAGGTTCCCCTTCGTCGTCATAGGGATCACCATAGGCGGCAAAGCCGAGTTTGCCGTAAAATCCCGTGGCATGGGCCTGCGCGCCCAGAATGGCGCGGGTGGTGCCGGGATGGCTGGCGGCCAGTTGCACCGCCGCTGTGATCAGATCCGCGCCCAATCCCTGTCCGCGGTGTGACTTCAACACACAAACGCGGCCGATCTTGGCCGTAGGGCCGTCAAGGTAAACCCGCGCGGTCGCAACCGGCGTATCATCGTCCAGCGCCAAAAGATGATGGCTGTGCGGGTCAAATTCATCCACCTCGCCCTCGGCGGTATAGCCTTGTTCTGCCACAAAAACCTCGTGGCGCAGGGCATAGCAGATTTCAGGCTCGTCTGTCGGCGCGATCAGGATCATGCAAAATAATCCGTCAGGATACGGGAATAAATCGCCTTCAACTCGTGAATGTGATCGACGCGGACGTGTTCGTCCACCTGATGCATCGACTGCCCGACAAGGCCGAATTCCACAACAGGACAATGCGATTTCACAAACCGCGCGTCCGACGTGCCGCCGGTGGTCGACAGCGCGGACGTAACGCCGGTGACCCCTTCAACCGCGCGGCTGACCAGATCAGACAGCGCGCCGGGCGGTGTGATAAAGCTTTCGCCGGAAATCTTGATCTCGGTTTCGACCTGCACGCCAAATTCCTCGCGGATAGCGGCGACTTCGTTCTCGATCCACTCGCTCAGACTGGCCCCTGAATGGCTGTCGTTGAAACGGATGTTCACCGTCGCGCGGCACTCTGCCGGAATGACGTTGCTTGCCGGATTTCCGGTGTCCACTGTGACAACCGCCAGCGTCGACGCGTCGAAATGTTCGGTTCCCTGATCCATCTCGTGTGTGGCAAGCCGGTCCATCATGCGCATCATTGCTGGTAGCGGATTGTTGGCGCGGTGCGGGTAGGCGGAATGCCCCTGTTTGCCAATCACGCGGAACTTGACCGTCATCGAGCCGCGACGCCCGATCTTGATCATTTCGCCCATGGTGTCGGGGCATGTCGGCTCCCCGACCAGACAGACATCCATCCGCTCGCCGTTCTCCTCCATATAGGCCAGCAGCGCGGTCGTACCGTCGAGCGCATCGCCCTCTTCATCCCCCGTGATCGCAATCACGATAGAGCCGTCAGGCGGTGTTTCGCGCACGAAATCCACAGCTGCGGCGGCAAAGGCGGCAACGCCCGATTTCATATCCGTTGTGCCACGGCCATACATAACGCCATCTTTGATGTCGGCCCCGAAGGGCGGCATGGTCCACGCCGACTCATCCCCGATGGGCACAACATCGGTATGTCCGTTAAACCCGAAAGAGCGGGTGTTCCCCTGACTGCCCCAACGGGCAAACAAATTGCGAATGCCCCCGCGATTGGCCCACGCACAGGTAAATCCCGCATCGCCCAGCAGATCATGCAGAATGTCCAGCGCCCCTGCGTCGTCTGGCGTGACGGAAGGGCAGCGCACCAGCTGTGCGGTCAGATCAACGGGATCAACGGGGGACATCGGCAAGCTCCGGTTTTGGGGTGTGTTGCGGCCTTTATCCCTCCTGCGGCGCAAAAGTGCCAGCCCCCCGTCCGGTGCCACAGATCACGCTTCATTTATGTCAAAATTGTGGTAACCTGATTCACAATAAATGACCCGAGGCAGGGCAAGAGCAGCTTTATCACCTGAAAACAGGGATGATCGCGTCTAACAAAGACATTGATGGAACGGGGAAAACCCTGTCCACCTGTGGTTTGTGCTGTCTCATAAAAAGGTTTGAGGCAGGCACATGGTCGCAGCGTCGGAACACCCGGTTGATACGGTACGCGAGGGCACCAGTGCCACGGATATGGCACAGGAGATTTTCGGGTCCGGATTAGCCGTTACCGGTGTCACCTACTACGGCGATATCGACAGTGCGGGCACCTATTCAAACGGTGACGACGTGATGCTGGGCGTGACCCCTTCGGACACTGGTGTGATCCGGTCCACGGGCAATGCGCAGGACTTCACCAACAGACGCGGACAGGCCAATCAAAACACCGATACCGATACCGGCACTAACATCAACGACATCAACAACGGCGGCGGGACGCTGACTATCACCCACATCAACGGGAAAGCCGTGAGCGTGGGATTGACCACTACCCTGCCCACGGGTCAGGACGTGGCGCTGATTGCCACGCCGACAGGTGACAGGCGCGCCAAGACTCTGCGCGCCGGTCATATGGTCAACACCAAGGACGAAGGCCCGCAGCCCCTGCGCTGGATCGGGCTACGCAATGTTGCCGCAACGGACGATTTTGCACCGATCCACATCGGCGCAGGCACGCTGGGCCAACACCGCGATCTGGTGAACGATCACTCCATCACCCGCCGCGAGGGCGGCTCAGTGACCTATGTGCATCTGCTGTTCGACCGCCATCAGGTTGTCATTTCCGAAGGGTTGGAAACCGAAAGCTTCCTGCCCGGTCCACAAACCGCCACCAGCTTCGAGGCCGAAGCGGTTGCCGAGATCCATAGTCTTTTTCCCGAACTCGATCCCGAGACGGGCCAAGGGTATCCCACCGCCGCGCGCCGGATGCCGAAACGTTATGAAGCGGAGCTTTTGTGCGCCGCAGAGGTGGCCTGATTATGACGTGGCTTGCATTGGTTGACCATGAAGACCGCCGCCTGTCCCTGCGCGGACTGGGCGCGGAAAAACGCACCGAACCCGTTTGCGCCGACCGCCCCGATCAGGTGCTGACACGCGGCAGCATCGTTTTCGAAACGCAGGTGACCGGGGATTCGAAACCGCAGGTCTTGTTCGGCTACACCACGCCGCACCCCATTCACCGTAGTCTGGTGTTTCAGGCAATTCCCGGCGGCGGGCTGGCGATGGTTCACGTACAGGGCGATGCCATCGCGCATGCCGCCATCGCGCATAAAAACGCGGGCCGCGCCGAGATGTTGCGCGTGACCTACGCGTGGGACACCAAATACAACTGGGGCCGCCTCACGCTTGAGCAGGTCGGCGAGATGACCGAAACAAGCGTGGCGGTCGACAACCCGCTACCGCTGACGCTGGATGATCTGCGTGATCTGATGTTGGGCCGGGGACAGCAAACCTATGCCCCCGACATGATTTTCGCCGCCTTGTCCGACCAGATCGAACCAATCGGGCCAAGCCCCTCGCTTGCGCCGAATACGCCCATTGCCACGCCTTGGGGTTACCGCGACGCAGGAAGCCTGAAGCGGGGCGATACGGTTTATGCGGCCAATGGCGACGTGGTGCCGGTACTGCAAAATGTGTCGCGCTGCGTGCCTGCGCACGGCAGCTTTGCACCGATCCGGATGCGCGCACCCTATTTCGGCTTGCAGCAGGATATTTTCGTATCCCCCGATCAACGGGTTGCCATCGACGGCCCGGAGGTTGATTATCTTTTCGCTTGCGAGACCGTGCTTGCCCCTGCCCGCCATCTGGTGAACGGCTTTGCAGCACTGGCAGAGCCGTGGGGCCACACCATCCGCTATACGCAATTGATCCTGCCACAACACGAGACAGTGAGCGCAGCAGGCGCGCCTTTGGAAAGCATGTATATCGGCCGGATGCGGCGCGACACACATCAACTCGCCTCAAGCGTCCTGTTCGGCGTGGACCGCAACGATCTACCCGAACATGCCGCACCTATGCACAAGGTTCTCAGATGGTACGAAGCCATCCATCTGGCAAGACGTCGCGCCGCCTGACGCGTAGAGTACCGCGCCTTAATCGTAAAACGGGGTCATCTGCGCCACGATAACCGAATTCTCTTCCAAAGCGCGCTGCATCAGGGCGCGCTCTTCGGGGTCTATTTCATCCCCGTCCGCCTCGCGCTCTTCCAGCGTGCCGTAACCCGTCACATCCAAAGGCGCTGTATCCGCCTGTTTCAGGATCGCCACGGTTTCGCGCACGGCCTCTGCCTCGTCCACACCGGAAGCAAAGCACATAAGCGCGGCGCCGGTTGCTTTTTCCGGCAAACCATCGCCTTCCTTGCGACCGATCTCGATCAGCAGTGTGTAAACTTGCTGGCGCGAGGGTTTTTTCGGCTTTCTCTCGTCGGACATGGGCGCAGACCTTTATGGATTATCGCGCCCAGCCCTATCGACAACGCGGGCTTTTGAAAAGGTCTCAGCCGCGCCCCTTTATCATCGCACCCGCCGCAATCAGCAGACAGGCACCCACGACAGCCACGACCAACTGTCCTATCCACCCCCCAAGGGTGGCACCGAAGACTGCGAACAATATCCAGTTAAGGACAATCGCGCCGAAAATACCCAAGATGATGTTCAGGATCAGGCTGTGTTCCGTTTTCATGATCTTTTCCGCGATCCATCCGGCAAGCGCGCCGATGATGACGGACATAAACCAACCGATACCTGTCATTGTCTTCTCCCTTTGATGGCTGAAAGGGTAACGCGGCGGGCCGGCATCAGCTTCCGCTATTCGCATCGGCGCAAAAAGCTGATGTGCGCGCCCTTCTGCAGAACGGCGATACCGGTATCGGTCTTCATGATCATGATGCGGCGCTGCCACGGCTCGGCATCCGCGCGGCAGATCGCATCGTAAAGCGTGGCCTCCATCCCCTCGACCTTGACGGGATCACGCAACGCACAGCGGGTGTCGACCGCGAAAAAGGTGCCGGAGGTGATCAGGATCGCGCCACCGTCAACGCCGATGCTCTTGCAATCCCAAGTGTCGCCGCTGTCCTGTTCGGGGCGGTAGCGCCCGTCGTAGGGTCCGGCTTCTGCCGCCGCGGAAAGCAGCGGCAGAAGGAGTATCGAAAGAAGCAAACGCACCTATCAGGCGCGCAGAAGCTCGTTGATCGAGGTTTTGGAGCGGGTCCGTTCATCCACGCGCTTGACGATCACAGCGCAATAGAGGCTCACGTTGTTTTTGGACGGCATGGTGCCTGCCACCACAACAGAGCCGCTGGGAACTTCGCCGTACATGACTTCGCCGGTCTCGCGATCCACGATCTTGGTCGACTGGCCGATAAACACGCCCATCCCCAAAACCGATCCTTCGCGCACGATGCAGCCCTCGACAACTTCGGAACGCGCGCCGATAAAACAGTTGTCCTCGATGATGGTCGGGCCTGCCTGCATCGGTTCCAGAACACCGCCGATACCAACGCCGCCAGAAAGATGCACGTTCTTACCGATCTGCGCGCACGAACCAACGGTGGCCCATGTATCAACCATAGTGCCTTCATCCACATAGGCACCAAGGTTCACGAACGACGGCATCAGCACCACGCCGGGCGCGATGTAGGCCGATCTGCGCACAACGCAATTCGGCACGGCGCGAAAGCCCGCCTCTTTCCACTGGGCATCACCCCAACCTTTGAACTTGCTATCAACCTTGTCCCACCAGCCGCCGCCTTGCGGGCCGCCATCGTGCTGTTCCATATCCTTGATACGGAACCCCAAAAGCACGGCTTTCTTGGCCCATTGGTTCACATGCCAGCTGTTATCATCCTGCTTTTCCGCCACACGCAGCTTGCCGCTGTCCAGCGCGTCCAGAGTTTCCTCAATCGCGTCGCGTGTTTCCCCTGTGAGGGCGGGCGTGATGCTGTCGCGGGCTTCCCACGCGGCTTCGATGGCTGTTTCAAGCTGGGCATTGGACATGTATCGTCTCCGGTCAAATGGAACTGTTGACTGGCGCTATAGCCGTGCAGGCCACATCACGCAATCTTTGATAGGTTGGAACATCGCCGTGGCCTCTGGCGGCAAACCCATGCATGGTGTGTAAAACATTCAACAAACATGGAACCCCGATGAGCAAGAAGCCAAAGCACCCTTTTCGCGATGCCCACACCGACCGGACGAAAGCAGACAAGGTGCCGGTCACCCCGCAAACCCAAGCGCCGTCTTACCGGCTGGCGTTTGCCGACGATGATTTTCTGTGCCGCGACGAACTGCGCCCTCTGCGGCTTCAGCTGGAGCTGATGAAGCCGGAAATGATGTTGAGCGAATACGGGGTGACATCGACGATCGTGCTGTTTGGCGGGGCGCGCATACCGGATCCGGCGCAGAAAGCTGCGGCGCGCACGCCAAAGTTGGCGGAGTTGTCGCATTTCTACGACGAGGCGCGTGAATTTTCGCGGCTGATGACCCTGAAATCAATCGAAGGCGGCGGGCAGGATGGCGTGATCGTCACAGGCGGCGGACCGGGCGTGATGGAGGCCGGAAATCGCGGTGCGCTGGATGCGGGTGGCGTGTCCATCGGCCTGAATATCGTTTTGCCGTTTGAACAGGCACCGAACGCATATGTAACGCCCGGTTTGTGCTTTAACTTCCACTATTTCGCGATCCGCAAAATGCATTTCCTAATGCGGGCCAAGGCAATTTGTGTATTTCCGGGCGGCTTTGGCACCCTGGACGAAACGTTCGAGACGCTGACCCTGATCCAGACGGGCCGGATGGAACGGATGCCGTTCCTGTTATTCGGCCGCGCGTTCTGGGAGAACATCATCAATTGGAATGCACTGGCCGAGGCAGGCACAATCTCTGCCGAAGATCTGGATTTGTTCCGTTTTGTCGAAACGGCGCAGGAAGCCGTAGAGGTGATCGAGACGTGGGGCGACTCCACGACCCGGGACAAAATACCCGGTCGTCAGGCGGTTAGCTGAACATCTCCTGCGGCAGCGCACACAGTTCGACGTGATGCGGCAATGTTTCAAGAATATAGTGGCCGTCAGTGGTGCCGCGAATGGTATAGCCGCAACCGGCAAGGCGGTGCTTCCATTCGCCGTCCGACAGGGCGATGGCGCGCTCCCGCCCCACGATCTGGATAATCTCTTTGGCCGGGAAAGTGTCTTTTTTTGATAATGATGGACATTGTCCTTCTCCTGAGGGGATGATCTCAGGAAACAGACTGTTGGTTCACGGTGGCAATAATCCGCTGTGATTGAGGCGGAACAAAGGTTGACCAACACCCAAAGATTGTACCGCCTGACGCACCAATGCGCTGGATTGCGTGCCGCAATGTGATCGTTACTGCTGCGCCATACCCGCTTCCGCCTCGATCTGGCGCTTGGATTTTCGCGCGCGCTCCGTCTCGGATTTCAACTGGCCACAGGCGGCCATAATATCCTCGCCGCGCGGTTTGCGCACCGGAGAGGCATAACCCGCCTGATACACGATCTCTGAAAACGCACGGATGCGGTTGTTGGAAGACCGCTTGTATGGCGCACCCGGCCATTCGTTGAACGGGATCAGGTTGATCTTGGCCGGAATACCCTCGATCAGCTTGACGAGGCGGTGCGCGTCCTCGTCGCTGTCGTTCACACCATCCAGCATCACATATTCAAACGTGATCCGCTCGGAGTTCGAAACCTTGGGATAGGCGCGCAGTGCATCGAGCAATTCCGCGATATTCCAGCGTTTGTTGATCGGCACCAGGGTGTTGCGCACCTCGTCCGTTGTCGCGTGGAACGAAACCGCGAGCTGGCAGCCGATTTCCTGCGCAGTGCGTGCGATCTCCGGCACAACGCCGGACGTGGACAACGTGATGCGACGGCGCGACAGCTGGATGCCTTCGGGGTCCATCGCAATCTTCATCGCATCGCGCACGTTCTCGAAGTTATAAAGCGGCTCGCCCATGCCCATCAGCACGATATTGGACAGCAGCCGCGCCTCGTAGGTGCGCGTGCCGGTTTCCGGCCATTCGCCCAGATCGTCGCGCGCCACCATCACCTGACCGATAATTTCGGCCGCTGTCAGGTTGCGCACCAATTTCTGCGTGCCGGTGTGGCAGAACGAACAGGTCAACGTGCAGCCCACCTGCGAACTGACGCAAAGCGTGCCGCGATCTGCCTCGGGGATATACACCACCTCGACCTCGTGACCGCCCGCGATGCGCACCAGATACTTGCGCGTGCCGTCCGTGCTGACCTGTTTGGTCACAACCTCCGGCACCTCGATTACAAAATGCCCCGCCAATTCGGCGCGAAACGCCTTGCTAAGGTTCGTCATCGCGTCAAAGTCACGCACGCCCCACTGGTAAATCCATTGCCAGATCTGCCCCACCCGCATCTTTGCCTGCTTTTCAGGCGTACCAATAGCGATCAACGCCGCGCGCATCCCGTCGCGGGTCAGGCCAACAAGGTTTTGCGGTCCTTCCGGCAGTTTGCGCGGCAGCGTCATGACGTCTTGGGTGATCGGTGCGGAGGCGGACATAGCTCGATTCCTTTGGGTCGGATACGCACGCTATACAGCGAATGCGCCGAAAATGAAAACAGCCCCGCCTTTTCAGGCAGAGCCGTGTAAAAATTGCAGTTGCCCGGCCTTACCCGCCGCAGCGCTTTGCGGCATCCTCGACAGCAGCAGTGAAACCCAGAAGCGAAAACGTATCTTCGGTCTTGGTGCCCCGTCCCGATTGCCCCGTCGCCTTGGCATCTGCGCCACGTTTCATCGCCGCGATGATTTTGGAATCATCCTCGGTCGTCGCAGGCCACGCCCATTCACCTTCGGTGAAAAGCTCGTATGCCTCACCGGAAATTTCCAGCGTCACGGTCGACCCACTCGCGAACGGATATCCGCCGGTAAAAGCAACCTGCCCTTTTGCGGCTGCGCTCGGGCGGTAAAACACCATCAAAAGGGTCTGGCCACGGTTCACGGCCACGACACGCCCGTCACGCGAATTCACTGATTCTTTAGGCGTCGAAACGCCCCAGCATTCTGTCGGATTATCCTCGACAAAAACACTCCAGTCGGTTTTCGCAGCGACACGATTGGTGCTCTGGCTCTGCGCGGCGGCGCTGCCTGCGATCAAGCCTGCCATTGCAATCGCGCTCAACCCTGTTTTCAAAAGTCCCATCAGTCCACTTCTCCAGCCGTCTCTTGCCTCAATACATAGTGCAAACCAAAAGCGTGACCGCTTTTCGGATCATTCTGCGATATCGGCTTGCGTTCTTCTCGACAACAAACACCATAGCGCGAAATACGCGAGGGACAAAAGCCTGATTGGCAGGTTTTTGCCCAAAACAACGTCCGAAAGGAAACCTCTATGACCGCTCCCGCCCCCTTCGCCGAAATCTGGCGTGGCCCGTTCCTCGAAAGCATCCACTCGGGCCACGCGGTCATTTGCGACACCACCGGCCAGATTGTCGAGGCGTGGGGCGATCACGACGCCATCGTCTTGCCGCGCAGTTCGTCCAAAATGATTCAGGCACTTCCGCTGCTACGGTCGGGGGCTGCGGATGCCTTCGGCCTGACAACTGAACAACTGGCGCTGGCTTGTGCCTCACACGAAGGGGCTGCAATTCACACCGGAAAGGTCGGCGCATGGTTGACCGGTCTGGGCCTGACCGACGATGCCTTTCGCTGCGGCGTACAGGAAACCCGCGACCGCGCAGTGCTTGAGGCACAAATCCGCGCCCATGAAAAACCTTGTCAAATCCACAACAACTGCTCGGGTAAACACGCAGGATTTCTGACACTCGCCCGACACTTGAACGCCGGACCGGACTACGTCCAGCCCGATCATCCGGTGCAACAGGCTTGCCTTGACGCGTTCGAGGATGTCACCGGCGAGACAAGTCCCGGCTTTGGCATCGACGGCTGCTCCGCCCCCAATCCCGCAGCCAGCCTCCACGGCATCGCCCGCGCGATGGCGCATTTCGCGGGTGCCGCTGACGGCACGCCCGAGGCACGCCTGCATCAGGCCATGCGCCTGCACCCCGACCTTGTCGCCGGCGAAGGACGCGCCTGCACCGAACTGATGCGCGCGACCGGCGGCAAGGTCGCCCTGAAAACCGGTGCCGAAGGATTCTTTATCGCGATTTTACCGGAAAAGGGGTTCGGCATCGCGCTAAAAGCTGCCTGTGGCACGACCCGCGCCGCCGAAGCCGCGATTGCCGCCCTACTTGTGCGCCTCGGCGCGCTTGACGCCAATCATCCCGCAACACTCAAGCGGATGAATGTCCCACTCAAAAACTGGCGCGGCATCCAAACCGGCATCCTGAAACCCGCCGCGGGTCTCTTGTAATATTTCTTTTGGCCGAAAATATCCCGGGGGAATTGGCCCTCCGGGCCAAGGGGGCAGCGCCCCCCCAACATCCGTTTCAAACGGCAAAATCGGCCTTCGAATACCCCTGAATATATAGCAGCGCGGTCAGATCTCCAAAGTTGATCCGCACGTCACATTCGGCTGCGACCGACGGCTTGGCATGAAGCGCCACACCCAGACCCGCCCGTTTCAGCATGCCCAGATCGTTTGCCCCGTCGCCCACAGCGATTACATCCGCCTCGGCAATCCCCAGCTGCGCCGTGATCTGCGACAACGCATCCACCTTTGCCTGTTTGCCCAGAATAGGCATGCTAACTTCACCTGTCAGAACCCCCGCTTCGACCAACAGCGTATTCGCGCGGTTCTCGTCAAAACCCAGCTGCGCAGCGACACGCGCGGTGAACGCAGTAAATCCACCCGACACAAGCGCCGCATAGCCGCCACGCGCCTTCATCGTCGCCACAAGTTGCCTGCCGCCCGGCATCAGGGTGATCCGCTCGGCCAGCACCTTTGCGATCACGCTTTCGGGCAGCCCTTTCAACAACGCCACCCGCTCGCGCAGGGCGCCGTCGAAATCAAGCTCTCCGTTCATCGCCCGCGCGGTGATATCCTTGACATGCGCGCCCACACCAGCCTCATCGGCCAGTTCGTCGATGCATTCCTGCTGGATCATCGTGCTGTCCATATCCGCAAGCAGCATCTTCTTGCGCCGGCCTACCGTCGGAACCACCACCAGATCGACACCCATGCTGCGGCAGCTTTCCCAAACCTCCCACCGGTTATCCGGCACCGTCGACAGCGAAAACTCCGCCGCCTCGTCAGGGTTAAGCCAAACGGCATCTCCTCCGCCCCATGCATTGCGCAGCGACTCGACCAATGCAGGATCAAGCGCGGGGTTCTCCGGGGAGGTCAGCAAGATAGCCGTATACATAGACAAGTTTCCGATCAGCGTCAGGGAGGTCGCAAAAAGGCGATCAAGCGGCGTTCTAGCGTCGAATACACGCTTGCGCCAGAGCGCCGTGCCCCCTAGATCAATCAGCGGGACACCCATCCCCAACGATGGGCGATTATCTGAGAGGATAGCATAAATGGCTATTGAACAACCAGCGCTGCACGGCGACGTGCGCAAACCCACTGTGCGGCCTGAAAATCCGCGCTTCTCCTCTGGCCCCTGCGCCAAACCCCCGACATTTGAATTGAGCAAGCTCTCCGGCGCGCCGTTGGGCCGCAGCCACCGTGCCGCTCCCGGCAAGGCCAAGCTGCTTGAGGCGATCGAGACAACGCGCGAAGTGCTCGGCGTTCCGGCTGATTACAAGATCGGCATCGTGCCCGCCTCCGACACCGGCGCTTTCGAGATGGCGATGTGGAGCATGCTGGGTGAGCGCCCTGCGCAAATGGTCGCTTGGGAAAGCTTTGGGGCCGGCTGGGTGACCGATGTTGTCAAACAGCTCAAAATCGAGGCGACGACCCACACCGCCGAGTATGGCGAGATCGTGGATATGGCCACGCTGAATTACGACAACGATGTCTGTTTCACGTGGAACGGTACAACCTCTGGCGTGCGCATGCCGAATGGCGATGCGATCCCCGCAGACCGCAAGGGCCTGACGCTGTGTGATGCGACATCCGCCGCCTTCGCGATGGACCTGCCGTGGGATAAACTGGATGTGACCACGTTCAGCTGGCAAAAGGTTCTGGGCGGCGAAGCGGCGCACGGGATGTTGATCCTCAGCCCCCGTGCCGTCGAGCGGCTGGAAAGCTACACCCCCGCATGGCCCCTGCCCAAGATTTTCCGCCTGACCAAAGGCGGCAAATTGATCGAAGGCATCTTCAAAGGCGAGACGATCAACACGCCTTCCATGCTGTGCGTCGAGGATTATCTGTTTGCGCTGGACTGGGCGAAATCCGTGGGTGGCCTCAAAGGGATGATCGGTCGTGCGGACGCCAACACCGCCGCGATCACCAATTTCGTCGAGACGCATGACTGGATCGATTTCCTTGCTACCGATCCCGCGACACGCTCGAACACCTCCGTTTGCCTCAAGTTCACGGATGCCCGCATCACCGATGGTGCGGCGTTTGCAAAAGCTGTCGCAAAGCGGCTGGCCGACGAGGATATCGCGCTTGATATCGGTGCCTATCGCGACGCCCCCGCGGGCTTGCGCATCTGGTGTGGCGGCACGGTAGAGACAAGTGACATCGAGGCGATGTTGCCATGGCTCGCCTACGCTTTCGAAGCCGAAATCAACGCATAAACGCAGGAACGTGGCTTTGCCCCGCGCATGTTCGCAGGGCGAAGCTTCTCTGCCCATATTTAAAGGACACCAGAAATGGCTCCCAAAGTACTCATCTCCGACAAACTCAGCGATGCAGCCGTGCAGATCTTTAAGGATCGCGGCATCGATGTGGATTTCCAGCCCGATCTGGGCAAGGACAAAGACAAGCTGCTCGAAGTGATCGGCCAGTATGACGGCCTTGCCATCCGCTCGGCCACCAAAGCCACGGAAAAGATCATCGCGGCGGCGGACAACCTCAAGGTCATTGGCCGCGCAGGCATCGGTACCGACAACATCGACAAGGACGCCGCCTCCAAGAAGGGCATCATTGTGATGAACACGCCCTTCGGGAACATGATCACAACGGCAGAACATGCCATCGCGATGATGTTTGCCGTTGCGCGCCAAATCCCCGAGGCCTCTGCCTCGACCCACGCGGGTAAATGGGAAAAGTCCAAATTCATGGGCGTCGAGCTGACCGGCAAGACGCTGGGCGTTATCGGTGCGGGCAACATCGGTGGCATCGTCTGTGACCGTGCACGCGGGCTCAAGATGAAGGTCGTCGCCTATGACCCCTTCCTTGGCGACGAGAAGGCCCAGAAGATGGGCGTTGAAAAAGTCGAACTCGACGAATTGCTCAAGCGTGCCGATTTCATCACCCTGCATGTGCCTTTCACCGAGCAGACATCGAACATCCTGAGCCGCGAGAACCTTGAGAAAACCAAGAAAGGCGTTCGCATCATAAACTGCGCCCGCGGCGGGCTGGTCGACGAAGAGGCGCTGGCTGATCTATTGAAATCCGGCCATGTCGCCGGTGCGGCCTTTGACGTGTTCGCGCAAGAGCCCGCCACCGAGAATCCGCTGTTCAACCTGCCCAACGTTGTCTGTACGCCGCACCTTGGCGCCGCAACCACAGAGGCGCAGGAAAACGTGGCGCTGCAAGTGGCCGAACAGATGGCGGATTACCTGCTGACGGGCGCTGTGACCAACGCGCTCAACATGCCCTCGGTCACAGCCGAAGAGGCGCAGATCATGGGGCCATGGCTCAAACTGGCGGGCCACCTTGGGTCATTCACCGGCCAGATGACGGATGAGCCGATCAAGGCGATCAACATCTTGTATGACGGTATCGTGTCCGAAATGAACCTTGCTGCGCTGAATTGCGGTGTGGTTGCGGGGATCATGAAACGTGCCAATCCGGACGTGAACATGGTTTCTGCGCCTGTTGTGGCAAAGGAAAAGGGCATCCAGATTTCCACCACCAATCAGGATAAATCGGGCGCTTTTGACGGCTATATCAAGGTCACTGTTGTTACTGACAAACGCGAACGCTCCATTGCGGGCACCGTGTTTTCGGATGGCAAGCCGCGTATTATCCAGATTAAAGGCATCAACATCGACGCCGAAGTGGGCGCGCACATGGTCTATACCACCAACGAGGACGTGCCGGGCATCATCGGTACATTGGGTCAGACCATGGGCGAGAATGGCGTGAACATCGCGAACTTCACCCTTGGCCGTTCCAATGTGAAAGGTGAAGCTATCGCGCTGCTTTATGTGGACGAACCCGTGCCTGCGCCGGTGGTCGAAAAGCTGCACAAAACCGGTATGTTCAACCAAATCAAGCTGCTGGAATTCGATGTCGCCTGATTGTATGGATTAAACCAACCTACAGGCGCGGCCTCTCCGGGGGCCGCGCCTTTTTTCATCCGGAGCCTCCATGACCCAGCCCCTTTATGCCATCGGCGACATTCACGGCCAACACTCCGAGCTTCTGCGCGTGCTTCAACTGATCGAGGCAGACGGAGGAGTAGACGCGGAGATCGTGTTTATCGGCGATTATACGGATCGCGGACCCGCAAGCGCCGCCGTGCTGGATACACTGATCGCGGGACAGGCGGCGGGCAAACCGTGGACCTGCCTGAAAGGCAATCACGACCGCATGTTCAGCTGGTTTATGCGAGATTACCCCATGCATGACGCGCATCTGATGGTCGAACTCTACTGGCTGCATCCCCGTCTCGGCGGCGAAGCCACGCTGGCCTCCTACGGGGTTGAAGCCAAGCTGACAGACCGGCAGCTTGCCGTACACGCCAAGGCGCGCGAAGCCGTACCGCAAGCGCATCTGGATTTTCTGAACGGCCTGCCGCTGTGTCATGAGACGGATGCATATTTTTTTGCCCATGCGGGTATCCGGCCCGGCGTGCCATTGGCCGAGCAGACCGAGCATGACCTTTTGTGGATTCGCAAGGAATTCCACATCGACACCCGACTGCATCCGAAACTGGTGGTGCATGGCCATACGCCGGTGAAACAGGCGACCCATTATGGCAACCGCATCAACATTGACGTAGGCGCGGGCTATGGCCAGCCGCTGGCGGCCATTGTTCTGGAAGGTCCGGACTGTTGGTCGCTGACCGACAAGGGCCGCGTTCCCTTGCGGCCTTAACCTGCCCTGCCCAACACCGTTTGAGCCATACCCGAAAAGTCGTGCCCGTGCAAAAGCATCACACCCGTCGCGCGGATGTCTTCCATCGCGTCGCGGCTTTTTGCATCCGGTCCCGGCCCCGGCTCTCGCAAGACGACTCCCAGAACCCGCCCCGGATGCCGCAAAATCGCGTCGCGGTAGACAAACGCGTCATGCTGGCCGGTATCGCCCGTCAGCACAAAGCGCAGGTCGGGGTTTGCCGCCATCAAGACATCAATGCTGCTGCCCTTGTGATCGCCATGTGTGCCGGTGATGAACTGCGTCTCGCTGATTCCCAGATCGCGCAAAAAGGTTGGCCCTTTGATCACCCCCGCCGCATTGAAAACTTCTTGTAGGAAGTTATGCAGATTCCACGGCGAGGAACTGACGTAATAGATCGGATTTCGCCCGTTTTCAGTTATTTCATGCGTATACGTAACCGCATCGGGGAAAACCCTGCGGGTTTTTGCATTGCCGGTAAAGGTGGTCCACAGGTTGCGCACCAGTGAATAGGCACCGGTTTCCAGCACCGTATCGTCGATATCGGACACCACGGCGATCCGCGCGTCCTCCTGTGCGACAAGCACCGGACAGGTCGTCGCCCCGTCACGGCCAGTGATAAAAACCTCGACCTCCACCCAACCTCGCTGTTCGGAGCGCGGCAACAGAAGGGTGAAATACCCCTCTTCGTCGGTTATGCCCGTCACGCCCTGCGCAAACAGCTCTACCGCTGCAACTTCGTCTGTCAAAAACAGCGATACCATCTGTTTGAAATTCACCCAGGAAGATTGCGCAGGCAGCGGTGCATTCCGGCGCAGCGCGCTCAACACACGCCCGCGTACCACCAGATGCTCAGGTGTTGCGTACCCGATGTAGGGCTCGATAATCCTGCGCGGGTCACGTTGTCCGCGCAACCGGTCAAGAACCTTCTCGAGCCGCCAGATGATGCCGTGCGCCAGTTTCTTGATCATAGTCCCCCACGCGTCTGTTGGTTCTGTGGCGCGCGCACGTCATACCGTCGCCGGAATTCGCACAACAGCACATCACTGGTGCGGCCTGCAACCTGCGACAGGACTCCTGAACGGAACGTCAGGGCTGGATTTCCCCGTGCAGCGCTTCATACTGGTGCAGACCCAAACATCCGGAGCACGAACATGTCAGACGATATCGTAATTCTCGGCGGCGTACGCACCGCCATTGGCACATTTGGCGGCGCATTGGCCGCGACACCGCCAACAACGCTGGGCGCGATTGTCGCCCGCGAGGCGTTGTCCCGCGCCGGGGTCGCACCCGACCAGATCGGGCATGTAGTGTTCGGCAACGTCATCAACACCGAACCGCGCGACATGTACCTGAGCCGTGTTGCCGCCATCGACGCAGGCGTGCCGGATGAAGTGCCGGCGATGAACGTCAGCCGCCTGTGTGGTTCCGGTGTTCAGGCGATTATCTCGGCCACGCAATCGCTGATGCTCGGGGATGCCGATTTCGCCCTCGCAGGTGGTGCCGAAAACATGAGCCGCGCCCCCTACATCACACCAGCGGCGCGGTGGGGGCAGAAAATGGGCGATGTCGCATCGCTTGATATGTTGCTTGGCACGTTGAACTGCCCCTTTGGCACCGGCCACATGGGCGTCACAGCCGAAAACGTCGCAGACGAACATGACGTGAACCGCGAAGAGCAGGACGCCTTTGCTATGCGCAGTCAGGAACGCGCGGCGGCGGCGATCAAAGCGGGCCATTTCCGCGATCAGATCGTGCCGGTCGAAGTGCGCAAGGGCCGCGAAACTGTCAACTTCGAGGTGGACGAGCACCCCAAGGCGACGTCGCTGGAGAAGCTCGCCGGTTTGCGGCCTGTGTTCCAGAAAGACGGTTCCGTCACGGCGGGGAACGCCAGCGGGATCAACGACGGTGCGGCGGCAGTTGTACTCGCACGCGCCTCGGCGGCAGAAAAAGCCGGTCTGAAACCGCGCGCGCGGGTGATCGGCTATGCCCACGCGGGGGTCCGACCCGAAGTCATGGGCATCGGCCCTATTCCAGCGGTGAAAAACTTGCTGAAAAAAACCGGGTTGAGCGTGGCAGACTTCGACGTGATCGAAAGCAACGAAGCATTCGCATCGCAGGCGTTGGCGGTCACCAAGGCGCTTGGCTTTGATCCCGAGCGCGTGAACCCCAATGGCGGCGCGATTGCGCTGGGCCATCCGGTGGGGGCAACGGGGGCGATCCTTACCGTCAAGGCGCTGCACGAGTTGGAGCGCACAGGCGGCAAGCGCGCGTTGATCACCATGTGCATCGGCGGCGGCCAAGGCATCGCGCTGGCCATCGAGCGAATTTGAAACGTAGCTTGATTTAGCATGTGTGGCGGGGCATTGAGCCCCGCCACACATGCAGGATATTTTCAGCCAAGAAAAATAGAGATCAGATCAGCGCGTCAATCAAAAGAATGGTGCCTGTGGCTGTTGCTGCGCCGGTGACGGCCGCAAGGGCGATCCAGCGCTTGAACGGTTTGCTCGGTGGTTCCGGCGGATTGCCCTGACGGACCAACGCCGCCTCGACCAGAGCAGGCAGGCGCGGGCCAAAGCGTGACAGCACGCGGGCTGTTTTTGTCAGATCGTTGATGATCGCCTTGGGGCCGATGGATTTGGTGATGTAATCGGTCACGATCGGGGCGGCGACTTGCCAGATGTTCATCTGTGGATTGAGCGAGCGCGCAACCCCTTCGACCACTACCATCGTGCGTTGCAGCAAGATCAGTTCGGTGCGCGTTTCCATGCCGAAACGCTCGGTCACTTCGAACAGATAGGACAGCAGCCGCGCCATCGAGATGCGGTTGGCATCCATGCCGAAAATTGGTTCTCCGACCGCGCGCAGGGCGCGGGCGAATTCGTCCACGTCCTTGTCGGCGGGAACATAACCCGCCTCGAAATGTACCTCGGCCACGCGTTTGTAATCTTTGCGGATGAAGCCATAGAGGATTTCAGCGTAAACGCGGCGGGTGTATTCGTCGATGTGGCCCATGATGCCGAAATCGAGCGCTATGATGTTGCCGTTTGGTGCGACCTTGAGGTTGCCCTGATGCATGTCACCATGGAAAAATCCGTCGCGCAGGGCGTGTTGCAGGAACAGTTGCAAGATACGTTCGGACAGCGCCACGCGGTCATGGCCAGCGGCGTCAAGCGCGTCATTATCGCCCAAAGGCACGCCGTCGGCCCATGTCATCGTCATGACGCGGCGGGCAGAATAGTCCCATTTGATCTCGGGCAGCTCGAACCCCGAATCGTCACGGGTATTATGTACGAATTCGGAGGCTGCAGATGATTCGAGCCGTAGATCCAGTTCGCCCCGGACCACGCCGTCAAAGTGCTCAATCACCTCCATCGGGCGCAGGCGGCGCGACCCTGGCGAGAACAGTTCGACCATGCGGGCGGCGAGATAGAAAGCATCCACATCCTTGCGGAACGCTTTTTCAATGCCGGGGCGCAGAACCTTTACCGCGACCTCTTCGCCCGTGCTGGCAAGGCGCGCGTAATGGACCTGCGCGATAGAGGCGGCGGCGACAGGTTCGCTGAATTCAGTGAAAATTGTATCGACCGGTTGGCCCAGTTCCTTTTCCACCTCGGCCTTGGCCGTAGCCACATCAAAAGGGGGCAGCTTGTCTTGCAACACGCGCAGTTGCTGGGCCATCTCGTCACCCACAACATCGGGACGGGTAGAAAGCAATTGCCCGAATTTGATGTATGCAGGACCAAGCGCTGTAAGCGCGCGGGTGGCGGGCGGCATGGAGGGGTCGCCCTTGTAACCCAGAAACTTGAACGGCAGGCCCATCGCACGGGCCACCACGCGCAACGGCTTGGGCGCGTCGAAGGCATCAAGCACCTTGTTCATGGCGCCCGTGCGTTCCAGCGTGGCGCCCGTGCGGATGAGCCGCCAGATATTGTGAGGTCCGCGCACCTAGATTTTCCACCCTGAATGCAGACAGGCGATGCCCATCGAAAGGTTGCGGTATTTCGCCTGCCCGAAACCCGCCTCGCGCACCATCCCAAGGAATGTTTCCTGATCGGGGAAGTTGCGGATTGATTCAACAAGGTATTGATAGCTGTCGCGGTCGTTCGCGATGACCTGCCCCATGCGCGGAATCACGTTGAAGCTGTAAAGGTCATAGGCTTTTTGCATCATCGGGCTGGGCAGTTGCGAGAACTCCAGCACCATCAAACGCCCGCCGGGTTTCAACACGCGGTAGGCTTCGTTCAAGGCCTCTTGCGGGCGGGTCACGTTACGGATGCCAAAGCTGATGGTGTAAACGTCAAAGGTGTTGTCTTCGAACGGCAGGGCCATCGCATCGCCGACAACCCAATCAAGGCTATCAACCATCTGTGCCGCCTCGGCACGTTTACGCCCCTCGTTCAGCATCCCTTCGGTCAGGTCGCAAACCGTGGCATGCCCGGACCCTGCCCGCTTGAGAAACTTGAACGCGACATCGCCGGTGCCGCCCGCCACATCCAGCAGCTTCTGACCGGGGCGCGGCGCGAGCCAGTCCATCATCGCTTCTTTCCAGATGCGGTGAATGCCCATACTCATCACGTCGTTCATGACGTCGTATTTATTCGCCACATCGTTAAAAAGCGTGCGGACTTTTCCGGCTTTCTCTTCCTCGGGAATGGTTTCGAATCCGAAATGGGTGGTCTTGTCGGTCATGGGTCCGTCCTGAGCTTGTTATTTTGCAGATATAGCCTCAGGTAGGCAGGTGCAAACTGCCTTTTGACGCAGCATCAAGGAACCACCATGCCGGAACTGCCCGAAGTCGAAACCGTGCGCCGCGGGCTCGCCCCCGTGATGGAGGGCGCTGTGATCACGCGCGCAGACGTGAACCGCCCCGATTTGCGCTGGCCCTTCCCGCCGGACATGGCCGGACGGTTGACGGGGCGGCGGGTGGAGCGGCTGCGCAGACGGTCGAAATATATCCTTGCCGATCTGGATTCGGGTGAAACGCTGCTGATCCATCTGGGGATGTCCGGACGTATGTTGGTGTCGGGCGATCCGCAGGGACAGTTCACGCACACACATCCGGCAGCGCAAAAGCACGACCACGTGGTGTTGCACATGGAAAACGGCGCGCGCATCACTTTTAACGATCCGCGCCGCTTTGGCGCGATGGACCTGATGGCGACGGATGGCGCGGACACGCACAAGCTGTTGGCGGTGCTGGGGCCGGAGCCGTTGGGGAACGACTTTCACGACTCAGTGCTGGTGGAGGCGTTCAAAGGGCGCAACACGCCGGTGAAATCCGCCCTTCTGGACCAGCGCATTGTCGCCGGATTGGGCAATATCTATGTGTGCGAGACGCTTTTCCGCGCAAAGATAAGCCCGAAACGCAAGGCGGGGCGGATTGCCGCACCCCGCGTCGCGGCCATGGTGGCGATCATCCGAACAGTACTGGAAGAGGCAATTGCAGCAGGCGGATCATCCTTACGGGATTTCCGGCAAGCCGATGGAGAACTTGGATATTTCCAGCATTCCTTTGATGTGTATGGACGCGAGGGAGAACCGTGCCGAACCGCTGACTGCACCGGAACAATCACGCGGATCACACAGTCGGGCCGATCCTCTTTCTACTGCCCCATATGTCAAAGATAGCTTGAACCGTATCGCCGCCATGATATGCACGGATGTCTGAGCAACAACGAAGGGCCCTCCGACATGGCTTATGAAACGATCATTCTCGACGTAGACAACCACGTGGCCCTGATCACCCTCAACCGGCCTGATGCGCTCAATGCGCTGAACGACCAGTTGATGACGGAACTGGCCGATTGCCTGAAGGGCTGTCAGGAAAACGACAAGGTGCGCTGCATTGTCATCACCGGCTCGGAAAAGGCGTTCGCCGCCGGAGCCGACATCGCGATGATGCGCGAGAAAACATTTGTCGAAGCGTTTTCAGGTGATCTTTTCACCCCCGAAACCGATCAGATCATGCGCATTCGCAAGCCGATCATCGCCGCCGTTTCCGGTTATGCGTTGGGCGGGGGATGCGAATTGGCGATGATGTGCGATTTCATCATCTGCTCCGAAACCGCCAAGTTCGGTCAACCCGAGATCAATCTGGGCGTTGTTGCAGGCATCGGCGGCACACAGCGCCTGACCCGGATCGTGGGCAAGTCCAAAGCGATGGACATGAACCTCACAGGCCGCTTCATGAATGCCGAAGAGGCAGAGCGCTCCGGCCTCGCCTCGCGCGTGGTGCCCGTGAAAAAGCTGATGGAAGAAGCGATGGGTGCGGCGGGCAAGATCGCCGAGAAGTCGATGATTTCCGTAATGGTCGTAAAAGAAGCAGTGAACCGCGCCTACGAAGTGCCGCTGCGCGAAGGTCTGTTATTTGAACGCCGCATGTTCCACGCGCTGTTCGCGACCGAAGATCAGGCCGAAGGCATGGGCGCATTTCTCGAAAAGCGCGAGGCGCAGTTCAGGGACCGGTGAGACAGGCGCATCTTTGTCCAAAAGCGGATCAGCGGGAAAAAAGCCATTCACCGCATTCAACCCAAGGTCTGCTTTTGGTTCTGGGTCTTCCAATGACGGTGGTTATCGGAAGACTTTAGTTGCTTAAGTTCCGTTACATATCTCTGGGAATTTGTAATTTTTAGGTAGCGGTGTATGAGGTGATGCAGGCGTGTCTGAATCTCCTCGTTTGATGCCATCACAAACCCTGTTCAGGAAAAGCAATCGCTGAACTGCTTCCGCATCTCCCGCGATAACAATCATCCTCAACGGTGCAGAATTTCCACCAACCTGTTCAAACCCAAATTTCGCCGCAGTGCAACACACCCGCCTTTACATTCCCGACCAAATCCCGTTATAGCCCCCCTTATACATGCGCGTGCAGCCCGCTCTGGCTAGAATCACCTATCGGTGTCCTCCCCCTGCGGGAGCGATTGTACGCTTTGACACAAACCGAATTGATAGGATGATCCTCATGGCAAACACCCCACAGGCGAAGAAACGCGCACGTCAGAACGACAAGCGCGCAGCTGTTAACAAGGCACGTCGCTCGCGCATCCGCACCTACCTGCGCAAGGTCGAAGAAGCGATCCTGACCGGCGACAAAGAAGCCGCAACTGCCGCTCTTCGCGCAGCACAGCCAGAGCTGATGCGCGGTGTAACAAAAGGTATTTTCCACAAAAACACAGCTTCGCGCAAGATGTCCCGTCTGGCGGCGCGCGTCAAAGCTGTCGGCTAAAACGCTCCCCAAAAAACGTATTCGGCAAAGGCGTCATCTCCGGTGGCGCCTTTGTTGTATTTTGGCCCCTTGTTCAGACCTTCGCAGATTCTTTTTCAGCAATCCCAGAGTCAACAAATAAGATCAGTTGAACCGTGCACAGCGGCCTTGCTACTTAGGGTGAGCGATTCACATCGCGGGGGGACAGACCCGAAGATATGCCGATATTTTGCTAGAAGTAGCGGCTGACTTGGACGGTAACTGCCAGCACGCCAGAAGGGGTGCCTGTCAGAACTGCGGATGCTGCTGCCGGCACATTTGCACTGTCACATTTCAAGGACGGCGGCGCATGATGATGCCGGTCCGGTTTTAACCGGACGGCCTTCGGCGCCGAGATACGAACAGTCCGACGGACAGGAGCCGGTTTTCCGCAGGGACCGGGACGGCTCTTCTATGTCCAAGGACTTTGTACGATTATGCCGCAGTGGCGGCGCAAATGGATGGCGGTAGTTAAAGCATGACACAAGACGACTGGGGCCTCGTAAAACAACGACTACTGAAAACGGTAGGGCAGAATAATTATACCACATGGATTGATCCCCTCACCTTGGGGAAATCCAGCGAAGGCATCGCCACCCTGACGGTCCCGACGACCTTTTTCGGCAACTATGTCAGCCAGAATTTTTCCGATCTGATCCTGCACGAGATGAAGGCGTATGACGGTTCGCTGTCACGGCTCAACTTTTCTGTCGCAGCCAAAGCGCCCGCAGATCAACAACCGCGCGCCACACGCCATACTGATGCCGTGGTTGCCGCGTCCCGCGCCCCTGCGGCCAAAACCCCGGCGACGGGTGTCTCCTATACTGCGCCGCTCGAAAGCCGCTTTACCTTTGATACCTTCGTTGTCGGCAAGCCGAACGAATTGGCCCACGCCGCCGCGCGCCGCGTGGCCGAGGGCGGCCCCGTCACATTCAACCCGCTGTTCCTTTATGGCGGCGTCGGTCTGGGCAAAACACACCTGATGCACGCCATCGCGCGGGAGCTTCAGGTGCGCAAACCGCAGCTGAACGTGCTGTATCTGTCAGCCGAGCAATTCATGTACCGCTTTGTGCAGGCGCTGCGGGATCGCAAGATGATGGACTTCAAGGAAATATTCCGCTCCGTCGATGTTCTGATGGTCGATGATGTTCAATTCATCGCAGGCAAGGACAGCACGCAAGAAGAGTTTTTTCACACCTTCAATGCGCTGGTGGATCAGAACAAACAAATTATTATTTCGGCGGACCGCGCCCCGCAGGAAATCAAAGACCTCGAAGAGCGGGTGAAGTCCCGTCTGCAATGTGGTCTGGTCGTTGATCTGCATCCGACCGACTATGAATTGCGCCTTGGCATCCTGCAAACCAAGGTCGAGGGGCATCGCGCCTCTTATCCCGAGCTTTCGATGGACGACGGGGTGCTGGAATTTCTGGCGCACCGCATCTCGACCAACGTGCGCGTTCTCGAAGGGGCGCTGACGCGGCTTTTCGCCTTTGCCTCGTTGGTCGGACGCAAGATCGACATGGATTTGACGCAGGATTGTCTGGCCGATGTGCTGCGCGCCTCCGAGCGTAAAATCACCGTCGAGGAAATACAGCGCAAGGTGTCCGACCACTACAACATCCGCCTCAGCGATATGGTCGGGCCAAAGCGGCTGCGCAGCTATGCGCGCCCGCGTCAGGTGGCAATGTATCTGTGCAAACACATGACAAGCCGCTCGCTGCCCGAGATCGGACGCCGCTTTGGGGGCCGCGACCACACCACCGTCATGCACGGCGTTCGGCGCATTGAAGAACTAAAAGCATCAGACGGCCAGATCGCCGAAGATCTCGAACTGTTGCGCCGCGCATTGGAAGAATAGGCGCGATTACAGATGCAGCGATGCCACAGGGCAGCCCTTCGCGGGGCTGCCTTTTGCATTTATGGCCCGTTAGGTCTTGTGATCAGGTGAAATCGGGGTAACGTGCCGTTCCGGACTGGTTTACTGGAGAAGTGACATGAAATTCAGCATCGAACGTGCGGCGTTGCTTAAAGCCGTCTCTCAGGCCCAGTCTGTGGTAGAGCGACGCAACACCATTCCGATCCTCGCCAACGTCCTGATCGAAGCCGCAGGCAGTGATGTTTCCTTCCGCGCGACCGATCTCGACATCGAGGTGGTGGACAAAGCCCCCGCTCAGGTCGAGCGCGCCGGAGCAACCACAGTCGCCGCCACCACCCTGCACGAGATCGTGCGCAAACTGCCGGATGGCGCGCTTGTGTCGCTGACTTCTGACAGCGCGACAGGCCGTCTTACCGTGGAAGCAGGCCGGTCGAACTTCTCTCTCGCGACCCTGCCCAAGGAAGATTTTCCGGTAATGGCCTCGTCCGAGTACACATCCAATTTCACCGCCAACGCGGCGGTTCTGCGGCGGCTTTTCGATAAATCGAAATTCGCCATCTCTACGGAAGAAACGCGGTACTACCTTAATGGCGTCTATATGCACATCGCGGATGGCGACGGGGGCAAAAAGCTGCGCTGTGTGGCGACAGACGGGCACCGTCTGGCCCGCATTGATGCCGACATGCCCGCGGATGCCGCCGATATGCCCGGTGTGATCGTGCCGCGCAAAACCGTCGGCGAACTGCGCAAGCTTCTGGATGACGACGAGATGCAGATCGCCGTGTCCGTGTCCGAGACCAAGATCCGCTTTGCCACACCCCTGATTACCCTGACCTCCAAGGTAATCGACGGCACCTTCCCCGATTACACCCGCGTTATCCCGCAGGGCAACACGCGCAAGCTTGAAGTGGACGCCGCCGATTTCGCCCGCGCGGTGGACCGCGTGGCCACCGTTTCGTCCGAACGTTCGCGCGCGGTAAAGCTGCAACTTGACGAAGACCGGCTGATCCTTTCTGTCAACGCGCCCGACAGCGGTGCCGCCCAAGAAGAGCTTGCCGTGGCTTATTCCGACGAGCGGTTGGAAATCGGCTTTAACGCGAAATACCTGCTGGAGATCGCAAGCCA
This sequence comes from uncultured Sulfitobacter sp., assembly GCA_947502265.1. Lineage (GTDB taxonomy): Bacteria > Pseudomonadota > Alphaproteobacteria > Rhodobacterales > Rhodobacteraceae > Sulfitobacter. The sequence goes on from CANMZB010000003.1 coordinate 265,069, forward strand.
GGTAGACCGCGAAAATGCCGTGTTCATGTTCAATTCATCGGGCGACCCGACGTTGATGCGCGAGGGCAATGACACCTCGGCGGTCTATGTCGTCATGCCGATGCGTGTCTAAGCGCATTCCATCGTTTCGGGCATTCGGGCAGCCATAGATGGCCGGTCTCTCCCTTTCCAATCTCACGCTGTCACATTTTCGCTCGCACCGGCGCTCGGTCATCGACGTGAATGCGCGGCCTGTCGCGATCCATGGCGATAACGGTGCGGGCAAGACTAATATTCTCGAAGCGGTCTCGCTCCTGTCTCCCGGACGCGGGCTGCGCCGCGCCAGCGCGGAAGACATGACGCGCCGCCCTGAAGCGCTGGGATGGAAGATCAGCGCCCTGCTGCATGGTCCACACGGCTTTAACGAGATCGAGATCACATCCGAGAAGGGCGCGTCGCGTCAGGTGCGCATTGATGGTAAACCGGCACCGCAAACGGCACTGGGCCGTATCGCGCGCGTTTTGTGGCTGATCCCGTCGATGGACCGGCTTTGGATCGAAGGGGCAGACGGACGGCGGCGGTTTCTGGACCGCATGACACTCAGCTTCCTGCCCGACCACGCCGAAATCTCGCTCTCCTACGAAAAGGCAATGCGCGAACGCAATCGCCTGTTGAAAGATATGGTGCGAGAGCCGTCGTGGTACGCGGCGCTGGAGGCACGATTGTCCGAAACCGGCGTTGCGATTCACCACAACCGCCTGCACGCGCTACAGGCGCTGTCGGGCGCGCAAGCGCAATCCGACACATCCTTTCCCACGGCCACGCTGACGCTTGAGTGTGACATGCCTGCGGACGTGGAAACGATGCGCGCCGCGCTCGCTGACAACCGCATGCGCGATATGTCCGCCGGGCGCACGCTCATCGGTCCGCACCGCGCGGATCTGATCGGCACCTATGCCGCCAAAGGCATCGCCGCGCGTGATTGTTCCACCGGTGAGCAAAAGGCGTTGCTGGTATCATTGATCCTCGCGAATGCACGCGCGCTTGCCGCAGATTTCGGCGCGCCGCCGCTTTTGCTGCTGGACGAGGTCGCAGCGCACCTTGATGCAGGCCGTCGCGCCGCGCTTTATGACGAAATCGCGGCCCTTGGTGCGCAAGCGTGGATGACCGGCACCGAAGACAGTTTATTCGAGGCGTTCGGCGCACGCGCGCAGATCCTGCGGGTCACAGAGGAGAGCGGGCTTTCATCGGTATCCGGCCCGACATAGCGCCTGTGGCTGATACCATCCGACAAAGCACAAAATATTGTGTCACGCGCGTGACATTACCCGCCGGGAACCGTATGTTTGGCGGGTAGAATTACAGGATTACCCGAATGTCCGAAAACGTGCAAATTCCAGAAGAGTACGGCGCCAGTTCCATCAAGGTTCTCAAGGGGTTGGATGCCGTCCGCAAACGCCCCGGTATGTATATCGGAGATACCGATGACGGCTCGGGGCTGCATCACATGGTGTACGAAGTCGTTGACAACGGGATCGACGAGGCGTTGGCAGGTCATGCCGACCTTGTAAGCGTCACAATCCACGACGACAGCTCGATTTCTGTGTCGGACAACGGGCGCGGGATTCCTGTGGGCATCCACGAGGAAGAAGGCGTTTCAGCCGCCGAAGTTATCATGACGCAACTGCACGCGGGCGGTAAATTCGACAGCAACTCCTACAAGGTATCGGGCGGCCTGCACGGTGTTGGCGTGTCTGTGGTCAACGCGCTCAGCGACTGGCTTGAGCTGCGCATCTGCCGCGAGGGCAAAGAGCATGTCGCGCGCTTTGAGGGGGGGTACACCGTCAAGCACCTTGAAACGCTGGGTGACACGGACCGCACCGGCACCGAAGTCCGGTTTCTCGCCTCCACCAGCACATTCTCCAATCTCGACTACTCCTTCGAGACGCTTGAAAAGCGCTTGCGCGAACTGGCGTTCCTGAATTCCGGCGTGCGGATCGTCCTGCGCGACGAACGCCCGTCCGAGCCGCTCCAGACCGAGCTGTATTATGATGGTGGCGTGAAGGAGTTTGTTAAATATATCGACCGTCATAAAACCGCCATCATGCCGGAGCCGATTTTCGTCACGGGTGAAAAGGATGACATCGGCGTCGAAGTCGCAATGTGGTGGAACGACAGCTATCACGAAAACGTCCTGCCATTCACCAACAACATCCCGCAGCGCGACGGCGGCGCCCATCTGGCAGGCTTTCGCGGCGCGCTGACGCGGACAATCAACAACTACGCGCAAAGTTCGGGCATCGCGAAGAAGGAAAAGATCACCTTTACCGGCGATGACGCCCGCGAGGGGCTGACCTGCGTGTTGAGCGTGAAAGTACCCGATCCCAAATTCTCGTCCCAGACCAAAGACAAGCTGGTCTCCTCCGAGGTGCGCCCGGCTGTCGAAGGTCTGGTGAATGAAAAACTGGCCGAGTGGTTCGAGGAGAACCCGAACGAGGCTAAAATCATCGTCAGCAAGATCATCGAAGCTGCCCACGCCCGCGAGGCCGCGCGTAAAGCGCGCGATCTGACGCGGCGCAAAACGGCGATGGACGTTAACTTTCTCGCAGGCAAGCTCAAGGATTGCTCGGAAAAAGACCCGTCAAAAACCGAAGTCTTCCTCGTCGAGGGTGATTCCGCCGGCGGCTCCGCCCAAACCGGCCGCGACCGCCAGACACAGGCGATCCTGCCGCTCAAAGGTAAAATCCTCAACGTGGAGCGGGCGCGTTTTGACCGGATGCTCGGCTCTCAGGAGATCGGGAACCTTGTTATGGCGCTCGGCACCGGAATCGGGCGCGACGAATTCGACATCAAGAAACTGCGCTACCACAAGATCGTCATCATGACGGACGCCGACGTGGACGGTGCGCACATCCGGACATTGCTGCTCACATTCTTCTTCCGCCACATGCCGGAGCTGATCGAAAACGGGCATCTCTACATCGCGCAACCGCCGCTTTACAAAGTGTCGCGCGGCAAATCCGAGGTGTATCTGAAAGATCAGGCTGCGATGGACGACTATCTGGTCGAGCAAGGCGTCGACGGCGCAATGCTGCGGCAGGGCAACGGCGAGGAAATCAGCGGTCAGGATCTGGCGCGTGTCGTCGATCTGGCCCGCCAGATGCGCCGTGTATTGGACGCCTTCCCGACCCATTATCCACGTCACATCCTTGAACAGGCCGCCATTGCGGGCGCGTTTGTACCGGGCGCAGTAGATCATGACCTGCAAGGCGTTGCCGACAAGGTCGCCGCGCGCCTGAACCTCATTGCGCTGGAATACGAACGTGGCTGGCAGGGGCGTATCACCCAAGATCACGGCATCCGCCTTGCCCGTATCCTGCGCGGTGTCGAAGAGGTGCGCACCCTGGACGGCAAGATGATGCGCGGGGGCGAGGCGCGTAAATCCGGCACCTTCACCGAGCATTTGCAAGACGTTTACAGCATGCCCGCCACACTTGTTCGCAAGGACCGCGCACAGCTGATTCACGGCCCCTTGGATCTGCTTGACGCGATTCTGTCCGAGGGCGAAAAAGGCCTGTCCTTGCAACGCTACAAAGGTCTTGGCGAAATGAACCCCGGCCAGCTATGGGAAACCACCCTGGACCCGGACGCGCGCACCCTTCTACGCGTCAAGGTCGAGGACATGGCGGAAGCGGATGATCTGTTCACCAAGCTGATGGGCGACGTGGTCGAACCGCGCCGCGAATTCATCCAGCAAAACGCGCTGAACGTAGAGAACCTCGATTTCTGACGGGTTGTAGGGAAGCGCATATTTTTTCGCGGCGCGCATATTTTTTCGCGTCGCGGGAATACGGAAATTGGTATTACCTTCCTATTATCAGCGACTTATATAAAAAATAAGTCGTACGGCCTCATTTTACTCGTTGCTATTCTGGGCCGCCATTTCATCGACACCCAAGATTTCTGCATTCAATGTGTAATCACCTAAATTCTGCCATTGCCCATGAATGGCAGTAAAAGCTCATGTGGCCGATACCGGCTCTTAACGCGACGTGTGGTCTACCTCATTAGCCAAATTGCCAAAAGCTATACTGATTGGCTACTTGCGACAGGTCGACTGGGCATCCCGAGCACGGATGTCAGAACTGTTTCTGGCTGTCTCCAGAACAACAAGGCGCGCGCAAGTACTGGAAACAGGGCAACAAACCGCCAACAGATGAGACGAGCGAAATTCCCAAACAGAACCTCGGTGCATTTCGCAGCTAACGGTAGGTTCGAGCCAAATGGTGCTATTGTCGTAAACCGAACAAATGCCAGCAATGAGCGTGAAAAGAGTTTTCACCGTATAAGCACCGAAAGCACTAAGAATGGCAGAGCCAGACATTCGATCTGCCGGTTTTTCAGATGGCTAATACAGCGCAATTAACCAACTTCGAAAAACCTTTTCCAATACATCGACTTAGGGCAAACTACCTCGACTCCATTTGACATTTCGCGACCGCATTAGGAACCTCATGTATTTAGCTTCGCTTAAAATTAGCAATTTTCGCCGAATAGAATCTGCGACGATAGAATTTGAGCCGGGGCTCAATATCATTGTCGGCCCGAACAATATCGGAAAGACAGCCGTTGTTGATGCGCTGAGATCTCTACTTGCTGGCACCGATGACCCGTACCCGCGATTCAACGTCGATGACGTCCACCTTCCTAAAGGAGGAGCGGCAACGGGTGATATTGTCTTCGACTATATCTTCAAGGATTTGTCTCTCGACGATGAAGCCGACTTTTTACACGGGTTGAAATTCGACAGCGCAGGAAAGGCTACAGCCCTTCTCAGGGTGACCTATGGAGATGCGGATAAATCCGGACGGCTAAGATCGAGGAAGGTTTGCGGTGTCCATCATGACATCGCAATGACGGCGACCATGATGGAAAACCTGCGCAGCGTCTATTTACAGCCGCTGCGCGATGCGGAACTTGGCCTTCGCCCGAGCCGTTCAAGTCAGTTGTCCCGATTGTTACATCTTCTTTCTGATGACGACGGCAAGGAGGAAATTGCCCGAAAGCTCGCAGAACTCGACAAGGAAATCAAAGATCTTAAAGCAATAGTTGAAACCCAAGCAGCAATCACGGGGCGTCACAAAAGTATGCTGGGAGATCAGTTGGCCCAGATGTTGGCGGTTGAGTTGAGCGGCTCGGACTTCACAAAGCTCGCTTCGCGCCTGTCGCTACTGGTCGACAGCTTCGAGATCGAACGCAACGGCCTCGGCTACAACAACCTAATTTTTATGGCTGTGGTCCTGAGCGAACTTGCAATGAACTCCGATTCGGCCTTCCGCAGTTTGATCGTCGAAGAGCCAGAAGCGCATCTTCACCCTCAGTTACAGGCCGTTCTATTGCAGTACCTCTCAGACATTAGAGTCGAGGAGGGGGAGCGAAACGTTCAGGTTTTCGTAACAAGTCATTCTCCGAATTTTGCCAGCATCGCGGATCTGGATGCCATCGAATGCTTGGTTGAGACGGACACAAGTGTAGAAGTGTTTCACCCCAGGTCAGTCAGTTTTGGAAAGGGCAAGAAGGAGAAGTTGAAGCGCTACCTTGATGTGACTCGTGCTGAAATCTTTTTCGCACGCCGCGTCATCTTTGTCGAAGGTGCCGCTGAATTATTAATGGTCAATCTTTTGGCGAAGAAAATGGGTTCCGATTTACGTAATCACGCAGTCAGCCTTATCAGCGTAGAGGGATTGAACTTTGACTCCTTCATGCCGTTGTTTGGGGAAACAGCGATTAAGATACCTGTCGCAGTCATCACGGACGGAGATCCAGTTATCGACGACGCCGGTGGGGACAAGCAACCGCATTATCCATCTGCAACTGAGACCATTACGATCTCAAGTAATACTGCGTTGATGAAGAAGCGAGAGGACAAGTTCCTTAAAGTGTTTCACGGTCAGAAGACCTTTGAGTACGACTTTGCGCTTCACGAAAAAAACAGAATGGCCATGCTTTCAGCCCTCAAGGACCTACACCCCCAGATCGGTGCCGATCTTGAAATCGAGGTCGCATCGAAGGCAAATGATCGAGACAAAGCGATGGCGCTCTTCATGGGTATGTTCGAGCGAAACAATGGTAAAAAAAATGTCCAAAAAGGGGCGTTTGCGCAGTCGCTCGCAGCGCAGATTGAAGATAACGGTCTGGAAATTGAAGTTCCGAATTACATCAGAGATGCAGTGACGCATGCGTGCCAACCATGATCGATCTGTCGCCGCAGCAACGGGGAATCGTTGATGCACCACTCGACCCTATGGCGGTCAGTGCCTGCGCAGGGAGCGGCAAGACTGCAACTGCGGTCCGGCGGTTGGCCGCTATGCGCAAGCACCTTGCCGATCGCCACGGCCAAATTGCTCTACTGTCCTTTTCCAACGTGGCCGTCGACACATTCAAAAATGATTATAATGACTTATTGGAGGGAGAGGCAGGCAGCAGCCACATGGACGGCATAGAAATCGCCACAGTCGATGCTTTCATCACCTCAAATATTCTTCGCCCTCATGGGCATCTTGTCATGGGATGCAAAAGGACCCCGTTCCTCGTGGACGGTAGCGAGCCTTTCCTTGCGAACTTCACGGTCTGGGACGGAAAGAGGCCACGACGAACAACAGCGCTTCAATTTAGTGTCGAGAAAGGAGTGGGGCATCAGTATCTTGTAGGACAGACGAATACCGTAGTTGATTTGAAAACAGGCAATGAGGCGATAAGGAAGCTGGCGCAGGTCGGAGCCTACTCGCATGCGTTGGGTAGCCTTTGGGCTTTCCGCGTCCTTAGGTCCCAGCCCCTGATCCTCCGCGCACTGGCACGCCGCTATCCACACATCCTTGTTGATGAGGCCCAAGACATCGGAAGACTGCATCAATCAATCCTTATGGAGTTGCAGGATGCTGGTACGAAGATTTCGCTGATCGGGGACGTAAACCAAGGTATATACGAGTTCTCAGGTGCAACTGGCGCGTTTCTTAAACAGTACGCAGATCGCGATGATGTCGACGGCAGGATGCTCGAGACAAATTTTCGATCGGTTCCGAGCATCGTCGCAATCGCAAACAAACTCTCAGGGCGTGGTGATACGGCCGCACGCACGGAATTGAAAACTTTGTCAGGGGCATATTATTTTACCTATAAGAAGAAGGAGAAAGGCGATGCACTCAAGTCCTTCGCAGGGCTGTTAGGCAAAGCAGGAATAGCGGTAAATGATGCGGCCGTGCTCTGCCGTTCAGCGGCATGGGCTGAAGATTGGGCCGGTGGTGAAGACGAACAAGGGCAGGGCATCTTGCGACACTTCGTCGACGCGGCGATCCAGCGCGACAAGTTCGATCGTTTCGATGAAGCCTTCAAGCATTGCAGCACTGGCGTCATTGGCTTGATGGATGACGATCATGGGGATTTACTCTCTCATCTCGTTCGAAGCGGCGGCGACGAACGAATTTTTCAGATGCTGCGAAGGACGCTCTGGACGTTTGTGAAAGACGCAACTGACGGTCTGCCGTCCGCACATCTTGTGGCAAACACCGCTTGGCAGCCTGCTCTTTTGGCTCGGGTGGGAGCGCTGCTCAACACGCTGTCTGCAGAGTATGGCTTGAAAGTTGGAGACAACTGGAAAGCAAAGCTGGCGAAACGAAAAATATTCGATCGACCACTTATCCGACCTGCAGATTTAGTTGGGGAAGAAGTACAAAATTTTCGTGTTTCTACGGTACATAAAGTGAAGGGTGAGAGTATCAGAGGCGTTCTTTATGTCTGCAACCGTTCGCACATCGATGAACTTCTCGGTGGTACAGTAACAGAGGTCGGAAAGATCGGGTATGTAGCACTCACCAGAGCGCAAGATATTTTTGTGCTTGGCGTTCCAGCTACTAACATAAAGGAGTTCGCCCCCAAGCTTGATGCACTCGGCTTCACCGAGGCTGGGAGATGATCCGACCTCGGAAGTCGGGGTGGCGAAAGAGGATGGGCGTTCCTGTACTTACCGAGTGAGAACTGCTCGGTTTAGGGCACTATTTCAAAGACTTTCGAATGTGTGCAGGTGGCAATATATTTTTGTAAGCGACAAGGCCCGATTAGTTTGCGCCGCTTCGGCATCGCGTATTACAATCCGAGTGTCTCCGGCAAAGAGTGGTCGTTGGGCACAGCTATATGAAAGCTTATGACCCATATGGTTTGGTGTGATGGACGGTTTGGGGGAGTAGAGCTTTGGGTACTGAAATAAGGCTCGACTTGGCCGACATGTTGGTCACGTACAGCAAGAACCACCGGGGTATCGATCACGGGTCGATTTTTCAGGAGGATGATCGCAAGCCGGTAAAGAGCGATCAGCTTGATTACGATTGGTACGAGAATGAGGGCGAGGATCCAACGGCGTCAGAGATGGCGTTCACGCGACCTCTCAGGAATGTCGTTCCGCGACTTGAACTGCTCGGCTTCAATCTCAAGCGGGTTCAGCGCGAGTATGACGCGGTCGCCGCGAGTTGGCTGGAGGAGAAACAACTCCATCAGGACGACGATGACGAGCCGGTTCCTGATCTGATGTCCTTCGCCGAGTTTCTTGCATTTGCAACGGCGCACCCGATAGATAAACTCGACGACACCTTTCTCTCCGGCTCGGACGATGTGAACGAGGAGAAGATGCAAGGTCGCTTCGCCATGATATCTCTCGCCCGGCTTCCCAACTATAGGCCCTATGACATACAAGCCTATTCCGAACGAAGCTTCTTCGGCGAATTGGTGCGTATCCTCCACCCTTATTCCATCTTGCGCCTCTTGGCGGAGGCGACGGCGAATGAGGACGCCCCAGTCGTCTGGCAGTGGGGCCCGCTCGTCGAGAGTGGCTACGCCGCAGCGCGGGAGTTCGTGCCGCAAGCCCGTCGTACTGAGACATTCCTGATAGCGACCGAAGGCAGCTCGGATGTGCATATCTTGAAGCACGCGCTCGCGCTGTTGCGTCCGGGAATCGCGGACTTTTTTCGTTTCATCGACGTCAGCGAGAGCCATCCGTTTTCCGGCACCGGCAACCTGGTGAAGTTCGCCGAAGGCCTCGCAAAAATCGACGTCCAGAATCAGGTTGTCTTTGTTTTCGATAACGACGCCGAGGGACTCGATGCCCATCAGAGGCTTTCGACGATTACCCTTCCTCCCAACATGCGCCGGATCATGCTGCCCGAACTCGACACCTTTCGTGCTTTTCCAGCCGAGGGGCCAGAGGGCTTGCATAGTTCGGACATTAATTACCGTGCTGCAGCGATCGAATGTTATCTTGATCTTGAGGTCGGCTGTCATCCGCCAGCCAAGGTGCTGTGGACCAATTACAAGAAGGGCCTCGGCATCTATCAGGGGGCGTTGGAATTCAAGGAGTCCTATATCAAAGAATTCCTGAAACAGACCCCTGAAACAATGCGCGATGGCTCATATGATGTTCGCAAGATCGAGGCGATCCTTGACCTGCTTATTGCTGAATGTACGGCTATGGTTGTCGATCAGTGGGATCCGACCGAGGTTGAATTGAGAGAAAGTTATTGATGTCTGAAAAGAGCGCGTTCCAAGAGACCTATACCTTTATATAACCGCGAACACGTTCTTCAGTATCAAATATAAATCCTTTGAGGACGGAATCTTCACTGCGGAATTAGCTGTGCTGCCTCTCGCTTCGGACGCGAATTCGCAAGGCCGCATTTGACATGTCACTTCATCTAAGCTGGCAGCACCAGTTCAATCTATTATACAATCAAAAACCTAAACCGTTCTTCGGACGCCCCATCTTGTGCGAACACTGCGATGCGCACACTTGAAAGATGCAACTTCTCGGCTAATTTCGCGAGTTCTTCCGTTGTGCCCCCCCACGAGTCTGGCACTATGAGAATGGCAGTTCGATGGTCTTTGGTTAGAAGCGCCGCCATCCCAAGTGTTTCCAACAGGTAGCGGCGATGTTTCTTGTTTCGATGTGATTTGCACTCGATGGCCGCCACCGCTTCTCCGTCCCGCATCACAGTAAAGTCCGAAGGCACTAACGCATCCCGCCCGCTCCGGACGATTTCGACATCGTCGCCAAGCTCAAGACTTTCTAAGTTGCTCGCAAGAAACCGGAAGACTTCTTCCTCGAATTCGATGGCCCGTTTGACGCGCTCGTTAGCGGCGACCCCACGCCCACCCTGCTTGGCTTCTGCATTGCGCAAAGCGACCTGCAGTTGCCTCCGCGAAACCTCACCACGAAAAAATTTCGGAATCAAATTTTCAGCTAAGTCACTGGAAAGAATTGATATCTGTGAGAGTGTGAGAACCCCGGTCATAGCAAGTTTCGGATTCTCTTCCACCAGCGCTTCCGCGGCGTTCTGCTTCATCCAATTTACTGCTGAGAGAGGGTTCCTGAGACTCGACGGATCGACACCGCGCAGTTGGGCCACGTGTGCAAGCATCTGGCTCGCGTCGTCAAAACCATGACAAGCGGGGTCGTCTAAGGCCGCGGAAAGAGCCTTGCCGAAGACGATCCAATTTCGGGTCTTTGCGAGTTCTTCAAGGGTGAAATCAGGTGTCATGAAAACGTTGTTATCAGAAATGACTCACAAAAACAGCAATTTATGTTTTAGTATTACTAACGAATCGAGGTAAGAAATATGAAAATCGATCGAAAAGCATACCCAGTCGCGCGGCGAGTTCAAAAACGGGGGCAATTGAAGAAAGCTCACTACACTTCGGCTGGCGGTGCACACCTGATGCAGTTGGAAAGCCGCCTTGAAGCAAGCTGTGCCGTTGCCATGGGGCTCGATCCCCGAGTTCGTTCAATCCGCTCTCAGCCGATGACCTTCGATCTTGCGACCGGACGGACCTATCCCAGCGTGGAAGCCCTTCAGGCAGCGCAAAAGCTCTATGGACTTCGCTGCGTGCAATATACGCCCGATTTCGAAGCCGACTTGGGTGTTTCGAAGGTGCTTGTAGAGGTGAAGCACCGTGAACTGATCTCAATGAAGCCCGCGATTCTTGGCTACCCCAACATTCTGGCACGGTATGGCTATCGCTTGGTGATCATCGATGACGAGATTTTGGAGGAAACCTATATCCGAAATCTACGCCTTCTCAACCTGGCCAGGAACGTGCAAAGACCAAACACCGAGTTCGCCCGTTTGGTTGAGTTCATCGCCGCGGGTGTCTCTTACGGAGACTTGCTCGCTGCCGACTTCGATGAGGCCATTGTGTTGGCCTCTCTCGCAAATGGGCACATCACCTGTGATGTCCGATCTGCTCGGTTGAACAATAGCACCATAATTGTCGCTACTGGAGATACTACCACACACCTGAAGGAGTTACCTCTTGTCTGCCGCTAAGCTTGCCGCAATCCACGGCTGGCGTTGCGACGGGAGCTTGGTATTTGTTTCGCGAGCGAAGGACGTGGTCACTTTGCACGACAATAGCGGAGAACTCATTGAGATTGCTCCCCAAGTATACCGAAGCCTTATCGCAGAAGGCTTTGCGCAAAAACCAAATGAAAATACCACGATTAATTTTATTCCCGACGACTATGGTCGCAGAAAGCAGGAAACAAAATTGCACGCCATCCGCCGTGACGCGGAGCTCCGGAAGAGCGGACATACGGCGGTGCGCGCCTTCGAAATTCTCAAGGAAGAGTTGCACGAGGACTCGAGGCACGCCCGCTATGTTCCCGCAAAACTCAACCTCCGCACGTTGCAGATCTGGAAAAAGGCGCTGAGCGAGGAAGGACCCACTGCTTTGCTTCCTCGAAATCAAGATCAAGGATACCGGGGGCCTCGGCACGACGAACACTACGAAGAATGCGTCTTCGATGTCTTGGAAATGCTATACCTGAAGAGTGACAGAGTATCGGTTGCTATCGCCTCAGCCAAGGCTGAGAAAGTCTATCGGGACAAATGTGTCGAACTCGGCATCACGCCCAAGGACTGCTCAAAGAAGTCCTTTTTGTCGATCCTCAATACCCTACGGCAAGACGACATTATCAAAGCTCGCCATGACACAGAAACTTCCAAAAAGCTTCGTTTGCAGGCGGAGCGTTATGCGCGGGTACAACATCCACTCGACCTGGTTGAAATTGACTCCACCAACGGCGATGCATTCTTAGCAAATAAATCTGGGGTGTGCATTGGCCGGCCTGTGATCTGCGCAGCCGTTGACGCAGCTTCTGGCTTTCCGGTTGGGCTTCGGATCAGCCTTGATGCTGCGAACGAAAAACTGACAGTTCAAACAATAAAGGAAATCATGCAGCCGCGCAGCGACGCGTTCTTCGATTTCTACGAAATTGAAAATCGCATTCACACCGCTGGGGTGCCGCAAGTCCTCTGTTCAGATCAGGGTAGCGAGAACAGTGGGAATTGGCTTCCGGGAATTATCGCGCAGTCGGGCATGGAGTGGGCCAAGAACATCCCTGGTTGCCCAGAGAAGAAACCCCACGTCGAGCGTTTCTTCCGTGAATTGAACCGCTTTCTCCACACGCTCAACGGAGCCACCACATCAAAGACAATGCCAAACAAGCAACGGATCGAGAAGGGCATGTTTGAGGCCTGCCTTACCATCGAGGATCTTGAAAGGCTTATCTATAAATGGATTTATGACGTTTATGCCAAGAAGATCCGGCGCCTGATCCACTCGCCCCTACGTGTGGCTGAGACACCGACGGACAGCTGGAACCGTATGACAAGCGGAATCGCGAAACTTCCCCTTCAACCGGCTGAGGTTCATCAGATATTTATGGTCGAGGAAGCCAACCGGAAACTTCAGCACTACGGTCTCGATGTGCGGGGCGTTCAATACTTTTCAAATGAGCTGGGTGAGCTCATTTCGGCAGTGGGCCGGAAGGCGAGCGTCACTGTGCGCTTTGACCCAACAGATATTCGGGCGATCAGCGTCGTCCACAATCAAAAGGGCATTTCCAGCCCGATGATCGTTCCGGCGAAATCCGAGGATGTAGCTGCCGTTGGATTCGATGACGTTCGCCGCATCAAGAAGCCCGGGGAAAAAGCGAGGTCTAAGGATCTCGCAGCGCGTGCCACTGCGGCAGATTTGGCCCTGCAGGCACAGGCGCTCGCGGAAGAGCGCGGCAAAGGTAAGATGTCGAGCATGAAGCGCGCACGGGCTAAAGCTCGAGAACATCAGAAAATAAAAGAAATTGTAGACCGTTCGGCAGTGCCACCACTCCAAACGACTTCTGCCGTCGAGAAAGCGAACCAACCTCCTACCAGGATGCCTGTTCGCCGTCGTGAGCAGCGCCCACAGATGGATATGATGGAGTAGAATATGACCAATAATGTGATCCCACTGCTTTCTCAAATTGTAGTGCACGACGCCTTTCGAGATGCGTTCGCCACCGTAGAGTTTCTTTTAAGGACAAGTGACCCTCGGGACGGATGCGTTGTACCCCTTCTGGGACCGACAAGGGTCGGCAAAAAGGCTGTTGTGCGTCGCTTGCTCGAGAGTGCCGGTCAAGCGAACTCCCTTCTGCCAATCAGAGACGTAGTGTATTGCAGCTTGCCGCCGCAATCGAGCGGCAAGAACATCTATGGAGCGATCTTGGGCGGCCTGAGTCAGCGCGTAGGGCCTCACGAGAACACGAAATCCATCCGGGACCGCCTGTTTCGCGCTATCAAGCAGCTTGGCATAAAAATAATTGTGATAGACGAAGTGAACCATTTGATCGAGCGGGGTGCAAACCTCGCACCTCGCGAAGCTGCAGATCACCTGAAAACCATCGTCGATGAAACAGGCATCAGCCTCGTGTTAATTGGCTTACCACGATTTCAGCGTATCTTGGATGAGAACGAGCAACTTCGAGATCGTTCGTGCAGCACCACTGTTCTGAAGCCCTACGATTGGCAAGTAGACGAAGAGCGCGATGCCTTCGCCTCTACGGTCGACGCCGCCATTGATAGCCTCCACAAATCCGGCTTCCCAATAGGCTTGGAATTTGAGGATATCGTTCGGCGCCTTTACGGTGCATCGGGAGGACGCGTTCCTGTCATGATGCGCGTTCTGAAGCTCTGTGCTCTTTCAAAAAAGACACCCTGCGCTTTGGAACTCGGTGACCTCGAAATAGCCGCTCGTGCGATGCAGCAATCAGGCATCCCCACTGCGTCGTTCTTTGCCAATCAGGAGCCGGACGAGTTAGATATTTTGCGGTCCTTTGCCACCACAATGAGCGAAGCGGGGCTGGAGTTCTCAGTAGAAAGTCTGGTCGGTCTTGATTTGACCCATGGAGCACGTTCCGCATGATAGCTTCGGTCCTCCCGTCCCCCGCGCCTCAGGAAAGCCTGGACGGCTTCTTGAAGCGCCTTTCCGAGGTGGAATTCTGGCCTGATGTCTCAGACTTTCTCGGGAGTTTCGGCCTGTGCTATGGTCGACAACTTATTGAAAACGCTGAGAAGGTTGAAGACACGCTCGGGCTGCCAACGGGAACCTTGAAGAGTATTGCACCTACTGCAGAGCCTTCAGAACCGGCCAAAAGCTGGCGTTTCGAGAGACATCACAGTGCACCCGTCTGTCCGGAATGTATCTCGTCTGGCAAGCCACACCATCAGTCTTGGCGGCATTCGCTTGTAACTTGCTGCGTCGATCACGCACTGCGTCTCATCGATCAATGTCCCATGTGCGAACAAGTTTTCCTGCCGGGACGTGGTAGCTACGACAGCTGCCATTGCGGCTGCCCACTTGATCGATTGGAGCATATTGAGGTTGGAGACGCAGAGAAGGCGGTTTCTGCACTGATTGCGGGACAAATGCATCCCGCCCGCTCGTGCTTGCCGCCATCCATGGCATTCCGCACGCCATCGGACATTGGTGAATTCATTTATTTCCTTGCAAGTGGGCAGGTCGAAACAGCGACTGGCAAGCAAGGCAAGACGCCTTTTCCGCGTGACGTAGATGAGACCCTGAGCTTCCTGGTAGGTGCCACCGATCTGCTCTGCCAATGGCCTAAGAGATTTAGAGATGAGGTCTCTCAGCGCCTGCAAGTCGCCGACCCTACGCTATCATCGGCGCCAGCGCGACTTGGCAGGTGGTACCAACGCCTAATCGCTTTTGATGGCCAAGCCTACAATGACTTCCGTGCCGCGCTCGGAGAAGTCGTTCAGCGCGAATTCGATGGTGCTTATGTAGGAGGGGCCGATGCCCCCTCTGAATTGCGGAACTGGATTAGTGCAGCTGAAGCAGCAAAGTTACTACACATTCGCGCAGAGCGTCTTGTCGATGCAATTGCAAAGCAACATTTACCTGGAAAGCAGTATTTATCTGGCTTTGGGCATAGCCACACAATGATCCACCGTGAGACAATCACAGAGGTAGCGCAAAACAGACAGCGCTTCATAGATAAAACTGCGGCAAGGAACCTCCTCGGAATATCTCGAAAACAGTATGATCTGTTTACGAATTCTGGGATCTTCGCGCGATTTGTACCTGAAAATTTGCCCCCGCTTGTTGATGGTCAACATGACGCTGTTGAACTCAAACGGTTTGTCGATGACATCGCCTCCAATTCCACTGCGCTGGAAGGGCAAACCGTTGCGTTGCAAGAATTGAATCTGCGCTTCACCACAGATACCTCGGGCTTAACGAAAGTGTACTGCCGCATTGCTGACGGTTGCCTTCGTCCAGCTTCGAGCTCCACGAAAGGTTGCTTCGCGGAGTTTCAGTTTTCTTCTGCGGAGGTAGACGCCATCTTGTCTGAGGTTCGCCGGGGGCCGGGGCTTACAGTTCAACAGGTCTCGGAACTGACTGGGTGGAAAAGCCAATGCATTGCCGCATGGTGCAAACAGGGACTTTTGTCTCATGAAACCTTTGAGCACGCCGGTCGGGTCGGGCGCATTATACGATTGGAAGACCTCATCAGCTTTCAAGCGACGTTTGTTCCAGCGGCAGCGCTGGCCAAGCAAACGAAGACATCTTCTCGGTTTTTGATGACTCGTTACAAGGAAGCAGGCATCGAATTGGTTGGAGCGTTTCAAGAAGGAAAAGCGTGGCGGGGGCACCTTGTGCCCATCGCAGATCTTAGCAAAGGGGTTATATCCGAGCCCGCGAAATCTAATGGGAAGGGATGAGCGCCATGGAATGCCTCTCTGACATTGAGATCATCGGCGTCTTCATTTCTGTTGGAATTGGCATGACTTCGGGTCCCATTTTGGCAAAGATAATTGATGAGGCCTTAAAACGTAAATCAATCGTTAACCGGCTTCGGAATGAGATCGAGACACTACGTACTGAGCGGAACACGGCCCTCATGGGATCCAACCATGCTCGCATGCAGCTGTTGGAGGAAGTTCAAGATCGTGGCGATTTGAAATGACGCTTCCTAAATATCAACTGCACGGGCCAACCCAAAAACTCAATGCCATGCCTGCATAAGATGGAACTGAGCATACAATGACAAAGAATGGCATCGAACGATATGCAGCATTGGACTTTGAGGCATCAAGCCTCTCAGTTCATAGTTGGCCCATCGAAGTGGGTATCTCATGGATCGAAAAGAAACAGGTCAAGACTTGGTCATCTCTCATCCGGCCGCACCCAGTCTGGGAAATTGCGGATTGGTCGGCACAGAGTGAAGCAGTGCACCAGATACCATTGCTTGATCTTCAAGACGCACCACCTGCCGCACAGGTTGCCAGCGAGTTCCTTACAGTGACTTCGGGCCTGATTCTCACCTCTGATGCCCCAGAGTTCGAATTGCATTGGCTATCTCGACTCCTTGGTGCTGGGGGCTTCACTTCTGCCCCAGACATCGAGGACTTCCATGCCGTAAGCTTCGAGTTTTTCAGCGGTTTGGCATTAGACATAGTTTATGAGGCACTTGAACTAACAAAAGCGCCACATCGCGCAGGCTCCGACAGTGCGCGACTTGCCGGTGGATGGCTTAGGGCTCTGAAAGTCGAGGCGCGTGGAAAACGATAGCGTTTCCAATTGGGCCTATTGGAGGGGCGGCGTAGCGCTATGCGACAGCGGCGAAAGTTTGGAAAAGGCCCTTTGTTAATATGGAGCTGGCCATCGACGTTAGCTTTTGGTTCACTGGTCCTTGGAGCGATGTAACCTTTGCAACAGACGCTTGACGGCGGGCTCGAGTTCGCCCTTCTTGTTAAAAGAGTAAGCGGAAATGGCACTTTCAAGACCCGACATTCCCAAAAAATTGGCCGCCCGTATCCGTGGCGCGCAGGCCCGCGTTCAGGAAATGCGCGACACCCTCGTCCACTGCCACAAGCGACGGCTCCAAGCGCAAGCTGAGCTTGATCTCTTCCATCTCAATCCGGAAGCCTATGCCGCAGCTCGCTATGGTAATCACGGGGTCGACAGCTACCCTGTTAAAACTCGAACCACCCGTCTTGTCGAAGATGTCGACTATCGCTCAAGGCGCATCATCGAGATCGAGCGAGACCTGCCTGGCGTGTTAGAAGCACTCGCCACCGTGGAGGCCGATGTTCTGGTTGAGGTGCAGGCTATGCGACCAACGACCGGGCGCGTGCCTTGGCCGAAATCTCTTCCGCCCTTTGAGGGACGGATCACGCGCGGCCTCAACAACCAGCAGCGAAACATCGACGCGGAGCCTGCCAGAGTCGCTGCTCACCGCGCCCGCCTCCATGCGCAATCAGCCCGCGAGATGGCAAAGCTTGACGAGCTGAGCTGGACCTGTCGCACTTTTGTGCCGCCCCAAGTGCTCCTTTAAGCCACTTTCCGTTCGAAGGCGACGGGGCTTTTCCA
>CANMZB010000004.1 GCA_947502265.1 uncultured Sulfitobacter sp.
CACCGACAACCTCGGTGAGCCATCAACATTTGCCGTAAGGGGATGGCCCGCAAAGGCCGCCCTTTTGGTCGTCTTATCCGGCTTAGTGTTCGGCTGCGAACTCGTCCACTTGCCGTTCGGCTTCGTCTTTCGCGATGCCGTATTTCTCCTGAACTTTGCCGACCAGCTTTTCACGGTTGCCTGCGGCCTGATCCACTTCATCGTCGGTCAGATCGCCCCATTTGGCCTGTACCGAGCCTTTGAGTTGCTTCCAGTTGCCTTCGATTCTATCCCAGTTCATATCGGTTCTCCTCGTTTACATTTGGGGCAGCACATGTTGCGTGCTGCTTCACCGATATAACGTGGCGCACCGCCAAAAGTTCCCCCGATGATTGAATAGATCACCAAAACAACGCCGCGCGAAAAATCAGTTGAACTGCTCCGCAATCAGCCGCTCTTCCAACCCGTGTCCCGGATCGAACAGGATTTTATGCGCAATGCTCGGCTCCGACCGGATTTCAACCCGCGCGACATCGCGGTAGCTGGTGCCATCCGCATCCGCCATCACCGACCGCTTTTCCGGCTCCAGCACGTCAAAACGCACCACAGCGGTTTTTGGCAACAACGCCCCGCGCCAGCGCCGCGGCCGGAACGCCGACATCGCCGTCAAAGCCAGAACATCCGCCCCGATGGGCAGGATCGGCCCGTGCGCCGAATAATTATACGCAGTCGACCCCGCAGGCGTCGCGACCAGCGCGCCGTCACACACCAGCTCCTGCATCCGCAGCCGCCCGTCCACCGTGATTTGCAACTTCGCCGCCTGCGGCCCCTCGCGCAACAACGCCACCTCGTTCAGCGCCAGCGCGCGCGACTGGCGCCCGTCCGTATGGGTTGCGTGCATCGACAGCGGATTGATCACCGCCTCCTCCGCCGCCTCAAGCCGCTCGCGGAGATTGCTTTCGGCATAGGTATTCATCAAAAACCCGATGGTCCCGCGATTCATCCCGTAGACCGATGCGGGCAATTCCTGTGTCTCGTGCAGCGTTTGCAACATGAAACCGTCCCCGCCCAGCGCCACAATCACATCCGCATCCTCGGGGGGGGCATTGCCATACCGCCCGATCAACGCGGCGCGTGCCGTCTGTGCCACCGGCGTGCGGCTGGCCAAAAAGGCGATTCTCTGAGACATGCTGTTTCCGATACGCGAGACTTTCCACTGAAAGAACCACATTATTCCGGTCCGCGCCAGCACCCGCCCGCCAAATCGCGCCAAGCGCCATTCAAAGGGTGCAGGCCGCGCGCCAAAGCCCTATCTCAAGCCCAAGCGTTTTCCCGTCTTCACGAAGGCGCGCGTTTCCGATACGAAACGGCGCAAAGCCGCATCATCGCTCAAGGAGCCAACCCATGTCTGATTTCTTCACCCGGTCACTTGCCGACACAGATCCCGCCATCGCGGACGCCACGGCACAGGAGCTGACGCGCCAGCGCAGCGAAATCGAATTGATCGCATCCGAGAACATCGTCTCGGCGGCCGTCATGGAAGCCCAAGGCGGCGTGATGACCAACAAATACGCCGAAGGCTATCCGGGCCGTCGCTACTATGGCGGGTGCCAATACGTCGACATCGCCGAGCAACTGGCGATTGACCGCGCTTGCGAACTGTTCGCCTGCGGCTTTGCCAACGTACAACCCAACTCCGGCTCACAAGCCAACCAGGGCGTATTTCAGGCGCTGTTGCAGCCGGGCGATACGATCCTCGGCATGTCGCTGGATGCGGGTGGCCACCTGACCCACGGCGCCAAACCCAACCAGTCGGGCAAATGGTTCAACGCGATCCAGTACGGCGTGCGCAAAGAAGACAACCTGCTGGATTACGATCAGGTGCAGGCACTGGCGCGCGAACACAACCCCAAAATGATCATCGCCGGCGGCTCTGCCATCCCGCGCCAGATCGACTTTGCCCGCATGCGCGAAATTGCCGATTCGGTTGGCGCGTATCTGCTTGTGGACATGGCGCATTTTGCCGGTCTGGTCGCGGCAGGCGAACATCCCTCGCCCTTCCCGCACGCGCATGTGGCCACCACCACCACGCATAAAACCCTGCGCGGCCCGCGCGGTGGCATGATCCTGACCAACGACGAAGCGCTGGCCAAGAAGTTCAATTCTGCCATCTTCCCCGGCATTCAGGGCGGCCCCCTGATGCACGTCATCGCCGCCAAAGCTGTGGCGTTTGGCGAAGCGCTCCAGCCCGAATTCAAGACCTACGCCCAGCAGGTCATCAAGAACGCCCAAGCACTGTCCGACCAGTTGATCAAAGGCGGGCTTGATACCGTCACCCACGGCACCGACACCCACGTTGTGCTGGTTGATCTGCGCCCCAAAGGCGTCACAGGCAACATCGTGGACAAGGCTCTGGGCCGCGCTCACATCACCTGCAACAAAAACGGCGTGCCGTTTGACCCCGAAAAGCCAACTGTGACATCCGGCATCCGCCTCGGTTCCCCCGCCGGCACCACACGCGGCTTTGGCGAGGACGAGTTCCGCCAGATCGCCGACTGGATCATCGCAGTGGTCGATGGATTGGCCGCCAACGGCGAAGACGGCAACGCAGCGGTTGAAGAAAAGGTAAAGGCCGACGTTGAAGCGCTCTGCGCCCGCTTCCCGATCTACCCCAACCTGTAAACACACGTGCCCGGGCCTCAAACGGTCCGGGCCACACCACTGGCAAACCCCCTCGCCAGCGCCCTACCTTCTGTGCAAGGATCATCCGGCACACAACCGTAGGAGCGCTCATGATCATCCATCCCTCAGGCAGCCGCCCTTCCGGCGCAGGCCCCGCCGACTACTTCACCGGCACCGTCCGCATGGACCCGCTGATCACCGCGCCCGATCCCGCCCGCCTGCGCGGCGTTACCGTCACATTCGAGCCGGGCGCGCGCACCGCGTGGCACACCCATCCGCTCGGCCAGACGTTGATCGTCACCGCCGGACTGGGGCGCGCGCAAAAAGAGGGCGGACCGATAGAGATATTGCGCCCCGGCGATACCGTCTGGTTTGAACCGGGCGAAAAACACTGGCACGGCGGCGCACCCGATTGCGCCATGACCCACATCGCCCTGCAAGAAGCGCAGGATGGCGATGCCGTCACCTGGATGGAACATGTCAGCGACGCGGACTATCTCGGCACCTGAGGTCCCCGATTAAACGTAGCCGCGCCACCAAAGCCAGACGATGAACAGCGCTGCAACCGCCAGAAGGTTTACCGCCAAAGCCCCCGCAATTCCCAGCACACGGTTTTTGCGCGCTTCACCCACATCAATCGCCTGAAGATGCGCCTTTACCGTGCCGAACGCCCGCTCGACTGCCGCCACATCAACCTGGCGCGCGGTCTTGGGGTTTTTCGACAGGCTTTCGGCGCGCACCAACTCCGCCGCGCTGTTGCGCACACCGCGCGGCAAACGCCGCCCCGCACGGCGCAGCGCCTGCACCAACGTGTCACTGCGCACACCCAGCTTTTCCTGCATCAACCTGCGCAGCGCGCGCGATTTCTGCGCCATGTCCCGATCCGTGATCATAAAGCGCTGTCTAAGCCTCTGGTCATGGCGCTGCAATGGCGCTACGCCGATGTCATGCTAAACTATATCGAATACGGGAATACCACGCCCGATCACCCGCCCCTCCTCATTGCCCACGGCCTTTATGGCTCGGGGCGCAACTGGGGCGTGATCGCCAAACGGCTGTCGGATACGCGCCAAGTGATCACCCCCGACCTGCGCAACCACGGCCACAGCCCGCACCTGCCAAGCCAAAGCTACGAAGACATGGCCGATGATCTGGCAGAGCTGATCGGGCATATCGGCGCGCCGGTTGATCTGTGCGGACACTCGATGGGCGGCAAAGCGGCCATGGTGCTGGCGCTCCGGCGGCCCGAACTGCTGCGCCGTCTGGTCATCGCCGACATCGCACCCGTCCCCTACCCCCACACCCAATCGCACCACATCGAGGCGATGCGCAGCGTTGATTTGTCTACACTCACCCGCCGCTCCGATGCCAGCGCACAACTGGAAGCAGCCGGAGTCGACCCTGCACTGCAAAGTTTTTTCACCCAATCGCTTGATGTCGCAGGCAAACGCTGGCGTCTCAACCTTGACGTGCTTGAAGCCGAAATGGACAAAATCACCGGCTTCCCCGAAGTGTCCGGCAGCTTTGATCACCCCACACTGTTTCTGACAGGAGGTGACAGCACCTATGTGCTGCCCGAACACCGCGAACGCATAAAATCGCTCTTTCCTGCCGCGCGCTTTGCCAAGCTGCCGGGTGCGGGTCACTGGCTGCACGCCGACCGCCCCCGCGCCTTCGAAGCCGCCTTGCGCACCTACCTCGACACCTGAGCGCCGCAGAATTTCCGCGAAATTCTGTGACCAAAATTTCGCCGAAATTTTGCTCCCCCACGTCGTGTGATTCGACCTTGCACCCTCCGGCCCAAGGCCTATAACCCACAGCAATTTGCCGCATGCCGCTGGCATGACAATTCACAAACACCATAGGGGGCTGACGCCATGCCAAAGAGAACCGACATCCAGTCGATCATGATCATTGGTGCGGGGCCCATTGTCATCGGACAAGCCTGCGAATTCGACTACTCCGGCGCACAAGCCTGCAAGGCACTGAAAGAGGAAGGCTACCGCGTCATTCTCGTGAATTCCAACCCCGCGACAATCATGACCGATCCCGGCCTTGCCGATGCGACCTACATCGAGCCGATCACCCCTGAAATCGTGGCGAAAATCATCGAAAAAGAGCGCCCCGATGCGCTGCTGCCCACCATGGGCGGTCAAACCGGCCTTAACACCTCGCTGGCGCTCGAAGAGATGGGCGTGCTCAAGAAATTTGGCGTCGAAATGATCGGCGCCAAGCGCGAAGCCATTGAAATGGCAGAAGACCGCAAACTGTTCCGCGAAGCAATGGACCGTCTGGGCATCGAGAACCCGCGCGCTACCATCTGCACCGCGCCCAAGGATGAGGCCGGCAAGAAAGACCTCGCCGCAGGCGTCAGAATCGCGCTGGAAAGCCTTGAGGACATCGGCCTGCCCGCCATCATCCGCCCCGCCTTTACCATGGGCGGCACCGGCGGCGGCGTGGCCTACAACCGTGAAGATTACGAATTCTACTGCCGCTCGGGCATGGACGCCTCCCCCATGGGCCAGATCCTGATCGACGAATCCCTGATCGGTTGGAAAGAATTCGAGATGGAGGTGGTGCGCGACACTGCCGACAACGCCATTATTGTCTGCGCCATCGAAAACGTGGACCCGATGGGTGTGCACACCGGCGATTCCATCACCGTGGCCCCTGCGCTCACGCTGACGGACAAAGAATACCAGATCATGCGCAACCATTCGATCGCCGTTCTGCGCGAAATCGGCGTGGAAACCGGCGGCTCCAACGTGCAGTGGGCGATGAACCCGGCCGATGGCCGCATGGTTGTGATCGAAATGAACCCGCGCGTATCGCGCTCCTCGGCGCTGGCCTCCAAGGCCACAGGTTTTCCCATTGCCAAGATCGCCGCGAAACTCGCCGTGGGCTTCACGCTGGATGAACTGGACAACGACATCACCGGCGTCACGCCCGCCAGCTTCGAGCCGTCCATCGACTATGTCGTCACCAAAATCCCCAAATTCGCGTTCGAGAAATTCCCCGGCTCCGAACCGTACCTGACCACCGCAATGAAATCAGTCGGCGAAGCCATGGCCATCGGCCGCACCATCCACGAGAGCCTGCAAAAAGCGCTGGCGTCGATGGAATCCGGGCTCACCGGCTTTGACGAAATCGTCATTCCGGGCGCGCCCGACACTGCTGCCATCACCAAAGCGATCTCCAAAACCACGCCCGACCGGATGCGCACTATCGCGCAGGCCATGCGTCACGGCATGTCCGACGTGGACATCCACGCCACCACCATGTTCGACCCGTGGTTCCTTGCCCGCATCCGCGAGATCGTCGAGGCCGAGGAAGGTGTGCAAACGCACGGACTGCCCACCGATGAAACCGCGATGCGCAACCTCAAGATGATGGGCTTTACCGACGCCCGCCTCGCCATCCTCACCGGCCAGACGGAACAGGCCGTGCGTCATGCACGCCTTGGCCTCGGCGTACATGCCGTGTTCAAACGCATCGACACCTGCGCCGCGGAATTCGAGGCACAGACCCCCTACATGTACTCCACCTACGAAACCCCGATGATGGGCGAAGCCGAATGCGAGGCCCGCCCCTCCGACCGCAAAAAGGTCGTCATCCTTGGCGGTGGCCCCAACCGCATCGGTCAGGGGATCGAGTTCGACTATTGCTGCTGTCACGCCTGCTATGCGCTCACCGACGCGGGCTATGAAACCATCATGGTCAACTGTAACCCCGAAACCGTCTCCACCGACTATGACACCTCGGACCGCTTGTATTTCGAGCCGCTGACCTTCGAACACGTTATGGAAATCCTCCGCGTCGAGCTGGAAAACGGCACGCTTCACGGCGTCATCGTGCAATTCGGCGGCCAGACCCCGCTTAAAATCGCTCAGGCGCTGCACGACGAAGGTATCCCGATCCTCGGCACCACGCCCGACATGATCGACCTCGCAGAAGACCGCGAACGCTTTGCCGATCTGGTTCAGAAACTCGGCCTTAAGCAGCCGCACAACGGCATTGCCCACACGGATGCTCAAGCATTTGAAATTGCCAAAGAAATCGGATTTCCGCTGGTCATCCGCCCGTCCTACGTCCTTGGTGGCCGAGCGATGGAAATCGTCCGCGATCAGGCAAACCTTGAACGTTATATTTCCGAAGCCGTCGTCGTTTCCGGCGATAGCCCCGTGCTGCTCGACAGCTACCTTTCGGGCGCGGTCGAGCTCGACGTGGACGCGCTCTCTGACGGCACCGATGTCCACGTTGCGGGTATCATGCAGCACATCGAAGAGGCCGGTGTACACTCCGGCGACAGCGCCTGCTCGCTCCCGCCCTACTCGCTGGACAAGGACACCATCGCAAAGGTCGAGGTCCAGACCAAGGCTCTGGCAAAAGCGCTCAACGTGGTCGGCCTGATGAACATCCAGTTCGCAATCAAGCGCAATGAGGCCGGTGAAAACGAGATCTACCTGATCGAGGTTAACCCCCGCGCCTCGCGCACCGTCCCCTTTGTCGCCAAAGCGACCGACAGCGCCATCGCCTCCATCGCCGCGCGCATCATGGCGGGTGAACCGCTCTCCAACTTCCCGCTGCGCCCCCCTTACGACACGGATGCAGATTACGATGATGTGCTGCCGCTCGGTGATCCGATGACCCTCGCCAACCCCGACATGCCGTGGTTCTCGGTTAAAGAGGCCGTCCTCCCCTTCGCCCGCTTCCCCGGCGTCGATACAATCCTCGGCCCCGAAATGCGTTCAACCGGCGAAGTCATGGGCTGGGACCGCGACTTCCCCCGTGCCTTCCTCAAGGCGCAAATGGGCGCAGGCAACCCGCTGCCGCGCTCGGGCTGCGCCTTCATCTCGATCAAGGACACCGACAAGACAGACGACATGCTTGAAGCCGCAAAAACCCTGCTGGCCCAAAGCTTTACCATCGTCGCCACTCGTGGCACCGCCACGTGGTTCACCGAACACGGCTACGCCTGTACCGTGGTCAACAAAGTCTACGAAGGCCGTCCCGACATCACCGATATGATGAAAGACGGCGACATCCATCTGGTGATGAACACCACCGAAGGCCAGCAAGCGGTCGAAGACAGCAAATCCATCCGCTCCATCGCCCTCTACGACAAAATCCCCTACTTCACGACCGCCGCAGGCGCCCATGCAGCTGCACTGGCGATCAAGGCGCAGGCGGAGGACGAAATCGGCGTGAAATCCCTACAGGGGTGACTCCAAGCCCCTGGACTCTTTAAGTTTGCGCAAGAAAAGGTCTGAATTAGACCGCTACCGGCTTCGTTTTGCAGTTAATAATGCATAACGAAGCTGGCCCGTCTTAGCATTGCTTAGCACCCTGCACGCGAAACATAATCTCACAGAACCCTCCGAAACCCCGCTGTTTACGAGGGTTCTGCCCTCCACACAGCGACCATGCTGGAAAAACGTTAAAAAAATGCCCATAACGCATAAATTACCGTAACAAGTGTCGGATGGAAGGTCGCGGCAAAGCCCACCGAACGCGCCAACGGGCTATGCAAATACCCGAACAGGAATGCGATCCGCGCAAGAACAAACCAGCATCCCAAGACAGGCAAAAACTTTTGCGCGACCTCAGGAGCAGCGACAGTAACGCCGGCACACGCGACAGAGAAAAGCACAAGTTGTTCGGTTGTATTGGAAACATACCGCAGCGCGATATCCAATCCTGATCCGGTTTCGGGGCGCGAGCCGTCGATGTTAGACACAAAATACCGCATTCCCGCAGCCCAGCCGATCCCGATGGCCAGTGTCAAACCTGCCATTAACAGAGCAGATGCGGCCGCTTGCACAGCAGACCAATCGTTAAAAACACCAGCCCGATCCGTGATCAGGACACCTAGCCACACAAACGAAAGGCTCAGCACCCAAGCCCCTAAAGTCCCGGCAAGAACCGCCAGCCGGTCGCGTTTAGAAATCGACATTCCATTTGCCCTCAAGTTGACGTGCTCTTAAAATGATAGCGCAACGAGGTCGGTTTTCGGTTCTTTCTGTGTCTTGCCTCGAGGTCCCATAATATTGCCTCGTCATTTTTCTCATGGGCAGTTTGTAATAATTTCGTTAAAAACGTATCAAACTACCGTATGCACACCCTGTGTACGCTGCGGTGTACAGCATGCGACTCCGCACCGATTGCGGGTTATCAACAGCAGGCACCGCGCGTAACCAATTGGCATTAAAGAGGATATGAAGATGTACACACCAGCAATCACCGGCACCGGCATTTTCACGCCCGCCCAAACTATCACCAACGCCGAGCTGGTCAAAGCCTTTAACGCCTATGTAGACCTCTATAATACTGAAAACGCTTCTGAAATCGCCGCCGGAACCCTCCCCGCCAAGGAACATTCCTCTGAAGAGTTCATCTTCAAAGCTTCGGGCATAGAGCAGCGCTATGTCATTGATAAGACAGGAATCCTTGACCCCAAAGTCATGCACCCCCTCCTGCGCCAGCGCTCCGACGACGAGCCCAGCCTGATGGCCGAAATGGCCCTTGATGCCGCCAATCAAGCTCTTGAAAAAGCGAAGAAAACAGCCGCAGACGTAGACGCCGTCATCTGCGCCGCCTCCAATCTGGAGCGTGCCTACCCCGCCGTTGCCATCGAAATCCAGAAGCTTCTGAATATCAACGGTTTTGCCTTCGACATGAACGTCGCCTGCTCCTCAGCCACCTTCGGAATCCAAGCTGCCGCCGACATGGTCCGCTCCGGTTCTATCCGCTCGGCATTGGTGGTGAATCCGGAAATCTGCTCCGCCCACCTCGAATGGCGCGACCGCGACTGCCACTTCATCTTTGGCGACGTTGCCACCGCCACATTGATTGAGCGGGCCGAGGATACGAAAGGCCCTTATTTCGAAATAAAATCAACGCGTTGCGCAACTGAATTTTCGAACAACATCCGCAACAACAATGGCTTCCTGCGCCGTTCGCGTCCCGATGGTGTGGCAGACCGGCGCGACATGCAGTTCATGCAAAACGGGCGCAAGGTGTTCAAAGAAGTGCTTCCCATGGTCAGTGAGCATATTGCCGATCACCTCGCCAAAACCGGCATCCAAGCCTCTGATCTAAAACGTCTTTGGCTACATCAGGCCAACAAGTCCATGAACGATTTCATCGGTCGCAAAGTGCTTGGCCGCGTGCCTGAAACCGGCGAACAACCCAACATTCTACAGGATTACGCCAACACCTCGTCGGCAGGCTCCATCATCGCGTTCTCCAAATACTCGGATGATCTAAAGGACGGCGAAACCGGCTTGATCTGCTCCTTTGGAGCAGGATACTCCGTCGGTTCGGTTATTGTGCAGAAACACGGCTAATCCGAAGTTTTCGCCACAGGGACGGCAATTAGATCCGAATGGCGCACGGGCGGATCAGAATCCACTTTCATCACCCAGCACCCGTTGGGATTTTGACGCCTCCTTGAAGCAACCGATAGGCATAGGGCAGAAGTTCACGTAATGACTGTTGAGTTTCTGTCGCAATCCCCGAAACACTTCGTTTTGCATATCGTCAAAACAGGTCAACGACGATAAGCCCCATCGCGAGACGTGGCGTTCAGTAATCCGATGTCAGCGCGCCCGTTACTGGCACCACGACAACGACATCGCACCATGCCCTGTCACGACATAGCGCGGAGAGCTTCATGGCAAAGCTGTTTTTTCACTGGGGAAGTATGGACGCAGGCAAATCTACCTTGCTTCTGCAAACCGAACATAATTACCGCGTCAAGGGGATGGATTGCCATTTATTAACGGCAAAACTGGATGACCGCGCGGGAGAAGGCTTTATTACTAGCCGTTTGGGGCTTCAATCACACGCCAAGACCTTTTCACGCGACGAGGACTTGTTCGAAAAGATCATGATTCCGGCCCATGAAGCGAAAGCGGCATCCGTGCTGTGTGATGAGGCACATTTTCTAAGCCACGACCAAGTCATGCAACTTGCGCGCGGTGTGGATGAACTCAATGTTCCGGTCCTGACCTACGGGTTAAGAACCGACTTTCGTATGCAACCTTTTGAGGGGGCGGCCGCCCTTCTTGCGATTGCTGATGTCATACGCGAGATGCGCTCGATTTGTGAATGTGGAAGAGCGGCAACAGCCGTCCTGCGTCTTGATGAAGCGGGCTCACCGGTCTTTGCCGGCCCCCAGGTACAAATCGGCGGCACCGAAACATACAAATCTGTATGCCGCCGTCATTGGTTCCAAGCTTGGCAGAGACAAAAACAGCGTAGATCACCCGCGGTCAACCAGATTGAAAAGCCTATACGCCACCCGAGAGAGTAACGCCAAATACCTAAGAGTGACACTTGTTTGTCAATCACTTTGATGTTCAAGGCGGCCACCCAAGAGATCAATGAAAGCATCGGGTGAAGATATCCGGGAGGGGGCGCAAGCATATACCCCAGCACGTGAGGTGGCGCGCAGACCTCACTGGATACCGGGCATACTCATGCCTCTGCGACATCAAGACGTAACCCGACATATATGGCATCATGAAAGCGATAGCTTGTTCCGCCTGGCCAAATACGATGTGGGTCAATTGATCGGCGGTCCAGGTTACGCATCAAACATGCCAATCCACGATCGTCTCCTGACAGACGAGGAGATCTCAACTTTATCAAATCAACCTGGCCGCAGGAAATTCGCGACAAGCATGACCAAATAGATGAAAACCAGTGAGCGGAACACACTTTCAACATTGGCAGCCATAATGTCCGGCACATAACGACATAACCGGGTACTCTGGAGCCTATCTATAATCGGTACAGGTCAACTGTCAGAGGTAGACAAAAGCGCTACGCCTGTCCTGTGATTTCTGAAGTAAAGCGGTCACTTTGTTGAATTTTTCCCGCTGGCCTTGCGGGTCACCGCTTCCGGTTGCTTCGTCGACACATTGCTTTGCCTAGTCCTCCAGCACCATCCGTTGCGCCCCTTAAGAACAGAACGAACTTGCCGCGGTTTGCGCTTGAATATCCACGCAGTAGCGCCCCCCATAGACCATCCGCGTGCTTCCACGGTTCTGCCCTTCGAGGCGAGCCAGTCGATCAAGCGACTTTTGTTTGCCCCCCTTCAGGTGACTTTCCTAGACAAATCGAGAATGGATGCGCCACGCGATACGGTCGCTTCTTCACGCTGAACGCGACTTCGACGATCCCCATGTTCGGGTTGATGTATGTCAATACCTATGCGCCGGACCATATCGTCCTCCCGCACATACTGTCGCCAAACTGTGAACGATGGTTAAACAGGGTTGGGCGGCATTTTTCCGTTTAGGAAGGTTTGTAGATTTTCAACAACCATTAGCCCCATATCCACACGTACCTCGCGGGTTGACGTCCCTAAATGCGGCAACAGCACCACGTTATCCAGATCACGCAGCGCCTGTGGCACCTGCGGCTCGAACTCATACACATCAAGGCCCGCGCCCCCGATCACCCCCGCTTGCAAAGCGTCAACAAGCGCTATTTGCGCCACCACATCACCGCGGGCAATGTTGATCAAATGCGCGTGCGGCTGCATCAAGGCCAGCACAGAGGCATCAATCAGATGATGTGTTTGCGGACTGCCCGGCACGGCAACGACCATGACATCAACTTTGCCCGCCAATGCGTTGAGGTCAGAGACATATTCCGCGTCGAAATCCAGAGTTTTGCGGGAGCGGCTAAAGTACGCCACCCGCATGCCAAATCCAAAGTGACAACGTCGCGCAATCGCCTGTCCGATCCGGCCCATGCCGACGATGCCCACCGTCTTACCGCTCAGATGTAGGCCAAGCAGTTGCGTCGGGTGCCAACCCTCCCACGCGCCGGACCGGACCAGCCGCTCCCCCTCGCCTGCGCGCCGCGCGCTCATCAGCATCAAGGTCATTGCGATATCCGCCGTGGCATCGGTAACAGCCCCCGGCGTGTTCGTCACCACGATGCCTGCCGCCTTTGCCGCGTCCACGTCGATATGATTGTACCCCACGCCAAGGTTGGCAAGGATTCCGCAGCGCGGCTCAGGCACATCGGCGAACACCTCCGCCGAAAAGTGATCGCCAAGCGTCGGCATCACGCCATCGAAATTACGCAGCGCGCGGCGCATTTCTTCGGCGTCAAGCGGCGCGGTTTCATCGCGGCGCACGACATCAAGCCCCTCCAAAGCCGCATAAACCTCCTCGGGCAGGCCGCGGCCAATAAGAACCTTTTTCAATGCATCCGCCCTCCTGAAGGTGTTTCCTGATCCGGGACGACCAACACGATCTCGCCACTTTCATCCGGCACGCCCAAGACCAGAACCTCGGACATGAACGGCCCGATCTGGCGCGGCGGGAAGTTCACGACCGCCATCACCTGCCGCCCGATCAAAGTGTCGGGCGTGTAATGCGCGGTGATCTGCGCCGAGGTTTTGCGCACGCCAATCTCGTCGCCAAAATCAATCCACAGCTTGATCGCGGGCTTGCGCGCCTCTGGGAACGGCTCCGCCTTGATGACGCGGCCCGTGCGCACATCGACCTTCAGAAAGTCGTCAAATGAAAGATTATTCACGTGACAACTCCCGAGAGCGGTCCGCCGCAGCGGCAACAGTGCGCGCGATCAGCGGTGGCAAGCCTGTTTGTGCGTCCATCAAAACTTCCAACCCCGCCTGCGTGGTGCCATTCGGGCTGGTGACGTTCACGCGCAACTGTGCGGGATCATCGTCAGATGCCATCGCCAGCGCACCGGCTCCGGCCACCGTGGCCTTGGCAAGCTGTAGGGCCAGATCGCGTGGCAACCCCTGCGCGGCGCCAGCATCGGCCAGCGCCTCCATCATGTGAAACACATAGGCCGGGCCGGAGCCGCTGACGCCGGTGACCGCGTCGATCTGCGCCTCCTCGGTAAGGCGCACAACCTCTCCCACAGCCGACAACAACGTTTCGGCCTCGTTCAGCCCCTCCGCACCTGCGCGGGCGTTACCCACAATCGCTGTGATCCCCTTGGAAATGGCCGCTGGCGTATTGGGCATTGCACGCACAACGGGGGTATCTCTGCCCAAGGTTTTCTCGAAGAACTGAATCGGCGTGCCTGCGGCCACGCTGACAAAAAGCGTGTCACCATTGCCCATCGCACGCAGCGTGGGAAGGGCATCGGCCATCATTTGTGGTTTAACCGCGACCAGCACAATCGCCGGATGTGGCGGCAGACCCGTATTCAGATTGATCCGCTGCGCCTGCACCCAATCGGAGGGCGAAGGATCTTGCACCCAGACAGACGCCGCAGGCAATCCCCGCGCCAGCCACCCTTCCAGCATAGCCGATCCCATCTTGCCGCATCCCAGCAGCACAAGCCCGTCGCGGGCAATGCGTGTATCTTTCATGGCGCTTCTTCTCCTCACATTTGTCGGAGAACAGAGTTACGCGCGCCCGTAAGCCTCTGCAATGGCGACTTGCAGCGCATCCTTGGGGCTTTTGTCCCCCCAAACGACCAGTTGAACAGCCGGGTAATACCGCTCGGCGCTCATTACGGCGGCACCAATCATCGTATCAATCTGTTCAGGGCTTGCCACATGGCCGCCCGACAACACCAGACCATAGCGGTACACCATCAACTGTTGCTCCGCCCAATAGGTGAACGCCCCCGCCCAGCACCGGTCGTTCACATCGTTCAGCAAACCGTAAAGCGCGGGCAACTTCTCTTCGGGCGGCTCCATCTCGAAGGTACAGATGAGGCGCAGCGTCTCGTCATAAGCCGACCATGCCAGCGTGACGGAATAAGTGCGCCATTGCCCCTCCACCGTCATCGCGATCTGCTCGTCCGATATCCGGTCAAAATCCCAGTCGTGATGCGCCGCAAGGGTTTCGACAATGTCGATGGGGTGAATGTCGTCTTCGATATACTGCTCGGACAGGGCCATTTTGCCACCTTTGTTGTTATCGCCTTGGCAATGGAGGCTCAGATACGCCCCCATCACTTGGGTGCCTCCGCTATAAAGCGGGGGATTTCCTGTGCGTCATACAAGATATGGTGGCGGTCCGAACAGGGTCTGGCAAGCATTTTTCTGGGGATAACCCCAAAGAGTTGGGGATAACACAATATATTGCGGCAAAAGACGCGTCAGCGACTAATGCCGGACCAGCTTTTTTGTGCCCTAAATACGCATGTCCTGCCGTCGCCCCAAAGGGCCTGCGCCAATGGCGAAGACACACGGCAGGCAGGACGGTGTCAATAAAAAGGAATGGCGCGCAAGCGCCGCGATCGGATCACGGCGCGGTTGCACGAAACGTCAGATCAGGATTTCGCCTCAAGCGTATCGAGCCGCGCCTTTAGCGCTTCGTTCTCTTCGCGTGCTTTTTGCGCCATGGCGCGCACGGCATCGAACTCCTCGCGGGTCACAAAGTCGCGATCAGCCAGCCAGCGGTCCATGAGACCTTTCATGGCATTTTCCGCCTCGTCTTTGGCACCTTGCGCCACGCCCATGGCGTTTGTCATGATCTGGCTGATGTCGTCGAAAATCTTGTTGCGGGTCTGCATATGTTCTCTCCGGTAGCTGTACCCTCTATATGGGGCGCGATGCGCGGTCGTGCAAGGTTGACTTCCCCGCCCAGCCGCGCTCAATCACGTTCATGATCGCTCTTATTCCCTTCCCCGACATCTCGCCCGAGATCTTTTCGATCTCGCTCTTCGGTATGACATTCGCGCTGCGCTGGTACGCGCTGGCCTATATTGTCGGTATCCTTTTGGGCTGGAGGCTTGTCGTTCGCGCCGCCTGCACGCCGCGGCTGTGGCGGGCGCAAACGCCGGTGATGGCCCCCGCCCGGATCGAGGACCTGCTCACATGGATCATCATCGGTGTGATCCTCGGCGGGCGGCTGGGGTATGTATTTTTCTACCAACCGGCCTTTTACCTTGCCAACCCTGCGCAGATTCTCAAAGTCTGGGAAGGCGGCATGTCATTCCACGGCGGCGCTTTGGGTGTGATCATCGCCGCGCTCATCTATACGCGGCGCAACAAGATACCCGTAATCAGCGCGGGCGATCTTATCGCACTTGGCGTCCCGCCCGGATTGCTTCTGGGCCGCCTCGCGAATTTCATCAACGCCGAACTTTGGGGCCGTCCTACCGATTTGCCGTGGGGCGTCGCCTTTCCTACGCAAGCGGCACAATATTGCCCGGATGTCATCGGCATTTGTGCGCGCCACCCTTCCCAACTCTACGAAGCGCTCCTTGAAGGGCTTTTGTTGGGCGGGGTGCTGATCTGGCTCGCATGGCGCAAGGGGGCGTTCAAAATGCCCGGCCTGATGATGGGGGTATTTCTGGCAGGCTACGGCTTTGCCCGTTTTGCGGTAGAATTCGTGCGCCAACCGGATGCACAGTTCGTCACCGACGCGAATCCGCTGGGCTTTGCATGGCAGCTGGGCAGCGCGGGGCTGACGATGGGGCAAATTCTTTGCCTGCCGATGATTGCTGTCGGGCTGTTCCTGGTCCTGCGTGCGCGCCGCGTGGCGCAAAGCACGTGAAGAGCCTGAGCGACATCCTGATCACGCAAATCCGCAACGAAGGGCCGATGCGGATGAGCGAATATATGGCCGCCTGCCTGCTGCATCCGACCCATGGCTATTACACCACCCGCCCGCCTTTTGGCACCAAAGGCGATTTCGTGACCGCCCCCGAGATCAGCCAGATGTTTGGCGAAATGATTGGCCTGTCGCTTGCCCAAGCATGGCTGGATCAAGGCGCGCCCGCTCCGTTTACGCTGGCAGAGCTTGGCCCCGGTCGCGGCACCTTGATGGCGGATATCCTGCGCGCAACGGCGCGGGTGCCGGGGTTTCACGCCGCCGCACAGATCACGCTTTACGAGGCGTCCGGGGCGCTTCGAACTGAACAGGCAAGCACCCTCGCAGGGCAAGACCCGCAGTGGATCGAGCGGATCGAAGATTTGCCCGAACAGCCGGTGTTTTTGATCGCCAACGAATTTTTCGACGCGCTGCCGATCCGTCAATTCGTCCGCGACGGCGATGGCTGGCGAGAACGGCAGGTGGGGCTGGAGAATGGCGCCTTGGCCTTCGGGCTTGGTCCCGCCCAGCCGCAACCGGCCCTTGCGCATCGCCTTGAGGACACCCGCGACGGAGATATGATCGAAGACAGCGCGGGGCTCGCGCCGGTCCTGTCTGTTGTGGCGGACCGGATCACCACGCACGGCGGTGCGGCGCTTGTTGTGGATTATGGCGACTGGCGCTCGCTTGGCGATACGTTGCAGGCGGTACGCGATCACCGCGCAACCGATCCGTTGGACACCCCCGGTGCCGCCGATCTGACCACCCACGTCGATTTCGAGGCGCTGATTACCGCCTGCGCCCCCTGCACACACAGCCGCGTCACCCCCCAAGGTGTTTTCCTCGAACGACTGGGAATTACGGCACGCGCGCAAACGCTTGCCGCCAAATTGCGCGGCGAAGCACTGGAAAGTCATATTGCAGCACATCGACGGTTGACGCACCCGCAGGAAATGGGAAACCTGTTCAAGGTGGTCGGACTGGTTCCGGCAGACACCGCGATGTTGCCCGGATTGGAAACATGACGCTTGAAATTCTCACCAGTGATGCGCTGGCCCACACAAAGCACGGTTTTTTCACCCGCCGCGGCGGTGCGTCTTCGGGGGTGTTTGCGGGACTGAACTGTGGCCACGGCTCGACCGACCAGTCCGAGATCGTCGCGATCAACCGCGCCCGCGTGGCGAGCGCGATGGGTGTCACGCCGGAACGGCTGCTCGGCGTACATCAGGTACATTCGGCGACGGCGCTGCCGGTGGAGGGGCCGTTCACAAATAAACCGCGCGCTGATGCGCTGGTCACCAAAACGCCCGGACTTGCGCTCTCGGTGCTGAGCGCCGATTGCCAGCCGGTGCTGTTTTCCGACAGCGAAGCAGGCGTGATAGGTGCCGCCCACGCGGGATGGCGCGGCACGCTCGATGGCATTTTGCAGGCGACGGTCGACGCGATGGTAGCCCTTGGGGCGACCCGCGAAAAAATCACGGCCGTGATCGGTCCCTCCATCAGCCAGCGCGCTTACGAGGTTGGCCCGGAGTTTATGGACAGCTTCATGGATGAAGGCCCCGAATATGCGCGCTATTTTATCAACGGTACAGGCGACAGGATGCTGTTCGATTTGCCCGGTTTCGGGCTGAACCGGTTGCGCGCAGCGGGTGTGGGCCATGCAGAGTGGACGCGACACTGCACCTTCTCCGATCCGCAGCGATTCTATTCCTACCGGCGCGCGACGCATGCCAAGGAAGCGGACTATGGCAGGCTGATCGCCGCCATCACCCTTTAAATTCGGGCGCAGTCAGGGCAACCTGCGCCCGATAGCTGCCCCATTTCATTGATGCCAAATGCGAAACAAACTGTTGAGCGCAGCGTCACAACAGATAAAATTCAAGAATTATCACTACTTCACAATGTCTTCTCAGAATATGGTCTGCGCGCCACATTACCGCGCGACGCCGCCCTGCGGTTTTTCAAGTTTTCCCTCAGATGCCGCAAACCGGCCCGATTTCTCCGTCATATTCAGTCTCAAGCAAGGGCGAATACCCGCATAGAAGAATTGAGACAGGAGAAACGACCATGAAAACCAATGCACGCTTCATCAAATCCATCACAAAAGCCGCAGCAGAAAATGACACCGTGATGCCATGGGCCCGTGGCACACGTCGCGCCGCTTTCGTCGCCAAACGCAACGCAGCCCAAGCGCCCCTGCGCAAGACCGCCTGAAGCCCCGCACGGCGCCCACTTGCGCGCGCGTTTTCTGTAAAACCCCTCCGCATGATTGATTCGTGCGGAGGGGTTTTGCGTTTCAGACCGTGAATGTGGCACGAGCAGTCTTTAAAATCGAAACAAATCCTCTAAAATCAGCGGTATTGATGCCTGAACGCACCCAAGTGTCGCGGAAACTTTGACAATGCGCTCCATTCATGGCGAATTGGATCTTACGAAAGACATGAAATGACCAACCCGTTATTTCCGTCGTTGTCGGTGGGGGCCGACGCGGATGTGACCAACCCTTTGAGGTGTTCGCATGATATTGACTGCCAATCCTGCTGCCGCCCGTTCCCCGGCACGCGCTGAAAGCTACGCAATGAGCCATTCGTCCATGCCCGTTTCCAAAGGCGAGATGCCCAAGCGGTCTTACGAAGTCGCCGCCCTGCGCGCCGATGGCTCGCTTTATATCGGTCAAAGCACCGCACCGGCGATTGAGCTGTTCGAGAACGCGTTTTCCGCCTTTACCCACGGCAGCCTGATCCAGACAACAATGGGCCCTGTCGCGATCGAGGACCTTCAGCCCGGCGATATGGTCCACACGTCCACGGGCGCGCCTGCCGAATTGATCTGGATCGGCACATCAACGTTTTCACCGGCGGATTCGGGCAAGCGCACGCCGCTCATCCGCATCATGCCCGACAGCCTTGGCCAATCGCGCCCCGAACGGTCGCTTACTGTGGGACCGGGTGCGCGCATCCTGCACACGCCCCCTGCCCTGCGTGCCATCGCGGACGGCAACCCATTGTTCACCCCCGCCTCACGGTTTGTGGACGGGGTGAATGTAATCGAGGTGACACCGCCAACGCCGACGCGCCTGTTCCACATCTGCCTGTCCCGCCACGCGGCGATTACTGTAGACGGCATCGAAATGGAGACATTTCACCCCGGCACACAAGCGTCAGGCGATGTGAGCCAATCGGTACACGACCGCTTTGTCTCGCTGTTCCCGCGGATCAGCGACATCACCGATTTCGGTCCGCTGGCACACCCCCGCGCACCCGCGCACTAGACGAGAAATGCAGCTTACGCGTCGACGCGCAAGCGCTCTTCGAGCACATCAAAGGGCACGCCCGGTTCATCCTTGGCGTTCCGGATCACAAGGCTGGTTTTCACGCTGGCCACATTCGGGGCAGTCAGCAACTTGCCCGTCAGAAAGCTTTGGAAGCTCGAAAGATCGGGTGCCACGCATTTCAGCATGAAATCGACCTCGCCGTTAAGCATGTGACATTCGCGCACAAGCGACCAGTCGCGACACCGCTCTTCGAACGCTGACAAATCCGCTTCGGCCTGACTGTTCAGGCCAACCATCGCAAACACCTGCACTTCAAAGCCCAGTTCGCGCGCATCGACGTCCGCATGATAGCCTTTGATAAAGCCCTGATCTTCGAGTGTGCGGACACGGCGAAGACACGGCGGCGCTGAAATACCGACACGCTTGGCCAATTCAACATTGGTCATGCGTCCGTCAGCCTGTAATTCAGCAAGAATTTTCCGATCAATCGGATCAAGCCGTGGTCCTGCCATATGTCCCCCTATAGCTTTGCGTTTGTTATACGCCTAACGCGGGTATGCGCAATATTCTTTCGCAACTGCGCAACTTTCATTATGCCGGAGGCTGCGCATCCCTGCGCCAACCGGTGATTTTGACATGAGTTGCCACCTTGACGGGGTTTAAGCCCGACACCGGCATGTATATATCACTGTGCAACAGAATAGAGTCCCAAAGGGGGTGCCGCATGGCCGAAACACGCAAGACCAAGCTTTTGATTATTGGCTCCGGCCCGGCAGGCTACACGGCTGGCGTATATGCCAGCCGTGCCATGCTTGAACCGATTCTCGTGCAGGGAATCGAACCGGGCGGGCAATTAACCACAACGACCGAGGTTGAAAACTGGCCCGGTGATACCGAGGTTCAGGGGCCGGACCTGATGTTGCGGATGGAAGCGCACGCCAAGGCGGTAGGGACAGAGATTGTCGGCGACATCATCACCGATCTCGATCTGGGCAAGCGCCCTTTCACCGCCAAGGGCGACAGCGGCACGACATATATTGCGGATGCGGTCATTCTTGCCACTGGCGCGCGGGCCAAATGGCTGGGGCTGGAATCCGAAGAAAAGTTCAAGGGCTTCGGCGTGTCGGCCTGCGCCACCTGTGACGGTTTTTTCTATCGCGGGCAGGAGATTGTCGTGATTGGAGGCGGCAACACAGCCGTTGAAGAAGCGCTGTTCCTGACCAATTTTGCCTCAAAAGTCACCCTGATCCACCGCCGCGACGAGTTGCGCGCCGAGAAAATCCTGATTGATCGTCTGATGAAAAACCCCAAGATCGAACCGCTGTGGTTTCACCAGCTTGAGGAAGTGTACGGCACCGACACGCCGCCGGGCGTCGAGGGTGTGAAGGTCAAGCATGTTGAAACCGGCGAAATCACCGACATCCCGTGCAAAGGTGTTTTTGTCGCCATCGGCCATGCTCCCGCTAACGAATTGGTCAAGGACACGCTGGAAACCCACATGGGCGGCTATGTCGTGACCAAGCCGGACAGCACGGAAACTTCCGTCCCCGGCGTGTTCGCGGCGGGCGATCTGACCGATCACAAGTACCGTCAGGCGGTTACGTCTGCCGGTATGGGCTGCATGGCCGCGCTCGAAGCGGAACGTTTTCTGGCCGAAGCCGGTGACGACGATGGCAAAGACACGTCATTGCCGCTGGGCTATGGTGCACAGGTCAAAGAAGGCGCATGACCGCAACTTTGCAATACCGCCTCTGGCGAGCGTGAAAATATTTTTTCAAGACAGGTTCATTGGCCTGAAATAACTAAAAGGCGCCGCAAAATGCGGTGCCTTTTTTTGTATCGCAGTTGTGCCAAATTACACGACATTTTAAGAGGGCTGCGTTAATCCATATGGAAAAAGGCATCCCTTTTCCGGATTTTGAAAAACAAACCCTCCCTCCCACAGTGTCTATATGGAATAGCAGCGTGATTCCTTCTGCATCATCAGCACATTTGCCTTATATGTGGCGCAAACTATCGCGAATGCTTGATTTACATATCCGCTTGACGCTAGGACGCAGACAAGCCCAGCCAATCAGAGACCGAAAGTACATATGCAGATGCCAAACCTTGCGCCAATCCCCGAACTCTACGTTTCGTATGATTCCGCCCAGAAACTGAAGATCGAAGCCGGAAACCTGGTCAGCCACGACCTGACCCCTCGCCAGATTTGTGATCTGGAATTGTTGATGAATGGCGGCTTTAACCCGCTCAAAGGCTTTATGAACGAGGCCGATTATTCCAGCGTTGTAGAGACAATGCGTCTGGCCGATGGTCAGCTGTGGCCGATGCCGATCACCCTCGATGTATCCGACGAGTTCGCAGGCAAGCTGGAAATCGGGCAGGATATTGCACTGCGCGATCAGGAAGGCGTGATCCTTGCCACCATGACCGTGACCGACCGCTGGGAACCGAACAAGGCCCGTGAAGCGGAAATGGTGTTTGGCGCAAACGACGACGCGCACCCTTCCGTCAACTATCTGCACAATCAAGCCGCAAAGATCTATCTGGGCGGTCCGGTCACCGGCATCCAGCAGCCTGTGCATTATGATTTCAAATCCCGCCGCGACACGCCGAACGAATTGCGCGCCCATTTCCGCAAGATGGGCTGGCGCAAGGTTGTCGCGTTCCAGACGCGCAACCCGCTGCACCGCGCGCATCAGGAACTGACGTTCCGCGCCGCCCGCGAGGCACAGGCCAACCTGCTGATCCATCCGGTTGTGGGACTGACCAAACCCGGCGATGTCGATCACTTCACCCGCGTGCGCTGCTACGAGGCAGTGCTGGACCAGTACCCGCAGGCAACCACGGCGATGAGCCTTTTGAACCTCGCCATGCGCATGGGCGGCCCGCGCGAGGCGGTTTGGCATGGTCTGATCCGAAAAAACCACGGCTGCACCCACTTCATCGTGGGCCGCGATCACGCAGGGCCGGGCAAGAATTCCGCCGGTGAGGATTTCTATGGCCCCTACGATGCACAGGATCTTTTCCGCGCGCATCAGGAGGAAATGGGCATCGAAATGGTCGACTTCAAACACATGGTTTATGTGCAGGAGCGCGCCCAATACGAGGCCATGGACGAGATCAAAGACAAGGATAACGTCACCATCCTGAACATCTCGGGCACCGAATTGCGTCGACGTTTGCAAGAAGGGCTGGAAATTCCCGAATGGTTCTCGTTTCCGGAAGTGGTGGCCGAGCTGCGCCGCACCCGTCCGCCGCGCGCGCAAC
Source organism: uncultured Sulfitobacter sp. (assembly GCA_947502265.1). Classification (GTDB taxonomy): domain Bacteria; phylum Pseudomonadota; class Alphaproteobacteria; order Rhodobacterales; family Rhodobacteraceae; genus Sulfitobacter. Next base: position 22,747 of record CANMZB010000004.1, read on the forward strand.
AGGGCTTTACCGTGTTTTTCACCGGCTTCTCCGGCTCTGGCAAATCGACCATTGCAAACGCCTTGATGGTCAAGCTGATGGAGCAAGGCGGCCGTCCCGTGACGCTTCTGGATGGCGATATCGTGCGCAAGAACCTGTCGTCCGAATTGGGCTTTTCCAAAGAGCATCGCGACCTGAACATCCGTCGCATCGGCTATGTCGCGTCCGAAATCACCAAAAACGGCGGCATCGCCATCTGCGCCCCCATCGCGCCCTACGCCACAACGCGGCGCGCGGTGCGCGAGGATGTCGAAGCCTTCGGTGCGTTTGTGGAAATCCACGTTGCCACCTCTATCGAGGAATGCGAACGGCGTGACCGCAAGGGTCTTTACAAACTGGCACGCGAAGGCAAAATCAAGGAGTTCACCGGCATTTCAGACCCTTACGATGTGCCGGAGAATCCGGAATTGTCGGTCGAGACTGAAAATGTCGACGTCGACAATTGCGCGCATCAGGTGCTGCTCAAGCTGGAAAGCATGGGCCTGATCAAAGGCTGACAGCCTCCCGTATTCACCCCCCAGTATTTGCAGAAGGCCGGCCGACAACGGCTGGCCTTTTGCGTCGGGCGGGGTGGCACCCGTTTCATGACCCAGATCAAGGCAACTGTGCTATCCATAGTCCATATTGCGCGCGAAAGGACACTGATATGGATACAGTCGCCGTCCTTGAAAATCTGGGCGAACCCGCTGTGGCCGCCTTTGCCGGGGTGATCGCGGGCTTCATATTTGGCACCTCTGCCGAGCAAAGCCGGTTCTGTCTACGCGCTGCCGCCGTCGAAATCGCGCGAGCGTCGCTTGGGCCGCGCATGGCGGTGTGGTTGTTGACCTTCTCCACTGCCCTGCTTTGGACCCAAGGTATGAACCTGACTGGCATGGTCGATCTGGGCACCAGCCGCTGGCTGTCATCACCCGGCACGCTTTCGGGTGCGATCATTGGCGGGCTGGTGTTCGGCGTCGGGATGATCCTTGCACGTGGCTGCCCCGGCAGGCTTTTGGTTCTGGGATCAACCGGCAACCTGCGTGCCATCCTGTCCGGTCTCGTTTTCGCGGTCGTGGCACAAATGAGCTTGCACGGCGCGTTTTCGCCCGTCCGTGAATTCATCTCGGGCGGCTGGATCACCGATGGCGCAAACCCCAATATACTTTGGGAACTGGGCCTGCCGGTAGGCAGCGGCATTGCCATATCGCTGGTTTTTACGGCACTCGCACTTTTCATCGCAATGCGGAACAGGGTGTCGTGGATTACGCTTTTCTTCGGATGCGGTGTCGGCTTCGCCGTCGCCGTTGGATGGTTCCTGACCTACACCCTGTCGCAAATCAGTTTCGATCCGGTTCCCGTTGGAAGCCTCACGTTTTCCGGCCCTTCAGCAGATACGCTGATGTACCTTCTGTCGGAAAATTCGATGCTTGAGTTTGACGTCGGCCTCGTTCCGGGCGTGGCATTGGGCGCGTTTTTGTCCGCGCTGCTCTCTGGCCGGTTAAATTGGCAGGGATGGGACGGCGAGAAATCAATGCGTCGGTATTTGCTTGGGGCGGCGCTTATGGGTTTTGGTGCCATGACTGCGGGCGGCTGCACGATCGGGGCGGGGGTAACTGGCGGATCTACTTTTGCGCTCACCGCATGGGTCGCACTTGTATCGATGTGGATCGGAGGGATGATGACGGATCGTCTGCTTGACCAGCAGGCCACAAGCCCTGCCACGCCAGCAACGCTCTGATTTTTTTTTGGGGCAAGCGTTGGCATTCAATCCAAATATGCTTCGTCTGCCCCGGCACACGCGCCGCTTTGACGGCGAGGTCGATCTGTGCAAGCCCGCCCACAGCGGCCACCAACACCGCAGCCCCATGCACCTATTGCCGCCAAAGGGAGCATCGGTAGAGGCATCCATCCGATCAAATCCAAATGCCAAAAAGGCTCTGCACACATAAAAAGGGCCGCAGAATGCTGCGGCCCTTTTGGTATCGTCCTTATCGTTGCGCGCGGTCCAACCGTGCGCGCGGATCAATGCACCAGAACAGGCGCGTAGTTGTGCTCGCGTGCCAGCTCGAAAGCCAGCTTGCGATCACCCACCAGCGCCAACTGCTGGCCCTGCGCGTCGTGCACCGCGTAAAGCTGCTCCAGACCTTCGGCCTGATCGCGCACCTCACGGGGCAGATCCGTCACAGCAATTGTCTTGACGTAGACTGTGCGGTCCGTCCCGCCTGTCGCTTCAAGGTTATCCATGTCTTACCCCTTTCGGATGTTAATCGTTTGAACAATAGTTTCAGGTTTCGCCTGTGTCAGGTCCACATGCAGCAGACCGTTTTCCATCAGGGCTTCGCCCACTTCGACACCGTCGGCCAACACAAAACTGCGCTGGAACTGGCGTCCCGCTATGCCGCGATGCAGGAACACGCGGCCTTCGCTGTCGTCTGTCTGTCGGCCCCGGATAACCAGTTGGCGGTCCTCGACGGTGATCGACAGATCATTCTGCGCAAACCCTGCAACCGCAAGTGTGATGCGATAACTTAATTCCGAAGTTTGCTCGATATTGAAGGGAGGATACCCTTCGTTGCCGGATTTCGCGCTGCGCTCCAGCACCCTTTCCAACTGTTCGAATCCCAGCATATGGGGATAGGAAGCCAGTGTTAGTTTTGTCATCTGCGACACGTCCTTATCATCTCAAGCGACAGTCAGAGCAGCCCCGTTATGGCAACCGCTCCAATCAAATATGGGGGGTGGGGCACCCGCGCGCAAGGGCTAGGCGTCAAAGGGGTTAAGCTCTATGGTTCAAAGAGTTAAACTTTTCCAGAATCAGAGAAGCTTGAAGCGATGAACGCGCCTGACGATCTTTCCATGAAAAACGATGACGTGCTAAAAATAGAACTGGCGGTTTTCCGCAGTGAGCACCGTGATCTCGACGATGCCATAGACGCGCTGACCGAACGGGGTATAGCCGACCCGCTGACGCTCCAGCGCCTGAAAAAACGCAAGCTGCGCCTTAAAGACAAAATCGCCCGGATCGAAGACCGTCTGACACCCGATATCATTGCCTGACCGGCAGCCTGCGGCACTACAGAGTTTCGCGAAACTCTGTGCCCAAAATTTCGAAAGAAATTTTGCCCCTGCCGCGCATTGCCAGAGCGCGCCCAACAGCTATAGTGCGCGCTTTAAATCCTGTTGCAAAGGCTTTCGAGTATGAGCACCCCTCCCGTCGGCATCATCATGGGTTCCCAGTCTGACTGGTCCACCATGCGCGAAGCCGCCCTTCTGCTTGATGAGCTTGGCATCTCTTACGAGGCCCGCATCGTTTCGGCCCATCGCACACCGGACCGGTTGTGGGACTATGGCAAAACAGCCGTATCGCGCGGCTTGCAGGTGATTATCGCGGGTGCAGGCGGAGCTGCGCATTTGCCCGGCATGATGGCTTCCAAGACCCGCGTGCCGGTGATCGGCGTACCCGTGCAGACCAAGGCGCTGTCAGGCGTCGACAGTCTTTATTCCATCCTCCAGATGCCACGCGGATATCCCGTTGCCACGATGGCCATCGGGCCTGCGGGCGCTGCCAATGCGGCCCTGATGGCGGCGGGTATACTCGCGCTTCAGGACGCCGGTCTTGCCGCACGTCTTGACGCCTGGCGCGCGGCTCTTTCCGCGTCAATCCCCGAGGAGCCCACAGATGACTGACCCTTTGCCCACCGGTGCGACCATCGGCATCCTTGGTGGCGGACAACTGGGCCGGATGCTCAGCGTTGCCGCCGCCCGCCTTGGCCTGCGCACCCACATCTTCGAGCCGGGCAAAGATGCACCGGCAGGTGATGTGGCGCACCATGTCACAACCGCACCTTACGAAGATGCGGACGCCCTCACCGCCTTTGCGCGCTCTGTCGATCTGGTGACTTACGAGTTCGAGAACGTACCGACCTCTGCGCTCGACACCATTGAAGCCATCGTACCGATCCACCCCAATCGCCGCGCCCTTGGCACATCCCAGGACCGGATGACGGAAAAGACATTCCTGCAAGAGCTGGGCCTAAGCGTTGCGCCTTTTGCAGATATCACCGATGCTGCCAGCCTTGACGCGGCGATCATCGAAATCGGCGTACCCGCAATCCTGAAAACCCGCCGCTTCGGCTATGATGGCAAGGGACAGGTGCGCCTGCACAGTGCGCAGGACGCCGCTGCGGCCTTTGCCGATATGGCAGGCGCACCTGCGATCCTTGAAGGATTTGTCGATTTCACCGCCGAAATCTCGATCATCGCCGCGCGTAATCCTCAAGGAGAGGTAGCCTGCTATGATCCGGGGATGAACGTCCACCGCGACGGCATTTTACACACTACAACCGTGCCCGCACAAATCCCGGCCTCCTTGCGCACCGATGCGGTGCTGCTGGCGGCAAGAATTCTCAATGCGCTGGAGTATGTCGGCGTGATGGGGGTCGAGCTTTTTGTCACGCCGCGCGGGTTGATCGTAAACGAAATCGCGCCCCGCGTGCATAACTCGGGCCACTGGACGCAAAACGGCTGTGCCGTCGACCAGTTCGAGCAGCACATCCGCGCCATCGCAGGCTGGCCGCTTGGCGATGGATCACGCCATTCGGACGTGACCATGGAAAACCTGATCGGCGCGGATATGGAGCGTGTCCCGGCCCTTGCAACCGAGGCGGGGTGTGCGATCCATCTTTATGGCAAGGCCGAAATCAAAGCGGGACGAAAGATGGGGCACATCAACCGGATCACCGGGTAGCACGGCGCTAACCGAAAAAGCGCGCCGCGATGTCGCCCGACATATGGCTGACCCGCCCCTGGACCAGCGTGGCGGCAACGCGCAAGGTGGCGCGGTCAAGCACCACGAGATCGGCACGTTTGCCCGCGCACAGCACACCACGGTCATCAAGACCCAACATCGTGGCAGGCCCGCGCGAGACGAGCGCCCATGCGTCCTGCAATTCCAGCATTCCGTTTTGCCACAACATCAACGCCGCGCGCCGCGCGCTGGGGTAGTGGTAATCGGACGCAAGCGCATCGCAGTAACCCATCGCGATCAAATCAATGGCCGACACATTGCGGTTGTGCGAGCCGCCGCGCACCACGTTGGGCGATCCCATAACCACCAGCCCGCCTTGCGCCTTCGTCGCCTCCGCCGCCTCCAGCGTTTCGGGAAACTCCGACACCCGCACGCCGCGCGCCGTCCATTCCGCGCGCCCTGCTGCGGTGCTGTCGTCATGGCTGCCCATGGTGATGCCCGCCGCCGCCAGCGTTGCACAAAGCGCCGCAAGCGCGGCAGGCACCTCGCCCGCGCGCGCCTCCATTCCTTCCATCATCGCCAACTGTTTTTCAGGACTGCGCCCCGCTTTGAGCGCTTGCGCGACCAAGCGGCGCGGCTTTTGCCCTGCGGCAAGCCGGTCATGCGGCAGATGATCGTTGAACACGACATAACGCAGCCCCCAGTCCGCAATCATTTGCGGTAGGTCCGCATAGAGATCAAGCATATGAGTTTCAAAGCGCAGCTGTCCGCGCAGATCGGTCACCATGTCCGGCGCCACATCGCGCAGGTTACCGAAAACCTGCTTTGCGAATTCAAGACTGCGCACGCCGCCTTCCCAACTGACGAACTGGGCGAGAATCGCTGTGGTGATGCCATTGGCCCCCAACTCCGCCTCTACCGCGACCAGCCCCTCGGCCATCTGCTTCATCGCACCGCGGCGCGGTGCCAGATGCCGTTCGAACCCGTCGCCATGCATGTCTACAATGCCGGGCAGAACCATATAGCCGCGCAAATCCACCGCGCGTCCGGCAGACTCTGCCGTGATCCGGCCTTCTGCAATCGACAGCCCGTCCGCATGCAGCCCCTCCGGCCCCAACACCTCGGCACCGGTCAAATCAAGGTTCAGCATGAGACGCCCCCACCCCCGGCAGACATTCACCCTCCGGACAACCCAATTGCTCCAACACCGCATCCAGAAACGACAGCGAATGGTCGAAATAGCCGGTGCGCAGGAACTCGACAGCTTCGGCGATCACATGCGGATTATTCATCATGAAAGTATGCGTCACCGGCAACACGATATGATCTGCCATGCCCTTCAGACGCGTCGATGAGACCGCAACCTTGCCATCGTCCGGCCCTGGCAACAGCGAGGAGAAATAGGGGTTCAGCGATTGCGAGCCCGCGATGATGCCCACCTCGTAATTCGCAGGCGGCAGTTGACGGGGCAACGATTCAGCCCCTGTGCCCATTTGCAGTCCTGCAGGGCCGTTCACCCAGTCGAACACTATTACATCGCGCAACTCGTCCACGACCTCGCTGCCCTGATTGGGCGGGCCAAGCATCACGACGCGGCCGATCTTGCCCACACCCGCCTCGTTTGCCCATTGGCGCACCAGAATGCCGCCCATGGAATGGGTGATAAAATCAACCTTATCAGTGCCACAGGCGGCAACTGCCGCTGGCAGCGTTTCCTGCGTAAGCTGCTCGATCGGCGCTTCTGTTGACGGATAACCGGGACGCACAACCTTCCAGCCTTCCGCCTCCAGCGCGGCTTCCATCAAGGCAAATGACGATTCGGTGCGCGCCAGCCCGTGCAACAGCACGACGCAGCGGGCATCGACAATGCTTGCCGTCAGGCACAGGGCGCATATGATCACGAGGAGTCTCATGCGCGCTATGTAGTGCGCCTTTGAGCATGTTTAAACAGCCGTCTCGCTTCAAGCCGTTACTGAAAGAGCAAACCCGCCGATGACTCGCATCGCTTTTCCCCGTCTCGCCGTTCGCGCGATCGTTTTGCATCGAAACTGCCTGCTGCTTGTCAACGCGTGGCCCGATGGCAAAAGCGATCTTATGTGCGCACCGGGGGGCGGTGTGGAGCGGGCAAGCGCCCTGCCCGACAACCTCAAACGCGAGGTCTATGAAGAAACGGGGCTTGAGATCAACGTCGGTGCGCCCTGTCTGGTTAATGAATTCCACGACCCCGAAGGTAGCTTTCATCAGGTCGATATCTATTTTCGCTGTACCCTTATCGGCCCCGCCGAGATGGATGCGGATTGGCGTGATGTGGAAAACATCGTAACCGACCGCCGCTGGGTCAGCCGTGCAGAGATGGCAACGCTGCGTGTGAAACCTGATAGCCTTGCCGCCGTTGCGTGGCAGGACGCGGATGCGCCGATGTATGATCCATTGGAACCTTTGGTGGTCTAGTGTTTGGCGATGCCGTCCATATGATTACCGCATCCGTGGCGTCGCGTATCTGTGGCAAACGCCGTGCATTAAAGCGTCCCGCCCTTAACCTGAGCCACCTTTTGTCGCCAATGCCGCGAGAGCGTCGAAGGGTATTGGTGATTCAGGTTTAAGGCGAGGCGCTCTAATACGCAAAATCCGGCCGCGACGCAGCCACCCTCCTCACAGCAGTTCCGGCAGAAATCCCGCGATTTCCCCCAGGCAACAGCGGACCAGAGGCAGGCATCCATACGCCCCAATCACAGCACAGGTTCGCGCGAGGTTGGTAGCAAAGACCTGCTAAGACGAAACGAGAATCAAGATCAGGCGCAAGCGTAATTCCTTGTGCCACACCGCAAACAACCGGGCCGTCGGGTTGTGACCGGTCAATTGAAAATGAAGTCGTCGTCATCATCCGCTATGGTGGCAAGGAAGACATCCAGCGCACGGTGGTCGTCCGTTGCAAGCAGCCGCGCCTGCGCATTCAAGGCGGTGCTGACCTGATCCCGGAGCAGCGACACGACTGTACTTTGCACGCGCCGGTCCATCAAAGCCTCTGTCAGGCCCTGTCGGATCACCTCGTGTTGGTGGGCGTGTTGTGCTGCCACATCACGCTTGTTCCGGGCGGTTTGCATGGCCGTGGTCATCGCAAAACACAACTGTTCGGCTGTCATCCCGTCTTTCGTCAGGAAGTCATGGCACCCGTTGCGCATCGCGGTCACCGCAGTTTCCATGTCGCCTTCGCCGGTGACCATGATGGTCGCCGTTTCTTTGTTCAGCGCAGTCTGCTGGATGTAATCCAGAACCCCCAGACCATCGCCTTGCGGCAGACGATAATCAATCATGATCAGATCATACACCTGATGTGCGACGGCCTCTTTCATCTCTGCGACAGAGGCCACTTCGTCCAACTGTAACGCAAGATCGGCTTTCTGACCCAACCGCCGGATGCGCGCACGATCAAATGAGCTGTCATCCAGCAACAAGGCTTTGATAACAGGTGGAAAGGCCCCCCCGTGAGGGCCGACGACTTGGACAGGCAATGACATTGCTGATTTCTCCCACAGATTTACTCACCATGGTCAGAGTACGCCCGACAGACCTATCAAAAGATGAACGCGAGACTGCGCGAAATGCCAGTTCTGTAGAGGATTTTCGAAGAAATCCGTTAAATTCCTGTGGGTTGATCACCGTGTGGTAACAACACATCCACGCACAGGCCGGTCTGATCAAGCCGGGCCGGCGAAAGCGTAACCGTCCCGCCGTAATGTTGAGCGATCTTGTGCACATTGGCCAGGCCCATACCGCTACCTTCGATTTCGTCGCGCGGGCGCAGGGTGGTCATGGGGCCAAGCACCTTGTCGTGGTATTTTTCCGGAATGCCCGGCCCGTCATCGCATACCGTAAACCGGATCATACCACCTTCGGCGCGGGTGGAAACGCGGATATGCCCTGCGGTTTGATCGTGATGCTTGACCGCATTTCCGATCAGCGCGCTCCAGAGCGTCAGGATATCCTGCTCTGCGATCAGGCAGTGCGTGCTTGATAAGGCGCGCGAAATGCGGAACCCCTGCGGCAGCACCAGCGTACCCAGCACCTCGTCCAGCGCAACGTTTACATCCACAAGATGCACCCCCTGCCGCCTGCCGATGCGCGAATAGGCCAGCAGATCGACGAGCATCCGGTCCAACCGCGCGGTGTGGCGGTTCATCATCTCGATGGTTTGCCCGACCGAACCCGTCAAATCCACCCCTGCGGTTTCAAGGTCCTCGACGATCCATTGCGGCAATTCCAGAAGCGCACGCACGGAGGCGCGCACATCGTGGCTCATCAGATAGATGAAATCATCAATATCCTGCGTCGCTGGATGCGGCTTCCTTTCGGGGGCAGCCGTAGCGTTGCAAACAGACCTCGCCATAAGCGCCTTCCCTATCATTCCAGTGAATGACTAACAGACGGAACCTTGCCAACCGGTTAAGTCCGGCACGTCTCTTGCATCTGCGCCTGCATACAGACGACATGACAAAGGGCCCCGAAAGGCCCTTTGCTTTAACGCAGCTTGGAAGCAGCGCTTATCTACAAAGTAGACAAGCTTACATCATGCCGCCCATGCCGCCCATGCCACCCATGTCGGGCATGCCGCCGCCGGCGGCGCCGTCTTTGGACGGACGATCAGCAACCATTGCTTCGGTGGTGATCAGCAGACCGGCGATGGACGCTGCATCCTGAAGTGCGTGACGCACGACTTTGGCAGGGTCGATAACGCCGAACTTGAACATGTCGCCATATTCTTCGGTCTGTGCGTTGAAGCCGAACTTGGGGTCGTTCGACTCGCGGATCTTACCCGCAACGACCGATCCGTCAACACCGGCGTTCTCGGCGATCTGGCGCAGGGGCGCTTCGAGAGCCTTGCGCACGATTGTGACACCGACCGTCTGGTCGTTGTTCTCACCGGTCAGATTTTCGAGAGCCTTGCCCGCCTGGATCAGGGCAACACCGCCGCCAACGACGATACCTTCCTGAACAGCCGCGCGTGTTGCGTTCAGCGCGTCATCGACACGGTCTTTACGCTCTTTCACTTCGGTCTCGGTCATGCCACCGACACGGATCACAGCAACACCGCCTGCCAGTTTGGCAACGCGCTCTTGCAGCTTCTCACGGTCGTAATCGGATGTGGTTTCTTCGATCTGGTTGCGGATCTGGGCAACGCGCGCTTCGATTTCGGCTTTTTCGCCGCCACCGTCAACGATTGTTGTCGTGTCCTTGGTGATCTCCACTTTCTTGGCAGAACCCAGCATGTCCATTGTAACGGACTCAAGCTTCATACCCAGATCTTCGGAAATAACCTGACCACCTGTGAGGATCGCAAGGTCTTGCAGCATCGCTTTGCGGCGATCGCCAAAACCGGGCGCTTTCACAGCAGCAATCTTCAGGCCGCCGCGCAGTTTGTTGACAACCAGAGTTGCCAGCGCTTCGCCTTCAACATCTTCCGAGATGATCAGCAGTGGTTTTTGCGACTGGATGACTTGCTCAAGCAGCGGCACCATTGGCTGAAGCGAAGAAAGCTTCTTCTCGTGCAGCAAGATGATCGCGTCTTCCAGCTCGACAGTCATTTTGTCGGAGTTGGTGACGAAGTAAGGGGACAGGTAACCGCGGTCGAACTGCATGCCTTCGACAACATCGGTTTCTGTTTCCAGACCCTTGTTCTCTTCGACGGTGATAACACCTTCGTTGCCGACTTTCTGCATCGCATCCGCAATCTGGCGGCCGATTTCAGTTTCGCCATTGGCAGAGATCGTGCCGACCTGTGCAACTTCGTCGCTGTCAGAGACAGGACGGGCTGCGGCGCGGATGGCTTCGACGACTTTCAGCGTCGCCATGTCGATCCCGCGCTTGAGATCCATCGGGTTCATACCGGCAGCAACAGACTTCATGCCTTCGCGCACGATGGCCTGTGCCAGCACAGTCGCGGTTGTTGTACCGTCGCCTGCTTCGTCGTTGGTGCGCGATGCGACTTCCTTGACCATCTGTGCGCCCATGTTCTCGAACTTGTCTTCCAGCTCGATCTCTTTGGCGACAGATACACCGTCTTTGGTGATCCGCGGAGCACCGAAGGATTTGTCCAGAACCACGTTGCGGCCTTTGGGGCCAAGCGTGACTTTAACCGCGTCTGCAAGGATGTTCACACCCTTGAGCATTTTGTTACGGGCGTCTGTTCCGAATTTGACGTCTTTAGCAGCCATATTCATAATCTCCTGAATTGGGTTGATGTGTAGCGTATCGAATGGGGTCCGAGGGCCGGTTGGCTTACTCGATGATCCCCATGATGTCGCTTTCTTTCATCATCAGCATTTCTTCACCGTCGATGGTGACTTCAGTGCCGGACCACTTGCCGAACAGGATCTTGTCGCCAACTTTGACGTCCATTGCGATCCGGTCGCCGTCCTCGTCGCGCGCGCCTGCGCCTACGGCAACAACTTCGCCCTCGGCTGGCTTTTCTTTCGCGCTATCGGGAATGATCAACCCGCCAGCAGTTTTCTCGTCGCCTTCGGTGCGCTTTACCAGCACGCGGTCGTGAAGCGGTTTCAATGCCATCTTTGTAGCTCCTTAATGCTCAAAGTTTTCTATTCTCTGGTCGCTGCTTCGCCTGAAACATCGCGACCGTTATCACTCACATCGGATGAGTGCTAACGATCTGTAAGTATGAACCACCGGGCGGCGAGTCAAGCGGACGCAGCAGAATTATTTCACGCCGGTAATTGGCGTACCATCGCGATGCTTTGGTGCGCCACATACTTTGGCCCATCTCAAAAGAATTCCTGCCAGAAAAGACGCTTAAGCCCCCAGCACGCGGGCGGCGGCGGTAACCGCCTGAGCGCCTGCGGGTCCAAGGCCGTAGACGCCTTTTTCCACCTTCTCGAACCAGTCATAATGGTTGTCGCGCATCAGCGTCGTGGCCTTGGCCACGCCCGTTTCGCGCGCCACATCGGCCCCCTTGCTGGCACCGGCTTCGAACAAATAGACGGCAATCTTCAACGCGTCTTGCCGATAGGCGGTGACCAACCCCGCGCGCGTCTGGCCGCCCTCGTTGGGGTCACCCTGCCTGCGGGCGAACTCCCGCAAAAGCTGCGCCTTGCGCTTGGCGTTTTTGCGCGGCGCATACGGGCCCGGATCGCAATGCACCTCGACAAGACCATCGGCCAGCCGCACCGTCATCAACCCCAGCCCCAACCTGCGCGCCAGCGTTGTGTTTGCCTTCACCGACTTTGCAAAGCGCTTACCGTTTTGGCGCACAACGGCAAGGTAGACATCGTCGGTCAGCTTCATCCGTTCGAGGCACTGATGAAACAAGGCAAGACTGAAACCCAGCTTCAACTCCACGACAACAGGTGCCTCGCCGCCCCGAACAGCCACCACATCCGCCGCCCCTACTTCGGACTTCACAACATATCCCTGCGCTTCAAGGAACGTCTTCACGGGCGGATAAAGATCGGTTTCTCGGGCATTACTCATGGCGCAAACCTAACAGCATTCACGGGGCGCGTGAATCCCCCTAAGGTAAATGCATGACCCGCGAAGAACTGACCATATTCTGCGCCGCCCTGCCCTGTGCCACACATGTGGTGCAATGGGGTAATGCCGATGTTTACAAGATCGGCGGAAAGGTTTTCGCGATCGTCGGAATGGCGCAAACCGGCGCCACGGTCACCTTCAAAGCCACGGAGCTTGCGTTTGAAATCCTTTCGGACAGCCCCGGATTGCGGCCTGCACCCTACATGGCCTCACGCGGGTTGAAATGGATACAGCATTATGCAGCCCCCGGCCTGTCTGACGGCAGCCTGTGCGACCACATTCGCGCGTCCTACGATATGATCGCCGCAGCGCTGCCCGCCAAAAGGCGCGCCGAACTGGGGATTTAAAGCGTCCCGCCTTTAACCTGAGGCATCTCTTGCCTCCGATGCCGCGAGAGCGCCGAAGACGTGGCAAGGTATTGGTGAGTCAAATTTAAGGCGGGGCGCTCTGGATAGTGCCCTTTCCCTCCGGTAGCGCACAGACTTTCTGGGCACAAGAATTGCCGCCCCGATGCGCGCGGTCGCCTCGTGACTCCGCATCTGATCCTGCTATAAGGCGCGAAAAATTGCATTTCCCTCTTTTCAGGAGTTCACTATGACAACGCTTGTTTTCGGCCACAAGTCCCCCGACACCGACAGCACCGGTAGTCCAATCATCTGGGCGTGGTACCTTAACCAGATCAAAGGCATTGAGGCCAGCCCGGCCCTTTTGGGCGAGCCGAACACCGAAGCGCTTTTCATGCTGGATCACTGGAAGCTGGATAAGCCTGAAATCATCTCGGGTGTGGAGGCCGGACAGGACGTTGTGATTGTCGACACCAACAACCCCGCCGAACTGCCTGACAACATCAACGCGGCAAACATCACCGCCATCATCGACCATCACAAGCTGGTTGGCGGCCTTGAGACAGCAGGCCCCATCGAGATCCGCATCGAGCCTCTGGCCTGCACGGCCACGATCATGTGGAAAATGATCGGCAGCGACATGGCGCAGATGCCTGAAAACGTCAAAGGGGCGATGCTGACCTGCATCCTCTCGGACACGCTGGAGTTCCGCTCCCCCACAACCACACAGGAAGACAAAGACATTGCGCAGTCGCTCGCCGCAGATCTGGATATCAATATCTCCGATTATGCCGCCAAAATGTTTGCGGCGAAATCCGATGTCTCCTCCTTCTCCGAAGCAGAGCTTCTGCGGATGGACAGCAAGGAGTACGAAGTCGGCGGCAAGCAGTTCCGCGTCTCCGTATTGGAAACCACCTCTCCCGACCAGATTCTGGACCGCAAAGACGCTCTGATGGCCGCAATGCCCGGTGTGGCCGAGACAGACGGTGCGGATCAGGTTCTGTTGTTTGTCGTGGATATTCTGAACGAGCAGGCAACAATGCTGATCCCGAACGAGTTGACCAAATCGGTGGCCGAGAAATCTTTTGATACGACAGTGTCCGGCGACACGGTGATCCTGCCCGGCGTGATGAGCCGCAAAAAACAGATCATCCCCAACCTCAAGGTTTGAAGGCGGCCGTCTGGCAACGCATTTACCGCGCAAGGCTCCCTGTAAAAAGGGGGCCTTGGTTATTTTTCAGCCACGCGCACGCCCCTTTTGCATCCGCCCGACATGCACTATGCAGCAGGCAACGCATTTTACGGAGCTGTCCCATGACCCGCATCATCCCCGCCCTGTCCGAGATTTCCGGCGCTTATGACGCGCTCTTCGTTGATCTATGGGGGTGCGTGCATAACGGGGTTGAGGCAATCCCGAGCGCCGTTGCGGCCTTGCAGGCGTACCGCAAGACCGGCGGCAAGGTCATCCTTGTCACCAATTCGCCGCGCCCGCGCCAAGGGGTGGCCAAACAGCTTGTTCACTTCAAGGTGCCCGAAGATGCCTATGACGCCATCGCGACCTCGGGCGATTCCGCGCGCGCCGCGATGTACACCGGCGTTGTAGGTCACAACGTCTGGCATTACGGCCCCGTGACCGACAGCCGCTTTTTCGATCCGCTGGAAATTCTGGACAATCCGGTCAAGATTACCCGCGTCCCGCTGGAAGACGCGACCGGCATCGTCTGCACCGGCCCGTTCGAGCCGCAAACAGACCCCGACACATGGCGCCCCGATCTGGAAAAGGCGCTGGAACGCGGGATGAAGCTGCTTTGCGCCAACCCCGACATTGTGGTCGACCGCGGGGAAACGCGCGAGTGGTGCGCGGGGGCCGTGGCAAAAGTGTATACTGAAATGGGCGGCACCAGCCTGTATTTTGGCAAGCCGCACGCCCCGATCTACGATCTGGCCCGCCGCCGCCTGCATAAACTGGACGATTCCATCAAAGACGACAAGATTCTCGCCATCGGTGACGGCATCCTGACCGACGTCAAAGGGGCTATCGACGAAGGCATTGATTCGCTGTTCATCTCGGGCGGATTGGCCGCCGCCGAGACGGAAACTGTCACGCAACCCGATGCTGATGCCCTAAACGCTTATCTTAAAGCGGAAAAATACGATCCAACCTTCACCATAGGTCATTTACGCTGACACATTTTTCACTTGATTTTCTGCGTGTGCAAAGTAATTAAGTTACATATCAGACGCACCGGCAGTCACTTTATTACCAAGGACATGAAATGTTGGACAATCTTCCGCGCGGCACAATCGTCATTGAAGACATCGAAATCGGTATGTTCCGTTACCTTCGCAAACAGGTGACAGATGAAGATATCGAAATGTTCGCAACCATTTCAACAGATCGCAATCCCGTGCATCTTGATGACGATTACGCTCAGGACACCATTTTTCAGGGCCGCATCGCACATGGGATGCTGACTGCGGGTCTGATCTCTGCGGTGATTGGCGAACAACTTCCCGGCCACGGGACGGTGTATCTGGGCCAGTCGTTGAAATTCCTCGCCCCTGTGCGCCCCGGCGACACCGTTTATGCCGAGGTCAAGGTGACCGAAATCAACCCTGCCAAACGCATTGTAAAGATGGATTGCCATTGTTCTGTTGACGGCAAAAAGGTTCTGATCGGCGAGGCCACAGTTCTGGCACCTTCGCGCAAGTTTGACTGAGCTTGCACGCCCCCGCCTGCGCAGCTAATCAGGCGTCATGCGGATTATTTCTGACCATAGACAGGTAGAGCCATCGAATCGCGGCGCCAGCGCTGCGATTGGTAATTTTGACGGTGTGCATCTGGGCCATCGCTCTGTCATCGAGCTTGCCGGCAAGGCCGCTCCCGAAGCACCCTTGGGCGTTCTCACCTTCGAGCCGCATCCGCGCAGTTTCTTCGCGCCGGACGCGCCGCCCTTTCGCCTGATGAGTTCGGCCGCGCGCGCCAGCCGTCTGGCCAAAGTAGGCGTAGAAAAGCTGTTTGAGCTACCGTTCAACGCCGAGCTCGCCGCGCTCAGCCCCTTTGAATTCGCGCAAGGGGTGCTGAATGACGGCCTTGGCCTGTCCCATGTCGTGGTCGGCGCCGACTTCTGCTTTGGCAAGGGCCGCTTGGGAACGGCGCAGGATCTGGCCCATTTTGGGGAAGTTCTGGGTTTTGGCGTCACGATCGCTTCGCTTATGACCCATTCGACGCAAACGGTTTCCTCCACCGCGATCCGTCAGGCGCTTAGCGATGCGCGCCCGCGTGACGCCGCCGCGATGCTGGGCCATTGGCACCGGATCGAAGCGCCCGTTATCAGCGGCGCGCGCAGGGGCCGCGAGTTGGGTTATCCGACGGCGAACATGTCCATTGACGGCCTGCATCCCCCCGCCTTTGGCGTTTATGCGGTGTTGGTCGATGTTCTTGATGGACCACACACAGGCAGCTATCACGGCGTCGCCTCTTTGGGCGTGCGCCCGATGTTCGGAGAGAACAAACCGAATATCGAAACATTCATCTTTGATTTCAATGGCGACCTTTACGGAACAAACCTGTCCGTTGCACTGGTCGAGCATCTGCGCGGCGAAGCAAAATTCGACGGGCTGGATGCGCTTGTCACGCAAATGGACGCCGACAGTGCGCGCGCCCGTGCCATTCTGGCAGCCCTATGAGTGATCCCATTGATCGCAGCGGGCTGGGCAAACGGTTCTGGGAAAAGAAGCCGCTCAAATCGCTTTCGCCCAAGGAATGGGAAGCGCTGTGTGACGGCTGTGGCAAATGCTGCCTGAACAAGCTCGAAGACGAAGACACCGGCGACGTGGCGCTTACAAACGTTGCGTGCCGCCTCTTGGATGATGGCACCTGCCGCTGCTCGCAATACGAAATCCGCCACCAGTTCGTGCCTGATTGCATCGTCATGACGCCCGAAAATATCGACGAGCACGCCTATTGGATGCCGCAGACCTGCGCCTACCGCCTGCTGTGGAAGGGTCTGCCGCTGTATGATTGGCACCCGCTGATTTCCGGCACACCCGACAGCGTTCATGCGGCAGGTGTCTCCATGCAAAACCAGACCGTCAGCGAATGGGATACCCCGTTCGAGGAATGGGAAGACCACATAATCGAGGAGCCGACCTGATGTTCTTTGCCAGCGATAATTCCGGGCCTGCGCACCCACACATCATGCAACGCGTGATGGACGCAAACGCGGGCCATGCAATGCCTTACGGCAATGACGAGATCATGGAGGACGTACGCGCCGCCATCCGCGCGACGTTCGAGGCACCGGAGGCGGTTGTCTATCTCGTGTCCACCGGCACGGCGGCCAACTCGCTTGCCCTCGCGTGTTATTGCCAGCCATGGCAAACGATCTTTTGCGCGCAGGTGGCCCACATCGAAGAGGACGAGTGCAACGCGCCTGAATTCTACACTGGCGCGGCAAAACTGACGCTGATTCCCACCGATGATAAAATGTCGCCCGACGCCCTGCGCGCCGCCATCGCGCGCCGCCCCAACGGCAACGTGCATATGGCGCAGGCCGGTCCCGTGTCGATCACGCAGGTGACCGAACGCGGCTCGGTCTATACGCTGGAAGAACTGCGCGCGCTCACGGCGGTGGCCAGGGAATGCGACCTGCCCGTACATCTGGACGGCGCGCGCCTTGCCAACGCTATTGCGGCGCTGGGATGCACCCCCGCCGAGATGACGTGGAAATCCGGCGTCGATGTCCTGAGCTTCGGGGGGACAAAAAACGGCTGTATGGCGGTCGAGGCGGTCGTGTTCTTTGATCCCGCAAAAGCGTGGGAGTTCGAGCTGCGCCGCAAGCGCGGGGCACATCTGCTATCCAAGCACCGCTATCTTTCGGCGCAAATGGCCGCGTATATGACCGATGATCTCTGGCTCAAGATGGCGCAAAGCGCCAACGCTAACGCCAGATATCTCACGGATGGCCTGCGCGCTGCGGGTGCCGAATTGCTGCACACACCGGACGCCAACATGGTCTTTGCCCGCTTCCCTCGCGCGACGCATCAAAAGCTGCACAACGCCGGCGCGAAATACTACCTCTGGGAGGGGGATCTTGATAGCGGACCGGCGGACGAGATGCTGGCCGCACGGCTGGTATGTGACTGGTCGATCAGCAAAGACCTCATCGACCAGTTTCTAAGCCATTTCTGACGTTTAACTGCGCGCCAGCAACGCCTTGATCGGCGCGGCCACCTCTGCGGGATGGGTAATCGGGGCCATGTGCCCTGCGCCCTTGATTACCACACGCTCGACATTCGGCAGCCGCTTCTCCAGAGAATCAGCTATTTTGGCGCTCGCCGGCGGAGACTTATCCCCCTCGATCAGAAGCGTCGGCATGGCCGCCCGCGCAAAGCGGCCCGGCTCCATCAGCCCTGCACTATCGTGGTGCAGAAAAGCCGAACTGGCGGGGACATAATGCACCAGTCGCGTCATGGTTTCGCGCATCCGTTCAGGCAGATCATCCCAAGGTGTCCCATCGCCCCAATCGCGGTTGAACACACGCGCGGCTTCACGCTCGTCACCCGCAGCAAAGGCAGCGTCCAGCGCCTTGCTGTCGTTTTGATAGGCCGCGCGCAACGCAGGGTCGTCCTGAAGGGCGGCGGCGAAATACACCGGTTCGATCATCGTCAGACTGCGCACCAGTTCGGGTGTCTCAACCGCAATTCTAAGCGCCACAGTCGCGCCGAAGGAGTGGCCGATAAGGTCCATCGGCGCGTCGTCAATCAGCCCGCGCGCGATGTCGGTGGCCACGTCATGCACGTTGCCGGTCCGGTCCCATGAATCCGACTTGCCGTGCGACGGCAGGTCGAACGCCAGAATGCTCAACTCGTCCTTCAGGGCCGCCGCAACTCCACGCCATGCGCCGGAGTGACCAAGGGTACAGTGAATGGCCAGTGCGCGCCGCGCGCCGCCGTCGAACAGGTGGGTATGGATAGAAAGGCTCAAAGTTTTCCTCGCAAATATAGGTCCAGATCTTCGATGCGGTCCTGTCCCCAGAACCGTTGCTCCCCCACGATATAGAAAGGCGCGCCAAAGACACCAGCCTCAACCGCCTCGTCAAGGTTGCGTGCATAGGTCTGTGCACCTTCCAGCAACCCGCTGTCGGCCAGCGCCGGGTCGAATCCGGCCTTTTCCAGACAGGCACGGATCACATCGTCCTGCGCGATATCCTTGTCCTCGGCCCAGACTGCGCGCATCAGAGCATGCGCAAGCTGGCCCAGATCCCCGCCGCCCGCGTTCTGGGCTGCCACAAAGGCATAGGCCGCCGGCGCAGCGTTTGTCGGCCAGTGGGCGGGCTTAAGCGTGAACGGCAATCCCAACTTTTTCGCCTGACGCGGCAGTTCCTGCGCGCGGTACTCGATCCGGCTGATATGGCGATCCTTCACCGCCACGCCGCCAGTACGCCCAAACCCTTGTGACAAATCGAAAGGTTTGTAATTTATCGTCGCCCCGTGTTTGCGGGCCACCTCTTCAAGCCGCGTGCCGGCAAGGTAGCAATAGGGTGACAGCAGCGTAAAATAATAGTCGATCCGGGTCATTTGCGACGTCTCCTGAAGGGTGTATGCTTTGCCTGACCGTAGGCACATGTTAAGCGGTGTTCAACGTAACGATTCTGTTATACTGCTGCCACGGAGCCTCCTTCATATGTCCAGCAACTCTGAACCCAAGCTGATTTCCGGCAATGCCAACATGCCACTGGCGAAAGCGATCGCAAGACGGATGTCGCTGCACCGGGGCGTCAACGTCGGACTTGTCGATGCGCGGGTAGAGCGCTTCAACGATGGCGAAATTTTTGTCGAGGTCTATGAGAACGTGCGCGGCGAGGATATGTTTATCATCCAGCCAACATCGAACCCCGCCAACGACAACCTGATGGAACTACTGATCATGGCCGATGCGCTGCGCCGGTCTTCCGCCGCACGGGTCACTGCGGTACTGCCCTATTTCGGCTACGCCCGACAGGATCGCCGCACCAAGGCGCGCACACCGATCACGGCGAAGATGGTCGCGAACATGCTGGTCGGCAGCGGCATCGAGCGGGTGCTGACAATGGACCTGCACGCTGCGCAAATCCAGGGCTTCTTCGATATTCCCGTGGACAACCTTTATGCGTCCCCCGTCTTCGCGCTCGACATCAAACATGCCTTCAAAAATCAGATGTCCGATCTGATGATCGTCTCTCCCGACGTGGGTGGCGTTGCGCGCGCACGCGAGCTTGCAAAGCGCCTCAACGCTCCCCTTGCCATCGTGGACAAACGCCGCGAGAAAGCCGGTGAAATCGCCGAGATGACGGTGATCGGGGATGTCACGGGCAAGACCTGCCTGATCGTCGACGACATCTGCGACACCGCCGGCACCCTGTGCAAAGCCGCCGAAGTATTGTTGGAAGCCGGTGCAAAAGAAGTACACGCCTACATCACCCACGGGGTAATGTCCGGACCGGCAGTCGACCGCGTGACTGCTTCGGTGATGAAATCACTGGTCATCACCGATAGTATAGAACCGACAGCCGCAATCAAGAATGCGCCCAATATCCGTATCGTCCCCACGGCTCCGATCTTCGCACAGGCGATCCTCAACATCTGGAACGGAACCTCCGTTTCCTCATTGTTCGAAGCAGACACATTGGGTCCGATCTATGACGGCATGTACGATCCCGATTGATCGCCGCTGCTTTTGAAGTGCCATAAATACGCACGGCCCCTCCTTGGAGGGGCCGTTTTCAAATCCCGATTTGAAAACTCATAATGTCGTGGCGGCCTATGCCGCCTCCTTTGGATCACGCGCCTTCACTAGACGTCCCAATCATCGGCCTCGCGCAGTTCACCTATCGAGGTCCATTGCATGCGGACCCGCGCCGCCCGCGTATCGCCCCATGTGCGAAATACCATGTCAAAGCCCTTTTCGGTTACCGCTTCGGCAACGACGTCCGCGCGCAATACCGTCGAGGCATCCATGTCCCACAGGGAGATCGACACCATCACCGTCGGCACTTCCTTGTATTTCTCGCCGAACTTGATGTGACGCCGCCGCTCTCGCTGGCCTCGCCCGGTCCACATCTCTCCGCCGTCTTCGAAATCGGAAAACAGCACCACATCGCCACTGTCGACGCCAACCAAACTACTGCGCAATCTCTTCATTCTGAATGCCCCGGTGCTTCTGAAACAACTATGACTACCGCGCATTTATGCCAAAACTACGGCAGTGTGAAACGCAAAAGGCCCCGCATGTGCAGGGCCTCGTGTTACTGATGTTGTCGGTAGCGCGCTCAGAGGTTGGGCTGTTTGGCCGAAAGGCCGATTTCCTCACCCATTGCGACCATATCAGACAGCAGCTTGACTGCGTCGTCGACAGGGCCCGGCTCGTTCTCAAAGCCTTCCTTCACCTTCTTGTAGGTGTTGTGGGCCTCTTCCACCATCTCGTCCAGAGCGTCCTGCGTCATGTCGCCCTTGGCCACCGCACGCTCCGCCAGAACGGAAACGCCCGTTGCCGTAATCTCGGCAAAACCGCCGGTCACGACATATTCTGCCGTGCCGTCGGGTCCGGCAACTTTCAACACGCCGGGGCGCAGCGTGGTGATGGTTGGCGCATGATCGGGCATTGCCGTCATGTCGCCATCCGCACCCGGAATCTGCACCGAGGCCACTTGGGCCGAAGCAAGGCGCCGCTCAGGCGACACCAGATCGAATTGCATCGTGTCTGCCATGGCTTACGCCCTCCTTAAGCCGCGTCTGCCGCCATTTTTTCGGCTTTCGCCTTCACTTCTTCGATGCCGCCTACCATGTAGAACGCGCCTTCGGGCAGGTGGTCGTATTCACCTGCAACAACCGCCTTGAAGGACTGGACAGTCTCTGCCAGAGGCACCTGTTTCCCGTCTGCGCCGGTGAATACCTTTGCCACGTCGAACGGCTGGCTCAGGAAACGCTCGATCTTGCGCGCACGGGCCACAGCCAGTTTGTCGTCCTCGGACAATTCGTCCATGCCGAGAATGGCAATGATGTCCTGAAGCGACTTATAGCGCTGCAAAACCTGCTGCACGTCTGTCGCAACCTTGTAGTGCTCTTCACCAATCACAAGCGGATCAAGCAAACGCGAGGTGGATCCCAGCGGATCAACCGCAGGATAGATGCCTTTTTCCGAGATCGATCGGTCCAGAACCGTTGTCGCGTCGAGGTGCGCAAACGATGTTGCTGGTGCAGGGTCGGTCAAGTCATCCGCAGGAACGTAAACGGCCTGCACCGACGTGATCGAACCGGCTTTGGTGGATGTGATGCGTTCCTGCATCTGGCCCATGTCCGTGGCCAACGTTGGCTGATAGCCCACAGCGGACGGGATACGACCCAGAAGGGCAGACACTTCGGAACCGGCCTGTGTAAAGCGGAAGATGTTGTCCACAAAGAACAGAACGTCTGTACCGGACTGGTCGCGGAACTGCTCGGCCAATGTCAGACCGGTCAGGGCAACACGCATACGCGCTCCTGGAGGCTCGTTCATCTGGCCGTACACCAGCGCAACCTGGCTGTCTTCGAGGTTATCAGGGTTGATAACATTGGATTCGATCATCTCGTGGTACAGATCGTTACCCTCACGGGTCCGCTCCCCGACACCCGCGAACACCGAGTAACCGGAGTGCACTTTGGCGATGTTGTTGATCAGTTCCATGATGAGAACGGTTTTGCCAACGCCGGCACCGCCGAACAGACCAATCTTACCACCCTTGGCGTAGGGCGCCAAAAGGTCGATCACCTTGATGCCGGTTTCCAGCACTTCGGATGTTGTGGATTGTTCTGCGAATTCAGGCGCATCCGCGTGGATGGAGCGCTTTTCCTCGGATGTGATCGGACCCTTTTCGTCGATGGGCTCGCCCACGACGTTCATGATCCGGCCAAGGGTCGCGTTGCCCACCGGGATCGAGATCGGTCCGCCGTTGTCGGTCACTTTCTGACCGCGTACCAGACCTTCGGTCGCGTCCATCGCGATGGTCCGTACTGTGTTTTCGCCAAGGTGCTGAGCCACTTCGAGGATCAGATCCTTGCCATGGTTCTGGGTGGTCAGTGCGTTGAGGATTTCCGGCAGGTTATCCTCGAACTGCACGTCAACGACAGCGCCGATGACTTGGGTGATTTTGCCGACTGCTTGTGCCATGTCGTGTCTCTCCGGTTTTTCTTACAGCGCTTCCGCGCCGGAAATGATTTCGATCAGCTCGTTGGTGATAACGGCCTGACGGGAACGGTTGTATTCGACGGTCAGATCTTCGATCATCTCGCCCGCGTTGCGTGTCGCGTTGTCCATCGCGGACATTCGCGCGCCTTGTTCGGACGCGCCGTTCTCCAGCAAAGCCGAGAAGATCGCCGTCGCCACACCGCGCGGCAGCAGATCCGCAAGGATCGCTTCCTCGGAAGGCTCGTAATCGAACAGCGTGGTGGCTGTATCGGCACCGTCTTCACCCGCGTCAAACGTCGCAGGAATAATCTGCTTGGCCTGCGGAATCTGGGTGACCACGTTGACGTAATCCGAATAAAACAGCGTCGCCACGTCGAATTCGCCCATGTCAAAGCGGCCAAGGACATCCTTGGCGATACCCTGCGCATCGGCATAGCCAACGCGCTTGACCTCTGTCAGATCGACGTGCCCGACAAAGTACTGACCGAAGTCACGCTTCATCTGGTCACGGCCCTTCTTGCCAACGGTCAGGATTTTCACTTCCTTACCTTTGGCCAGCAGATCGCGTGCGAAAACGCGCGCTTTTTTGGCGATGTTGGCGTTAAAGCCACCACATAACCCGCGCTCCGATGTCATGACAACAAGTAGATGCACGTCTGATTTCCCGGTCCCGCTAAGCAGTTTCGGTGCGCTGTCGGAATCGCCGACGGAAGCCGCCAGCGATGCCATCACCGCGTTGAAACGCTCGGTATAGGGCCGCGACATTTCCGCAGCTTCCTGCGCGCGGCGAAGTTTCGCCGCGGCAACCATTTGCATAGCCTTAGTGATCTTGCGCGTGGATTTCACGCTCGCGATCCTGTTTTTAAGGTCTTTGAGATTTGCCATTGGCTTATCTCTCCTTAAGCGAAGTCAGAGGCAAAACCGTCGAGAGCGGCTTTGATTTTATCTTCCAGCTCGTCTTTCACCTTACGGTCGTTCTTGGTGATATCAGCCAGAAGATCGTCATGCTTGCTGCGCAGGTGGTTCAGAAGACCCTGCTCGAAGCGCCCCACGTCAGACACGTCAACCTTGTCGAGGTAGCCGTTGGTGCCCGCGTAGATAACGCAAACGATTTCAGCGTTGGTCAGCGGATTATACTGCGGCTGCTTCATCAGTTCGGTCAGGCGCGCACCACGAGCCAGCAACTGCTGGGTGGCGGCGTCGAGGTCCGAACCGAACTGCGCAAAGGCTGCCATTTCGCGGTATTGCGCGAGGGACAGTTTCACAGGACCGGCAACCGAAGACATCGCTTTGGTCTGGGCGGACGAGCCAACACGCGATACCGACAAACCGGTGTTCACAGCAGGACGGATGCCCTGATAGAACAGTTCGGTTTCCAGGAAGATCTGGCCATCGGTGATCGAGATCACGTTGGTCGGAATAAACGCGGACACGTCGCCACCCTGGGTTTCAATGATCGGCAGCGCCGTCAAAGACCCGTTACCAGCATCATCACCCAGCTTGGCGGAACGCTCAAGCAGACGGGAGTGGAGATAGAAAACGTCACCGGGATAGGCTTCGCGCCCGGGCGGACGACGCAGCAAAAGCGACATCTGGCGATAGGACACGGCCTGCTTGGACAGGTCATCATACACGATCAGGGCGTGACGGCCGTTGTCACGGAAATGCTCTGCCATTGCTGTCGCGGAATACGGCGCGAGGAACTGCATCGGTGCAGGTTCGGACGCGGTTGCGGCCACAATGATCGAATAGTCGATCGCACCGGTTTCTTCCAGCTTTTTAACCAGCTGGGCCACTGTGGAACGCTTCTGGCCGATGGCCACATAAACACAGTACATTTTCTTGGATTCGTCGTCACCGGCGGCTTCGTTGATCTGCGCCTGGTTCAGCATCGCATCAAGCGCGAGAGCTGTTTTACCGGTTTGACGGTCACCAATGATCAGCTCGCGCTGGCCACGGCCAATCGGGATCATCGCATCCACCGACTTCAGGCCGGTCGCCATTGGCTCGTGTACGGATTTACGCGGGATAATGCCCGGCGCCTTAACTTCGGCCAGGCCACGCTTGGTCGTGCCCAAGGGGCCTTTGCCGTCAATGGGATTGCCCAGACCGTCAACAACACGACCCAGCAGTTCGTCACCGATTGGCACGTCCACGATAGAGTTGGTCCGCTTGACGATATCGCCTTCTTTGATGTCACGGTCGGAACCGAAGATCACCACACCGACGTTATCGGCTTCGAGGTTCAGGGCCATGCCCTGAATGCCACCGGGGAATTCAACCATCTCACCGGCCTGAACATTGTCCAGACCGTAAACGCGCGCGATACCATCGCCAACGCTCAGAACGCGACCCACTTCGGCCACTTCCGCTTCCTGACCAAAGTTCTTGATCTGGTCCTTCAGGATCGCAGAAATTTCTGCTGCTTGGATACCCATTTATCCGACCTCTTTCATTGCATTCTGGAGGGAATTGAGCTTCGCGCTGATCGACGTGTCGATCATCTTGGAGCCCACTTTAACGATAAGACCGCCGATGAGGCTTTCATCCACGATCTGATTCAATGTTACTGTTTTTCCGGTGCTTGCGTTCAACGATTGCGCCAGCTTGTCGGCCTGCGTTTTCGTCAGCGCTTTGGCGGAGGTGACATCGGCAGTCACTTCGCCTTTTTCCGTTGCGATAATTTCGCGCAGGGTCTGGACCAGCTGTGGCAGAACGAACAGGCGACGCTTTTGCGCCATCAGTGCAAGCACATTGCCCATCATCGGCGAAAGTTTCATCTTTTTCGCCAGCGCGGTGATCGCGCCTTCCTGCTCTTTGCGGGTGTAGATCGGTGAATGGATCAGATCGCGGAAATCGTCACTGTTGGTCATCGCCTCTTGCAAGGCGGAAAGATCGCCTTCTACGGCTTTGATCTTGTCGGACTCTTTCGCGAGATCATACACGGCTGTCGCATAGCGGTGCGCGATTCCGGTGGAAATCGAAGCTGGTTCGGACACGTCCATCCTCTCGTACATCAGTACCGGCATACGCGGGGGTCGCGTCACCGGTGTGTTGGCGCGGCTTGAAAATAGGCCCAAGCGGTTAAATCAGGGCGGATGTAACAGACACGATGATGTGCCGCAACACTGTAAAGTGACTGGCAATCAGTTCAGATGTCCAAGTTTACTGGGGTTTGCCCTTTTCGCAGAGATTTAAGCGTAGCATTTATTTTGCGCAAGGGGGCAGAAATTGCGGATTCCGCTCGATTCTATTGCTTGCAAAGTGGTGCGTCCCCTCTTCGATCATACGCGCCGCAATGTCGGCCAATCCCGACATATTCAACCGATTGTCTCCGATACAACGGATATACGCCCCCCCTAGAGGGACAAATCTGCCATGATATTTGACACAGATCGAAACTTCCCGAATCCTCATGATGAATAATCAGGAGACTCGCCAAGTCCGCACTCGCTGTCATCGCACTTTTGGGACTGACCCTCTCCCTACCTCTTTTCATGGAGGATAATGATTCCGACGGCGCGGTTGACCCTGACACTACAGAACCCGACGCGCCTGACACGGATGATGTTGTCAACGGAACGTCTGCGGATGATGTGCTGACGGCAACGGGCACGCAGACGGGAACGCGGGCGACGGGAACGACATCCTCACCTCGGCCCCCGCTTCTGATGGTGCCACACTTAACGATGAGGCAGGGCATGACACGATTGACTTGCAGGGCATCCTCGGCCCGCAACACGAAGCGCCGGTTGCGGGCAACAGCAGCGTCGATGGCGGCGCAGCCAACGACACCATTGAGGCCTTCGGGATCGGCGATGTCGTGATTACCGGCGGCGAGGGTGACGATGTTTTGTCGGTGCAAGGCACGTTGGAAAGCGTCTCTGGCGGTGCGGGCAATGACACGATCACGGGCGACAGCGCCGATTACGGCGGCGGCACCCCTCTTGATGGTGGTGCGGGCGACGACCTGATCGTGCTGACCAACTCACCGGCCTATCAGATCGGTGCGACAGCAGATGGCGGCTCGGGCGACGACACGATCCGCACAGGGACGATTTTGACCGGCAATGCCGATTTCAACTTTCTGACCGGCGGCGAGGGCGCAGACCGTTTTGAACTGGTCTTTTTCGATGACGCTCCAACTGCAGGATTCTCTTCCGATGGCACTCCGGTTTCAGTGGGTGACAGAGACGCGGGCATCGTAACGACGATCACCGATTTCGACCGGTCCCAAGACATTCTGATAATCGAAGAAGGGGTAGATGGCCTGGCAAGTGGGAATGCGAATGTGATCACCGGCTTTGATCTGGTAGAGGCCGAAGACGGCAGCTTTACCGACGTGATTTTCAGCGCAACCACCGTAGGAAACCCTGATGTGCTGACCGGCACCATCCGGCTGGAGAACGTGATCGGATTGATCGCGGACGACATTGCCCTCATCTCCAACACAGCCGGGCGCGGGGACCTCGTTTAAGGCACCGGTCGTGGCGCTCAAGGCTTAGCGGCCTGACACCTGATGAAGTCGGCCTAATCATGTCTCAAGCGCCACTGGCTGCCGGAGGCGGGGTCACGCGCGCCGCATTCTAAACCGGCTTTGGCTGCGGCTTCATCACGCCAATCGTCTGGCGGACGCGCTTGCGCTCTACACGGCCCTTGGGCGGATACACCAGCTTGGTCGCCTCCACCATAAAGGCCCCTCCGGCGATGATGCTGGGCATTTTGCGCCCTACCCGCTCGAACAGGCTGCCGGATTTCATCCAGAGGCGCTGGCTTGACGGGAACTGATATAGCGCGCCAACATACCGTTCCGGCAGGAACTGGTGCTGTCTGAGCTGGGCGTCGAGTTGCCCCGACGAATAGGGGTGGCCATAGCCAAAGGGTGTCCGGTCGCGCCTCGCCCACAGCCCCGCGCGATTCGGCACGATAAACAGCACCCTGCCCCCCGGCCCCAGCACACGCCAGCATTCCTCAAGCAAATCCGCAGGCCGTTCTGACGTTTCCAGCCCGTGCATCAACACCAGCTTGTCCACATGGCCCGTTTCGATGGGCCAAAGCGTTTCTTCCGTCAGCACCGACGTATTCGCCATCCCCGCCGGCCACGGCATCACCCCTTGGGGGCCGGGCATCAGGGTAATCACCCGCCGCGCATCAGCCAGATAGGGCCGCAACAGGGGGGCCGCAAAGCCGAACCCGACCACCGTCTGCCCCTTGGCCTCCGGCCAGATTTCAAGCATCCGGCCCCGCAACGATTTCTGCGCTGCCCGACCCAGCGCGCTGCGGTAATAGAAGTTGCGCAGATCCTGTACATCAAGATGCATTGCAGACTATCCTTCGTTGCGCCATTCTGGAACACCCTAACCCAGCAGCGGAGCCTTGCCCATGCCTTCAGATCATCACGTCGAAGTCGTCGAGACGGACAGCCACACCCTTGTGACCATCCCCTGCCTCTCGGACAATTATGCCTATCTGCTGCGTGACAATACCAGCGGCAATGTCGCGCTGGTCGACGTGCCCGAGGCTGGGCCGATCAAGGCCGAGCTGGACCGGCGCGGCTGGAACCTTAACCAGATCTGGCTGACGCACCACCACTACGATCATATCGACGGCCTGCCGAAGTTGCTGAAAACCCACGCCGCTCCCGTTTACGGGGCAAGGGCCGACGCCGCGCGCCTGCCCGATCTGGATGTGAGCCTGAGCGAGGGCGACACATTTGCGCTTGGCGGGCTTGAGGTGCAGGTTTTCGACGTATCGGGCCATACCATCGGCCACCTCGCCTTCTTCGTGCCCGGAGCAAAGGCCGCGTTTACCGCCGACAGCCTGATGGCGCTGGGATGCGGGCGTCTGTTTGAAGGCACGCCCGCCCTGATGCACGCGAGTCTCGAAAAGATGCGCGACTGGCCCGATGATACGCTTGTTTGTTCGGGCCATGAATATACAGTGTCCAACGCGAAATTTGCGCTCTCGGTTGATCCTGACAACGCGGATCTCAAACAGCGCGCCAAGGACATCAGCACCGCGCGCGCCGAAAACAGGTTTACCGTGCCATCGCTCATGTCGCTTGAACGCGCCACCAACCCCTTTCTGCGCAGCAACGATCCCGCCCTGCGCGCGGCCATCGGCATGGCTGACGCGACAGACGCAGAAGTCTTTGCCGAGGTCCGCAAGCGCAAGGACAGTTTTTGAGATGGGTTCCGAGCCATTGAAACTGCATCCCGACAGCCCCATATCAACTCCAAAGCGGCTCCTGAACGAGCCGGAAACCCCTCTGCCCCCTGCGTGAAACCGTATCGCAAAAGCATGTTCACATAAATTGTGTCATCTTTATTTCAAAAAAGACTTGAAGCTGGGGCGCGATCAACCAAACTCTAATACTATCAGGCCATGGTCGGACCGCAGGTGCTGGCATCTTTCAGCCTCCGCACCGACCCCCATCGAAAAGGAGCACACCTGTGCCTTCATTCTCGAACACACTAGAACAGTCCATTCATGCGGCACTTGCGCTTGCAAACGCGCGCCGCCATGAATTCGCCACGTTAGAACACTTGCTGCTCTCGTTGGTCGACGAGCCTGATGCCTTGCAGGTCATGAAGGCCTGCTCTGTCGATGTAAACGAACTGCGTGAAACGCTGGTTGAATTCATCGACGAAGACCTCAGTAACCTCGTCACCGATATCGAAGGCTCCGAAGCGGTGCCAACAGCCGCGTTCCAGCGCGTGATCCAGCGCGCGGCGATTCATGTGCAATCCTCCGGTCGCACCGAAGTGACCGGCGCGAATGTGCTTGTCGCCATCTTTGCCGAGCGCGAAAGCAACGCCGCCTATTTCCTGCAAGAGCAGGACATGACACGCTATGACGCGGTGAACTTTATCGCGCACGGTGTCGCCAAAGACCCCGCTTATGGCGAGCCGCGCCCCGTCTCGGGCGCGCCCGAGCACGAGGAAGAACCCCAAGGCGTTACCGAGGGCGACAAAAAGGAATCCGCGCTGTCCAAATACTGCGTGGACCTCAACAAAAAATCCCGTGACGGTGATGTCGACCCGCTTATCGGACGCGACTCCGAGGTGGAGCGTTGCATCCAGGTGCTATGCCGCCGCCGCAAGAACAACCCGCTGCTGGTGGGCGATCCCGGCGTGGGTAAAACCGCCATTGCCGAAGGTCTTGCGCGCAAGATCGTGTCGGGCGAGACACCCGAGGTGCTTGCCAACACAACAATCTTCTCGCTCGACATGGGCGCGCTTCTGGCTGGCACACGTTATCGTGGTGATTTCGAAGAGCGTCTGAAAGCGGTCGTGACCGAATTGGAAGACCATGACGATGCGGTTCTTTTCATCGACGAGATTCATACCGTGATCGGCGCGGGTGCCACATCGGGCGGCGCAATGGATGCCTCCAACCTGCTCAAACCTGCGCTCGCGGGCGGCAAGCTGCGCACCATGGGTTCGACCACCTACAAAGAGTTCCGCCAGCATTTCGAGAAGGATCGCGCCCTTGCGCGGCGCTTCCAGAAGATCGATGTGAACGAGCCTTCGGTCGAAGATGCGCAGAAAATCCTTAAAGGCATCAAACCCTATTTCGAGGATCATCACAGCGTAAAATACACCGCCGATGCGATCAAAACCTCTGTGGAACTGGCACACCGCTATATCAATGACCGCAAACTGCCGGATTCGGCCATCGACGTGATCGACGAAGCGGGCGCGGCGCAGCATCTGGTCGCGGCCTCCAAACGGCGCAAGACCATCGGGACAAAGGAGATTGAGGCAGTCGTTGCCAAAATCGCCCGCATCCCGCCAAAAAGCGTCTCCAAGGATGATGTGGTCGTGCTGCGAGATCTCGAAGCATCGCTCAAACGCGTTGTTTTTGGTCAGGATCAGGCAATCGAAGCGCTGGCATCCGCCATCAAACTGGCGCGCGCCGGTCTGCGCGAGCCTGAAAAGCCCATCGGGAACTATCTCTTTGCGGGTCCAACGGGCGTCGGCAAGACCGAGGTCGCCAAACAGCTGGCCGATACGCTTGGTGTGAAACTGCTGCGCTTTGACATGTCCGAATACATGGAAAAGCACGCGGTCAGCCGTCTGATCGGTGCCCCTCCCGGCTATGTCGGGTTTGATCAGGGCGGGATGCTGACGGATGGTGTGGATCAGGATCCCCATTGCGTGCTGTTGCTCGACGAGATGGAAAAGGCGCACCCCGATGTCTACAACATCCTGCTGCAGGTGATGGATCACGGCAAGCTGACGGACCATAACGGCCGCACAGTAGATTTCCGCAATGTGGTGTTGATCATGACGTCCAACGCGGGCGCCGCAGAACAGGCGAAAGAGGCAATCGGCTTTGGCCGCGACCGCCGCACGGGAGAGGATACCGCCGCGATCGAACGTACGTTCACGCCGGAATTCCGCAACCGTCTGGACGCGGTGATCTCCTTTGGCGCGTTGCCCAAGGAAGTCATCATGCAGGTTGTCGAAAAGTTTGTGCTACAACTCGAAGCGCAGTTGATGGACCGTAACGTGACCATCGAGCTGAGCAAGAAAGCCGCCGAATGGCTGGCCGACAAAGGCTATGATGACAAAATGGGGGCGCGTCCGCTGGGCCGTGTCATTCAGGAGTACATCAAAAAGCCGCTGTCCGAAGAGTTGCTGTTTGGCAAACTTGCGAAGGGCGGCGTTGTGAAAGTCGGGGTCAAGAAAGGCGAACTTGACCTGCAAATCGACGGACCTGACAGTCCGCGGCTTTCAGGCGACAAGCCTCCGCTGCTTACTGCGGAATAATGTTTAGGGCGCTTTTTGTCCTTTTGTCCCTCGCCGTGCCTGCCACTGCGGGGGATATTTCCCTGTTGCCCCCCATCGACTGTGATCTGGACCGTCCCTGCTATATCCAGCAATATGTTGATCATGACCCGTCGGACGCCGCCTCTGATTTTATGTGTGCGGGTTTGACTTATGACGGGCACAAAGGCACCGATTTCGCCTTGCCCGACCGGACAGATATTTCGCGGGGCGTTGATGTTCTGGCCTCGGCAAGCGGCACCGTCAAAGGGCTGCGCGACGGGATGGCCGACACCGGCTATTCGGACACGACGGCAGATGCGGTCAAGAACCGTGAGTGCGGCAATGGCGTCGTATTGCAGCACGCCGACGGCTGGGAAACCCAATATTGCCACATGCGCAAGGGATCCATCAACGTACACAAGGGCCAAACCATTGAGGCAGGGGATGTTTTGGGGCAGGTCGGGATGTCGGGCCGTGCGCAATTTCCGCATGTGCATCTGTCAGTGCGCCGCGATGGCCGTGTGATCGACCCCTTCGATCCGGACGGGAACATCACCTGCGGCATGCCAGAGGACAAGACGCTTTGGGCCGCTGCCATCCCCTACCGTGCGGGCGGCATAATCAGCATCGGCACCAGCACCGCAATCCCCGACTTTGCGACAATCCGCGCCGGCACCGTGCCACAGGCCACAGCCGAAGGGGACGCGCTGGTTATCTGGGGTTATCTTTTCGGCACCCGCAAAAGCGACGTGCTGCGCCTGTCTTTGCGCGGGCCTGACGGGCCGATAGTTTCCCGCGATATCCTGATCAAGCGACAGCAAGCACAGGTTTTTCGCGCCATAGGCAAGAAACGCCACGCTGCACGCTGGCCTGCCGGAAACTACGCCGGCAGCGCGCTGTTGCTGCGCGGCGGAAAGGAAATCGACCGCAAGGTGCTCTCGTTCAATCTGCGCTAAGCGTTATTTTTCGGTAAATTTCAGCTCGATCCGCCGGTTGCGCGCGCGCGCTGCGTCGGTGTTGGCGGTATCAAGCGGCTGGTACTGGCCAAAGCCGTTCGCCGCCAGACGGTCCGGCGGGATGTCCAGAAAATTCGTCATGTATTTCACAACCGACAGTGCGCGCGCCTGGCTAAGCTCCCAGTTATCTGCAAATTCGCCAAGCCCCGACAGCGGTTCGTTGTCGGTATGGCCATCGACGCGGATCACCCAATCGATCCCCTCGGGAATGTCCGCCGCAACGTTGCGCAATATGTTCGCCACCTTGGCAATCTCGCCCGCCCCTTCGCGCGAAAGCTGTGCGCCACCGGGCGGGAAAAGCACCTCGGAAGAGAACACGAAACGGTCGCCTTCGATCCGCACCCCCTCTTGGGAGCCCAGAACATTGCGCAAACGGCCGAAGAATTCCGAGCGGTATTGCTCAAGGTTCTTGGTTTCCGCCTCCAGCCGCTTGCGTTCGGCGGTCTCAAGCTCGGCGCGGCGGCGTTCTTCGGCGGCAACACGGGCCAGGGCCGTGTTCAGCTGTGACCCAAGCGACTGAAGCTCGACCTCGCGGACCGCATCCGCTGCGACGGCCTGATCCAGCAAGCCTTGCAAATTGCCAAGTTGCGCACGCAAGGCGGCGACCTGCTGGTTCAACAGCTCGGTTTGGCGCTGCGCAGCGGCAGAGGTTTCCTGCTCCTGTGTCAACTGCTGCCCGGCCTGCTCAAGCAGGGCTGCGCGGCGTTCGGCTTCGGTTTGGGTCTTGCCCGCCTCCGCTTCAGCGGCAAGCCTGGCCGCCAATGCCGCTGCCAACTGCCCGCGCAGGGCATCCAGTTCGGATGCGGTCTGCGACTGGTTCGTGTCAAGACGACCTTCAAGCGTGGCAACACGTTCCTGTGCGGCGGCAAGTGCAGCGCGCACCTCAATGAGGTCATCTGCGCGGGCCTCCGCCCCCTCGGCCCGCGCATGCAGTTCTTCTGTCTCAAGCAAGGCGGCAGCGAGCTTCAGGTCCAGATCCTGCCCGGCGGCCCGCGCGGCGGCCAGCAGGGTCAGGGTTTCCTCGGCTTTGCGGCGCTGCGCCTCCAGTGACAGGGTCATCGCCGTCAGTTCTGTATCCGCGCCTTGCAACCGCTCACGCAATGCTTGGGCCGCTGCGGCTTCTGCGATCCGCGCGGCCTCCTGCTCGCTCAATGCCTCTTGTGCTGCGGCGGCATCGGCTCCGAGCGTCTCGATCTCCTCCTGCGCATCAGCGTTACGCGCGCGTAGGTCAGCCATCAACGCTTCAAGCGCCTCGCGCCGAGCAGCCGCCAACCGCGCCGCTTGCGTTTGCGTATCCACCTCGTCACGGCTCGCGGCGAGCGCGAGATCAAGCGCCTCGCGCTCGCTTAACAACGTTGCTGTGCGGTCCTCAAGGGCGGTAACCTGCCCCAGCGCGCTGTCGCGGTCAGAAATCAACGCAGCCACCTGAGCTTCAAAGCTGGTGATGCGCGTGCGCGCGTCGGCCAGATCCTCGGCCTGCGCCGCGCGTTGTGTCCGAAGCGAGGCGATAAGCGATGCCTGCTCCGCCGCCTGCGCCTGCGCATCGACCAAAGTCGCATTCAACGCACCGACGCGCGCTTGCAACCCGGCATTGTCGCGCTCTTTCAGTCCCAGCGCCTGCGCAAGTGCAGCCACTTCGGACGATAGCGAATCAAGTTCGGTTTCCTGTCCGGATATCTGTTCGGTCAGGACGAATTGCACCACCATAAAGATGGTCAACACGAACATCAGCACCAGTAAGAGCCCGGTCATTGCGTCCACAAAACCCGGCCAGATCGAAGCCTGAAACCGCGCGCCGGTGCGCCGTGACAGCGCCATGCTCAGCGCCCTCCGTCGTCGTCGCCGAGGGTATCTGGTGCAGGAAATACCGACTTTGCGCGCATCCGGCGCGGCTCGGTCGCGCTGCGCGGTTGTGAAAGCGCTTTGGTCAGATACGAGAGTTCCTGACGCAGATCGGCCATGGTTTCCTGCCGTCCGGCGGAAATCTCTTCAAGAATCCGCAACATCTGCACATCAATGGAGCGCAGGCGCATCCGGCTTTCGGCGTCGTTGCCGCTGCTGTCGCCGTGATGTTCACCTTGTGTTTCGATGGCGGAAATCACCCGCTCCTGCCCCTGTGCGATACGGTCCAAGGCATCCGCCGCGCCGCCCTGATCGCCCATCTGCACGGCCATCCGCTCGATCGCCAACGCAAGACTGCCCAGCTTTCCCTCCACTTCCGCGCGGCCCGTTTCGGAACGCGCGAACATGTCCTGAAGGCTCTCCATCTGTTCGGCCATGTGGTCCACCATGCTAGCCATCACCGCCTGCTCGGAAGAGCTGTCATCGCCCCCTGAAAACCCGACCCGCGTGATCGAGCTGAGCCAGTCCTCAAGCTCCTGATAAAATCGGTTCTGCCCGTGACCGGCAAAGAGTTCGAGAAGCCCCACAATCAGCGAGCCTGCCAGCCCCAACAACGACGAGGCAAAAGCCACGCCCATGCCCGCCAGTTGCGTCTCAAGCCCGGTCATAAGCCGGTTGAAGATGTCTGTGCTGCCCTCGCCGTCCTGCGGCGCGAGGCTTCGGATGGTGTCTACGATGGCAGGGACGGTCGTGGCGAGACCATAAAACGTGCCCAAAAGCCCCAGAAAAATCAGCGTATTGACGATGTATCGCGTGATTTCACGCGCCTCGTCGATACGCGTGGCAACGGAATCAAGGATCGAGCGGGTCGACGACGCGTTGATCTGCATCCGCGCACCACGGGTCCGTAGCAACGCCGCCAGAGGAGCCAGCATTTGCGGCGGCGTCTCGGATGCGGCCTCCCCTTCGGAGGCGAAGTTTTCGATCCAGCGGACCGAGCCGATCAGTTGAAGCACCTGATAGAAACACGCCACAACGCCGATGAAAAACACAAAGACGATAAAGCCGTTGAGATAGGGATTGGCCTGAAATACCGGCAGCACCCTTGGTAGCGCCACGAAGATACCAAAGCCTGACAACCCCAGCACCAGCAGCATCAGCGTGATCTGCCGCACCGGTTGCGAAAATTGTGTTTTTGCCCCGCGGTCCGGTTGCGCCATGCGCTTCGTGCTCCTGACCTTATTGCTCGCCTGCCAAATCTTAACCATAAATCAACTTAACCCCAAAGGATTATGCCGCAAGTGCGCGAACGCGGCTTGCGAGCCATTCCAGCGCCGGATCGTGCAGGCCAACCTTTACCAGATGATCGAACGTATTATACAAATATTCGGTATTCGGCCCCCGCCCGCCCACGGCACGCGCGATAATCTGCGCCTGCTCTTCAAGCGGCAGGTTGCCGCAATACTGCTCGTGGCCTTCATCAATCACATAAACCAACGCGGTAACGTAACGGTGATCCTCAAGCTGGATGGTCGTCAGCTTTTCCACATAGGCCGAGGAAATCAACTCGCGCTCGCGCAGATAAGCCAGCGTTTCGTCTTCGGTGCCGTCCGCCACCCGCAACGCTAACCCTTCGCAGGCCTTTCCCTGCTGCTCGTCAAGGGCCAGCACCAGACCGGGATCCTGTTCGGTGCCGCGATGATGGATCGAGCGCATACAGAACGAACGCGCATACCCCGGCAGCGTGGCAATCGCGCTTTCGGCCACGTCAAACCCCGGATTCCAAAGCAGGCTACCATAGCCGAATACCCACATGCTCATAAAACTGGTTCTCCTGTCCTGAAGCGGGTAAACCTCATCGGCGCAAAGATGAAAAGGGGGCAACGCCGGTGGGACGTCTGCTGATAAAAATTGTGATCGCCCTGATGGCCGTCTGGGTAGGCTGGTGGTGGATCGCAGCCACCGGATTGCAAAGCAGCATAACCACATGGCGCGAGGCGCGGCAGGTCGACGGCTGGCAGGCGGATGTTACCAGCACGGCGCGCGGCGGCTTTCCGTTGCGCATCGCCGCCACGCTGGAAGATCTCGCGCTACTCGATCCGCAAGCAGGTGTTGCGCTGCGCGTGCCGCAGGTCACGTTGTCTTCTGCGATCTATTGGCCCGGTTATGCCACCCTTGATGTCCCGCAAGGCCAGATTGTGCTGTCCACCCCCGGTGATGCGCTAACGCTCGGAACGGACGGGGCCACGGCGGGGATGCGTCTGCGTCCGGGTACGGCGCTCGAACTTCAGGCGATGAGCGCAAGCGCACAGGCGCTCACGCTTGACCTGCCCGAGGGGCGGTTGGCCGGCTTGAACGCTCTGGAAGCGCAGGTGCAACAAGGCACTGACCCTGCCGCGTACACCATCCGTCTTGATGCGACCGGGTTGGCCCCCGGCGCGCTGCTGCGCGATGCGCTGCGGTTATCGCAGGTCTGGCCCGAAGCCTTCGAGGTATTTTCCGCCGACATGACGGTGCAGTTTGACCGCCCGTGGGATCGCGCAGCGCTTGAGATGCGCCGCCCGCAACCGCGCGCCATCACGCTGCGCAGCGCCGAAGCCCGTTGGGCCGATCTGCGCCTCCTGCTCGGTGCGGACCTTACCGTGGATGAGCAGGGCGTCCCCTCCGGCACCGTCAGGATCGCGGCGGAAAACTGGCAGCGGATGCTTGATCTGGCGCAGGGCAGCGGCGCGCTTTCAGCCGGCCAGCGCCCGCAGATCGAGAACGGTCTGAGGGTGTTGTCAGGCCTGTCCGGTACTGCCGATACGCTTGATCTGGAAATCACGATCCGTGAGGGCCGGATGCAGATAGGGTTCATCCCGCTGGGCCGCGCGCCGCGCATCATCCTGCGTTAGCGGCAATAGCTGCCCGAGCGGTAGCGCGCCGTGTCGAAATGGAAATGATCGAGATGATACCGGTTTGCTTTGGGCCCAAGGACCGTGCCAAACGGGCCACAGGCCGCTTTGTGCATCCATTGCAGCGGCTTTTTCATGCCGCGCTGGTTCCAACCTTTCAGCACCGAAATCTCGCTGCCATCGGCCAACCGGAACGCCGAAATATCTATCGCTCGGCCCTTGCCATGCTCTGAAACCTTGCCGGTTTTGGCATTATTGCGGCGGCGGCAGGCGTAATGCGCCGCTACCTTGAGTTCGCGCAACCCACCGCCTTTCCTTGACAACACAGGCTTGGCGCTTTGATCGACCCATGTTTTGAGCGCGCGGGCGGTGCCACAATCCATCGTGGACCTTGTACTGAGCGACACCCCCGAGATCGACGAAATTTGCACCGCATTTTCGACCCCGCAACCCCCGACACGGCCCGGCACGCGGCCGATTGCCTGGCCCTGAATGGACACATCGCCGCAGACGGCACCCGCTGCCAATACTTTTTGCTGCTGGCGCAGATCGCGCGCCGCCTTGGGCGAGCGGAAGATTGGACGCAGTGATTTGAAAAATCCGCCTTGCTTGTTCTCGATCGCGGAGCGGTCAATCGTGCCATTCGCCGAAAGTTCGACAAACGGCATATCGGGGCGCCCTTCAGGGCGTTTGGAGCTGTCGGGCCCACCGCAGGCGACTGTTGCAGTCAAACAAAGGATTAACGACAGCTTATTCATGATTTGCGCCCCGGCACACGCCCGAAGTTCGGCGCATCTGTGTCCTGCCCTGCTTCGATGATACCACGCCGGATGGCGCGCGTTCGGGTGAAATAGTCGTGCAGATGTTGGCCATCACCTTGGCGGATTGCGCGCTGCAACGCAAACAGCTCTTCGGTGAATCGGCCAAGAATCTCCAATGTCGCGTCTTTGTTGCTGAGAAATACATCCCGCCACATTGTCGGATCGGAGGCGGCGATGCGGGTGAAATCGCGAAAACCCGCGGCGGAGTATTTGATGACTTCGCTGTCCGTCACGCGGCGCAGATCATCGGCCACGCCGACCATAGTATAGGCGATGAGGTGCGGCGCGTGCGAGGTGACGGCAAGCACCAGATCGTGATGGTCTGCGTCCATTTCCTCTACGTTCGCGCCGATCCCTTCCCAAAGCGCGCGCAGCCGCGCAGTCACGCCGGGATCGGTGCCCTCAACCGGCACCAGCAGACACCAGCGGTTATCGAACAATTCGGCAAAGCCCGAGCGCGGACCGGAGTGTTCGGTGCCTGCCAGCGGATGACCCGCCACAAAATGCACCCCCTCGGGCAACAGCGGCGTGATCTGGGCGATCACGTCCCCCTTGACCGACCCGACATCGGTGACCGTCGCACCCGGTTTCAGCACATCACGGATTTCTTCCATCACCGCGCCCATGACCCCCACCGGCACGCACAACACAACCAGATCGGCCCCGTCGACGGCATCTTTGATGTCATCGCAGATCACATCACACAGACCGATTTCGCGCGCGGTTGCGCGGGTTTCGGCAGAGCGGGCAAAGCCCCGCACCTCGCCCGCGAGATCCGCGCGTTTCATCGCCCAGAACATCGACGATGCGATCAACCCCAAGCCGATCAGCGCCACACGGTCATAGATCTGTGCCATTGCTCAGGAGCCCTTGAACTGGCGCACCGCATGCACCACGCGGCGGCACGATGCCTCGTCGCCCACGGTGATACGCAGGCATTTGGGCAGTTTATACCCCTCAACCTGCCGCACGATCAGCCCTTGTGATTGCAGATAGGCGTCACAAGCCTGCGCCTCGTCCCTGCTGGCAAAGCGGGCGAGGATAAAGTTGGCACAGGACACATCCGACGGCACGCCGATCTCGGCCAGCGCCTCGGACATCCAATGACGCCATCTGGCATTCTCCGCGCGGCAGTGATCCGCATACTTGCGGTCGCGCACAGCGACCTCGGCTGTATCAATCGCGGCACCGCTCAGATTGAAGGGGCCGCGAATGCGGTTGATCACGTCAATCACATGGCGCGGGCCATAGCCCCAACCGACGCGCACACCGCCCAAACCATACAGCTTGGAAAAGGTGCGGGTCATCACGACATTTTCTCGCGCATCCACAAGCGCCGCACCGGCGTCATAGTCTTCGACATATTCGGCATAGGCACCATCAAGCACCAGAAGACACTGCGCAGGCAGCCCGTCCGCCAGCCGCGCGATTTCCGCGGCACCGATCATCGTGCCGGTCGGATTGTTGGGATTGGCAATAAAGACCAGCCGCGTCTTGTCTGTGCAAGCGGCCAGAATGGCGTCTACGTTTGTCACTCGCTCGCGTTCCTTCACCTCGACGGGCGTGGCCCCTGCCGCCAAAGCATAGATGCGATACAGCGCAAATCCGTGTTCGGTGTGGATCACTTCGGTGCCCTCGCCCGCGTAGGCCTGACACAGATAGTTAAGAATATCACCCGAGCCTGCCGCACAGACGATCCTGTCCGTATCAAGGTTATGCACCTCTGCGATGGCGCGCCGCAGGCTGGCATGATCGGAGGACGGGTAGCGATGCAGCTTGTACGCGGCCTTCTGGAACGCCTTTATTACCGCATCGCTGGGGCCAAGCGGATTCTCGTTCGAACTGAGTTTCACCACATTCTCGACACCCGCCACTTCGGATGCGCCCCCCTGATAGAGGGTGATGTCCATAATGCCGGGCTGCGGTGTGATGATCTGTGTCATATCGGGCGCTCTTTGGTTGCTTGGCGTTCTTCTAACGCCTTGGCCCCGCCCTCGCCAGAAGCGATTTACATCTGCGCCGTTCCGACGGGTAATGTGCCTCTTGCGCACGGTTGACCTGTTAGACCAGCGTCAAAGCCGTCCGTTTTGCCGTCCCTCGCACCACAACGTCGCTGTTGGTGTCGGTCGACTCGACGTTATACATTGTATAGGCGATCTTCCAGACACCTTCGTCAGGACGCAACACGACATATGTGGAATGGGGCGCGCGCACTTCGACGCCGCCCGAAAACAGATGCGTGACATAGACACATTCGATCTCGCCCGATGCCATAAAGCTCGCCTCGTGGCAGAACCGCTTTATGCTGGTCACCCCAAGCTGCGTATTAAACGCAAGAACCTGCGCAAGCTGGTCTTTCAAATCCTGGTTGGTTTTATGTGTGACACTGCCGGCAAACGTCTCGATTTTGTGCGGCAACAGGAAATGAGCGACGAAAGCATCCGTATCGCCGCGAATCATCGCGTCCCGCGTGCTGTCCAACAGATCCTGTGCGATCTCGCCCGCTTTTACATCTTTCTCCATGTCCTGCCTCCCAAGGGTGGTCCGGTTCAGACATCCGCGTCGGATGCGATTACGTTTTGATCATGGAACATGTATATCAAGATGTCGGCAGCAATATGGCTATATTCTGGCGGCGGACACAAAAAAACGCCCCGCCGGGGAACCGGCAGGGCGTCTTGAAATCGGATATGTCGGCGAAGATTAGTTCTTCGCGTAGAATTCAACCACGAGGCTCGGTTCCATCATGACAGGGTACGGCACATCGCTCAGCGCGGGTGTACGCACGAATGTCGCTGTCATTTTGGAGTGGTCGGCGTCGATGTAGTCAGGCACGTCGCGCTCTGCCAGCTGTGTCGCTTCGATCAGCGCAACCATCTGCTTGGACCGGTCGCGAACCTCGATCACGTCGCCTTCCTTCACGCGGTAGGAGGGGATGTTGACCAGCTTGCCGTTCACGCGAACGTGGCGGTGGTTCACGAACTGACGCGCGGCAAATACAGTCGACACGAACTTTGCACGGTACACAACCGCG
This sequence comes from uncultured Sulfitobacter sp., assembly GCA_947502265.1. GTDB lineage: Bacteria > Pseudomonadota > Alphaproteobacteria > Rhodobacterales > Rhodobacteraceae > Sulfitobacter. Next base: position 63,986 of record CANMZB010000004.1, read on the forward strand.
TCCAGACGACGCTCCAGCAGACCGATCAGGTTTTCACCAGTGTCGCCTTTAACACGCTCGGCTTCGCCATAGATGCGACGGAACTGCTTTTCGGTCAGGTCGCCGTAGTAGCCTTTGAGCTTCTGCTTGGCGCGCAGCTGGATACCGAAATCGGAAATCTTGCCTTTACGGCGCTGGCCGTGCTGGCCGGGGCCGTATTCACGGCGGTTCACCGGGGATTTAGGACGGCCCCAGATGTTTTCGCCCATGCGGCGGTCAATTTTATACTTGGCAGCTGTGCGTTTAGTCACGGCTGTTCTCCTTCAAATGGCCCCGAGGGGCGGTAAAGGGCGTTGTCCTTTGGGCGCAAGCCCCGACAGGCCTCCCCTCACGGGGACCTCCAACACCAATAGAGCCGCGCTTATACGGTGGATCGGAGCGGTGTCAATGCGCGATGTCAGATGCGTCGTCAATATGCGCCATCCGCCCCATCTGACCGCATTTCTTCAATGCCACGAATAGCCGCTACCTACCTTACGCCTCAAGATAAGCGTAATCCCAGACTAGCTGATTTACTGGTGGAAATTTTTCTGGAAGGTTCCTTGGATCGAAAGGCATATCTTCCTGTAAAGATTCTTCAACAGCTATATCTAAGTATCCACGTTGCTTCGCGTAAAGATGACACAGCTTCAAGTACCTGCGTAGAACACCCAAACTTGGAAACGCCATATTCTGACGATACCACTCCATTAGTTCTTCATTGCCACGTCCAATATTGCAGCGTGGACATGAAGTTACTTGATTTAACCCTATTTAATCATTCTTAACCTTACTTTGCGGAATCAAGTGATCCAAGTGATATGCAGGAGCTCTACTACCGCAATGAGCGCATATTGGGACTGCCATTTGTGCCAAAGCACCATCCCGATCCATATTACTGATATTCATTGTTTTGCTTTGATATTTTGACATCATGATATTTGAAGCTTTGGTTATTCCCCCAGAATAAGGGGGAGGCCGTCCAGACTTGATGCACTCCATGATCGTCCGCGTCACCGTCAGAACCGAGTAGGACCAGAAGATATGATCCTCCACTGTATGCAACTACCTTTGTCTCTTAGGGCCACTCCAGTTCCATGCTGCAATCTCAGACACAGTTAAAACCCTTTATATTTCATAATATCAAACAGCATGTTAGTCTCAAAAGATACCGCTTTTGGAACGCAAAAGCTGCCGCTGGTCAGTTGCCCGTGTCTCGAAAGCAATCATTGGCCCTAACGACGCCCAAGTCGGCATCATCCACCCTTCACGGTGGCGGCTCATCAACACATCTTCAATCCTGTATCATCCCCGCCACCGCCGCATGGCGAGGGCAACAGGTAAGGTGGTCGTTCACCAACCCGCAGGCCTCCATCCACGCATAAACAATCGTGGGTCCGCAAAATTTAAAGCCCGCATTTTTCAGGTCTTTGGATACCTGTTCGGACATCGGGGTTTTCGGCGGCACGTCTGCCATCGTTGCAAAGCTGTTTTGCAAAGGCGCACCATCGACATAGCGCCACATGAACGGCGCAAAGCCGCCCTTCTCTTCAAGCGCGATCCACGCCTGTGCATTGGTAATCGCGGCCTCGATCTTGCCGCGGTGACGGACGATGCCCGCATTGCCTAACAAGCGCTGAACATCCGCCTCGCCCCAATGCGCGATGGCTTCCGGTTCGAACCCTTCAAAGGCGTCCCGAAAGGCATCGCGCTTTTTCAGGATCGTCAGCCAGCTTAGCCCCGCCTGAAATCCGTCAAGGATCAGCTTTTCCCACAGCGCACGGCTGTCGTATTCCGGCACCCCCCACTCGGCGTCGTGGTAATCGATGTAAATTTGTTCGGGCCCGGCCCAATCACAGCGTGTCACAGCACGTCTTCCCTCTGCCATTTCCATCCAGTTATTTAAGGTTTTGCATAAAAATATGCGTTTAACATCTCTTTAGGATGCGCCGCTGCAAGGTATCGCCAAACGACCTAAAAAGGATACCCTGCGATGGGCCAGCTGAAACGCAAGTTTGCCGACATTCCTCCTGGCGCGGACAATCCGCTCAGCTTTGCCGTAGGCCGGCGCGACCGCAGCACTCTGCACATGGTGCAGGAGGCGATTGCCCACAAGCAGACGTTGCTCGCGTTCCAGCCTGTTATGCGTGCGGAGTATCCTGACCAGATCGCCCTTTACGAGGGGTTGATCCGTGTGCTTGATCCGACCGGTCGCGTGATTCCAGCCGCCGAATTCATGACCAAGATCGAGGATACCGAAACCGGACGCGAAATAGACGTGCTGGCCCTGCGCCACGGCTTGCTGGCGCTCAAGGCGAATCCGTCCTTGCGCCTCGCTGTCAATATGTCTGCCCGCTCCATCGGCTACAGGCCGTGGATGCAGACGCTGAACCGGTTCTTGCGTGAATCTCCGAAGATTGGTGAACGGCTGACCCTCGAAATCACTGAAAGCTCGGCCATGTCGGTGCCCGAGCTTGTAGTGGATTTCATGAACCGGCTACAGCCACGGGGTATTTGTTTTGCGCTCGACGATTTTGGATCGGGGCAGATGGCCATCCGCTATTTCAAGAATTTCTACTTTGACATTCTCAAGATCGACGGCGAATTCGTACGCGGCATCGCCACCGATGCCGACAACCAAGCTTTGGTGCGCTCGCTTTTGTCGATAGCCGGGCACTTCAACATGCTTACCGTCGCCGAAAGCGTGGAGACGGCGCAGGACGCAGAGGTTCTGACGCAGATGGGCGTTGATTTCCTGCAAGGCTATTTCTTTGCGGCACCAACAACGCGGCCTGCATGGCTAAGAGATACCAAAATGCGCAGCAGCTAACAGCGCATCCTGCACGCCGGATACACCCTTCCTGTTGCCGCTCGGTATCCGATACGGTATGTTTCGAGATGTAGGGGGAGGGACGCCACACCGGATCACACATACGATCCTGCCTGTCACCTCTTACCCCGCGTCATATGAGAGGACCGCATTCCATGACCAACGTTGTTATTGCCTCTGCCGCCCGTACTGCCGTTGGCAGTTTCGGCGGCGCTTTCGCCAATACGCCCGCCCATGATCTGGGTGCTGCTGCGCTGAAAGAAATCGTTGCCCGCGCAGGCATTGATGCCGCCGAAGTGTCCGAAACAATTCTGGGTCAGGTGCTGACAGCCGCTCAGGGGCAGAACCCTGCGCGTCAGGCGCACATCAACGCGGGCCTGCCGCAGGAAGCTGCCGCTTGGTCGATCAATCAGGTGTGCGGCTCGGGGCTGCGTGCTGTTGCGCTGGCCGCACAACATATCCAGTTGGGCGATGCCGACATCGTTGCGGCGGGCGGTCAGGAAAACATGTCAATCTCCGTCCACGCGCAGAACATGCGCACCGGTCAGAAGATGGGCGACATGAAGCTCGTCGACACGATGATCAAGGATGGCCTGTGGGACGCTTTCCACGGCTATCACATGGGTCAGACCGCCGAAAATGTCGCCGAGAAATGGCAGATCAGCCGCGAGCAGCAAGATGAATTCGCCGTTGCCTCCCAGAACAAAGCCGAAGCGGCGCAGAAGGATGGCAGGTTCAAGGACGAAATCTTTGCCTACACCGTGCCGGGCCGCAAAGGTGACACGATTGTGGATGCAGACGAATACATCCGCCACGGCGCCACAATGGATGCGATGGCCAAACTGCGTCCCGCCTTCGCCAAAGACGGCTCTGTCACCGCAGCAAATGCCTCCGGCCTCAACGACGGCGCTGCCGCTGCATTGCTGATGAGCGCGGATGAAGCCGAAAAGCGCGGCATCGAACCGCTCGCACGGATCGTGTCCTATGCGACTGCCGGCCTTGACCCTTCGATCATGGGGGTCGGCCCGATCTATGCGTCCCGCAAGGCGCTGGAGAAAGCCGGCTGGAAGCCCGAAGATCTTGATCTGGTCGAAGCGAACGAAGCCTTCGCCGCTCAGGCATGTGCCGTAAACAAGGACATGGGTTGGGATCCGGCGATCGTGAACGTTAACGGCGGTGCGATTGCCATCGGTCACCCCATCGGTGCCTCCGGCGCGCGCATCCTCAATACGCTTTTGTTCGAGATGAAAAGGCGCGACGCGAAAAAGGGTCTCGCGACCCTGTGCATCGGCGGCGGCATGGGCGTTGCCATGTGCGTCGAGCGCCCCTGATCCTGACAGGCGCGGCCCTCACCGGGCCGCGCCCGACCAAATTGGTCTCTGCCTCAAACAGCAACGGGTGGCGCTCCAGTCCTCTTGCCGCTGGAACGTATCTGGTTGGCTGTCGGCACTTCAAACATCCGTGCGCCAGCAGCATTGTCAGACCGCGCTTGTCGATCCGGTTTGCGCAGCAGATCAATGATCCCGCCCTTGTGATTGACTTGTCTGGAACGGCAGGAATTACGGGAGCTGTTAGGGGCACACTCTGGCCCTGCCCCCGCGATGAACTCGAAGTACCAGACTACGAATCACGCCATTATGTCGCACCCGATGAGGCCGTCCACGTCGATAGGATGGTTTCACCCGTAGCAGCCAAAATCCGCCGTAGACGGGAGGCCCACGCGGAGGATGGCTGCGGATATAGAGAAAATCGAGCATCCTAAGGTACGCGGCCATAAAACTGTGACCGCGCGCGGCTTGGGTGTTGCCTTGGATGCCTTAACTGCCTAAACCTAGATGTGAGCAACATAATTGCGTCACGAATGCGCAATTCGAAACATAGTTACCGGAGGAAGCCAAATGTCCCGTGTCGCACTTGTTACCGGAGGAAGCCGTGGGATCGGCGCCGCCATTTCCAAAGAGCTGAAAGACAAAGGTTATACCGTCGCCGCCACCTACGCAGGCAACGACGAGGCCGCAGCGAAATTCACTGAAGAGACGGGCATCAAAACCTACAAGTGGAATGTCGCGGACTATGACGAGTCCAAAGCGGGCATCGCCAAGGTCGAAGCGGATCACGGTCCTGTCGAAATTGTCGTGGCGAACGCGGGAATCACCCGCGACGCTCCGTTCCACAAAATGACACCCGAGCAATGGCACGAGGTGGTCAACACCAACCTGACTGGCGTGTTCAACACAATCCATCCCGTTTGGCCCGGCATGCGCGAACGCAAATTCGGGCGGGTCGTCGTAATTTCCTCGATCAACGGTCAAAAAGGCCAGTTTGCACAGGTCAACTATGCAGCGACCAAAGCCGGCGATCTGGGCATCGTGAAATCGTTGGCGCAGGAAGGCGCACGCGCCAATATCACGGCCAATGCCGTCTGCCCGGGCTACATCGGCACCGATATGGTTATGGCAGTGCCGGAGAAGGTTCGCGAAAGCATCATCGCCCAAATCCCCACAGGGCGTCTGGGCGAACCGGAAGAGATCGCGCGGGTGGTGTCCTTCCTTGTTGCCGACGATGCGGGCTTCATCAACGGCTCGACAATCTCTGCCAACGGGGCGCAGTTCGTCGTCTAGACGATGACATCCATACAGGATGTAAGAGCTTTCAAGGGCCGGTGTTTTCCACCGGCCCTTTTTTCGATAGGATGCGCTTTGACTTCCTGCACCCCAAATCGCGGACTGGCGCTGGTAGACATCGGCAAAACCACGCATAATACAGACGTATTGATCCTGTTTCCGGCCCCTCCTGTATGACCCGTACCCGCGCAACGTCCATCGGCTTCGTCGCTGTCCTGTTATGGGCGCTTCTGGCACTGTTCACCGTCGGCTCCGCGCCGACACCGCCGCTATTGCTCAACACGCTCAGCTTTGGCATCGGCGGGTTGGTTGGCGTAATCTGGGCCCTAGCAACCGGCACTGCACGTCAGATGCGGGCCGTTCCGATAAAGGTTTACCTTTTCGGGACCGTGGGGCTTTTTGCCTATCATCTGCTCTATTTCTCCGCGCTTCGGCTTGCCCCTCCGGCAGAAGCGGGGCTGATCGCATACCTCTGGCCGTTGCTGATTGTCGTGTTCTCGGGGTTGCTCCCGTCCGAGCGGCTGCGTGCAGGTCATATCATCGGCGCGCTCATGGGGTTTTCCGGTGCGGCGCTCATTATCTCCGGCGGTGCAGGCGGTCTGCGGATGGAGAATGCCGCCGGATATTTTCTCGCCCTTCTAGCCGCGTTCACATGGGCGGGGTATTCTGTCCTGTCGCGGCTGGTCGGCACAGCGCCAACCGCCAGCGTCGCCGTGTTTTGCCTTGCCACGGCGACACTTTCGCTGCCACTGCATCTGATGTTCGAAGAAACCGCCCTTCCGGTAAGCATTCTTGGCTGGGCCTCTATTTTGGGTCTCGGCCTCGGTCCGGTGGGTCTTGCGTTTTATGTGTGGGATATCGGCTGCAAACGCGGGGACATACAGCTTTTGGGCACCAGCTCTTACGCGGCCCCGCTGCTGTCAACTCTTGTGCTCATCCTGACGGGTCTTGCCGCGCCAACCATGACGCTCCTGTGGGCCGCCATGTTGATCACTGGCGGCGCGCTAATTGCAGCGCGCGCCAGCTTCATCGAGAAATCGCTACTCTGAAAGTCGCTTAATTTCTTCCTTCAGACGCATCTTCTGTTTTTTCATATCAGCAAGATGCAGGCCGTCCGTCGCGGGCGAGCGCTGTGCGGCTTCAATTGCCTCGCTCATGTCACGGTGCTTCTTTTTCAACGCCTCAAGATGTGCAGTCAGTGCCATACCGTCCTCCAGTTGTTAAATCGTGCCTTCAGATGAACATGAAATCCTAACGAAGTCACGCCGCCCTGCAGCATAAGCGCACGATTGGTAAACACCCGCTTAACACCGCCTAAAATTCAAGCGCGGCACCCGATCGCAGGGCCGCGCGCACCTGTGCCGTGTATTGATCGCCGTCGCGGTGGCGCTCTCCTTCGTGCAGGATCAGCGGCGCGTGAAGCCGGAAATCACCGCGCCCGGATTTGCGCGCCCGCAGGATGATCAGTTCTGCCTTGCGGCCCACACGCGGCGCAAGCGGCAGCACCTCGATCGAGCCCATATCACGGGGCAACGCGCGGATCAGATCGGGCAGGCGCTCCGCACGGTGGATAAAATGTGCCTGTCCGCGCGGGGCAAGGCGCTTGGCCGCGACCTGCACCCATGTCTCAAGCGGCGTCACCTCCCCCAAAGCCGCCTCGCGCACGGTGTTTTGTGCGGCAACAGACGCGCGGCGTTGGTAATATGGCGGATTGGCAAGAACGTGGTCAAATTGTCGCATCCGCAGATCCAGCGGCAAGGTCGCGATGTCCGCCTGCACCACCTCAAGCGTTGCCTTACCGTTGCGCAAAGCCAGCGCAGCATAGGACGTTTCACGCTCCACCCCCGTCAGCGTCAAACCCGGCACACGCGCACCCAGACACAGGATAGCCGCGCCCACACCACAGCCCAATTCCAGCACCCGCTGGCCGGAAACTGCGGGGACCGTGGCCGCCAGCAAAACGGGATCAACGCCCGCGCGGTAGCCCTTGCGCGGCTGCCACAGATGCAGCAATCCACCCAAAAAGGCATCGCAGGTCAGATCGTCATCGCTCACCGGCCCAGCGGGATCTCGTTATCACGCATCACGATTTCAGCGGCGGCATGATCATCATCGCGCACCATCAGACGACGCGGAAAAATTCCGATGCCTCCTTCAAGGATGCTCATATTTACGTCTATCTGAAAGCAGTCTATATCCTCGCCTTGCAGGAGAGCAGAGGCAAAGGCGATGATCGTTGGATCGGTGCTGCGCAAGAGTTCTTTCATGACAGCGATCTAAGCACAGGTTTCGGACTTGTCGAGCGTTTGGGCGATTTTGTACGGGGATAAACGAGTATGATGACCGAAATGAACCAAAAACCGCACGATCGCCTTGCCGCCATTCTGGCGCAGGATCTGACGGCGGTGAACGATATCATTCGCGAACGTATGGCCTCCAAACACGCACCGCGCATTCCCGAAGTGACCGCCCATCTGGTCGATGCCGGCGGCAAGCGCCTGCGCCCGATGCTGACGCTGGCCGCGGCGCGCCTGTGCGGCTATGATGGTCCCTACCATGTGCATCTGGCAGCCACGGTCGAATTTATTCACACCGCAACCCTGCTGCACGACGATGTGGTCGACGAAAGCGCGCAGCGGCGCGGGCGTCCAACGGCGAACCTGTTGTGGGACAACCAGTCTTCGGTGCTGGTGGGAGATTATCTTTTTGCACGCAGTTTCCAGTTGATGACCGAACCCGGCTCGATGCGGGTGATGAAGATCCTGTCAAACGCCGCCGCAACAATTGCGGAAGGCGAGGTCCTGCAACTGACCGCCGCGCGCAATCTCGCCACCGGCGAAGGCACCTATTTGCAAGTGGTGCGTGGCAAGACCGCAGCGCTGTTTTCCGCCGCGACGCAGGTGGGTGGCGTGATCGCGGACGCCGATGAGACGCATGTCAGCGCGCTGTACGATTATGGTGATGCGCTGGGAATCGCATTTCAAATCGTGGATGACCTGCTGGATTATCAGGGCCAATCCGACGCCACCGGCAAGAACGTCGGCGATGATTTCCGCGAACGCAAGCTGACCCTGCCGGTGATCAAGGCCGTGGCGCTTGCCGACGCCGAAGAGCGCGCCTTCTGGTCCCGCACCATCGAGCGCGGCAAGCAGGAAGACGGCGATCTTGATCATGCCCTCGCCTTGATGGGCAAGCACGGCACGTTAAACGCCACCCGGACGGATGCGTTGGGATGGGCGACAAAGGCCAAGGCGGCGCTTGCCCCCCTGCCCGATCACGAAATCAAGGATATGTTAAGTGATCTGTCCGACTATGTGGTAAGCCGCATCAGCTAAGGCACCTACTCCGTGCCACCCACCAATCGGGGTGGGCTGCGCGAATCTGTGCCTCGGCCCGCGTCGCATCGGCATAGACGCCAAAACATGTCGCCCCCGAGCCGGACATCCGCGCAAGCTGTGCGTCGCCCAATGCTGTCAGAACATCGTCGATTTGCGGGGCCAGCGCGCGCGCAGGCGCCTCAAGGTCGTTGCGCTGCTGGCCCAACCAATCGCACAGCGCGGCAGTGTCGCTGAACGCCGGAATCGCGTCCGGCATCGGCGGATTATCCTTGCGCACCAGACCGTTGAAAACCGGACCTGTCGGCACCTCGATACGCGGGTTCACCAGCAACAGATCGAATGCGGGAAAATCGGGCACTGGCGCTAACACATCGCCAATGCCGCGCATCCGCTGCGGACCTGTGCGCAAACATACAGGCACATCTGCCCCCAACTCGGCCGCGCGCTGCGCTGCGCCAAAGGCGCGCAAAACCGCCGCTGCATCGGCAGAACCGCCCCCGATACCAGCGCCGTGCGGCAGGTTCTTTTCCAAACGGATACGACCACGCCAGCCCGCCAACTGCGCAGCCTGCCATACCAGATTGCGCCGGTCGGTCGGCACCCCCGCCGCAAAAGGGCCGGTCACCTCGATCAAGAGCGTCTCCGCCGGATCAAACCACAGCCGGTCACCGACATCCGCAAAAACCACCAGACTGTCGAGCAGATGATAGCCGTCCGCGCGCTGCCCTGTGACATGCAGGCTCAGGTTCACCTTGGCGGGTGCAAATGCCTCAATCGCCATTGGCGACCTTCAACGGCGCGGCCCCCTCTTCGCTCAACACCTGATCCAGCCCCACTTCGATCTTGCGGCGGATGCGGTCGGGCTCCGCTTCGGTGTCGGTTTGGGTGAACGCCAGAAAGGACAGCGCACGACGCCATTGGAACTGGGCCTCCCGCTTGCGGCCAACCGCCCAATAGACATCGCCCAAGTGGTCATTGACCACCGGATCTACCGCCTCAAGCTCGACCGCGCGCTCCATCTGCACGACCGCTTCATCGTAGCGACCAAGGCGGTAGTAAACCCAGCCGAGGCTGTCCACGATATAGCCGCTGTTGGGGCTCGTGGCGACGGCGCGTTCGATCATATCCAGCGCCTCGTCCAGCTTGCGCTCTTCCTCGACCAGCGAATATCCCAGATAGTTCAGTACCTGTGGCTGGTCGGGATTGATCGCAAGGGCAGCGCGAAAATCCGCCTCGGCGGCGACGCTATCGTCAGTGCGCGATTCCGAAATGCCACGCGAAAAATGCAAAAACCACGCCCGCGAATCACCGTCGGGCGTCAGTTCGAGCGCGCGGGTGTAGGCGGCGATGGCACCCGCATCATCCCCTTCGCCGCGCAGCGTATCGCCCAGCGTCGAATGGACCACGGCCAGATCCCCGTGGCTGCGGGTCAACTGATCCAAAACTTCGATGGCCTGATCCGCCTTGCCGAGACGGCGCAGCGCCGCCGCACGCCCCAGTTCAGCAACGTGATACGCCGGATCACCAGCGGCCACCGCGCGGTATTCCTCTATCGCCAGCTGGTGCTGGCCCAGGTCCTCAAGCAGGGTTGCCGTGAGCAACAGCGCGTCAATATGATCGGGGCGCAGGTGCCGGGCCACGCGGGCGTAAAGCAGCGTGTAATAATCATTCGATTGTTCGGCGCGCAGCAAAGCCGCAAACGTATAAAACACCTCTGCCAAGCCTGCGCGCACGGTGGGCGCTTGGGTAAACGGCAATGTTTCGCCGGCTTCCAGCACCGCAATCAGCGCATCGAGCTCAGAGTCGGTCGAGCCTGCAAAAGTGTCGCGGATTTCCTTTAACGCATCTTCGTTGCGCCCCAGTTGCGACAGTATTTCAGCCCGCGCAAGCACGCCGCGCCGCGTTCGTGCCGCAGCCCCCGGTGCGTCCGCCTCGAAAAGTGCCTCGGCCTCGCCGTAACGCCCCAAAGTCGCCAGCGCGAGCGCCTTGTGATAGCTCACAATCCCCTTCATTCCCGACTCGTCCGAAATCCCGTCGAACTGCGCAAGACCGGCATCCACCTCATCGGCGCCAATCAATGCCCACGCCCTGACCAGCCCGTCCACCCAAGGGCTGATTCCATCGGTTTCCACCTCGCGCGCGGCAAGAGCGGCATAATTTTTCTCATCGACCAGCCCCGCCGTAATGGCCATCCGCGCCGGCTGAGATCGCTGGCCCAGATCGACAATTGCGCGGGCCAGCGGCAGCGCCTGCCGGATATTACCCAGCGCCAGATACGCAAGCGTAGCATCCTCCATCAGCCCCGCATTCCCCGGATCACGCGCCAGCGCCTGGCTGAAATACTGCGCCGCTATGGCGTAATCATTGCGCACCGCCGCATTGCGACCCGCCAGATAGGCCCCCGCCAATGAATTCGCTTGCGCGGGAAGGCTCACGGCAAGGCTCAACCCAAGGGTCAGTGCGGAAACGGTACTGAGGAAAAAACGCATGTGCTCGGCCTTTATGGAGTTGGTTGCAAGCTAACATGTTTGCGAAAACACGCAATGCCAGCCCCCCGCACATATCGGCGGGAGACCGCTATAATCGTTCAAAGTTTTGCGAGCGTAAAAGGCCCGGTGCGAACGTATCGCCCTGCGCCGTCCCATCGGGCAGACGATCTGAACCAAAAAAATAATACCGCAGCAATTTTACTTGCTGCGGTATTCAAGACATCACCATTCATCGCTGAAAATCACGATTTCCTACAAAACGATCACATATTCGGATAATTCGGCCCGTCGCCGCCCTGCGGTGTGGTCCAGACGATATTCTGTGTCGGATCTTTGATGTCGCAGGTCTTGCAGTGAACGCAGTTCTGGAAGTTGATGACAAAGCGCGGGTCTTTGCCGTCTTCTTCAACGAATTCGTACACGCCCGCCGGACAGTAACGCGCCGATGGTCCTGCGTATTTCGGCAGGTTGACGCCCACAGGCACGCTGTCGTCCTTCAGCGTCAGATGCGCAGGCTGGTTTTCCTCGTGGTTGGTGAACGAGAACGCGACGTTGGTCAGGCGATCAAAGCTCAGCTTGCCATCCGGCTTGGGATAGTCGATCTTTTTGTGCTTGGAGGCTTCTTCGGTCGCTTCGGCGTCGGATTTTCCGTGCCCCAACGTGCCCATGATCGAGCCGCCGAACAACGTGTTGCACCACATGTCGAATCCGCCAACCGCCAGCGACACCGTAAGGCCGAACTTTGACCACAGCGGCTTGACGTTGCGGACCTTCCACAGGTCTTTGCCGATGGCACCCTCGCGCACGTCTTTTTCGTATTCGGGCAACTCATCCCCCGCGCGGCCGTCCTGAATCGCGGCATAGGCGGCTTCGGCTGCGGCCTTGCCTGACAGCATCGCGTTATGGTTTCCCTTGATGCGCGGCACGTTCACCATACCAACAGAACACCCCAGCAGCGCCACACCGGGCGCCACCATCTTGGGCATCGACTGATAACCGCCTTCGGTGATTGCACGCGCACCGTACGCCACGCGCTTGCCACCTTTCAACAGTTCGGAAACCATCGGGTGATGCTTGAACCGCTGGAATTCCATATAGGGGAAAACATACGGGTTTTTATAGCCCAAATGAACCACGAAACCCACATAAACCTGATTATTATCAAGGTGATATATAAATGATCCGCCGCCCGCGTTCTTACCCAAAGGCCAGCCCATCGTATGCGTGACCGAGCCTTCCTTGTGCTTGGCCGGATCAATTTCCCAGATCTCTTTCATGCCAAGGCCGTATTTCTGCGGCTCCTTGCCTTTTTCAAGATCGTATTTGGCAATCACCTGCTTGGAAAGCGAGCCGCGCACGCCTTCGGACAGGAATACATATTTGCCGTGCAATTCCATGCCCGGCTCATAACCGTCGCCCTTGCTGCCGTCCGCGCTGATACCGAATTCACCGGCCACCACGCCTTTGACCTCGCCCTTGTCGCCGTAAACCAGCTCGGAACATGCCATGCCGGGAAAGATTTCAACGCCCAGCTCCTCGGCCTGCTCTGCCATCCAGCGGCAGACGTTGCCCATCGAGACGACGTAATTGCCGTGGTTGTTCATTAGCGGCGGCATGGGAAAGTTGGGCACACGGACTTCGCCGGATTCGCCCAGCATGTAAAAGTTGTCCTCGACCACAGGCACCGTCAGCGGCGCGCCTTTTTCCTTCCAGTCGGGGATCAGCGCATCAAGACCGCAAGGATCAAGCACAGCACCCGACAGGATGTGCGCCCCCACTTCGGAGCCTTTTTCCAGCACAACAACATTGCAATCCGCATCTAGCTGTTTCAGCCGGATCGCAGCAGACAGGCCCGCGGGACCCGCGCCCACGATTACAACGTCATATTCCATCGCTTCGCGTTCAATCTCAGCCATAACAGGCGCTCCCTTCGGGTGAAAACCGTTTCACCCGAAATAACGAACGCGGCCCTTCTTTGCAATCACAACGGTGCGTTAAAATTGTCGCTGCAAGGGAAACGGACCTGATCAAGAACCGCTTTACGCAGGCCCGTCCCCCATCAGATACCGTGACCCCTGCCCTTTGGCGGCGGCTGCGTCGCGCGGATTATACAGCGCGCAACTCTCGAGGCTCAGACATCCGCAGCCGATACAGCCGTCCAGATTATCGCGCAGCCGCGTCAACGTCTCGATGCGCGCATCAAGTGCCGCGCGAAAACCGGTACTCAGACGGGTCCAGTCCGCTTTGGTCGGCGGGCGTCCGCCGGGCAACGCATCAAGCTGTGAGCGGATTTGCGGCAGGGTGGAACCGAATTGCTGCGCGATCATGATAAAACTCAGCCGTCGCAAATCGGCGCGCGCGAACCGCCGCTGCCCGCCCGCATTGCGCCACGGTTTGATCAGCCCCTGCGCCTCGTAATAGCGGATTGCGGACACCGCGAGCCCGGTGCGCGCCGCCAGCGCGCCAATCGGCATCCCGTCACTCACCATCACTTGCCCCCCGCAACAAAAACTTGACCTTAAGTTAGGTTCAGCAATTACCATCCAGAGTACAGCTTCACAAAGCAACAAAAGGAATCCTCCGATGACAGCGCACCTTGAACACGCGGATTTGACCGTCTGCGACCTTAAAGCGACCGCCGCCTGGATGGAAAACCTCTTTGGCTGGCATGTCCGCTGGCAGGGGGCCGCCCTTGCCGGGGGATACACCGTGCATGTCGGAACGGCGCAGCAATATCTGGCGATCTACGCACCGGAAGGCGGGTCAAAAGCCGCAGCCGAGCCGCCTTTTCGAACCGGCAGCCTCAATCACATTGGCGTGGTGGTTGACGATCTTGACGCGTCAGAGAAAGCGATCAACGCCCACGGGTTCGAAACCGGCAACCATCAGGACTACGAGCCCGGACGCCGCTTTTATTTCCACGACGATGACGGCATCGAATACGAGGTTGTCCAATACGACCGACCCCGCGCCTAGGCAAAACACCGCCAGCGCACGCCGCCTTATCCTCTTGCATTTGGCGGTCAAGTTGGGTCAGGTAACGGGTAGTAGAAACGCGCGCCCCGATGGCCTTTTCGGGGCGCGCCTTAGTATCACGGACCAGACGCCATGGAAAAAATCCCGATGACCCGCGCCGGTCACACGGCCCTTGAGACCGAACTCAAGCACCTCAAAACTGTCGAACGCCCTGCGATCATTAAGGCGATTGCAGAAGCGCGCGAGCATGGCGATCTGTCGGAAAACGCCGAGTACCATTCAGCCAAGGAAAAACAGTCCTTTATCGAAGGGCGGGTCAAAGAACTCGAAGGGGCGATTTCGCTCGCCGATGTAATTGATCCGGCCAAGCTGTCAGGCGCGATCAAATTCGGTGCCAAAGTGACGCTGGTGGACGAAGATACCGACGAAGAGAAAACCTATCAGATCGTGGGCGAATACGAGGCCAGGATCGAGAACGGGCTGCTCAATATCAAATCCCCCATCGCCCGCGCGCTGATCGGCAAGGAAGAAGGCGACAGCGTCGAGGTTCGCACACCGGGAGGCGAGAAATCCTATGAGGTTCTCAAGATCGTCTACGCCTGATTGGAGCCGGCGCCATGACTGATACTCCCGTGCCGGAGCCGACCCGCAACAGCCCGAACGCGGCCAAGCCTGCCATGGGCAACCGTGGCCAATCGCGCTCGGGCCCGGCGCGGCCCACGCCGTTGGGCATCTACGACAAGGCGCGCCCTGCCGGCGTTACCGGCATTGAAATCGCCGCTGTCGCGCTGTCTGCGGTGTGGCTGTTGGGCTGTATCATTTTCTTTGTCGCAATTCCGCGCGCGCCCGGTCCCGATGATCAGGACGGGCTGCGCTTTCTCATGACAATGCTGGCGGTGTTCATGCCGGTCGCGATGATCTGGGTTGCCGCCACCGCCGCGCGCGCCAGCCGCGTAATGCGCGAGGAAAGCCAGCGTTTGCAGGCCGCCATTGATGCGATCCGGCAGGCCTATATCGCACAGCAACAGGGCGGCGCATTCAATTCCGAGCCATCCGTCACCCGCAAGCTTGATGAAATTGCCGCAGCCACCCGCAAGACAGAAAGTGCGCTGGCCACCTTTTCCACCCGCCGCGACGAGGTGCAGCGCAAACCAAAGCCGCTCGCGCCTCCCCCCGCAGCGCAAGAGCAATCCGTGCTCGCCCTCGGCACACAAAGCGGGGATATGATCCCCCCGGTCGAAAGTGACGACCTGATCCGCGCCCTGAACTTCCCCGAAACGGCAGAGGATACCGAAGGCTTCGCCGCCCTGCGCCGCGCCCTCAAAGACCGCAACGCGGCACAACTTATTCAAGCCGCCCAAGACGTGCTCACCCTGCTCAGCCAGGACGGCATCTACATGGATGACCTGCACCCCGACCGCGCCCGCCCAGAAGTGTGGCGCACCTTCGGCCAGGGCGCGCGGGGCCGTCCGATTGCCGCACTTGGCGGCATTCGCGACCGCTCCTCGCTGGCGTTGACAGCAGGCCGGATGAAACAAGACCCGATCTTTCGCGATGCGGCACACCACTTTCTGCGCCGGTTTGACAAACTCTTCGCCGATTTCGAGAAAATCGCGACAGATACCGAAATTTCAGCCCTCGCCGATACCCGCACCGCGCGCGCCTTCATGCTATTGGGTCGCGTCGCAGGCACCTTCGACTAGCCCCTCAAATCCAGCGCCGCCAGCAAGATGGTGCACGCCGGTCCCGCGCTTCATTTGGCCAATAAACTCAATCCCGCAACCAGCCAAACAAACCGCCGCCAGAGTAACTTCACCCCAACCCGAAACTGCCAAAAGGAATGTATCGCACCGCATCACCATACCCGATGTCGCGCGCACCTTCGTCCAGTTCAACCAACCCCTCGGCCCAACTCAGCCCGCTGATCCGCCCCGAACCTTCCGATCCAAACACCTCTGCGCGGCCCTCCACAATACGCGCGCGCAGGTATTCGCGCCGTCCCGCTTTTTTGCGCTTGGCGAAGGCCGCCGGCACATCAAACGCTTGCGGCACAGCCCATGCAGCCCCCGCGAGTTGCGCCAGCGCAGGACGTGCGAAAACCAACGTGCACACCATCGCCGCCACAGGATTACCCGGCAAGCCAAAGACAGGCACACCCTCCCACAATCCCAGCGCCAGCGGGCGGCCCGGCTTTACCGCGATACGCCATATGGTCATTGCCCCCGCCTCGCCCAGCAGGGCAGATACATGATCCTCGTCCCCCGCCGATGCACCGCCGCTCGTTATGATCGCGTCCACGTTACCTACTGCACCATCCAGCATCGCACGCAACGCTGCACGGTCATCCGGCGCGCGTCCCAGATCGACGGGCAGATGCCCGAACTGCGCCACCATTGCCAACAACATCGGCCGGTTGGCATCATAAATCTGCCCCGTGCCGGCGGCCTCTCCTACCTCAACCAGTTCATCCCCCGTCGATAGCACGCCGACGCGCAACCGCTTTCGCACCATGACGCCCGCCACACCCGTCGCGGCCAACAGCGCCAGATCAGCCGTCGTAATCACCCGCCCCGCGCGCAACACCGGATCACCCGCCGCCACATCTTCGCCTGCGCGCCGGGTGTTTGCCCCTTCTTTGACCGCGCCGTTGAATGCGATGTAATCCGCACCGACCTTTACGTCTTCCTGCAAAATCACCGTATCCACGCCCTCGGGCAGAGCCGCCCCTGTCAGCACACGGATCGCATAGCCCGCAGGCACCGCTCCCGGCGCGTCACCGGCTGCGGCGCGCCCTGCAACAAGGGGGAGCCGGTGCATCCCCGCGCCGCGCGCCCCCGCAAAACCATACCCGTCCACCGCCGTGTTAGGCAGCGGCGGGTTGGCCCGTGGGGCAAAGACACCCTGCGCCGCGATGCGCCCTGCGGCGGCGGCCAGAGGCACCGTTTCCATGCCCGTCACGGGTGTGAGTTGCTGGCGCAGCCGGTCCAATGCCTCGTCAACGGGCGTCCAATGCACCCCGTGCGGCAAGGCAAAGCAATCGTTGCGCAAGGGCGCCGCTTCGGCTTTCAAAACCGCCTCATGACCAAGGCCGAATATCCCGCCCTCCTCCGGCGCGTCCACGTCGAGCATGGCGTCCACCTGCTCGGGCATCAGACCCCCAATCTGGCGGGCCATTTCGCTGACCTGCCACTGGTCCTTGATCCACCCTTCAGGGGCTGGTCCAACGGTCAGGCTTGGCCAGACCTCGACCACTGCAATCTGCGGCGTCAGCGGCTCGAACGGCCAGACGGCTAGTTGCCCGGCAAAGCGGCGGCGCAAGCGCGCCAGCACCGGCAGCCCCATGAACACCTGCGATCCAACCGAACCCGCCCCCGACATCTGCCAGCAGGTGAATGCGCCCTTGGCCTGCGTTTCGCAGGCACGCCGATCCGCAAACGGATTGTGATACCCGTCCTTGCGACGCGGCAAACCGGCAATGTCGCGGTCCAACCCGTTGCCCCAGAATGGCCCGCACCCCTTAAACAGACGGTTAACTTCTCCGGCAATATCGAAACGGTTGTTCGCCTTGGCCGAATCCTCGATTCGCGCCTCGAACCAGTCCCACAGCACAAGCGGATCCTGCCCGCCCGTCAGCGCCTCGCAAAACCCCTTCGGATAGGCGAACGGGAAATCGAACCCCGCAAAGACCCGCCGCCCGGCGGCAAGCTCAGCCGCGAACAAACCGGCCAACCAATCCTCAGCCACCTGCCGATTGCGTAGATAAACAGGCGCATCAGCCGCACCACCGCGATTGACGGCGGCCCAGATGGCATCCGCCTTGGGGTGCGGACCACGGTCATTTCCGCCAGACCAGTCAACAATAACAACCGTATCAAAGCGACTCACAACCCTACCTCCGCCAGAATGAAACGAGCGATCGCTTTCGTATCGTCCAGATCAAAAACAGGCCGCTCAAGCGTCATCGGCGTATCACTCGCCACCGCGCGCACGGTTGGATCGTCGGGGGCGATCAGCGGATTGCCGGTAACCGCGCGATGCGCTTCTATCTTGGGGTGCGCATCGCGTTTGTACCCCTCAACCAGCACCAGATCGACGGGCGACAGGCGCGTCAACAACGCTGCCAACGGCGGTTCCGGCGCATCGCGCAGCTCTTGCATCAGTGCAATGCGGCTGTGCGATGCCAACAGCACCTCGGACGCGCCCGCTTGCCGGTGGCGGTAACTGTCCTTGCCGGGATGATCCACGTCAAAGCTGTGATGCGCGTGTTTGACGGTAGACACCGTGAAACCGCGCGCCGTGATCTCACGCACCAGCCGCTCCATCAGACCCGTTTTGCCCGCATTCTTCCAGCCAACAACACCGTAAAGCCTCATAGCATCGCCTCCGCCTGCACCAGATCTTCGGGTGTGTTGACGTTGAAAAAGGCCGCCTCCTGCGCAAACAGCGCCTCGCGTCCGCCGTGCGCGTCCGTCCACAACACAACCTTGCGCAACCCGCCCGCAAGAGCCGCGCGCAGATCTTCGCGCAGGGCCACGGGCCACAGGCCGAACGTGGGATGGCGCGCGCGCCCGCGTTTGGCATCCGGTGTGGTGGCAAGTACAAGCGGATGGTTCATCCCTTCGGCGGCCAGCAACAGCTGCGGCACCAGATCGCACGGGAAAAACGGTGTATCCGCCGCCGCCGTGACGATGGTATCGGCCCCTTGTGACGCCGCCCAATCCAGCCCCGCCAGCACCCCGGCCAGCGGCCCCACAAACCCCGCGACACTATCGGCCAGCACCGGCAACCCAAGCCCAGCAAAGCGCGCAGGGTCACCATTGGCATTCAGGGCGACACCGGCCACCTGCGGCTCAAGCCGGTCGATCACCCGCGCCAGGAGCGATTGACCGCCCAACATCCGCAACCCCTTGTCACCGCCGCCCATACGGGTTGCCTGTCCGCCTGCAAGGATAACGCCCAAAGGTTGCTTCATCGTGATACCTCCCCCGTCATAGCGCCCCCTTGCGGCCCACGCGCGCGCTTTCGTCGGCAACGCCGTCAGGGTCCGCATCGCGGATCAGCCGCCCCTCGCCGCTTAGACAGATGAACCGCTTGCCTTTCATCCGGCCAATCAACGTCAGCCCGACCTGCTGTGCGATCTCCACGCCCCACGCGGTAAATCCCGAGCGCGAGGCAAGCACGGGAATGCCCATCATTGCCGTCTTGATCACCATTTCCGAGGTCAGTCGCCCCGTCGTATACATGATTTTATCGTCCGCCGTTGCGCCGGTCGACAACATCCAGCCCGCGATTTTATCAACCGCGTTGTGACGCCCCACATCTTCCATATAAACCAGCGGACGGTCGCCGTGACACAACACCGTGCCGTGGATGGCACCTGCCTCAAGATAAAGGCTTGGTGTGCGGTTGATTTTGGCCGACAGCGCGTAAAGCCACGAGGTGCGCACAGGCGTCTGCGGCAGCACAACCGTATCAAGCCCCTCCATCATATCGCCAAAAACCGTGCCGACCGCACAACCGCTGGTGCGGGTCTTGCGGCGCATCTTGTCCTCGTAATCGGTCGCGCGCGCGGTGCGCACCACAACCGTCTCAAGCTCTTCATCATAATCGACGCGCGTAATCTCGTCCTGCGCGCGCAGCATCCCCTGATTGCGCAGAAATCCCAGCGCCAGATATTCGGGATAGTCTCCGATGGTCATCGCGGTCACGATCTCCTGAGTGTTCAGGAATATCGTCAAAGGGCGCTCTTCGACCACCCGGATCTGCGTTTGTGCGCCCGTGTGATCGCGCCCCGTGACGGACCGCGTCAGCCGCTCTGCCTGCGGATCGGGCGCGATCAGATAGCCGGACAGATCATCGTTTTGTGCCAATTGCATACCCTCCTGCAAACCGTTAGGCCTTGGCCATCAAGCTAGGCGTATCAGATGAACATCACCACCCGCAAAAACTACTACCGACAGGGCATTATTGCCAGCAGCCCGTTCATTCTGGTGGTTGTCCCCTTCGCGGCGCTGTTCGGGGTTCTCGCAACCGAGGCGGGCCTTGATCTGGTCGAAACGATGGCCTTCTCGATTGTTGTGATCGCGGGAGCGGCACAGTTTACCGCCCTTCAACTCATGCAGGAAAACGCGCCAACGGCGATTGTGCTGCTCTCGGCGTTGGCGGTTAACTTGCGCATGGCCATGTATTCAGCGTCATTCACCCCCTACATCGGTGCCGCGCCCCTGTGGCAGCGCGCGTTGTGCGCCTATCTCACGATTGACCAGACCTATGTGGTCGGCATATCCAGATTCGAGGCGGAACCGCAGATGAGCGTGCCGCAACGGGTCGCGTTCTTTCTCGGCGCGGTGACGCCGATTGTGCCGCTGTGGTATATTTTCACGCTGGTCGGGGCGCTGGCAGGCGCGCGCATACCCGAAAGCTGGGCGCTTGATTTCGCGATTCCCATCGCCTTTCTGGCGATGATTGCGCCGATGTTCCGCACGCCGGCGCATCTGGTGGCGGCACTTGTGGCGGTTGGCGTAAGCCTTCCTGCGGCAATCTTGCCCTATTCGCTGGGGCTGATCGTGGCGGGCATCGCGGGTATGATGGCGGGCGCACAGACAGAGCTTTGGTTGGAACGGCGCGGGGTTGCAATATGACAGATATCGGCACAGGCACGCTTTGGACCGTTATCATCCTTCTGGGGCTCGGCAGCTTTGGCTTGCGGTTTGTCTTTACCGGTCTGATTGGTGATCGGGCCATGCCGCCATGGCTGTTGCGGCATCTGCGCTATACCGCCGTTGCGATCCTGCCCGCGCTGGTAGCGCCACAGGTGGTTTGGCCCGCAGCGACCGACGGTGTTTTCGATATTCCGCGCGCGGCGGCTGCGGTTGTCACGCTGGGTGTCGGGCTGGTCACGCGCAATGTGATCCTGGCTATTCTCAGCGGCGCAGGCACGCTTTATGGCCTGCTTTATCTGATGGGTTAACCGGCGACCCCGTCGCGCACATTACCACTGTCGTTTTCGTAGAGACGGGTTGTTGTAACATTCGGCATCTGCTCGATCTGGTCCATCAGCTTGAGCGGATAAAAGCTCTGCCGGATGTTCTGAAATCCCGGCACCTGACGCAAGATGCCAGAGGTGGCATTGGCGCACATCGCACTGGGCACGGCGCCATTCGCCTGCACCAGTTGCAGCGCCCGCTCCGCCTGCGCAGCGCTCAGCGGAATTTCCTGCGATACAACGTGAAAGGTCTCGCGCGCATGGGCGGATTTATAGGACCGCACCCATGACGGTGTCATCCCGTACAGAACATCACC
The DNA here is from genome assembly GCA_947502265.1 of uncultured Sulfitobacter sp. Taxonomy (GTDB): domain Bacteria; phylum Pseudomonadota; class Alphaproteobacteria; order Rhodobacterales; family Rhodobacteraceae; genus Sulfitobacter. Next base: position 85,563 of record CANMZB010000004.1, read on the forward strand.
ACGTTCGGGCACGCGCTCGTGCTCGAAAGATCCTGCGGGATCGAACAGGACAGACTGGCTTGCGTTGATCAAAAGAGCCGAATGCGCGCCGGCACCGGTGCGATTGTTCACCATCGTGATCACCGTTATCGAGGGCGGACCCGCAGGCCGGTAGACGCTCGCCGCGATCTGCTCGGATGTTGATTCCTTGCCCTTTTCGGCACACCCGACAAGGAGCGCACCCGCAAGGGCAAGCGCCACAAAAGACTTTATCATAGCGCGGCCCCGGTCCTGTCTTAGCGGGCGAAAATCGCCAAAAACACCAGAATGACAATAAATACAATGGCCGCGCGGCTCATGATTTTGATGAACCCGTCAAAGGTCTTTTCCTGCACCTGGGTGTTCATCGTGCCATGTTCATGCTCTGCCATGGGGCGTCCTTTTCTTTAAAAACGGGTAGTGTTGGCCGTTGATTACGGCATTTCACAGCCTCTGTCACGCTGGTTTTGACAGGGGCGGCAGATCACGGCGTCAGGTATCATCCTTGGCAAGCTGATCAACCAGCTTGAACCCGATGCGGTTGGGCGCGGCTGTCTTGACCGCTTTGGGCGCGGCGCGCAGCACAACACTCAGCTGGCTGACATGTTGGACCAGCTGCATCTTGCTCCCATTCGCATCCGAGCCATAGAACGTCACGATGTCGGGGTCGAAGTACCCCATCCCCTCGATCTTCAGCACCCCCGCATCCGCGCCCGCAAAGCCCATAGCGATCTCCTGATTCTCGTCGAGAGATTCTTCGAATTTCTTGAGGTACATCACTGTGCGCTCGTAAGCCCATTGCGCCGGAGATTTCTGCGCAACAGGTTTGTTTGCGATGCCTTCGGGCATCGGACTGTCCTGCGCGCATTTGGCATCCGGGTCGGTGTGGACCTCGTACACACGCGGCATCGCATCTGCCTCGTGTGCCTCGGCGGCGGTTGCGATCAGGTCACCCATGGCTCATCCTTCGCGTTGAAAAAGCCAAGCACCATCCTCACGCCGTGTGCGACTGGCAAGGCCCGTCTGATGAAGATGGCTCAAATGCGCAAAAGCTTCAACCAGCGCGAGACCATATTCGCCCTCCCCGATCTTGCGTTTGAACAGGGGCGGGAAAACCTCTCCGGCGGCTTTGGGCGTGTCGATATACGCCAACAGCCGTTTAAGCGCGCCGTGGTGGCTGTCGATCAGTTGCCGCATGCGTGTCGGCAGGCCGGTAAATGGCAGCTTGTGACCGCCCAGCACCAGATGATCTTCGCGGCCCATGGGCGCAAGCCGTTCGCAGGCCTCCAGCCATTCACCGATAGGATCCGCCATCGGTTCGGTCGCGTGGACGCCCACGTTGGGGCTGATCGAGGACAGTATCTGATCGCCCGCAATCACCAGATTGTCGTCGCGGCTCCAGAAGGTCGCGTGTTCGGGCGCGTGGCCGTTGCCCATGTGGATGTCCCACGTCCGTCCGCCTATTTCGATCACATCGTCTTGTTTGATGCGCGTAAAGCCAAGCGGCAGCGGCGCGACAATATCGGCAAAGTTGAACGGGCGCTCGCCCGCACGCTTGTCGTAGATTTCGCTATCCATGCCCGCAGAGCGATAGAATGCCAGCGATTCGGCGTTCGGTACGTCATGCGGATCCAGCGTCAGCATCCGCGCGGTCAGCCATGCCGTCCGCGTCGTCACCAGTTCCGCGCCATGCTCCGTCTGGAACCAGCCCGCCAGCCCGATGTGATCGGGGTGGTGGTGCGTGACGACCACGCGCGAGACCGGCTTGCCCTGTAACGGGCCCGCCATGATCTGTGTCCACGCCTTTTTGGATTCACCCGAGGCAAAACCGGTGTCGATAATGGTCCAGCTGTCGCCTTCGTCGAACGCATAGACATTGACGTGATCCAGTTTCATCGGCAACGCCAGCCTAAGCCACAAAACGCCCGGCGCGACCTCGATCGCTTCGGCGCCTTCGGGCGGCGTGTCCCACGGATAGCGGAGCCCAACGGGCGCAATATCCGCCATTATGCCTCCAACTCGTCAGGGGTGAGCGCATAAAGATCTTTGGCACCCGCCTGTGCGTGGGCCAACAGCGCCGCATATTCCGGCAGCATCCGCTGGATATAAAAGCGCGCCAGCTTTTCGCGCGCCCCCCCCTGATCCGCCATCGCCGCCTTGAGGTGCAAGTGGCCCCCCAAAATGCGGGCAAAGGCACGCAGGTAAGGCACGGCCCCCGCAAAGCGTTCCTGCATGTCGGTCTGCGCCACCAGCCATTCGGTCGCCTCGCGCAGGCTTTCTACGGCCTCCCAGACGTCTTTGGCCATCTCTGGAAAGACCTCTTTGGCCGTCTCCACATCCGTCTCGATCTCGTCGAACAGCGCCATCGCCGCCTCGCCACCGTCCATCATTTTGCGGGCCACCAGATCCATCGCCTGAATCCCGTTGGTGCCTTCGTAAATCGCCGTGACGCGCACGTCGCGGGCATATTGCGCCGCCCCTGTTTCCTCGATGAAGCCCATCCCGCCATGCACCTGAATGCCGGTGTCCGCCACCGCGATACCAGTGTCGGTTCCGAACGCCTTGGTGATCGGGGTCAACAGCGCGGCGCGCGCTTTCCAAACCTTGTCACCGGTTGCTGTCGCCATATCGATGGCCACGGCATTGCTCGCCGCGATGGCGCGGGCGGCAAAAATATCGGCTTTCATGGAGGTCAACATCCGGCGCACATCCGCGTGACCAAGGATGGAGCCCTTGCTTGATGCGTCCTGCGTTTTGCCCTGTTTGCGGTCCTGCGCATAGGCCAGTGCGTGCTGATAAGCGCCTTCGGCAATGCCGATGCCCTGACACCCTACACCCAGACGTGCGTTGTTCATCATGGTGAACATCGCCGCCATGCCGCCCTGCTCCGCGCCCACCAGCCAACCGGTCGCGTCTGCGTATTCCAGAACGCAGGTAGGAGAGCCATGAATGCCCAACTTGTGCTCAAGGCTGACCACATTCACGCCATTGCGCGCGCCCAGGTTACCATCCGCGTCAGGGATAAACTTGGGCACCAGAAACAGGCTGATGCCTTTGGTGCCTGCGGGCGCGTCCGGCAGGCGTGCAAGCACCAGATGGCACACATTGCCGCCAAAATCGTGATCACCCCATGTGATGAAAATCTTCTGGCCACTGATCCGGTAGGTGCCGTCGCCATTGTCCTCGGCCTTGGAGGTCAGCGCGCCCACATCCGATCCCGCCTGTGGTTCTGTCAGGTTCATCGTGCCGGTCCATTCACCCGACACCAGCTTGGGCAGGTATAGGTCTTTGATGGCATCGCTCGCGTGATGCTCAAGCGCCTCGATCTGGCCCTGCCCCATCAAGGGTGCCAGTTGCAGCGACAGGCACGCGCCGCTCATCATGTCGCCCACGGCTGCCGTCAGCGCCATCGGCAACCCCATGCCGCCATATTCAGGGTCAGCCGCCATACCGACCCAACCGCCTTCGGCAATCGCCTTGAAACCCTCTTCAAACCCCGGCGAGGTCCGCACCACACCGTTTTCAAGGCGGGCCGGGTTGAGATCACCGTTGCGCTGCAACGGCGCGACCACCGTGTCGCACAGCTTGCCCGCTTCGGTCAAAATGGCGCGTGTCACGTCATCGGTCGCTTCTTCGAAACGTTCGGTGCCGCGCACAGCCTCAAGCTTGACGACATGCTCGAACAGAAAATTGTAGTCTTCAACAGGTGCGCGATACGGCATAAAGGTTCCTCTTAGAGTCAAATCATGCCCGCTGGCACAGGGGCGTCGATGCTGCTATTGCACCACCGTTCTACGGACAGGATGCAGAGCGCGCGTACGAAGTGCAACCCAAACGCGGCGTCATAGCCTCAGGAGCCCGCCATGGCCGATCCCACCCGACACCTCGCGCCGACATCTGCCGGTCTGGCCGATGCCGCAGACCTTCTGCGCACAGGCCGGTTGGTCGCATTTCCGACCGAAACCGTGTACGGCCTTGGTGCGGATGCGCGGCAGGGGGCCGCAGTCGCTGCGATCTACGAAGCAAAAGGACGGCCCAGCTTTAATCCCCTGATCGTGCATGTGCCGGATATCCGCACAGCGCGGCGCTTTGCTGTGTTTTCTGCGCAGGCCGAGGCGTTGGCCAAGGCGTTCTGGCCCGGTCCGCTGACGCTGGTTCTGCCCTTGGCGGCGGAGCACAGTCTGTCACCGCTTGTCACCGCTGGCAATCCAACGGTGGCGCTGCGCGTCCCTGCGCACCCGACCGCACAGCAATTGTTGCGCGCCTTCGACGGGCCGGTTGCCGCACCATCCGCCAACCCGTCCGGCCGGATCAGCCCGACCACCGCCGCGCATGTGCAAAAGGGGTTGTCCGGCAGAATCGCCGCCATCGTGGACGACGGCCCCTGCCCCGTGGGCCTTGAAAGCACGATCATCGGCTTTGCACAGGACACGCCCGTGCTGTTGCGCGCAGGCGGTCTGCCTGCGGCTGAAATCGAATCGCTGTTGGGGGTGCGCCTTGGCCAACCAGCAACAGACAAGATCACCGCACCGGGGCAGCTTGGCTCGCACTACGCGCCGCAGGGGGCCGTGCGGCTCAATGCGCAAAGCGCACAGGGGGACGAGGTGCTGCTCGGGTTCGGGGAAATCACCGGCGATCTAAACCTGTCGCCCGACGGCGATCTGGCACAAGCAGCGGCGAACCTGTTCGGGCATCTTCACCAGCTTGATGCGCTCGTCCGCCCGATTGCCGTGGCACCGATCCCGATGACCGGCCTTGGCATGGCGATCAACGACCGGTTGGCGCGCGCGGCTGCCCCGCGCGGCTGACGGCTGACGGCTCAGGCGCGCCCAGCCGCCGCTGACAGGCTTACCGGATCAATCCCGATACTGCGCAGCGCGCCATCCCATTTGTCACTGTCAGGTGTCTCGAACAGCAATTCTGCCGTTGCAGGTGCTGTCAGCCATCCGTTCGCGGCGATTTCACGGTCAAGCTGTCCGGCGCTCCATCCCGCATACCCCAGTCCGAAAAGATACTGCTCCGGTCCTGCGCCCGTGCCGATATCGCGCAGAATATCCTGTGTGCCGGTGACCGCAAATTCGCCCGGAACCTCCAACGAAGAGCGCGTGTTGTCCTGCTCGGCGGCATGCAACACGAATCCGCGCTCGGTCTGGACCGGCCCGCCGAAATAGACAGGCACGGGCCCGATCCGTTCCGAAACCGGCATATCCAACTGCCCCAACACATCGCGAAGCGATTTGCCCCGCACCGGTTTATTCACAATCAACCCCATCCCGCCCGCGTCGGAATAGGCACACATGAAGATCACCGACCGCATAAAGCGCGGATCGCCCATTCCCGGCATCGCGATCAAAAGCTGTCCTGCCAGTTCCATAAATCCACCCCTGTTTGCACTATGTCCCCAGTTTGCCAAGCTGGCACCGCGCCCGCAACCTGCATCACTGTCACATCCCTATCCGATATGTGACTTGGCAAATGAGGTCTGGCCCGCCAAACAGGACAGATGATGAAAAAACTGCTCCTTGCCTGCGCCCTTAGCGCCTGCGCCGTCCCCGCCGGAGCGGGTGATCGTGTTGGCACGCCCGTTTCGGGCGAAATCATCACCGGTTGGCAACAGGCCGACGGCACCCGCATCAGCGCCGTGCGGCTGACCCTTGCGCCCGGTTGGAAAACATATTGGCGTGCGCCCGGTGACGCGGGCATCCCGCCGGACTTCACGTGGAACGGCTCGCGCAACCTTGCCGGTGTCGCCATAAGCTGGCCTGCGCCCGAGGTCTTCGAACAAAACGGCATGCGCTCCATCGGTTATAGTGAACAGGTGGTTATTCCCCTAAGCATCGCGCCCACCGACAAAGACGCGCCAGTCACGCTTAATCTGCGGATGGACATCGGCGTGTGTCGCGACATCTGCGTGCCCGAAACGCTGCATCTCGACGCCACGTTGCAGGCCGGCAGCACCAGAATTGTCCCCGCCATTGCCGCCGCTTTGGCCGAACGTCCCCTGTCCGCGCAAGAAGCCGGTGCAAGCGGCGTGACGTGCACGCTCTCCCCCACAAAGGATGGTTTGAGGGTCACCGCACAGCTCGGCGTGGCGCACACCGGCGGGCAGGAATATGTAGTGATCGAAGCGGGCCGACCGGACGTCTGGGTGTCGGAGACTACAACCGTTCGCGCCGGAAATACGCTTTCAGCCACGGCAGAAATGATTCCGGGCGGCGCGGCCCCCCTTGCCATCGACCGCTCGAAGATGCGCTTTACCGTGCTGGGGACGTCCCGTGCCGTGGACCTGAAGGGCTGCACGCCGGGTTGATACTCAGGTCGCGCGCTGGCGCATCACCATGACAACAGCACCGACACTATACCCGACAAACACTAGAACACCCGTCCCCGCCACAAATAACACCAGCCCCGCCGCCATAGCCGACATGCCCGCAAACACCGGCAGCGCGGCGATAAACAGCGGATGGACCGCACCGTGCCACGCCGCGTAGCCCAGCGTCAGCGCCCCCCACCCCAGAACCAGCACCCAAAGCGCCCCAAGACCCAGACGCAGCCCCGCCGCAGGGGCGCGCATCCCGCGCCGCATCGCCGCGATCTGGCGCGACACGTCATGCTGCGCGGCCACAAGTGCAGGCACCACCAGCAACACCAACAGCATCCCGAAGCCCAATCCATAGACCAGCGTGATCACCGTCGGCTTGAGAAACTGCGCCTGCTGGCTGCGCTCGAACAGCAGCGGTGCCATGCCCAGAACGGTTGTCAGCGTGGTCAACATGACAGGGCGCAGCCGGTCCGCCGCGCCGTCGATGATCGACGGGATCAACCCGCGTTCGGCGGCATATTCGTCAATCGTGGTGACCAGAACGATGGAATCGTTGATGATGATACCCGTCATGCCCAACAGCCCTACAACCGTGAACATGCTTAACGGCACCTCCCAGACAGTGTGCCCGTAAATCGCCCCCACCAGCCCGAAAGGAATGATCGCCATCACCACCAAGGGCCGCGTCCAACTGCCGAACACCCACGCCAGCACCAGAAAAATCCCCGTCAGGCACAGGATCAGCCCGGTCAACGCATCGGTCAGAAATTCGCTTTCCTGCTCGCTTAGACCGGCAAGGCGGTATTCGACCTGCTGCTCGGAGGCGATGCGCGGCAGGATGTCCTCGGTCAGCGCCTTGTTGATTTCGCTGGCGCGCGCGGCGTCATCTTCGGAAATGTCGCCGGTTACCGAAATCAGACGGATACCGTTTTCGCGGCGCACGGTGCTAAAGCCGGTGCGTTGCGCCACGCTCACAATATCGCCCAGCGCCACATAGTTTCCCGCAGGCGTGCGCATCTGCGTCACCTCCAGAAAATCCGCCGAAAGTTCGCCTTCGGGCAGTTCCACCCGGATCGCGGCAGACCGCGGCCCGTCGGGATAGGTCGCCGCCTCAATCCCGCCCAGACGGTTGCGCAGCACACGGCCCAGCGTGTCAATGGTAAAGCCCAACGCCTGCCCCTGCGGCGTCAGATCAAGGATCAACTCTTCTTTGTCATAGGCCAGATTATCCTGCACGGCGCTCACTTCGGGGTATTGCAGCAACGCCGCCTGAAGCGCCTGGGACGCGTTTTTCAGCGTCTGCGTACCCGCCCCGTAAAACTGCACATCTAGCGCATCACCGCCCGGACCCGACCGCCAGCCCCGAAACGTGACCAGTTCGGCAAGCGGATGGTTGACCACCTCTTCCTGCAACTGCGCCACAAAAGCAAAGCTGGAATAGGGCCGCAGATCGGCGTCAATCAGCTCGATCGAAATACCGCCGAGCAGATCACCGTCCTTGCCATCCGCTGCCGACAACCCGAAACCCGAGTTCGCGCCGATCTGCGCCATCACATAATCAAGCGGATTGAGGCCATGCTCCGCCTCCAGCCGTGCGGCCACGGCATCTGTTGCACGCTGCATCTCGCGCATCATTGCCATCGTATCGGCACGGCTTGCGCCTTCGGTCATGATGAAATTACCGGTCACCGATCCCCGTTCGGGGGCGTTGAAGAACCGCCATTGCACATCGCCGCGGATGAACAGCGCCACCTGTGAGGCCAGCACGACAACAACGCCCGCCAGCACCACATACCGCGCCGCAATCACTCCGGCCATAAACGGGCGGAACAGCCGCTCGCGCACCCAGACGAAACCACGGTTGACCACCACAGAAGGTGAATCAATACCATGAAGGGCAAGACCAGCCAACACCGAACGCCGCCGCGCGGGGCGAATGATCATCCAGCCGGTGAACGTCACCGCCCCCCCGATCACCGCAACCAACGCCCCCGACATCGCAGTATCGTAAAGGCCGCTCAACGCCGCGTCGCTCAGGCGTAGCCAACCATAGACCGCAATGAACAGCGCGCCGGTGACCAGCACAATCGCCGTCACCCCGCTTGTTAGCGCCCCGACCAAAAATTTGCCTTTGGTCGCGATGCGTTGTTTGCCAGCGGCGGCCAGCGCGTGATGCATATGATGCGGCAGGATCAGGAAGCATTCGACAAGCGACGCCAACAGAACGGCAATCACCGTGTACGGCACATCGCTGATCAGATTGCCGAAACGCCCGCCCACAACAACCAAAGCGTAAAACGCGATAACAGTGGTGAGCGTGGCCGCGAAAACCGGCATCGCCATGCGTTGCGCCGCCCGCTCGGCGGCTTCCGCAGCGCTTACCCCGCCCAGTTTATAGACGTGATCGGCATGTTCCCCCACGACAATCGCGTCATCGACAACAATCCCCAAGGTGATGATCAACCCGAACAGCGAGATCATGTTGATCGTCAGCCCGCCCAGATACATCAGCGCAATCGCGGCCCCCATCGCCACGGGGATACCCGCCGCAACCCAGAACGCCGTGCGCGCATTGAGAAACAGGAACAACAACGCCAACACAAAGCCCAGCCCCATCAGCCCGTTTTCAATGAGCAGATCGAGCCTGCCGGTGATCTCGGCGGCGCGGGTGCGGATCAGCTCGACAGTCACGCTCGCGGGCAGGCTTGCCTGCAACTGCGCCGCCACCCGTTCGACCGAATGCTGGATACCAATCGCATCGCCCCCGTCCGCACGGTCCACCCGGATGCTCATTGCCGGATCATCGCCGACGAAAAATCCGACCTCGCGGTCCACCCCCTCGGCCCGAACCGTCGCCACATCCCCCAGCCGCAGCTTGGACCCATCGGCGTTGGAGCGCAGCGTGATCTGCGCGATTTCCTGAGGTGTCCGTTTGGCGGTGCCGGTGCGCACACGGACGTTGGCACCGGTGATGTCCCCCGCCGGATCGGCGTCCACTTCCGCCGCGATGACGGCGGCGATCTCCGCCATCGTCACGTCATAGGCAATCAGCTTGGAGGACGGCACTTCGACAAGCGTTTGAGGGGCGGCAACCCCTTGCACCGTGGTGCGCGTCACCCCGGCAGCAAACAGCCGGGTGACAAATTCATCGGCAAAGCGGCCCAATTGCGCGGGGGCCACGGGGCCGGTGATCACCACGTCCGTCACGCGGTCACGCCACGCGCCGCGCCGCACTTCGGTGTCCTCTGCCTCTTCGGGCAGGCCGGTAACGGCATCGACCGCTGTTTGCACGTCATTAGCCGCGCGCGCCATGTCCCAGCCCGGCTCGAACTCAAGCGAGATCGCGCTGACCCCTTCGCGCGACGAACTTTTCGATCCCTCAACCCCTTCAACGCCCAACAATGCCGTTTCCAGCACCTGCGAGATCGCCTCGTCCACGTCTTCGGCCCCCGCGCCAAGCCAAACGGTGGACACGTTCACGTTGTCGATAATCACATCGGGAAAGAACTGCGCGCGCATGTTGGGGGCCGCAGCAATGCCCGACACCAAAAGCAGAACCAGCAAAAGATTCGCCGCAGTGCGGTGGCGGGTGAAATATGACAAGATGCCCTGCGCCCGTCTGGGGATATCACGCACCATCCGTTACCCGCCCATCCGGCCTTCGATCCGCGCTACCGTACTGGCGGGGACCATCGGCGCCGCCAACTGCGCCAGAACCCGCTCCTTGGCGTCTTGCGGCATCCTCTTGTTGCCTTCGACAAATGCGACAAGTCGCGCGCGCCGCGCCTCGGTCAGCTCCAGCATCTGTGGTTGCGTCTCTTCCGCAGCGTCATCGCCCCTGCGCAGTGGCTTTACGGCGATCCCTGCCCCCAACAGGGGCGAGCGCGCCTCGATCACATCGCGCCCCGCAATATCACCGCGCACCAACACGTCGTCGCCCTGACGGCGCACCACCTCTACCTGCGCCTCCTCAAGCCGGTTTTGCGCACCCAGCAGCAAAACAGCGCCGGTCGCGTCCACCGCCGACGCAGGCAGCCGGATCACATTTTCCAGCGCCGGTTCCTGCACACGCACGGTCACAAAATCGCCGGGCTTGAACCCCGCCGCCTGTCCGAGAGCCGCAAAAACCAGACGCCCCGTCTGCCCTTCACCCGCTGCCGCCGATGTTCGCGTGACGCGCCCTGTTGCCGCCAGATCAACACCCGCCACATCCAGCGTCACCGTAACCTGCGCCTTCACGATGTTGCCCCGCGTATCCAAAAGCCGCGCATATTGCGCCGTGGACAGGCGGAACGATACCTCAAGATCGTCCGGGTCAATCAGATCGGCCAGCCGCTCGTTCGCGCTGACCAGGCGCCCTTCGACAACTGTCGGAGCGCCGAGCGTCCCGTCGAAAGGCGCAGTCAGCACCGTATCGTCAAGCCGCCTTTGCGCCTCGTCTGCGGCGATGCGCGCGCGCGCCGCACTGGTCGCGGCCTGATCTATTCGCGCCTCGCCTTGCGTCACGATCTGTCGGCGCGCCAGAACCGCCTGACGCGCGGCAGAGGCGGCCAGTTCAGCTGTTTCGGTCGCCGCTGTCGTGCCGACACCGCGATCCGCCAGATCAACCTGTCGCTGGAACGCGCGCTCGCGCAGCGCCGCCTGATCCTGCGCCGCCGTCAGCTCGTCGCGCGCCAGATCCAGCCCGCGCACGGCATCGCGCTGTTCGGCCTGCGTATCTGCCAGATCGCTTTGCGCGCGCGCCACAGCGGATTGTGCATCCGCCGGATCAATCCGCACCAACACGTCGCCTTTCGCCACGACACCGCCGTCCTCGAAACCAGGGGCCAATGCCACCACACGGCCCCCGCCCGCCGCGCGCAACTCAAGCATCCGGCGGCTTGCGATCTCTCCATAGCCTTCAAGCACCGGCGTCGCGCCGCCGACCTGCGCCTGTACCACGTTCACCGTAAAAACCCGCTCGCGCGCGGGCGGCACATTGGGCGTGTCGGCCATGCGGGTCTGCACCGCGCTGCCCACCATCTGCACGGCCCACACCAACAGCCCCAGCGTCACCGCCGCCAGAAACAGGCCGATCATACTTTGCCTCAGAAAACGCATAGGCTATCCACTCTTCAGGTGTTGTGCAGGTAAGATAGCGCTGTCTGCGCAACGACCAATTTCAGGTGATACGCAGCGACCCGCCACTTCCGTCCCTTTTCAGCGCAAAAAAGGGACACAAGGCCTCACTTGCGGCGCTGGTGCTCGTTAAGACGAGGCAGGATTTCGACGAAATTGCAGGGCCGGTGCCGGTAATCAAGCTGCTTTTGCAGGATTTCGTCCCACGCATCCTTGCACGCCCCCGGACTGCCGGGCAGCGCAAAAAGATAGGTGCCGTTGGCCACGCCGCCCGTCGCGCGCGATTGTACCGCGCTGGTGCCGATCTTTTGCATCGACACGATGGTAAAGACCGTCCCAAAGGCATCCATCTCTTTTTCATACACATCGCGGTGCGCCTCGACTGTGACATCGCGCCCCGTGAGGCCCGTACCACCGGTCGAGATCACCACATCAATCGCAGGATCGGCGCACCATGCGCGCAACTGGTCGGCAATCTCGCTGCGTTCGTCGCGGATGATCTTGCGATCAGCCAGCACATGTCCCGCATCGCCTATCCGCCCGACCAGCACATCGCCCGACCGGTCCTGCCCCAGATCGCGCGTGTCCGACACCGTCAGCACTGCGATGCGCACCGCGATAAATTCCTTGCTTTCGTCGATTCTGCTCATCGTCTCACTCCATCACGGCCATACGCGCAGCCAGCGCCATATAGATGCTACCTGTTATATAGCCTAAAACCTTGCTGCTCTGGACCAGCTTGCGGCCCAGGGTTCCTGCGTATGCGCCCACAAGGCCGTTTACCACAAATCCGCCCAGCGCAATCATAGCACCAAATGCCAGAAACTGAATAAATACCGGCCCCGCCTCGGGCACCACGAATTGCGGGATGAACGCCAGCACAAACCAGATCACCTTGAGATTGCTGAGGTTTGTAAACAGCCCCGCGCGAAAGGCGCGACCCGCGGTCATCCCCTTTGCATCCGCTTTCAGCGCACCACCGCGCACCGCCTGCACCGCAAGATACACCAGATAGGCCACACCGATCCAGCGGATCACGGTGAACGCCTGCGGGATCGCGGCAACAACCGCCCCCATGCCCAGACCGGCAACCGTGACATGCACGAAAGCGCCCGCGCTGACCCCCGCACTTGCGGCCCATGCCGCACGCCGGCCCGACCGCATCCCCTGCGCAAGGCACAGCATCATGTCGGGGCCGGGTGTGAAATTCAGCGCCAGTGCGGCCGGTACAAACGCCAGCAAGACCACCGGATCAATCACGTCTCGACCGCCGCTTTCACCAAAAGCAAATCGGCCCAGGCATCCTTTTTCGCTTCGGGCATGCGCATCAGGTAGGCCGGGTGGCACATCGGCAATGCGGGCCGGTCCACCGCCTGCGTCCAATCGCCACGCAACCGCGTGATCCCGCGCTTACCCAGAAGAGCCACGCAGGCCCAATTCCCCATGATCACCAGCACTTTGGGATTTGCCAGTTCGATATGACGCTTCAGGAACGGCGTCATCATCGCGATCTCTTCGGGCTTGGGATCGCGGTTTTGTGGCGGACGCCACGGCAGCGTGTTGGCGATGTAAACCGGCGCATCCGCATTTGTGCGCCCCATGCCGATCGCGCCGAACATCTTGTCCAGAAGCTGCCCCGCCGCGCCGACAAACGGGCGGCCCAGCCGGTCTTCCTCGCGCCCCGGCGCCTCGCCCACGATCATTACAGGCGCGCCCGCGATGCCATCGCAAAACACCAGATTGCGCGCACCACGCTTTAGATCGCACAGATCAAACGCCTCCATCGCGGCACGCAACTCCGCCAGCGTGCCTGCCCCCTGCGCTGCGCTTTGCGCTTCGGCCACCGCATCACGCATCACTTCGGCAACAGGGCCGCGCGTCAGATGTGGCTTGGCATCCGCGCGCGCGGGCTTGGCCAACTTGTCGGGCAGCTCATAGCGGTTGACGGGCGTATCCGCGATGCATTCATCGACGCCCAGTTCGATCTGCCATTCAAGCAGCGCCTTTGCCGTGTGAAAGTCCACTGATTCCATGCCCCAACTTACGCCGCCCGCGCGCGGACCGAAATGGGCGATGACATGAACACGCCGCAGCGCTTCTTGCCGCCCCCCCGCAGCACCCCTATAACACCCCAAACAGCAGAGGTTCCCCCTATGAGTTTCGCCCACCGCCACCTTCTTGGTATAGAGCCGCTGCACCCGACCGAGATCACGACATTGCTTGATCTGGCCGACACCTACGCCGACCTCAACCGCCAGCCGCACAAACACGGCGATGCGTTGCAGGGGCTGACCCAGATCAACATGTTTTTCGAAAACTCGACCCGCACCCAAGCAAGCTTTGAAATCGCCGGCAAGCGGTTGGGCGCGGATGTGATGAACATGGCGATGCAGGCGTCCTCGATCAAGAAGGGCGAGACACTGATCGACACGGCGATGACCCTCAATGCGATGCACCCCGATCTTCTGGTTGTGCGTCATCCGCAATCGGGGGCGGTCGATCTGTTGGCACAAAAGGTCAACTGCGCGGTGTTGAACGCAGGTGACGGACGCCACGAACACCCCACGCAGGCGCTGCTGGATGCCCTGACGATCCGGCGCGCCAAGGGGCGGCTTCACCGTCTCTCCATCGCGATTTGTGGCGATATCGCGCACAGCCGCGTTGCGCGCTCCAACATCATGCTTCTCGGCAAGATGGAAAACCGCATCCGCCTGATCGGACCGCCCACCCTGATGCCCGCGCAGATCGGGGAATTCGGTGTCGAAGTCTTCGATAACATGCAGGAGGGGCTGAAAGACGTCGACGTTGTGATGATGCTCCGCTTGCAAAAAGAACGCATGGATGGCGGGTTTATCCCCAGCGAAAGGGAGTATTACCACCGATACGGCCTTGATGCAGAGAAATTATCCCATGCCAAGCCGGACGCAATCGTCATGCACCCCGGCCCGATGAACCGTGGTGTTGAAATCGACGGTACGCTGGCCGATGACATCAACCGCAGCGTGATTCAGGATCAGGTGGAAATGGGCGTGGCCGTGCGCATGGCCGCGATGGATCTGCTGGCCCGCAATCTGGCGAAAAGCCGCGCAGAGGTGTCATGAGCAGCGCGGCTTTTTGGGACACTGTGTTGGAGCCGGGCGAGCAACTGCTTTGGGCGGGACGTCCTAAACCACGCCTGCACTGGCGCAACTGGCCGCTTTATGGCGCGGCCCCGATGGCGGCGGCGGGGTTGGCTGCGGCGGCTCTTGGCATTGCCTTTACCTACGGCCCTTCGCGCGAAATGTGGCTGCTGGCGGCGTGCGGTATCCTTGTGCTGATCCCGCTGCGCGCCACCCGCGCGCAACTGCGCACATACGCCGCCACGCGCTATGCGCTGACCAACCGCCGCGCGCTTTTCTTTCGGATCGACACCGACAACACCCGCGCCAAAGCCTATCCGCACAGCACCATGATCGCGCCGCAAACCCTGCCCACAACGCCTCCTTCCGTGCGCTTCCTGCGCGTCGAAAATGGCAAAACGCTCGGGTTTGACTATCTTGAGACCGCACCGGAGCTGTTAAGCAATCTTAAACAGGTCCGGGAATGACATCAGGCAACGCCCCTCGACGATTGTTTTCCAAGCCTGCTTTCACGCGAAAGTTCTTACCAAAAGGATGACCGGCCATGGCCAAGATTGAAATCCCGAAATCCGAAACCGGCGTCATCCGGGTTTTCTCTGTTTCGCGCCCGATGGCACAGATGGCGCGGGCGCTTAAACAGCAGTCAAAAGCGCATATCGCCTCCGATCTGTTGGCCCATCCGGTCACAGACAGCAACTTCGAGCTTTTCGCGCTGTCCGATCTCGCGGGTGTCGGGTTGGCCGGTTATCTCACCGACGGGTACGCCGTTGCCATCCACACCGACAAACGGCGGCTTGAGGCGCTTGACGGCTATGTGCTGGTGCTGTTCTCCAATGTCGCGCAAACAGACGCCATCACCCTGAGCCCGACGCCCGATCTGACGCTCATCGGCACCTACACCGAACGGCCCGGCAGCCGCGCCTCCGTCCCCATCGTTTCGGAGGCGGCCAAACCCTATTCCGGCGTGACCGAAGCGCCACAAGCCCCCCCGCGCTCGCGCACCGGCAGCGCCATGGTGGCGGTGACGGTTATTGTTACTCTCCTTTTGTTATGGTGGATATTCACGTGAAAGAACCCAAACCCGATCCGAAAATGTCAGGCCGTATTGCCATGATCGCCCTGCTGGTCGCCTTTGCCGTGGCGGGCGGAATGGTCTGGATGGCCGGATGACCACCGCGCGGCCCTCATGGCACCCGTCCCTGTCGATGTTTCTGCGCCGCACGGTGCTGGTCGGCGCGATCACGCTTGCGCTTATGGCGTTGGCGGGGTGGGTCATCGGGGCCCTGACGGGACTATGGCAGGTGCTTTATGCGGGGCCGGTTCTGGCTCTGGCGTATAACATCCTGTTCGAAGATCCGCTGCGCTGGCGACGCATCCGGCAGGACCGCTGGAGCCTTGATGAAACCGCAATCACCTACCACAGCCCCGACGGCGACAACATGATTCCGCTTGCCGACATCACACAGGTCCGCGTCAGGCCGGGCTGGACCGTGGTGATCTATCTCAAAGGCGGAATGCGGGTCCGCATGGCCTATATCGCGCGCCCGCGCGCGGTCGCACAGCGCATTCTGGATGCCCGCGACGGCCTGACCCCATGAACGACGACCCGTGGAAAGATATCCTTGAGCCGGAGGAGGAAATCCTCTGGCAAGGCAGGCCCGATACGGGTTTCGCAGTGCCGCGAATGGATTTTTTCATGCTGCTGTTCGGGCTGCTGTTCAGCGGTTTCGCGCTTGTCTGGATGGGGATTGCACGGCTCGCGGGCGGCGCGTTCTGGGCCTTTGGCCTGATCCATTTCATGGCGGGCGCAGGCCTCGTGCTTTGGGCGCTCGGGCGCGATACGATGGCGCGCCGCCACAGCTATTACACCCTCACCAACCGCCGCGCGATAATCGGGCTATCCTATCCGTGGCACAAACGCGCCTTGCACAAATTCCCGATCGGCGCGCGCACAAATCTGTCCTATGACGGGCAGCGCACCGTGACCTTTGGCGCACGCGGTCGCACCCCTCGCCACCCGTTCCCGCTGCGCGCACCGCAATTCACCCGCATTGACGATGCCTCAGAGGTGTTCCATCTCATGCGGCAGATCCAGAAAGAGACGCCATGACGCTGCATTTCATCAACGCCGAACTGATCGACCCCGAAGCGGGAACCCTCACCACCGGATCGGTCACCGTAAAAGACGGTTCCATCACCGCCGTAACCGCCGGTGGCATCGCCAACCCCAAGGGAGATATAATCGACTGCAAGGGGCGGTTCCTTGCCCCCGGTATCGTCGATCTGGGCGTCAAGGTTTGCGAACCGGGCGAGCGGCACAAGGAAAGCTATCGCTCTGCCGGACTGGCTGCGGCGGCAGGCGGGGTGACGACCATGGTCACCCGCCCCGACACAACCCCCGCCATCGACAATCCCGAAACCCTCGAATTCGTGACCCGCCGCGCGAACGAGGCCGCGCCGGTGAACGTGCTGTCCATGGCCGCGCTGACCAAAGGGCGGCTGGGTCGCGAAATGACCGAGATCGGGTTTTTGATGGACGCGGGCGCAGTGGCCTTCACCGATTGCGACCATGTGGTCAGCGATACCAAGGTATTTTCGCGCGCGCTGACCTACGCCAAAGGGTTGGGCGCGTTGGTGATCGCCCACCCGCAAGAGCCGGTCCTGAGCAAGGGAGCCGCCGTAACATCAGGCAAATTCGCCTCGCTGCGCGGGCTGCCCGCCGTGTCGGTCATGGCCGAACGCATGGGGCTGGACCGTGACATGGCGCTGGTCGAAATGACCGGCGCGCGTTATCACGCCGACCAGATCACCACCGTCCGCGCCCTGCCCGCGCTGCAACGGGCCAAACGCAACGGGCTGGACGTGACTGCGGGCATCGGCATCCACCACCTGACGCTCAACGCCTTCGACGTGGCGGACTACCGCACCTTTTTCAAGCTAAAGCCGCCGCTACGCGACGAAGACGACCGTCTGGCGATGGTGCAGGCCGTGGCGTCCGGCCTGATCGACATTGTCTGCTCCATGCACACACCGCAGGACGAAGAAAGCAAACGCCTGCCGTTCGAGGTCGCGGCCTCGGGCGCTGTGGGCCTTGAGACCCTGCTGCCCGCCGCCCTGCGCCTGTGGCACGCTGACATGATTACGCTGCCGCAACTGTGGCGCGCGCTCTCGTTCAACCCTGCGCAGCGGCTTGGCCTGCCCTCGGGACGGTTGAGCGCGGGCGCGCCTGCAGACCTGGTGATCTTTGACGCGCACGCCCCGTTTGTGATGGACCGCGCCACACTGCGGTCAAAATCGCGCAACACGCCGTTTGACGGGATGCGCTTGCAAGGTAAAGTGCGCGCAACCTACGTCGCGGGTGCCTGCGTCTATGAATGCTAAAGTGAAAGTTCCCCTATGCCTTTGATCGAAACATCCGCCGCGCTGCTGATCCTCTGGGCCGCTTTTGGCTATCTCATCGGGTCGATCCCTTTTGGCGTTGTGATCGCGCGGGTGATGGGGTTGGGCAATCTGCGCGAGATCGGATCGGGCAATATCGGCGCAACGAATGTGCTGCGCACCGGGTCCAAACCCGCCGCCGCCGCCACATTGGTTCTGGACGCGGCCAAGGGCGCTGTTGTGCTGCTGCTGGCGCGCACACTAAGCGGCGAAGACGCGGCACAACTGGCCGCTGTGGCCGCGATGCTGGGCCATTGCTATCCTCTCTGGCTGAAATTCAAAGGCGGCAAGGGGGTCGCGACATTCCTTGGCATCCTGCTCGCCTTTGCATGGCCTGTGGGCCTGGGCGCATGTGCAGCATGGCTGGTTGCGGCGCTGGTCACGCGGGTCTCGTCCATTGGTGGTTTGTTTTCTGCTGCGGTCTCGACCTTCCTGATGGTGTTTCTGGGCTATGGTTTCGGGCTGATCATGGGCGCTGTACTGACAATCATCGTCTTCTGGCGGCATCGCGCCAACATCGCCCGCATCAAGGCGGGGACCGAACCGAAAATCGGCAAAAAGGGATGAGAGCCTTCGCGCCCAAGGTCAGTGCCTTTGCCCCCCTTCTGTGTGCCCTGTTCTGGCTCGCCGCGCCCGCCCATGCGCAAAACTTCGATGTGGTGCTGGGTAACAAGACGCTGGGCCAGATGACGTTTGATCCGCGCGGCAGCTTGCGCAGCACGCTGGATAACACGCCGCTGGGCGTGTTCAACGGCACGTTCCAATCCACATTGCAGACCTCCGCTAACGGCACAGAAACCTTCACCGGCGTCAGTCAGTCATCGCGCAAATCGCGCAAGGTTGTGGTCGAATTTACGCAGGGCCGCACAACGGGCATCAACATAACGCCCGACAAGGAACGCACCGCCCTGTCAGACATCACCCGCGTGCCCGCAGGCGTGATTGATCCGGTCACCGCTGTCGGCAAACTGATCCACGCCAAGGGCTGCCCCGCCCCGTTGCACATCTATGAAGGCCGCCGCGTGATCGCGTTGTTGCCACAGGCCGCACAGCAAAACGGCACACAGCTTGTCTGCCCTGTCTCGTACAACGTGATCGCTGGTCCGGGGCATCTGTCGCCGCTGCGGATCTCGTCGGCAAAGATGACCCTGACCTATGCCGTGTCGGGCAAGCGCCAGACCTTGCGCCAGATCGCCCTGACTGCCGGCATCTTCACCGTATCTTTGAACCGGACCGATTAAACGCAAGCGGCAAGGTTAAACGACGCGGCTTGCGAATGACCACGCTTTCACCTCAATTCCCCCTTTTTGCTGCCATGCCGCCTGCGCACCCTGAACCGGTCACAGTTTAGGGAAACAGCCATGACAGGACCGTTCAACGCGCTCACACAGGCCTTTGTCCAGATATTCAACTTTTCCGGTCGCGCCACGCGGGCGGAATTCTGGTGGGTATTTCTGGCATTTTCCATCTTCGGCATTGCCGCTGCGGTGGCCGATGTAATGTCGCTGCTCACCTTGGCCCAAACTTCGGGCCAAGCTGCTCTGCTGTCGGTCAACCCGCTGACCCTCTATTCGACATTTGTCATGCTCGTGACCATTGTGCCCTTCACCAGCCTCGGCATCCGCCGCCTTCACGACGCGGGCTTTTCGGGGTTCTGGTGGCTGGCAAGCTTTGTACCCGTTGTGGGCAGCCTGCTTTTGCTGGTGATGTATTGCCTGCCCTCGGAAAACAGAACAACCGTGCGTGGCACACCAAGAGTTGCCGCAAAGAGCGCCAAGGGCACAGCCGACACCGTAGATACCCACAAACGCGCGATGCAAGGCTACGCGGTATTGTTCGAAAAAAACCGCCCCGTCACGCCGGAAATTGTGCAGGCCCGCAAATCGGAAATCTCGGAATACTACCGCAACCGTGTTCTCAAATCTGCGACGCCTGTCTGATTTCGCCGTGCTGCCCTAATAGGAGTACGCGTCGTAAATCTTGCTCAGATCACGGTTCCACTCGCCATTGTAGCAATCCATCAACTCATCGGCAGGCACCTTTCCGGTCTCGACGCTTTCCTTCAGCGCGTTCAGGAAATGCGTCTCGTCCGGCACCAAGCCACCCGCACCGCTGCGCGCGCGCGCTTTCAATCCGGCCTCCGACAGCACCAGAACCTCACGCGCCAGCGCATGCATGTTGACACCGTCCACCTCGGCCTGAAGCCCGTCAACCGAGGCCGCAACGCGCAGCCCTTCGCGCGTCGCCGCATCCCAGCCCTTAACCAGATCCCACGCACCGTCCAGCGCGTCTTGATCGTACATCAGGCCCACCCAGAACGCAGGGAGCGCACAAAGCCGCCGCCACGGCCCCCCATCCGCGCCGCGCATCTCGATATATTTTTTCATCCGCGCTTCGGGAAAGGCCGTCGTCAGATGGTCCGCCCAATCGCTCAGTGTCGCTATTTCTCCGGGCAGCGCAGGCAGCTTGCCGGCTATGAAATCACGAAACGACATGCCCAGCGCGTCAATGTATTTTCCGTCGCGGTAAACAAAATACATCGGCACATCGAGCGCATATTGCACCCAGCGCTCAAAGCCAAAGCCCTCTTCGAAAATGAAAGGAATCATCCCCGTGCGGGCCGGATCCAGATCGCGCCACACCCGGCTGCGCCAGCTTTTGTGGCCGTTTGGCTTGCCCTCGAAAAACGGCGAGTTGGCAAAAAGCGCGGTTGCCAGCGGCTGCAACGCCACCGCCACGCGCATCTTCTGCACCATGTCCGCTTCAGACCCGAAATCAAGGTTCACCTGAACCGTGCAAGTGCGCCGCATCATATCGCGACCCATCGTGCCGACTTTGGTCATGTAGTCGTTCATCAGTTTGTAGCGGCCCTTGGGCATCAGATCCATCTGCTCATGGGTCCATTCGGGTGCCGCCCCCAACCCGATAAAGCCGACACCGATCTCGTCGGCGACATCCTTTACTTCGCGCAGATGCGCGTTCACCTCGTCGCAGGTCTCGTGAATGGTCTCTACTGGCGCGCCCGACAATTCCAGCTGTCCGCCCGGCTCAAGCGAAACATTCGCGCCGTTCTTTTCCAGCCCGATCAGCTTGCCACCCTCTTCGACAGGGGTCCAATTGTGCCGGTCGCGCAACCCCTCCAGCATCACCCGGATCGAGCGCGCGCCTTCATAGGGCAGCGGCAGATGCGTATCTGTGCAATAGCCGAACTTCTCGTGTTCGGTGCCGATGCGCCATTGATCCTTAGGCTTGCAGCCGTCTGCAAGATACTCGGCCAACTGGTCGTGATGTTCGATAGGCCCGCCGCCGGACTGTGGAATGGACATATGGGCGCTCCCGCTTGATCATGTGCACTGTAATCCGCAACCTTGCGGAGAATCCTTGCGCCGTCAATGCAGCAGCGCGTGGGCGGGGCGCAAGGGGGTGCGTTCCCAAATCACCATGACGTGCGCCTTGCCCGATCGCAACTCTGCCAGCATCCGTTCCGTCCGGATCGACGGCAAAGTGACAAATGCGTCAAACAATGCCTCCGAACCGGCAGCATTGACCGGAATCATCAAGGGCTCCTGCCCTTTGCAGTCCAGACGCCAGTGCGGCGGGCGCGCCGTCGTATCAAGGCTCAGCCGTTCCAGATCCGCAAGCGCGACAACACCGCCGGTCAACGGGCCGAAATAGGAAATTTGCCCTTCGTCCACCTGTACAGCGCCCGGACCACCACCCGCCCCGCGAAACCGCGCCCGCTGGACACCGATCCACGCCAGTGCAACGCCGACAAACATCAACGCCCAACCAGGTATCGCCAAAAGAAGCCCCGGACCCAGCGTCAACCACAGGCCCAATAGAAACACACCAGATGCTATCAACACCTCGCGCCAGCGCCACAGCGCCGCCTTCGCTTCAGGTCGGAAAAACGTCATCGCTTCACCCCCGCACAAACGCCTGAAAGCAGATCACAACCCCCGGCTTCATTTGGCCAATTAAACTCAAATCCCGTAGCCGCAGCATGCGCAAAGCTGACTATTCCGCACGCCTTCACGACCAATCCCCAAAGCGCTGCTGCCAAACTGTAAGCGCCGCCACCGCCGCTGTATCTGCGCGCAAAATGCGGGGCCCCAGCCGCACCGCGACCGATTGCTCCGATGCCGTCAAACGGCCTCTCTCCCGCTCGGAAAATCCGCCCTCCGGTCCGATGAATATCGCCCACGGCCCCGCCGCACCGAGGAGCGGCGCAGCCAGCGAGGAGGCCAGCGCCTCGTCACAAAACATGATCCGCCGTGCAGGGTCCCAACCCGAGAGCAGCCGGTCAAAGCGCTCTAGATCGGTCACCTGCGGCACAAAGGTGCCGCCGCATTGCTCTGCCGCCTCAACGGCATGGGCCTGCAACCGGTCGCGTTGGATGCGGCCTGCGTTGGTGAAATCGGTCTGCATCGGCACAATCCGTGCGGCGCCCATTTCGGTAGCTTTTTCCACAATAAAATCGGTGCGCGCCTTTTTGATCGGGGCAAAGCACAGCCACAGATCGGGCGGCATCCGCAACGGCCGCGTCTGTTCGACACAGGCCAACACACCGGCGCGTTTGCCCGCCTGCGCAATTTCGGCCCGCCATTCGCCGTCACGCCCGTTAAACAACAGGATCTGCCCGCCAACGGTCTGCCGCATCACCCCGAAAAGGTAATGCGCCTGCGCGCGGTCCAAAGGAACCGATTGCCCCTCCCCCAACGGATGATCTACATACAGTCTGATTTTTGCGTCCATGAGGTTGGATATATGCAAGACGATGCGCCAGCGCCAGATGAAGACACAAAAGGAGTTGTGGCCGATGCCTACGCCCGCAACTGGGTGGACCGCTATGCGCCCGCCCCTGCCCGCCCCTATTTGCGGCTTTCGCGCGCGGACCGGCCCATTGGCACATGGCTTTTGCTGCTGCCATGCTGGTGGGGTCTCAGCCTTGCCATGCTGTTCGACGGGCAGGCTGCATGGTCGGATCTGTGGATTTTTCTAAGCTGCGGCATCGGTGCTTTTCTGATGCGTGGCGCGGGCTGTACATGGAATGACATCACCGACCGCGACATCGACGCCCAAGTCGCGCGCACCCGCTCGCGGCCCATCCCGTCAGGTCAAGTCAGCGTGCGCGGCGCCGCGATCTGGATGGTGGTGCAGGCGCTTGTGTCCTTTGCCATCCTGCTGACATTCAATGGGGCCGCCATCCGGCTTGGCGTGCTGGCCCTGGTGCCGGTCGCTATCTACCCTTTTGCCAAACGGTTCACATGGTGGCCGCAGGTGTTTCTGGGCCTTGCCTTCAACTGGGGCGCGTTGCTGGCATGGACCGCCCATACCGGCAGGCTCGATGGGCCGGCGGTGGTGCTGTATCTGGCGGGAATCGCATGGACGCTGTTTTACGACACCATTTATGCCCATCAGGACACCGAAGATGACGCGCTTATCGGCGTGAAATCCACCGCACGGCTTTTCGGAGAGGCTTCCTCACAATGGCTGCGCCGCTTTTTGATGGCCACTGTCGGCCTGATGGGAATCGCCGTGATCTATGCCGGATTGCCGCAGGCCTCCATCCTTGCGCTGGTGATCGCGCTTGCCGGTCCCTGGGCGATGGGCTGGCATATGGCGTGGCAGCTGCGCGGCCTCGATATTCACAACTCTGCGAAAATGCTGCGATTGTTTCGGGCGAACCGCGATACCGGCATGATCCCGCTGCTGTTTTTCGCCATTGCCCTGCTGGTGTGATTGCGCCTGCCTGCGCAGCGGCGTATCACAAGGCCGGAATAACAATCCTTGCCGAAAGAACGCATGCGCCTATCTTCACTGCTCACCATCTTTCTGACCTTTGCCGCAGCCGCAGTTATCTCGCTGGTTGCGGCCAATTTCTCGGTGCGGCTGATCGAGGAAACCTCCGAAATAAGCGTGCGCGACGCGCTGGATGACAAAGGCATGACATGGGCCGAAGTCGAGGCGAACGGCCTGAAAGTCTCGATGTCTGGCACCGCCCCCACCGAAGCTGTGCGCTTTTCAGCCCTCTCAACCGCCGGTGGCGTGGTCGATGCGGCCCGCGTGATCGACGAGATGTCAGTTGCCGCACAAGAAGCCATCGCGCCTCCAAAATTCTCTGTCGAGATCCTGCGCAACGATAGCGGCTTGTCGGTTATCGGGCTGATTCCCGCGGCAACAGACCGCGACTATGTTGTTTCCCGTTTCAACAGCCTGTCCGGCAGCACAGGTGTAACAGACCTTCTGGAAACCGCGGATTACCCTGCACCCGATGGCTGGGACCGCGCGCTTGATTTCGCGCTAAGCGCGATGAGCAAACTGCCCCGCGCCAAAGTGTCGGTCGAGGCAAAGCGCGTTGCGATCACCGCGATCACCGATAGCGCTGTGGCCAAAGCCAGACTGGAGCAGGATCTGCGCCGTACGGCCCCATCCGATATCAGGCTGATACTCGACATCGCCGCGCCGCGCCCTGTCATTACCCCTTTCACGACCCGCTTCCAGATCACCGAAGATGGCGCGCGTTTCGATGCCTGCTCGGCGGATACGGACGCCGCCGCCAACCGCATCCTTGCGGCTGCGGTTGGCGCAGGGGCCGTCAATCCGCGCTGTACCGTCGGCCTTGGCGTGCCAAGCCCGCGATGGGCGGACGCCGTGACCGCCTCGATCAATGCGCTGACAGAGCTCGGCGCAGGCGCGATCACAATTGCGGATGCCGACATCACCCTCGTTGCGAGCGAAGACACCTCACAGGCCGATTTCGACACCGTCATCGGCGAGCTGGAAAGCGCCTTGCCCGATGTGTTCGCCCTTCAGGCCAAGTTGCCACAAGCACAGGATCTCAACGCAGGTCCGCAGGAATTCACCGCCACACTTAACCCCGAAGGTCAGGTGCAACTGCGTGGCCGCGTCAGCGACGAAGCCCTGCGCGAGCTGTCCACCAGCTATGCCAAGGCGCGGTTTGGTTCTACAAAGGTCTATACCGCGACGCGCGTCGTTGAAGGCCTGCCTGCGGATTGGACAACGCGGGTGCTGGCAGGCATCGAAGCGCTCGGGATGCTCAGCAACGGCGCGCTGCGCGTCGCTCCCGAGACGCTGGACCTCAGCGGCAATACCGGCAATCCCGACGCCTCCACCAAGATCAGCGCACTTCTGGCCGGAAAGCTGGGCGAAGGCGCGGAATTCAACGTCGACGTAACCTATCTGGAAAAGCTGGACCCCGTGCTGGGCCTGCCCACACCGGATGAATGCGTGGCCGAAATCACCGCCATCGCAACCAAAGGCAAGATCGTCTTTGAACCCGGCTCGGCCACAATTGACGCGTCCGCATTGGGCACGATGGACGATATCGCACAGATCATCAAGGAATGCGGCGAGTTGCCGCTTGAAATTCAGGGTTATACAGATAGTCAGGGCCGAGAAGAGATGAACCTCGCCCTCAGCCAGAGCCGCGCCGAATCGGTGCTGAACGAGTTGCGCGCGCGGCGTGTACTGACCGGCTCGTTCAAGGCTGTCGGCTATGGCGAGGACAACCCGATTGCCGATAACAAGACCGCAGATGGCCGCGAGGCCAACCGCCGCATCGAATTCCGCCTGATCCAACCGGAGGTCGTGGATGATCCTGACCAAACAACGCTGGAAAGCCCCGCCGAAGACAGCGATACTCCGGCAACCGAGTCGACTGGAGAAAGCCCCACAGAATGAGCCGTTTTGAATTTGTCCTAGCCACCGCGATCATTCTCTTTGTGGCATTCTGCATGGGGTGGTTCGCAAACTGGCTCCTGCATCGCTTTACCCGCGTTGCAGCCGACGACGTGGCACAGCTTGACCGGATGAGTCAGGAACTGCACGAAGCAGAGGAAACCCGCGATCAGGCGATCACCTATCTTCAGCAGCGCGAGGCCGAGTTGACCAACCAGCTGTCGCAAACCGAAGCCGAACTGCGCGCTGCCATGGAAGGCCTGCGCGATGCGCGCCACGAAGCCGAGGAAATGCGCAGCTATATCGAAAGCCAGCGCGCCGGATAAAGAAAACCCGCGCAGCACAGGCCGCACGGGTCAAAAACCATATCATCAGCGCTGTATTTCTACGGCACCGTCAGACAGGCGCATTTTGCATTCTTGCTGATCTGGTGGGACGTGCTGCCCAACACAAGAGCGCCAAAATCACCAAGCCCGCGGCGTCCGGTCACGATCAGATCGGCCCCGACCGTATCCGCAAGGGCCAGCAAGTCGCGGGCGGCATCGCCATGTCCGATATGCACCTCGAAATTCGGGATGCCTTCCTCTGCCGCAATTGCCTGCGTCCGCTCGGCCAGCGCTTCGGCTGCCGCGCGCAGGGCCTCCTGTTGGGCCATGTTCACGCCCACATAAAAGCCCGAAATGGCCTCTGCCGCGTAGGTGACTGTTTCGTCGCGTGGTGTGTGCGACCCCTGTATTTTGGCATCCAGCTTATTCGCCAGATCACATGCCAACCGCAGCGCGCGTTCCGCCGCATCGGATCCGTCAATACCAACAACTATCGAATTGATCATATCCTGTCCTCTTCTGGTGGATACCAAATTTTTACCGCCACAGGCCGTGCAACACGTTGATCTGGGTCAAAGGCCCTGCATCGGCTGATGTACGCAGTGTGTACACAGTGTGTACGCCCGTCAATAACGCTACCAACGCGTCAGCGCCGCCTCGTCCTCGTCCTTCGAGGCCACCCATTGAGCGCCCGAAGAAGTCGTCTCGCGCTTCCAGAAAGGCGCCCGCGATTTGAGGTAATCCATCAAAAACGATGCCCCCTCGAACGCATCCTTGCGGTGCGGTGCGGCTGTGGCCACCATCATGATCATCTCTCCCGGCAGCAAGCGGCCATAGCGATGGATGACCAACACATCCCCCAGACCAAACCGCGTCCGCGCTTCCTGCGCGATGGCCTGCAACGCCTTTTCGGTCATGCCGGGATAGTGTTCGATCTCCATCGCGTCCAAAGGATCGTCCGGCAGATCGCGCACCAGTCCGGTAAAGGTCACAATCGCGCCCATGTCCTTGTGACCAGCCGCAAATTCCGCACTCGCCGCACCCAGATCGAAGGGCGCTTCCTGAACAGAAATATGCATTTAGCCCCCCGTCATCGGCGGAAAGAACGCCACTTCGCGCACCCCTGCAAGGGGCGCGTCAAAATCCGCCAACTTCTGATCCAGCGCCACGCGCAGCGCGCTCAAATCTTCGAATGCCGCCTCATAACGTTCCTCGCGTGCGCGCAATTGCGCGACCAGTTCATGCACTGTCGTCGCCTGCGTCTCGACCCGTTCGCGCGGCAGTCCGATCCGCTCGCGCACCCATGCAAAATACAAAACATCCATCATCGGTTCTCCTTCAGATAAGGCAACGCCTTGGTGAAGTAATCCCAGCCGGTCAATGCCGTCAACGCCGCCGAAACCCACAACAACGACAATCCCGCACGCCCCGACCATTCCATCGCAAACAGCTTCCAGCCAAGGCCCAGAACGTCTTCCTCCTCGCCATTCAGGATCGCCTGAATCAGCCCTGCGTCCATGCCGAAAATGCTCATCCCCAGATAATGCTCGAACACGCCCTGCGAAAACAGAACCGCAATCGACGTCATCTGGAATGTGGTTTTCCACTTGGCAAGCTTCGTCACCTTCAGCGTCCCGGCCGTATCGCCCAGAAACTCCCGAAGGCCCGATACAAACACTTCACGGAACAGAATCACAGTGGCCGGCAGCACAAGCCACGGTGACCAGCTTGAAAAGCCGACAATTACCATCAGTGCGATCACCACCATTGCCTTATCGGCAATCGGGTCCAGCATCGTTCCCAGCTTGGTTTCCTGCTTCCATGCGCGGGCAAGGTAGCCGTCGAACCAGTCGGTCACAGCCGCCGACACAAACAACACCAACGCAAACCAATCCGCATAAGGCCGGGTGAAATACAGAAACATGACCGCGACAGCGGGCGCTGCGAGCAGGCGCAGGACGGTCAGGATGTTGGGCAAATTCCATCTCATGCCTGCACCCTACACCGCCCGCCGGTCACGGAAAAGCACGAACCCCTGCTTCATTTGGCCAATTAAACTCTCCCGTCCCCGCCACCCGCGCAATCAACGGCGTAGACCTACCCTCGTTCGTGAAAGTAGGCGTAAATCGTCTCCGCCAACGCGTCCGAGACTCCGCCAACCGCCTTTAGGTCGCTCAGATTCGCGCGACCTACCGCCTTGGCCGAGCCGAAATGCGCCAATAACGCGCGTTTGCGGGCCGCACCGACGCCCGGCACTTCGTCCAAAGGTGTGGCCCCCACCGCCTTGGCCCGCTTCGCGCGGTGCGTGCCGATGGCAAAACGGTGCGCCTCGTCGCGCATCCGCTGGACAAAATAAAGCACGGGATCATTATGGCGCAGGGCTTTGACCGGCTTGCCTGTCCGGTAGAATTCTTCCTTGCCCGCGTTGCGCTCCACGCCCTTCGCCACCCCCACCATCGGGATGTCCTGCACGCCGTATTCTTCCATGATCCCGTTGACCGCGCTCACTTGCCCCGCGCCACCATCGATCAACAGAAGGTCCGGCCACATGCCGTTCTTGCGCTCGGGGTCTTCCTTGATCAGCCGTTTGAAACGCCGCGTCAGCACTTCTTTCATCATCCCGAAATCATCGCCGGGCGTGAGATCGTCACCGCGAATATTGAATTTTCGGTACTGGTTTTTCATCATCCCTTCGGGACCGGCCACCACCATCGCGCCGACCGCAAAAGCGCCCTGAATGTGCGAGTTGTCGTAGATCTCGATCCGCTCCGGCACTTTTGGCAAATCGAACGCCGCAGTCAGGCCGTTGAGCAGGTTTTTCTGCGTCGCACTCTCCGCCATCTTGCGCGCAAGGCTCTCGCGCGCGTTGCGCAGTGCGCCGTCCACCAGCTCTGCCTTTTCGCCGCGCTGCGGCACCAGTATCTCGACCTTACGGCCCAATTTTCCCGACAGCGCTTCGGTCATCAGATCGAGGTTTTCGATGCCATTGCTCAGGATCAGCTGGCGCGGCGGCTCGCGCGTGTCATAGAACTGCCCGATAAACGCTTCGAGCGTTTCGGCAGCATCCACGTCCTCGCCCACGCGCGGATAATAATCATGGTTACCCCAGTTCTGCCCCGAGCGGATAAAGAACACCTGCACACAGGCCTGCCCGTCCTGCAAATGCAACGCAATGATGTCAGCTTCGTCAACGCCTTTAGGGTTTATTCCCTGCGCGGTCTGCACTTGCGTCAGCGCCTTGATCCGGTCGCGCAAGGCCGCCGCCCGCTCGAACTCCATCGCGTCCGAGGCTTGGGACATCTCGCTCGCAAGGCGGGTCTGGATGCCGGTAGACTTGCCCGCCAGAAACGTTTGCGCATCGCGCACGGTCTGGCTGTAATCTTCGGCGCTGATTTTACCGACACAAGGGGCCGAGCATCGCTTGATCTGGTATTGCAGGCAGGGCCGTGTGCGGCTTTCGAACATCGAATCGGAACAGTCACGTAGTAAAAACACCCGCTGAAGCTGGTTCAACGTCCGGTTTACGGCACCCGCACTGGCGAAAGGACCATAATAGGCCCCTTTCTCCTTCTTGGCGCCGCGATGTTTCTTGATCTGGGGAAACTCATCGTCCGCCGTCACCAGAATGTTGGGAAAGCTTTTATCGTCGCGCAGCAGCACGTTGAATTTTGGCTTGAGCTGCTTGATGAGGTTGTGCTCAAGCAACAGCGCTTCGGTCTCGGTCTTGGTTGTCAGGAACATCATCGCGGCGGTGTTTGCGATCATCCGTGCGATTCGCGCAGAATGGCCCGTAGGACGTGCATAACTGCTCACCCGCGCGCGCAAATTGCGCGCCTTGCCCACATAAAGCACGCGACTTTCGCTATCCAGCATCCGGTAAACGCCCGGAGAGCTATCCAGAGTCTTGAGATATCCCTGAATAACATTGTGGCCGGTCGCGGGTATTTCAGCAGGTGCAGCCATGTCCGTTCGATTCTTCCTTCCACGTCATGTTTCAACAGCAGCTTCAATAGTTAACCTGTCCACGTTTCCTGTGGATAACTCTGTCCATAACTTTCTCAGGACTGCATATTTCCGTTAGTTTAAAGCTAGTTCATCAATATGCCTAATAATTAGGCATTTACTTAACCCACTGCTTTAAATCAGTATATTTTATTCGACCCCATTTTCATGTGCTTTTGACCGCTTTTCTGTAACATTTTACGCCCCGAAGCCGCATAGGTGCAAAACTATCACGCCGCAGGTTATTCAATGCCGATCACGTCCGGAGTTTGCCACGCCAGATGCTGCCCGCCATCCACACATAAAAGCTGGCCTGTCACTGCCGGTGCATCCAGAAAATACCCCAGCGCGGCAGTGATATCCGTCGTATTTGCACCACGTCCCAGAACGGTTGCGTTTCTTTGCGCGTCGAAATGTGCTTGTGACTGCCTGCTGCCCTGCAATGTCGGGCCCGGACCGATGGCATTCACCCGAATGGCCGGAGACAGCGCTTGCGCCGCCGTCCGGGTAAGCGCCCAAAGCCCCATCTTGGCGATTGTGTAGGTCATGAATTCCGGCGTCAGCTTGCGCACCCGTTGATCCAGCATATTCACGATCAGACCGGTCGCGGTCGGTTCCTGGTGCGCGTCTTGCACCGGCTCCAGCCCTTGCGCGGCCATCGCCTGTGTCAGCACAAAAGGCGCCCGCAGGTTCGAGTCGAGATGTTTGTCCCAACTGTCGCGCGTGGCAGTGGTGATGTTGTCATACTCGAAAATCGAGGCGTTGTTGATCAGACAGGTGATCGGCCCGCCCAGCGCCTCTGCCGCGTCAGGCAGCAAGGCTTCCATTGCGCGCTCTTCCAACAGGTCGGCCCGAAGCGTTACCGCACTCCGCCCCATCGCCTTGATCGCATCTGCAACTTCATGCGCCCCGGCCTGCGACGATGCGTAGTGCACCGCCACGTCATAGCCGCGCCCGGCAAGATACAACGCCATCGCGCGGCCCAGACGTTTTCCCGCACCTGTTACCAATGCCCGTTTCATACCTGATCCTCAGCCTGCCAGCAAAAGATAAAGATAGCCCCCGTAAAGCAGGGTCAAGACGATGCCCCAGACACGCGTGATGTCGCGGCCCAGATAGACAAAGGGGATCAACAGCAGCGATGCGGCCAGCATTACCCAAAGATCAAAGCGCAGGAATTCGGGATCGACAGAAATTGGCCCGACAAGGCTGGCGATGCCGATGATTGCCAGAAGGTTGAACATGTTGGAGCCAATGACGTTACCCAGCGCCACATCGGCCTGACGGCGCAATGCCGCGACCACCGTTGTCGCCAGCTCGGGCAGCGATGTTCCCACGGCCACAAGCGTCAGCCCGATAACCGTTTCGCTGATGCCGAAGGTCCGCGCAATGATCGTGGCATTATCAACCAGCAACGCCGCGCCCAGCGGCAGCCCGACAAGGCCCAGCACCAGATACACGCCAATGCGCCAACCCGGCATGTCGGGATCGACACCTTCAATGTCTTCTTCCTTGTCCACAGCGCAGGCCTGATCCGCCTTGCGGTGGGCGCGCGCATCGCGCGCCGCGTCCAGCAGCATTGCCGCCAACGCAACCAGCAGCACAATTGCCGCGATCCAATCGAACACACCGCGAAACGCCAGCGCGATAAACAACACCGAAGCAGCGATCATATGCTGGTACGATTTCCGTGTACTGCATTCAGACGTGTGCATCGTGGCCAACATCGCCGGCACCCCGAGCACCATCAGGATGTTCGCCGTATTCGAGCCGACGACATTGCCCAACGCCAGCCCCGAAACACCGTCCAGCACCGCCTTGATCGAGACCAGAAGTTCGGGCGCGGAGGTGCCGAAGGCAACGATTGTCAGACTGACGATCAGCGCAGGCACACCCAACCGCAAGCTGAGGTTCACAGCGCCCTTCACCAGCGCATCCCCCGCCAACAGCAGGATCACCAGCCCTAGACCGCACAAAAGCCACGCAGTCATCATCCTTGTTTTCCTCCGCAGGCGCAGGGCCCTTTGCCGATGCGATACCTGCCACAGCTACGGCATTTGTGTTGGGTCAACGTCTTGCCACCGATCCAGTGCATTTTACCGAACCAGCCAAGCACGCCGATGAAAACCAGAAACAGGACAACAATCTTGAGGATCATATTACAAACCAAACCGCGCGAATTGCGCGCGCTCTTCGATCCCGTGCAGCGCATCACCCATGATCCGCGCACCAAAACGTCCAAGCAATCCGCGCCGCGCACCGTAACGGCGCAGTTGCACCCTCTTGCCGAAACGCTCTTGCAGGTGCGGCATGAGATGGCCCACGCCATCAATCAATCCCAGCTCGACCGCCTTGTGCGCCAGCCAGATTTCACCGGTGAAAAGATCCCGCTCCTCCGTCAGCTTACCCGCGCGCCGCGCGGTGATGTGGTCTTTGAAATTGGTGTGGATGTCTTCCAGCAACTCTTTGAGGCGGGCAACATCTTCGGGCTTTTCGGGGCGGAAAGGGTCAAGCATCGCTTTGGAGTTACCCGCCGTATACACGCGCCGCTCCACGCCGTAACGCTCAAGCAACTCATGCACGCCAAATCCCGCAGAAATCACTCCGATGGACCCGACAACAGAATTGGGATCGGCATAGATTTCATCCGCTGCCACAGCCAGCCAATATCCACCCGAGGCCGCTACGTCTTCGACATAGGCAATAACGGGAATGTTCTTTTCTTTCGCCAGCCGCCGGATGCGCGCAGCGATCAGGGAAGACTGCACCGGACTGCCCCCCGGCGAGTTCACTTCGAGCGCCACAGCGACAGGTTTGCCTTTGGAAAAGGCCTTTTCAATCACAGGACCGATAGAGGCGTCATTCAGCGCCCCGCGACCGGAAGATGCAATCATCCCCGACAGCCGGATAACGGCAACCGTGGGCTTGTTCTTGATAAAGGGGGGGTGCCAGCGTTTCATAAGCCTACATGTAAAGTCGGGCAGCGCCAGCAACAAGGAGGGCGCCGCGAATAAGTCCGCCGTCTCATTGACGAATGCGCCAGCCGGTGCGGAATATCCACCAGATCACCGCCAGACAAAGGCCGGTAAAGCCGGTAATCGCCAGCAGACTGATGCCAATCGACACATCCGCAGACCCGAAAAACGACCAGCGAAACCCCGAAATAAGGTAAACCACCGGATTGAAATGCGAGATGACCTGCCAGACCGGCGGCAGCATCGTGATCGAATAGAACGAACCACCCAGAAAAACCAACGGTGTCACGATCAGCAGCGGCACCAGTTGCAACTGTTCGAAGTTGCCCGCCCAGATACCGATGATGAACCCCATCAGTGAGAAACTGATACAGGTGAGAATTAGAAACCCGACCATGGCCAGCGGGTGCTGGATTTCGAAATCAACGAACACAAAGGCCGTGAGCAGGATGATCACCCCGATAAACAGCGCCTTGGTCGCCGCCGCGCCGACATAGCCCATGACGATCTCAAGAAAGTTCACCGGTGCCGAGAGCAGTTCGAATATCGTGCCGATGAATTTCGGGAAATAGATGCCAAAGCTCGCGTTAGAGATAGATTGCGTGATCACGCTGAGCATGATCAGCCCCGGTACGATGAACGCGCCATAGCTGACACCCTCGACCTGATCTATGCGGCTGCCGATGGCCGCGCCGAACACCACGAAATACAGCGAGGTAGAAAGCACAGGCGAGATAAAGCTTTGGGCCATGGTGCGGAAAAAACGTGCCATCTCGAAGACATAGATGGATTTTATCGCGGTCCAGTTCATGCCGGATCTCCTTCGTGTACGAGGTCCACAAAGATGTCCTCAAGGCTGGATTGGCGGGTGACGACATCGCTGAGAACCAGACCGGCGGCAGCAACATCGGACAGCAGTTTGGTGATGCCTGTCCGCTCGCTGCGCGTGTCATACGTGTAAACCAGCGCGGTGCCGTCTTCGGTCAGGCGCAGCGCGTCCGATTGCAGGCTGGCCGGAATGGCATCGATTCTGGTGGTCAACTGCACCTCAAGCTCTTTCTTGCCCATGCGGGTCATCAGCTTGTGCTTATCCTCGACCAGCAGGATTTCTCCCTGCGCAATCACACCGATGCGATCCGCGATGGCTTCGGCTTCTTCGATATAATGGGTGGTGAGGATGATGGTGACACCGTCCCGCTTCAGCTCGGCCACGATTTCCCACATGTCGCGGCGCAGTTCCACATCGACGCCTGCCGTCGGCTCGTCCAGAAACAGAACGCGCGGCTCGTGCGACAACGCTTTGGCAATCAGCACACGGCGCTTCATCCCGCCTGAAAGCTCGCGGATCTGGTTGTCGCGCTTGTCCCAGAGGGACAGTTGTTTGAGGATTTTTTCGATCAGCGCAGGGTTGGAAGGCTTGCCAAACAAACCGCGCGAGAATTTTACCGTATTGCGCACCCGCTCGAACGGCTCAAGGTTGATTTCCTGCGGGACCAGACCGATCATCGCGCGGGCGGCGCGAAAATCGCGGATTGTGTCGTACCCGCCCACAGTCACAGTGCCGGACGTGGCGGTCGTAATGCCGCAAGCGGTTGAAATCAGCGTGGTCTTGCCCGCCCCGTTCGGGCCGAGCAGCGCAAGGATCTCGCCTTCCCTGATCTGGAGGTTCACCCCCTTGAGCGCTTCAAAGCCGTCGGCATAGGCTTTGCGCAGGTCTTTGACGTCCAGAATTGTGGGCATGGCACTCTCCGCTCTCAGGTGCTTGTACCTAGAACGGATTATACAAGGTCAACAAGGGGCCGCGGTTTCAACCTTTATCGCGGCCGAACCAGCCTTTCCTGGCAGGGGCGTCTTCGGTGTTTTCCCCTTCGGGTGCCGGTCCTTCAAGCTGTTCCTGCAAGTTGGCAAAAAACTGGTCGGCCATCTTTTTGGCGAAACCGTCGATGATCCGGCTACCCAGTTGCGCCAGCTTGCCGCCCACCTTGGCCTCGACATCATAACTCAGCTCGCAACCGCCGTCCTTTTCAACCAGCCGCACGTCTGCCTCGCCCTTGGCGAACCCTGCCGCGCCGCCCTTGCCCGCGCCCGACAGCTTGAGGGACGCGTTTTCCACCATGTCGCTGATAGATACTTCGCCCTTGAAGGTCGCCTTCACGGGGCCGACCTTTTGCACCACTGTCGCCTCGAACCCCTCCTCCGGAGAGCCGGTGACCTCTTGTGCGCCCGGCACGCATGCCTTGAGCACTTCGGGGTCAAGCAATGCGGCATAGACCTGCGCCGGGGATACCGCGATCTGGCGGGTGTCGCTCATCTGCATGGGAAGCCTCCTCAATTCCAATGCCCCTACGGTAGGTATTTATCTGGACACCCGCAACGGGATTGATGAGGGTGCGGATATGAACACTGGCACACAAAACAAATCAGGCGTCGCGATTGCATTTGTGCTGTTTGGTGTGCTGTGCATTTCGGTCAATGACATGCTGATCAAACAGCTGTCATCGGGCTATCCTTTGCATCAGATCGTGTTTTTCCGCTCATGCATCGCCATCCTGTTCAGCATGGTATTCCTGCAATTCGAAGGCGGCTGGAGCGCACTGCGCACCGATACGCCGTGGCTACATGCGCTGCGCGGGGTGTCGGTGGTTATTTCCAACATGTCGTTTTTTCTGGCGCTTGCCGTGCTGCCGCTGGCAGAAGCCACGGCGCTTTTCTTTGCAGCCCCTTTGTTCATCACCCTGCTGTCGATTCCCATTCTGGGCGAAAAGGTGGGGCCGGTACGCCTTGGGGCTGTGCTGGTGGGGTTCATCGGGGTCGTTATCATGCAGCGTCCGTGGGTGCCCACCGACACGCTTACTGCGTCGCGCATCGTGTTGTTGTTGCCGGTCCTTGCCGCGCTGACCTATGCGCTGAACCAATTGATGACCCGCAAGCTGGGCGTAAAGGCCAGGGCATCGGCACTGGCCTTCTATATCCAGTGCACATTTATCATCGTCTCCATCGGCTTTTTCATAATCGCCGGGGACGGGCGGTTTGCCGAAAGCACCACGAACGCCTCGCTTGAATTCCTGCTGCGCGCATGGGTCGTGCCGCCCGCCGAAGACCGGTGGGTCTTGTTGGCTCTGGGCGTCAATGGCGCGCTGATCGGGTATTGCCTGTCACAGGCCTATCGCATGGCGGATGCCGCGACGGTGGCACCGTTTGAATATATCGGCCTGCCCCTGTCGGTGTTCTGGGGGCTGATGATCTTTGGCCATTTGCCCACATGGGAAGTCTGGGTCGGCATCGCGCTGATCCTCGCCTCCGGCCTCTTTGTCTTCTTTCGCGAACGCGTCAAGGCGGCGCGGGTCACGCCCCGCCCTGTCGCGCGGCGCCATTAAGCCTTGAGATCAACGACGACCTTGCCCGTCGCCTTGCGCGTGCGCAGCAGATCCAGTGCCGCGTCCGCCTGCTCCAGAGCCAGCACATGGCTGACGTGCGGTTTGATCCGGCCCTCCACATACCATGCCATCAACGTCGTGAAGCTGTCGGTCAAAACCTTCGGGTTCAACGTGACATAGCCGCCAATATAAAAGCCCAGAACGCTCATGTTTTTGACCAACAGGATATTCGCCGGAATCTGCGGCACCTCGCCGCTGGCAAAGCCCAAAGGCAACAGCCGCGCGCCACGGTTGCACGCGCGAAACGCCGCGTCGAACTGCGCGCCGCCAACGGGATCATAAACAACATCCGCCCCGCCCAGCGCCTTTACCGTCTCACGGATATCGGTGGTGTCCGAATCTATCAGATGGTCCGCGCCCCTCTGGCGGCAAATCTCCAGCTTGTCCGCGCCGCGCGCGCAGGCGATCACCTCGGCGCCCATGACTTTGCCAAGCTCGACCGCGGTCAGCCCCACGCCGCCGGACGCGCCCAGCACCAGCAACCGCTCACCGCATTGCAGCTGTGCCTTGTGATCAAGCGCGATGTGGCTGGTGCCATATGCAATCAGGAACGCGGCCGCATCGACAAAAGGCATGTCTTGCGGCATCGCCACACACAAGGCCGCGGGAAGTTTCGCGTAATCCGCCAGCCCGCCGTGCCCCGCATGGGCCGCAACGCGTTGGCCCACATGAAAGCCGCGCACGCCCTCGCCCACTTGCGTGATCGTCCCCGCCATCTCCATGCCCAACGTCACCGGCAGCGGCGGTTTTTCCTGATAGGTGCCCTTGATCAGCAACAAATCCGCGAAATTCAGCCCGCAGGCGGCAACCTCGATCACCACTTCGCCCGCTGCGGGCGTTGGCACGTCCACCTCCAATAGCTGCGGCGGCGTATTATGAGCAGTCACTTGAAACGCGCGCATCGCCGTCCCTCCCTTGCAGTGTCATGGCCCGCAAAGTGAGAGCAGCCCGCCACCAATGCAACCCCGACCGAACGTAAAACGCGCGGCATCTGCCAGCATCATGATCAGCCTTGCCGCATCAACGCGGTGATACCATCAAACGTTCGTCTCCAACATCGGACCTGTCCAGGCGCGAAAACAGCACCTCGACCTCCAGACCGG
The DNA here is from genome assembly GCA_947502265.1 of uncultured Sulfitobacter sp. GTDB lineage: Bacteria > Pseudomonadota > Alphaproteobacteria > Rhodobacterales > Rhodobacteraceae > Sulfitobacter. The sequence goes on from CANMZB010000004.1 coordinate 123,122, forward strand.
GCTGCGCATCCCCCAGCCGCAGCACCGCGCCATGCAGCCGCGCAACCCCGTCCACAAGGCTGAGCCCCAGACCAAAGCCCGGCGTGTTGCGGCTGCGGTCAAGCCGGTAAAGCCGTTGCAGCACCCGCGCGCGTTCCTCCGGCGGGATGCCCGGCCCGTTGTCCTTCACCCGCAGCATTACCTGCCCGCAATCCCCGGTAATTGAAACGGTGATCCGGCTGCCACGCGGGGTGTGATGCAACGCGTTTTCTATCAGGTTGGCAAGCATTTGCCCCAGCAAGTTTTTCTCCCCCGAGACGTCAAGGGGCGCGTCAGGGGCGTGACAAAGCAACGTCTGGTCGCGCGCCGTTGCTGTCGGCTCATACACCTCGACCATCGTGCGGCACAGCGCGGCAAGGTCTACCGGCGCAAACTGCGTTTTCAGCGCGCCGTTTTCGACCTGTGCCAGTTGCAGCAAGGATTGAAAGACGGCGGAAATTCCGTCAACTTCTGCGCGGGTTTGCGCGACAAGGGCCGCCGCCTCGCCCGTCTCGGGGACGGCGTCTGCCAGCGCCTCCAATTGCAACGAAACCCGTTGCACCGGCGTTTTGAGATCATGCGCAATGTCCGACGACACCTGCCGCAACGCTGTGACCGAGCGTTCCTGCGCCTGCGCCATGTCATTGACCGCGCCCCCGATGCGCAGCAGGTCATCCGACCAGCGCGGCCCGGTTCCCACGCGCGCACTCAGGTCTCCTCCGGTCAATGCGTCAAGCGCGCGCCGGATCACCTCAACATGCCGTTCGGAACGGCGCGCAAGGATCATGCCACCACCCAGCGCAATCAAAATCGTGGGCAGCAGGCTGATCCACAGGATGTTAAAGAAAACCGGGCCAAGCGCCTCGATCTCGGCGCGGCTGCGCGCAATGGTCAGCCGCCCGCCGTACAACCGCGCGCTGAGCGCCAGATATTCGCCTTCCAGCTCCGCGCGCCCCTCTCCGAGCGAAATGATGTGAAACCCCTCGTCATCGCGCGCGACAGCACCGTTGCCGTAAATCTGGCCGCTGCGGGTGACATAGCTTAACACCAGCCGTCCGGGATCGGTGTCTGCGGATTCCGCCTGTACCAACAGCGCCACGGCAGAGGCGGAAGGGGCCGCATGGAACCCCGCCATGTCCTGCGCCAGATCCTCACGGATCGTTTCTTCGAACGCGGCGCGGGTCACCGCAAAGCTGGCAGCGAGGCTCAAAAGACTGATGGTGGCGAAAAGCACGACCAGCAAAAACGCAAGACGCAGCGGCATGGAGCGCCACAGCCGCCTCATCCGTCGATCCGGTAACCGGCCCCGCGCACGGTTTTGATGATCTCGGTATCAAACGGTTTGTCCACCTTGGCGCGCAGACGGCTTATATGGGTCTCAACCACATTCGTCATCGGATCGAACGACAGATCCCACACCCCTTCAAGCAGCATCGTGCGTGTCTGCACCCGCCCCTTGCGGCGCAAAAGAAACTCCAACAGCGCAAATTCGCGCGGCAACAGATCAATCTCCTGCCCCTGCCGCGTTACCCTTCGGGTCAGCAGATCAAGCGAAAGGTCGCGCGCGATCAGCACCGTGTCCTGCTCCACCGCCTGCGGTCTGCGACCCAAGGCAGCAACGCGCGCGGACAACTCGCCAAAGGCGAAAGGCTTGACCAGATAATCGTCGGCCCCTGCGTTCAATCCGCCGATGCGGTCCTCGACCGATCCCATGGCCGTCAGAAACAACACCGGCGTGGCATTGCCCGCCCCGCGCAGCGTTTTAACCAGCGTCAGCCCGTCGATCTCGGGCAGCATCCGGTCAACGATCATCACATCGTATTGCCCGGACGTCGCTTCGATCAGCGCATCGCGCCCGTTTGCAATCAGATCAACGACATGCCCCTCCTCGCGCAGGCCGCGCGCGATGTAGGTGCCGGTGGTGGCGTCGTCTTCGATAACCAGTATTTTCATAGCCTCATTATATAGGGCGCGCGGGGCCGCGATGCACACCCCTGCACGCATTACAGTTTTGTATAGCAACCGCCGGTATCCGCGTAACGCAAGCACCCCATCTAAGGCACAACCGAAAAGATGCACGAGGAGCATTGCATGCCGACCCTACTTTCCAAATCCGCCCCGCTCGCCCTTGCCACCGCTTTGGCCATGGCCCCGATGATCGCGCCCACGATGGCGCTTGCCGTGCCTGCGGGCGGGTACGGCGATCTGGTCGAACAGGTCTCGCCTGCTGTGGTGTTCATCGAGGTGACAGCCACGGCGAATGCAACAGCACAGCTGCCTGAAGGGATGCCCGAAAACCTGCGCAAGCGGTTCCAGCAGCAGATGCCGCAACGCGCACCGCAACAGGGGCTTGGCTCGGGCTTTATCATCTCGGACGAGGGTCAGATCGTCACCAACCATCACGTTGTCGCAGGCGCGCAGGAGGTCAAGGTGACGCTGGCCGATGGCCGTGAATTTCAGGCCGAGGTGATCGGCAGTGATGCTGCAACCGACATTGCGCTGATCAGGATCACGGCAGATGTGGACCTGCCGTTCGTCCGTTTCGGCGCGTCCGACGCCATGCGTGTGGGCGATGAAGTTGTCGCGATGGGCAATCCCTTCGGCCTTAGTTCGACGGTGACCAGCGGCATCATCTCCGGCAAGGCGCGCAACATCAATTCCGGTCCTTACGACGAGTTTATCCAGACCGACGCCGCGATCAACCGTGGCAATTCGGGCGGGCCACTGTTTAACAACGCGGGTGATGTGATCGGCGTGAATACCGCGATCCTGTCGCCGGATGGCGGATCAGTTGGCATCGGCTTTGCCGTCCCGTCCGATCTGGTGCAGGACGTGGTGGCGGACCTGTCTGACGACGGATCGGTGACGCGCGGATGGCTTGGCGTACAAATCCGCCCGATGAGCGATGAAGTCGCGCAGGTGCTTGGCCTTGATGCGCCCAAAGGGGCGGTGATCGAAGCGGTGTCCAAAGACAGCCCTGCTGCGAAGGCCGGTCTGACGAAGGGCGATATCATCGTGTCTTTCGCCGGAAGTGACATCTCGGAATTGCGCGATCTGACACGCGCGGTCGCACGCACCGATCCTGACGAAACCGCCGCTGTGACCCTTCTGCGCCGTGGCGAGCAGATCGTCGTTGACGTGAAAATCGGCGTTCTTGCGCCGCAAGAAACCTGATCCAACCAGTTCCGCGCGCCGGTTCATCCGGCGCGCGGAACGATCCTTCGGCTTACCTCGAAGGTTTCGGCCCTGATGCTGTCCCCCGCATCAGGGCCGTTTATTGCCCACATGCGCGCAAATCGACAAATGCCAATGCGCCGCAGCCGCGCCCACTGGTGCCGGGCAACAAACGCCTGTAATCAATGCCATGAATGCGTATGTGTCCACATATCCTGCGCGCCAGCCTCTTGGCGCTGATCATGCTTGCCATGACATCGCTGCCTTTTGTGCACCGCGCGGGTGCAGAACCGCAAAGCGCCGAATACGCGACGTTCCTCGCCATGGGTGGTACGTTTGACGACATATGTGGCGACAGGGGCGGGCACACCGCCGCGTCGGGCTGCGAAGCCTGCCGGATTGTCGCCGCCACGCTGCTGTTGCCGCCCGTTTCGATCCTGCGTCCGGCACTGGTTGCGCGCACCGTGCGCTTCGCCGCTGTTGCCCGCCCGTTCCCTGTTCCAAATCCGCGACAAGGCCCGCCACCGGCCCGCGCGCCACCCTTGGTATGATGTAGCTCGAACAGACCTTCATACATCTGCGGGCCAAACCACCCGCACCAAAAATACTGGAAACAAACATGAAAACCCTTCGTATCGCCGCTGTTGCGGCTCTTCTCAGCGCAACTTCCGCTTTTGCCCATGACTATACCGTCGGCGAAATTTCAATCATGCACCCCATGGCCTTTGAGACCGCCAAGAACGCCAAAGTCGGCGGCGGCTATATGATCCTGACCAATGCAGGCGATCAGGCCGATACCCTGCTTGATATCCGCTCTGATGTGGTGCCGATGATCCAGCTGCACAAATCCGAAACCGACGCCAATGGCGTGGCGCGTATGTTCCACCTCGAAGGCGGCATTCCGCTGCCCGCAGGCGAGACCGTCACATTGGAGCCGGGCGGCATTCATGTGATGTTCATGGGGCTGGATGGCAATCCGCTGGAAGACGGTGACGAGGTCAAAGCAACGCTTGTTTTCGAAAATGCCGGTGAACTTGACGTGGTCTTTAACGTGGAGCCGCGCCGTGGCGATGCGATGCAGCACATGCACCACGGCAAGTCCGACTAACGATGAAATCTTGCGCCGCCCGGCATCCGGGCGGCGCGTTACTTCGCGGCGTATCTCTCACATTTCCGCGATTTTTTGCAGACAGCGGCGCAGAACGTCGCGCTCCTGCGGTGTGAACCGGCTTGCCAGCGCGGTATCATAGGCGCGCGCGGCCTCGTACAACTCCCGAAAAACAACCTCTCCCTGTTTTGTCAGCGCAAGCGCCTCGTGGCGTCGATCTGTCTCTTGTGGCGCGCGGGTGAGAAACCGCTTTTGTTCCAGCGCCCGCACGGCGCGGCTGACTTTGGTTTTGTGAAGGCTGGCGCGGTCGCAAATCTCTTTGGCTGTCATCGCGCCATACCGGCCCAGATGAAACAAGACCCGCCATTCAGTGCGCAACATCCCGTAGCGCTGGCGGTATTGCTTTTGAAATGCAAGGCTGGTCGCCTCTGCCGCCTGATTGAGGGCATATGGTAGGAAATCGCGTAAATCGAAGTCGGTGTTGTTACTCATGTCGCAAAACTAGCTGTTGTTAGTTACAAAACCAACTAATATCCGAAGACGAACGGACAAGGGGGAAATACCGATGAACAAGGAATTAACGCCGCACGGGCTTCAGACTGCCGCGTCTGGGGTCGGGACCACGCAAGGCTACATGCCCGGCTTTGGCAATGATTTCGAGACGGAGGCGCTGCCCGATGCGCTGCCGCAGGGTATGAACTCGCCTCAAAAGGTAAATTACGGCCTTTATGGAGAGCAGTTGAGCGGCACCGCCTTTACCGCGCCGAGCCACCAGAACGAGCGGACGTGGTGCTACCGCATCCGCCCTTCCGTCAAACACACCCACCGTTTCGAAAAAATCGACCTACCCTACTGGAAATCCGCGCCCCATATCGACCCGGATGTCGTATCGCTGGGACAATACCGTTGGGATCCGGTGCCACATGGCAACAAGGATCTGACGTGGCTGACCGGTATGCGCACCATGACAACGGCGGGGGACGTGAACACCCAGGTAGGCATGGCGAGCCATATCTATCTGGTCACCGCCTCGATGAAAGACGCCTATTTCTACTCGGCGGATTCCGAATTGCTGGTGGTTCCGCAGGAGGGGCGATTGCGCTTTGCCACCGAATTGGGCGTGATCGACATTGAACCGCAGGAAATCGCAATCATCCCGCGCGGGTTGGTGTACCGTGTTGAGGTGCTGGAAGGCCCCGCGCGCGGCTTTGTCTGCGAGAATTACGGCCAGAAATTCCGCCTGCCGGGCCGTGGCCCCATCGGCGCGAACTGCATGGCCAACCGCCGCGATTTCAAAACGCCCGTCGCGGCGTTCGAGGACCGCGATGCGCCCTCGAGCGTGACAGTGAAATGGGCGGGCCAGTTTCACGAGACAAAGATCGGCCATTCACCTTTGGATGTGGTTGCGTGGCATGGCAACTATGCGCCGTGCAAATACGACCTGCGCACCTATTGCCCCGTTGGCGCGATCCTGTTCGATCACCCAGATCCGTCGATCTTTACCGTGCTGACTGCCGATTCCGGCGTTGAGGGAACGGCAAACATCGATTTTGTACTGTTCCGTGATCGGTGGATGGTGGCCGAGGATACGTTCCGCCCGCCGTGGTATCACAAGAACGTCATGTCCGAACTGATGGGCAACATCTTTGGTATCTACGATGCCAAGCCCAAGGGATTTGTGCCCGGCGGGATGAGCCTGCACAACATGATGCTGCCACACGGGCCGGACAAGAACGCCTTTGAGGGCGCATCCAACGCTGATCTGAAAGCGGAAAAGCTGGAGAATACCATGACTTTCATGTTCGAGACCCGCTTTCCCCAGCACCTGACCGCATTTGCCGCCAAGGAAGCCCCGCTGCAGGACGATTACATCGACTGCTGGGCCGATCTGGAAAAGAAATTCGACGGCACACCCGGTAAGAAATGACAGACAAAAAATGACAGACAACCAGATCGCGCTTCTGGCGCTGTTCGTGACGGGCGCGTTGATCGTTGCTTACAAACGGAAACAGAAAACCCACCGGCCCAAGCCGGACGACAAATACCGCGATAGCGGTGATGACTGGGACTATGGCGCGCCCGAGATTGACGATGCCTGCCCCGTTGACGACAGTGATGACAGTGACTGTGACGACAGCGATGACTGACAGACTGCGCGGCTGCCCCGCGCCGGAACTTGAGGACCTGATATGACACTGATGAAATCATGGGTAGAAAGCGCGAACAACGCGCAAACGCCCTTCCCGCTCAACAACCTGCCTTACGGCGTTTTCACCACCAACGCCCTTGAGGCGCGTTGCGGCGTGGCCATCGGCGACATGATCCTTGATCTGTCCGCCGCCGAAGAAGAGGGGCTGGTGCTGTTGGCCGAAGACCCTGTTTTCGACGTGCCGTACTGGAATGACGTGATGGAGCTGGGGTCTGAGGCGTGGGACGCCCTGCGCGCACGCCTGATCGAGCTGCTGGAAGACGGCGCACCCGAACAAGCCGCCGTAGCGCCCCATCTGGTGCCGATGGACGAGGCCCGTATGGAACTGCCGATGGTGGTTGCGGAGTACACCGATTTCTACGCGGGCAAACATCACGCGACCAACATCGGCACCATGTTTCGCGGCACGGAAAATGCCCTCCCGCCCAACTGGTTGCACATCCCTATCGGCTATAACGGGCGCGCGTCTTCGGTTGTTGTGTCCGGCACCGATATCACGCGCCCCAACGGGCAGTTGAAAGCGCCCGACGCGGACATGCCCACGTTCGGCCCCTGCAAACGGCTCGACATCGAGCTTGAGATGGGCGCCATCGTCGGTACTGCCTCCGAGTTGGGCCATCCCGTCACGGTTGCGCAGGCGGACGAGATGATCTTTGGGTACGTCCTGCTTAATGACTGGTCCGCGCGCGATATTCAGGCGTGGGAATACCAGCCGCTCGGCCCGTTTCAGGCCAAAGCCTTTGCCACCTCGATTTCACCGTGGATCGTCACCCGCGCCGCGTTGGAGCCTTTCCGCACCTCCACGCCGGAGCGTGAAAAGGAGCTGCTGCCCTATCTGCAAGAGCCCAAACCGATGCTGTATGACATTGATCTGAGCGTCACGATGAAACCCGAGGGCGGCACCGATACGACGATCTGTGAGACGAATTACAAAGAGATGTATTATTCTGCCCCCCAACAACTTGCGCACCACGCCAGTTCCGGCTGTGCCATGACACCGGGCGATCTGTTGGGGTCCGGCACCATTTCCGGCCCCGAAAAGCACCAGCGCGGGAGCCTTATCGAATTGTCATGGGGCGGCAAAGAGCCGATCACCCTCGACACAGGGGCGACCCGCAGCTTTATCGAGGACGGTGATACGCTGACGCTGCACGGCGCGGCCAAAGGCGACGGTTACCAGATCGGCTTTGGCACCTGCACAGGCACGATTAAACCGGCAGTCAAATTCCCCTGACCCTATGGGCAGGCCCATGCGGCCGCCCTCGGAAACAAAATAACAGGAGCCACCATGGCCAAAGCATTTGCCTCCCAAGGCGACCTTAGCGAAAAAACTATCACGTTCGACGAAATCGGCCGTGATCTGTGGGCGTTTACCGCCGAGGGCGATCCCAATTCCGGTGTCATCATCGGCGAAGACAGCGTGATGATCGTCGAAGCACAAGCAACGCCGCGTCTGGCCAACAAGGTGATCGAAAAGGTGCGCGAAGTCACCGACAAGCCGATCAGCCATGTGGTGCTGACCCATTATCACGCGGTGCGTGTACTGGGTGCATCCGCGTACGGCGCAGACCAGATCATCATGGGCGAAGCCGCCCGTGGCATGGTGATGGAGCGCGGGCAGGAGGATTGGGACAGCGAATTTCAACGCTTCCCGCGTCTGTTCGAAGGCCATGAATCCATTCCCGGCCTCACCTACCCCACCACCACCTTCAACGACCGTATGACCGTCTACCTCGGCAACCGCCGCGTCGATCTGATGCATTTGGGCCGTGCGCACACCGCCGGTGATATTGTGATCCATGTGCCGGATGAAAACGTGATGTTCACCGGCGACATCGTCGAAGACCACTCTGCGTGCTATTGCGGCGACGGGCATTTTGCCGATTGGGGCAACACGCTGGATGCGATCGCGGCCTATGACGTGAACTCCATCGCGCCGGGCCGGGGCGGCGCCCTGATCGGCCGCGAAGCTGTGAACCGCGCCATCGAAAGCACCCGCGATTTCGTCAACTCCACCTACGCCCCCGCCGCACGGGTCGCCGCGCAGGGCGGCACGCTGAAACAGGCGTGGGATGCGGTGCGCGCCGAATGTGACCCGAAATTCGCCGATTACGCGATTTACGAGCATTGCCTGCCGTTCAACGTCGCACGCGCCTATGACGAAGCGCGCGGCATCGCCCATCCACGCATCTGGACCGCCGAACGCGATCTGGAAATGTGGGCCGCTTTGCAAGGCTAGGCGCCGCTTAAGCGAGGAGCGGGCGCAGCCCCGGCGAGGAGCGCCCGCCCCGCCCCATCACAGGAGGAAACCGACGTGGTTGCAGCACGCTACAAAACCGCCTTCCAGCTTTACCCCTATGCCAAAGTGACTGCTCAATCCGCAGCCCCCGTCCGGCATCCCGTCGTAATTGTGGGCGGCGGCCCTGTGGGTCTCGCGCTGGCGCTGGATCTGGGCAGCAAGGGAACGCCTGCGCTTGTGCTGGACGATCACGACGGCGCAGGTCTGGGCAGCAAGGCGATCTGCTTTGCCAAACGCACGCTTGATATTGCCCACCGTCTGGGTGCCGGACAGGCGATGGTCGACAAAGGTGTGGTCTGGAATGTGGGCAAGGTTTTTCACGCCGACCAGAAGTTATTCGATTTCAACCTTCAGCCCGAACCGGGCCACCGCAACCCCGCCTTTATCAACCTGCAACAGCCCTACTTCGAGAAGTATCTTGTGGATGGCATCACGCGCGCACAAGCAAGAGGCGCGCCAATCGAGGTGCGCGGGCGCAACTACGTCACCGCCATTGCGCGCCATGACACCCACACTACCCTAAGCGTAAATACCCCCGACGGCCCCTACCAGATCGAGGCTGAATATCTCATCGCTTGCGACGGCGCGCGCTCGACCTTGCGCGACATGATGGGTCTCAGCTTTGATGGCCGCGTGTTCGAGGATAATTTCCTGATCGCGGACGTGAAGATGAAAGCCGACTTCCCGACCGAACGCTGGTTCTGGTTCGAGCCGCCGTTTGAAAATAGCGGCCAGTCCGCCCTGCTGCACAAACAGCCCGATGACATCTGGCGCATTGATTTCCAGCTTGGCTGGGACATCGACCGTGCGCGTGAGCTTGACCCCGCCCGCATCCGCGCGCGCGTCGATGCGATGCTGTCTTCGCAGGCAGGTCACGTGCCGGAGTACGAATTGGAATGGACCTCGATCTATACCTTCCAATGCCGCCGGATGCAGAAATTCCGCCACGGCAACGTGATCTTTGCAGGCGACAGCGCGCATCAAGTGTCGCCTTTTGGGGCGCGCGGGGCCAATTCGGGTGTGCAGGACGCCGAAAATCTGGCGTGGAAGCTGGATCTGGTGCTCAAAGGGATGGCTGATCAAAGCTTGCTCGACACCTACGCGGTCGAGCGCGAACATGCTGCGGACGAGAACATCCTCAATTCCTCGCGCGCGACGGATTTCATGACGCCCAAAACCGACATCAGCAAGATCTTCCGCAATGCGGTGCTTGAGCTTGCCAACACCCACGCCTTCGCCCGCCCGCTTGTCAATTCCGGCCGCCTGTCGGTGCCGTGTAACTACGCCGGTTTTGCCCTGTTCGGTGATGATGCGCTGAACGGTCCTGGGGACACATGCCCCGGCATGACCTGTCCGGACGCGCCCGTCGGGGACGGCTTTCTGCTCGATCTGCTGGGCGGCACGTTCAGCGTTTTGGCGTTGGGATGCGAGGCCGAAGACGTCCAAGCTCACGGGCTAACCGCCAAGGCTGTGCGGATCGACGCCATCGGTGACGCGCTCGGGGCGCGCTATCTGGGCGACGCCGCACAGGCGGTCTATCTGATCCGCCCCGATCAACATATAGTCGCCCGCTGGCCCGCGTTTGACGCAAGCGCCGTGGCCCGCGCGCTGCAAACCGCTATCGGAAAGGCCTGAACCATGCTGACCCTCACCCCGAACCTGCCGGACCCCGACGGATTTTATGAAGAGCTGATCCGCGCCCATGAGGGGTTGAGCAAAGAGCAAAGCGATGCATTCAACGCGCGGCTGATCCTGACGCTGTGCAATCACATTGGCGAGCGCGCCGTGCTGAGCGCCGCATTGGAGGCGGCAAAGTGAGCGGCACGGTTCTGTGGGATTATCCAAAATCCTCGGCCAGCTACCGTGTGCGCATCGCGCTGAACCTTGCCGGCATCGACTACCGCATCGCGCCGGTCGATCTGCTGGCCAGGGACCATCTGGGAGACGCGCATCTGGCGCGCAATCCACAAGGGTTTGTGCCGGTTCTGGACATTGACGGGCAGCGCCTGACGCAATCGCTTGCGATCCTCGATTATCTTAATGCAACGCGGGATCTGGGCCTGCTCCCCACCGACCCACTGGCGCGCGCGCGTGTTCAGGCGTTGGCCCATGCCATCGCCGTTGATCTGCACCCCGTCTGCAATCCGTCGGTTGTGGGCTATGCCACGCAAGGTCAGGAGCCCGCGCGCACCGACTGGATGCGCCATTTCATCACCCCGCGCCTTGCCGCGTTCGAGACAATGTTGGCGGGTTTCGAGCAAACCGCCTTTTGCTGCGGTGCCACCCCCGGCCTTGCCGACATTGTGTTGATGCCCCAAATCTACAACGCAAGACGGTGGGGCGCGGATTATTCCGCCTGCGCGCGCATACTAGCCATCGAAGCCACATGCAGCGCACATCCGGCATTTATCAACGCACATCCGGATCGCTGAAAACGGTCCACCCGAACACAGAAAAGCCCCCGCTTCGGGGGGCTTTTTGCACGCGTTTCAGCCACGAATTTCGGTAACTGCCGCCTTGGTCACATCCACGACCTCATCCGCCTGTTCGCGGGTTAGCGAAAAGGGCGGCGCGAAACCGACGATGTCACCTTGCGGCATGGCGCGCGGAATAGGTCCAGCCATGGCCAATGGGTCCGTTCTCGTCGGTCCCACGCTCCAGAACCTCCCACATCCTGTCCGACACGATAGAGCCGGACAGTGGCGCATAGGCCGATGTGAGACCTTTGGCGATGGTGATCAGATCGGGTTTCATCCCGTAGTGATCCGAACCCATTATGTTTCCCAGACGGCCAAAGCCGGTGACAACCTCGTCAGAAATCAGCAGGATGTCGTGCTTTTCCAGAACCGCCTGTATCGCCGCCCAATAGCCTTCGGGCGGAGGCACGATGCCACCCGTTCCCCGATGAAGGCCGCGATGGCATCGGCCCCTTCGCGCGCAATCAGCGCTTCAAGCTCGTCGGCGCAGTGGGTCACGAATTCTGCCTCGCTCATCGACAGATCGTCGCGGCGGAAATAAAAGGGTTCTTCAGTATGGACGACCTGACTGAGCGGCAGATCGAATTTCTTGTGAAACAGCTCGAGCCCCGTCAGCGAGCCGGTCATCAGGCCCGAGCCGTGATAGCCACGCCAGCGCGCAATGATCTTTTTCTTTTGCAGAAGGCCAAGGATGTTGTCGTAATACCAGACCAGTTTGATGTTGGTCTCGTTCGCGTCTGATCCGCTCATACCGTAATAGACGTGGTTCATCCCTTCGGGCGCGCGTTCGGCAATCATGCGCGACAGGGTGATCGAGGCCTCGGTGCCGTGACCGACATAGGAATGGTAATAGGCCAGTTCATGCGCCTGCGCGGCAATCGCCTCGGCGATTTCGGTTCGGCCATAGCCCGCATTCACGCAATAAAGCCCCGCGAACGCATCCAGCGACGTGCGGCCATCGCGGTCGGTGATGTGTACGCCATTGGCCCCCGTAATAATCCGGTTGCCAATCTCGCGGCGGGCGAATTGACCCAGATGGGTCGACGGGTGGAAAAAAATGATCGTGGTCCCATTGGCTCTGCTGATCATTGGTCAATTGTTTGTTCATTGCACGGTACTTTCCGCGCGAGGCTCGACACGAGAGATAATTCAATTCTATCGTGACAAAGTATTGTCGTTATGCTCTCCTTTGGATGGCGGGGGATGTCCGCAAACAAACCCTGCAAATCGCAAGCGGATCAAGCTTACCGGCCAAATAGCCCTTATCACAAAAGGTTAGCATGTGACCACCTACGAGAAAAACTTCACCACACAAGAATACCACCGCCGCATTGCCAAAACTCGCCGCGCCATGGAGGCCAGAGGCCTGGAGGCTATTGCGGTCTGTGATCCGTCGAACATGTCATGGCTGACGGGCTATGACGGCTGGTCGTTTTATGTTTATCAGGCGGTGATCCTGACGCAGGAGGGAGGCCCGGTGTGGTGGGGCCGCGAGATGGATGCCCAAGGCGCGCGGCGCACGGTGTTCATGGATGGTCCCGACAGCATCCGTGGCTATGACGATACATTTGTGCAGAACCCCGAAAAGCACCCGATGCAGGAGTTGGCAAAGCTGCTGGCGGAACTCGGGCTGGAGACCGGCAAAATCGGCGTCGAGATGGACAATTATTACTACTCCGCCGCCGCACACCAAAGCCTGACAGCGGCATTGCCCAAGGCAAGTTTTAGCGATGCAACGGGATTGGTGAACTGGCAGCGCGCGGTGAAATCCGAGCGCGAGATCGAATACATGCGCCGCGCCGCGCGCATTGTCGAAGCAATGCACGCGCGGATTTTCGAACTGGCAGAGCCGGGGGTGCGCAAAAACGATCTGATCGCAGAGATTTATGCCACCGGCATAAGGGGCGCACACGGGTTCTGGGGCGACTATCCGGCCATTGTGCCGATGGCGCCTTCCGGCCTTGATGCTACCGCCCCGCATATCACATGGGATGACCGCCCGCTGGAGACGGGCGAGGCGACATTTTTCGAGATCGCAGGTGCGCACCGGCGCTATCAATGCCCGCAATCGCGCACTTTGTTTCTGGGCGAGGTGCCGCAAAAGTACCGCGATGCAGAAGCCGCCGTTCTGGACGCCATCGACGCGGGGCTGGAACAGGCCAAGCCGGGCAATCAGGCGCAAGACATCGCCAACGCTTTTAACGCCACGCTTAACAAGGCCGGTTTCGAAAAGGACAGCCGCTGTGGCTATGCCATCGGCATCAGCTATCCACCCGATTGGGGCGAGCGCACGATTTCCTTCCGGCGCGGCGACACCAGCATTCTGGAACCGGGAATGACGTTCCATTTCATGCCCGCCCTCTGGCTGGACGATGGCGGACTTGAAATCACCGAACCGATCCTGATCACCGAAGACGGTTATGAGTGCCTGTGCGACACGCCGCGTGAATTGTGGGTAAAATCATGAGCGACACGTCCGTCATCCCGACGATTCCGCTGGATGCCGATGGCGTTCACCACGGCTTTCTCAAGCTGCCCTACAGCCGCGATGACAGCGCGTGGGGCTCTGTCATGGTGCCAATCACGGTGATCGCCAATGGCGCTGGCCCGACCGCGCTTTTGACCGGTGCGAACCACGGCGACGAGTACGAAGGGCCGATCGCGTTACAGGAGCTCGCGGCGACGCTGAGGCCAGAAGAGATCACCGGCCGGGTGATCATCCTGCCGATGATGAACCAGCCCGCTTTTGCTGCCGGAACGCGTTGCTCCCCCATCGACGGGGCCAACATGAACCGCAGCTTTCCGGGCCGCCCTGACGGGACGGTGACACAAAAGATCTGCCATTACATCGCCACGCGACTGGTGCCACATGCCGATATCGTGCTGGACTTCCATTCGGGCGGCAGCACGCTGGATTTCCTGCCCTTTGCCGCCGCGCATATCCTTGAGGACAAGATGCAGGAGGCGGCCTGTATGGCGGCGATGGAGGCCTTTGGCGCACCCTATTCCGCACGGATGCTGGAAATCGACAATGTGGGCATGTTCGACACGGAGGTCGAAAACCAAGGAAAGGTTTTCGTCACAACCGAGTTGGGGGGAGCCGGATCCGCCAGCGCGCGCACGGTCGCTGTCGCGCGCACCGGCATCCGCAATCTGCTGATCCACGCAGGCATCATGGCCGGAGAGGTGAAAAAGACCGAAAGCATCATGCTTGATATGCCCGATGCGCGCTGCTTTATGTTTGCCGAACATGCGGGCCTGATCGAATATCTTGTCGATCTGGGGGACCGCGTGAGCGAAGGTCAGCCGCTCGCGCGGATCTGGCCTGCCGACCGCACCGGCGCGGCCCCGCAGCTCTGCCCCGCCACACGCAGCGGGCTGTTCACCGCGCGCCATATCCCCGGCCTGATCAAGATGGGCGATTTCATCAGCCTGATCGCCGTCGAGGTATAAAACAAGCGGGCGGGCAGCGGCCCAAGCGCCCGCACAAAAGAAAGCGGAGTAAACGCCTGATTTCCCGCGGCAAGGCGCGCACGGAAATGCCAGGATCAGCCCATGCTATTTGACTTGCCCGCCGATCATAACACGCTTTACCACGCCCTTCTGGAGCGCACCGCAGCCTACGATGGACAGGTCTATGTAGGCGTGGCGGGCACAGGCGTATTTTGCCGCCTGATCTGCCCCGCGCGCAAACCGAAATCACAAAACTGCACGTTCTTTCCAACCGTCGGCGCGTGCATCGAGGCGGGGTATCGCGCGTGCAAGCGCTGCCATCCGCTCCAGCCTGCCGTCGCCGCCGATCCGGCCATCGCCGCACTGCTTGCGGCGCTTGATGCACGGCCCGCGCATCGCTGGTCCGAGGTCGATATTGCGCGCATGGGCTTTGATCTTTCCACCATCCGCCGCAGCTTTAAACGCCAGTTCGCCATGACCTTTCTGGAGATGGCGCGGCAGCGGCGGTTGCGCGAGGGCTTCGAGACGATTGCCACAGGCAGCAAGATGATCGAAGCGCACGTCGAATCGCCCGCCGCCTTTCGCACGGCCTTTGCACAGCTTCTGGGGCGTGCGCCCGGAAACTTTGATCGTAATCCCCTGCTGTTTGCCGACTGGATCACCACACCTTTGGGCGACATGATTTCAATAAGCAGCAACAGCCAGCTTCACCTGCTGGAATTCATCGGACGCAGGGCGCTGCGCACCGAGATAGGAAAGCTCGACATGCTGGCCAAAGGTAAACTTGGCATCGGCAGAACCGATCCCGGCGAACAGATCAAAGACGAGCTGGGCGCGTTTTTCGGTGGTACCTCTGCCGCATTCCGCACACCGCTGGCGATGGCGGGATCGCCCTTTACCCGCGCGGTGTGGGATAAATTGCGGCGCATCGCGCCCGGAGAAACGCGCAGCTATTCGCAGATCGCCAAAAGCATCGGACGGCCCGCAGCCATCCGCGCGGTCGCGCGCGCCAACGGAGAAAACCAGATCGCGCTTGTTATCCCGTGCCACCGCGTCATCGGGGCGAATGGTGCGCTGACCGGATATGGCGGCGGCCTGTGGCGCAAACAAAAGCTTCTTGAAATCGAGCGCCAGTATAAAGCACAAGACAGCACACCGTGAGCCAGAGGCCCCTTTAACTACCCGACAAAATGTAGCAGGGATTTTTCCAGCGCCTCCGCAGTAAACCCGCGACCGATGAAAACGATGCTGTTGTTATAGTTGCTTGCGGATTTGGGCAGGATCTCCGGCGACTGGACCGAATTGCGCACAGCCTGCAACAACAGATGGCCGGCGGGGCTGTTCATCACCCCTTTGACGCGCACGATGTTCGTGCCACGCGCGTACAACAACGCCGACAACCAGACGCTGAAGGCCGCCCAATCGGTCGACGGGTCAATTTCGATGCGGACAGGCACAACCGGATCGCGCATGTCCGTGCCCGAAATTGCGGGCAACCTGATCGGTGCTGCGCCCTCGTCCACATGCAGCGGCTGGTCGATACCTTTGACAGCGGCACAAAACTCTGCCGCCGGATTGAGCGTTTTGAGAGTTGTAACAAGGGCCGAAAGACCGGCGGTGGTTACCGTGTCCACCTTCGTCAAAAGCAGCCTGTCCGCAGCTTCGATCTGCTGACGACCCAATGGCTCGTCGCTTAGCTGGGCGATGGCATTGGCGGCATCAACCGCCACGATGATCTCGGTCACGAGGATATGATAAACCAACACGGGGTCTTCGCGGATCGCCGTCACAATCGCCGCCGGATCGGCAAGCCCGCTGGTTTCCAGCACGAGCTGCTCCAGCCGCGCGCCGGTCGAGGTTTGTTTGCTGCGCTGATCGCACAGGCTTCGCAGCGCGTCGATCAAATCGGCTTTGCCGGTGCAGCACACACAGCCCCCCGCCAGCACCGTCATCGCACCCGCATGTTGCGCAAGAAGCGCGTCGTCCACCGGTGTTTCGGCCGCCTCGTTTACGATGATATGGGCATCGCCGAAAACACCCTCATAAAGCTGGTGCCGCAGCCATGTGGTTTTCCCCGACCCAAGGTAACCGCCCAGCACCGTTAGCCTGATGCGCCCGTCTTTGCCCTGCTGCGGCATGGTCTCAGGCCACGGGTTCGGCGGCAATGCCTGTAAACCGGGGGTCCAGAGGATCCACCGGCGCGCCGATCTGACGCTCGGCCTCTTTCCAGACCGCTTCGAGATCGCGCAGATTGACCTGTGATCCGGTAAAGGTCGACAGCTGGATACCGGGGATTTGCCCGTCCACCCGTGCGCTTAACCCATAATCCGAGAGAATTTTCTTGAGCACCTGCGCGCGGCGAAACTGCATGCGCAGACGGTCTCCGGGCGTGTCGACTCCGGCGTCTGTCCAATGACCGGGGGCCGATGGAAATCCACATGCATTACACATTTTGCGCTCCTCGCATTTCCTGGGGTGCCGGGGCGAAACACCGCCCCGGTGACGTTCATACCACGCGATCAGATCACCTCGGGGCGCTCTTTGCCCTCGAACGGGAAGCGCTTGCGGAAATCATCCGCAATAGAGCCGAAGTCCATCCATTCAACACCGTCATGACCATTAATGTATTCGATCAACCGCTCCAGCATCAGCAAAACCTGAGGGCGGCCTGACACGTCGGGGTGGATCGTGATCGGGAACACGCCATAATCCATCTCGCGGTAAACCCAGTCAAACTGGTCTTTCCACAATTGCTCGATGTCGCGGGGGCTGACAAAACCGTGGCTGTTGGCCGCGTTCTTGATGAACATCATCGGCGGCAGATCGTCCACATACCAGTTCGCCCCGATATCAACGAGATCAATTTCCTTACCATGCTTGAGCGGTTTCATCCATTCAGCGGCGGTTTTGGAATAGTCGATCACGGTCCATTCATCGCCGACACGGGCATAGAAAGGTTGGAAATCACGGTAGCTTTGGCTGTGATCGTAGGAAAAGTCGTATTTACGCAAAAGCGCCGCTGTCGAATTCGACATTTCCCACCAAGGGGCCACATAACCGCGCGGCGCCTTGCCGGTAAGCCCCTTGATCAACTCGATGGATTTAACCAGCACGTCCTCTTCTTGCGAAGGGGTCATCGCGATCGGGTTTTCGTGCAAATAACCATGTGCGCCGATTTCATGACCGGCCTCCACGATCATGTCCATCTCGCGCGGGAAGGTTTCCAGCGAATGACCGGGGATGAAGAAAGACGTTTGCAAATCGTACTTCTTGAACATGCGCAGAAGGCGCGGAACCCCCACTTCTGTCGCAAAGATACCGCGCTGGATGTCGTTCGGGGAATCTCCGCCACCGTAAGAGCCGATCTGCCCTGCGACGGAATCGATGTCGGTGCCAAAGGCACATATGATTTTCTTGGCCATGTTTAATTCTCCTCAAATGATGGCTTCGGGGTGGATGACTGGGGCCGGGCGTTAGCCACGGATGATTTCTTCGCTGCCGAGGGCCGCACACAGCAACCGGTGGTCGCGGCCATGCGGCGCGGACATCAGAAATCCTGTGGGCATGCCGCCCGCGCCGGTACCGTTGGGGATGGACACACCGCACCAATCAAGGAAGTTACCCAGAGACGTGTTGCGCAAACTGCGCCCGTTATGGGCAAAGAACACCTCCTGATCAGCCTCAAGCGCTGCGGTTTCCATCGCCACGATGGGTGTTGTTGGACAAATCAGAATGGCATCGCCGATCAGGGCAGTTGTTTCACGGATCAGGCGGGTACGGGCCTGCATCAGGATCACTAGATCGGCCGCGCTCATGCTGTCGGCCTGACGGATGCGGCGCACAACGCGCGCGTCGATCTGCGTTTCGTCGGGGCCTGAAAGGCGCTCTTGATGCAGGGCCAAGGCCTCTGCCCCGGCCAGAGACCCGTGGCGCGCCATCAGGTCCTGAATGCCGCGCAGCTGTGGCATGGCGATCTGGCGCACCCGTGCGCCGTCGCTCTCAAGGCGCGTGACGGCGGCGTTAAAATTGTCTAAAACCTCGGGTTCGGCATCATCAAACATCACGTCATCGGGGATGACAAAAGTCACATCACGAAGCGGCGCTGCGCGCACATCCGGCTGCGCCATACCGCGCAGGGCCGCATCGAACAGCACGCAGTCTTCGACCGTGTGAGCCAGCGGGCCAAGCGTATCGAGCGAGCGCGACAGCGGGAATACACCGTCCATCGGATAGTGACCCGTAGATGATTTATAGCCGATAACACCGTTGAAAGACGCGGGAATACGCACCGATCCGCCGGTGTCTGTGCCCATGGCAATCGGGACAATCCCCTGCGCCACAACCACGCCGGAACCTGACGAAGAACCGCCGGGGCTGCGCGCCGCCCCCTGCCCTGCGTGCGGGTTGATCGGCGTGCCGTAATGCGGGTTCAAACCGATGCCGGAATAGGCGAATTCGGTCATGTTAAGCGTGCCGGTGGTGATCATGCCCGCCCTGTGACCCGCAGCGACCACGCCAGCATCCGCAGTTGCCGGCGCTTCGCGTTTCAACACAACAGAACCGGCAGTTGTCACACGGCCCTTGATGTCGAACAGGTCTTTCCACGCAATCGGCACACCATCCAGCAAGCTTGCGGGTAACCCCGCCTTGAGCCGCTCGCGCGCCGCGCGGGCCTCTGCCATGGCGCGGTCGGGGAGCTGGTCAATAAAAATCGCGGGATCGCCCACCTGTTTGATTTTTTCAAAGACCTCGATTGCAAGATCAACAGGATCAACGCGTCCGGCGTGAAGGTCTGCTGCAAGGGATTTTGCTGTGCGCGCAGTCATATCATGCTCCTACCGGTCGATGACCGTCGCACCCGACGGTTTCCACGCAACAAAGGCCGCAGAATCCGCCTTGAGGCGGTTGCGGTATTTATCAACGTGCCCCTCAACATTGACCTTCTCACCATTCTCGAGTTCGACGATCATCTGCATGATATGGCCGACCACCGAGAGGCGGGTAATGGTGCAGGGAAGCGCGTTAAGGCCAAATGCGGCCTTCCTGTCTGCTTCCGGCATATCGCCCGGCAGGATATCAACGGCCTCGGCGGGCAGAACAATGCTCATCTTTTGCCCCTTGTTGGACGATACCTTGTTGCGGTTGGCCCCCGCCAAAGGTCCGAATGCAGTATCCAGCACAAGAGCGTCCTCGGACGCCTCTCTCAGCGTTCCGGGGATGATCGTGTTCGAGCCGATAAACCGTGCGACAAACTGGCTGCAAGGGCGGGTATAAAGTTCGCGCGGGGGGCTGATCTGCTCGACGCGGCCCGCATTCATCACCACGATCCGGTCCGACAGGGCCAAGGCCTCGGACTGTGCGTGGGTCACAAAAACAAAGGTAATGCCAAGATCACGCTGCAACAGCTTCAGCTCGTTCTGGATGCTCTTGCGCAGGTTGGCATCAAGCGCGCCCAGCGGTTCGTCCAGAAGCAGGATGTCGGGTTCGACCACAAGCGAACGCGCCAGGGCGATACGCTGGCGCTGGCCACCGGACAGGCGGCTGGTCGGCATTTCCGAAATATCCGACAGACCCAGCTTTTCAAGGATGCTATCAACCTTGCGGTTGGCCTCGGCAGCACCCATGCCTTTGACTTCAAGGCCAAAGCGCACGTTCTGGCGCACGTTCATATGCGGAAACAACGCGTAGTTCTGGAAAATCATCGACGTGGGGCGCTTTTCCGGCAGCTGGTCGTTCACCCGCTTGCCACGGATCATAAGATCGCCGGACGTCACACTCTCGAAGCCGGCAATCATCCGCAGCGTCGTAGATTTGCCACACCCCGAGGGGCCGAGGAACGCGATGAATTCGCCCTTATCAACGTCGATATTGAAATCTATGACGGCGGCGGTGCCGTTCTCGTAGATCTTGTTGACGTTTGTGAGCTGCAAATCATAAGTCAAAACAGCGATGTCCTTTTTTGGGAGAGTCCAACCGAAGCACTGCGCCCCGGTTGGAGGTTTCAAAGATCAGGCAGACAGGAACTCGTCCCACTTCTGGATCAGCAGGTCATACTCGTCCGGCCACTGGTGCCAGTAAGCGACGTTCGCCGCGCGGGTTTCGAGCGAGCCGCCATCGCGCAGATCACCTTCCTTGATGCCGCGCTCGGCGGCACCGACCCATGGCTTGCCTTCGTACCAGAAGGCATATTTATCCGGGTCCATCGCATCTTTGACGTTGACCGTAGGCGAATAATAGCCCTGTTCGGACACAGCCACGGCAGGCGGGCCGGACAGCCAGTAATCCGCATAGGCCGCAACCGCTTCCTGGTTTGACGACGTTTTGAGCGGCGCAACACCGATCGCCCACCCCCGATAGCCTTCTTTCATGGTCGCATAGGAACATTCGACGCCTTGTGCCTTGACCGCCATAACCGCGGGTTGCCACGCATCCGCGATGATCATCTCGCCGGAGGCCAGAAGATTCACCAACTCGCCAAAATCACCCCAAAGCGCGCGGAACTGACCTTCTTTTTTCTTCGAGATGAGGAACTTCGCCGCTTCCTCGATGGCTGTGACATCGGGGTTTCCGGGGTTGGGCACTTCGAGCAGGCCCAGCGTGTTCATCGCCATCACCGCCTGACCGAAAGCGATCAGTGGATCAACGTTCAGACCGGTTTTGCCTTTGAACTTTGGATCGAACAGCGCAGCCCACGTCGAGGCTTCTTCGGCCTCGACAAGGTCGGGGCGGTAGCCGATGGAATCGTAGTTAAACACCGTTGGCACCATGTTGAGGCGCTGCTGGCTCTCGTCTTCCCAAATCTGGCCGACGATCTGGCGGTTCAGGTCCCAGCGGTCGGACGGCTTTGTAAAGACTTCGCGGATGCCCGCCCAGTTGGAGATCTCTGACGCCGGAACGGGGGCCAGTTTATCAGTTGCGACCATGGCCGCGAGACGTTCGGCGATGATTTCCCAGCAATCATAGGCATCGGAGCCTGACAGGATCTCGGTTTGGGTGTTCGGGAAAATGTCGGCTTTGCCCGACACGGACCCGACGCCGGATTTCTCTTTGAAGTCGTTGAGAATGCGTTCCTGAACCGTTACCGACAGGCCGACCGTACGCAATTCCTGATCTGCGATCCCGGCAGCGAACGCCTGCTGGGCACCGAACGGCAGTCCGCTGGCGGCCAGTGCGGCACCACCCGCAGTGGTTTGTAGAAAGTGCCGTCTTGAAACATTAGAGGTAGTCATTTCAGCTTCTCCTTGTTGAGTAGTTTTTTATTTGATCGTTATTGGGTTTTCAGGGCCGCCTCGCCGCCCTGCGTGGTTAGTAGCGCCCGACCAAAAGGCCCCCGTCCACGGCAATCACTTGTCCCGTCAGATAACGCGCCCCGTTTGAGGCAAGGAAAACAACAACATCCGCGATATCGTCCGGTTGACCGATGCGGCCAAGCGGCACAATATCACCGACAGTTTCGGCACCCGCGGGACCAAGCGAATGTTCTTCGGACAACAGCTGTGCAGTGCGGATATAGCCGGGGGCCACGCCGTTCACGCGGATGCCGCTGCGCGCCAGCTCGACAGCAAGCCCCCGCACCAAACCGACAACACCGGACTTTGCGGCAGAGTAATGCACATGCTCGTCCCAGCCGTATGCAACGCCCATGATCGACGACATACAGATCACCGACCCTTTGCCACGCGCCTTCATGCCCGGCGCGGCAGGGCGGATCACCCGCAGCATCCCTTTGAGATCAATGTCGAAGGTATGATCCCATTTTTCGTCCGTCAGCTCGTCCAGCGGGATGCGATGCGCAATGCCCGCATTGGCAACGATCACGTCAACCGAGCCAAGGCGCGCCTCGACATCCGCGACAACGGCGTTTGCCTGCGCTGTGTCCGTCACATCCAGATGCTGGAACTCGGCGTTGCCCCCTGCCGCTTCGATCTCGGCGACAGCGGCACGGCCTTCGGTCTCCAGAACATCGGTGAGCACAACGCGGTCGCCCTGTGCAGCAAAGGCCATCGCCGTTGCACGTCCAATGCCGATCGCGCCGCCCGTAACAAGAACAACATCACTCATAGCATTACATCTCCTGAATTCGGACAAAGGGTCTGACCCACAAAAAGGGCTGCGTCCTTTGAGCATAAGAAGGCGACGGTTCCGGCGACCTCTTCGGGTTCGCCAAACCGCCCCAAAGGCAGTTCCGCCGCTTTGGCGTCCTGCCAGTCTTGCGAGAGCGCCCGCACCAGCGGCGTGTTGACTGGTCCCGGAGCCACGGCATTTACCCGCACCCCTTTGTCGGACACCTCGCGCGCCAGCGCTTTGGTCAAGCCGATGATGCCCGCCTTGGCGGCTGAATAATGCACCAACTCGGTGCCGCCGATCTGGCCCAGTTGCGAGGCCATGTTCACGATCACGCCTTCACCGCGCGCCAGCATTGCGGGCAGCACTGCGTGGCAGCACAGGAACACACCGCGCAGATGCACCGCGATCATACGGTCAAAGTCGCTGATCTTCAGGTCGGTGAACCGCGCCTGATGCACATGGCCTGCGTTGTTGACCATATGGGTCGGGGGACCGAACGTTTCGGTGCAGGTCTCGATCATGCGCGCCACGTCCTGTTCGTCGGACACATCGCCCTGAACGGGACAGGCCGCCGCGCCGATCTGTTCGGCCACCGCCTGTGCCGCCCCGGCGTTATAATCATTCACGACAACGTTATATCCATCGTCTGCCAGCCGCAGCGCAACCGCGCGCCCGATGCCGGACCCTGCGCCGGTGATGATCGCAACATTCATGCGATGTCCTCCTGCATGGCCTGCTTCTTGGCCCGCCGAACGCTTAGCCCCATCAGGATGCCGTAGACCGCCAGCAGCGCAAACGAGAACAGCGTTGTCATCACCCCGAAGGCAAAGATGTTCGGATGGATTTCAACAGAGAACGTCCCGTAGATCGCCAGCGGCAGCGTCTGGTCACGGCCCGAGGCGAACAAGGTTCGCGGAAACTCGTCAAAGCTGAGCGTGAAGGCGAACAACATCGCCGACAGCACGCCGGGAAAGATCAGCGGAAACGTCACTTTGCGAAAAGTACGGATGGGCGAGACGCCAAGCGACCACGAGGCTTCTTCAACCGATCCGTCAAAGCGGTTGAGGATCGCCAGCATCACCAGAAACGCGAATGGGAAAGTATAAACAACGTGGGCCACAAAAGCCGTTGTCCACCAGTGTCGTTCGATCCCGAGGACGTTGTTGGCCAGAAGCGATGTGCCAAGGCCCGTCAGAACGCCCGGCACCATCATGCCCAGAACGATCAGATAAAACACTACACCCGCCCCGCGAAACCGCTTGCGGAAAGCCTGCGCTGCCATCACGCCCAGCACCGTGGCGGTGACCATCGTCATAAAGGCAAGCGTGAGCGAGCGGATCAGTGCTTCGCCGACCGGCAGGGGCGCAATGCGTGAAGGGGGCACCATGCCAAACAGGTGTCTGTACCAATAGGTCGACCATTCGATGATCGGGAACTGCGGCCCGCCTTCCGGTCCCTGCTGGAACGACAGCGTCCCCAGCACAAAGAACGGACCGTAAAGGAACAGGAGAAACAGGCCAACATAGACGGCGAGGATCGGTTTGAGGATCTTGGATTCCATGCTTACAGCTCCCGCTTGAGATCAACGATGCGTAGGAAACCGGCAACAACAATGCCGAGCAGAACCGTCAGGATCACCCCCACAACCGACGCCATTGCCCATTTCAACGAACCGACCTGCGTCACGATAATATTGCCCAGAAGGTTCACCTTGCGCCCCGACAAGGCACCCGATGTGGCGAATTCACCCAGCACCATAACGCTGACAAAAATCGCGCCGACTACGACGCCCGGCATGCTGAGCGGCAGAATGATCTTCCAGAAGATGCGTCCGAACCCCGCGCCCAGATCGCGCGCCGCCTCGATGATGTTGCGGTCGATCCGGCCCAGCATGAAGGCAATCGGCCCAACCATGAACACCACGTAAATCTGCGTCATCCCGATCACGACCGACAATTCCGAGAACAAAAGCACTTCGATAGGTTGGGCGATTATCCCGGCCTTCATCAGGATGATGTTAATCGCGCCTTCCTTGCCCAGCATCGGTCGCCACGCCAGTACGCGGATCAGAAACGAGGTCCAGAACGGGATGACACATAGCACCAGAAGCACGGTCGATACCGTCTTGCTTTTGACCAACAGCCCGACAAAAAGCGCCGCCGGATAGCCGATGATGAAGGTCAGGAACAGCACGATCAGCCAGAGCCGGATCGTCGTCCACAACGCGCCGACATAGGCTTCCGAGCTAAAGAAGTTCTTCCAGCTGGCGAGGGTCAGCGTCGAGTCGATTGAAAACGTGCTTTGCGTCCAGAACGATACATAGATGATCATCACGATAGGCGCGACGAGGAACAGGATCATCCAGACGACACCGGGTGCGATCAACCACGGTGTTGCGGATTTCAACTTTCCTTTTGGTGCGGTTGTGTCGCTCATTCTGCGCCCTCCTGTCCGAAAACGATGGCTTGCGCAGGATCCCATGACAGCACGTAATGCTGCCCGACCTTATAGTCCTGCGGATCGCCAAAGCTGAGATGGTGTTCGGCCTCTACGGTTTTCCCGTCTGCCGCCTCAAAGAAATACATGATGGAAGAGCCAAGATATTCGCTCGCTACATAGCGGGCATCAAGCGCCGGCCCCGGTATGGCATCGCCCATGTTGAATACCTGAACGCGATCATAGCGTATCGCGTAGACATCGCGCGACGCCTTGCGCACGACCGGCGTTGCAACCTGTCCGAACGGCCCCCGAAAGGTGGTGCCCGTCGCCACACCGTCAAACAGATTGAAACGGTTGAGAAACAGCGCCACATCGGGGCTGGCGGGTGCATCGTAAATCTCGGAGGAGTTTCCAGACTGGATAACCTTGCCCGCATCCAGCACCGCAACAGTATCGCCCATCGCCAGCGCTTCGGTTTCGCTGCCCGTCACATGAAGAAATGTCACGTCGAGTTTTTCGCGGATCGCGCGCAATTCGGTTTGCATCCGGTCCCGCAGGTTGGCGTCAAGCGCGCCAAGCGGTTCGTCCAGCAACACAAGGCGCGGCTGCATAACCAACGTACGCGCAAGAGCGACCCGTTGCTTTTGCCCGCCTGAAATCTGCTCGGTTCCGCGATCTTCCAGCCCCGCAAGCCCGACCATTTCGATCGCTTCGAACACCCGCGAGGTGATCTCGTCTTGCGGCACTTCTTTAATGCCGTTGCGCAGACCGAAAGCGACGTTTTCAAAAACGGTAAGGTGCGGAAACAGGGCGAAGTTCTGGAATACAAAACCGATGCCGCGCTCGTGGGCGGGTACATCCGTTATATCGCGCCCTTCAAACCATACGCGCCCGCTATCGGGTTTCTCGAACCCGGCGATCACCCGCAAAAGAGACGTTTTCCCCGACCCTGACGGCCCCAGCAGCGAAATATATTCGTTATTCGAAGCCTCGAAATTTATGCCATCCAAGGCAGCAACATCGCCGTATTGGCGCGATACCCCTTCAAGCCGAAAGATACTGTTCATCTGATTCATACACTACTTCCTGCACGGCCTGACGGCCGCAGTCGGTGGGTCCCAAATATGCGTTTTCCTCGAATCGAAGCGTCCGAAGCCGTTAGCGCCCTTGCCGTTTTTCTGCGCTCACCGCTGATCGAAACGTATAATGTATAAAATGTCTAATTAAATTTTTAAAATTTGAAAGATATTTTAAAAGTTAAAGGATAGATGCCCAATTTATCACCCATCACGGCAAGACTACCTTGGATAGAAATGATTATTGTATCCGTTAGCCGTTATCCTACGCGAGACAAGTAAGGCGGCGTTGTCTCTGTCTCGGGCACCAATGCGACGATCTTCAGCCGCGCGAGACTCTTGAGAGCGATGATGCGCAAGTGTTCCTTGAGGTACTCCGCAGCGGCGTCTGTCTGGCGCGAGCCGATGAGATCGAAAAGCGTCCGGTATTGGGTCAGCGCCACAGTATCAGGCGGCAGACCCAGCGCGTTCAGGGCACGGTCCACCGACGACAGCAGCAGCCGGTTGTTGCGGATTATCTCGACAAGAACACCGTTGGGCGCCTTCTCCAGACAATGTTGCATCAGCGCGCCTTCCAGCGTTTCCCAGTGCAGCGTCTCTCCGCTTGCTATATCTTTGCGGATCAATTCGATTTGATACGGGTCTATGTGATCGGCGGCGAGTTTGAGCGCGGCAGGCTCGACTATTCCGCGCAGCTGGAATTTTTCGCGGATGATCCGCGCGGTCAGCGGCCCTGCCAGCCACGGCGATTGCGCCCCCTTGCGAACCAGCCCACGCTCGTTGAGGCGGCTCAGAACATCGCGCGCGACTGTTCGGCTGACACCAAGGTATTCGGCCAGTTCCGTTTCCACGACACGGAATTCACCAAATATCTGACAAGCGGCAACTTCGCTTTCGACGCGGTCATAGACGTGCATCCATGTGCCGCGCACCTTCAGCGCGGTATCAAGCGGCTCTGGAATATCGAGCGCAAACTCTTCGATGTTGCGCCGGAGCGGGACCAATGCGTCCCCGTCGGAACCGACAAGATAACCGCGCCCGCGAAACCGCTGGATCAACGATTCCTCGTTGAGCTGGCGCAATGCCGCCTGAACCGGCACACGGCTCGTCTTCATCAACTTCGAGATCGGCCCTTCGAGCAGCACAAGCCCCTGCGGCAGATGTCCTTCAAGGATATTGCGGCGCAGCACCTGTGTGATCAGCTCGTACAGCGGCTCTTGTGCAACGGGGGAGAGACGTTTGATCATACAGCCCCCTCCTCAACCGAGCGGATAAACCGCTTCCACGCCCGCGCAGCATAGTTGTATTCGTCCATGACGGTGTTCCAAAGCGCGATACGGCTGATCCGTTCGCGATAAGAGCCCCCGGAGCGGCGCGCGCCCTTCCTGACCACAACGTTACCCGCCGGACCGTTCAGATCACAGCCCGCCGGTGCCCCTTCGTACCAGTAACCCCACTCTTGCGGGGTAAGGTATTCGCGCACCCGCTCAGGAACCGTCATGTAATACCCCTGCCGCGCCATCAGCGCGCCGGGCGGACCTGTCAGCCACCAGTTCAGATACTCATACGCCATGTCCAGCTTTGGCCCCGCCAGATGACGGGCAAGCGATGCGCCACCGTGCCACGCCCTATAGCCCTCGCGCGGTGCGGCCTCGACAAAGACATCTTCCATCGGGCCAAGGTTGCCATAACACGGCGCCCACATGCTTTGCACCGACACGCGCTCGTTATGCAAAAGTGCCTCGGCGTCGTCGCCATTCACCCACGAGCCACAAAAGAAGCCTTGCTGGCGCAGGGTGTCGAGCAGGCTCATCAACTGGTCGATCTCGTCGATTGTCATGTTGCCGATGTCCTCGAAGGTCAGATCGCCGGTAGCCTCGGCGGCCAGAGCGGCATCAAAAATGCCAATCGCCGGTTCATCCACCAACGCAATGCGCCCTTTTGCCCGTGGATCAAGCAACCAGGACCAGCTTGAGCCCTCCGGCCCTACTTTTCCGAAAATGCGGGAATCATAGCCAAAGGAATCGACGTTATGGGCGGTGGGCAGCATGCTGATGTGGCGCATCTGTTGCTGGCCCAGCATACCGTCCGGCTGCACATAAAGCTTGCGCACCGGCGCATCGCCATAGCCCTGCCACATGTATTTACTGATACCGCCCATCTTTGCCAGATCGCCTATCTTTTCCCATTCCGTGATGCGCTGCGTGTCAATCGGCTGAAGCGCGCCCCAGTACCAGACGATGTCGAGGTTATGAAAACACTGTTCGTAGACATCGTAGCTCTCCGGATTCACAGCTGCCTCGTGCTGACACGTAAGAAAGTCGAGCGATTCAAATTCGATATCGAACTGCAAGTCGGCAACCGCCCGTTCGCGGACCTGCTCCAGAAGGGTCACGTCAGTGCCCAGCACCCGCAAAACCCGCCGCTGGACAAGTGCGGGAGATGCAGGCGCGGCTTCGTTTTCAGAGCGGGTAGCCATCGGTGTTCTCCTGTGAAAACGGGTGCGCATGGCCCCGTCACCACAGGTTTATGCCTGCGCTGTCAGAACGTAAACGCCCGTATCGTGCAGCTCGACCTCCCAGCCCGGCTCGACCACAATCGTTGTTGTGACCTCTTCGATTACCGCAGGCCCCTCAAGGTGATCACCCGCCCCAAGCGCCGTTCCGTCATAAACCGGCGTCGATTCCAGCGTGCCTTTGGTCGAGAACACCATATCACGCTGCCCCTTCAGGGCCGTCTGCGCGCCGTTGCCTGCCCCGATCTTCATCCGGGTCGGTTTGGCGACATGGCCGACAATCGTGCTTTCTACATTAACGATCTCGACGGGGTTGTGAGGCTCGTCATAAGTGTACAGCTCTTTGTGGCGCGCATGAAACGCCGCCTTGATCTTGTCGAGCGAGGCTTGCGTGATTTCAAAATTCTCGATCTCGACCGTGCATTCATGCACCTGCCCCACATAACGCATATCAAGGCTGCGGCTGATGCTGATGTCCTTGTCGGCAAAGCCGTCACCGGACAGATCCTCTGCGCCTCGGGCCTCCAGACCGGCAAACAGATCACACACCTGCGCCCCCGCGCCCTCGTTGTCCAGCCGGATTGGCGCGGGCGCCATATAGTTGTACTTTACATCCGAGATGATCTGCCCATAGGCGCACAGGCCCGAGGCCAGCTTTGATATAAGCACCTTGCGAATGCCCATCTCGCGCGCAAGTGCCGTGATATGCGCGCCCGTCGCCCCGCCCGCCGCCATCAGAACGAAATCGCGCGGATCATAGCCGCGCTCGACCGATACGCGGCGGATCGCATTGACCATATTGTTGTTCACGATGGTGAACATGCCATAGGCCGCTGTCTCGACGCTCAGACCCAGCGGATCGGCCAGCTTGGTCCGGATCGCGCCCCGCGCACGGTCTTTGTCCAGCGGCAACCTGCCCCCGACAAGACCGTCGGCATTGAGATAGCCAAGCGTCAGGTTTGCATCCGTTGTTGTCGGATTTTCGCCGCCCTGACCGTAACAGGCCGGACCGGGGGATGCCCCCGCAGATTGCGGGCCCATCTGCATCAACCCCATGCTGTCGATCCACCCGATAGAGCCGCCACCAGCGCCTAGAGTTTCGACCTGAATCATCGGAATACCGATGCGGTAGCGCAGGAAATCAATGTTTTTGTTGACGTTGGCTTTGCCGTCCTTCGTCAGGGTAATGTCAAACGAGGTGCCGCCCATGTCGCAGGTGATGATATTCTTGTCCCCCCAAGGGGCGGCGATGTCCAAAGCCGCCTGCGGAGCCGAGGCGGGACCGGAGTTGATCGCATAAACAGATTGGTTCGCCACCACCTTGCCCAGCGCCAGACCGCCGTTCGACTGGAAATAACGGACCGGATTCTTGGCACCCAGACCCTGAAAATAGACGTCGATGGCATTGACATACCGCTGCAAGATCGGCGCGAGATACGCGTTTACAATCGCGGTCGAGGTCCGCGTATATTCACGTACCTGAGGATACAACTGCGCGCCGATGGTCAGTTGCACATCGGGCATCATCTCGCGCACAATCTCGGCCGCGCGGTTTTCATGTTCGGGATGCAGCACCGACCACACAAAAGAGATCGCCACAGACTCGACCCCCTCCTTGAGAAAATAGGTGCAGGCATCGCGCACGTCCTGCTCGTTCATCGGCGTATAGACCGAACCGTCCGACACCACCCGCTCTGCCACGGGTTTGCGCAGGTGGCGCGGGACCAGCATTGTCGCGGGCGGGTAATCGGGATCGTAGCGGTAACCGTCTTCCTTGTGGCCCAACCGGATCTCGATGGAATCTTCGTGCCCTTTGGTACAGATCAGGCCCGTTTTGGCCCCGTTATGGGTGATCAGCGCATTCAACCCCACAGTCGTGCCGTTGATGCACAGATCCGCGTTCGAGACGACCTGCTCTGCCGACACGCCGGTTTCTTCACGGATCAGGGCCAAACCGTTCTTGATGGCCAATGTGGGTTCATCCGGCGTCGAGAGCACCTTGAACAGGCTCACCGTTCCCTCCCTGTCGGCCAGAATGAAATCGGTAAAAGTGCCGCCGGCATCAATGCCCAAACGATATTTGCTACGCATATTCTTGTTCCTTTGTCCCGTGTTCAGACAGCAGTCGCGCGGGCTGCGCGGGTGGCGGGTTCGTCTACAGTCAGGCTCTCGCGGTCGGTGATGATCACCCCGTAATCCAGCCGCGCTCCTTCGAGAGAGACCAGACCGTTGCGCACATCCTCGACCACGCTGGTGATTTCACGCGCAAAAGCATTGCCAAAGCCGCCGCCGCCAGGGTTCTTGTTGGCCGCACGCTCGCCCGGCTGGATCGTTTCGATGACATTGTCGGTAATGATTTCGGTCGCGCCGTTGCGGGTCAGCTCCAGACGGCCCACCTTCTTTTCCACCATGGCGGATTTGGCTCCGCCCGCCCCCATTGCAGGGATGCGGCGACCTTCGCCGAAGGTCACAAGCGTCATCGGGCTGTCCAGCGGCTCCACCTCCCAACAGGTGCCCGATCCGCCACGGAACCGCCCCGCGCCGCCGCTGTCTTCCATCAGGCCGTATTGATGAATGATGATCGGATAGCTGTGTTCCAGCATTTCGATGTCGCCGGAGGTAAGCGCGCCAAAACAGCATTCCGGCCCACAGGCGTGCCAGCCGTCCTGCGAATGGGTGGCCCCTGCCCCCGAGATGATCGAGGCAAGCACCATCGTCACGTATTCCTCGTCGTGGCGTGTGTCCCAGCCTGCGATGTTGCAGCCGTTGGCATGGCCCCAACTGGCCGAAACCTTATCGGGGGCTGCCTGCTCGAACGCCAGTCGCACCGCATCGGTCAGCGTTTCCATCGGAGTCGTCGTGCAATTCATGTGCGGCGCGGGGGATTTTGCGTTACACAGCGTCCCCTTCGGCCCCATGTCCACCGTCACACTGCGGTACAGCCCTTCGTTATAGGGCGGCGGCAGCTGCGCGAACATCATCAGGCCAAGATAGACGCCGGAATAGGAATTACCCTCGTAGGAGTTAATGAAATACGGGATTTGTGGCGGGCTCGAGATTTCGATGTGGCAGCTATCGCCGGTGATGGTGACATTCGCCGTGATCTCGAAATCGCCAAAGCCGTGGCCCGCATCCTCCAGAACCGCAGTGCCGGAATACGAGCCGTCAGGCACCTGCGAGATAAGACCGTTCATGTGCCGGTTGGCCATCTTCAAAAGCTCTTCGATGCACTCTTGCACCACCGGTTTGCCGTATTTGTCCAACAGCGCAATCAGCGCCCGCGCGCCCACCTGACAGGCCCCGATCAGCGCGTTAAAGTCGCCCTCCTGATCGCGGCGCGCACGCATGTTGGTCAAAAGCATGTTGAGAATATCGTGGCGCGGAACGCCCTTGTCCCAGATCTTGATCGGCGGAATGCGCAGCCCTTCGGCATAAATCTCTTTGGCGTCGGGGTTATATCCCGCTGGCACCGGCCCGCCGATGTCAGTCAAATGGCCCTTGCACACCGTCCAGAATACCAACTCGCCCTCGTAAAACACTGGATAGTACATGCAGGTATCAATGATGTGGCTGCCTGCATAATCGGGATCATTGTGAAGGATCAGATCCCCTTCATGAATTTCCCCCTCGAAAAAACCGTTCACCGCCTTCATGGCCGGAATGAGAGAGCCGAGGTGGATGGGAATATCCTGCCCCTGAAGGATCATCTCGGGCGTATGATTGAACAGCGCCGTCGAATAGTCGTGCGCCAGATTGAAAACCGACGAACGCGCCGTTTTTTCAAGCGTCATGGTCATTTCACGCTGGGTCGTCTCCAACGCGCCTCGCACGACGGATAGGGTGATCGGGTCCACTGCTGTCTGCGCCATAAGTCGTATCCTTTTGCGATCTGCGGGTTCGGGACGGGATGCAGCCAGCACCCCCTCAGGCAAAGACGCGCTCCCTTACCGGTGATGCTGCGGGCAAATCTGCCTGCTGTCTTGTCGCCGGGCGCATAAAAACTTGTCTCTGCGCGCACAACGCAAGAAATCTTTTGGCAAGACAGAGCCAAGCTGCTCTACTCGGGCACGAGGAGACCGGGGATCATGTCACACAGCGTTTCAAGTGCACGCTACTCGACAGCGCACACGCCACGGCCAAACCGCGCCAGTCACTGGAGCGAGATTATCGCGGACGCCTACTTTCCGCTGAACCTCGATTTTCGCGAACCTTTGCACTTCAACGGGAAGCTCAGCCGTCTTGGTCTGGGCGCGGTGGGCCTGTCGCGCCTTACCTCTGATCCGGCCCGCTACGAGCGCCGCGCGCGCCACATCAAACAGGCGCGCGACGAAGAGTATCTGGTGACAATTCCCAAGGCATCGGCTGTAGAATTCCGCCAGATGGGCAAGGAAGTGCGCTGCGAACCCGGCGGGTTTATCATCGAGCGCGGCGATGAACCTTACCGGTTCATGTACGCGCGGCCCAACGATCTGTTTGTGCTGAAGGTCGGCAAATCCGAACTGAGCGAGCGTGTGCATCAACCCGACCGTTTTTGCGCCCGTGTGTTTGATGCAACCCGAGGCCCGGCGCGGCTGTTTACCTCGATGGTGGAGCACGCGCAGCACAATGCCGACGGTGCCGGCGCTCTGGCAGAGGAGACATTAGGCCGCCAGTTGCTCGAATTCCTCGCCCTCGCCCTGACCGACAATGCCCCTTCGGGCGAAGAGGCCGCGACCGCCGTGCGCGCAGGGCATCTGGACCGAATCGACCGTTTCTTGCGGGCCAATCTAAAAAGCCCGGACCTGACACCCGATCTGATTGCCGTCGCTTGCGGCATTTCCAAACGGTATCTTCACGATCTTTATCGCGGCAAAAACCTGACGGTCTCGCAGCAAATCCGCGAATACCGGCTGCTGGCAGCGCGCGATCAACTGACTGCGGGCGTGCGCGGACCGCTATCGGACATCGCCTACCGCTTCGGCTTTCCCGATCAGGCGCAGTTTTCGCGCGTCTTCAAGGCCAGATTCGGACGCAGCCCGTCGCAGTACAGGGCCGGTTACGCACAACCCCGTGCCACCATCAGGCGACCCTGAAAGCCGCCGTCATTTAATCGGAAACGTTTCAAGCTTGTTCAGGATCGGACAATCGGGACGGCCATCACCGGCGCATTCCCGCACCAGATGGGACAGCGTATCGCGGATGTCCTGCAAGTCCGCGATCTTGCTTTCGATCTGCGCCAGATGCTCTTTTGCAATCGCGCGCACATCGGCGCTTGCCCGGTTCTGATCATCCCAAAGCGCCAGAAGGTTGCGGCAATCTTCGATGGTAAATCCCAAGGCGCGCGCCCGCCCCAGAAAGGCCAGTTTGTGCATGTCACTGTCACGAAAGCTGCGATAGCCGTTCGTGTCGCGCAGGGGGGTCAGCAGCCCTATTTTCTCGTAATAGCGGATTGTTCTGGGGGGCAATCCCGATTTTTTCGATACGTCTCCGATGTTCATCCGACCCCTCCTATTGCGCCGCAGCAGGCGCTAGGCCGTTCGCCGCGGTGTCTTTTGTTTGATCCTCTGCAAGGGCCGGGGCAATCCAGCGCAGGCGCAGGGCATTCGACAACACGAATACGCTGGACATCGCCATCGCCCCGCCGCAAGCGCGGGCGACAGTAACAACCCGAACACCGGATAGAAAACGCCGGCAGCCACCGGAATCAGCAGTGCGTTATAACCGAACGCCCAGAACAGATTCTGGCGGATATTGCGCATGGTGCGTTGGCTGATGTGCAGGGCATTCACCACCCCGTTCAGATCGCCGGACATCAACACGACATCCACCGCTTCTATCACCACATCCGTACCGGTGCCAATCCCGATGCCCACATCGGCATTCGCCAACGCAGGCGCATCGTTTATACCGTCACCGACAAAAGCAACCTTGTGCCCGCCGGTTTTCAATTTTTCAATCGCGTGCACTTTGCCCTCCGGCAAAACCTCTGCGACAACTGTGTCGATCCCCAGACGGGCCGCGAGGGCATTGGCCGTGCCGCGGTTGTCACCGGTGATCATGGCAACCTCAAAGCCCAGATCGTGCAAGGCGGAAATCACCCCGACAGTGGTGGGTTTGATCGGATCCGACACCGCGATCACAGCCGCGAGACGCCCGCCAATGACGGCATAAAGCGGCGTCTTGCCCGCCTTCCCCAACTGCTCCGCGATGGTATGGGTATCGTCCAGATCGACCCCTTCACGGGTCATCAGCCGGTCCGCACCCACAAGAACCTTACAGCCCTCGATCATCGCGCTCACACCATAGCCGGTTATTGAGGAAAAATCGTCAACGGTGGTCACAGATTGTCCTGCCTGCTCTGCGCGGCGCACAAATTGCCGCCTCAATCGGGTGCTCCGACCTCGCCTCGACAGAGGCCACAAGGCGCAGGACCGCCGCCTCGTCAAAGCCGTTTCGAAGCGTCAGATCGGTCAACTCAGGGCGCCCTTCGGTCAGCGTTCCGGTTTTATCCACGGCAATTACCTGCACATTGTCCAGCGCTTGCAAGGCGTCCCCATGGCGCAAGGACAGGCGATGATCAAAACCGCAACGCTGGCCACCAAAGCAAAACTGAGCGCAGGATCGGGACCAACCACAAGCCACGTCAGGAAGGTCAGCGTTGCCGCAGCCATGACCGCAGGTACGAACCACAGCGTGATACGGTTCATGAGATCCTGTATCGGCAGCTTCGCGCCCTGCGCCTCTTCGACCATGCGGATGATCTGGGCCAGTATGGTATCCCCGCCGACCTTTGTTGCCCGGAAGGTCAGCGTACCCGTACCATTGACCGTACTGCCGACAACTTCGGTATCCGCCACCTTTTCGACGGGCACCGACTCTCCCGTGATCATGCTTTCATCGACATAGGACGCGCCTTGTACGACGGTCCCGTCAACCGCGATCTTTTCGCCGGGCCGGACCTGTACCAGATCGCCGGTCACGATGTCATCGACAGACACTTCCACGGTTTCGCCGTCCCGCTCCACAAGCGCCGTTTTGGCACGCAGCCCCACAAGCTTGCGGATCGCCTCTTCCTTGGCGAGGTTCACAGCGGCGGAAACAACGCCCGGAACCGCTGCAAGCACATGTTCGACGCGCCCGACACAGGACGCGCAGGACATGTTTTCAATCGTGAAACGGTGGGTTTGCACGTCGGCAGGATAACCCGCAGCATCAAGGGCCGCGATCGCCGCATCTGTTTCAAAGGCCGGATCAACAGTGATACTGGCCGTTTCCGCAGCGAGATTTACATGCGCGTCCTGCACTCCGGACACCGCCGACAAGGATTTTTCCACACGCCCGAGACAGGGCGCACAGCTCATATCGCGCACACCGAAGGTTATTGTTTTCCCGCTTTACATGGTCCGTCCTCGTCATCTGGTTACACTGCACATGGGGTTTCCAGCAACTGGAAGGTCAAGGCCTGCCTGCAAGAAATTCGGAATCGTCGAAATTACGGGCCCTGCCCTGATTTGGCCACCCGATATATGTCTGCCGCAAGTCCGTGCCATCGCGATGGATGAAAAGGGCGGACAGTCCGGTTTCCTTGACCAAGGCGGCACCTTTTTGCTGTCCCGAAACCATCAGCGCCGTCGCCCAGGCATCCGCCTCCATGCAAGTCTTGGTCAGAACCGTTACCGATGCGGGCGCGTCCGTCAAAGGGCCGCCGCGTGCAGGGTTCATCGTATGCGAAAGCCGCTTCGAACCGACATCGACCCAGTGCCGGTAGTCGCCCGAAGTGGCCACCGCGCGGTCATGCAATTCGATGATCGACAGGGGTGCCCGCACCGCAAAATCGGGTCGCTCCACAGCGATCGTCCACGGGCGGACATCCGGCTGCATCCCGCATGCGCGCATTTCGCCATCCAGACCGACAAGAGCATCGGTGATCCCGGCCCTGCGCAGCACCGTCATCATCTGGTCAACGCCGTAACCCTTGGCGATGCCCGACAGGTCCAGCGAAAGAGGCGCCAGTTTGCGGACCTGCATCGTCTCGAAATCAGCTTCCAAGACCTCGTGCGTCGGCGCGCGCGTTTTGCCCAGGGCGGCGCGTATCGCCCGGCTATTTGCCTCTCGCGGGCCAAAGCCCCATGCGCCGGTAACATCCCCCATGCCGATGTCGAAGGCACCACCCGAAAGGCGCCCGACCTCCAGCCCCTTGGCAAGCACCGTCATCAATTCCGGCGGCGCGCAAATCCATGTGTCAACCGGTGCGCGATTAATCCGCATCAGATCGCTATCAGGTTTCCATGTAGACATTTGACGGTCCACAATATCCACGCTTTGGGCCAGCGCCGCGCGGACCGGTTCGGGATCGGTTGCCGCAGCGGTATAAAACAGCGCCGACCAACGGGTGCCCATGGTCGGGCCGTTCAATGCGTGACGCTTGAGATCAGTAAGTATCTTCGACATAACGTCCCTCTGCTTTTAGTAACGCAGGTGTTAATCCGCCGGATGTCAGAATGTCCGCCAGCGCATCGGCCACCCCTGCGGCCATATCGCGACCGCCGCACACCAGAACCTGCGCGCCATTGCCGATTAATCCGGCAATCTGTGCCGCGTCACTGCGCAAGGCATCCTGTACATAGGTTCGCGTGCCGGTGCGGGAAAACGCGGTGGTGACCGAGGCAAGACGCCCGTCGCCCTGCCAAATCTGCAACTCGTCTTCGTAAAACAGATCACCATCGGGATGCCGCGCCCCGAAATAAAGATGCATGGCGCGTCCCGCGTGATTTCCCCGCGCAAAGCCTGCCAACGGACCGATCCCCGTTCCTGCACCGATCAAAATGACCGGTTTACGGTTCTTTGCAGGGCGAAAGTCGGGGTTGTGACGAATGAAGCCGGTTACGTTGTCACCGACGGCCATATCCAGAAGCTGGCCCGAGCAAAGGCCGCCGAGATGCCGGCTGACGCAGATTTCGATAAATCCGTCGCCGCGCCCCGAGGCCAGCGAATAAAACCGTGGCGCATGCGAACCTTCGGGTATGACCCCAAGCAGATCACCGGGCGAAAACCTGCCCACACCACGCCCCGCCAACCGCGCCCGAAGCCTGGGCTTGGGGATGGCAAAGCGCAGGATCGCGGCGGGGGTCTGCATCTTGCCACCATAATCGCGGCGCGAGATCAGGGACAACGTATGGCCGCGCGGGATCGCCGGGCGGTGCGACAGCTCCAATGGTTGACCAAGCGCTGCGCCCAGATCACGCCCCCAACGGGCGAACTCCTGTGGCGACTCGCGGTCAATCATCGCCACCGGAAACATCTGCGCCCAGCCTTTATCCGCGGCCATACGGGTCACATCGAGAGCAAAGGCGCAGAATTCCGGAAACTTCCGGTCACCGAACCCCAGCACGGCCAGCGGCATATGCGGGGCTTTTGGCAAGGCTGCCAGCCGGTCAAGGAACCCTTTGGCCGAGGCTGGCGCAGCCCCCTCGCCATAGGTGGCGGCCAATATGATCACGCGCCCGGACCGCCCATACCGGTCTGGCGCAAACTGCGACATGGGCGCGGCGTGAACCTTGTGGCCTATTTGCGTCAGGGCGGCATGCAACGTTGCGGCAAAGCCCCAAGTACTGCCCCCTTCACTGCCGACCAGCAGGATCGTGTCGGCCTGCCCTGCCGCGACATTACCTTTGATCTGTGGCCGCGCATGGCGGGCCTGCACCCAGAGCACCACGCCAGTCACCGCCATGAACGGCGCACCAAGCGCCATCAATCCAAGAATTACCCCCAGCCAAGCCATCCCCTGTCCGGTGTGCAGCATATAGATTGTCTCGTTCACGCGGTGCCACAGGCCGGCATCGGTCCAGACCAGCATCCCGCCGGTGCCCTGATCAATGTACCCCTCGCCAGCAGTTGTTTTAAGCGTGAACACATCTGTAGGGTCATTCGGATAGGGAAAGGTTAACGCGCGCAGGGTTTCCACCCGCGTTTCGCGCAGCAAAGACATCGTTCCCGGTGTAGCCCCTGTTTGCTGGCTGGTTTCGGTCGGGAACGCCGGAACGCGGCCTTGGGGGAGCAAATCAAAGGTGCTGGCGGTCATGAACAATGCCGTGGCCGATGACAACAGCAGACCCGCAACGGTCATCCGTGCCACTTCGACGTGCAACCGCCCCGTCAGCGGGCCACGCAGGCGCGAGAAGAAGCGCCGCCACCCGCCAACGCGCCGGAAGGTCAGCATCAGGCCCGTGATCGACAGAACCAGAAGCGCCCCCGCCCCTGCTGCTGCGCTGAGCCGCCCCGCATCATCCAGAAACAGCGAGCGGTGCAGGTTGGTCATCCAGCGCCGGAAGGCGGACGGTTCATAATCGGCCACGCCAACACCGGTGGCGGGGTCGATAACCACTGCGCCCGGCCGTCCACCGTCGAAATAGAACGCGGTGATCCGCCCCGAGGGCGCGCGGCGGATCTGTTCAACACCGGGGTAAGCTATGGCGATGCGATCCGCCAGCGTGGCGACATTCAGGTCCGGCTCGGACTGCGCCGGTGCCTGCACAGCCTCCAGCGCAGGAAAGACGCCAAGCACCGCGCCGCTGAGCGCCATAACGGCAATCAGTAAAGCCGCGATCAGGCCGGGGAATTTATGCAGGGCGCGCAGCATGGCAAGGTTCCTTTATTGTCGGCTTACATGTCGTAGGTGAAATCACGGATGTAACGGCGTCCGCCCACCGGCTGCCCCGCGCCCGTTGTTGTCAGCGGGACGACGACTTCGGACGGGCTGTCGCGCATGTCCTCGACCGCGGCGTCGATGTGCAATTCATAGCCCGCATCAAACAGCGCATCCGCCAGATCAAGCGTGATTTTCAGCTGCCGCCCCGCGCCAACGCTGGCACCGGTGATGCCGTTGATCTCGGCAAGGTTACCCGCAGTTGCGCGATGCCAGTCGCTTAGGTGCTCGTAATATTTCGACTTGCCCCCCGCCATCCAGAGGCTGCCCATATAGGTGCCCTGTCCATCTGTGACGTAAAGCGCGAGGTAAACGCCATCGCCGCCATACCGGTTCATGTTGGTGGTCAGGATAACCGGCTTGGCAATCGCCAGCGCCGGAACGGTAAGGGCCGTGGTCAGTGCCAGGGCCGACAGAAGGGCTTTCATCGGGTATCTCCATACTTGGTTGTTTCGGGTTCTGTTTGGCGCAACAGGCTGATGCCTGCCTGACGCGAAACCGGAATTCGCTTCAGCTTGGCGTCAGGTTCAACAAGGCAAGGAAAAGCCCCGCCGCGCGGGATGCTGCGGCGGGGCAAAAAGGACAAACCAGACGAGCGGTGGTTACTCGATGACGGGCTTGGAGCCGGGCATGAACAACCCGTTGGCAGGCGGCTTCATCGTGCCGGTTGGCGCGGCATTCCGGTTGCGGTCACGATCATCATCATCATCGTCGTCATCATCGTCATACTCGAATTCGACCACAGCCAGCGTCGCGGGATCGACCTTGACCTCGATCTCACGACCGGTCGCATCGCGGCCCTTGATTTCATAGCACCCATCGTCGGTCTTGATCCGACGCACGGTCCAGCCTCGGGCTTCGGCCATTTTCTGCACTGCTTCGCGCGGCTGCCAGTTGGCCATCGGCACGCGGCAATCGTCGTCATCGGCAAGGGCAGCACCCGCCGCACCAAGGCCAAGCAGTAGGGTCGCTGCAATCAGATATTTCTTCATTATTCCATCTCCTGAAGCCTGTAGTTGATACAGCTTTATCGCCTACCGACCTGACGCTTACCTGAAGGGCCGCGACGATCTGCTTCAGGTGCGCATCAGAATTGTGGAGGATAGATAACAGAGGTACAGATCAAGTCGGATTGGACAAACCATGCGTGTGCTGCTGATCGAAGATGATACAATACTGGGGGCTGCGGTGCGCGACCAGATTGCTGCCGACGGGCATTCTGTCGACTGGGCCAAGCGGCTGGATGCTGCGGGTGAATATCTTGATGTCGCGACCTATGATTTGATCCTGCTGGATCTGATGCTGCCAGACGGGCGGGGCCAGCCCTTCTTGCGGGCGCTCAGAAAGCGGGGCAGCGTGACGCCGGTGATCATCCTGACCGCGCTCGACCAGATAAGCGACCGGATCGAGGGGCTGAATGCGGGTGCCGACGACTATATGGTCAAACCCTTCGATCTGACCGAGTTGTCGGCGCGGGTATCGGCGGTGGCGCGGCGCTATTCGGGCAATCCGAACCCGTTGGTCACGCTGGGCGATCTGGAGGTTGACCTCGCCGCACGATCCGTTCGACGCAACGGCAATCCGGTGGCATTGACCGCCCGCGAATGGGTGCTGTTCGAAGCGTTCGTGCAACGTCCGGGCCAGCTTTTGTCAAAGGCGCAACTTGAGGAGCGTCTTTA
Source organism: uncultured Sulfitobacter sp. (assembly GCA_947502265.1). GTDB lineage: Bacteria > Pseudomonadota > Alphaproteobacteria > Rhodobacterales > Rhodobacteraceae > Sulfitobacter. The sequence continues at coordinate 164,320 of CANMZB010000004.1, forward strand.
TTCGTTCGAGTCGGAAATCGGGAGCAATACGATCGAGGTCCATGTCAGCCATTTACGCAAAAAGCTGGGGCGCGCACGGATCGAAACGGTGCGCGGGCTCGGATATCGGCTGGGCGCGGCATGAAACTGCCCGGCTCTTTGCAAGGCCGGTTGGCGCTGGCGCTTGGGTCGGGGTTGACGATGCTCTGGTTGGCAACATCGTTGGTCACGGCGATCCTGCTGCGCAGCGAAATGAACGAAGTGTTCGATTCCACGCTGGAGGAAACCGCGCAGCGCATCCTGCCTTTGGCGGTTCTGGACATCCTTGACCGTGAAGAAGAAGGTGCCAGCCAGCGCATTGCCACCCTGCGCCAGCATGAAGAGTTTTTCACCTACATCATACGAGACAATCAGGGGCGTGTTCTGCTGCGCTCGCACGCTGCGACCGATGCGGATTTTCCCGCGTTCGAAGGCATGGGGTTTCGCCAGACAGCGACGCATCGGCTGTACTATGACGCAGCACTTCAAGGCACGATCACCATCGCAGTCGCCGAGCCGCTCAGCCATCGTGACAAAGTGGCGCGGGAGGTTTTGATCGGGCTTGCCCTGCCGCTGGTTGTCGTCATTCCACTTGGCCTGTTCGGGGTGTTCTGGATCGTCCGGCGCAGCCTGCGCCCCGTGCGGCGATTCAGCGATGCCGTGGCGTGCCGTGGCGCGCGCGATCTTTCGGCGGTTGGCGATGGCAACCTTCCGGATGAAATCAAACCGGTGGCAAATGCCGTCAACGAGGTCTTGGAGCGACTTGCGCGCACGCTTGAGGCCGAACGCAGCTTTACCTCCAACGCCGCGCACGAATTGCGCACACCGCTGGCAGCCGCGCTCGCCCAGATCCAGCGGCTGATGGCTGAAACCACGGACTCTGCTACATCCCAAAGGGCGACAGAGATCGAGGTTGCTCTCATGCGATTGACCCGCCTCTCCCAGAAACTCATGCAGTTGGCGCGCGCCGAAGGCGGACGGTTGCGCCGCGAAACCGAGACGGACCTGCGCCCGGTTTTGAACATGGTGCTTGCTGAATTCGACAAGACGGCAGGACCAGCGCGCATCGAAAGAGAAATTGCGAACGATCCTGTTTTGTCAGACCTTGATCCGGACGCCTTCGCAATCGTCGTTCGCAACCTGATCGAAAATGCCCTGCGCCACGGCACCGGTGACATCGCCGTCAAATTGCACCTGAACGGGAAAGGGACGTTGCGGGTGATCAATGATGGCCTACCGGTTGCCCCCGAAACCCTGACGCAGTTGACCGCCCGGTTCGAGCGCGGGCAGACAAGCGCAAGGGGCAGCGGGCTGGGCTTGTCCATCGTGCAGGCAATTAGCGATGGGGCGCAGGCAACGTTGACCCTGCATTCTCCGGTGCCAGGTCGCTCCGACGGGTTCGAAGTGGTGTTCCAACTGCCGCGTCGTGCGCAAGCGGGTTGAGTATCGCTTTTCAGATTCCAGACCCGGCAACTAAATCAACGGATTATGAACCTGACCGGCCCGAATGCCTGATTTGCGACCAAGCCAGTATAGATACAACTATCCCTTGCACAGCGAGAGGAACGCGCCCGCAGATATCTGGTTTTGGCGTTCCACAGCGTGGTGCTGACAGGGTTCTCCTATTGGTTGACGCCGCCGGGTGTCATGACGGCGGTGCTTTCGGTTCAATGGCGGGTCGCATCTGCGCAACGCGCGCAGGGCTGAAAGGTATCCGTGGTGGAAATATGCGACACGAATGCAAGCGGCGCGCGCCCTGCCCCATTCGACACAGAGGCAGCAAGCGCCAAGGGCATTGCGGTCATCGAGGTAGGCGACTGCCGCGAGGTGACCGATACTTCACACGCAACCAAAACCGCTTACGATGCGGCAAACGCGCTTTAGACTTTCGCAGGGCGCGCGGCATAAAAACGTTACTTTCCGCAGAGATTTAGAGGCGTTGTTGACATCTTCATCATAGTTTCACTGCATTGCTAATGACACTTTGCCCATCGTCGATGAGGATAAGTAAATTGAAACTAATCGCATTGGCCTTTTCGATTCCTGCCCTTTCAACACCTGCCGCTGCGCTTGAGATAATCAAGCGCGCGCAATACGGGCAGGCAGATTACGCGTCGGCCACGCCCGAAACCAGACGGGCAGGAGGAAACGAATACACAAAACAACTGAAGGCTGGGAGTTACGGCAAGACAGGCCGCTAAAACGGATTCAAGCAATCTCGCCGATCCAAACCCGAATTAGGAATGCGTCAAGAATAGCGGAATATCGTCATCACGGTTCCATTTTAAAAGTTTGCGTGCTACGATTTTTCAGCATTTTCAATCTCCACAGGAGAGTTTCCATGAAGTTAACGTTTCCCTTAATCGGCGGCCTGCTGGTGGCTGGCTTGATTTCGACAGTTGCCATCAGTCAAAACAGTATTGATCCGGGCCACGCAAAAGCAATTGATGCGCGCCAGTCCCATATGCGTCTTAACTCCTTTAATCTGGGCCTGCTTGGTGGCATGGCCAAAGGCGAGATCGACTATAATGCCGATGCCGCAACAGCCGCTGCGGAAAATCTCGTAGCCCTCTCGCGGATGGATGAATCGCGCTACTGGCTGCCTGGAACCGACATGGAGACCCTGGGCAAGGAGCAAACCGAGGCGCTTGCCAAAATCTGGGCCGACGACAGCGAAATCGGCGAGCGCATGAAAACCATGACCGAGACGAGCGCGGCTATGGCCGCAGCGGCGGGCGGCGGGATTGAATCCCTACGTGGCGCGATGGGGCCGCTGGGCAAGGCCTGCGGCGGTTGTCACGAAGATTACCGCACTTCGGATGACTGACATCTGTTGACAGACGGGCGGCGGGGAGCTTCCCTCCGCTCGACGACGGAGGCAATATGGCAAAATTCTTGCGCTATCTGATCATTCTGGCCGTATTCGGGGCGCTTGTATTCTGGTATTTAACACGCCCCCAGCAGGCCGGTTCCGCCCTGTTTGAAGGCTTGCAAGGCGCTCCTGAACGCGGCGAAAATGTGTTTTGGGCAGGTGGCTGCGCCTCTTGCCACGCCGCACCGGGAGCAAAGGAAGACGCGCGTTTGGTGCTGGCAGGCGGTTACCGCATGATCAGCCCGTTCGGCACCTTCGTCGCGCCCAACATTTCGCCCTCGGCAGAGGGATTGGCGGGATGGAACGTGCAGGATCTTGCAAACGCCCTGCTGCACGGCACGTCCCCCGAAGGGCGACATTATTATCCGGCTTTTCCCTATGGCACTTACCAGCATATGGAGGCGCAGGACATCGTCGACCTCAAGGCATTTATGGACACACTTCCGCCCTCGGATGTCGCCAACACGCCTCATGAGGTAGGATTTCCATTCACTGTAACGCGTGGCATCGGGTTGTGGAAACTGCTGAACCTGTCCCCCGACTGGGTGCTCGAAGACGCCGACACGCCGGAACTTGCGCGCGGGCGCTATCTGGTCGAGGCGCTGGGGCATTGCGCAGAATGCCATACCCCGCGTGATATGACCGGCGGGCTGGATCACAGCCAGTGGATGACGGGGGCACCCAACCCGTCGGGCAAGGGTCGCATTCCGGGAATTTCGCCTGACAAACTGGATTGGAGCGCGACAGACATCGCGTATTATCTGGAAACGGGCCTGACGCCTGATTACGACAGCGCGGGCGGGCAGATGGTGTCGGTGATCGCCAATATGGGCCATTTGTCCAAAGAGGATCGTTCCGCAATTGCCACCTATCTCAAGGCTCTGCCGTAAAGTGTGCGCAAAACAAGGTTGAGGCGCAGGGCATTGCCCCGGCAGGTATTAAGCTTTCAAGACGTGCCGCCAGCCTATCACTTTGCTGTGGCAACCTGCATGTCGAGGTGTGCAATAACTAACGCAGTTGTTCGACCAATTTTCAGCTATTTAAGGCGGGACGGGTTTTCATTCAGACCAACGCGCTTTGGGCAGGCTCTTACGCCTCCCACTCTCGCGCCAAGGGTTTGGAAATCGCCAAAAGGTCAATCGCGCGAGCGGCGATTTGCTCCACGATTTCTGCCACGCTGCGCGGGTTAAGGTAAAACGCCGGCACTGGCGGCAAGAGGATCGCCCCCATCTCGGTCACCGCGGTCATGTTGCGCAGATGCGCAAGCGTTAGGGGGGCTTCGCGCGTCAAAAGGATCAAACGCCGCCGCTCTTTTAACTGCACTCCTGCGGCGCGGGTCAGCAAATTGTCGTCAAGCCCATGTGCAATCGCTGCCAAGCTGCGCATGGAGCAGGGCGCAACGATCATCCCCGAAACCGGCACCGAACCAGAGGCGACACTGGCTCCGATATTGCCAATGTCATGGCAGCGTGTAGCCATCGCCTGCAAATCGCGCCACGCTGTTTCGCCACATTCCGCGGCCAATGTGCGTTCGGCCGCAGCGCTGGCCACCAGATCAACCTCAACCCCCATCGCCAGCAATTGCCGCGCAACCGAGACGCCCAAACCCGCGCCAGATGCGCCAGCCACACCCAAGACCACACGCACGGTCATGACATGAGCCGCGACAAAAGATCAGCGGCAAATTTGGCATCTTGCGGTGCGGTTTGCATCACGGTTCCCCATTGCCTGCTGGTTTCGCTGTCTATTTTAGTTGTGGCATCAATGCCCATCTTACCCGCAAGGCCGGGCCGGGGCGAGGCGAAGTCAAGGTAATCCATCGGCGTATTCTCCAGAAGCATCACATCGCGTGCGGGGTCCATACGCGTGGCCAGCGCCCAGGCGATATCATCCCAATGTGCGGGGTTTATATCGGCATCCACCACCACGATCATCTTGGTATAGCTGAACTGCGGCAGCATCCCCCACAGGGCCATCATCACGCGGCGGGCCTGACCGGGGTAACGCTTGTTGATGCTAACCACCGCCATTCGATAGGAGCAGGCGGCGGGTGGCAACCACAGGTCATGAATTTCCGGAATTTGCGCGCGGATGGTGGGCAAGGCAAGGCGGTTGAACACCTCACCGATGATCGCAGGTTCATCCGGAGGGCGGCCCGTGTAGGTCGACAAATAAATCGGATCACGGCGGTGGGTGATGGCGGTGATTTGCACCACCGGGAACGGTTCGGCGGGGTTATAATAACCGGTGTGGTCGCCAAACGGCCCTTCGGGAGCAAGGTCGGTTGGCGAAACCCAACCTTCCAACACAATCTCGGCCTCGGCGGGCACCATCAGCGGCACGGTTTTGCACGCCACAAGACGTGGGCGCATCCCGTTCAAGGCCCCTGCAAAGGTCAGTTCCGACACGGTTTCCGGCAAGGGCAGCGCAGAGGACAGCAAGGTTGCAGGGTCGGCGCCCAGCACAATCGCGACCGGCGTGGCCTCGTCTTGCCGCGCCCAGCTTTGATGGTGCACGGCACCGCCACGATGCGGCAGCCAGCGCATAATCAGCGTGTCACGCGCCAGAACCTGCGCACGGTAAACGCCCGCGTTATAGCGGTTAATGTCGCCTGCAACCGATCCATAAGGTCGCGTCACCACAACAGGCCAGGTAATCAGCGGCCCGGCATCCCCCGGCCAATGGGTTTGGATTGGCAGGGCCGACAGATTCACATCCGCGCCCTCCAGCACCACGTCTTGCACGGGCGCTGCACGGATAACCTTTGGGCGGGTGGCCAAAGCGGCCTTTAGCATCGGCCAGCGCGACAGCGCATCGCGCAATCCATCAGGCGCAGAGGGCATACGGAGCGCTGCCAGAAACGCACCCAAATCACCCACGCGATCCAGGTTTATCCCCAGCCCCGCCGCAACCCGCGCAGGTGTGCCAAACAGGTTTACCACAACGGGTGCTGCGGCCTTGCGCCCACTGGCGAGAACCGGATGATCGAACCGCAACACTGGCCCGCCTTTTTCCAGAACCGCCTGATGAACCGCTGTCATCTGATGCTGCACGGAAACAGGATCGGGGATGCTTTGCAGCTGATCAGTTTTTGCGCACCAGTCAAGGAAGGCGCGCAAGCTGATGAATGGGGGCAAATCGCGCACTGGAATTCCTGTTCGTTGGCTTGCCTCGCGCCTATCAGGAAAAAAGCGGGCTGAAACTGACGATCGTCAATTTGCTTTTGCCGACATGGCATTAGAAGAAAATAATCCGGCTGCGGGAAAAGCCCCGCTCAGGTGTGCAGGCCCAATCGAATATTAAGGAACGTCACTTGCCCCACCCCTCGGCACCGATCCCGCAGACTCCAACAGCGGTGGCCCTGCCCTTACGGCTCTTGCCGCTTGGGCCGCTCTCGCTGTCGCTGACGGCTTATTCGCGCAGTGTTGCACGCCGTCACCCCGGCCTGTTCCGCAGACTTGGCGCCTACAACCATACCCGCTTTGTGCTGGACCCGACCGACCTGCCGTTTGTCATTTGCCTTGACCCGAACGGAGGCGTGCCGCGTGTTACTTTGACCCGTGGGCAGGGTGACGGGGCCGCCCGGATTGCAGGCCCGCTTGCCGCGCTTTTGGGGATGGTACATGGCGCGTTTGACGGGGACGCTCTGTTTTTTTCTCGCGATCTGGTGATTGAGGGGGATACATCCGCCGCCCTCGCCTTGCGCAATGCGATTGACGATGCTGAACTGGACCTTTCGCAAGAAATCACCCGGCTTTCCGGCCCGTTTGCAGCCCCCTTGCAGCGGCTTTTTGCCCTTATGGAACGCCGCAGCGGTGTCAGCTTAACACGCAGCAAGGAGGTGGACGCATGGTAATGGAAATCGTTTGCCCCGCAGGTACCCCCGCCGCAATGCGCGCCGCCGTGAGTGCAGGCGCGCATACGGTCTATTGCGGCTTTGCCGATGAAACCAACGCCCGCAACTTCCCCGGTTTGAATTTCGGCCGGAACGAGATGCGCGAAGGCATTGCTTTTGCCCATGCCCATGGCTCACAGGTTTTGATCGCCATCAACACCTTTCCCCGCGCGGGGGATGAGGGGCCTTGGCACCGCGCGGTGGCCGATGCGCAAAGCTGCGGTGCAAATGCGGTCATTCTGGCCGATATAGGCCTGCTGGATTATGCTGCACGCCATCACCCCGACTTGCGCCGCCATCTATCGGTGCAGGCAGCGGCGGCGAATGCCGATATGATCAATTTTTACGCGGATACCTTCGGAGTAAAACGCGTGGTTCTTCCGCGCGTTTTGTCCGTGCCGGAAATCGCTGCAATCAATGCGGAAACAGCGGTCGAGACAGAGGTTTTCGTGTTCGGCGGGTTGTGTGTCATGGCCGAAGGACGGTGTTCTCTATCGTCCTATGCGACGGGTTTATCGCCCAATATGAACGGGGTTTGTTCGCCCGCCAGCCATGTCGACTACCATAATGACAACGGCGTGCTGGATGCGCGTCTTGGTGGCTACACGATCCACCGCGTGCAAAAAGATAAACCTGCGCCGTACCCGACCTTGTGCAAAGGCTGCTTTAGCACGACCGATAAAACCGGTCATTTGTTCGAGGATCCAGTCAGCTTGAACGCCGAACAGCTGATCCCGCAGTTGCAAAAGGCCGGAGTTACCGCATTGAAAATCGAAGGCCGGCAACGCTCGCGGTCTTATGTAGCGCAAGTGGTGCGCAACTTTCGCGCGGCGGTTGACGCGTTGGAGGCCGGTCAGCCGATGCCCGAAGGTATGTTGGCCCGGCTGTCCGAAGGCCAGGCCATGACCACCGGCGCCTACAAAAAAACATGGAGATAAGCGCATGGATTTGACCGTTGGCCCCAACCAGTTCTTTTGGTCAGCCGATCGCTGGGCAGCGTTTTATGATGATCTTGCCGCAGCGCCCGTCAACCGTGTTGTTTTGGGGGAACTGGTCTGTTCCAAACGCCTGCCGTTTTTCCAGGACCGCATCCCCGATGCAATTTCTACCCTGCTGACGGCTGGCAAAGAAGTGGCGCTGACCAGCCTTGCATTGGTGACGTTGAAACGCGAACGCAAACAAACGGCGGAACTGATTGGAATGGGCGTAGAGGTCGAGGTCAACGACCTGACCGCGCTTGCACATCTGCCGCAAGGAACAGCGTTCTCGGTGGGCCCGCTGGTGAATGTTTATAATGAAGGCGCGCTGGCGTGGCTTGCCGCGCGCGGGGCCACGCGGGTTTGCCTGCCGCCGGAGTTGCCGCTCACCTCGGTTGCCACATTGGCAAAGGCAGGGGCGGATTTGAGGGTAATGATTGAGGTGTGGGGCCATGGCCGCCTGCCGCTCGCCATCTCGGGGCGCTGCTATCACGCCCGGATGCACAACCGCACCAAGGATAACTGCCAATTTGCGTGCGAGGATGATCCTGACGGGCTAGATGTGCGCACGCTGGAGGGCCAACCCTTTTTGGCGATGAACGGTGTGCAAACCCTCTCTGACAGCTATGCCTGCGTCGCCTACCAGATTGACGCGCTACAAGATGCGGGTGTTCGCGCCCTGCGCCTTTCGCCGCAATCAAACGGGTTTGGTGCGGTTTGCGGCCTCTATCGCCAGCTTTTGGACGGGCAGAAAACCCCCGCCCAAGTGACCGATGCGATTTGCCAACTGGATGCAAACGCCCGTCTATCGGACGGTTTTTTGACCGGCGACAGGGGCGTGGACTGGTCTGGTTCACGGACCTGATGCCGCCCGACGCTGAACCTCTCCGGGTGCTATGTCCGGTTTGATCATGGCTATTGCCGCCACATCGGATTCTGTATTCCGGTCCGATCGAGGTGGCAAAGCCGGACTCGATAATAGATAATCCGGCAAGACCTTAACATAAGGAGCCTCACATGAAAATCGCATCCGTCACCTCACCCGAGCGCGGTGGAACCGACCAGATTTTGCTTGATATCGCCGCCCGATTGCAGGCCCAAGGCCGCGCGCTGGTCGGTATTGTCAAAGATAGCGGTTATTGTAGCGGCTTTGAAAACGGGTGCGATACAAGGGTGCGGGTATTGCCCGATGGCCCGATCATCAAGATCACCCAAGATCTAGGTACGGGTTCCGATGCCTGCCGACTTGATCCCGGCGCGATTGCCCAGGCGGTGGCTTGCGTGGAGAACGGCGCGTTGCAGGACGCAGACCTGTTTATCCTCAACAAGTTCGGGCCGGAAGAGGCGGCCGGTCGTGGCTTTTGTGCAGCAATCGGGGCTGCGCTGGAACGGGGTATTCCGGTGCTGGTCGGTGTGGGCGCAGCAAACCAAGCTGCGTTTGACCAGTTTTCCGGTGAGCTGGCCACGGTCCTTGCACCGCAGCCAGAGGCAATTCTAACATGGGTGCAGGGCGCAAAGCCCTAACCGGCACCTTTGGGCATAGGCAAGTGGCCGGTTTTATAGGGCGTCCAATCGGTGATTTCCGGATAGAACCGTTTGCGCCATACCCGTACGCCCGGGTTCAACATGCGCCGCCACAGTAGCGGCACCATGCATTGACGGATAGCCGGTTGGCAGCAGCGACACCCCATCCGCGCCATAGAGTTGCAACAGTGAAAAGCGCCGCATCGGGTAGATGTGATGGTCCGCGTGGCGCTGTAAGGTGGTCAGCCCGACGCCGACCCAGCCACCCACCACATAGGCCAAGCCAAGAAAAGCGGTTTGTAACGCCAGATATTTCCGGATCGGGGGCGCCGCAGTTGGCCAAGGGCTTTATGCGCTCCACTGCCGCCACGCCGCAATTTTACATTGCAGGAAAAATGTGGCGGCTGCGCTGACAAAATATCCTTACGAAACAGCCGCAGATAACCCAAAAGGGATACGTCCCCTTTCCGTGTCAACGCAATTTTCAAAGCTCTGGCAGCAATTGCGCGCTGATGCCATTGATAGCCGCCAATTTTTCTGACGAACCAAAGTTCTTTTGCCATCCAACCTGATACCATAGGTCACAGTCGACCATGGCCGCCCCGGGGCGTAGGATCACCACACCCGATTGAACCCCGAGACCCGTATGACCAATACCCATGATGTGGCCCATCCCTGCGGCAAATGCGCATTCTATAAGGAAAGCGTCTGGCAGCCCGTTGAAGCTGGCGGGATGGGCGTTTTAGCGCGTGGCTTCACCCGCAAGCCCCTGATTGCAAATCAAGTTGTTTTTGCGCAAGACACTGAAAGTCAGGGAATATTTTGCGTCTCTGCCGGTCTTGTCGCGCTGCGCACGCATAACCCCAATGGCACATCTACCTTGCTTAGACTGGCCTATCCCGGCGATGTTATCGGTTTTCGGTCTTTTCTGGCAAATGCCAAACATAAAACCGAAGCCCGCGCTTTGCTTCCCTCTCGGGTCTGCATTGTTGCGCATCGTGATGCAAATAAAGTGGTACGCGGCAATCCTGCGGTTCTGGAACGTCTCGCGGCACGCTGCATTTCCGAGATTGACACCAACCATGAACGCATCATCGCAACGGCGACGACATCCAACAAACAAAGACTTTTTGATCTATTGCAACGTTTGATGGCCACGCATGGCGAAAGGGTCAACGCCCACATGCGCATGCAGCTTCCGCTATCAAGGTCTGATTTGGCCGATCTGATCGGGGTACAGCCTGAAACCATGTCACGGCTGTTTACGCGGCTCCGGCACGACGGGGCATTTGTAGTGTCCGGTCGTGAAGTGCAAATGCCCGTTGCTTCCGGAGACCGGAACGCCGGTTAACCCGACGTTGACAAGGCCTTGCATCACGAAATGCTGCGCTGCATCCGGGGCCGGTTCTGAGCCATGAAGCGCACGAACGGAACGAGCCGGACGAAAACGGACATCAAAGGCGGAAAAGCCGACCTTCCTGAAAAAGTGCCAAGCCTATCAGAAGGCGTGAATATAATTGAAGGAACTTGGGTTTGGTTGCTGCCAAGCTCAGCCTTGAGGGCTGTTGGCAGAAGCTATGTTGTGCTGGTTCATCAAGAGGCTTCCGAGTTGTTTGAACACCTCCACTCTGGCTGAACCGGGCCGCCACGCGAGGGCGACGCGACGCGGGCAGGCATCCGGAAGGCACGTCAACTGTATCTGTGTGTTACCCACCACGCCTGCCTCTACGGCGAGGTTTGGCAATAGGGTAATCCCCAAGCCCTCGGATACCATCGCGATTAATGTGATCAGACTGGTCGCGGCAAGGCTGTCTTCAGCAGCCGCAATACGTCCCGGATAGGCCTCCAGCGCGTGACGCTGAAGACAGTGCCTCCTTTCCAGCAGCATGAGTTGCCCGCTTTGCGTCAACGCGTCGGCACCATGCGGCAAGGGCCAACCGGCAGGCGAGGCCAGTTGATAACCGTCTTCAAAAAGCGTCATGGCTTTCAAAGCGCCCGTCTCAAACGGCAAGGCGATCAGCACCAGATCGAGCCGCCCCGCATTCAACCCCTCGATCAGGCTTTCCGTCATCTCTTCGCGCAAATACACACGCAAACCGGGAAAGGCTTCGCGGATCGCGCGAAGGGCGCGGGGCAACAAATAGGGGCCGATGGTTGGTATCGACCCCAGTTTCAGGTCCTCTTCAAACGGGTTATTGTGCGCCTGCGCCATAGCCTCGATTTCGGTGGCGTCGAGCAACAGGCGTCGCGCACGTTCGGTCAGGTCTTCACCCAAGGGCGTGAGCATGACGCTGCGTCGTGTCCGTTCGATCAGTTGGACGCCTCCACTTCCTTAATCCCCGCACTCAAGGTGGGCTGCGTCACGAAACACATCTCGGCCGCGCGTGAAAAATTCAAGGTGTCTGCAACAGTGGTGAGATATCGCATTTGGCGGAGCGTTATCACTTATAGAACCTTTCTATTATGGTGAGTTTTTTAATAAATTTCTCCTACCTGACCCTAGCAGCTATCTTTGTCTCATCGAAACGTTGACAAGAAGGACAGCAAACATGATCGATCAAATTCAGGCCGTTGGCGCCCGTTTGAACGAAGCCGCCCCAGCATTTGACGCCCCGACAACCCACGGCCAGAGAACGCTGGAAGATTATCGTGGCTAGTGGCTGGTTCTCTTTTCGCACCCCGCCGATTTCACGCCGGTTTGCACCACAGAATTCATCGCCTTCGCCAAAAAGCAGGATGATTTCAACGCCCGCAACACCGAGCTGTTGGGGTTGTCCATCGACAGCCATTACAGCCACATCGCGTGGATGCTGAACATCAAGGAAAAATTCGGCGTCGAGATAAAATCCCGATCATTGCCGACCTCAACATGGCGGTTGCGCAGGGCTACGGGATGATCCAGCCGGGCGCATCGGATACGGCGGCGGTTCGGGCGACTTTCCTGATCGACCCTGAAGGCGTGCTGCGCGCCATGGTCTATTATCCGATGAATGCGGGACGCTCGGTTGACGAAATCTACCGCCTCTTGGTGGCAATACAGACAGCCGATGAAAACAGCTGCGCGATGCCTGAAAACCGGACACCCGGAAATCCCGTAATTGTGTGGACTCCCGCCACGCCAGAGGCCGCAATGGTGAGGGATTCGATACCGTGGATTGGTATTTCTCGACCCGCACACTTTGTTTGACGCAGGGCTTGGTCCTTGAGGCCCGCTCACCTCGACTTATTTATAAAGTGACTGCGCCGAGTAGTTCATATTGCGACAAAAAAACGTCCCATGACCACAGCATCCCAAAAGAATAGGGGGTGTCCGCATATTGTGTTGGTCCGCCAAGCGGACAAAGCGACACTTCCGGTGCAATCGTTCAAAAGCTGCTTTGCGGCAAAGACGGCAATCGGAGTTAAGCATCTGTATTCACATTGAAGCCTTGCCATTTCAGCGTTACGCTTGTTTCCAATAATTGAGAAAAAATCGTCCAAATGCCATCGACAGAACTGCTGATCGCGTTCTTTATCGCGACTGCCATCTTTGCCTACATGCCCGGCCCCTCAACTCTCTACGCGGCCGCGCAAACAATCGCGCGCGGGCAACGTGCGGGCTGGTATGCGGCGCTTGGCATTCACATTGGCGGTTACGTTCATGTCCTTGCCGCAGCCCTTGGTCTTGCTGTTTTGTTCAAGGCGATCCCGGTCTTTTATATGGTCCTGAAATTCGGTGGTGCGGCCTACCTCATTTGGCTTGGCTTCAAGATGTTTACATCAAAATCACCCGTGGACATGTCCGACCTAAACGTCAGCGCGAAAAGCCCCCGCAAGGCATTTTGGGAAAGCGTTACAGTTGAGGTTCTGAACCCTAAGACCGCAATCTTCTACCTCGCGTTCTTACCGCAGTTCACCGACCCAAGCGCAAGTTCCGCAATTTGGATGCAGCTGCTCATACTTGGAACAATCGTGAACATCATGTTTTCAAGCGCCGACGCGCTTTGCGTTGTCCTCGCTGATAAGGTGACGCGCTATTTGAAAACCTCGGGCTCTGGCAGCCGCATCGCGCAGCGGTTGGGAGGCGGCATTCTTGTCGCACTTGGGCTTAGAGTTGCCCTGAGTCATCAGTGAGCGATGAAGTCTACGAGACATCCTTTGCCCGCCTCCTGTCGAAAGGAGATAACGAGTATAAGGGCTTAATTGCTGAGGTTGACGGGAAACCAGTGGGATTGGCCCACTTCCTTTACCATCGGTATATGTGGTCGGTGGAAGACACATGCTACCTCATGGACCTGTTCACCGATCCCAGCGTCAGAGGAAAAGGCATCGGGCGTGCTTTGATTGAAGCTGTTCACGCAACCGCAAAGCATGACGGCGTGCCAACCACTTACTGGCAGACGCAGGAATTCAACTACAAGGGTCGGATGCTTTACGATCAGTTGGCGACTAAAACGCCCTTCGTTATCTATGAAAAGAACGACTGACCAACGTGAGTAATCGTCACAAGCTATTCAGTCTTCCAAAAAGCTGATAGCAGGACATTCCTGCGCAACGCAGCATTGGTCAATCTGGGCTCGAAGCCGCCATTCGTTGGGTCACGCTTCACACCATATAAATGTTACGATGACCAGATCAGTTCTGCGGGTGTCATTCCAGCAAGGCGCACCTCAAGCCACCGGATGTAACCGTTGAGGTTCTTCGTCGCTGGGCCCAAAATGGTCTTATGAACTTGTCGTAGCGGGCGTGAAGCGAGTTCACATTCTGGATGTGGTGGCTCCCGGCTGCGACACGGGTGCCTGGTCTACTGCCGAAGACGAAATGTTCGATTCCGCGCTGAGCGGCAACCTTCGCATAACCGCTGGCCCCATCAGAGCAAAGCACCGCATCGTGGGGCACCAAGGGCTTCATCGCACGTTCCAACGTCGCGCTCTTTCGGTTTGGTAGCCTTTCAAACAGGCGCGACCCGCCTCGGTCAGCAACGGTCAGGATCGGCAGTTGCCACTTTGAGAGGCCGCGCATCATCTTCAGCCCCTGCGTCGTATAGTCTTCCCACCGGGGACCTGGTGGCTTCGCTACATTGAGCGGATCAGCGAAGTGCTGGACCCACTCCCGCGACCCCTTGCGCGACTCCCGCTGGTGCGTCTCGTCCGCCTCCACGATGCCCGAAAAGTATGCAGTTGGCGCCTTTCCGATGATCGAGAAGGCCAACATCCGCCAGCGCCATACCGTGTGTTTGTTAAGCCCGAGATGGAGCGCCAGCCTGCGCACCGACTGCGGTGTGGAGGTGCCCAGCATATCGCGCAAGGCAACTATAAAAAGATCAGGCCGGTGGATGCGACCAATGGCTGAACCGGATCGACCAGTGTATGTCTTCCGGCAACCACTGCAACGGTAGCGCTGAATCTTGGTTCGGGTTCGCCCCCACTTCTGGCGTTGTTCATCGCCGCAGGACGGGCACCTAGCTTTTTGGTTTGCACGCGCCTCGATCTCCGAGATCGCCTCAGTCTTGCGCCGGAGATCCCGGATCACTGTTTGAGCATCCTCGATTTGAGCCGGGTTTAGCTCGTCGAGGCTGTCGCAAAATCTACGAAAATCATGGTGTAGCAAGGGCATCACTCCGCTGGAAAGGCGACGTGATATAGGCCTTTCGGTTCCGAACCGAAGCTCACCAACACGAAATACGGACACCCCCAAAGAATATCACCGCCCTGAGCGCTGTTCTGGGTGAACCATTCCGCCTGTAGCTCCAGACCCACGGGTATCATTGGAACGTCGAGGGGCCGAATTTCCGGCAACTGCACGTGGTGTTTGAAGAGCAGTATCAAAACCTGTGGAGCGCGTTGGACGTGATCGCCGAACGCATCCGCACCCAAGGTGGCTATGCACCGGGTTCGGTTGCCGATTTGATGGCGCTGGCTGCTCCCGAAGACAAACCTGCGCAATCCGCCGACGAGATGGTCACCCTGCTGATCGCGGGCCACGAAGCCCTCGCCGCAACCCTGCGTGACGCCATCGCCACAAGCGGGGATGCCGGCGATGAAGCATCCGCAGATATTTTGACCGACCGTCTGGAATGGCACGAAAAAGAGCTGTGGATGATGAAGGCCAGTATGCGCTGATTTCAAATGGCCCAGCCCTCGGGCTTGGCCGTACCCCTCCTGCAACTGGAGAAAACCAATGAGTAATCCTATCGTAAAGGGCTTCTGGGACAAACCAACCGGAAGCTGGCAATATGTTCTGCACGACCCCGACACCATGAAAGGGGCGATCATCGACCCCGTGCTGGATTTCGATCCGCTGGCAGGGGCAACATCAACCAAAAACGCCGAACGACTGCTGGCCTATGTGCGCGAGGCGGGGATCGGGTTGGTCTGGATCCTCGACCACCTGCCGACGAAGTGCCATAGGATGCAGTTTACCCGTCTGAATCCCCCCTATCTGCCATGCAAACATCATGGGGCTCCTGAACCGGAAAAACCACCTGATAATCTGGAGTTCGAGAGCGATGCCTTGTCAGGTGAGATGGGGTTGCAGCCGTAATTCCGCAGAACGGGCGTGGCCCTCCATCCCTTCTACCCGGCTGATCCGGGCGGCCCGCAAGGCCAACTCATGCGAGGCGGCGGCGTCGCAGCGCTGCCAAGTCACTGTCTTTGTGAATTTATGCACCGACAGACCGCCAGTATAGCGCGCTGCGCCGCTGGTCGGCAGCACATGGTTCGGGCCCGAAACCTTGTCCCCGAAGGCCACCGTGGTTTCCTTTCCCAGAAACAGCGAGCCATAGGCCGAAAGCCGGTTCAGCCACCAGTCCAAATCCTCGGCCTGCACCTGTAGATGTTCGGGCGCATATCGATCCGAGACCTGCGCTGCCTCTTCACGGCTATCGCAGAGGATCACTTCGGCGCGCTCGTTCCATGCCGTGCGGGCCGCTGTGGCGTTGGCCTCAGGCAGGCTGTCGATCAGCGTGGGTACGCGGTTAAGCACGTCTGTCGCCAGAGCCTTGTCGGTGCTCACCAGCCAGACGGGACTGTCCGCGCCATGCTCGGCCTGGCTGATCAAATCCCAAGCAACAGTTTCGACAGAGGCGGTGTGATCGGCAATAACAAGGGAATCCGTGGGCCCGGCAAACATGTCGATCCCCACTTTGCCGAACAGCATCCGCTTGGCCTCGGCGACATAGCTGTTGCCGGGACCGACAAGGATATCGGCAGGGGTGCCGCCGAAAAGCCCCTTGGCCATGGCGGCGATCCCCTGCACCCCGCCAAGGTTCAGGATCAGGTCCGCGCCGCACAGGTCCATCGCAAAAACGATGGCATCGGGGATACCGATATCGGGGCGGGTGGGCGAGACGGCGGTGATATGCGACACGCCCGCGACTTTGGCTGTGGTTATGGTCATCAACGCGCTGGCAATATGGCTGTAGCGTCCGCCGGGGACATAGCAACCCGCGCTCGATACGGGGATCTGTTTCTGCCCCGCTATCAGGCCGGGCATCACTTCGACCTCGCATTCGCCCATCGTCGCCTTTTGCGCCTCGGCAAAGCGGCGGATGTTGGCTTGTGCAAAGCGGATGTCGTTCTTGAGTTCCTCGGGCACACGGTCGCAGGCGGCGCGACGGGCCTCATCGCAGAGCACTATATCGCCGCTCCAACCATCAAGATTTTGCGCATAATCGCGCACCGCTGCCTCGCCTTCGCGTTCGATGTTGGCCAGCATGGCGGCGACAATATCGCGGACATCGTTGTTTTCGGCCAAGGGGCGGGAAACGGCTGTTTTGAGGTAAGTGATTGCCATGGTGTTAACTCGATTTCATCTGGGAGTGGTCATGTATCGCATCCGCAAGCACATCAATGGTGTCGATGACCGGCAGGGTGGCTGACAGCTTGGAGGCGGTCAACGAGAATTCCGAACAGGCGACAAGGAGCAGTGCTGCGCCTTTGTCAGCCAGCTCGCGCGCAGCGTCCCGGAGCCAAAGCGCGCCGAGCCCTGCCTGTTCAAGAGCGGGATCGAACACACCAGCCAAACGCACCGCAGGCGAGGCAAGCATGCCGATGCCGGCGCCTTTGTTAACGCTCTGCGCGGCGCGGGCGACCGTTTGATCGACCATGTTCAGAAGCGGGATAGAGACCGCCCCCCAGATCTGCGACGCATAGTGGTGGGCGGTGTTGCAGGGTATGCGCCGCGCCGTGGCACCCGCCTTCTGTAGCCGTCGCGCCAGTTGCGCGCACAGGATAGCGGCGCAAAGGACATCCATCCGGGCCGAGCAGTTCGGCATCTGATAGCGCGCCGTGGCAAACGCCTCTGTCGCCGGATCTGCCCCATGCCGGTCATACATCATGTAGCTGCCCGACAGTATCGTCGCGCGGGCGGCGACGTCCGTGTTACCGGTGGTCAGAAAGCCACCTTCACCGGAATTGATATGCTTGTAGGTTTGCGTCGAAAAACACGCCACCTTGCCAAAACTTCCGGACCGCCTGCCGTTCCAGCGTGCACCCATGGTGTGGGCGCAATCCTCGATCACGGTCACGTCTGCTGTATCGCAAATCCGCATCAGCCGGTCCATATCGCACAGATGCCCTCGCATGTGCGAGAGCAACAAGAAACGCACGCCAGAGCTTGTGATTTTTGCGTCCAGATCGGTTAGATCCAAGCGTAGCGCATCGTCGATCTGGACAAGCACTGGCTTGCCACCCACGGGGTCAATGGCATCGGGCGCAATCGGCTTGTGTTGCGTGAACGATCCGATAAAGCTGCGCGCCACGGTCGGGTCCATCGTTACAGCGTGACCCAGCGGCCGCTGCTGTCGAAGGCGAAATCGTATCCGCCAAGCGCCGCAGCATCGCCGGTGAATAGGAACACACCCCGTTCGTCTTTGAATTCCCCCTTGCGCGCCAGATCAATCAGGCCCGCCGCGCCCTTGGCAGAATAACAGGGGTCCAGAAGGATACCCTCAAGCTCGGCGAACATCCGGATCGCCTCGATGCCGCTGCCGGGGGGTATGCCGTAGCCTTCGCCGCCGTAATCGGTGTTTACCATGACATGCTCGCGCTGGACCACGCCGGGGAAGCCCAGTTTTTTCGCCGTCTTACAGGCCTGATCATAAACCTTCTGTTCCTGCTTGGGCTGCGGCGTGCGGATGCCGATGCCCAACACGGGAATTTGTGAATTCTTCGCACACATGCCCGTCACAAGGCCCACCTGCGTGCCCGACGGTCCGGTGGCATGGACCAAACGGCCTATCTTCATGCCCGCATCATTGACCTGCGCCAGCACTTCAAAAGCACAACTCACATAGCCAAGCGCGCCGGTCGGGTTCGATCCGCCGCCGGGGATGACATAAACTTTGCGCCCCTCGACGCGCATCTTTTCAGCGGCGCGTTCCATCTCGACAGGCATATCATGGGCGCCGGGGAACTTTTGCGTCGTCGCGCCGTGCAGGTGGTCCAGGAGGACGTTGCCATTGGTGTTGTAGTTTGCATTTTCATAGCCGGTGCGATCCTCAAGAAGGATATGGCAATCCAGCCCCAGACTGGCGGTGCAGGCGGCGGTCTGGTGTCCGTGGTTGGTTTGTGTCGCGCCTTGCGTCATCACCATGTCGGCACCCTGCTCCAGCGCCTCGGCCATCAGGAATTCCAGTTTACGGGTCTTGTTGCCCCCCCGTTGACATGCCGGTGCAATCATCGCGCTTGATCCAGATCTCGACGCCCAACTCATTGGACAGACGCTTCATCGGCCCCAGCGGAGTGGGAAGATGGGCGAGGTGAAAGCGCGCAAAACGGGACAGGTGCATATTGGGTTCCTTTTAGGTGCGAGGTGGGGCCGCAACAAAAAGCTGCCCCCTGCGCCGTGAGGGTAAGCTGCCGAATTCGCTGGCGGAAGCGGTCCATCAAAAGGACTTGCCCACCGCTTGGGCAAGTCGGGCGGAACGCGGTGTGACGATCAGGCTAACGATGGCATCGGCTGCAGAGGCCATGCCCGCCGCAGTGGTGACGCGACCGGTCGTGGTGAACAAGGCCAGCCCGGACGGCACAAAGCCCTGTTCGACCAGAACGGTGACCTGAACCCGTGTCATGGCATGCTCATCCTCGCATCAAGACGTAGTCGGGATCGTAAGGTGACGGCGTGATGACCTCGGCCCCGACGAGAACGCCGCAAAGGTCGATCTGCATGGTGCTGCCCGGTACGGCGAGATCCGGTTCGACAAAGGCATAGGCGAGGTTCATTCCGACACGGTGCCCCCAATCGCCGGAGGTCACGGTGCCGACCACCCTGCCCTCCTGCATCAGCGAGGCGCCGCCATGCGCGGGGGCATGATCCGCGTCCACCTTCAGCGTTACCAACTTCTTGCGCAGGCCTTCTTCGCGGCGCTTTAACAGCGCCGCCTTGCCGATGAAATCACCCTTCTCCGGCTTCACAAAGCGGTCTAGCGATGTCTCGAACGGGTCAAACTCGGTCAAAAGGTCGGCCTTCCAGTGCAGGAAACCCTTTTCCATCCGCATGGATTCAACCGCCCGCGCACCGAACAACTTTAGCCCATGCGCCTCGCCTGCCTTGCGAAGTGCCAGATAGGCGGCATAAAGCGAGGCGTTGGGAATGTGGACTTCATAGGCCAACTCGCCAGAAAAGCTGACGCCAAGGACGGTGGCCGGGGCGAAGCCGATGAAGCACTCGCGCACGCTGAGCCAGGGGAAAGCTGTCTTGGACCAGTCGCCACGCGCGCAGGCCGAAAGCACATCGCGCGCCCTGGGGCCAGCCAGAACAAGGATCGTCTGGTCATTGGTCAGGCTACGGATTGTGACGTCCTCGTCGTCTTTGAGATGCGCTTGCAACCAATCCATGTCATGAAATTCGCTCGCCGCAGCGGAGCCGTACCAGACCCGCTCCGGCCCCCGGTCACTGGCGGGCAGATTGGCCACCGTAGCCTCCCCCTTGACCATGCCCTGATGGTTCAAAAGATAGCCCAGCCCGACGCGGCCATCGCGTTTGGTCACAGTGCCGCAAAACAAGCGATTCAAGAAGACGTGCCGGTCCGCGCCGGTGATCTCGAACCGGTTGAAGCCGTTGACCTCGCACAGGCCGACGTTTTCCTGCACGTTCATGATCTCGGCGGCGACCACGTCAAAGGCCTCGTCGAAATTGAAGCTGAGCGTGGGGTGAAAAACAGGAGACGGTTTGATGTAATCCACGCGCTCCCAGCCGTTCACCACGGTGAACTCCGCCCCTTCGGCTGCGAAAACGGGCGTTAGCGGTGTGGTCTTGGCCGGACGACCCGCCGGGCGATGCTCGTGCGGGAAATGGAAGCGGAACTCGTTCTGGTAATCCTCGATCGCCTTCAGCGCCGTCAGCTCGACATTTGTGTGGCCGGTAAAGCGGCGCGGGTCGATCACCCATGTGTCATAGCACGCCTCGCCCTGCACGATTTGTTGTGCCAGAAGCCAGCCATGCCCGCCGCCCTCGCCCAGCCCTGCGCGCAACCCGATAATGCAATAGGCGTTGCGTTTGCCGGGAATTGGACCAACCAGCGGCGCACCATCAATCGTGTAGGTGATCGGGCCGTTCACAACGCGCTTGATTCCGACGTCAGACAGCACCGGCATCCGCTCGAAAGCCCCCTCCAGCACGTCCATCACGCGGTCCAGATCGTCGGGGCATAAGTCATTGGAGAAATCCGGGCTGATCCCGTCCATCCCCCAAGTCCTGCAATTCTGTTCGTAAAAGCCGACCAGCAGGCCGTTTTTTTCCTGACGGGAATAGTAGTCGGAAATCGGGCAGCGTAGCAGCGGTATCCGGCGGCCCGCTTGCGCGATGGCCGGAATATCCTCGGTCACAAAATACTGGTGCTCCATGGAGGCGACGGGGTGGTGCACCCCCATCATCGCGCCCACCTCATTCACGCGGTAGCCGCAGGCGTTCACGACGATATCGGCGTCGATGGTGCCCTTGTCTGTCTCGACGGTCCAGGTATCGTCCGCCTTCTGGGTCAGCCCGGTGACATTGGTCTGACGATACACTTGCGCCCCCGCTTTGCGCGCGTGAAAGGCCAGCGCCTGACACAGCTGCGCGGGGTCGATATCGCCGTCCTCCCCATCCCAGAGCCCGCCGAGCAGGTTATCGGTCGAAATCAGGGGATGGCGGCGGGCGCATTCCTCCGCGTCGATCACTTCGTACGTTACCCCCATGCCGCGCGCCATTGAGGCGAAATGGCGATAGCCCTGCATCTGCGCTTCGGTATTGGCCAGCCGGATGCCGCCATCGCCGTGATGATAACCGACCGGATACTCCGGATCGTCGCGCAGTTTTTTGTAGAGGGCAATGGAATGGCTCTTGAGGCCTACCATCGTCTGATTGGCGCCAAAGTTCGTAACCTGTGCGGCGGAATGCCATGTTGTCCCAGAGGTCAGCTCGTCACGCTCGACCAGAACCACATCGCTCCAGCCTTCCTGAGTGAGATGATAGAGCGTCGAGCATCCGGCGATACCGCCGCCAATGACAACAACCTTAGTCCGCGATTTCATGGGTAGCGCCTCCGATACAAGTTGGAAAAGTAAGGCGTGGAAGACCACCACCCGCAATCTCTGTTTGAATTTTTACGAATATATCAAACTATTCCTACGGTTATTTGATAGCAATTGGAGAACCTTGCAAAGGGTTTCGGCAATGCACGCGACTTGAACGAAATCGCGGGGTTCGCAATGATGGCATTGTGCGGCACACGATATTCGCGCCCGGTTAAAGACACTTTGAAACATGCCACGCGGTCAGGAGACGAGCGTAAAACTGTCCGCCAGCCATGGGTTGCTTTGATGTAGGGGCTTGATGGCATGCTCGTGGATCAGGCTGCGCAGCTTATTGTCGACAAGATCGACAAGCGAGCCTGAGCAATCCGATGTCGTGACGATCGCCAACGTGCGCGAAAAGGTCTTTCCCGGAAAGCGATGCATCCGAAGTTTTGAATGAAATCTCTTGGCGCGCGAAAAATGTAACGGCGTGGTAATAGTCCATCCGGCTCCGGCAGCAACCATGGCCATGAGCGTCTGGTGGCTGCTGCATTCGAACCTCTTGGGCGCAGAGGCGCCGATGCGGCGCAGTTGCGATTCGATCTGCTGTGCGATCATCAAATTGCTGGAAAATCGCAGGAACGGTAATTTCGTTCGCCCCTCTACGATCTGCGTCAAAGACCGCTCGTCAACCAGGGGCAGGACTATGACAAACGGATCGCGCAGCAAAGGGAGATCACGAAGATCTCGAAAGGTCTCGCGCGGTGTGCTCGTGACGCCCAGATCCAACTGCCGATCACGCAACATCCCGATGATCGAATGGCTGGAATCAGTATGATACATGAAATCGCAGACGGGCATTTTTGCAGACAGGAAAACAGCCAGTTCGGGAATGATATCGCTTTCGAAATCCTCTATCGTGCCGATCCTCAGAAAGCTGGCCTCCGAAATGGTCCCGGCCGAAGCTTCGGCCTTTGCCTTTCGTATAGAAAGAAGCGCGCCCTCAATGTTGCGCAGAAACGTCACACCCTTGGGCGTCAGCACCATGGGCCTGCGCGCATGATTGAACAGCTCAACGCCCAGATGATCCTCCAGACTGCGAAGGTGGTACGAGACGGTGCTGATCGTCAGACCTGATTCTACCGCAGCAGCCTGAAGCGACCCTTTCTGCGCGCAGACCTGAAACAGCTCCAGCCATTTGAGGTTGATGTCCTTTGATATAGTGCGACGCGCCATCGGGGCCTCCTGAGCTGAATTTTTTGGCGGCATGTATTTCTAAATATACGAAATATTACTTTCAATTTATTTCAACTACTAAATTATCGTCGGTCACCCCGAAAATCCATGGAAGCCTCGGGCGCAGTGAATTGCTGGCGCCCGAATGGTGCCGGAATTTCTTGTAAGCCAACAAGGTGATCCAAAAGCTGCGCGAAGCGCCATCGGGCAACCGGTCTGCGCGCAGATCAAGGAGGGGCCGGTCGGCCCCTGAGAGCGGAATATGTATGCTCGAATGTTTTTGGGTTTGATGGCATGTAACCAAGATCAAATAAGAAGGGATCAAGCAAGTGAAACATGGAACCAAACGGATATCACTCTTGGCGAGTGTCGTTGCTACGTTCGTGGCGCAAGGCGCTGCCGCACAGGAGCAACTCACGGTCGGTTATTTCCAGGAGTGGCCGATGCCCTTCCAGTACGCCAAGGTGGAAGGAATGTATGACGAAGCTCTCGGCATGAGCGTCGAGTGGCGCGCCTTTGATACCGGTACGGCGATGAGCGCGGCGATGGCGTCGGGTGACGTGCAGCTGTCGGTCAGCCAGGGCGTACCGCCCTTCGTGGTCGCGACAAGCGCAGGTCAGGATTTGCAGATCGTGGACATTGCAGTAAGCTATGCCGACAATGAGAACTGCGTTGTGCGCGAACAGCTCGAGATCGACAAGGACAGCGCGGACGAACTTGCTGGCAAGAAGGTCGCTGTGCCGTTGGGCACTGCCGCGCATTTCAGCTTTATCAAGCAGATGAATCATTTTGGCGTCGACATCGGATCAATGCAGGTCGTCAGCATGGCTCCGCCTGAAGGTGCCGCGGCCCTCGCACAGGGGTCGGTTGACATGGCCTGCGGCTGGGGCGGAAGCCTGCGGCGGATGCTGGAGCACGGCAACAGCCTGCTGACCGGCACAGAAAAAGAGGAACTGGGCATCCTCATCTTCGACGCGACCACCGGCCCCGCGAGCTTCATCGCAGAAAATTCGGACGTCGTGGCGACGTTTCTCAGCGTCACAGCCGAGGCGAACAAGATGTGGAACAGTGGTGTGAACACCGACACGATGCTACCCGTCATCGCCAAGGACGCCGGTATGGATGAAGATGCCGCCGCCGCCACGATGGCGACCTTCACGTTCCCTACAGCCGAAGATCAGCTCGACCAGAAATGGCTTGGAGGTGGCGTGCAGGACTTCATGAAGGGTGTTGCCGATGTTTTCGTGGAGGCCGGCAGTATCGACGCCGCGAAGGATGATTACACCGGTAACGTCAATACCGCCCCGCTGGAGCAGGTTGGCGATATGTAAGGACATGAACTGCGCGGGCGCGCGAAAATGCGGACCCGCGCGCGTCGAACATTGGTGAATTAGAGTTAACTGCGGAAGGCCGCTAGCGTCGCAATCTACTCCGGTTTGGTGCTTGGCTTGACGCTTCGCAACATCAAAAGCGCTACAGAGTTAGATAACTCCGTCAGCGAACAGTTGCATATGCTTGACATGACGCTGGCGTAGCGGCGGCACGGATCATGCCATCCGGTTCACGCATTGCCGCAGTGATCCGGCCTAAATTATGCGGCGGGACGATTTCCAGATCATGACCGCGCCGACGTAAATCGGCGAGTGTGGCCTCCGGGAAACCCGATTCAATTACCAAACGTCCGGGTTGGGACGTGCGCGGGGCGAAACTTGAGGGCGCATGCATATTGTGGAACAACGGTGCGTCAAGTGCTTCCTGAAGCCCCATACCGTGATGAACAACCCGCAGGAAAAAGGGCAACTGCCACTGATCCTGTTGATCCCCGCCCGGCGTCCCAAATGAAAAGCGGCGGCCGTCTTTGTGGAGTGCCAAGCTTGGTGTCAGTGTTGTGCGCGGACGCTGGCCCGGAACCAGTGAGCTGGGCAACCCCGCTGTCAGCCAGAACATCTGAGCGCGCGTTGACAGCGCAAAGCCCAAGCCCGGAATGACCGGAGAGCTTTGCAGCCAACCACCCGATGGCGTAACCGAGATCGTGTTCCCCCATTTGTCGACAATATCCATATGGCATGTATCGCCTTTACCTGCGACTTCCTGCTCTGCCAGATGCGCCATGGTCGGTTCATAGACCGCGCCTTTGCCCAACAGGCCCGATAGCACTTGCGCGCAGATATCCAACTGTTCTTCAAAACCTGGCACGGTTCCGGGGCGAAAATCGAAACTGGCTTTGTCACTGATTTGTGCGCGGCGTGCTGCGGTATAGTCGTCAGACAACAGCGTTTGAATTGGAACATCGCCGTCCAGCGGATCACCATAATAGGCATCGCGGTCGGCTTGGCCAAGCTTCAGTGCTTCCGTGACCACATGAACAAATTCAGAGCCGAGCGGGTCCATCGCGGCAATATCATACCCTTCCAAAATACGCAGCGCCTGGAGGAAGGCTGGCCCCTGCCCCCACGGGCCGGTTTTTGAAACTGTCCAGCCTTCATATTCAACCGTTAGCGGGGCTTCATAGCTAGATTGCCAGTTTGAAAGATCGCCTGCTGTCATAACCCCGCTGTGCGCTTGGCCGCTTTCGTCCATTACGGGTCCATCGGCGATGAAATCGAGGATTTTGTCAGCGACGAACCCGTTGTAAAAAATATCGCGAGCTGCATCAATTTGGCCGGATCGGTCGTCGCTGGCCGCTTCGGCTTCGGCCAAAAGGCGCGTCCATGTGGCGGCCAGATCAGGATTGCGAAACAGGCTCCATGGATCTGGCGCCCTGCCGTCAGGTAGCCATGTGGCAAATGAGGACGGCCAGTGTTCGCGGAAATATTCACCCAGCCCTGCAATGGTGCGCGAAACACGCGGCAGGATAGGATGCCCACCATCAGCGTATTCGATTGCAGGCTCCAGAACGTCGCGCAGCTCAAGCGTCCCGTAGTCGCGTAGCATCAGCATCCAGCCATCAAATGCACCGGGGACAACAACCGACAACAAACCATTGCCGGGCATCAGCTCAAGACCTTCAGCCCGGCAATGCTCGATGGTTGCCGATTGCGGCACAACACCCTGAGCGCACAGCACGCGGGTCTGATCCGTTTGCGCATGATAGAAAATCGCCGGGAATTCACCGCCCGGACCGTTCAGGTGCGGTTCGACCACCTGCAAAACAAAACCAGTCGCGACAGCCGCATCAAAAGCGTTCCCCCCCTTGTCCAGCATCCGCATGCCCGCAGCGGAGGCGAGCCAATGGGTGGAGGTTACGGCGCCGAACTGGCCGCGCAATTCTGGCCGTGTTGTAAATGTATCAGACATCGCGAAGCTCCTGCTGTTCCAAAATGAACCTCTGCTCTGTTTCAAGAGCAGAGGAAAGAACTTAAACTACCGGCTCAACCAGCACGCAGGCTGCGGCATGGCCATTGCCAAGATCGCGCAGCTTGGGCGAGTCATGTTTGACGAAATCGACAGTCAAGCCCTGTGCATTTTCGCTGATTGTTGCCGCCTCTGCCAGACTTGGATGTTTGGCCTGCATTGCCGCAACAAGTGCTGTTCGCGCCGCGTCAACACCTTCGGGCGCGCTGACTTTCAGTTGTAAATCGTTCCGCGTCACATCTCCCAAGACCTTGGACTGGGCCTCGCCCTGCTTTGCATCGACGATCCCGACATCCGTCAGAGCAGCCTCGACATCGCGGGCTTCCCAGCCACATTGCGGCGTTGCCACCGGACAACGCGTGTGAAAACGGCAACCGTTTGGCACGTCGATTGCCGACGGGATTTCGCCAGCGGCTTCTGGTGGCGGCTTCACCACATCCGGGTCCGGCTCGGGGGAGGCTTCAATCAAAAGTTGCGTATAAGGGTGGCGGCGCTCCTTGATCACGGTTTCAGTCGGGCCAATTTCAACCACCTGCCCCAAATACAGGATCGCCGTCCGGTCCGTGACGTAGCGAATGGTCGGTAGATCGTGACTGACATAGACGAAACTGATCCCCAGATCGTCACGGAACCGGCGCATCAGGTTCAAGACACCTGCACGGATTGAAACGTCCAACATCGAGACGGGTTCATCCGCAACAACAAAACGCGGCTCCAAGATTATGGCGCGCGCAATGGCGATACGCTGGCGCTGACCACCGGACAACTCATGCGGGAACCGTTCCAGATACAGCTCGGCCGGTTTCAGCCCCGCGCGTTCCAATGCTTTTATGACGCGCCGCTTCTGTTCCTCGCCCTTGGCAATCCCGTGGATCGTCAGGGGTTCGCCGACAATCCGCGCAATGGTGAAGCGCGGGTTGAGCGTTTGGTAAGGGTCTTGGAACACCATCTGGGCGCGGCGACGAAATGCCTTGAGTTCAGCACCAGACAGGCCTGAAATGTCCTCGCCCTCTGACCAGATCCGGCCGGATGTCGGTTCTTGCAGTTTAACGAGAACCTCGGCGGTGGTGGTTTTACCGGACCCTGACTCACCGGCGAGACCAAGGATTTCACCAGCCTCCAGCTTCAGGTTGACGCCATCAACCGCGTGGACTTTTTTCTCTGGTTCAAACATTCCGCCGGGAACATCAAAGTAGCGCGTCAAATCTTCGACCCGCAAAACCTCTCCGGTGCGCGGAGGCGCATCAGGGATCAGATCGCCTTCAACTTCTGCACCAAGGCGGCGACCAACTTCTTCCCATGTACTGTTGCGGGCGGCAACTTCGCGGAACTCGACCACTTTTTCAGGATAATGGCAGGATGCAGAACGATCCGGCCCGACAACATTCAAAGGTGGCACCTCTGTCCGGCACAGGTCGGTGGCAAAGGGGCACCGTTCGGCAAAGCGGCAGCCCACTGGTGGATTCAACAGGTCGGGCGGTGATCCGGGGATCGAGATCAGCTCTTTCTGCGCCCCCTCAAGGGTCGGGAACGCGTTGGTCAGCCCCATCGTGTAGGGGTGGAAAGGCGCACCAAACACCTCGCGCACCGGTCCGGTTTCCATGATCTTGCCACCATACATGACCGCCACGCGGTCACATGTCTGCACCACCACAGAAATGTCATGCGTGATGAACAACAGCGACATGCCCCGGTCTTTACGCAGCTTCGCGAGCCGCGACAAAATTTGGGCTTGGGTGACAACGTCAAGAGCAGTGGTCGGTTCGTCCGCGATAACCAGCTTGGGTTCCAAGGCCATTGCCATGGCAATAACCGCACGCTGTTTCATGCCCCCTGACATCTCATGTGGATAGGCAGAGAGCCTTGACGGGTCGATCCCCACCGCGCGGAACAAATCGGCGGCGTGCGCCATCGCGTCCGCCTTGCTGATGGTAATATGCGCCTGCATCGCTTCAACAATTTGATCGCCGACGCGATACACCGGATCAAGCGCATTCATCGCAGCCTGACTGATCCAGGCGATTTCTTTCCAGCGCACCTTGCGGATGTCTTCGCCCTCAAGCGGCGCCAGATCACGCCCGTCAACGTCGATACGGCCCTTGGCAATGGCACCATTCGGCGGAAGGAGTTTCAACATCGCCTTTGCCGCCGTCGTCTTGCCGCACCCCGACTCTCCGACCAGCCCAAGTGCCTCACCGGGACGAATGAAGAAATCAATCCCGTCGACAGCTTTGACAGGGCCATTTTCCGTCTCATAGTGGATCGCCAGATCTTCGACGTTTAGCATCGGTTTTATATCACTAGTGGTCATTTACGTGCCCTCAACCGCGGGTTTGCGACCAGTTCAAGCGACCGCGAAATAAAGAAGACTGACAAAACAGTCATCATGATGAAGATACCCGGAGGCAGGTTCCACCACCACGCAGTGCGCCATGCGCCTGACAGGCGAGCATCGTGCAGAATACCACCCCAAGAGACAGATTGTGGGGGGCCAAGCCCGAGGAAGGACAACGTCGCTTCGGCGATAATTGCCACGCCGACCGTGATCGCCAGTTCAAGAAAGACAAGCGGCATGACGTTGGGCAATATGTGCAGATACATGATCCGCAAATCCGATGCACCCGCCACCCGTGCGGCTTTCACGAACGGGCGTTCGCGCAACGACAGCACCTGTGCGCGGATCAACCGCGCGGTTGTTCGCCACGTCAGTAACGAGACAGCAAGGATCACAATCCCCAAACTGGGTGTGAACAGCAGAACAAGGATAAGCGCGAAAGGCTCAAACGGTATGCCATACATGACATCCACCGTACGCATAAGTATGGTATCTGTTTTGCCCCGGTAATACCCCGCAACCAGACCAACATTTGTACCGATGATCATCACCAGTGTCGCACCCAAGAATCCGACCAAAAGCGCAATCCGCGAGCCATACATACTGCGGCTGAACAGATCACGGCCCAGATGATCGGTCCCGAACCAATGCTGGGCAGACGGCGGCGCAAAGCGGATTACAAATTTGTCTGACCCTAGTGCCAAAACACCATCATCATTTACCAGAATTGTCCGAAGGTGACGCTCTGATTCAGTGTCGGCCAGAACCCAGTCCTGCTCGGGCGCGCGCTCCATCACGATGCCATTGCGACCAACGGCAAAGCCTTTGCCTTCGTCATTGATCCAGCCCGCCATGAGCCCCCGGCTGTCAGGGGTTTTGTCAACGGTCCATCGGCCGTCCGCCCCATCGCGCCGGATCAGAGTGCCGCGTTCACCAATAGCCAAGGCAGTTCCTGAAGGCGAAATATGCAAGTCTTCCAAACCACGGCTGGAGCCGAGCCGAACAAGTTCTATCGTCTCGGCAGCGGGAACATAACGCATCGCAACGCCACGCTCCCCCACCACGAGGGCCGAGCCGTCAATATCGAGGGCCACAGCATTGAGTGCCATACCGCGGTTGAGTGGCGACACCAATGGGGTCAGCGAATTGTCCGTCGTATCAAAGCGCAAGATGGTTTCATCCTCGCCCACGATCAAAGCCGCTGTATCATCAAGCCATGCGACAGCATTCAATGAAAGTGCCAGGTTGGTTGCAATAACCTCCCAGTCGGAGCCATTGCGCAGCAACAGCGTGCCTTCGGAACCCACAATGATTGCAGCACCGGCATCCGTGAGCGCAATGCCGTTAAGATCAGCAGTGACCGGCACATCGGTAAGCTCCCAACGATCTGCTGTGCGTATCCAAAGGCTCCCCTTACGTCCGACAATCAAATCCTCACCAGAGCGGGAGGCGGTGTCATTCAACGCGACCAGCCCGAGGGACGGTTGGAGGATCCACCCATCGTTTGTCCGCATCAAGACGGACCCGTCTTCATCTTCATTGATGGCAAACGGATCTTGAGGTGCGATCAGGGGGGCAAACAGTGCCATGCAAAAAATCAACGTTAACACCACAAGCCCAACCACGGCCAAGCGGTCTTGCAACATCAATCGCAGGGGCGCGAAAGCTTCTTTCAGAGCTGGCGAAATCATGACAAACGCACCCTCGGATCAAGTGTTGAATATAGGATATCAACCAGCAAATTCAGGAAGATAACAAAGGTCGCCATAATAAGGAAACAGGCCTGCGCGAGCGGGAAGTCCGATGTGCGAACCGCGTTGAGGATTTCACGACCCAGACCGGGCCATGAAAAGACCACCTCAACCACGACCTGCCCGCCAGCCGCCAAACCAATCGTCACGGCAAGCTGTGTCACCACCGGCAACAGCGCATTGCGCGCCGCATGACGAAACAGCACGGAGCGTTCCGGCAGACCCTTGGCGCGTGCCATTTCGATAAAATCCTCGCCGTAAACTTCGAGCATGGTGTTGCGCATGATCAGCAGCGGCGAACCGAGATAAAACATCGCAACAATCATCGCTGGCAGGATTAGGTGATGCAGAAAATCGAGTGTCAGGATTTTATCCCAGAAACCCGAAGCCTCGTAAGGCAGGGTTCGCATGCCGGAGGTTGGCAGCCACTCAAGCCAGACACCAAACACCAGAATGGCAATCATGCCAGTCCAGAACATCGGCGCAGAACGGAACATCAGGCCAAAGAAAATACCCCATGAATCGGCAGACGTGCCACGACGCCATGACAGCCACGCCCCCAAGGGCACACCGATACCGTAGGACACGAAAATTGCGGCGAGCATCAGAACCAGCGTGTTACCCAGACGCTCCCAGATGATCTCGGACACAGGCGCGCGGTAATGGAATGAGGTTCCGAAATCACCCGTGACGGTGTTTTGCAGGAAGATCAGATATTGGTTCCACAGTGGCAGATCCAGACCAAACTGGCGGCGCACATCGGCCCGTTGTTCGGGGCTTAGCCCTTCGGAAACAAGGACAGCCGTCGGATCAGGCAGACCCAATCGGAACAAGAAAAATAGAAGCGTCGCGATTATGAACAGGGCCAGAAGCGCCTGTAGAAAGCGACGGATCAAATAACCGCTATTGCGCATCTGGGATCCTTAAAAATAAAGCCCCGCCACGACGATCCGTGGCGGGGCGACGTCGGTCAAAAACGGTTACTTCTGCAGTTTGCCGTCTGATGACCAGCTATAACCTGCCGCTTCGAGGTCTGCCTTGGCACCGTCCATGTCAAAGTCAAGACGCTCGGTAAAGGCGTTGTGCCAGAAGGCGTTGACGGGTGCGATCACGCTCGACCCCGGCTCGCCACGACCATCAAGCAGCACGTTCACAATACGCTCGCGGTCAATCGCCTTTGTAAGCGCACGACGGAAAGCAACGTCATCGAAGTGAGGCTTCCGCGTGTTGTAGGTCAGATGGTAGTAACCAAAGTCCGGCACGGAAATCACCTGGAGGTTTTCATTCGCCTCGGCCAGCGGAATTTGCCCCGCTTCCATGCGCCATGCGGTAACGTCAATCTGACCGGTCTGGACCGCCGTGAAAACACCTTCGCTGTCGGCGAAAATCTGGAACTCAACAGAATCTACAGCGATTTCGTCCGCGTGGAAGTGATCCTCGAACTTATCGAGCTTCATGAATTCGCCAAGCGTGTACTGGTTGAACTTGAACGGACCGGACCCCACTGTTGGAATGTCGGCTGGCGCCAGCTCCATCGGGTTTTCAATCTTTTCCCAGATGTGCTTGGGCAGGATTGAAATCTGGCTCAGGGTGATTGACGCGAACGGCGCGGAAGGTGCGTTCAGGTGGAACCTAACAGTCAGGTCATCAACGATTTCAACGCTATCAAGTGCTGCTAGGTAGCTGTTGAAATAGCCGTAATCCGACGCAACAAGATAGTCGTACGAAAACTTGATATCAGCCGAGGTGACGGGCATGTCGTCGTGGAATTTCAAACCCTCGCGCAATTTGACTTCGATGGTTGTTTCATCAATCGCGGTGACGGACTCTGCCATCCAGTTCTTGACCTCAACATCCGGCGTCAGACGAACAAGACGGTCATAATAGAGACGCATCCACTTCCAAGCCCAGACTGTGTTGGCCAGCATCGGGTTGATATTGTCGGGTGATTGCGGACCACCATAGCGCAAAGTCGTGCGGTCGGTCAGCGGTTTTGCTTCCATCGGAACCCATTCCGAATAGAGTGCCTCGCCCGCCATTGCATTCATGTTTTCAAAGTTGTTCTTGTTGTAGGCCACGACTTCGTCACGGTGAAACAAGATTGCCAATGGGGCATCGGGGGCTGAAATTTCTTGCAGCTTATGGACCAATTCCTGACGTTTGGCTTGGTCAAATTCGCGCGATTGTGCTTCAAAAACCTCGTCAAACTCGGGGTTGGAATATCCACCGGGGTTATTCGCGCCCATGACTGCGTTGGCAGAGTTGAGCGTGCCGAGATAGAACTGTGGATCCAGGCGATCAACACGCCCCGACCAGCCGGCGATAGTGACCGTGAAATCCTGCTGGTCGTAAAACTTGCCCAAGAGGGTAGAAAACTCTGTTGGCGAAACTGTCACATCAAGCCCCAGCTCTTTCCAAGCCTCTGCGATCATGTACGCGCCTTCATAGCGGATAGGATCATACGCCTCGGTGGTCGTGAGAATCTCGATCGGTTCGACCGCAGTTTGCGCGTGCAACGCAACTGGCATGCTAAGCGCCAAACCGAGCACTAACTGCGTTACTCTTCCTTTTTGAAACATTCGAAAACCTTCCTGTTGGACGCTCCTTTTGCGGAGCTATTCGAGGAGAGACCATACTCATATGGACAAAGCAGTCAATATGACTGACCCAAATAAGTTTCTGTTATCAAACAAATAAACGAACACAAACCATCGTTCTTCGACCAGCTGGCACTGTATCGGATATTGGTGTTGGAGAGCAGATCATTGGCCTTGGAATAATGCTTCCGCCAGGAAATGCGCCTTTAAAAGTCATTGCCTTAATACTGGCAAAGATGCCTTGTCAACGAATGGCAGCTCCCTCGTCAATAAACAGAGTGAATGGTGTTAATTTCACGGTTGCGGGTACTCCCCCATTCGGCTCATGAGCTTATTTGCCCCTGCGAATAATTGATCGGGATGGCCGGAATTATCGACGAGCACATAGGACGAGTTCTCGCGTTCAAAGACGGCAATCGAGCGCCCGTTGTAGTCGAAAGACGTCGGAGCGTTTTTACCCACGCTCGTTTTCCGAGAGACCGCAAAAAGAAAAACTTCACCCAGATCGGGCGCATTCACGGAGATCGCAATGCCGGGGCGGTCAGGTGTCGCAACGATCTGCACATCCTGCACAACCCAATCCTCGGGCAAAGGCGGCAGCACGAAACCAAGAGCTGCGGCGAGTTCCTGTGAATTCATATCCGTGTTCTCGGGCTGGGATACCATCCAGTGACGGATTTCGAGCGCTGCTTGCGCGTCTAGCGCGGCCTCGATCAGCGGGGGCGCGCCGGATGCTCCGGTCATTTGCCATGCAGCATGGCCAATCCAGCCGGTTGCAAACAGGACCAAAGCAGCCGCAACAGGTGCCGCGCGCCGCAACATGCGCTGCGCTCGCAGCCGGTCCTGAAGGCCATGCGCCTGCGCGACTAACGGGGCGGGTGATGTATCCTCCGGCGACGAGAGCGCCAACCGCAATGCAGCAGCGTTTCGTGCGTCAGTTATAACTTCTCTAAGACGCTCGGGGCGTTCCGCGAGATGGTCAGTGATTGCGTATGCGCTATCCGGGTCTAGCTGCCCCAGCAAAAGCGCCTGAAGGCCGGCTTCCAACTCAAGATCGTTGTCAGTCACTTTACTCATCACGCCCCCCAATGATTCTCAATGAACTGCGACCGATGTTGTCGCTCTTGCCCTCTTCAAAAGCACGCAGCGCTGCGCGTGCGCGTCCGACCCGTGACATGACTGTGCCCGCCGGAACGCCCAGAATTTCCGCCGCCTCGACAATGCCGACACCCTCAACCGCCACCAGATGCAGTGCCTCTCGCTGATCAGCGCCAAGCGCAAGGAAAGCCGCACGCAGTTGCGATAGGCGCGCGGCCATTTCGCCGGCAGACTCGACAAATGCGGGGCGTGTTTCAGCCCATGCCTGATCGCGCGCCTCGGCCGCGCGGGCGCTGCGCAAGTCGTCAATGAACAGGTTGTGAAGGATCTTCATAAGCCAGACCCGCAGGTTTGCGCCTTCGCGGAAAGTTCTGCGTCGTTCTTGCGCGCGCACGAATGTCGCTTGAACCAGATCATCGGCCGCATCCATATCGCGCGTCAAGACACGCGCATAGCGGCGCAATGCCCCGATCTGGCTGACAATATCAAGCGGGTCTCCGGGCATTTTATCACGCCTCCTGTGCACTGTGGTTCATGTTGTATTCGCCACAGTGTTTTGCACATCCGCGCTTCTTGATCCCGCCTCGCCAATGTAGCCGGCATTTTCTGCGCGCAATTGCGCGGCGGCATCATCATAGAGGAACGGCAGAAAAGCATAGCGCTTCCCTTTTGTTACCTTACCAACCTTGTGCAGCAACGAACAGGAGAACACGACCGCGCCACCCGGTGGTGCCTTGAAACTGCGCCGTCCGTACTCTGGAAAGTTGACTTCACCCCCCTCGAAATCGTCATTGAGGTTCACTGACACTGCAAACCGGCGATGCGCCGTGCCCTTGGTCGTGTTGTCCCGGTGAGCCGAAAAATGCCCCCCATCCTCGGCGGCATAACAAGACACAATGTAGCGCTCCATCCGCGTAATGTTGAATTGATGGACCTTGGTAATTTCAGGCACGATACGACGCAAGATACGTCTTTGCAGGGCGGCAATAATCTCCCGATTGTCGATAGTGTAGTCTTTGCGCTGCTTGAAACCCGGATCTTTTATGCCCACAGTCCGACCGCCGACTTCGCGCATAAACCCGCTCTCTTCCCCGCCTTGCGCCTCGTAGAGACCAATCAAATGGCGGCACAGGTCGGGTTCGAATACGCGCGGCAGAAAAAGAACCGGCGCCATGATATCCATACCTGCGTATTGCTCGGGTGGCGGTAGCGTGCCCAGCAAGACCATGACCTCTTCCAGATCGCTCTGATCATTGCGAAACGGGATCGTGGCAAGTACGCGCATGGTCGGATCAATAACAACCCATTGGCGCGCCAGTGCGATTGGCACTTCTCCCTGCGGCCTATCCTTTTGAACAACCCCGTAAAGTCGTGATACCTTCAAGTCGAAATCCCAGAAATGCCGATAGCCGGGGATGCGGTTTTTTACGCGCCCGCTTGTCTCATCGTCGGGATCGTTGCTGACCCCGAAAAAACACACGCGGTCGTCATTAAAGATATCTGGCCGGGCGTAAGCCGCCGCAAGCGCCGCTTGCGCATGAGGGTCCGTTGCGGAGCCAAAAAAGCACAATACCAGATACCGCCCTGCCGCACTGTCAAACGCATAACGCGGATTGCTGACACTGCGCTGGATGAACCCTGGTGCGGGGTCACCGGGGGTCAGCAAGGTGGCTGAATTAATTTGCAACGGCGAGGACATAGCAATTTTCCTTCGGGGTTTAATTTTACATACGGAGCCAAAAGCCAATCGCATCCCCAGAAGGTTAAATATTTCCCGTTAGGCCAAATCGGATGCGATGGGGCGATTGTGCCGTAAGCCTCATTAATCCTGGATATTCACGCGGTTTGCGTCTCGTCGCGGAGTTACCAAAGGTCGACATGTACAGCCTCTCGGGGAATTTCCTCTCAGTTCCAGATTCAGGATGAAGGAAGTGATCATGACGAACGAAGGGTGCAAGATTTAACGCAAACCAGTGCTCCCGCCGGTCAGGTCAAAGACCGGATGCTGACCTTCCGCGCCCCCGGATTGAATTGGACGCGCAGCTTGAGCGCTGGCCAACCCCGTCGCCTGTGCGGCAGGTGACATAATTAAATGCCACCGTTTCATATTTATTTCTCATTCCGACCCGCAGTTAAGCCATATTTTTTCCCGATTGCATCCGAAATTCACACCAGATTTCGAACACACGTTTCAACCGATCAATCGCGCGGCCCGAACGGGCATCGGCATTTTTCTATAGCCAAGGCGATTGTCACAAAACTGTAGCAAAACCCTTACATAACCATCACAGAATCCCACTATCGAACGGTCACGGCCGCATTGGCGGCCTTTGCAAATCTAGGAGCAAACATGTCTTATTTGAAGCTGACCGCGTCTGCATGTGCGGTTGCTGCCATCTCCACAACAGCGTCGTTCGCGCAAAGCCGTGACGAAGTCCGTATCGTCGGTTCGTCCACAGTATTCCCCTACACACAAGCAACTGCAGAACAGTTCGCAAACAACACTGGCTCTCCTTCGCCAATCGTTGAATCCACGGGTACTGGTGGCGGCATGCAGATTTTCTGCGGTGGCATCGGCGAAGCACATGCTGACCTCACGGGCGCTTCGCGCGCAATGAAGGCGTCCGAATATCAGCTTTGCGTAGACAACGGTGTTACAGACATCACCGAAGCTTTGATCGGCTTTGACGGTTTGTCCCTCGCAATTTCGCGCGACAATGATTTTGCTTGGGATTTGACGCTTGGCGAAATCTATCTCGCACTTGGCGCACAGGTTCCTGTGGACGGTGAATGGGCTGATAACCCTTACACAATGTGGAACGAGATCAACCCTGATTTGCCGGCCACAAAAATCCTAGCATACGGCCCGCCGCCAACGTCCGGCACGCGCGATGCATTTGTTGAGCTTGCCATGCACGCTGGCTGTGAATCGCTGGAGTTCGTTGCCAATGGCGATTACGATGGCGACTGGGTTGGCGACAACTGCTCGCGCATGCGCACAGATGGTCCTTTTGTTGAGGCTGGCGAAAACGACAACCTGATCGTTCAGCGCCTTGAAGCAGATTCAAACGCATTGGGTATCTTTGGTTACTCATTCTTGTATGAAAACCTTGATAAGCTGAAAGGCGTTATGATCGGTGGCGTTGAACCTTCCATCGACACAATTGCCGACAAGTCCTACCCAGTGTCGCGCCCATTGTACTTCTACATCAAGAATGCACACCGTGGCGTCATCCCGAACCTCAACGAATTCATCGAAGAGTATATGTCCGATGATGCGCTGATGGCTGGTGGTTATCTGTCCGAGCGTGGTCTGGTTCCACTTGCCGAAGCCCGTATTGTTGAGCTTCAGGACGCTGTTCTTTCCGGCGCGACGATGAAAGCTCCAGAATAAGCTGGTCCAAGCTTTTCGAAGCCCGGGTCGGATAGTCCCGACCCGGGCCACTCTTTTCAGCGAGTACTCCTCATGACGACTTTGGCCTTCGCTATTCTTCTGGCTGCCTGCATGGTTGCCTACGCCCTTAACCGACGTGCCGCGACGGGCATTCGGGATGGCGGGCAACGCCTTCACTCTGTGTCTGGTTACCACGGGCTTTTCGCCCTTCTCATGATTTTGGTCCCCGTTCTTGTTGTCATTCTATTGTGGTTGGTGCTGCAAGGGACTGTCGTGAACACGCTGGTTATGTCGAGCCTTCCCGACGGAACGCTTGACGGGCTCGGAAAAGGCCAAGTCGATCTGATCCTTGCCGAAATCCAGTCTATCGCCGGTGGCCGCATATTTGGTGAACCAGAGCCATGGAAGATCGTAGCTGCGGATCGTTTTACCGGCCTTCTTCAAGCCGCATCCCTCGGCTTGGTTCTTGTAACAGTGTTGCTAAGCCTCGCGATCATGCTCTTTGCGCGCGGCAAAGTTTCAGCCGACTTTCGCGCCCGCCAAGGTGTCGAAAAAATCATTTCCGGCTTGATGATCTTTTGCTCGGTTGTTGCGGTCTTCACAACGGTTGGCATCGTGGCCTCACTGGCTTTTGAAACTGTCAAATTTCTAAAACTCGTTCCACTGACCGAATTTTTGTTCGGCACAAGCTGGGAGCCACAAATTCCGATCCGCGCGGATCAGGTCGCAGCCGAAGGTGCCTTTGGCTGGCTTCCTGTGATTGTCGGTACAATCGTTATTACAATCGTCGCGATCGTCATCGCCATCCCTATTGGCTTGCTGTCTGCGATCTACCTCAACGAATTCGCGCCCAAGGTCGTGCGGTCTGTTTGCAAACCCATCCTCGAAGTTCTCGCCGGTGTTCCGACCGTTGTTTACGGCTTTTTCGCGATCCTTGTGGTGGCCCCTGCGATCCGCAGCCTTGGCGCGGCTTGGGGCATTGATGTGGCACCCAACACTGCGCTGGCGGCGGGTGGTGTGATGGGGATTATGCTGGTTCCCTTTATCTCCTCGTTTGCCGACGATGCGCTCTCTGCGGTGCCGGGCTCGCTGCGCGACGGCGCACTTGCCCTTGGGGCGACCCGCGCCGAAACGGTGATGAACGTGCTGTTCCCTGCCGCAATCCCCGGCATTGTCGGTGGTGTGCTGCTGGCCGTGAGCCGTGCGATTGGTGAAACGATGATCGTGGTTATGGCTGCTGGCCTCATGGCGAACCTGACCCTCAATCCACTTGAAAGCGTCACGACCGTCACTGTTCAGATCGTCACACTGCTCATTGGCGACACGTCCTTTGACAACCCCAAGACGCTCGCCGCTTTCGCACTGGGGATGATGCTGTTCATCGTCACACTCATTATCAACATTTTCGCGCTCCGGATTGTCCGGAAATACCGCGAAGCATACGATTGAGGCTCGATTTATGACCGATATTTCATCTGGCTCCGTCCCCCT
Organism: uncultured Sulfitobacter sp.; assembly: GCA_947502265.1. Taxonomy (GTDB): domain Bacteria; phylum Pseudomonadota; class Alphaproteobacteria; order Rhodobacterales; family Rhodobacteraceae; genus Sulfitobacter. Next base: position 203,338 of record CANMZB010000004.1, read on the forward strand.
AACGACCAACGAAAAGGTGCAGGCATCTTTGGGCCGCCGTCGCCGCAAACAATTCATCCTGCAAGGTCTGGGAATTGGGGCGATCAGCATCGCGTTCTTGATGCTTTTCATCCTTTTGTGGTCCCAAATCGCTACTGGCTACAAAGCTTTCATGCAGACCAACATCACTTTGGAAATCTTCATTGATCCTGAAGAAGTCCCGACCGAACGCCTCCCGCGCGGTAATTTTGATGATGTGCTTGCTGCGGCATTGGTTGCAAACTTGCCGGGTGTAGACGCGTCAGACCGCGCAGCGCTCCGCTCCGCCAGCGGCATCCTGTCCAATGGTGCGCAATTCGATCTGCGTGACCGTATCGTCGAAAACCCCGCGTTGATCGGGCAAACTATCACAATGCGGATGCCGGTGTCGGACCCATACGACCAGCTTTACAAAGAGCTGCTTGATCGCGAGACGCCTGAAAACCTACGCCGTCTTGATGACGCCCAAATCGCAAACTACGATCATTTGGTGGAGATCGGAGCCATCGGATCGCGCATCAACACGGGCCTGATCACCAACGCAGACAGCCGCTTTCCTGAACTTGCGGGCCTTAAAGGCGCGCTTATGGGGTCTTTCTGGGCGCTTCTGACATGCTTCCTGATCGCTTTCCCGTTGGGCATAGGCGCGGCGGTCTACCTCGAAGAGTTCGCACCAAAGAACAAACTTAGCGATTTCATCGAGGTGAATATCAACAACCTCGCGGCGGTCCCGTCTGTCGTGTTCGGTCTTCTGGCGCTCTCGGTCTTTATCGGCTGGTTCGGCCTGCCGCGTTCGGTCCCGTTCGTTGGCGGCCTGACACTGGCCCTGATGACCATGCCAACGATCATCATCGCGACCCGCGCAGCCCTAAAGGCGGTGCCACCGTCGATCCGCGAAGCCGCTTTAGGTGTCGGTGCGTCCCGGCAGCAGGTGGTCTTTGGCCACGTCGTGCCGCTGGCAATGCCGGGTATCTTAACGGGAACAATCATCGGACTGGCACAAGCCTTGGGCGAAACGGCACCGCTTTTGTTGATCGGTATGAACGCATTCATCACATCCGCGCCGGGAACACCGTTCGACAGTGCCACCGCCCTACCAACACAAATCTTTATCTGGGCAGACAGCCCCGAACGCGGGTTCGTCAGCCGGACATCAGCCGCCATCCTCGTTCTGCTGACTTTCCTTATCATGATGAACGCAATCGCAATCTATTTGCGCAGCAAGTTTGAACGCAAATGGTAAACCCGAAAGGAGAGGCCGTGGACGACCTCAGAGCAATCAACAACGATGTCGAGTCAAACGCCACCAAGATCAGCGCGAAAAACGTTCAGGTCTATTATGGTGACACCCACGCGATCAAAGACGTCAATGTCGAGATCAAGGAACATACGGTTACGGCATTTATCGGGCCCTCCGGCTGTGGTAAATCCACGTTTCTGCGCAGCATCAACCGGATGAACGACACAATCGATATTTGTCGCGTCGAAGGTGACATCCGGATTGATGGTCAGGACATCTATGATCGCAATATTGATCCGGTCCAGTTGCGCGCCCGTGTCGGGATGGTGTTCCAGAAACCGAACCCGTTTCCCAAATCCATCTATGACAACATCGCTTACGGCCCCAAAATTCACGGTTTGGCCAAGACAAAGGCGGACATGGACGAGATCGTCGAAAAGTCGCTGCGTCGCGGGGCGATTTGGAACGAAGTCAAAGACCGTCTGCACGCCCCTGGAACGGGCTTGTCGGGCGGCCAGCAACAGCGCCTTTGCATTGCACGCGCCATCGCAACCGAACCGGACGTATTGCTCATGGACGAACCTTGTTCGGCCCTTGACCCGATTGCCACATCACAGGTTGAAGAACTGATCGATCAGCTTCGCGAAAGCTATACAGTTGTTATTGTTACGCACTCCATGCAGCAAGCAGCCCGCGTCAGCCAAAAGACAGCCTTTTTTCACCTTGGCAGCTTGGTCGAATACGGCACCACCGATGATATTTTCACGAACCCCAAAGATAGCCGGACCGAAAGCTATATCTCTGGCCGGATCGGATAGGAGAACCACAATGTCCACACAACATATTGTCAGTGCATTTGACCGCGACCTTGAAGGCGCGCAGGCTATGGTTTTGAAAATGGCCGGCCTGGTCGAAAACGCAATGAGCCAAGCGGCCCAAGCATTTGAAACCAACGATCTGGAACTAGCCCATAAAGTCCGTGGAAACGACAAGGTAATCGACCGGCTCGATGAGGACATCAAGACCAATTGCGCCCGCATCCTTGCGACCAGATCTCCCAATGCAAGCGATTTGCGCACTGTTTTGGCTGTTATGAGCATCAGCTCCAATCTGGAACGATGTGGTGACTACGCCAAAAACATTGCGAAACGCACCACGGTTCTCGCTGAAACGCGGCAGATCGATGGTGTCCCGGCGGCACTGCGCCATATGCAAAGCGCAGTCGCGAGCATGCTTCAGGATGTGCTTGACGCCTTTATCAAGCGTGATGTTGATTTGGCCGAAAACGTGCGCGCGCGCGACTATGAGGTCGACGAGATGTACAACACGCTTTTCCGGTCCTTGCTAACGCATATGATGGAAGACACGCATAACATAACAGCCTGTATGCACCTGCATTTCATTTCCAAAAACATTGAGCGCATGGGCGATCACACCACATCAATTGCGGAACAGGTAATATACCTTGTGACTGGTGAAATGCCTGACGACGACCGTCAGAAAAGTGATCTCATCTCCCAGAGCAAACCAGATGAGCTTAGCCGGACATGAGCGCGGACCAACCCACTGTCCTTGTTGTTGAAGACGAGGTCGCCCAACGCGAAGTCCTGGTGTACAATCTGCAAGCAGAGGGTTTCTGCGTCATATCAGCGACGAACGGTGATGATGCGTTGTTAGCTGTCGAGGAACACGAGCCCGACTTGATCGTCCTTGACTGGATGTTGCCGGGGGTGTCCGGCATTGAAATCTGCCGCAGGCTGAAATTGCGGCCTGCCACACGCGCCATTCCGGTTGTGATGGTATCCGCACGTGGCGAAGAAGGGGATCGTGTCCGTGGTCTGGAAACAGGTGCGGATGACTACCTGACCAAACCCTATTCCATCGCTGAATTTCTGGCTCGTGTCCGCAACCAATTGCGCCGGGTGCGGCCTGTCGCGGTCGGCATGTGTTTACATTTTGAAGACATCACACTGGACGGCGAAACCCATAGGGTGTCGCGAGATGGAAAGCCTCTAAAGCTGGGCCCAACCGAGTTTCGCTTGTTATCGACATTTATGGGAAAACCGGAACGCGTCTGGAGTCGTGAACAACTGCTGAACCGTGTTTGGGGCCGTGAAATCTATGTCGATACCCGGACTGTTGATGTGCACATCGCCCGCTTGCGCAAGGTCATCTGCCAGCACGGCGGGAGAGATCCGATCAGGACCGTGCGCGGTGCCGGGTACGCTTTGGGGTAGAAAATGGCCGCATGTCTTATTGATTGGCGCTACCCATCTTGAGGCTGTCCCAATCGAAATGATCACACGGCATGTCGCGGTCGAAGTCGTTGCTGGTCGTGATTTCGACGTCGCGTGACGGCTTTGCATTGCGTCACGAAAGCAAAATCCAGCTGCCCGATATAGTGACCGGCGCTCGTATGCGCGATCAACTCCCGTCGCGTAACCGCGACACGCCGACCCAGCTAAGTCCGACCATGATTCCAGCGGTGAAAAGACACAATGGAAGGCCACCCATTTGATACGTGAAACCGGACAGAAGCGTACCAACAAGGCGTCCTGCCGCGTTGGCCATGTAGTAGAAGCCGACATCCATCGTGACCCGCCTTGCGCTGGTGAAGCTGAGGATCAGATAGGAGTGTAGCGCCGAGTTCACGGCGAATATGCCCCCAAAAACCAAGAGCCCCAGAACGATTGTTGCCGTGAGTGCAGGTGTTGGGATGGGTGCGAACCAGACCAGCGCGGCAAGCAGTATTGGCACGATCATCAGCAGTCCCGCCAAATGTCTGGCTTGGTCTAATGTTTGTGCCTCCGTGCGCGTCGCGGTTTTTAAGAGGCGCGGCGCCCAACCCTGCACGATGCCATAGAGTATCGTCCACAGGGCCATAAACGTGCCGATCATAAAGAACGCCGCGCGGTTGCCGGCTTCGCTTCCGTCGGACAAAACCGCGTAAAAGTAGATCGGGATACCGACAACAAACCATACGTCGCGCGCCCCGAATAGGAATAGTCGCGCCGCGCTCAGCCAGTTGATGTTGCGGTTGTTGGAGAAGACTTCGGAAAATTTCGCGTCCTTGCGCCCGACGGGCAGCCCTTTTGGCATCCCGATTGCCACGCCGATAAGGATCACAAAGAGAATTGCTGCCATGACAAGTACCGATGGCACAAACCCAAAGACCGCCAGCAGCACCGCGCCCAACAGAAAACCGCCGCCCTTTACCGCGTTCTTTGATCCCGTCAGCAAAGCCACCCAGCGGAACAGCCCGCCGCCGCTCGTTGGTGCAAGGATTTTGACCGCGCTTTTAGAGCTCATCTTGGCCAAATCCTTGGCGACGCCGGACAGCCCCTGCACCAACATCACGAACACGACAGAGACGGTGATCCCCCAGGCGGAGTTCAATTGCGCCAGCGCCAAAAGTGCCACAACCTGTAACGACAGCCCCGCGTAAAGCGTGGATGTCAGCCCGAACCGTGCGGCGATCCACCCTGCTGACAAGTTGGTCGCGACGCCTGCGATTTCGTACAGCACAAACAGATAGGCCAGTTGCACCGGAGAAAAGCCAAGCGTGTGAAAGTGCAAAAGCACCAACATCCGCAAGGCCCCATCAGTCAGCATGAACGCCCAATACGCCGCCGTCACGGTGATATAGGCCGTAAACCCTGCCGGACGTGTCACAGCTTGCCGCCCACCATCAAGGCCACGTCAACCAAGCGGTGCGCATAGCCATATTCATTGTCATACCATGCGTAGACTTTTAGTTGCGTGCCGTTCACAACCATTGTCGACATCGCGTCGATGATGCTGCTGCGGGTGTCGTTGGTGTAGTCCGACGAAACCAATGGCCGCGTTTCATAGCCAAGGATGCCTTTCAGCGGCCCCTCGGCTGCCACTCTGAACAGATCGTTGACCTCTTCCACGGTCGTTTCGCGCGCCATTTCAAACACGCAGTCGGTGATAGATGCGTTAAGCAGTGGCACACGCACCGCATGGCCGTTTAGCTTACCTGTCAGTTCGGGATAGATCAGCGTGATCGCCGTTGCAGACCCTGTTGTAGTCGGGATCAAGTTGGTTAATGCCGACCGTGCCCGTCGCAGATCTTTTGCGGGACGGTCCACGATGGTTTGGGTGTTGGTCACATCGTGGATTGTCGTGATCGACCCGTGTTTGATCCCGATTCCTTCGAGCAAAACCTTGACCACAGGTGCAAGACAGTTGGTTGTGCAACTTGCCGCTGTCACAATCCGATGCGTGTCAGCATCGTAGATTTCGTCGTTGACGCCGTAAACAATGTTCGCCGTCGGGCCGTCTTTCACGGGGGCGGAAACAACGACTTTTTTCACACCAGCGGCAAAATAGGGGGCCAGCTTTGCCTCGGTCTTGAACGCGCCGGTGCAGTCAATCATGACGTCAACGCCGTCCAGCGGCAGGTTGTCCAGATTTCGGGTGTTGGTCACAGGAATGCGGGTGCCGTCAATGGTGATCGAGCCTGCATCGCTTGAAAACACGGCGGGCCAGCGCCCATGGACGGAATCAAACTCCAGCAGGTGTGCATGCATCTGCGCGTCGCCCACCGCATCGTTGATGAAAGCGATCTTTGCGCCCCTCTCCAAGAGAGGCCGCAGTGCAAGTTTACCCATACGGCCAAGGCCATTGATAGCGTAAGTGGTCATTATCTTTAGTCCTGTTTGCTGATCTCATCGACATGCTTTTGCAGTGAAACCTGATTCAAGTTTTCGAATGATAGGTTGGTGAATGCGGAGATGCGGTTGTGCAGTGCACCGTAGGCCTGATGAAAGGCGAGACATTTTTCAGCGTCCGTTCCCTCGGTCTTAACGGGATCGGGAACGCCCCAGTGGCCCGAGACGGGATGCCCTGGCCATGTGGGGCACTCTTCGTTTGCGGCGTGGTCACAGACGGTGAAAACAAAATCCATCTTCGGCGCATCAGGGCCTTGAAATTCTGATATATTTTTGGATCTCAAAGGCGATACGTCATGCCCTTTCGACTTTAACATATGGACGGCGAAAGGATTTAATTCGGACCGATGATCCGTGCCTGCTGAATAGGCTGTGAATTGATCACCCCCCATGTCGCGCAGAATGGTTTCAGCGAAAATCGAGCGGGCAGAGTTACCAGTGCAGACAAAGAGGACGTTTATTTTTTTATCAGTCATGGGAAAGATACTCCCGAGCAGATCAGAAAACCGGGGCGGGCAAAGGTCCGCCCGCCCACGACAACAATCCAGGAAAAGTTCGGCGATGACCTCGCGGGCCGCGTCCAGATTGACAGTATAAAGCAGTCGCGTTCCACAGCGGCGCTGCAAAATCAGGTCCACTTGTGTCAAAGCTGACAGGTAAACCGATGCCGTGCTCGCTCTGAGGTCCAAAGCCTCAGTTATTTCCCCTGCTGGAATTTCATCAGGGCAGCGCCGCATGAGCAAGCGAAACACTGCCAAGCGTTTGGGGTGGCTAAGGACAGCAAGTCGGTCTGTGAGTAATGATTCCATATTTCATGAATATTGGAAATATTAGCGCAAATCAAGCAACAAAACTTGGCCACCTTCTGTAATCGGGCATCTGCAGGCAAGAGTTTGAGCTACTGAAGGTGCCTGATGACGTTGATGCCCAAGCGCAATGACACCGAAATCGGAGATGGCCGACTGAAGTGGATTCGCGAAACTGGACAACCTACTCTGATGCATTCGGCCTAATAAGCAGTAAGGTCCGTTCCGTCGCACGCGGCGAGAACGTCAAACGGCCCTCTATCTGTTCCGAAACCTCATATTTTTCAGTCTGGTGTCGCAAAACAATTACATTGGCACGCTAACCCAAGCCGGAATAACAACTCGAATTGGGACTTCCATGAAACTGACAACTGCACTCACCTCGCTTGCCGCTCTGGCCATAGCGTTCCCTGCTTATGCCGACTTTCAGCTGAGCGACCGTTACACAGATACCGATGGCGATCTGATCGCGGACATCCCAACGGATGCATCAAATTTGATCGACCCTGACACACTAATCTTCGCCTATACCCCAGTCGAGGATCCGGCCGTTTACGCCGAGGTTTGGCAGGGCTTCCTTGATCACATGGCCGAAAAAACCGGTAAGAAAATCCAGTTCTTCCCGGTGCAGTCCAACGCCGCCCAGATCGAAGCGATGCGCGCAGGCCGTTTGCACGTTGCAGGCTTTAACACGGGTTCAAACCCGTTGGCCGTTGCGTGTGCAGGCTTCCGCCCCTTCGCGATGATGGCCGCCGAAGATGGTTCTTTCGGGTATGAGATGGAAATCATCACCTACCCCGGTTCAGGCATCGCCAAAGTCGAAGACATCAAAGGCAAATCAATGGCCTTTACTGCCGAGACATCAAACTCGGGCTTCAAAGCACCTTCCGCGATCCTTAAAGCCGAATTCGGCATGGAAGCAGGCACAGACTTTGAACCTGCCTTCTCTGGCGCACATGACAACTCGATCCTTGGTGTTGCCAACAAAGACTACCCCGCCGCCGCGATTGCGAACTCGGTCAAGGGCCGCATGATCGACCGTGAAGTTGTGACAGAAGACCAGCTCGTCACGATCTACAAATCGCAAACCTTCCCGACAACGGGTTACGGCACGGTTTACAACCTGACACCCGATCTTCAGGATAAAATCCAAGACGCTTTCTTCAGCTTTGACTGGGAAGGTTCCGCGCTGGCCGAAGAGTTTGGTCGCAATGGCGAAAACCAGTTCATCGAGATCACCTTCAAAGATGACTGGTCCGTGATCCGCACAATCGATGACGCCAACGGCGTTGTTTACGAATGTAACTAGACCCGATCACGAATCAAGACCTTGCGGGCGGCGCTTTGCCGTCCGCATATCTTTGCAAAAGGTGCAGCCATGCTGGAACTCAAAAACCTGTCCAAGACCTACAAAACGGGCGACACCGCTCTTAGTGACGTCACCCTTTCTATTCCCAAAGGGCAGATATTGGGGCTGATCGGCCCTTCTGGTGCAGGCAAATCGACGTTAATCCGCTGCATCAACCGCCTTGTTGAACCGTCATCCGGCAAGGTCATGCTTGGTGATGTGGACTTGGCCCAGCTTGGCAAAGCCGACTTGCGCCGCCAGCGTCGCCGGATCGGCATGATCTTTCAGGAATACTCGTTGGTCGAACGCCTGACGGTGATGGAAAACGTCTTGTCAGGGCGGTTGGGCTATGTCCCCTTCTGGCGCAGTTTCTTTCGCAAATACCCCGCAGCCGATGTCCAGCGCGCCTATCAACTGCTTGATCGTGTCGGGTTGCTTGACCACGCTGACAAACGCGCGGATGCTCTTTCGGGCGGTCAACGCCAACGTGTCGGTATCGCCCGCGCCTTGGCGCAGGAACCCGAACTGCTGCTCGTAGACGAGCCAACAGCCAGCCTTGACCCTAAAACAAGCCGCCAGATCATGCGCCTCCTGACAGAGATCTGCGCCGAACGTGGCCTCCCTGCGATCGTCAACATTCATGACGTTCCGCTGGCACAACAATTCATGCAGCGTATCGTCGGTCTGCGCGCTGGCGCTGTCGTCTTTGACGGCTCCCCCGCCGCGCTAACCCAAGGTGCCCTTACGCAAATATACGGCGAAGAGGACTGGAACGCGATGCGCAACGGCGACCTCGAACAAGCCGACGCCGAAGAAGACGCCAAGAACCGTTTGGCGGAGCTAGTGCAATGAGCGCGCAAAGCTATCCCACAAGTTGGAAGCGGCCAGCGCAGATCGTCAAAGACCCGCGTTGGCGCATCGCGCTGCAAGTCGGGATCGTGATCTATCTGATCCTCGCCATCAGCACCATCGACGTCAATTGGACGCGCGTCTATGAAGGGCTGGAACGCGGGCAACGTTTTATCATGGGCTTTTTGCAGCCCGACTTCACCAGCCGCTGGCGCGACATCAGTCAAGGCTTGGTCGAAAGCCTGACCATGACACTTACGTCAACGGTCGTCGGCGTGGCGATCTCAATTCCCATCGGCATCGGTGCCGCCCGCAACATCGCGCCCGGTTGGATCTATGCGATTTGCCGCTCGATCATCGCCGTCAGCCGCGCCTTGCAGGAAATCATCATCGCGATTTTCCTTGTTGCCATGTTCGGCTTTGGCCCCTTCGCGGGCTTCTTAACGCTCAGCTTTGCCACTATCGGCTTTATCGCCAAGCTGCTGGCGGACGACATCGAAGAGATCGACGCAACCCAAGTCGAAGCCATCCGCTCTACAGGCGCGTCATGGTGGCAAGTGGTCAACTACGCCGTCCAGCCGCAGGTCATGCCACGGCTGATCGGGCTGTCACTCTACCGCCTCGACATCAATTTTCGCGAATCCGCGGTGATCGGCATCGTCGGCGCAGGCGGCATTGGGGCGACGCTCAACACTGCGATTGACCGCTACGAATACGACAGCGCCGGAGCGATCCTGCTCATTGTCATCGCCATCGTCATGGTCGCCGAATACGGCTCCAGCTATCTGCGAAAGTTCCTCCAATGACCGAGATAACCGATTACAAACAGGTTTGGACCTACCGCACACCGCGCGCACGCCTTTGGACATGGGCTGGCTGGTTCGCTCTGGTCACGCTTTTTTTTTGGTGCTGGCAGATCATGACAGAAGACACGATCTGGGCCTTCGTCTCTGACGCACCACGTCAAGCTGCCGACATCGGCAGCAGGATGCTCCCGCCGCGCATATCTTACATGTCCGAGCTTTGGGGGCCGCTTTGGGACACCATCAATATCGCGACCCTCGGCACCATCGGCGGCGTCATCATGGCCGTGCCCGTGGCCTTTCTGGCGGCGCGCAATACGTCCCCGTCCGTGCGTTTCCTGCGGCCCATCGCGCTTTTTATCATCGTCGCCTCACGCTCGATCAACGCGCTCATCTGGGCTTTGCTGCTGGTGGCGATCATCGGGCCGGGCCTGCTTGCGGGCATCGTTGCCATCGCCCTGCGCTCAATCGGTTTTGTCGGCAAACTGCTTTACGAAGCGATTGAGGAGACTGATGCGCGCCAAACAGAGGCAGTTCAGGCCACAGGCGCAAGTGCGGCACAGGTTCTCATCTACGGGATCGTCCCGCAGATCATGCCGGCCTTCTGGGGCATCTCGGTGTTCCGATGGGACATCAACATCCGCGAAAGCACGATCCTCGGTCTCGTCGGCGCGGGCGGTATCGGCCTCAAGCTGCAAGCCTCCCTCAATACCCTCGCATGGAATCAGGTCAGCGTTATCCTCTTGCTGATCCTTGTGACTGTCGTGCTAAGCGAATGGGTCTCTGCAAAAGTGCGTCACGCGATCATTTAGGCTACGCTCCAGTTCACTGTTCTGCGCAAGGCGACAAGGGCACGACGGTTGCGGAGATTTGCCGCAAGTCCGGGATCAATGCGCCCCGCCTTTAACCTGAGGCATCTCTTGTCGCCAATGCCCCGAGACCGTTGAGGGCGTGGCAGGGTATTGGTGATGCTAATTCAAGGCGGGGCGCTCTGATCCGTTAGCATATTTCAACTGGGAGAAATGGCATGAAGGGCTGATGCCGACAGAGGGGCCATGCCGAGCGATCTGAACATGAACGAAAGCTAACCGCTGACGAAGTCCCGCGTTATTTTCGGCAACTATCGAGTTGAATGAGAGCGCAGGCGTCACGATAGATTACGTAACAGCAAGGTTTCCAGTGATTGAATTTAACAACCCAAGGGTTGCACTCAAGCTGAGCCGCCGGGCAGCATGATCAATCCCCATCACGTCGAGGGCGTCATTCTTTCTCTGATCTCATCGAAATGCTCTCTTGTGCGGGAACTGGCCTTTGGCGAGGTACACGCCCTCCGCTGCGGTCGATCTGCGGTTCAGAATTTTATTGCGATGGGGATGGCGGCCAAATGCGGCTATGACTTTTCGCACATCGCGGGCCTGGTTAACCAAAGCCGAATAAATTGGCCGCAACGGGATCGGTGCGGCGGCGGTTACTTCTTCACGCAGGCTGATCAATTGGTCGAGGCGCTGCAAGTGGTCGGGGCCTTCGCAGTGGCCCAGTGGCAGGCCATACACAATCTGGAACCAAGGCGTCTCAAAAGCGGAAAAATGACCGTTTGAAAGGCCTTCGATCACAAGCGATAGTGCAGATGGGTCTTGCGCGTAGGCGCGCGCCTCATCTCGCCAGACAGAGCGGGAAAACTGATCAAGGGCGATAATCAGCGCCAGCCTTCCATGTGGCTCCTGCGCCCAGTGATCAAGCTCACCCTTGGCCGCCCTTTTGGTGAGACGTGAATATTGCGCCATGATCTGGTCATCCGCGCCGCCTTGCATTCTCCAAAGCCAATGCGCGCGATGGGTCTGCGGATCGACATCTAACGAGCGCCCTTCAGGGAACCAGAATTCGAGAACGCCGTCCCATTCCTGACAATCCTTGTTAGCCATCACATCTACCCCACTTCTGTAATGCCCGCTATTTCGCCCCGCCAAACAACCTGGCGACCTCCTGCGACCGGCGAGGTGCAGCGTCCCGCTCCACCGGGCGGGCGGGGTTCGAGAGCAGGCGAAGCCCGTTCAGCACCACCAGCACCGTGCCGCCTTCATGTCCGACGACCGCCAGCGGTAACGGCAGATCAAAGAACAGCCCCGCGATGACCAACACCAGCATGACCCCGATGGCGAAGATCAGGTTCTGGCGGATGATCGCCGCCGCACGGCGGGCAAGGCGGCGTGCATCGGCAAGCTGCCGCATGTCCTCTGACAAAAGCGCCACGTCAGCGGCCTGCAGCGCGACCTCAGAGCCAGCGGTGCCCATCGCGATGCCGATGTCTGCGCGCGCAAGCGCCGCCGCGTCGTTCACGCCGTCACCGACAAAGGCCACTTTACCCGACTCTGCTAGCTTTGCGACACCCCGCACCTTGTCCTCGGGTAGCATTTCGGCGTGAATTTCATCAGGCTCAAAGCCAAGCTCTGCTCCAATCCGCAACGCCACCGGACGTCTGTCACCTGTCATCATAGCGATCCGGCGCACTCCGCCGGCGCGCAACGCGCAAAGCGCCGACGCAGAACTAGACCGCGCCTCGTCGGCCACGCTGACCGCACCCAGAACCTCGGCACCGCGCCCCAGATAAATCACCGTATCGGCGCCATCCGCCAAAGCCTGCAGGCGGGCGGCATCGACGGGCGCGCCCATTTCTGTTGCAAGATAGGGATTTCCGGCCCAGACCAAACCCAGAGCATCACGTCCGGTAATGCCGACTCCGGGGTGCGCGCTGACCTCTGTCACCTCGGTAGGATCAAGCCCGCGCCGCCCCGCTTCATGCCGGATCGCCGCAGCGATATGATGCTCGGAATGCGCCTCAAGCCCGGCCAGCAATGACAGAAAGCCCGCTTCGTCGCCATTAAGTGCCACGATTTGGGTCACTGCCGCCCGCCCGGTGGTCAGAGTGCCGGTCTTGTCAAAGGCGAACGTTTCAACAGCCGCAAGCGTTTCAAGTGCGGCCCCGCCCTTGAACAGCACACCGCCGCGCGCAGCCGCTGAGAGCGCCGAAAGGATGGCTGCGGGGACCGAGATGACAATCGCGCAGGGACTGGCCGCAACCAGCAGCGTTGCCGCCTTGTAAAGTGCGGGTTTCCAATCGCCGCCCAGCCAGTAAAAACCGGCAAAGGCAAGGACCGCCCCAAGCAAAACCGCGATGGTATAACGCTGGCCAAACCATTCGCTGAAGCGCTCTGACGGGGCTTTGGCAGCTTGTGCTTCGGTCACCAGTTGGATCATGCGGGCAATGGTGCTTTCGCCGACAGTGCGGGTGACCGTGACTTCCAGCACCCCGTCAAGGTTCACCGTAGCCTCGAATACCGGCTGGCCCGGACCTTTTGTGGCAGGCATGGATTCGCCGGTGATGTTGGCCTCATCAATGCCGCCGCGCCCCAAGCTGATCGTGCCATCACTCGGCACCCGCGCGCCCGGGCGCAGCACCACGACATCACCCACCTCCAACGCAGCCGCCGCGATCTCTTCAACCGAGCCCGCAGCGGTCTTGCGCAGCGCCGTCTCGGGACGCAGGGCCATCAGCGCCTCGATCGCGTGGCGCGCGCGGCCAAGGGCGCGCTCTTCCAGAGTGCCCGCCACGCTGAACAGCGTTAACAGAACCGCCCCCTCAAGCGGTGCGCCGACAGCAGCGGCTGCCACGGCGGCCACCACCATCAGCAGATCGATATCAAGGACATGGTCCTTCCAGAGCTCGCTCAACGCCCGCCACGCCGCAGGCCCCCCCCCGGCAAGATACACGGTCGCCAAAGCCGGATACGTGAGGGCGGAAAGCCCCCCACCCGGCCACCACATCCCGGCCATGCCCAGAAGCATTCCCAGTAGCGTGACCAGTGACAGGACGACCGAGCAGTCACGCACCAGCGACTGGGACGAGCCTTGTTTCACGGTTCGGTTCACGACCTCACTCCACTTAATGCAGCCCGCTGATCAGGCTCAGTTCAGCAATCACCCTTGCGCTTGGCCGTTTGGGCTGACGGTTTGGGTTTCGCCCTACTTCAGACTGGAGTTCCCATAGGCGAAGAAAAGGCCAAACGCGCTGGGGCGCATGATTTCGAAGATCATGCAGGATTGCAAGGCAGGGTAACCATCGCCTGCAATCCACCTTCGGGGCAATTCGACAAGACCACATCACAGCCACGGACGCGCGGGATGGTGAACTGGCCCTTGCACTATAAGGACCAAGTCCGGTTCTGCAGGTATCGCGGGAGCGCGATAACTCCGACTGGACGAAAGGGCTGAAGACGGATTCAATATCGCTTTCAGCGAATTCTGGCGCCGTCGTCGTCAATCAAGACATGAACGGCGTCTGGCGTCGCTTGAAGCGACACAGAGACATTGCTGTTATATCTGAGGACCTGGGCCGAAGAGGTAGCTTGATGCGTTTACGGCTTCGTTCCGGGCGACCGCTTCTGCGCTGGTAGACTTCCACGGCCTAGCGTTCTTGCGCGGCGGAATGACGGCGTGGGCATTCCGGGCGGCAATCGCGTCGTGGCATTTGCGCGTGTCACAGACCCCATCAGCAGTAACCAATCCAATGCCCTGACCGCACGGAACTTGGTTTAGCGGCTCAGGCAACAGGGGGCACATCACCGATGCTCTCGATCGCGCGCACTTCCTACGTTTCCTCGTCGATACCGATGTGTATTTTGCGCCAGATGCGCCGTTTGGGGCCACCCACTGCCCGGCAGCACCTGCTTGGAGAGGGGTGCTTACGGGCAGTCCACTCGCCTTCGCCCTTTGACTTGATGCCAGTGCTATCGATCAGAAAGCTCACCTCCAACCTCTTTTGGCGGCGGCAGAGGGTACTAAAATCAGGTGCCGCCTAATCCAGTCCGACCAACTGCGGTAGGCTTTCCACAAAACCAGCAGTTTGCCTCAATGACAGCCCAAACATCACCTTCAAAGTCAGGCACGCCTGTATCGCAGCGTCGCTGAAACCCTGCTGGCGACCGCGCTTGCCGCTCGGCGGTGGCGTCCAGATCATCTCGGGGTCAAACCAGACCGATAACGATCCCCGGCACTTCAGCGCCGCGTTACAGTACGGCCAGTTCGTGGTCTTGTACTTTATAGAGGCCAACTGCTCGACCCGCCAACCATCATGCTGGATTCATGAGGTGAACCCTTCACGGGATTTGTGCAACAAAGCCACTCCACGCCTTCGGACCCAACGCATCTCAAATCTGACCCAGGAGTTTCCACCACAGAAAATCAAGCGGCAGCAGGACCAGTAAGGTCACCACAAACAGCGAAAGCGTGATCTTCAACAAGGGTCTCGTGCTTTCGCACGCGAGCCCCATCGCGACGATCAATGGTCCGACTCGATAGGGAAGCAAGACGGTGGAAAATCCGATGACTTGCGTCATCAATACTGTGTTGATGGAAAAGCCGGTTGTTTGCGCGAGTTCTGGTGCGAGGGGTGTCAGAACAGCGGGCATGCCCGGGGCAGTGGTGAAAATAGAGGTGCCTATGCCGAGTAGGGAAAGGGAGATGAAGTTGAGAAAATCATTATCCGCCTGAGACGGCAGTGCGGGCAAAACGGCGTGCGCGATGATATCACCCAAGCCGCTGGCGTTAACAACGGTCCCGAGTGTCAACGTCCCCGCGACAAACAGGATCATTGAAAAATCGACCGAAGATTTGAAGACTGGTGGCGGAACAAATCCGAGCTGAGCCGTCATCAACACAAGTGACGCCGCCAGCCCGATCCATGCCGCATTGATCCCGTGAATTTGGTCCGTTGACCAGAAGCCCAGTGTCACCAGCAAGATGCCAGAAGCGCCCAATGGCGGTGACTGGACCTGTTGGCCGTCGCAGGCGCGTCCGCAGAAACCGCAACTTGGGCAGGAAAGAAATACAGCACGAGCCCCACGATGAATACAGATTTTACCACCCCCAGGATCGGGTAGTGCGACAAGAGGTAGTCGGCATAACTGAATTGCACGCCCAGCGATTGTTCGGCCACGCCCGTCAAGATGATATTTGGAGTATTGGACGGGAGGATCGCGAAACTCGGCATGTTCGTCCCTATCGGAACGAGCACAGCGGCCCTCCCTCCCGAGCGATGACGGCATCACAAACCCCAACGCCATGCCCAGCACCGTCAATCCGCCGATCAACGCAGCGTAGCTTTTGACCGGTGCGGTCGCGCCAAAGCGCCCCTACGCGCCCCCAGCCCCGAATGGGTGATCGCCGCGCCTATGACGGTCCCTGCCACGACCAGCCAGATCGCGGTGGACGAGAAACTTGAGAAAACCTCCTGCGGGGCAGTCAGGCCGGTCAGGATCAACGCGACAAACAGGAAGGTCGACGCCACATAACCCGGAACAAGACCGGTGCCCCAAAACGCGAGCATGAACTAGACAATACCAAAGGTCAGTCCTTGATCGGGTGTCATTCCGGCTGGATGGGCAAAGGCCGCCCAAGCTGCGCGCATCAGTGCGAGCGCGAAGATGGTTCCTTTCATGCGGGTCATAGCGGGTCTCCAGCTTGTTGTTTTACGGGCTACCGAAAATGGGGCCTATGCGCTAGATCGACAAAATGCCAAATCATATCGTTTTTCCGCCACTTGGATCATTGCCGGGAGCGGCACGGTGGCTGCGGCCCACTGTCCAACAGGGCGCAGCTGTCCGCGCAGAGCGAACAGGCGATGGTGCTGCTTTGTTTTGACGGATTAATGCGGGTAAAGGTTGGCAAGGATCGCTGGTTCATTCCTGACCGCTTTGGTATCTGGATACCGGCGGAAACGGTGCCTCGGGTGGAAACTTCGGGTGGCATTGAATTTCAGGCCTTTCAATTGCATCCCAGATTCGGCGGGCGTATTTTGGCATGCCTCGCCAGCCAACCGTTTGCGAGCTATGCCATTGATCCGCAGCATTGCGCGTCGGCTCACGCAATCCGACCCTTTGCCAACGGCGCAGCGGCGGCGGTTAGGATGGGTCGCGCTGGAGGCGCTGGAGGCGGGCAAAGGCAGCATGGATCTTGCGCAGGCTCTGGGTTATTCCAGCCCATCAGCCTTTGGCGCGGCTGAAAGGTGGTCAGCATGTGGGTGCGTGTCGAGGATCCAGACCAACCCGATCCCCGCCTCGCGCACATAGGCCAGCAGTCGTTCGGCGTTTTTGGTTGATGTTGCCCCTGCCAGCGGATCGAAATCCAGCACGGGGTCGATGATCGCCCCTTTCATGGTGTCGGGGTCGTGCAGAACATATTGCCAGCTTCCGGTTGGTTTGTCCCAGAAGCCCTTTACGATAGGATTACTCATTGGTTTTCTCCAGTTGCAGGAGGGGTACGGCCAAGCCCGAGGGCTGGGCCATTTGAAATCAGCGCATACTGGCCTTCATCATCCACAGCTCTTTTTCGTGCCATTCCAGACGGACGGTCAAAATATCTGCGGATGCTTCATCGCCGGCATCCCCGCTTGTGGCGATGGCGTCACGCAGGGTTGCGGCGAAGGCTTCGTGGCCCGCGATCAGCAAGGTGACCATCTCGTCGGCGGACTGCGCAGGTTTGTCTTCGGGAGCAGCCAGCGCCATCAAATCGGCAACCGAACCCGGTGCATAGCCACCTTGGGTGCGGATGCGTTCGGCGATCACGTCCAACGCGCTCCACAGGTTTTGATACTGCTCTTCAAACACCACGTGCAGTTGCCGGAAATTCGGCCCCTCGACGTTCCAATGATACCCGTGGGTCTGGAGCTACAGGCGGAATGGTTCACCCAGAACAGCGCTCAGGGCGGTGATATTCTTTGGGGATGCTGTGGTCATGGGGCGTTTTTTTGTCGCAATATGAACTACTCGGCGCAGTCACTTTATAAATAAGTCGAGGTGAGCGGGCCTCAAGGACCAAGCCCTGCGTCAAACAAAGTGTGCGGGTCGAGAAATACCAATCCACTGTATCGAATCCCTCACCATTGCGGCCTCTGGCGTGGTGGGAGTCCACACAATTACGGGATTTCCGGGTGTCCGGTTTTCAGGCATCGCGCAGCTGTTTTCATCGGCTGTCTGTATTGCCACCAAGAGGCGGTAGATTTCGTCAACCGAGCGTCCCGCATTCATCGGATAATAGATCATGGCGCGCAGCACGCCTTCAGGGTCGATCAGGAAAGTCGCCCGAACCGCCGCCGTATCCGATGCGCCCGGCTGGATCATCCCGTAGCCCTGCGCAACATAACGAAAAGCCATGATAAAAGTCCTATTATCCCTCACACTCCGTTATTGGATGCCGGTACGTATGATGCATAGGGCCGAGATTTTGGTTTCACAGTGTAACTTGCTCAACCTCAGAGATGAATACCGATGCCTGCGGCAGCTGAATCGTTTCAAACTCCGCCGCCAAGGCATAAATTTCGGCTCCGCAGGACTCGTAGTGTAATCAACAGAAGATAAATCTCACGAGTAGCCGCACCTTACAGTCCGCATTAGAAATGATCCGACTTTCGCGGGATCGCGTCAGTGGCCGCTTTCATAAATTCATCTGCGTATGCCGTATTGGGTCTGGTTACCAGACTGACGCCGATGAACAGGATGGTCGCAACCGGAAAGCCAAGAATGCCAGCGTTCAACCCGAACAATGAATTGCCCGTCAGATACATGGTAACAACAAATATGCTGCCGCCAAGGATCGAAGCAAGCGCCCCCTCCGCGGTACCGCGCCGCCAGAAAAACGCTCCGATCGTCGCTGGAACCATCAGAACAAGACCGACCGACGCCGCAACAGACAGAATAGCAATCATGCTGAACTCCATCCATGCGAAGGCCAGCGCCAAAACCGAGATGACCGGAATCACCAGCTTTCCAATCAGCAACTGCCTTTTATCCACCACATCTCCACTTAGATTTCCATAAACATCGCGCGCAAAGATTGACGAAAGCGTAAGAAGAATCGAGTCGATGGTCGAAACTGCGGCAGCGATAATGCCGATCATCACGATCACGCCCAGAACGGGGGGCACCAGATCCGAGGATAAAAGCATCGAAGTCGCAAGGTCAGGCCGCTCAAGGTTGGGAAATGCCACAAGTGCCGAAAATCCCCAAATGACTGAAACCAAAGTATAAATCAAACCAAAGCATAAGAAAATCAAAAGCATACGGCGCAATGCCCCAAGAGACGCGGGCATAAACAGGCGCTGGCTGACCTGCGGGTTGGAGATCGAGAAGAAAACCCAAGGCAGTGTCAGCCCTAAAAATGTCGTGAAACTGAAAAAGCCTGCGCCGGGGACGCGTAGCATCTCGGGCCGGGTCTCGGAAAGCGTGCCAAACAATCCGCCAAAACCGCCCAGTTTATAGACCAGCAACCCGGAGACAAACAAGGCAGCGACAATCATCACCACCGCCTGAAGGCTGTCCGTCCACATCACCGAACGAATGCCCGCGATATATGAAAACACAATTGCCAGAATTGTCGCGCCCAAAATACCTGCTCCGAATGGGATGATGCCATCGGTCATGCCGGTGAGTAGATAACCAACTCCAGCAAGCTGAACTGCCGAATACGGGATCAGAAACACCATACTTACCAGCCCCCCCGCTACCGCAACCCAGCGACTACCATAGCGATTACCCAGCATTTCATAAGGGGTGACGAAACCGTATTTGCGTCCTACGGCCCAAAACCTGGGACCAAAGATGGCGACCAGTGAAACTCCGGCGAAATAGATAATCTCAAACCCCAGCGCACCAACCCCACCACGATAAGTCAGACCGGCAAGCCCCACCATCATGAAAGCCGAATAGGTTGTAGCAGAATACGATAAGGCCGAAACGACGCCCCCCATATTCCGCCCGCCAAGAAAATAGTCCGACATCGAAGCCGATGGTCCAACCCGCGAAAGATAAGCAACAAAAAGTGAGAGCGCGATGTAGACCACTACCCCCCCGACAACGAGAGATAGTGTCACTTTGAGGCATCCTTTAAGTTGGCGGTTGCCATCACATTCAAGACGATAGTGAAAACACCCACAATTGTCCAAAACAGAAAGCTACCATACCATGCGCTGACCGAATGCAGGACAAGATAAGGAACCGCGTAGCTTGCGGCAATCAAAACACCGATGAGAGCGAAGGAAGTTTTTCGTAACATTGTGTCTGTCCTTATAAGATATCACGGCTTGCGTAACATTTAGCATCGTCCCAAAAATCGGACAGTTTGTTATTGACTTTATATATCCATTTTCCAAGTCATATTATGAATATTTCGATTACAGCACTTGATAGCCAATGCTGGACTGAACCGCCCCGGCTTTAGCGGAGACTGTTTAGTTCTTCCTACGCGACTTTATCGACTGCGTTCATGTTTGCAAGGAATGCCTCCTCTGCTTTGGCTGGTTTGATGTATCCGATGGGGTTGAGCAGGCGGCGATTGTTGAGCCAATCGACCCGTTTCAATGTTTGAGGCGCCCGGTACCTAGGTGTTTGATCCCACGGTTTGATGATGCGGTCCTTTGTCAGGAATGGAAGGAAGCATTATGGGCCAAGTTCGTCACGGACACGCACGCCGTCAGAGCTGCAATACAACGATCGCAAGCTTCGCTCGCGACGCTGAGCCGGGAGCTGGCGAACAGTCCCAAGACCGTCGCAAACTGGCGGAAGCGTCAGACGGTCGAGGATCTCAAGACAGGGCCGACGAAGCCGCGCTCCACCGTCTTGTCGGAGGCTGAAGAGGCAATGGTTATGGCGTTCCGGCGGCACACTCTGCTGCCGTCGGACGAAGGCCACATATGCGCAGCATTCGCTTACTTCGCTCCGTCACTATTGGCGCTTACCGAGAGTGAGGTATTTTGATTTTTGGACAGCAAAACGCCGCCTGCTTTTCAGCGGGCGGCGTTTTTGTTACATCGAAGAGAGATACAGGTTTGGAAAGCTTGTTAGGTTTGGCGATGACCTACTCTCCCACGCCTTA